>CAWITY010000018.1:0-631825 GCA_963839155.1 uncultured Acidobacteriaceae bacterium
ACGCATCTAGTTTATCTGGCTCCCTCATTAATGGTAGCTCCAGCAAATCCTCTGTATTTAGAGTATTAAAGTAATCTAATTTTTCCTTCAAATGCCTTTGAATATCAACTTCTGTTGGTGCTTCTGACAAAGATATACCCAGCAACTCTAAAACTTCTAACCCAATCTTAATTGCCTCTATTTGCTTACATTGCACCATGTAAGTCTGAATTTTAGTCTCATAAACTTTTATTTTATCCAGAACAGTGTTTGCAATATTCTAGGACAACGATCACCCATTGTTCCATTTGTTGGATATCGCCACTCAAGTATGCTGCTTCTGTTGCTTCTTCGTGCAGTGCCAGAGTTAGAGCGTACTGAAACTGCCAGCTATCGGCAGGTAATAATTCTATTCCTATTGTTAAATATTGTAGTGCAGCACTATGAGCTAATGCTTTTTTGGCTTTCTGACCTGCGATTAAATTTACCGGGTTATTTTATCGCGCTCCAGTCGATCCATGCCCACCCTTAAGTTGCGCCCGATATTAAGGTGATCAACTACCTCAAATAAGTTGTTTGATATAGTTTCAGGCTCATTACTTTTCAGCAAGAGATAACCAATTTGTAAGTGAACAGCTTGTAGTTGCTCTTCAGCAATTAGCGCATAAGCTGCCTGCTGCACGCGATCGTGCAAAAATTTATACTCTTGAACTAACAGGTCTTCGTCTAATTCAGAGATCGGCTGAATGAAGCCACCCTGGATCGCTGGTAGTAAAGCCAGAAAAACCGCTTGAGGGGATTGCTCAGAGACGATCGCCAACGTCTTTAAACCAAATTCAGCATCGATACAAGCCGCTAGCCGAAGGATTTGCTGCGTAGTCTCTGGTAATTTCATTAACTTGGTCAGCAGCAACTCCACCACATTATCAGTGATGTTCTGGGCTTGAATTTAATCAATGTTCCATTGTCCAGTTCGCTGCTCAACATCAAAGGTCAATAGATTTTCGCTATACAGCATTCGCAAAAATTCGTTAACAAAGAACGGATTTCCCTCTGTTTTACGCAGCACTAACTCAGCCAGGGAAAGAACTCTACCTGTATTTTGATGGAGCGTTTTTCGGCAAGCAACTGACTCAACGGTTCCAGCGTTAAAGATGCCAGAACAATTTCCTGAAGTACTGCTCCTCGTTGGCGCAGCCTCTCTAGTGTCAGTGCCAGTGGATGGGCTGAATGCACTTCATTGTCTCGATAGGCGCCAATCAAAAATAGGGATTGGGTTTGCTCATCCAGGAGCATCAACTCGATTAACTTCAGCGTTGCTGAGTCTATCCACTGCAAATCATCTAAGAAGATCACAAGGGGATGTGATTCTGAACAAAACACCCGCACAAACTGCCCAAAGATTCGATGAAAGCGATTTTGACTTCAGTTGCCCCAACTTCCGGTACGGGTGGCTGCTCGCCAATAATTAATTCAACTTCGGGGATGATATCAATGATAATTTTTCCGTTGGTTCCCCAGACTGTTAAAAGCTGCGATCGCCACTGTTGCAGTTGTTCGTCTGGTTCACTGAGCAATTGCTGCACCAATTTTTGCAGAGCATCTGCGATCGCGCTATAGGGACTATTACGCTGAAACTGGTCAAACTTCCCAGCGATAAAATAGCCACGTTTTGCCGTGATGGGTTTGTAGAGTTCTTGCACTAGCGCTGATTTACCAATGCCAGCATAGCCAGAGACGAGCATCATTTCGACTTGGAATTTTGGATTGCCCGTTTGTTCCCTTTGCGAAGTCGTTCTCCGAATTGTTTGATAAAGCCGCTACGCGATTGTCCTCCGGACATGCTACGCGATCAAACGCTGCCGGTAATATTGCAACTTCCTTGTCCCGTCCATACAGTTTTTGCGGAATTTGAAACTGACCCGAAGCGTCTTGAAGCGCCAGTTGAATGCTAGAGATTTGACCGATTTCTTTGAATTGTTCTGCACAAATTTCTAAATCCGCTTTGATTCTCCAGGCACTCTGATAGCGTTCTTCGGCATTTTTCGCTATCAGTTTGAGAATGATATCTGAAACTGGTTTGGGAATCGTTGCATTCAGTTCGTGAGGCGGAATAGGCTGTTTAGCTATATGACAATGGACTAGCTCAAGCATATCCGTTGTGGGAAACGGCAGATATCCAGTTAGCAGTTCGTAAAATGTCACACCAAGGGAGTAAAAATCGGTGCGGTAATCGAGCAAACGGTTCATCCGCCCGGTTTGCTCTGGAGATAGGTACTGGCGAGTGTCCCTTCTAATACATGAGGAATTTTGAAAGTCGGATTCGTGCGGTTAAATTGGGTGGCAATTCCAAAGTCAATAATTTTGACAACGCCAGTATCGAGATTGAGGACTATGTTTCCAGGGTTGATATCTTTATGAATGACATTAGCTGCATGGATTCTGGCCAGAATGTCGCAAATAATGATTGCAAAACCAAGAAAAGTGGATAAGGGCATGGGGCAGAAAATATCTGGGCGCTTGTGCGTATCCATTGTTCTAGGGACTCTCCCCCAAAATCTTCTAAGAGAATCACCAGAGTACGTTGATAGTCCTGCTGGCTGTATGCCTTGATAACTCCTTCCAAGTTGAGCGAACGGGTAATGTTATATTCCTGTCTGTAGCGGGTAAGTTCTTGAGGAGAGGGATAATCAAGCTTTAGCATTTTTACGATGATCTCTACTCCATCGTCTCTGATGCCTCGATACACTAGAGAATTAGAACTTTCGTATATCTTGTCTTGGATGGCAATACCAGGTAGAGCAATCATAGAGCAACTCTTGAGAGTATTGTCTGGCATACCTCAAACTATACAGCAATTCTCATTACAATACCAATACCTTCGCCAATTTACGAGGGTGAATTGATGACGCTTTCACTATTAACTCGCTGTCTCGCTCGGTTTGGCAAAAACAATAAGTTCTAAAAATTCCGGTTCTTCATCTGGCTGTGGACAGCAGTAAACCACTTCAGTCAAGGAATTTTAGGTTGGGTATTGGGTGACCATAGTGCAGAAACATTTAAGCCTTTGGGCCGGGTGCGGATTTGACGGCGTACAAGAACGAGATTTTCAAACCGCACATGAAGGAGTTGCTGACCCATTACGGTGATGTTGGCTACATCTGGTTTGATGGCTTCTGGGACAAATCATGGACGCACGCGAGCGGACGAGAGATGTATAAGATGCGCGAAGGCTTCAGCCGTCCACCTTGATCGCCAACCGGATCAACCCATTTCCGGTACCGGGCGCACTTGCTTCCCGCTCCGGATGCCGTGGGGGACTTCTTTGCTGAAAGAAGGGTATGTCGTGACCTATTACGACGAGAAGGCATGGATCTCCTGCATGAATATCTGTCTGCCCGGCTGGTCGTGGGTGCCGCCGATGAATCCGAGACCGATGTCAGGGATATCGCCGATGTTGATCAAATGTGTGGTGGCGGCGACGGAGGTACGTTGTTGGGTGTTGGTCCTCGGCCCGACGGCACGCTTGATCCAAGGGGTGCCGGGGTTTCTGCTGGAATTGGGCGATTGGCTCAAACTCAACGGCGATGCCATTTACAACACCCGCGGTGGACCGTATTTGCCTGGCATTTGGGGTGGGGCCACGTGCAAGGGCAATAAGGTGTTTCTGTTTGTCAAAGAATGGAACGACGGATGCGATCAAAGTGCCCGCCCTGCCGGCCGAGGCGGAATCTATTCCGGCTGATCACGTGCGGTTCGGTTGCACTCGAGAAGAAGGATGACGATTGGGTCATCCGCGTTCCCGAAGCGTTTCATCGGCCATTTGCCACGATTGTAGAACTGACGCTGGACCGGGATGCGATGAAACTGCCGGTGGTCGCCGTGCCGGAGGCGAGGGATTTGGCGTTGAACCGGCCCGTGGAAGTGTCGAGCATCAACCCTGGTCCTTATTGGAACAAAGTTGCGCTCACGGCCAACCAATCCGGTGCTGGGAGTTGGCTTGCCTGCGCGGCGATCAGACGCCGTGGGTGACGGTGGATTTGCAACAGGAGCACGAGGTATCACGCCAATGCCGAACGAATGGAACGCCGATACTACGGAATCATTCGATCTGGAAATGCAAGTGGGAGGGCAATGGAAGGAGATTGCCGAAGGCAAAACGATCGGAGACGAACGGGTTCTGCACTTTCCGCCAATCAAGGTGCGCCTCTTTCGGTTGAACCTTCGCAAGACCAAAGGACAGGCAGTCCTGCTTGACTTCCAACTTTTCGGCAACGACGGCCTCCTGAATCTTTCGCGTGGCAAGCCGGTGGAGGTTCTCCAGTTTTTGGGAGGCGATGCGAGAACGAATTTGAGCAAGACGCACATTACCGATGGCGATGGAGCGACCATCTGGGCTGCGGAGCCGAACGCTCGCGCGGCGTGGGTGACGGTGGACTTGCAGAAGGAACGCGAAATCAGCGAGGCGATGCTGAGCGACGTGCCCTATGGTCGCACGCAGCAGTTCGATTTGGAAGCCCAAGTGGGCGGCCAGTGGAAGAAACTCGCCGGAGGCGCGACGATCGGAAACCGATTGGACTTGAGTCTTGTGCCGGTGAAGGCCCGGCGCTTTCGGCTCAATATCCGCAAGGCCAGCGACACCCCGACGCTGGCGGAATTCCAATTGTACGGCGAATGAGATTGCCGCGACCTCCATCCATCGCCGGTGGATGGTAAAGGAGCTTGAACTTGCGAGTGAACCACTTGGAAAAGAAACGACGAAAGACGAAGACTATCACTTTGGCGTTCGTGTTGCGGACCGCTATGTTCGCCGCGGCCGCCGCCGCCGATAAGCCGGCCGCCTTCGATCCCTTCCACGAGACGCCGGCGGAATACAAGGCCCTGCGCCCAGTGGGCCTGCGCGACGCCAAATTCGGCGTGTTCCTGGACTGGAACCCCTCCGTCCTCTGTGGTGGCGAGATCTCGCACATCCGCAAGAACCCCATGGTTCGACATGCCGCAGGTGCTGCCGGCGATCTACGACGAGCTTTACAAGAAGTTTGACCCCAAGAAGTTCAATGCCAAGGAGTGGGTCAAGCTTTTCGAAGAGGCTGGGTTCCGCTACGCCGTGGTGGTGGCCAAGCATCACGATGGTTTCGCCATGTGGGACACCAAGGTGCCGGGCCGCCAGGTGATGGACAGCCCTTTCCATCGCGATTACGTCAAGGAGATGGCCGAGGCTTGCCGTGGCAGCCAAGTGCGGTTCTGCCTCTATTACTCCATCGCGGATTGGATGGATAGCCAAAAGTTTCCCGCCGACTGGATGAGTGAGAAACAACGCAAGGCCGGCGACATGCATTTCTATATCAATAAGGTCATGAAGCCGCATTTGAAGGAGCTTCTGACCCAGTACGGCAAAGTGGGCTACGTCTGGTATGACGCCAGTGGGGATGCCTGCTGGACTCACGCCATGGCCAGAGATCTCTACGCCACGGTTCGCCGCTTGCAGCCCGACACCTTGCAAGGCGACCGGATGGATAAATGGCCCTACCAAGACCCCGATCCGGTGGGCGACTTCCGAATCCGCGAAATGGACGTCGGCGGCGTACTGCTCGGACAAGGGCTGGGACAGTTGCTATAACCTCCATGGCAGCCCCTATGGCCTGTGCTGGTCGTGGATCAAAGACCAATACAACTGGCCGGTGCGAGCAGCCGCGATGATGTGCTCAACCGGCTCATCCAGTGCATCGGCCGCGACGGCGCCCTGCTGCTGGGCGTCGGCCTGCGCGAAGATGGCACCATTGACAAGGACGACGCCCTCGCGCTGCGCACCATTGGCCTGTGGCTCGACGAGAACGGCGAGGCCGTTTACGGCACCCGCGGCGGCCCCTGGCTGCCCGACGCTGGGGCGTCTCCACCCGCAAGGGCAACAACGTGTTCGTCTTCGCCCAGCAGCTCGACGACGGGAACCTCACCCTGCCGACGCTGCCGGCCAAGGTGCTCTCGGCACGCATGCTCCAGGGCGCGCCGGTGGGACTGCGCCCGCGCGGCAGCCGCATCACGATCGGCATCCCGCGCGGCCGCCGCAACCTCAGCCCGGCTGCCATCGTCGAGCTCCACCTTGGATCGCGAGGCCATGACCTTGCCGGTCATGGAAGTGTCCCAGCCGAAGCCGTTGTCCCAAGGCAAACCGGTCGAGGTTTCCGGCGAGTGGAAGGGACGGGAAAAGCAATTGTCCAAGACCCACGTGAACGACGGCGACTTCAACACCGTCTGGGCCGCTCCGGAAAACTGGCAGCGGTTGGGTACAAATTGATCTTGGCGAAGCCCGCGACGTGGGAGAGGCCATCGTGGACGACACGCCCTACGGCCGCACCCGCAAGTTCGAGATTCAAGTGCAGGTGGGCCCACAGTGGAAGACCCTGGTGGCGGGCACGACGATCGGAAGTCACAAGCACCTCGCTTTCGATAAGATCAAGGCCCGGCTGTTCCGCCTGGTAATCAGCGAAGCGACGGAGGTGCCGGTGATCGCCGAGCCTCCAATTGTGCGCACCGTAAATTCAAGAAGTGATCTGGACTTTTGCAAACTCATTGCCTTCCGTTATTTGCACAATAGAAAGGTCATTTCCATGCCCCTGAACGACCATCTCGAATCGATGATCGACCAGGCGATGGGGATCCTCGACAGCGAGGAGAACGTGATCCGCGACGAGTTCACGCGATTCAATACGATTTACGTGGACAACATCAAGTCTGAGCGGGTGACGTTCGAGTTGCAGCCCACGCTGCCGGCCATCGCAAAGACCTTGGGATACGACCTGGATCGTTTCTTTCAGGATCGGGATTTCAACTTTGAGAAGACGCTCGAATACCGTCTGTGGCACCGCGAGCACATTCCCGACGACTCCCCCTTCATCGGCATCTACGAGATGGACTACGGCTGCCACTCGCTGGAGTACGCCATGTTCGGGATCATGCCGCGATGGTCTCGCGGTGAAACACCGTCCTACGGCCTGCCGATCATCGAGACTCGCGACGACCTGAAGAAGTTGTGCGTGCCCGATTTCTTCGAGGCCGGCTTCATGCCGCGGCTGATCGAGGATTACCAGCGGATCAAAACGGAACTGAACGGGCGGCTGGAAGTCGGCATCCGCAAGTCGGTGCAGGGGCCCTTCCAGACGGCGACCGGCTTGCGCGGGCAAGAGAACGTTTTCATGGAGCAGCTTACCGAACCGGACTTCGTTCAGGAGTTGATGGAGTTCGCCTTCACGTTCCACAAGGCCTGGGTGCAGGGCTGGGCGAAGCTCCACGGCAGGGAATATGGCCGGTTCAACATCGGCGACGACGACATCGACACGAAATTCACCGTGCCACCGCGTGTTTTCCGCAGCCTGGTCCTGCCGATGCACCGGCGTTACGGCCAGCAGTTCAAAGCCATCCAGGGCACAGTTGCGGCAATACCAACGACGTGTTCCAGGACATCGCCACGATACCCGGCCTGGAATTGTTGGAGATGGGGCCGAAGGATGATACCTTGGCCGCCGCCAGGATTTTCGCCGGTAGCGGAGTCAAATTCTACAAGTGTCCCGACGTGCCGGCGGTGGTGAACACGAGCGACGTGAAGGCGGCAGATTGTCTTCTGCGAAGAAATGCTGAAGGCCGGCGAATTGGTGCCGCTCAAGGTGCTGTGTGAGGCGGATGACATCGAGAAGGGCCTCGGTTTGCTCAAGGTGTTCCGCGAGGTCGCGGCACAGAGCTAAGCAAAGGAGAGCGTGAGCCATGAAGAAGCGAAGGTGCCTGCTTGTGTCTGCCGTTGTGACTGCGTTGATCGCCGCCTGCGCCGACGCGACAGCGGCGTCGCCCGAGTTCCCACCCGCTGCAAAGATTGACGCGCATGCGCAAACCGGACGCCTGTGCGTGCCGCCAGGAACTCCGCGATTTGAAATGGGGCATGTACCTGTGTTGGTCGTTTTGCTGTTTCTCCGGCCAACAATGGACACCCAACGTCAAGGACATCTCCTTGTTAGACAATATGCAACCGAACCAAGCAGCAGTGCATAGCCACCGACCCGCGGTAAGTTTCTCTAAAACCGCTCGTGCCCCAGAAGCGCTGTGCCCAGATTTCCTACCCCGACGAGAAACGCCTCGTTCACGTTGTTCCAGCCCAAAAACGTCTCAATCGCACGAATCAGCTCAGAGACGGAGTAGCCGGTCTTCGGCTTGCCGATGATGCCCGTGTACTGCAGGTCCTTGCGGACTTGCACCGGCACACAGCTCAAGTCCCGACCGATCGCGCTGCACGATACCTGGCTGATCCCCCTGGCCTCCAGATCCATCAGGTAATGGTGGTACTGGGGCAGGCGCCTCAAGCTCGGCTGCGGAATCGACCGCGCTTCGAGCGGTTTGGATGGCAACGTATTCGATAAATCCATATCGATAACCACATACCGAGTCTAAAATGGGCCTGTTTTCCATACCGTGACAGCGGTCACAGGCCCTTGCACCCTCAAGCGCCTACACGGGCGCACCAGATCGCTTCCGGAAGAAGCGCTCCGTTGTGTGCATAAGTGCTTTTATGTGAATGATGTAGCTTCACTGAGCGGATCGATGAAGGGAGAGCAAAAGGTCGGCCTGAACTGATCGCGCGGTCCCAAAATACGGTTCAAATCACGGGGTAACGGGGACTCTTCGGTAACCTGAACTTGCCCTACAGCTTGTGCGCGGCAGGTTGTGAGGCGACCGGCACGCCCTCGATTTGAGCGATGAGCGTACAAACCACGGCATTCTGGTTCTACTCACCCAGGCTGCCATTTGGAATCCTCTCTAGTGCCCTGAGTCTATAGTTCGCTAAACAAAAACACTGTCATTCTGAGCGAACGGGGCCCCGAACGGTTCTCAGTTCCGGGGTCCCCAAAGAGCGGTCCTTGCTCTTTGGGGTGGAGTTCCGGGGTCCCCAAAGACCGGTCCTTGCTCTTTGGGGTGGAGTTCCGGGGTCCCCAAAGAGCGGTCTTTGCTCTTTGGGGTGGAGTTCGGGGGTGGTGAGCGAAGAATCTGCTTTTTCTCCCCCCAATTTCTGATGCGAATTTCAGATTCAGGACACTAGAAACGGTCCCAGTGCAGTACATCCGCCAGGGCCCGCTTCTCCATTTGCGGGCTCTCCGCCGGATAGCCAAAGGAAACGATGGAGATCAGTTGCCGGTCTTCCGGCGCTCCAAATGCCTTCGCCACCACCGGGCCGTATGCCTGCTTGGTGCCCGCCACCCAGCAGGAGCCGAGACCATGCGCGGCTGCAGCGATCAGAAGGTTTTCCGTGGCTGCCGCGCAATCCTCAACCGCGTAGTTCGTCTCCCGCGCCAGCACCAATACGGCAAAAGCAGCATTGGCAATAAACTCCGCATGGCCCAGCATGGGGGGAATCCTCTGCATATCTTCCCGTGCGGTCAGGACAACGAAATCCCACGGCTGGTCGTTCATCGCCGTCGGAGCCAGGCGGGCGCAATCGACGATTTCCTCAATGATGGAGCGCTCCACTGGCGTTTCTGCGTAGGTGCGAATGCTGCGGCGGCTCTGCAAAACTTCAATGGTGTTTTTCATGGTTTTCCTTTCGGAAATCAAGCCAATTACCGGTCGGGCGGCGTCCAATCGCGGGTGTGCAGCCCGCCCCGCCAAGAAGCGCTTGCCTGCTCTTGGGGCTTAATTCTCCATCCTAACTGGACCGAGTTGCCGAAGGCGCGCCAACCGCCGGTTTTGAAGGGTCCCTCATCGCGCTCCGTGGGACAAAGGAGCGCTCTTTGCCGGAATTCGGGACGCAGCAAGGGCCAGCCTGAAGCTGCGTGATACTTTTTCCGGGTTTGGCGTTGCCGAGGCTGGCGGTGGCGCACTCGCCGGCCTGTCTGAGCCCGCGCCGAAGCCGAAGACCGCTCTCGCCCGTCACGCTTGAAAAAACTGCGGAGTCCATGTAATGAGTCCTGCGGCAGCCGGCAACTCAATACACTGGGCGACCGCGAGAGACTTCTCGCGTGTATTCCATCCTTCGCTGCGCACTATCCCAAGGAGATGCCGATGAAGAAAAGCGCACAAACAATCGCTAAAGGGGTCACCATTACCTTTGCCGCTGTCCTCGCCACCGTAGCACTGCTGGTTGCAGGATGTTCGACCACCAGTACCGTGGCCAACACCGCGACCACCGTCACTTCCACTAAGACAGCGGTGCCCGTTTCCATTACCGACGCGCCAGGCGACCAAGTGGTCGCGGCCAGCTTGACGCTGAACTCGATTGTGCTGACCGACGCGACCGGCAAAACCGCCAGCATTCTCAGCACGCCGCTGACATTTGAAGCCACGCATCTTGACGCCGTGCAGGAGCCCTTGTTCACGCCGGCTGTTCCAGAAGGCACCTATACAACCGTGGCGCTGACCTATTCCAATGCGCAGATAGCCTACATTGATGCGGCGACGAAGAATGTCGTGGTGGTAACTGCCACGCTTGCAAACACCGGACAGACCATTACGCTTCCTTCTCCCGTGGCCATCGACAACACCACCACTTCCCTGCTGATCGACTACCTGGTGGCCAACTCGGTTACGATCTCCGGATCGACCGTAACCGTAACGCCGGCATTCAATGTGGCCGCCGCTCCCATTCCTCCGCAGCCCACCAATGGCACCAATGGCTTGCAGTGCGGCATCCAGGGACAGGTTACTGCTCTTGGAACCAACAACTTCACGCTGACCAACGGCTCGGGAACCGAGCTGGTCATCTACGTCAACGCGAGCACGCAATATCAGGGGCTAAGCGGCTTCTCAGCGCTTGAGGTGGGCGCATTGGTCGAGGTGGATACCATTACGCAGAGCGATGGAACTCTGCTCGCCGCCCGTGTGAACGAACAAGGCCCGCCTCCGCCAGCCGGCGGATCTCCAATGCAGATGCTGGTTGGGCCGGTTACAGCCGTCACGGGCTCGCCGGTCACCTCGTTTACCCAGGTTGAACGCCAGCAGATTGGCCCCAATGCTGCCAGTGCCGCAATTCAGACCGATACGATCACTGTAAACAGTGCAACTACCTTCCAATTGCCCGGGCGATTCGCAAACGTGACTGGCGGCACGGTGCCCTTCACTCCGACTTTCTCGGCTACAACCTTGTTTGCCGGGCAAGTGGTCAGCGTGGCCGCCAGCACGGTAACCAACAATGCCGCCACCGCGACGAGCGTTGCTCTCAGCCCTCAGACCGTGGACGGAACCATCGCCAGCATCGGGAATTCCAGCAGCTCTAGCGGCTATACGGTGTACACCCTTACGCTGCCCTCCGCCGCCTGGCTGGCCACCTTGACCGGCAAGACAACGGTCACCGTCTACGCCAACGGAAACCTGCAGGAGATCAATAAGAGCCCCATCGCCGTCGGCGGGGCCGTTCGCTTTAACGGCTTCCTGTTCAACAACAACGGTGCGCTGGTGCTTATCGCCGATGTGCAGGCGGACGGGCCCGGCAACCCCATCGGACCTCCACCACAGTAACTTCTGACGGGATGCCTGGTTCCAACCGGGGCGCTGCTCATTGAGCCAGCGCCCCAAGCAGGCCGGCACAAAAAGAGCTCCTGCCTGTAATTGGTCTTGCGAAAACGCCCAACTCATCTGACTGGAACCTCAAAATGAATGCAACGCACCGCGCGGGTTTGACGGAAGCAATGAACCTTCTTGGCGAGTGCGCAGTTTGTCTATTGATTCGGCCCTGAAGTTCTGCATCAAGTCAGGTCTGTCATCCTGAGCGAACGGGGCCCCAAACGTTCTTCAGTTTGGGGGTGGTGAGTCGAAGGATCTGTGGTCGCTTTTCCTCCATCCCGTTCAATTGTTTCAGGGCCGGATCAGTAGATGAGAACGCCGCCTTCCCGGATGCAGGGCCGCAAGGGAATCGGCAGTCTGATGCAATGAAGATGAAAAGTACCTTTCCTGGGAGCGAGCAATCGAATGGGGGCATATTCAATCAGCGCACTCCGCCTCGGGGGGATTCCTTGCGGACAGCTAGAATCGAGCGTGACGGAAAGGGTCAGGCCCATGAGCGAGCTCGACGATATCGATGCGCTGGTCAGGTCCCACAGGGCTAGACTCTTTCGCTTCGTCGCGTACTCCACAGGCGATGCGGACCTGGCGGCCACCATTGCTCAAGATACTCTGCTCAGGGCTTATAATGGCAGGGAGAATTTTCGTGGCGAGTGCAGCGTGAGCACTTGGCTGACTGGCATCGCGATCAATGTTCTGCGCGACCACCAGAGGACCGAAAGGTACAAGTTCTGGAGGAAGGTCAAAGCCACCGCAATCGACGTCCATGAAATGGCCTCCTTCATTCCAGCCGAAGGATCGGACCCCGAGGGACAACTGCTGGCGAAGGAAAAGGTCAAGCATCTCGTCCGTGTGCTTGAAACACTCTCGCAAAACCAGCGAACGGTCTTCCTCATGAGATTTACCGAGGAGATGCCAGTCGCAGAGATCGGCGAGGTGCTGGGGATGTCGGCGGTTACTGTCAGGACCCATTTGCATCGCGCCCTTGCAGCCGTGCGCAGCCAGCTTGGAGCAAGGTTATGACGCCCGAATTCTCAACCCATCTTTCAGAGGAAGCTCTGCACGATGTTCTGATCGGGCTAAGCTCTCCAGCGTCGGATGCCCATCTTGCCGCGTGCCCGGCTTGCCGCGGCCAAGTTCAGGAGTTCCGATCGGACATGCAATTATTCAACCAGACCACGCTTGCGTGGAGCGAGGCGATGCCGGCGGCGCAACTCTCTGCCACATCTCGGCCAGCGATCCGCCCCGCCTACTTCGCTCCTGCGCGGTGGGCTTTGGCCGCGGCGGTCCTGCTCGCCGTCGGGCTGCCGGTGTGGCGCTATTATCGCCATTCTGCGCCAAATTACGCGTCGGTTCCGGTCACACAGTCTGAGGATACCGAGGCGCAAATCGCCCAGGACAACGAGTTGCTGCGATCGATTAACATGGCCCTCAGCGCGAACGAGACGTCGCCCATCCGTGAGTACCACCTGTCGGACAGGCCGCATGATCGCAGCAAGACACGGCCAGAATTGAGGAATCGATGAAGTTGCGATTTCCAACAAGAGCACTCGCCGCTATTTCCCTTGCCGCCACCTTGGGACTCGGTGTTGTGGCCCACGGGCAACGCCCTGGGGGTGGACCTCCTCCTGGAGGTATGCCCCCAGGAGGTCCGCCACCTGGGGGAATGGGCCCCGGCGGACCTGGAACTCCTCCGTCGCCCTCGTCTCCCCGCCCCAATGGGGTTGGAAATTCTGCGCACGGAAGCCTTCAGTTTGGGCCGGCTGGCCGCTGGTGGGATGACAAAGCAGTCGTTCAGGCCGTCGGCATCCGCAAAGACCAGCAGAGGAAGATGGATGCAACATTCAACGCAAACAAGCCGGCCATCCTGGCCAGCTACAAGGCATTTCTCAGCGAGCAGTCGAAGCTGGAGAAGATCGGTAAAGATCCACAGGTAGACCAGGCGCGCCTCTTCGCGGCCATCGACGCGGTCAATCAAGCCCGTGCTTCGCTGCAAAAGGCAACCTCGCAAATGCTCTTGCAAATCCGCCAGCAAATGGACCCAGATCAAATCGCGAAATTGGAAAAGTTGAAGTAGGCCGCTGCTACGGGTTGGCGCGCTCGGCCTCGCGCAACGCTCTATCGATCATGGAAAGGCCCTTTCTTGCCGGCGAGCCTCGCAGCACATAGGTAATCCCGGTAGAAACGGTGTCCACATGCTGGCGCAAGCTGCGGTTGTAATAGCCCGAAAACGTAAGGTGGTCCGTCAGCGGAATCCCCAACGACGTGGTGATGCCGTTGTCTTCGCTCGCACTGCTCCCCGCTACCGTGGCGGGAGGTGGAGCGCCCGGCAGGCCCACGCTTGCATACACCGTCTGTTTCCCGAGGGGAATCTGTTCGTAGCCCACGGACTGAATGTAGCTGCGGCCCGGCAGCCAGAAGATCATTCCCTCCTGAAAATGAATGAGCGTGCCCACTGAGTTGTAGTCTCTCGTGACCAGGCTGTTGAAGAGGCCGGACGAATCGCCGGCTCCGATGTCCAACAGAAAGCCTGTTTGCCTGACATATCGTTCCAAATGGTCGCTGAAGTCGAAGGTAACCTTGCCTGTCCCAAGTCCATCTGAACTGTCCCCGGTGGGGATGGTGAAGTAGGCAGTGGAAGTGCTGCGCAAGGCGCGCGAATTGAAGCCGGCATGAAAGCCGATCAGTGTGTCCCCCGCGTTCCCGGTTTCTCCCACCAGATGCAGGCTGGGCGGCGCCGATTGAACCTGCTGCTCTACCCGGCGATACGGATAGATCGACACGCTGGCGTCGGCCGAATAGTGCGGGGAAAACGTGTAGCTCGCGGCCGGTGTGGCCACCATGTACCAGCCGATCGATGAATCGTGAACCTCGGAGAAAGTCACTCCAGCATTGAGGCCGCGCCACAACAGGCTGACGCCGGGAACCCTTGGTACCTGCTCCAGTTGTGTGGAATCGGGCTGAATCGTCACCTTAATCGGATCCATCCCTTGCGCTTCCGCGCGTAGCCCGGCGCAAACCACAAGAAGAGAACAGACCAAACGATAAAAGGGAGAAGACAAAGGCTTAGTTCTCCATCCCAACGATTCTAAACTGTTTGTGAGATGACCCTGGAGTGAGCCTGTAAGTATCCACCGGCAGTGGAGTAACTGACCGATGGTCAGGACAGCCAGGAAAGGGGCTACACAGGTTTTGCCCCCTCAGCAGAGCCGGTCGCTTTACGGTTGCTGGCTCCTCAAAAGGGACCTCCGTAGAAGCCCTTCAGACAGGCAACAATTCGTCGCCCGCACCGTAGGCGCAGTGGTTGTTTACCCAGCGCTTCAGCGCCGGCGAGACGAACGCCAATTGTGGCAAACCGGAGTCCTGTAGGGACGGCGCTCATCCTCCGCCCCCTTCTAACGTCTTGACGAGAAGAATGGAGAAGCACAAACCTGGGCGGCTGCAGCAACGGGGTCGAGCGATGCCGTCGCTAGCGACGATGGGATCCGTGTTCGGCGGATTTCCGATAGCGGGCTTTTCAATCTCGCTGTCGACTGATTGACGAGGCGCCGAGCGAACCTCGCTTTTCCAATCGATGATCAAACGCGAACCACTCCGCTGACCGGCAGGTTTTCAGGCGGGATGCTGCAGCGCGATTGATACTGCCGGATCTGGCCTTGGGTAAGCTCGCGCATATCGCAGCCTTGCAGCATTGCCCGGTACCATGCAACAGTCATGGCCAGCGACGATTTGAGGCGCAGTTGCGGATGCCATCCCAAGCGGTCTGCCGCCTTGGAGCAATCGAGGCGAAGACTCTGTCCTTCATGCGGCTGTGCGCCGGTTGCCACTTCCCAGCGGGCACCATCGCCCCACAGCCTGGCCAACTCGTTTACCACCCACTCAACCGGCCGTGCGTCGCTTTGAATCGGGCCGAAGTTCCAGGCCTCGCCGAATGCGGGCCCGTCTTCAAACAATAGCTCCGCAATTTCAAGGTATCCGCGCAGCGGTTCCAGAACATGCTGCCACGGACGAATTGCAAGGGGATTGCGAATCTCGACGGAACGCCCCGTCAGAAAGGCGCGTATCGTATCCGGCACCAGCCTGTCGACCGCCCAGTCGCCGCCGCCAATCACGTTGCCTGCTCGAACTGAGGCAATAGCGACGCCGTGCCGCGCATACTCGACGGGATTGAAGAAGGATTCGCGGTACGCCGAGACCACAAGTTCCGCACAGGCCTTGCTGCTGCTGTAGGGGTCATATCCACCCAAGCGGTCCATCTCCCTGTAGGGCTGGTCCCACACGCGGTTGTCGTAGCATTTGTCTGTGGTAACCGAGACGATGGCCCGCACGCTGGCGGTGTTGCGAGCGGCCTCAAGCACGTTGGCGGTGCCCATCACATTGGTCGAGTATGTGCCCAGCGGATCCTCATAGGAAGCGCGAACCAGCGGTTGAGCAGCAAGATGGAAGACAATCTCCGGACGATGCTCGGCAAAGGTCCGTTGGATCAATCCCGCATCGCGGATGTCTCCGATTATCGAGTGCATTCCCTGCGCGACGCGCCCACTCTCGAAGAGATTTGGTGTGGCAGGCGGATCGAGAGAGACGCCGGCCAGATTCGCACCGCTTTGCTGGAGCCACAGCGCTAGCCAGCCTCCCTTGAAGCCGGTATGCCCGGTCACCAACACGCGCTTGCCGGCCCAGTTCATTTCCATACCTTCCACGGGCCAGGGCCGCTGTTCCATGGCGCTTGCAGAGCCGGGTTGTCACGCACGGTATCGGTGGGCTGCCAACGGCCGGAGCCGTTCTTCATGATGGAGCGTACAAGCTGGCTTCCGCCGATCTCGACTCTCGGTCTTGGGCGCAGAGCGACCGCCTCGCTCAAGCGGTTGCCCAAACATCCCGCCAGGACAACGGCCTTCATGCGCTACTCTCCATTCTTCGGCGCAACAAAAACAAGCAAGAACCACGGCGCACACTCGTCACCGCCGACCTCGCTCTGCCATGCGGAGTCGAGCAACTGCGAGATTGCCTTCCGCTTCGCTTTTGCCAGATGTCCCGCCCGCCTGCAACACGGCTTGTGGTTCTTTCCCTCCTCGCATGAGGAGATGCGATTGTGCTCGGCGGATGTGTCTGTCCCTTGTGATTGCCCTGTCATGCAAAGCTCCTTGTTCTGTAGCCGGTCGGCAAGAGAGGGCTGGGTAAAGCCTGTTTTCTCCTGCTGAACTCAATTCGATCGTAGACACACTCGCCGGGCCGTACTGCGATCCGGAAAAGTAGGGGGCTCCCAGCGCCACGTGTCCGATGCTTCGATCGGCTCTTGCGGTCCGGGCCTTCAGGATGCAGCCACGCCAACTTGGTATGCAATTTCCGAGCCACTCTCACGACAGGCTTCGGGAAGCTCCGCAAGGCTTCCCCAGACTGGCGCGCACTGCAACAGAACCGTGCTTTGGTGAGGGCTCAGCTTTGCGCGCTCCGAAACGCGCCTTCGGCTGCAAGAGGCGATCTGATTGCAAGGATTGGGTTTCTCCGATACCGTCACATTGGAGGCCAACCCGAAGACTCGATTGATCCGCAGCTTCCCGCGCCTGCTCCACTTTCTAAGAGCCGCATGAGAGAACTACGCGTCCCAAGCCGCGCCTGCTGCGCCAATACGCCAATACAATAGGATGGCTCTATGGCAACGATCCTCGATATTCGCAACCTGCAGATTCGCTTTGGCGCAACCGAGGCAGTGCGCGGAATCAGCTTCCATGTTGACGAGGGCGAGGTGCTGGGCTTGGTAGGCGAGTCGGGCTCGGGCAAGAGCGTCACCGCGCTCGGCATTCTGGGACTGCTGGGTTCTGCGGCGCAGGCCTCCGGCCAGATTCTCTGGCAGAGCGCCAACTCCGCGAGTCCGGCTTTTATCGACCTGTTGCAGCTACCTCCAGCAGCGCTTCGCCACTTGCGCGGGCAGCAGATAGCCATGATTTTTCAGGAGCCCATGACCGCGCTGAATCCGGCGATGACGATAGGCCGCCAGGTAGCCGAAGCCGCGGAGGCCCACGCGCCATCCTGGACCGGCCGCGAAGCGAAGCGAAGAGCCATCGCCGCGCTGGAAGCCGTCGCCATTCCCGATGCGGCGCGGCGCACCGGCGATTATCCACACCAGTTCTCGGGCGGACAGCGGCAGCGGATTCTCATCGCCATGGCACTGATCAACAAGCCGCGGCTGCTGATTGCCGACGAACCGACCACAGCGCTGGACGTGACCGTGCAGGCACAGGTGCTGGAACTTCTCAAGGACCTGCAACGGCAGCATGGCTTGGCGATGCTTTTCATTTCGCACGATTTAGCTGTAGTGGGTCAAGTGGCGAGCCGGGTTGCCGTGATGCGGGCGGGGCAGGTGGTGGAAACGGGATCTTGCAGCCGGCTGCTGACCGCGCCGGAACATCCCTATACGAAGAGTCTGCTGGCCGCCGTGCCGACTTTGCGCACGGACCGGAATCAGCCGCTGGCCATGGTGGCGCAATAAGGGTGATACCTCTGAAATGTGCGACGTGGGCGCAACGGGTTTGGGTTCGTGCTCTCCCAAGTCTTGGGATCGAGGCCAGCGCCGCCGCGGAGCGAGGCCGTGAGCTTGGTAATGGATGCACGCACCGTGGGCATTATTGATCCTATTAACAGACTCCGTTGATCTCCCGGCACCCAGACTCTACACTGATGCGGGTTGTAGATTGCAATCAGCCAAAGGAGAGAGCAATGTCAGACGAAACAAAATGCCCGTTCTCGGCCAGCGCTCTGAAGCACGCAGCGGCTGGAACGTCAACGAACGCCAACTGGTGGCCCAATCAACTGAACCTGAAAATCTTGCACCAGCGTTCCCCAAAGTCCAGTCCCATGGGTGAAGCATTCAATTACGCTGAGGAGTTCAAGAGCCTCGACTTGGATGCCGTTATCAAGGATCTCCGTGCCCTGATGACGACCTCTCAGGACTGGTGGCCTGCGGATTACGGCCACTATGGGCCATTTTTCATCCGCATGGCGTGGCATAGCGCTGGGACCTATCGGATCGCCGATGGCCGCGGAGGCGCGGGCGCGGGAGCCCAACGATTTGCCCCCCTCAACAGCTGGCCTGACAACGTAAGCCTCGACAAGGCGCGCCGGCTGATCTGGCCGATCAAGCAGAAATACGGGCGGAAGCTCTCCTGGGCCGATTTGATCGTTCTCGCCGGCAACGTGGCGCTGGAGTCTATGGGACTGAAGACCTTCGGCTTCGGCGGCGGACGCGTGGACATTTGGGAGCCCGATGAAGACACCTATTGGGGACCCGAGGGAAAGTGGCTGGCAGATGAGCGCTACAGCGGCAACCGTCAGCTCGACAATCCGCTCGGCGCAGTCCAAATGGGCTTGATCTACGTGAACCCGGAAGGTCCCAATGGCAAGCCGGATCCAATCGCCGCGGCAGTGGATATTCGGGAGACCTTCGCGCGCATGGCGATGAATGACGAAGAAACTGTTGCCCTCATCGCCGGAGGACACACTTTCGGCAAAGCTCATGGCGCTGCCGATCCGGTCAAGTATGCCGGCCCGGAGCCAGAGGGCGCCGACATCGAAGAGCAAGGCCTGGGATGGAAGAACAGTTTTGGCAGCGGCAAAGGAGTGGATACGATCAGCAGCGGCTTGGAGGGCGCATGGACCACCAACCCGGTAAAGTGGGACAACAACTACCTTGAAAACCTCTTCGGCTACGAGTGGGAGCTGACCAAGAGCCCTGCCGGTGCTCAACAATGGACGCCCAAGGACGCATCCGCGGCTGGTACCGTGCCGGATGCTCATGACCCCAACAAGAAGCATGCCCCCATCATGTTCACAACAGACCTATCCCTGCGGATGGACCCGATCTATGAGAAAATTTCACGGCATTTCCTTGAGAACCCCCAGGAACTCGCGGACGCATTCTCCAAGGCCTGGTTCAAGCTGACGCACCGCGACATGGGGCCTATCGCGAGATATCTTGGCAAGCTTGTTCCCGCTGAGCCGCTGATTTGGCAGGACCCAGTTCCCGCTGTGGATCATGAGTTGATCGGGGAGCAGGATATTGCTGCCCTGAAGGCCGCCATCCTCACATCTGGGCTCTCCATTTCTCAACTCGTCGCTACCGCCTGGGCCTCGGCTTCAACCTTCCGCGGCAGCGACAAGCGTGGCGGGGCAAATGGAGCCCGCATTCGTCTCGCGCCGCAGAAAGACTGGGAAGTAAACCAGCCAGCTGAGTTGGCAAAAATTCTCCAGGCTTTGGAAGCGATCCAGAAGGACTTCAACAGCAAGCAGCCCGGCGGCAAGAAGGTTTCACTCGCCGACCTGATCGTTCTGGGCGGCTGTGCAGCCATTGAGGAGGCTGCCAAGAAGGCCGGCCACGACCTGGAGGTTCCCTTCTCGCCAGGGCGGACCGATGCCAGTCAGGAGCAGACCGATGTGGCGTCCTTCGCCGTCCTGGAGCCGGTCGCTGACGGGTTCCGCAACTACATCCGCAAGGAACACGAGGGATTGGCTGCTGAGCTCTTGGTCGATCGGGCGAATCTGCTGACTCTGACCGCTCCCGAAATGACGGTCCTGATCGGCGGCCTGCGCGCGCTGAAGGCAAACTTCGGGCACTCTGAATACGGAGTTTTCACCAGGCGGCCCGAAACCTTGACTAACGATTTCTTCGTGAATCTCCTCGACATGAGCACCAAGTGGCAGAAGTCGGCCACCTCGGAAGGCGTGTTTGAGGGGCTGGATCGGGCGACTGGCGAGGTCAAGTGGACCGGTACTGTAGTCGATCTTGTCTTCGGTTCGAATTCTCAGCTCCGAGCTCTGGCGGAATTCTATGCGTGCGCCGATTCGCCAGGGTCGTTCGTGCGGGACTTTGTGGCGGCCTGGAGCAAGGTGATGAATCTTGACCGCTTCGACCTCGCGTGAGCTCAAGGAGAGGAACTGACGACTGAATAGGGCGCGGCCTCGACTGGCTATTGGGTTCTCCTGAGCTTGGTAGAGGCTGCGCGCATCCTGCAGCTTTCTTCTGGTGCCCTGTGTCTACAGTCCGCTGGTAAGAAATGAGAATGCAAGTTGAACAAACAAAACACTTACGCCGGGTATCTTGCGAACCCAGCATTCTCATTCCCCGTAGGTCGGCAAAGGCGGTGGAGGACTACAGCGGTTCCACAACCGGTATACCCCGAAACCATGGCTATCGAGCGGCATTTTTCCAAAGAGAATGCCACCCCGCACGCTGCCTGCAAGGGTACGTGAATTGTGGAATCGCTCTAAACAAATACGCCGTGATCCTGAGCAAAGTTTGAAGTAACCGGGGTCCCCGGCGACAGGTGCTAGTCCCTGGGATGGCCGGGTGAAAATTTGTGTCTCTTGGGGGTGCTGCGAGGCGGGGCAAATGGAATTGACGGGAACGCACGTCCGCCCCCCAGCGAACCGAGAGGCGGAGTGGGTATCAGCAGGATGCAGCTATTCGGCTACGGCAGCTTCGGCAACAGGCTCGGCGGCCGGTGCTTCGGCAACTTCGTCGCTGGCTTCGGCCAGAACCGTCACCTTGATGTGCGCGGCCACTTCGCGATACAGCTTGATGGCCACGGTGACTTCGCCCAGGCTCTTGATCGGCTCGTCCAACTGGATCTTACGGCGATCAATCTCAAAGCCCTTGGCTTCAAGGGCGACGGCGATATCGGCCGAGGTGACGGACCCGAAAAGATGACCGGCTTCGCCCGACTTGCGGGTAAAGCTAAGCGCGACAGGCGCCAGTTTGGCCGCCAGTTCCTCGGCTTGCGCCTTCTCCGTTGCGGAGCGGCGGGCGGCAGCGGTCTTCATCTGCTCGACAACCGCCTTGTTGGCCAGGGTAGCCTGCAGCGCCAGCTTGCGGGGCAGCAGGAAATTGCGGCCGTAGCCGTCGGCCACTTTGACCAGATCGCCGCGGTGTCCCAGGTTGGCTACGTCTTCCTTCAGAATTACTTCCATGTGAAACTCTCCCTCTCAACGGGCGGGCGCCCTGCTGCTGACGTCTTTGTCCCCAGGACAAGACCGCCCACGGCGGCGCCGCGCGGAATTCTACATCGGTCTCCGAATCGCTGTCGCCAGCCAGTTTCGTTCGATCAAGGCCACCTCAACAGGCGAAGTGAACCGGGGCGGACGGGCGACAGCCGGAACCGAGGACTAGTGCCGTGTGGCGAACGGCAGCAGGGCTATGTTGCGGGCCTGCTTGATGGCGCGGGTAAGGCGGCGCTGGTGCTTGGTGCAAACGCCGGTGAGCCGCCGGGGCACAATCTTGCCGCGCTCGGCCACGAAGCCTTGCAACAGGCGGACATCGCGGTAGGGAATGGCGTCGATCTTCTCGGTGCAGAACTTGCAGACCTTCTTGCGGCGGAAAAACTTGCCGCGTCCGCCGGGTCCACCGGAGGGCCGGCCGCCAGGGCCGCCAGGGCGGCCGCCGGGGCGAGGCCCCGAACTGGGACCGTGTCCTCCCGTGCTGGGGCTGGGAGCGGAATCTGCTTGCGGTGCTGCGGGTGCGCTCGTCTCGGGCGCTTTTCCAGGGGTGTCTTCAGACATGCTGTTTCCTCTTCACTCTCTTGGGTCCCGAAATACGCCCTGCGGCGCAGTGGGACGCTGGATCGGGCCGGCGCCCGTTCCCCAACTGAAGGGGAGGGCGGAGGCGATTCTTGAAAAGCCTTAGACGCTGGCCGGAGCCGGCTCGGCTGCTTCCACCGGGGCTGCTTCGGCCACCGGGGCCGCAACCACTGGGGCCACAGCAACAGGAGCGACCGGAGCGGGAGCCGCAGCCACAGGGGCCGGGGCCGCAACCATCGACGAACGACGAACGCCGCGCAGAGCCTTGACCTTGGCCAGGCGCTTTTCTTCTTCGTCGATGCGCACGGTGATGAACTTGATCACCGGCTCGGTAACGCGCAGGCGGCGTTCCAGTTCCAGGACAACCGGGCCGCCGGCCTCCACGGTCAGCAGGACGTAGTTGCCGTCGTTGAACTTGCGAACCATATAGGCGAGCTTGCGCCGGCCCATCTTTTCGACAGTTTTGACCACTCCGCCGCCGTTGGTGACGGTGGCGGAGAAGCCGGCGATCAGCTTGTCGGCATCTTCTTCGGTCACATCGGGCCGAATAATGAACATAACCTCATACACACGGGACATCCGGTTTCCTTTTCTGCTGAAGTCCCCTGACTCCAGCCACTGCCGCCGGCAAAAACCATAGCGGCCTTCTCTTTGTCGCAGGCTTGTTTCCTAGTCCCTGTTCCCTAGTCCCTAGTCCCTGCTCTTGCTATTCCGCCGGGCCGTTTCGCTCGCGGCGGTTAAACTCGTTCATCGCGGCTGCCGGCCCCAGTTCGAGGATGCGCCGGGTGGCGGTTGCAACCCGGTCCAGTACCTCGTCCAACACCGCCAGATCGGCCTTGCGCATTGGCGAGAGCAGATAATCCCTGCCCGGCCGCCTTCCGCCAGCGGCAATCGCTTCCGGAGGAAGATCGAGTCCCACTCCTATGCGCAGGCGCAACCACTCCTGATTTCCCAGGGCGCCAGTAATGCTGCGGGCCCCATTGTGTCCCGCCGGCGAACCGCGCTCCCTGATCTTGAAGCTGCCCAGGGTCAGATCGAGCTCGTCGTGAATGACGAGCAGGTCCTTTGCCGGGTCGGCTTCAAACTCCCGAACCAGAGCGGCTACGGCCAACCCGCTCAGGTTCATGAACGTCTCCGGCTTGGCCAGGATCACCTCGCGCCCCGCCATGCGGCAGGTTGCAGTAGCGGCCCGGCAGCGCCGGTTCTGTACCACAACGCCTTCTTGCTGGGCGATGCGGTCGATAGCCATGAATCCCGCGTTGTGCGGGGTCCACAGGTATTCCAAGCCGGGGTTACCCAGCCCCACAATAAGAAAGGGGCTGCGGCGCCCGGATTCGGGGCCCCCAGCGAGCAATTTTTTCTCGCTGGGGTGCTGGGACTCACTTGCCTCAGCCAAGGCTTACTTCTTTCCCTCGGGCTTCTTGGCGCCTGCTTCTGCTTCGGGCTTGCCCTTCTTGGCAACTTCGGGCTCGGCTCCGGCAGCAGCGGTGGCGGCGGCGGCAGCAGCCTCGGTCTCGGCGGCGGTGGGCGCCTCTTCGCGGATGGAGACGACGTGAGCTACTGTCGCATCCTCGGCATTGAGGAACTTGATGGAGCCGGAGTGGGGCAGGTCGCTGACCCTGAGAGATGCGTAAAGGGCCAGATTGCTGACATCCACGTCGATGTGGCTGGGAATGTCCGCAGGCAGGCACTCGATCTCGACTTCGCGCAACACCTGGTCCAGGATGCCGCCGGAAGTCTTGACACCCAGCGGAATGCCGACCAGCTTGACGCGCACTTTGACCCGGATCGCCTTGTCCATGGCAATGCGCTTCAGGTCGATGTGGATCAGCAGGTCGTTGATCGGCTCGCGCTGCAAGTCGACAATCATGGCTTTGGCCGGGGGCAAACCGGAGATCTCCACATCGAAGATGGTGTTGTGGCCGGACTCGGAGAAGAGAATCCGCGAAATCTGCTTCGGATCCACTTCGACGGCCACTGGATCGTGGCCGGAACCATACAATACGGCGGGAATCTTGCCCGCAACACGCACACGGCGGGCGGCATTCTTGTTGAACTTGCCCACGCGGGGCTTGGCTACGACTACTTCAGGCATTCAGTCTCTCGTTTCCTTCGGTTCGGGCACGGTCCAATCGGGGTCCGCTCCCTTTGTTGGAGCCAGGGATCAGGGATCCGGGGTCAGGGGTCAGAAAAAACTAGTCTTCGATCCCCATTTGCCGTCGGCCTGCTACCGGCTTGTTTCTGTCGTTGCGGTCACTGATCCTTGAAACCTGATCCCTGACCCCTAGCTGAACAGCGTACTCACGCTGGTTTCCATGTGAATGCTCTCAATGGCCGCGCCCAGCAGGCCGGCAATGGAGAGCACCTTGATCTTGGGCAACTTCTGCGCCGCTTCGCGCAAGGGAATGCTGTTGGTCACCACCAACTGCTCGAGGCGGGAGGCGGCAATGCGGTCGATGGCCGGGCCGGAAAGCACGGCGTGGCTGGCCCCCGCATAGACTTTTGCCGCGCCCGCGGTATACAGGGCATCCACGGTCTTGACCAGGGTGCCGGCGGTGTCGACGATGTCGTCGATGATCAGGCAGCTCTTGCCGTTGACGTCGCCGATGACGTGCATCACTTCGGTGACGTTCATGTCGGTGCGGCGTTTGTCGACAATGGCCAGCGGGGCACCGACCTTCTGGGCGAAGAAGCGCGCGCGCTCCACGCCGCCTGCATCCGGTGAAACAACGATGAGGTTGGGTAGGGCGAGTTCGCGGAAGTAGCTGACCAGCACCGGGCTGGCGTAGAGATGGTCGACGGGAATGTTGAAGAAGCCTTGAATCTGGGCGGCGTGCAGGTCGACGAAGAGGGCGCGATTGGCGCCGGCGGTGGTGAGCAGGTCGGCGATGAGCTTGGCGCTGATGGCCACGCGGGGCCGGTCCTTGCGATCCTGGCGGGCGTAGCCGTAGTAGGGCACAACCACCGTGATTCTGGCCGCCGAGGCGCGCTTGAGAGCGTCGATCATGACCAACAACTCCACCAGGTGCTGATCCACCGGATAGCAGGTGGGCTGCACCACAAACACATCCACGCCACGCACATTTTCAAGCAGTTGGAAGTAGACCTCGCCGTCGGCAAAGCGCTGGATCTTGACCTCGCCCACGGGAACGCCGATGTGGCGGCCAATCTCCTCTGTGAGGGGCCGGTTGGCCGTTCCGCTGAAGAGCTTGAATCGCTTGTCTTCGCTCAGATTGCGGGTCCGTTTGCGCTCTGGAGCCGGCTTGGCCTCCTTCGCCTTGGCGGCCTCTGAACCGGCAAACTGCGCGGCCTGTTTGGCCTCGGCTTGTCCGCCGTCCTGGGTCTTCTCTTCCGTTGCGACTGCCACTGCTTCCACTTCCATCTTCAATTGCCTCCAAGCTGGTTGGCTTTGGCTGCTTGCCGATTCAGTTTGTGAAGAACTTGGCTGGGCGACCAGGATTCGAACCTGGACAAGTGCCTCCAAAGGGCACTGTCCTACCATTAGACGATCGCCCAACGTGACAGCCGCTGGCGAGTCTCTCTCGTCCAACGGATGGCTGTCAATGCTGCTCTTGCGTAAGCATCTCGCGCCAGTAGGCCGTGCGCGGCAAGGTGCGCGTCAAATGGCTCGCAACACCACCCAGCCGCAAACGTTCGCGCGCTGCTTCCGCATCTCCGCGGGTCAGGTACAACCCGAAGAGAGCCGACCCGGACCCCGACAGCGAAGCATGGAGGGCTGCCTCCGGAGTTTCCGAAGCCGCAAGAAGTCGCTTGATTTCTGCAAGGGAAGGTTGCTGGGGAAAAACGACGCGTTCAAAGTCGTTCTGAATCCAGCGAGTGATCCCGGTGCGGACAAGCGCGGACTCTTGTGGTCCGGCAAGGTCCTTTCCATGACTCGAAGCTGCGGAAAGGACACCGAAGGAGCCTGTTCCGTACCGGCCCAACGGAATCTCTCCCGCAAAGGCGCTGGCATAGGCGCGGCTCAACTCTTTTAGTTTATCTGCACTGGCCTCGGCGGTCAAACCCTTGGCGGCGCAGAGGGCGTCCCAGTCGCCAAAGGCCTGCGGGGTAGAGACGCCAATGTCTGGTGTGGCCACGACGCACCAAACCGGTTCGAAATCCGGCAGCGGGTAGACCTCCTGGCCGCGGTCGAGGCCGAGAATGGCTCCCCCAATCAAGAACAGGGGCACATCGGAGCCGACCTGCGCAGCGAGCTCTAACTTCCGAGCCCCCCAAACCTGCTCTACCGAACCCTGCGTGCCCCATCCATCGAGCGTTCTCTGCTCGATGGGTGGGAGAGCACGAAGCTCGTTCCCGATTTCCAATTCCACTTCCACGCCGACAAGAGCGGCAATCGCATTGGCCGAGCCCGCGCCCAGCCCGCCCTGCACGGGCAGCCGCTTTTCGATATGGATCTCCACTTCGGCAGCGGTGCCTAGGGCATCAAGCGCCAGCGCAACCATCTTCCAGGCGGTGTTGCGGCCGTCCGTAGGCACGCGAGCGTCATTGGACGTGAGCCGAATCGCCCTTGTTGCTGCGGGTTTCGCCGTGACCGTCACAATGTCATGCAGCTCAAGCGTCTGATAAACGGTGGCCAGAGCGTGGAAGCCATCGGCGCGCGGCGCGCCGACACCGAGGCCGAGATTGATCTTCGCGTGCGAACGAACGGCTGTGGGCATACCGGTTCATTGTAGAGCGCGAGCCACGCCAGGCCGGGCGGAAGGCCCCGGAACCAGGCCACGCCATGCGCCGTATACTTTCTCATCTTCTTTGCTCGTTTGTCGGGTATTTGACCGCTTCATTCGGCGCTCATTGTGCGGAGAGACCGGGCCGCGCGAACCTTGGTCTAAGGAATGCGTCAAAGGAGAATCATGCTCCTCTTCGCCAGAAGCACTCGAACATGGGCCGCACTGCCGCTGGGCGCAGCACTGTGCCTTTCCGCTCAGGAGGCTACCCACTCCGCGCCCATGATCGAGCGCTACGGCAAGCCCTACGTCATGGTCACCATCGACGGAAAGGGCCCCTATCGGTTTGTCATCGACACTGGGACCGGCGCGGACGCTTTTGTGAGCCCCGAGTTGGCCGACGAACTGCACCTGCCCACGGCGGCGGAGGCGGTGGTGAACGACCCCAGCAAGCAGGGCGGGCAACGGGTTCCCGTTGTGCTGCTGCCCTCCCTCCGGCTTGCCGGGGTGGATTTCTACTGGGTGAAGGCCATCCGCCACGTGGTGACCGGGGAAGCCGGTCCATGTCAGGGTCTGCTGGGTTTCACGCTCTTTCGCGACTATTTACTTACGCTCGACTTTCCCAACCGGCAGGTCCTGCTCGCGGCTGGAGCCCTCGCGCCAGACGGAGAGAAGACGGTCCTTCCCTTCCACATGCCGGATGGCGTGCCAATTACGTCGCTGCGCGTGAACGGGCAAAGCGTGGAGGCGCAACTCGACTCCGGCGGGGGCGGGCTGACCCTGCCAGAGGGTCTGGCGGCTCGGCAGAAATGGGAGATTGCGCCCGTCGCTTTTGCCACTGGCTACTCCCTTACCACCCGTTTCGAGATCAAGGCAGCCAAGCTGGCCTCGGATGTGACGGTGGGCAAGTACACCTTTGACCACCCAGTGGTGGAGATTCACCCGGCCTTTCCGCTGGTCAACTTCGGATCGCCGCCGATGCAGAGCTTTGCTATTACCTTCGACCAGAAGAATCTGCTAGTGCGACTCTCAGCCGATCGCGACCACTTTACGTTAACGGTTCCACCCAGTCCGACGCGCCTGACCAACCAGCCGAAAGCCGTCCCCCCTCCTCCGCACTTGGTGCCGGTGGGTTGAGGCAAGCAATCAACTCGGTACAGAAGTTCATCGTCTGTCAGGAATCGACCTCCTGTCTGCATGTGACTTTGGCCATGGGTTTCCGGCGAGCATTCACACGAGAGACTCGAAATCGCAGGACATCTGCTACCTTGGAGTTCTGCCTACACCCGAGCCATGCAGAGACCTTCTAAGCGCCAACTCGCATCTTCCCTGCCCATGATCCGTTGGAGCCAGCGCGACTGCATAGCCGCAATCGGCCTCTTCCTGGCCACCGCCGCTGTCATCCTGTGGCAGAACGCGCATGTCGCCGTTCTGTTCGACCTGAGCTACATCCTGAATACGGCTACGCGCATTGCGCTCGGCCAGATGCCGTATCGCGACTTTCCCCTGCCCCACGCGCCACTCACGTTTCTCATCCAGGCCGGGATCATCCGTCTCACGGGCCGCGTCTTCTTTCATCACGCGCTCTACGTCGCGTTGGTGGGCGGGCTGGGAACCGTACTGGCTTGGCGCATTGCCCTGGCACGGCTGCGCGGGCGCGTGAAGGCCGCCTGGAGCATTGCATTGATGCTGGCCGCGCCGCTTACGGTGCTGGGAATCTACTGCATCGTTCCCAACCCCGAGTACGACTGCGACTGCGGCTTCTGGATTCTCGCCGCGGTGTGGGCGCTGGAGCGGGTCGATCGTAAGACGAGCGCGGCATCGGGGTTGCTGGCCGGGGCTATGCTGTGCGTGCCGCTGTTCTTCAAGCAGAACATGGGGCTTCCGCTGTTGCTGGCGGGCGTCGCAGCGGTACTGGCGGTACTTGCCGTGCGAGCCATGGGGAGTTCCCGCGCGGCACAGGATGCGCCCCGAAACTGGGCTTTGCTTGCCGTTCTGGCAGGCGTCTGCGCGGCGCTGTTGGCAGCCGTGCTTGCGCTGCACTGGACCATGGGTCTCGGCAACTACGTGCTCTGGACGATTCGCTACGCCGGACAGCGGCGGCTGCCGGGTCTCGGCCTGATGCTCAGCGTTTATCGCGATCCGGTGCTATGTTGGACGGTGCCGTGCGTGATTGGCGGACTCTTACTGCTTCGTTTTGGTCAGCAAGGCGAATCCCACCCAGGCAACAGAATTCCGACACGGCCGGTGGCGAGGGTAGGGCAGCAGCTTTGGACGCGCATACCGGCCTTTGCGCTGATGGCTGCGCCGTTTCTCTTTGCGCTCAGTTCACTCTGGATCTACGACGACGCCGACGAACGCGGCGACAGCCTGCTGGCGCTCTGGCCGTTGCTGCTGTTGCTCGGCGCCGCACTGGCGATGGCAAGGCTGTTTCGGCTGCGGGACGAAATCTCCCTGCGCACGTTCATGCCCTTGATTCTGCTGGCCGCCATCCACGGCACTCTCTTGTCGCAGCAGCTTTGGGGATCGACCTACGGCATCTGGCCGCTGCTAGCGCTGCTGATTGCCGAGCTGATCTTGTGTCTCGACACATTTGCGCCGTGCCGGCCTGCCGCTGCCACGCGGTGGTTTGTGCCCGCGCTGGCCATGGTCATCTCGGGAACGCTGCTGGTGTGCGGCGCGTTCTACGCGGCTAGCGAGGAGCGGCTCTCGTACGCCAGCCTGCCGGACGGGCCGCCGGCGCATTCGGCCTTTCCGCAACTTGCCGGCCTGGCCACGCCGGGCCCATACCTGCCGGAGATCGACGAACTGCTGCGCTACGCGCAAACCAACATTCCTTGGAATGACGGGATCGTTCTGATCCCCGGCGAAGAACCCTTCTATTTTGCCAGCGGCCGCGCCCAGCGGTTTCCCGTTGCATTTTTCGATCCGACCATCGATCCCTATTCGCCTGCGGAGATCGCATCGCTGGTGCGCTCGCGCAACATTCGCTGGCTGATTGTGAAAACCGACGTGCAAACGAAGGAAAACCCGGCGCTCGACCGCGCGGCCATCTTGGATCTGCTGATGCGCGATTTCACGCCGGCCGCGCATCTGCACGGGTATGACATTTACCGGCGATGGTAGGGAGCTCTAACTCGCTTGCCACACCGAGGCCGAGACCTGGTCTCTGGAGTCCATACTTCACTAAACAAGAACGTTGTCATCCTGAGCGAAGTTTGGCGCGTCTTTTTGCGCAAACGTAGTCGAAGGACCTGCGGGTCGGGATGCAAATCTCTGGAATGTAGAGCCACTTGCGAAATTGCCATCAGTTGATAGATCGTGTCAGGGCATGACATCACAGGTTGCGGAACAACTCCTTCTGTAAGAGGCTCTATATTTACGACTTATGAAACTGCCATGTTATCCTTCCTGCGCAATGGGATTTACCCCATCCTCTCCGCCGTCCTCCCCACCGCCTGTCTTCTGCACAGAGTGCGGATGCGAAGTGGCCCCGGCGGCATGGCAGTGCGCGATCTGCGGCAGCTCGCTCCATGTGCCCGGCGCGACCACTTCGAAACCCCCGCACTCCGTATGCCCTGGAAAGAAGGAGGCAGCACCCAACAAGCTCAAAGACATGGTAAGGATGCTACTGGCAGCGCCTCTTATTGATTCGGCCCTGAAGTTCTGCATCAAGTCAGGTCTGTCATCCTGAGCGAACGGGGCCCCAAACGTTCTTCTGTTTGGGGGTGGTGAGTCGAAGGATCTGTGGTCGCTTTTCCTCCATCCCGTTCAATTGTTTCAGGGCCGGATCAGTATGATCTTCGTGCTTGTCGTGCGAAGGTACATGTTGCCCGACGATCTGTTTGCAGGCCATCCCCGATGGCTTCAGATCTTCCCCATTGGGATTGGCGGTCATCCAGACCTCCTGCGATGGATCGTGCTTGGTGCCGGGATTCCCCTCCTGCTTTGGGCCTTTGGAGTCTTCGACCGCCGGCGGCAATAGAACTCTTCATCTCTCCCAGGCCGCAGCTCCTCACACCACGCCTGCTCCCCAGGCCAAGGTCTTTGCCGCGCGCAAGGTGGCTACCGGGTCCCCGGTGGGGTAGAACTCCATGGCCACCACATGGCGATAATGCAGCTCGACCAGCTTCTTGTAGATGTTGGCATAGTTGATTTCGCCGGTGCCAGGCTCAAAGCGGCCGGGCACATCGGCAATGTGAATCAGGCCGATCACGTCAATATGCTTCGAGAGTTTCTCGATCAAGTTGCCGAATCCCATTTGCTCGTGAAAAATGTCGTAAAGAAATTGCACTTGCGGATGGTTGACGGCGCGCACCACTTCGATTGCCTCATTAGCCGAAGTGAGGAAGTACCTGGGATTCTCTTCGACGTGAATGCACTCCAGCAGCAGGCGCACCGGCTGCCCGGCAATCTGCTTTCCCTCGACCAGTTTGGCGGCCTGCTTCAGTGTCTCGATGGCACACTGGTGCTGCACCTCCCGCGACACACCTGGGACCACATTGCCAGACAGCACAATCATCGCTGGGCAGGAGAGCGTCTCCATGGGCTTAAGCCCCTCGGCCAAGTCGGCCAGAAACGCGTCGCGATCCGCGGGGACTGCTACGCCGTGCTTTAAGCCAGCCGTTGCGTCAAAGCTGATCCCGAGTCGCTTGCGGGCCTCGTTGGCGCGGATGAAATCGGCATCCGTCCAGTTGGCATACTCGCCCACCAGCTCGATGTTGGTATAGCCAGCCTCGGCTACTTTTGCCAGTCGCTGCTCGAAGGGCAGGTCCTTGAAGACGGTCCACAGCATCACCGAAAGTGGAAACGGCGGGTTTCTCTTGGCGGGCGCGGCGCTGGCGGCGGCGGGGAGCTTGGGTGCAGCAACGGCCACGGCGGCGGCGGCCAGTGATTGCGTAAACGTGCGTCGATTCATGCGAGTCTCCTAGTGTCCTGAGTCCATAATTCGCGAAACAAATACCGTGTCATTCTGAGTGAACGGGGCCCCGAATGTATCGCAGTTCCGGGGTCGCCAAAGAGCGGTCTTTGCTCTTTGGGGTGGAGTTCGGGGGTGGTGAGCGAAGAGTCTGCCTTTTTCTCGCCCCCGATTTCTGATGCGAATTTCAGACTCAGGACACCAGGAACTTCTTCCAAGAACCATTTCTGTGCCAGGACACGGCTTCAGTCGTGCCGATAAAAGTGAGAAAACGAGGGATTTAACCCCTGATCCGCTACTGCCTGAATGCAACAAGTCCTTCTTGGCGCACGTGTTAGGCCTTTTTGCCGGTCTTGGCGGTGCGGCGCAGGTCTTGCCAGTCTTTTTCCGTCTGGTCGGCGTAGAGCGAGCCGAACTTGGCCAGCGCCTCGGCAAAGCCCTCGCCGTTGCCCAGGTAGCCCGCCAGCACAAGCGGGTCTCCGGAGCGGGCATGACCGCGCGCCAGCAATTCGCCGCACACCTCGGCAAAGGCCCCCAAGCCTTCGCCGGCCAGGTCCTTCAAGTCAATGGAGCCTTTGTGGTCGTTGAGTTGGCGCACCAGGTAGTTGCGCCCGGCGATCTGCGTCCAGCCTAGAAAGGGGTCAGACTGCACCTGCATGGCGCGTTGCCCCTCGGCCACGCGCTGCCCGTTGTGGGGCGCCGGGCGCGCATCGGGCAGATAGGCGGTGTAACCCGAAGCCGGCTCCTCTTTGATCTGCAAAAACAGCGGATCGTTGGGCCCGTTGCCCTCGAAATAGACGCAGTAGTCACGCAGCCCCACCGAGCCCGTGCCCACAACCTTGAAGGCCACATCCACGGGCCGGTAGAGCGAGAGCAAATGTTGGCGCTGCGGCTCAAGCATCTGGCGGTACGGCTCCAGGCCCGCGAGGACAGCAACGGCCTGTTGTCCAGTCACGCGCGTGAGCAGGGGTTTCTGCTCTTTAAAGCGCCGTTCTGCTCCTGGCTTGCCGCCCGCCTTGACGCCGGCAGGCTCGGTGAGTTGCTCCAGGGTGTGCAACGGCGAGGCCCGCTCGGCCTTCAACAGCGCCTCATGCACCGGCTCGACCGTCCCCAGCCGGTGTACCTGGAAGCGCGCTACTTCCACGGTGGGCATTTTTGCGAATGCGGCCATCTGGGTAGCGTAGCCCAGAACGCACCTCTCCACGGTCTCCCGAATCGCGGATTCCTTATGGCCTGAGCCGCGCCCGGCCAGCGCCAATGAGGCGGCCATACGCTTCAGGTCCCACTCAAAGGGGCCGCGGATGGTTTCGTCAAAGTCGTTGATGTCGAAGACCAGCCGCCCGTCCGGCGCGGCAAATGCGCCCAGGTTGCGTGCGTGCGCATCGCCGCAGAGCTGGCAGACAATGCCCGTGCTGGGCAGCACCGCCAGATCGGCGGCCATCACCGGCACCGCGCCGCGGAAGTAGGCGAAGGGAGACTCAGCCATCAGTTGGTATTTGAGCTTGATGAGCGTCGGAACGCGCCCCCGCATGGAACGCTCCAACAGAGCGGCGGCGGTTGTCTTGCGCGCCTTGGGGTTCAGTTCGCTGTGTTCCTGGCGGCCTACCTGCTTGCGCCGCGCCTGGCCAAGATTGCGCCGTTCTTCCGGAGTCGACCAATGCATGGCCGGAACATACACCCTGCGCCTGCGCGATGCAACTCCATAAACCGGCTGAGTTACACTTCAGGCTGGCAGCCGTGTCTCTTGAAGCTACGTCCATAAGAGTCCGGATTGGCTCCATCCCGGAGGTATCTCTCTTGCGCCTCACATTCGCGCTTTTCGCATCGGCCATTCTCTCTTTTCCCCAAACATCGCTTCCATCGCCCGCTCAGACCCCTGCCAAGCCGCTCACCGTCGAAGCCATTTACGGGCACGGGACGCTTGCTGGAACCCCGCCCAGCGGCCTTACCTGGTCTCCGGACGGAAAGCACCTGACCTATCTCGACAGCGGCGAGTTGGTGGACATCGACCCGGCATCGGGCAAGAGCCAAGTGCTGGTGAGTCGCGCCAAGCTGGCCGCGCTCTCAGGAGCCAGCGCCACTGAGACCGACCGCGACCACCGCGACCGGTACAGAATGGCCAACTATCTGTGGGCTCCAGACTCCGCGCACCTCATGTTCGACTCCAACGGACGCCTGTGGATCTACGACCTGAAGAACGGCACGGGGGTCGAGATCGGCTTCACCGGGGCGGCTTCAGGCGATGACCCCAAGTTTTCGCCAAATGGCGAATTCATTTCTTTTGTGCGCGATCACGGGCTCTCCGTCGTCCGGCTCAAGGACCCAGGCGCACCCGCCACGGTAGTGGCCGCCGCGCCCAATGAGTCCACTCTCAACGGCGAGGTGGACTGGGTCTACCTGGAAGAGCTGGAGACGCGCAGCAACTACTTCTGGTCGCCGGACTCGAAGCGCCTGGCCTTTCTGCAGATGAACGAAACCCAAGTGCCGCAGTACCCCATCGCCGATTGGATTCCCACCCACGCCAAGGTGGATTTGCAGCGCTATCCCCAGCCCGGCGACCCCAACCCCGATGTGCGCGTGGGTGTGGCCGGCGCCGGAGGAGGGAAGACGGTTTGGGTTAAGCTGCCCATCCAGCCGGGCCAGGATTACATTCCGCGCTTCGGCTGGGTTGACGCAAAGACGCTGTGGATCGAAACCCTGACCCGCGATCAGAAGCACCGCGACCTCTACTTTGCCGACGCCGCAAGTGGGCGCGCGCACCCGGTGCTGCAGCTTGCCGATGACAAGTTCTTCGACGACAAGTACGACGTCTCGGTCGGCTTCGGCTCCATTGTGCTTACCAACTGGAGCGACGGGCACAGCCATATCTATCTCTACAGTTATGACCAGGGGGATCTCGCCAATACTACGGCAAAGCTCGGGCGGCAATTGACCGAGGGGGATTTCGATGTGAGCGAGGTGCTTCGCGTCGACCTCCAGGGCAAACTGGTGATTTTCTCCTCCAGCGAGGGCAATCCGCTGGAACGGCAGTTATGGCAGGCCGGCTTTGACGGCCAGCGCAAGCAGTTGAGCACAGGCGCGGGCTACCATAGCGGCAACTTCGCACCCGTGGGCAGCGCGTTTGTGGAACGCGAGTCCTCGCAGATCGACCCGCCCACCGTGCGCCTGTGCCAGGAGGCCGGCAAGTGCAAGGTCTTTTGGCAGACCCATGCCGTGGAGCCCTACCACCTGCGCGCTCCCCAGCAGCTTGAGGTAAAAGCCCACGACGGGACCACACTCTATGCCACGCTGCTCCTGCCCGAAGGCGCAAACCCGGCCAGCGTCCCGCTCATCGTGAATCCCTACGGGGGCCCCGGTGCGCAGAGTGTCGTCAATGGCTGGGGCGGCGAGAGTTTGCTCTTCGACGAGCTTCTGGCCCAGCACGGGTTTGCGGTGCTCCATGCCGACAACCGTGGCGCCGCCGGTCGCGGGCGCGCCTTTGCCCAGGCCGCTTACCACGACTTCGGCCCGGTGCAATTGGAGGATCAGCTTACCGTGATGGACGCCACGCTCGAACGGTTTCCGCAACTGGACCGCAAGCGCCTCGGCTGGTGGGGTTGGAGCTGGGGCGGCAGCTTCACCCTCTACGCCATGACGCACTCCGACCGCTTCAGCGCCGGAGTGGCCGTGGCTCCGGTCACTGACTGGCGCAACTACGACTCAATCTACACCGAGCGCTACATGAGTGAGCCGGCCGACTTTGCCGCAGGTTACAAGGACTTCTCGGTCGTAAACTCGGCGGCCAACCTGAAAGGGCATCTGCTGCTCGCGCACGGTACCGGCGACGACAACGTACACCTGGAAAACACCGTGCAGTTTGTGCAGAAGCTGATCGAAGCGGGAGTCCCCTACGACTTGCAGATCTATCCGCGCAAGACGCACTCCATCGCGGGGCCGGATGTGCGGCAGCATCTCTTCAACCGCATCCTGGCGCATTTTGAGCAGTATCTGAAGCCGCAGGTGCAGTGAGACGGAGCCTTATGCTGCTCGGGCCTTCCTTCAGTGAGCCCCAGAGACTTGCGCTTTCCAGGCCGACCTACCAAGCGGCAAGTGGTGCCAGTCCGGCTTTGAGAGGGCGCGGCTTTGGCGTGCCGTAAACGGCCCAAAGTATGTATCCTCCGGCAGTGGGGTACCTGACCGATGGCAGGACAGCTAGGAAAGGGGCTACACAGGTTTTGCCCCTTACAGCGGTTCCACAATTGCTTTGCCCCGAACCCACCTCTATCAAGTGGCATATTTCTCAAGAAAATGCCACCTTGCACGACGCCGGAAGGGGCATGTGAAGTGTGGAACCGATCTAGGAGTGCCGGAGGCATTAAGGCTGGTGGCCCCTCAAAGAGGCCTCTCCAAAACGCTCCTTGTCGGCAGTAGCCCGCCGCCCGCCGCCCGCGCCGTAGGCGCAGCGGTTGTTAGAGCGAAACCAGAGTCCCTGTGGCCTCGTTCGCCCTGTGCTGGATCGCCGTTCCGTGGGGGTCGCGTCGACTTGAGTGCGACGGCTTCGGGATACATCGACTCTGGTCCCGCTGTAGCCGCGCTTCAGCGTGGGGTAGGCAAAACCAACAGATATTCTGGAGTCCTGTAGGGACGGCGCAGGAAGATCACAGGCGGTCTTTTGGCGCTTCTGAGAAACCATAGAAAAGCACAAACCGGAGGCGATTCCCGTGCATGTCAAGCGCCGCCTGTCGCCCCGGCAGAGGCGGGGGTTTCCCCTTGTTAGGTCAGTGGGGCTTTGGGCCGGACGTCTCTCACAGGGCGCTCCAGAGAGTTTGTTGCGTCGATCCGGCCGTGAGAAAGGCCGGCTGGCGCAAAGTACGTTCCTTTGATGCTGCTGCAACGAAAAGGACCGGTTGCGCGGCTCTTCCTTGAGGAAGAGCCGCGCAACCGGCCACTGGTAGATGCAGCAACAGAGGAAATCCTCCGCTGTGCTTCAGTTAAAACATGAACTTCAGGGCAAACTGCATCACGCGCTGGGTGCCGACAGGAGACGGGATGTTGACGCTGCCCGTGCTGCTGCTGGTTGCGGTGATCTGTCCGAAGGTTCCGGTAGAGTTGACCGACACTCCTGGGGTAGCGAGGTTGGTGTGATTGAAAAGGTTGAATGCCTGTGCCTGGAACTGCGCGTGGATGCGGCGCTCGGGCAAGATGTCCTTGAAGAGCGACACATCGGTGTTGTTAAATCCGGGGCCACGCAGCGAGTTGCGGGGCACGTCACCGAAGGTACCGGTTGCGTTCTTTGCGAAGGCCGCGGGGTTGAACCATTCCAGCTTTGAGGCGCCGGAGGGACGGCCAACGTTGCTCTTTGAGAAGCCAGGCGCGTAGTCGGCATAGTCGTTGTTGATGCCAGAGAGCGAATTGTTGACGCCGCTGATGATGGTGAGAGGCAGTCCATCCTGCATGGTGATGATGGCGTTGGCCTGCCATCCGTTGACCACCTGGCCGGCGAACTGGTTTACGTGGAACTTGGGCAGCGCGTAGTTGACCGAGGTGGTAAAGCGAATGGCCTGGTCGAAGTCGGCGACGCCGCGGGCGCTATTCAGGTTGTAAGGGTTCGGAGGACCGGCGTTACCTTCCGTTGCGCTGGAGGTATTGTCGATGGTCTTGATCCACACGACGTTGGAGAGCAGCGTCAGGCCGTGGCTTACCCGGCGGGTGACGTTGAACTGCAAGGAGTTGGTCATTTCATATTCGTAGGAGTCGGCGAGTTCCACCGCGCCCAGGCCGGAATACAACCTGGCGCCAGTGGTAGCGTTGGTCGGATTGAACTGCCGCGATCCCATGACATGTTCCGCATGATCGCCAACATAGGCCAGGGACATGGCGAAGTGGTGGCCCAGTTCCTGCTCGATGGTGAGGTTGTAGTCCTGCGTGTATTCAACCTTGGAAGCAGGATTCAGCACACCGCCTGAAACCGGCGTGAGGAATGTGTAGCTGGCAAAGTTCGAAGTGGCGACGTGGCCGCGCGGGAAGGGATTGCCGCCCGCATAGCCGGCGTAGATGTTGTCCCACTGTGGCGGGTTGTTGATGTTGAGATAGAGGTCAACGGGCTGCATGGCGTCGGTGCGCTGATAGAGCAGGCCCTCGGGGAATCCGTAGAAGATGCCGTAGGCGCCGCGGACGACCGTCTTGCCGGTGCCAAACACGTTATACGCAAAGCCCGCGCGCGGAGCAAAGTCTTTGTAGTTGTTGTTGTAAACCGACGACTCCATTCCAGGATCGCCGTTGAACATCAGGCCCTTGGGGGCGCCGGGAGCGACGGTGGACTGGAAGGTGGGGTTGGCGAGATTGAAGCCGACCAGCGTGTTGTTCAGGTCGTTCGGAGGAAGCCACGGATCCCAGCGGAGTCCGAGGTTGACGGTCAGCTTCTTTGAAAGCTTCCAGTCATCCTGGAGGTACAGGGAGGGGCGGTTCTCACGCAGGTAGAACTTGCGGCCGTTGTCCTGGTAGAAGGTGGATTCGTAGCCGGTATAGAAATCAGCAAACGAGTTGCCGCTGGCCTTGAATCCGGCTGGGAGGGTCGCGCTAGAGGGCTTCTGCGTGCGGCCGCCGTTGAAGGTGTTGTCGCCCGGCGTGTAGGAGTAGTCGTCGGCGTCAATGCGGGTGCGTTCCCAGTCGCCGCCCGCGGTGAAGGTGTGGGTGTGCAACAGCTTCACAATCTGAGCGGAGAAGTCGAAGGTGGTTGAATCCTGGGTGAGTGCGCCGCCAGAAAACACGTTGATGTAGCCCAGGTTATCGCGCACGCCAGGGAAGGGAATCAGGCTCTCGTTGGGGTTGCCATAGTTGATGTTCATGCCCAGGTCCTTGTCCGTCTTCAGACCGGGTGCCTCGGGAATCTGGGTGCGCGCGCCACGGAAGAAGCTGCCGTAGATCGAGCCGGTGAGCGTGTTGCTGAAAACGTGCGCGTCGCTGACGGTGAGCGACTGATTGCGGAACAGGTTCGCCGCATAGAAGCCCAGGGGAGCCGTGAAGGGCCGCTGGAAGTTGTCCTGGTTGTAGAAGTAACGGGCGCTGAACTGGTCGTTCTGCGTGAGTGCGTCAGTGATTTTGACCAGGTACTGGGTGTTGTCGATGTTGTTGTTGGTGCTGGTGGAGAGAATGTTATAGACGCCGGCGGCCGAACCACTTGCAGCGGTAGCCAACTTCTCGACTGGAGCCAGGTATTGTGTGTTCACCGCGGACGAGAGAGAGTCCATGGCCGTGGGAATCTTGTTGGTAATCGTTCCGGTGCAGACGCCGGCGCTCATGGTTTGACCATAGGGGCAGCCGTATCCCGGATCGGTGGCCACTGGATCGTAAATCGCGGTGGGGGAGGCAAGGTTCAAGAGGGCCGAGAAATCGCCGGTCAATTCGGCGGGCGTGGGCACCTCAATGGTGATGGGAGTGGGCGAAGAGCGCTGCTGCAAGTCTTCAGCGGAGAAGAAGAAGAAAGCCTTCTTGCTCTTGAAGATGGGACCGCCGGCGGTCCCGCCGAACTGGTTCAGCTTGAAGGGCGGCACGTAGGTCTGGAAGTAGTTCTTCGCATCCAGAACCGTGTTGCGGAAATACTCCCAGCCGGACCCGTGCAGGTTGGCTGTGCCGGAACGCGTGGAGAGCTGTACCAATGCGCCCGCGCCGGCATGGTCGGCGCTATAGTTCGACGCCTGGATAGTGAACTCCTGCAAAGCGTCGGGACTGGGCATGGTGGGCACTGAATCGAAGAAGCGGTCCACATAGACCGTTCCATCCAGCGTGTAGGTGTTCTGCGTTGCGCGAAGGCCGTTGACAGAGAGGCCGGTATTGTCTTCCTGGCCGCTCTCAGTTCCGCTCGTGGTCAGCACCGCGCCGGCCGTGAGGGTGGTAAGTTGCAGCGGGTTGCGCCCGTTCAGGGGCAAGTCCTGCATCTGTTCCTGGGTAACTGACTGCGCGACGTTCGAGCTGGCCGTATCGATCTGCTGCGTCTCCGAGGTCACATTGATGACCTGGGTCTGCGATCCGACCGACAAAGCGATGGAGAGATCGATGGTTTGCCCGGTGAGCAACTGGATGCCGCTGCGGGTCTCGGTCTCAAATCCAACCGCGCCGATCTTCAGGGCATAGGAACCGATGGTCAGATCAGGAAAGACAAAGATGCCGCTCTCGTTGGTCTGGATCGTGCGGGCAATGCCGGTGCTGGTATTGGTAACGGTAACATTGGCGCCGCGAATGGCGGCCGCGCTCGGGTCGACTATCGTTCCACGGATGCTTCCTGTTGACTGCGCGAACAACTGAGGCGCGATGCCCACAGCCAGGAGCAGCGCGAAACCAAGGTACAGAAGTTTGCGAAAAGCTCTTTGCATGATTTCCTTTCGTCGGATGAGTACATTGGGAAACGTCTCATCGGTGAGGTGCGATGTTTTCACAGTTTGCGGGGGGTCTCCAGCCCCGTTCAGGATGAGTTTTCTTCCACTACGCGGAGTGAAAGGCGGTCGTTCGGTTCCGGTTCAGTGTTATGGTCCCTTGATCGCATCGCTTTCGCCAAAAACCCATTGTGAAAACACTTGAGTTGGATGGCTTCCTTTCAGCAATACAGCGTGAGAAACTACTTCAACTGGATGTTGCCTAACTTCTGTGTTATGGCCGCTCCTTAAAAAACAAGTGCGGCGCCCCTAGGTAAGTTCCGCTGGAGTACTCAGCTTGTGTGACCAGTAGGATTGCAACGCCATCTGGACAGGCAAGGTTGCCGCGAGGCCGGCCGCCAGGGGAGCATTCAGCTTCTCTCCCTTGACAATGGCGTCGATGAAGTTACCGGTGTGCGCGCGTTCCAGGTCCTGTGTGGAATCGACCTGGACTGGAGCGCCTTCATTGGGGGTAAACGTGTAGCCCTCGCGGGTAATGTTGAGCGACCCTTTGGTCCCCTCGAAGAACACCGAGGGATGGTCGTTGCGAATGGAGAGCACAGAGGACTCGAAGTTGAGGTTCCAGTCCTTGTACTGAACGATCGCCGTGACAGAGTCGGGATTGTCGCGGCCATCGTGAAGTTGGTAGTCCCCGCCCAGCGTCGTGGCGCTCACTGGCTGGTCGTCGCTGAGCATCCACTGCGCCACGTCCACCCAATGCGTGAGGATGTCGGCGAGCAGACCGTTGCCGTAGGCGTGATAAGAACGCCAGGAACTGTAGCGAGCGGTCTCGTACGGGACTTTGGGCGCTGGACCGAGGAACAGATCCCAGTTGAGGCCCGCCGGCTTGGGCTCAGAGGGAACATTGCGCCGCTGCCAGGGAAAATTGTGCCAAACCGCGCGCGCAAAGATCACCTTGCCCAGCAGCCCGGCGTCGAAGATCTCCTGCTTGGCCCGCAGGTAGTGCGCGCCGCTGCGCTGCTGCGTTCCGCACTGAAGCAGGCCCTGGCTGGCGGCCGCTGCCTTGACCAGCGCTTCGCGCTCATACCAGCGGTGAAGGGTTGGCTTCTCAAGGTAAACATGCTTGTTCGCGGCAAGAGCGTCGTCGGCGATTTGCACATGCAGATGGTCGGGAGTGGCGATGAAAACGGCGTCCACGTCCTTTCTGCTCAGCATTTCCTGGTAGGCAACTGAAACGGCGGCTTGCGCAACCTTGTCTTTGAAACGGCCTTGGAAAACCTCGGTCTGCTTGCTGTATATATCGGCAAGCGCGCGCACCTGGACCAACGGGTGCTGGACGAAACCGTTTGTGACGATGCTGCCACGGCGCCCGAGGCCAATCACGCCCAGGCCGACGCGGGCGTTGGATCCGAGAATGGAGCCATAGGCGCGAGCGTTCATGCCGCGAGCTGTAACCGCGGCGGCGGCTCCGGTGTAAAGGAATTGACGGCGGTTCATAGCGTGAATGCCTCTTTCATCGCCTTGAAGGCCGGAGCGACGACTTCCATGCCGGTCTTGGAGAGATCTTCGCGCTCCTCTTCGTTCTCGACCCATCCCTTCCAGCCGATCTGCTTGATCGACGCGGCAACCTGGGCCAACGGGAAACTTCCCTGGCCGAGCGAAATCAGACGGCCGTTCTTGTAGTCGCGCAGGTGGAAGCCGATGATGCGCTTCGAATGGGCATGGATGAACTCGGGGAGGTTGGCGCCGCCGCGATAAGCGTGCCCAGCGTCAAGCACGAAGGAAACAAGCGAAGGATCGGTCTGCGTGTAGAGGGCTTCAATCTCGCCCAGCTTGGACTCGAATTCTGGCCAGTGGTTATGATAGGCGGCGGTGATTCCGACACTCTTGGCGAAACGCCCTGCCGCATTGAGCGCCTCGATCTTGGCTTTGAGCTGCTCTGCATTAGCCACCGGAGCGCCACTGAGCACCAGGTGCCTGGCGCCGAGTGCTGCTCCACCGCGCGCGACCGGCTCATACACCGAGGGCTGAGCAATCCTCGCTGTCGCGTCGTACATTTCCGTGGGAAGAAAGATGTGGATGCCGAAGAAGGTAAGCCCCTTCTCCTCAATGGCCCGGCGGGCCTTTTCAGGAGCGGCAAACTGCTCGCTCACGTTGCGGAAGCTCGACTCGAAGCCCTGGTAACCGATCTGCTTGATCTGGTCCAGTGTGGCGAGGAAGGTGTCAAACCGCTTTGGGTCGATGGGGAATGCATTCAGTTGCACCCCGAAATGAATCCCTGGCACGGTGCTTCCTGACTGCGCGAAAGCCCGTTGCAGGGCCAGCGGCGCAAGGGTTCCGCTAGCGGCAAGCGCCCCCAGGGCCTGCAGGACCTGTCTACGCGTTCTAATTTCCATCAATGGCTCCTCTTTCATGAAACTGACCTTCTCAAGGTGCTGGGGCGAAGGCGGTGAGATAGCGCCGGAAAGTGGCTGAGGTTTGAAGGCGCGGCAGACAATAATCGATTCCAATCGATTGATCGCCGAGATGTGACTTCTAAGCCGGTCATCTGACCTCCTTCCGCTCGTTCACGTGCGGGAAAACAGCAAATTTATGATCGGCGCGGATTATAGGCACGCAAAAATACCTCTGTCAATCGATTTCAATCGATTCTTGAAAACGCGGGGGAAATGGGCGGTCTGCTGGCCGTGGGATTGGCGTGCTGCGTGGCCACCCTCTCCGGGCGACCGGCAGCTTGCAATCGAAAAAAACGTCCTCCTCGACGGCACAAAAACCGAGGTTTGCGAGCCCGGTTCATACCCCCGTCTTCGAGGCACACGAGCCGGTGTTGGACCCTCGCGGGAAAGGAAGAAGCGTTGCCTCCAGGCAGTTGGATCGACATATGGAACGCGGCGGTTCGCATCGGGTCGAGGAGAATGAGGACGGAAGAGATGGGTTGCGACATGCGATCTCCTGGGTGTTGCGGAGGGTGCATCCAGATCAGCGAGCGCGCACATGGTTACATTTCGTTGCGCCGGATTTTTGCTGCTAAGCTTCCAAGGCAAGACTGCCCGAAGCAAAGTTTCCACGCTTAACTGGATGAAAATGAAGGACCTAGAGGATTAACGACAGGAGTAGGCTCGTACCTGATCGCTCGACTCGGCAGGACAAACTTGCGAGGAACGACAACAGCCGACTTGGGGATGAAACTGCATGTTGTGACAATAATCGAGCCTCGAAATCGTGTCAACCCTGCGTTACCCCTCCCTTTCTTCATCGCAAGAACAGGGAAGCGAAGTCAAAGGCGTCCGGAAACTGGGATTCTGGTCTTTGCGCAGGCACACGCGGCAGACTCGATAGGCATCGTGCCGGGTGGAGCGAGGCACAAAACTCGGCCGAGTTTTCCCGCAGCGCGCTGAGTCCTTGGTTGTGCCTTCCTGGGATCCTGCTCACATGGCAGCATTTTACGTAGTCAGTGCACTTCGTTGAATCGGAGGGATGTAGCCCAGGGCGAGAAGTCTCTCCGCGCTGCGGAGCCGTGCGATTTGCCGCCGGAAAATGGGCGCGGTGTTGACAATCGTTTGCAATCGATTATAGTATTCGGCTGCAAGGAAGAGGGAGGAAAAACCCTCTTCAGACTCGTTGAATGGAACCGCGTGCTATTGGGAAAATTCCCAATATGTAGTGAATCGATATTGTACTTACTCAGGCGGGGAGTCATCAGTCCCCGGGAGGAATCATGCCGCAGAATCTGCTTGAACAGTTGCGCCAGCACTCCGTAATCGTCGTGGACACCGGCGACATCGAATCGATGGAGAAGTTTAAACCCCAGGACGCCACCACCAACCCCTCGCACATCACCACGGCGGCGCAAATGCCACAGTATCAGCCGATTCTGGATGGAGTGCTTCTGGAAGCCCGTAAGGAACTTGGCAGCAGCGCCAAAGGCTCGGCGGTCGCCAATCTGGCCTTCCAGCGCCTGGCCATTGCCTTCGGTAAAGAAATTCTCCAGGTCGTCCCTGGCCGCGTCTCCACCGAAGTGGATGCCCGGTTGTCTTTCGACAAGGAAGGCACCATCGCGGCAGCACGCAGCATTATTGCGCAGTATGCCGCAGCCGGCATCGGTCGCGAGCGCATCCTGATCAAGATTGGCGCCACTTGGGAGGGCATCCGCGCCGCGGAAGTGCTGGAAAAGGAAGGCATCCACTGCAACCTCACGCTGATCTTCGGAATCCACCAGGCCATTGCTGCGGCGGATGCTGGCGTCACACTGGTTTCGCCTTTCTGCGGCCGTGTTCTTGACTGGTACAGGAAAGAGACCGGCAAGGAGTATTACGGCGCCGAGGACCCTGGCGTCATCTCCGTCGCGGCCGTCTACAACTACTACAAGAAGTTCGACTACAAGACCCAGGTGATGGGAGCAAGTTTCTGGAACATTGGCCAGGTTGCGGAACTGGCCGGTTGCGATCTGCTCACTATTGCGCCCAAGGTGCTCGTCCAGCTCGAAGTCGAGGGCGAGATGCCTCGCAAGCTGAGCCCCGAAGCCGCCAAGGCAATGCCCATTGAGAGAATCAATGTGGACCTGGAGACCTTCAATCGCATGCATGCAGCCAATCGCATGGCAACCGACAAGCTGAGGGAAGGCATTGAAGGTTTCACCGCCGCTCTAGTCACGCTGGAGACCATGCTGGCCGACCGTCTTGCCGTGCTGGAAACCCGCACTGCGGCAACCGTGTAATCTCTGCACGCCCTCTAACAAAGGGCAGCATGAAAAGCTGCCCTTTGTGTTCTCGTTTTATGAGCGATTAGGAAAGATCCCGAATGAGCGCTGGCAATCTGATGATCGTGCAGGGGGGCGGCGCAACGGCCGTCTTCAATGCCAGCTTGTCGGGCGCCATTGCGGAGGGCATTTGCCAAGAGAAGATGGGGCGGGTCTTTGGCGCGCGGTTCGGTGTCAAGGGCCTGGTGCACGACGAATTTGTCGAGCTTGGACAGATGACGGCCGCGGAGCTTGAAACCCTGCGGAACAGCCCTGGCGCCTTATTGGGTTCCTCACGCTTCAGGCCGGATGAGAACGATTTTGACCGCATGGTGACGAACCTGCGCCGGCTCGATATCCGCTACCTCATCTTTATGGGGGGAAATGGCACCATGCGGGGCGCGGAATTGGTTCGCCGGCACTGCCAGGCCGCCGGTTTCGAGGTGCAGATTGCCGGAGTGCCCAAGACCGTGGACAACGACATTGTGGGAACCGACCGTTGCCCAGGGTTCGCGAGTGGAGCGCGGTATGTCGCGCAGTCGACACGCGATCTGGGCACGGACATCCGAGCGTTGCCTCAGCCGGTGACAATTCTTGAAGTGATCGGGCGCAGCATTGGGTGGATCGCCGCGGCCTCCACGCTGGCGAAGGTCGAAGTGGACGATGCGCCGCATCTTGTCCACCTGCCGGAGATGCCCTTCCATGCGGACAAATTTCTGGCCCAGCTCGATGGGATTGTGACCCGGATCGGCTGGGCGGTCGTTGTGGTCTCCGAGGGGATTCGCAACCCGGACGGCAGCCTGGTCTACGAGATGAGCGATGCTTCGCAGCTCGATCCGCTAAAGCGCCCCATGACGGGCGGCGTAGGACAGTTCCTGGCCAACATGGTGGGCCAACGGCTCAAGATCCGCTGCCGCACCGAGAAGCCAGGGCTGTTGGCGCGCGTCTCGATGGCGCATGTTTCTGCTCTCGATCAAGGGGACGCCGACCTGGTGGGCCACGCCGGTGTGCGCGCGCTAGCCGCGGGCGAAACAGACAAGATGGTGGCTTTGCGGCCGCTGAAAGACCCCGGCGAGACCGGGTACGACCTGGTTCCGCTCAGCGCGGTCGCGGGGGTCGAGCGCCCGGTGCCGCAGGAGTGGCTCACCGGCGGTCCGCTGGCGGTAGGACCGGCCTTTCAAGAGTACGTGCGGCCCCTGATAGGGGAACTTTACCGTTATTCGCCGGCTTTGCCGCCGGCCATTCCAGGAATAGGAGCTTGCTGAATTATGCCGACAGCTATGGAACGTAGTGTAACGAAGAATCTTGGTGTGATGGTCTTCGGGCGCAAGCGCCCGGGATTCGATCAAGAGTGGAGCAAGAACGTCTGGGAACACAGCCTGAACACGCTCAAGGCCATGGGCTTCACTTGCGTTGGCGCAGACACCCGCGTGGTGGACGAAGAGACGATTCACGCCGCGCTGGATGAGATCGAGCGGGCCAAGTGCGATGCGCTGGTCATTGTGCAGCCCTCCATGTCGGATGGGCAGTTCGCGTTTACCGTCGCCCAGAGGTGGCGGGACCCCATTGTTCTGTGGACCACCCCGGAGCGGCCAGGGGACGGGAAGGTGAGTTCCTGCTCGCTGGTGGGAAACAACCTATGGGGCTCGATCTTGCGCCAGGCGCATCACCCCTTTGAATTGGTGTATGGCGGGCCGGAAGACAAGTCCGGACACATGGAAAGCGATTTGAAGCGGGCCATTGCCCTGGCCAGCACAGTTTCTCGTCTGCGACGCGCCAAGGTGGGCGTTGTGGGTACGCATGTACCTGGTTTTGTCGATCTTTCCGCCGATCCGTTCCTGATCCGGCAGACCTTCGGACTGCAATTCCATCCCCTCAGCCTGGTGCAATTCATTGACCGCGTGCAACACGTGGAAGAGGAAGCCGTCAGCACGGACCTTCTGGAAGTTCGCAAGCTGGGGCTCAACGCCCTGGTAGAGCAGAAGGACGAGCAGTTGGCCGTCAACTCCCGCTATTTTCTGGCCATGAAGGACCTGATGGCGGAGATGAACCTGGATGCGCTGGCGCTGCAATGCTGGCCTGAGCTGGCGGCGTTCCTGGGCGAGTGGCCGTATCTGGCCATCACAAGAATGACGACCTCTGGCAAGGCGGTGGCCATTGAGGGCGATGTGGACGGTGCAATCGGGAGCCTTATGAGCACCCTGCTTGGCTTCGGCCCTGGATTCCAGACCGATTGGCTCGAACACGATGAGCGGACCATTCACTTCTGGCATCCGGGCATGGCGCCGCTGGATATGTGCAACCCCGCGGGCGGTACCGACGGCCCGGCCCTGGCTGAGCACTTCAACGTAACCAAGCCCATGGTGGTCGAAGGCAAGTTGCAGGTCGGGCAGCCGGTTACCGTCTCCCGTCTATGGCGTTGCGACAACACGTACCACATGACCGCATTCGAAGGCCGCTCCATCGAACCCAAACGCCAGGTCACCGGCAACAGCCTGCTGATGGAAGTCGACGGCGAGAATGTGCCCGAATGGTTCGACCGCCTCGTCCATGCGGGCATGCCCCATCACTTCACGCTGCACTACGGAAATTATGCCGAGACCTTCCGCCGCCTGGCCCGGTTGCTCGGCGTCGAATGGCATAAATAACAGCTACGGCTTCAGATACGGGAAATGGGAGAGACAGTGTTTGGGGCCGTACAAGCTAAAGGTTACAATCGATTGACTCTGAAACCGGGTCGCTAGTTAATCGATAAAGTTGCCAAGGAGTTCCCTGTGAAGGCACGCGTTGCACGACACGATGTTCGGGAAGAGATTCAACGCCGCATTCTCTCCGGCGAGACCAAGCCGGGCGAGCGGCTGAGTCAACAGAGCCTGGCCCGCGAGCTGGGCGTGGCGCAAGGCACGGTGCGCGAATCGCTCCTGGAATTGCACTGGCTTGGCCTGGTCAAGTCGGTGGATCACATGGGCGTCTTTGTGGACAAACTGGACGTGGTTACGGTCTGCGAGGCGTATCAGGTGCGCGAGGTACTGGAAGGCATGGCGGCGCGCCTGGCTTGCAAGAACGCGGCGCGCGCAGACATCGACGAGTTGCGCACCCGGGCCGACATGATCTACCGGCTGGCCCAGGACAAGGACGCTGAGACCGCTTCGCTGGATCGTAATTTCCACCTGCATATCACGGAGCTCTCTCGAAACAGCACGCTGCTGCGGCTTTCCCAGGCCTATCGCGTGTTGGGAATGACGGTGCGCGCCTATCGCGATCCGGCGGTGATTCATGCCGAGCATCTGCGGATCATTGAGGCCATAGCGCACGATTTTGCAGACGAGGCAGAACGGCTGGCCCGCGCTCATGTAGTGGGCGCGAGAGAGTCGATCGAGACCATGGCAAGGCAAGGGGAATTCGAGCCTGAGTGGGTCAAGTAGTTTCATACAGCCGCATTGTCAGACGAACAGGAGAGAAAGTGGAAACGAGCACAGAAGCCAGATACGGTTCTTACCTAGAGGGTAAGTGGTTCAAGAGTGGAAATGGATTTGAAGTTGTCGATCCCGCGACCGCCAAGCCGGTAGCCAAGGTCTGCACCATCGGCAAGGAAGAGCTAAAGCGGGCTTTGGTCTTCGCCGAAGCCGCGAGGCCGGCATGGGCGGCGATGACCGCCAAGAGCCGCGGCGCGGTGCTGCACAAGATCGCCGACGAGATCGTGCGCCGCAAGGCCGAGATCGCGCGCACCATCGTCCTTGAAAACGGCAAGCCGCTGGCGCAAGCCGAGGGCGAAGTCGGCATGACCGAGGACCAACTGCGCTGGTTTGCCGAGGAAGGCCGCCGCGCTTATGGCCGCATCGTTCCGCAGCAGGCCAACGGCAAGCGCCACCTCATTGTGAAGACCCCCATCGGCGTGGTCGCCACTATCGCTCCCTGGAACTTCCCCCTGGCGCTCGCCGTGCGCAAGATCGCGCCCGCCATGGCTGCCGGCTGCCCGGTGATTCTGCGGCCCGCCTCGCAGACACCCCTCTCGTCCGTGCTGTTGGCCGAGTGCATGATTGCCGCCGGCGTTCCCGCGGGCGTCTTCCAGTTGGTCATCGGCAACGCCGGAATGATCTCCGACGAGTTCCTCGAAAACCCCATCTGCAAGAAGATCAGCTTCACCGGCTCCACGCGCGTCGGTCAGCTGCTGATCGAGCGCGCCGCCAAGAACATCAAGCCGCTCTGCCTGGAGTTGGGCGGGCTGGCTCCGCTGCTGGTCTTCGACGATTGCGATTTGGATATCGCGGTACGCGAGACCATCATCGCCAAGTTCCGCAATTCCGGACAATCTTGCATCGCTTCCAACCGGATCTATGTGCAGAAGGGCATCTATAAAGAGTTTGTTGACCGCTTCTGTGCGGCCGTGGCCAAGCTCAAGACCGGTCCCGGTATGGAGCCCGGCATGGATGTGGGCCCACTGGTCAATCAAGGCGGGCTGGATGCGGCACTGGCCCAGATCCGGGACGCCGTCAAACTGGGTGGAAAGATCCTCGCCGGCGGAGACCGCATCAAGGACCTGCCCGGCTTCTTCCTCCAGCCGACAGTGATCGAAGGGATTCCCGACGATGCCGTCTGCATGAATGAAGAGACCTTCGCGCCCATCGCGCCCATTTCCAGCTTTGAAACCGAAGCCGAGGCGATTCGCCGCGCCAACGACACGCCTTTTGGCCTGAGCGCGTATGCCATGACGCGCGACATGGGCCGTATCTTCCGTCTCAGCGAGCATCTTGAGGCGGGAACCATCGGCATCAACGATGGAGCGCCGACTACCACCAACTGCCCGTTCGGCGGGGTAAAGCAGAGCGGATGGGGACGCGAACTCGGGTCGGAAGGGCTGGATGCGTTCCTCGAAACGAAACATGTATCGATCGGCGGAGTCGAGTAACACGGTTCGCCAAAGCAATGAAATAAGGAGAGACCTACCAATGAATCATTTCCTGGTCCACGAAGCGTCGGACAACGTCGGTGTCGCGGTCGTCGATATCGCAGCCGGCACCAACATCAACGGAAGGGACCTGCACAACAATGCACCCGTCACGGCTCGCGTAGAAGAAGCCATTCCCCTTGGACACAAGTTCGCCCTGAAGGATTTTGCGGTAGGTGACGACGTGATCAAGTACGGAAATGTGATTGGCAAGATCGTTCAGGCGGTCAAGGCAGGGCACCTGGTTCACGTACACAATCTCAAGACGAAAAGGTGGGCATAAACATGGAAAAGCGGAAAATCTTTGGCTACAGACGCGAAAACGGAACGGTCGGCGTCCGCAATCATGTGTTGATCCTGCCCGTTGACGACATCTCCAACGCGGCGTGCGAGGCCGTGGCGAACAACATCAAGGGAACCATGGCCATTCCCCACTCCTATGGCCGCCTTCAGTTCGGCGAGGATCTCGACCTGTTCTTCCGCACCATGATCGGCACCGGCAGCAACCCCAACGTGGCTGCGGTCGTTGTGATCGGCATCGAAGAAGGCTGGACCAAGAAGATCGTCGACGGCATCGCCAAGACCGGCAAGCCGGTCAAGGGCTTCTCCATCGAGCGCAAGGGCGACATCAAGACCATCGCCGAAGCCTCCTGGGCGGCAAAGGAATTCGTGCAGTGGGCCACTGAGTTGCAGCGCGTCGAGTGCGACCTGAGCGAACTCTACATCAGCGTAAAATGCGGCGAGTCGGATACCACAAGCGGCTTGTCGGCCTGCCCCACAGTCGGAAACGTGGTCGATAAGCACTGCGCCCTCGGCGGCACCGCATCCTTCGGCGAAACCACCGAGATGACCGGCGCCGAGCACGTCGTAGCCGGCAAGGCTGCCAACGAAGAGGTCCGTAAGCAGTTCATGGCCGCCTTCGATGACTACGCCAATCTGGTCATGACCCAGAAAAAGGACGATCTCTCCGAGTCGCAGCCCACCAAGGGCAACATCGCCGGCGGCCTCTCCACCATCGAAGAGAAGGCCTTCGGCAACGTCGAGAAGCTGGGCAAGAAAACCAAGTTCGTGGGATGCCTGCAACCTGCTGAAGCTCCCAAGGGCCCCGGATTCTGGTACATGGATACCTCCAGCGCGGCGGCCGAGGCCGTTACCCTGTGGGCCGCCTCCGGCGCGGTCATCCACCTCTTCCCAACCGGACAGGGCAACGTTATCGGCAATCCCATCGAGCCGGTCATCAAGCTCAGTGGAAACCCCCGCACCGTGGTCGAGATGGCCGAGCACATCGATCTCGACGTGTCGAAGATCCTGCAAGGCGAGATGACCCTCGACGAAGCCGGAGATTTACTGCTCGACTCTATCGTCCACACAGCCAACGGACGCCTGACCGCGGCCGAAGCGCTCGGCCATCGCGAGTTTGTGATGACCAAGCTCTACAGAAGCGCTTAGCACCTCAGTTGCGGATAGCATTTGCGGAGGAAGCAGGGGGATTCATCCCCCGGAAAATGGGCGCAAACTTCAGGGCCTTTAGGCCCGGGAAAGGCGATCCAGTGCAAATGCAACTGCCGGACTCACCCGCTCCTGTTCGCGATTTGGCTTCCGTGTTGCGCATCCCGGTTCCCTGCTTTCTTCGCTTCCATCGCAAAGAGGGCAGGGAGCGGGAATGCACTCGCAACAGGCCGGATCGACAACTACCCATTAGTTAACCTTGACTTACGAGACGACGCCCCTTATGACAAATTTTCGGCCAGATGACTTACGAAACTTGACTGCGCGGCTCGCCATGGCGGTCGGCGTTCGCCCGGAAGACGCGGAGATCTTCGCGCGCGTTCTGATCGACGCCGACCTTCAGGGCGTCTCCACGCATGGCATATCCCGTTTGAGTATTTACCTTCAGCGCATCGATAAGGGATTGATCGATCCACATGCCGATCTCTCGGTCAAGCGCAACGGAGGCAGTGTCCTCGCGTTGAATGCGGGCAATGGCCTCGGACAGGTCCAGGCCGTGAAGGCGCTCAACATGCTGCTGCCGCTGGCGAGCCAGAACGGCGTCGCGGCTGCCACCATCCAGAATTCTCAACACTTTGGCGCTTTGTCCTACTATTGCAATCGCGCGGCCGACGAAGGCATGGTCCTGCTGGCCATGACCAATTGCGAGCCCGCCATGTCGCCCGCCGGCGGATACGATGCCTTCTTCGGTACCAATCCGATTGCAGCCTCCTTCCCCACGGGAAAGAACTTCCATGTGAAGATCGACCTTTCCACGTCCATTGTGGCCCGCGGAAACATAATTGCCGCTGACAAGAAAAAGCAGGCGATTCCCGAGGGATGGGCACTGGACAAAAATGGCAATCCCACGACCGATGCACACGAGGCGTTGCTCGGCACCGTGCTGACCATGGCTGGCCACAAGGGCTACGCGCTGGCCATGATGGTAGAAGCTTTCAGCAGCGTATTGTCGGGCGCGGCAATCGGCTCCTCGATTGGCTCCATGTACAAGGACCTCGACAGAAAGCAGGACGTGGGCCACTTTTTCTGCTTGTTCAATATCGCCGCGTTCATGGATCTCGATGAATTCAAGAAGCGCATGGATGAGACCATCGACCGGCTCAAGGGCGGCAGAAAGTGCCCTGGCGTCGAGGAGATCCTCGTCCCTGGCGAGCGCTCTTCGCGGAAATTCGCTGAGAACTCCGTCAAGGGCGTCAGCGTCGCTCCTGCTATCCTCCTGGATCTTGAACAGTGGTGCCAACGTTTGAGCGTGCCGTTCGGCTGCGCTGAAGTGAGTGTGTAAGTCATGCCAGATATTCTGATTTCCGAAAACATCCGCGGCGCCGCAGTCGACGCCATGTCTTCTCAATTCGAGGTCGTTTCTCTTCCCGAACTTTGGAAGAACCCGGCTGAGCTGCTGCAGCGCGTGGGCGAGTTCCGCGCCCTCATTATCCGCAATCAGACACAGGTGAACGCCGCAGTCCTTGCGGCCGCGAAGAAGCTCGTCGTGGTGGGCAGGGCAGGTGTCGGCCTGAACAACGTGGACGTGAACGCCGCCACCCGCGCCGGAATCCTGATCACCTCCACACCGGACCAGAATGCCATCAGCGTGGCGGAACTGGCCATTGGGATGATGCTGTCGCTGGCGCGCATGATACCCACCGCCGATGCGGACACCCGGCTGGGCAACTGGAACCGGATGCGCTATCTGGGAACCGAGCTGTACGGGAAGACCATCGGCATCCTCGGAGCCGGCAAGATCGGCTACCTGACCGCGCGGCGAGCGCAGGCCTTTGGCATGAAAGTGCTGGCCTTCGATCCGTTTGTCAGCACTGACAATATTCTGCTCAGCGAATTGAATGCCGAGTTGATTAGCCTGGAGGAAGTGCTTGAGCGCTCGGACGTGGTTTCCTGTCACCTGCCGGCAACGCCGCAGACAGCCGGGCTTTTGAACGCGGCTCGCTTTGCGCAGATGAAGCCGACAGCCACGCTGATCAACACTTCGCGCGGAGAAGTGGTGGTGGAGGCGGATCTGATCGCTGCCTTGAAGTCCCACACCATCGCCGGAGCCGCCCTGGATGTGCGCGCAAGCGAGCCTCCCAAGCGCGGGGAGCTGGAAGACCTGCCCAACCTGATTCTGACGCCTCACGTTGCCGCTTTCACCCACGAGGCCCAGGAGCGCGTGACCAGAGCAATCTGCGAGGACGTTTGCCGAGTGCTCGATGGCAAAGCGGCCATGAATCCGGTGAACAAGGTCTAGGCTTCGCAACGCGCAATCTTGCACCGTGCGCGGAACACTGTGCGATTCCACTTGAGAGCGGTCTGTAGGCAACAGCGCGTCCAGGGTTTGGCGCACACATGAGACCGTTGTTAAGTGACTCTTGCGGCACACCGTTCGTCCTGAATGGTGTGCCGCAGGTGCATGGGGAGTCCTTCTTGATTCTGGCCTGGTGAATTGCGATTGTGGGCACCTGCCGGATGGTATGTTGAGAAGAGAGGCGAGTCAGAGACTCATCCGCCCGAGCATGAATGCAATCGATGGCGTAAAGATGGAGCATGCGAAAGGGGCATTCTCTTTGCAGCAGTCGATTCGCAGATTCCCAGGGGGACCCTCTGAATAAGTCACCGTTTTTCAAAGTGTACGGCTTTACACGCTGTGGAAAGACTCCCGATGGGACAACTCTTGTAACAGTCCGGCACCAATGCATCTGACCCGCGATGCACGAAACAGCCCAATGTGGGCGTGGCCTTGCGGAGGGAGCAGGGGCCTTCAGGCCCCTGGAGCGAGTTCAATCTGGTCCGGCCTTTATAGCGGAGCCAGAGTCGGTGTATCCCGAAGCCGCCGCATTCAAGGCGCCGCGACCCCCAGGGAGCGGCGATCCTGCACAGGGCGAACGAGGCCACAGGAACTCTGGTTTCGCTCTAGGACCGGTCTTTTGCATTTTCACGCGGGTTTGCGTTTTGTCTTTGTTTTGTTGGATTTGATTTTTTGTTCCTTATTAGTTCTCCACCGGCGTTGCCGACCCACGGTGGACGAGACAGTAGAAGCCCTGGTGAAGAGATCCTTTTCGCCGGCGCTCGTTCCAGGCCTCGCAGGGGCCACCGAACCACTACGGTATTGTCTTTTAGGGCACGAGTTGAGTCCTGTCGCTGGTAGTACAAAATGAGGACCGGCTTTTGCCCCTGAAGGAGCATAATTCGAAATGCAAACACTTGATCAGATATTCCATAGGGAGACTCTCTCCCCGCCGATAGGCTGAATTTCAAGGAAGGAACTCATGACGCGCGCCGAGATGCTGCAATCGTTGGACGAAAGATTCGACATCCTTGTGATCGGGGGAGGCGCGACCGGCCTCGGCGCTGTCCTGGATGCGGTGACGCGCGGCTACCGGGCTGCACTGGTGGAGGCTGGAGACTTTGCCCAAGCCACCTCAAGCAGGTCTACCAAGCTGGTGCACGGGGGCGTGCGCTATCTGGCGAGCGGCCAGATCCAACTCGTCTATGAGGCCTTGCACGAACGCGCAGTGATGACGAAGATTGCCCCGCATCTGGTCCATCCCCAGCCCTTCATCCTGCCCACCTACACCAGGTGGGAGCTTCCCTACTACGGCTTCGGATTGACGCTCTACGATCTGCTCTCAGGCAAGGCCACCATGGGACCGACCCGCGTCCTGGGCCCGCGGGCAACCATAGAGAGAATTCCGAACATCGCCACCGAGGGCCTGAGCGGCAGCGTGCTCTATCACGACGGCCAGTTCAATGATGCCCGCATGGCGCTCGCCGTGGCCAGAACGGCGGCGGACTGCGGTGCCACGGTGCTGAACTACACGCGCTGCGTTCGCCTGGTCCATGAAGACGGAAGACTGGTTGCCGCGCTGATCAAGGACATGGAGACCGGCGAAGAGCACATGGTGCGCGCGCGGGTCATCATCAACGCAACCGGCATCTTTACCGACGATTTGCGGAAACTGGACGATGCCCTGACGCCGCCGCTACTGAGCGTAAGCAGGGGCACCCACATCGTGGTCGGCCCTGAAGTGCTGGGAGGAGCAGCGGGCATCATGGTCCCAAAGACAAAAGACGGCCGCGTCATCTTCGCCATTCCATGGCAAGGGAAGGTCGTGATTGGAACCACCGACATCCCTGCCAACAAGCCAGAGATGGAGCCGGGACATGTCGATTCCGAGGTTGATTTCCTCATCGAGACCATTAATCCGTATCTTGTCAGGGGCATCGATCGAGGTGACATCGTATCTGTTTTCTCAGGGCTCAGGCCTCTGGTCACCGGGAAGGCCTCGAAGACTTCAAAGCTATCGCGGGAGCATCACATCGACGTCTCCCCGAAGGGCCTGGTGACCATTGCCGGCGGCAAGTGGACGACCTATCGCCGTATGGCGCAGGACGTTCTCGATTTTGTCGCGCGGGAAGGAATGATCGAGCCGCATCCGTGCATTACCGGGACCGTAAAGCTGCGTGGAGCCTGGCACGATGGGCAGGCAAATCACGCCATCGAGGAGCCGGCCCTGAGAGAGTACGGATCGGACGCAGCCGCGATCCTGGCGCTTGCCGAGGGCGATACCGCGCTTGCGCAGAAAATCGACCCAAGGCTGCCATACACGCTTGCCCAGGCGCTTTATGCGGTGCGATACGAGATGGCGCGCACAATTCAGGACGTTCTTGCAAGAAGGACCCGCTCGCTGCTGCTGGACGCCAAGGCAGCGCTACGCGCTGCCCCCGCAGTGGCCAGCCTCATGGCCCTGGAACTCGGACGAAGTCAGAGCTGGATTGATGGTCAAATTGCCGAGTTCAAGACGCTGGTAGAGAGCTCCTATTCGCTTTCTTCCTGATGAGGCCCTGATCTCCTGCGATGCGTTGCGCTGCCTGAACATTTTGCTTTTGCTATAGACCTCCGTGCCCCTTCCATTCCGCGGTTTCCAGCGGGATGAGCGGGAGACCAACAAAATGTCGGCCTGCACAATTTGCGAAACAGGCTGCGGAAGAGCTCCCCACCGGACGAGTCTTGTTATACGGAACGACTTCAGCCGTGCCGTAAATCGCTGATAAGGCAAGACGGGATTCAGCCCAGGGGGATGGTTGTCGAGATCTTCTCCTGTCTTTCGGGGTCTTGCCGCAGCCTCTTCCGTCGTGTCGTAAATCGAAGTCCTGCCCCAGACAATTCAATTGCAAGCTCTTCAAACAAGGCCGCAACCAGAGGTTCCGGGCCTACAGCCGTTCCACAATTGCTGTACCCCGAACCCACCGCTATCAAGTGGCATGTTTCTCAAGAAAATGCCACCTTGCTCGATGCCGGAAAGGGCATGTGAATTGTGGAACCGCTCTAAATGCTTGCGTCGACTCGTTTCATCCTTCGCAGTTCTTCGAAGCCGGTGCCCGACTGACAAAATACCAAGCCCATTTGAAGCTTTTCCGCGGCCTGTTGAGCCGCCGCGATAGCTTTTCCTGAGAATCCGAACCTACCACACGATGGGCTCCTTGAGTTTGAAGGAACCTGTCAGACGGGTTCTTTGCTTCTCTTCTGAAGTACCGCCGAGGACGGAAGGACAGGTCGGATCCGTGGGACATTCAAGCTGGCAGAGTGTTGGATCGGTCGGACAGGTAGGCGGATTGTCAGGGTATTCGGTTAGCTCGAGATCCTGCGCGCTGGATGTGCTCGGAGAATACGTCACATCTCCGTCGTAAACCGCAGTGATGCTGTTCGAGTCGGATAGTGAGAAGGCCTGTGACCAGGAGGCTGCCCCGGATGAAAGCAAAACAGTTTGCAGCCACGTGCCATTATCGTAAAAGTCGATTTGCCCGCTTGCAACCGGAGGATTGACGCTGGCTGTCAGCGTGACTGTATCTCCGAGGTAGCCCGAGTATTCACTCAGGGCCAACGTTGTTTTGGTTGGCGTCGATCCTGGATTGCCAACACTGAGAAGTACGGGGCTGCTGGTGCTCGAGATATAGGTCGTATCTCCGCTATAGACGGCCGTAAGACTCTCGGAGCCCGCCGCATTGAAAGAGCTCACGAAACTGCACGTGCCTCCGGCGATAGTGCAGTTGCCGAACCCGCTGGTTCCGTTGTAGAAAACCACCGAGCCTGCCGCCGTGGACGGCGATACAGTGGCCGTCAAGGTCGACAAATCGCCGATCACCAGCGAGGAAGGTGCAATCTGCATCACGACAGTGTCGGGCGTAATGCCCGTAACGAAAAGAGAAATCTGACCCGATTCGCTCCCCTCCCACGAAGCGTTTCCGCCAAAAGCCGCTTGCAGCATCATCTGGCCTGAGCTGGCAAATGTCGCATTCATCGTGGCAACGCCTCCGTTGACATTCGCTGTGCCGATCGCCGTCGATCCGTTATAAAACGTAACCGCGCCTGTCGCTGTCGCGGGATTGAGACGGGCCGTCAGGGTGACGCTGTCGCCAATCGCAGTGCGGCTGGCTGATTCCGTAAGATTTGTCGACGTCACCAGCGGACCGCTGACATTCATGGTGAGCGAATTTGACGTGCTGGTGAGATAGTTGTAATCGCCGGAATAGACAGCGTGAAGTGTCGCCGTGCCTCCTGCCGCAAACGAAGTTGTCACACTGGCTGCGCCCGCGCTTACCGCTGCGCTGCCAACATTGGTCCCTCCGTTATAAAAGGTGACCGTACCCGTGGCTGAAGAGGGCGAGACCACGGCGGTCAGGGTGACGCTCGTTTGGTATTGCGGTGTCGTGGTGGAAGCCTGCAGAGTAATGGAAGATGATGTCATCTGCTCGTTGTACACGCCGATTGACATCGGCGCGGACGTGCCTGCTGAATAGAAATCGTTCCCGCTATAGTGCGCAGTGATGCTCTGCTGACCGACCGAAGAGAACGTTGTAGCAAGCAGAGCGATTCCAGTGCTGGAAAACCCTGTTGAACTGATCGCCGCCGTGCCGATCGCATTCGATCCGTTATAGAAAGTCACCGTTCCTGTGGCAAGAACTGGATTGACGTAAGCCTCCAGTGTCACGATCTGGCCCTCCGTGATGCTGATGGAGGAAGCGCTGACGGTCACGTTCGCTGACGACTTGTTTTGCAGGCCGATGCCGCCGGATCCACCGGTTCCGCCCATGCACCCGGCAAGCAACATGAAGAAAACAGGCAGAAGCGGGAGCAGAATACGGCGATGAGAACAAGGCATGACTTTCATATCTTTCCCTTCGTTCCAGAGTGACTACAGCGGTTCAATAATCGGTATACCCCGAAGCCACCACTGTCGGTTGCACCTTCCCCAACAAAATGCCACCCTGCGCGAGCCCGCTAGGACACGTGAATTGTGGGATCGCTCGAGTGCCCTGAGCCCATGGTTCGCTGAACAAATACACTGTCATTCTGAGCGAACGGCGCCCCGAAGGGTTCTCAGCCCCGGGGTCCCCAAAGAGCGGTTCTTGCTCTTTGGGGTGGAGTTCCGGGGTCCCCAAAGAGCGGTTCTTGCTCTTTGGGGTGGAGTTCCGGGGCCCCCAAAGAGCGGTTTTTGCTCTTTGGGGTGGAGTTCGGCGGTGGTGAGCGAAGAATCTGCCTTTTCTCGCCCCCCATTTCTGTTGCGAACTTCAGACTCAGGACACTAGGAGCAATGCATTTATTCGTGCCAACCCCTATTTGAGAGCAAAGTCGCGCAAGATCAGAAATTCCTGGCGAGTGCCCTGACATTTACTCACTCCTCCATGCAGCGGCTGGCAGTCTGATCGGAGGCCCGCCTGGGCAGGGTTCGCCATTTGGACAGCCGCTCGATTTCTCGGGAAAGAGATCCGTCTCAGCGACTCCTTGGGCAAAGACCTCGGCGAATCTGCAAATAACCGAAACAAGATCTGCAGGGGATATTCCGCGTTTCTCACGGCCAGAGCGTTGCTCTGTAGCAAAGCCTCGTTCATCGAATCCGTTTGCGCGCACCGTAGCGGAGCAAACCATGTCTCGCGCGGATCGGGAGACCCACGCGAGAGCCGGATACAGCGGTTCCACAATTGCTGTACCCCGAACCCACCGTTATCAAGTGGCATTTTTCTCAAGAAAATGCCACCTTGCTCGATGCCGGAGAGGGCGTATGAATTGTGGAACCGCCCTAGAAGTTACAAATTCGTTGACGCGCTCCGTGAGAAGTCTGGGCGATAGCGGAACCAGGATCGGCGTAACCCAGACGCTTTGGCATTCAACTCGACGCGACACTCAGCGAGCAGCGACGCCGCACAAAGACTCAAGAGGGCACAGTCATTCTGGTTCCGCTCGAAAACCAAACATATTGTTGTTGCTCTTTCAGCCCTGCTGGGGTGGTGCCGACGTGGCGTTCCGTCTGAATGAAAATTCTGCAATTGTCTCCGAGATTCAGAATTTCCTCAGGATGCCACCGCCAGCTCTACCATGGGCATCTGGCGAACCGTGCCCTTGCGCGGACCACGCTTGCGCGCGCTCAGCACCTTGATGCGCTCCAGCAGCTCCTGGGGCGAGCAGTTCTTCTTGGCCAGCAGCGCGTCGGCTGCGTGAATGTCGCCACCCATCCTCTGCGGATCGCCCAGAAGAATCATGGGAACGTGGCCCGCGATCTGCTTCAGCCGATCAACCAATTGGCACCCGTTCATCTGGGGCATGGTCACATCGGCCAGCACCAGGTCCACGGCAGTCTCGGCAAAAATGCCGATGGCCTCCTGCCCATTAGTGGCTGAAACCACTCGGTATCCGTTGGTGGCCAGCATGAACTTGAGTACGGAAAGCTCCTGCTCGTTATCGTCTACACAAAGAATAACTTTCTTGGGGCGCATGATTTCGGTAAGCTCCTTGGTTCAATTTCATTGGCCTGCCCGTGGAAAAAGACTTCCCCCTTGCCCGCTCGGGTAGCTGGCTGGCGCGATGGGTTCCGTGGCTGGCGACCGGTCTTGAGGCAGGACCTCACAGGCAGAGTCTGAAATCCGGATCTCCGGTTGCGCGGCGGGCAGCCCTTGGAGGGCGCAACACCTCTGCAACCGGCAGCCGGCATTCTCTGCGCGGGAGCCTGACCTTTGCTTGCGGCCAGAATGACTAAAATGCCTGGGGCAATGCCGGCGAAAGGTGCCGGTTAATTTGCATCAATGAATCGCTAGACTACGAGGCTTCCGGGCGAATGAAAAGGGGGAAGACAAAGCGAAATTCAATGTGAAAATCCGCATGAAACAGTGCATTCTTCCCTATATTCAACAATTGCCGTCACTTGCATATGTCAAAGCCTGTTGAAACCATGTGCATCACGGCAGGAAAAGCTGGCCTTTTGCTACAAGAACGGTGCTGCCCCCAACGCGCACTTCCCTGACCCTCGCCGCTTCAAGCTGTGCGGAAAGGAACAGATCGCTTGTCCGGCCGATCTCTACCCCCTGGCGCAGGTGGATGCGCTCCCCGCTGGCCACGGCGCCCCGCCGCACCAGGTAGCTGATCGCGCAGCCGGCCGCCGATCCCGTGGCCGGATCCTCGCCTCCATAAAACTGCATCCGCGCCCGCCAAGCTGGAGCCTGCCCGCCGGTAGGTCCCAGCACGTAGAACCAGCGCGCGTCGCGTCCGTGCAGCCATGCCGTGGCTTCCTCCTGGTTGACCTTGAGGCGGGCCAAAGGCTGCACGGAGCGCAGCGCCACAATGGCGAACGCGGTTCCGGTCGAGACCGCTTGCGGCGGCAATTGCGAGTCCAGGTCTTCCAGCGAGAGGCCGATCAGCCGCGCCACCTCCGCCGGGTCGAATTCCTCGCCAAACTCCGGGTCGCGCTGCGTCATCTCTGCAAACGAGCCGTCGGCGGCAAAGCGCACCGGAACCGGCCCCGCGTTCAGCGCCAGCGTGATCGTATCCCCCCGCAGCGTCTCCGGAGCGTGCGAGCGCAGAACACTGGCCGTTCCCAGCGTGGGATGCCCGGCGAAGTTCAACTCTTCCTGGGCGGTGAAGATGCGCACCCGCACTCCCTCGGTCTGCTCCAAGGTGGCGGGCCGGCGCTCGATGAAGGTAGTCTCTGAGAGATTGAATTCGCGCGCAATGGCCTGCATCCGCTCTTTCTCAAGCTCTTCAGGAGCCATGACCACCGCCAGCGGGTTGCCGCCCAGCGCCGTTTCAGTAAAGACATCGACTACGCAATAGTCCAGTTTCAGCATCGCTCATCCACCCCCGGACAGCCTTCAGTCTACGGCGATCCGTCGGTGCAAAGCCTGTGGAACGTAAAAAGAGCCGCGCCTCCCAAGGGGGCTGCGGCTCTCGGATTTTGCTCACGCGGCCAATGACCGGCAGTGGTGCTTTGGCGCTACAGCGGTTCCAGAATTGCTGGACCCTGAAACCACCGCTATCAAGTGGCATCTTTCTCGGCAAAATGCCACCTTGCACGATGCCGGAAACGGCACGTGAATTGTCGAACCGCTCTAGGCGACGGGACGCGGTTCCCGGGTCTGCGAGCGGTCGAGGAAAAGCCTCATCCGCAGAGCCTCGGCTCGCTGCATCGCCACCAGCTTCATCTGCCGGCGGATATGGTCCACGTCGATCAGACGATCCAACTGGGCCTCGTCAAAGTCGGCGCCCTTTTCCAGGCGGGCAATCCGTTCCTCGACGGTCGTGCGAAACCGGGGGCTGATTTCAAAGGCTTCACTGGCGACGCAGTTGGTCATCATGACAGAATCCTCCGGGCGGAATCCTCAAAGCCGAAAAAGCTTCCAAAAAGGTTAAAGTCTTTTTGGCTTGTGCCGATAATAGAGAAGACTTAAGGTGCGCGCCAGATTACCGTGTGTAAACCTTAAGTAACGTAGTGTCCCGAATCAGGACACTTCCGCGTTCTTCCTGAAGCAACTCTCATCGATCCCGTCAATTCTGCGGCAAGGGCGCAAAGTAGCCTTTGCGGGCCAGCACCTTCATTCCATCTCCACGGCATTCTACGTTGATCCGCCTGAACGCCCCGTCCAACTTGGTGTTGGTGGAGGTGTAGCTGGCCACGTACTGGGTGCGCAGGTCGTCCTCGATCTGCTGGAAGGCCGCCTCCAGCTTCTTGCCGTTGTTGCCCACGTTGATGAGCCGGCCGCCTGTCTCCTCGGTTACTTTTTTCATCGCCGAATAGCCGAAGTACCCCATACCCTGGCTCAAATAGCTCTGCACATCGGCAATCAGAATCACGTAGACAGCGGCGTTCGATCGTTGCGCGGCGGCGATGGCCTCGCCGATCTTGTGACGGCTTCCCTGGTCTTCGCCGTCAGAGAGCAGAATCAGCGCCTTGCGGCCTGACTCCTGGGTCAGCTTCTCGTTTGAAGCCAGGTAGATGGCGTCGTACAGCACGGTCCCGCGGGGTTCTCCCGAGGTGGGAACCGGCCCCGCGCCAAAGCTGACCCCGGCGTTGATCTGCGCCTTGTTCAAAGCGCGCGTCAGCAAGCGGGGACTGTTGGTGAAGTCCTGCAGCAGGTCCACATTCACGTCCACCGAAAGCACAAACGCCTCGTCTTTCTGCTTGATCACGCGCTCCAGGAACTCGCTGCCCGCGTCCTGCTCTAGCGACAGCACCCGCGTTTGGCTGTAGGAGGTATCCAAAAGAATGCCCAGAGTAAGGGGCAGATGCGTCTCGGCCGCGAAGCTCTTCAGCTTCTGCGGCTCCTTATCCTCGCTTACCGTGCAGTCGTCCTTGCTGAGATGGGGAACCAGGTTGCCGGCCTTGTCCTTGACGGTGAAAAACACGTCCACCAGGTTGACATTCACCTTGAAGGTGGCCACGGAATCCTCTTCCGGTGCGGGAGCGGGAGCGGTGCTGACCGGAGCTTCGTCGGGCGAAGGCGCAAGTTGAGCCCAGCCCGCGGAAGAAAGTGCCGGCAGGCTCAACAACAAAGCGGAGATACAAAGAGCAGCGCGCATTCTAGGCATTTAGACGATTTTGCAACCCCGAAGAAAGCATACGCGAACTATATTGATGGCCGGGCGCAACCTGCGCGCTTCAAGCGCGTCTGATACTCTGTCGAATGGAGCCATGTCGGCCGGTTTCAGGCTGCCGCGGCGCATTTCCGTAACCTTTTTTTGTGAGATCCGTGGTCCATTGCCGGTCATTTATGACCATCGGTAACGGGCTGCGAAAGCTGAGAATGGCAGGACGCGGCGTTCCGGGAGGACGATATACCTGTGAAGATTGGTTTGATGGCAATGGCGCTGGCGGCGCTTCTGAGTTCGAGTCCGAATTTGACCCCGGCTCTGGCGCAACAGCAGCAATCCACGGTACCTGATGCCCCGACGCCCCAGGCGCCTGCGCCCTTGACTGGCATGAGTGGCCCGCTCACCCCCGGCAAGGGTGCCGGGGACGAGCCGCCCGCGCCCACTTCCTCTTCTACCGCTCCGGGACAGCAGGCCGCTCCCAGCAGCCAGGCCCCCACGCCCCAGGGCAAAGACGATTTCCAGGCCACTCCTCCAGAGATGCCCGCGCCCGGTGAAGGTGTCGCAGCGACCACAAAGATCGTCCTCAACGTCAACTTCGTCGAGGTTCCGGTCACTGTCAAGGACTCCAAGGGAAATCTCGTTGCCGGCCTCACTTTCCGCGACTTTCGCGTCTTTGAGAACGACACCCGCGAGCCCTTGCGCCTGTTTACGGTGGATCCCTTCCCGCTTTCCATCGCTTTCGTCATCGATCAGAGCTTGACCTCCGACATCATGGCCAAGGTCAACAACTCCCTGGGCGCCATTCAGGGCGCGCTTACCCCCTACGATGAGGTCGCCGTCTTCTCCTACAACAACGGCGCTCAGGAGCGGACCGGTTTTACCGGCGCCCAGAGCACCCGTTTGCCGGCAGTGCTGGCCCTGACCAAGGAGACCGGCAGCGAGATGATCGTGCCGATCAACAGCGGCCCGTTTTCCAGCTGCAACATTCGCGAGAACGGTAACTGCGTCGATCCCAACCTGCAATCCGGGCGCTCGGCCGGCAACGGCAACTGGGTGAACATTCCCAAGGAAATCCACACCTTGAACGATGCGATTCTGGCCGCGGCCAAGGAGCTTTCCACCCGTCCCAAGGGCCGACGCCGCATCATTTACGTCATCTCCGACGGCAAGGAATACGGCAGCAAGGCCACCTACAAAGAGGTGCTGCGTTATCTTGAGACCAACAAGATCGCCGTCTACGGAACGGCAGTGGGCGACTCTGCCCGCTGGGGCGAGGGCTACATCAGCCGCATCCACCTGCCCTTCACCATGTACGACAACATCCTGGCCAAGTACACCCTGGCCACCGGCGGCACGCTGGACTCCGAACGCGACCTGAACGGAATTGAAAAGAGCTACGCCAAGATCGCCGAGGAAGCGCGCACCCAGTACACCCTGGGCTACAACAGCCACCAGCCGGTGATTGACGGCAAATTCCGCAAGATCGATGTGCGCGTGGACCGGCCCGGCCTGGAAGTCATCGCCAAGACCGGCTATTACCCTTCCGCGCAGGATATGCACTAGAAATTGACTTCTTCAGGTGCCGCTGCCAGCTTCGGACTCCTGTCGGCGGCTACGTGGGGCGGTTCGGACTTTGTCGGGGGCGTGGGCGCACGCCGCGCCCCTGCACTTCTTGTCGTCTCTTCCGGCCACATCGTCTCCCTGTTCCTCCTCCTCGCCATTTGCCTCGGCATGCACCTGGTTATGCCCGGCCCCCACGACTTGTTCTACGCTGCGTTGGGCGGGTTTGAGGGGGCTCTGGCCCTGGCCGTCTTCTACCGCGCCCTGGCAATGGGCCCCATGGGCCTTACTGCCACTCTCGCCGGGCTGCTGACCGCCCTGGTTCCGGTAGTCTTCTCTATCTTTCAGGATGGCCTGCCAACCCCATTGGCCGCGCTCGGCTTGGCGCTGGGCTGCGCCGCAATCTGGCTCATCACCCACACCCCCGCCAGCCAGGGGGCCGGCACGCCGCGGGCCGCCCTGCTTCTGGCTTCCCTCGCCGGAGTCGGATTCGGCGTCCAGTTGATTCTGTTCAAAATTGCCAGCGGCGGCGGCATCCTCTGGGAGATGACTTCGGCGCGCGCGGGAGGGGTCGCCGCGGTGCTTCTCTTCCTGCTAGTGATGCCGCCCAAGGCGCCCTGGCGCGGCTTCTGGCTCACTGGCATTGCCGCCGGCATGTTGGATTGCGCCGGCAGTCTGTTTTATATCCGGGCTACGCAGCTTGGGCGGCTTGACGTGGCTGCTGTCGTCGCCTCACTTTATCCCGCAGGCACCATCCTGTTAGCCGCCATGGTCTTGCGTGAGTGGCCCACCCCCCGCCAGATGGCCGGCATGGTTCTGGCCTTGGCCGCGGTCATATTGCTCAGCGTCTAAGCAACCCGCGAATAGGCTCCTTCAGGCAGCGGGCCGGGACTCTAGTCAGAACGTTCTTGCAAATTGCGTACTCCAGAATTCTGTTGGTCTACCACCCATTCCGCGGAAAAAACACGGAATGGATGTGGCGCGGAAGTCTATGGCAATAGAAAGGATGATCCAGGAGCCTGTCGGTCAAGCAATTTGGGGCCCTTGCGATCAACGGCTCACAAAATCTTCCACGTCGTGTATGTTATTGATTATCAGATACTTATTTGATATGCGATCCTTGATGAGCGACACACGCCTGGTGTCTGGAGTCTAAGGCTGCCTAAGCAAATATGCCGTCATCCTGTGCTTGGGACATTTGGTGCGAGTTTGCCAGGGAATGAACAGCCCCATAAGAGCCTTTCGCCCATTGGGGGCGCTGCGAAACAGGACCAATGCGGAGTGTTCATCAAGGGCAAGTTTCGGCACGTGACGCTGCACCCCGGCGACGGGTCCCGGCGCTAGTGTGGTGTCCCAAGAGTTCGCATCGTCATTCGACGCCCCAGAACCCCTAATTTGGATGTCATCCTGAGCAAATGACTCGCGGTGCGAGTTAGGCCGGGAATGAACTGGTCGAAAGCCTCCCGAAGGGAGCGCAGGAGAATAGCCCAGGCCGGGGTCCCCGCGAACAGGTCTTCGTTCGCGGGGTGGAGGACAAGCGAAGCGCAGTCCTGGGTTGCAAGTCAAACAGGAGTTCTAGCCCTGTAGGGGCGATGCGAAACACGGCCACTGCGGCCCGTTCATTAGGCGCGAACGGGGCCTCAAACGTTCTTCAGTCTGGGGGTGGTGAGTCGAAGGATCTGCGGCTGCTCTTCGGGATTCACGCCAAGAACTTTGGAGACAGGACTCTTGAGCGCCAAGGGCAGGCGCAAGACCTGCTATTCAGGATGCGGAATACTATGATGAAGCGCCGGCTCTGGACACGATGTCCGTCACTCCGGGCGCCCCATCCTTGCCGCATTATTTGCACCAAAGGCGGGATCGCATGAACCTCAGCCGAAGCCTTCCAAAGGAGTCCCTCTTGCCGACCCGACTCACGCAAGCCTGCCTCGTTCTTGGTGTAGCCATCTGGACAACCGCCGCCGCCCAGGACACCCGCAACGTCGCGGAGCCGCAATATCCCAAGTCCTGCGCAGTTTTGCGCGCCCGGCTCGTTGCCCCTGGCGGTCAACTCTCTCTGGCTGACGAGCACCGGCCGGACACGGCGCGCCTGCAAGAGGCCATCGACCGTTGCCCGGCAGGAGAGGCTGTTGAACTGCGCGCGGATAGCGCGAGAAATGTCTTTCTCAGCGGGCCGCTTCGCCTCAGGGCCGGGGTCACGTTGCTGGTCTCGGCCAGCACCGCGCTGTTTGCCTCGCGCGACCCGCGCGATTACGATCTGACGCCCGGAAGTTGCGGCATTCTGACTGACAACGGCCACGGCTGCAAGCCGTTGATCCTCGCGGAAGACGCACCTGGCAGCGGCATCATGGGCGAGGGGTCCATCGACGGCCGCGGTGGTGCGCAGATGTTGGGGCAGCATATCACCTGGTGGGATCTGGCGCACCGAGCCAAGGTGCTCGACCGCCAGCAGAACTGCATGCGCCTGCTGCGCGTAAGCCGCTCTGACAACTTCGTCCTCTACAAGATCACGCTGCGCAACTCGCCTAACTCGCACGTGGACATTTTTCACACGGACGGCTTCACCGCCTGGGGTGTCAAGATTCTGACTCCCAAGACTGCGCGCAATACCGATGGCATCGACCCGCAAGCCGGAACCAAGAACGTGATCATTGCTTGGTCAACCATTCACACCGGCGACGACGATGTCTCGATCAAATCCGACGCTAGTGGCGCGGCCTCAAGGATGTCGATCCTGCACAACCACTTCTATACCGGGCATGGCATGTCCATCGGCAGCCAGACCGCGGGCGGCGTGGATCATGTGCTGGTGCGCGACTTGACCATAGACGGAGCAGACAACGGACTGCGTATCAAGTCGGACCGCAGCCGGGGAGGCCTGGTACAAAACGTCACCTTCGAGGACGTGTGCATCCGCAATTCGCCCAACCCCATTGTCTTTACGCCCATGTACACCACGTTTGCCGGGGACAAGCTGCCTGTCTTCCGCGACATAGCACTGCGCGATGTCCATGTGCTGACACCGGGCGCGTTCACCTTCTACGGACTCGACGCACAGCACAAGCTCGGCATCTCCCTGGACAACGTTACCGCCGACGGCTTGCCGAAGTCCGAAATTCTCGCCAAGTACTCGGACATTGCGATCCGTGGCAAGCGCGGCAACCTTATCCCCTCTGGCCCTGAAGTGACGGTAACGGGGGCCGGGTCGGCAGAGGGAAAGCCGCTGGCTTGCGAAAACAGATTCGTTCCACTCGCGGGCGGTTCCGAGGCGCCGCAGGCTGCGGTGAAAGTGCTGCCGGAGGACAGGACATTTTATGTAGCAGCCGACGGGACGGGCGATTACTACTCCATCCAGAGGGCTATCGACGTGGCCCCGGCCTCGGGTGGCGCGCTGATTCTGGTGGCGCCGGGAACGTATCGCGAAGTGCTGACCATCGACAAGCCGCGGATTCAACTGCGCAGCGCCAATCCCGATGCCAGCAAGACGGTCGTCGTCTTCGACCGCAGCGCGGCTCTGAATGGCGGCACGCTCCACACAGCGACCGTAAGCGTGTCGGGAGACAATTTCCTCGCCGAGAATATTACCTTTCAGAACGACTTCAAGATCACGCGCGATCCGAACATAACCGGCTCGCAGGCCCTGGCGCTGAAGGTCACGGGAGACCGGGCAATCTTTCACAATGTGCGACTCCTTGGGCTGCAGGACACGCTCTACGCGGGCAGCAAGGGCTGCACCGGAACAGGCGAGAGCCGCATCTGCATGCCCGCGCGGCAGTACTTTTCAGAGAGCTACATTGAGGGCCACTTCGACTTCATTTTTGGCGATGGCAAGACGGTCTTCGATCACTGCGAGATTCACAGCAAGCCCTTCATCGATCCGCTGATCGATGGATTCATCACCGCGCAGAGCAAGGTCTATCCCCGGCAAGACTCCGGCTACGTCATTTACAAGTCCCGATTGACGGCCGAGCCCGGCGCGGCCAGGGTGTGGCTAGGGCGTCCCTGGAGACCCTACTCCACCGTCACCTATATCGATACTGAGATGGGCAGTCACATTGTGCCGCCAGGCTGGCGGGAATGGCTGCCCGAAACGCGCTCCATTGAGACGGCTACCTACTCTGAATTCGGCTCGACCGGCCCCGGAGCGCATCCTGGCGCGCGCGATCCGCACACGCATTTTCTTTCGCCGGAACAGGCCCGGCAATATGAGCCAGCGGTCTTCTTGCGCGGTGACGACAACTGGAATCCTGTCGACCAAAAACCTCTGCCGCTCGATTAGAGCATTTTGGCTTTTGCGATAGACTTCCGTGCCCCATCCATTCCGCGTTTTCCAGCGGAATGGGTGGGAGACCAACAAATTTCCGGTCTACACAATTTACGAAAATGCTCTAAGTACCTCCGGCAGAGCCTGATCCTCTATGGTGGTTGGCCTCGCAAAGCGGATTGTGCAGGAGCGCGCCAGACCGACAGCGACTGGTCGCCCGCGGGGTAGGCAGAGTGGTTGTTATAGCGGAACCAGAGTCGAGGTATCCCGAAGCCGTCGCACTCAAGTCGACGCGACCCCCAGGGAGCAGCGACCCTGCACAGCGCGAACGAGGCCACAGGGACTCTGGTTTCGCTCTAGCCCAGTGGGGACGAGCGCCAACATAGTGAACCGGAGTCCCTTAGGGACGGAACTCATGCAGGGCAAACCCACCATGCAATGGAAAGCGTAGGGACATTATCTTTGAAAGGGCACGGCTTCAGAAGCCTGCCCTGAGCGACGCCGAAGGGTGCCGACCAAAGCCGCATCGAATGGCGGCCTTTAGGCCCTGAGGGACGGACTTCTCCTTGATAAATCCCCCCTCCGGGGCTGAAGCCCATCCAATTGAAGCCATTTCCATAGGCACGGCTGAAGCCGAGCCCTTTCAAAGCCATTCCTTTGAGATGGTGCGTTTGCCTTGGGAGTTCATGCTCCTCGCCCTGCGAACGTTTTAACCGTGTGAGGGGAAAAACACAAACTGGGGTCGAATCCCGTTTATGTCGAACCTCGATTGCCACACCGGCCGGCACGGATTTCTCCCTATCGAGTGGCGTGCTTGCTTAACAGCAAACAGAAATGCCTGCCTCCGCGCATCTTCGCGTCGAGACAGGCATTTCCTTTTGTGGCTTAGCGCGGAACCTGGTTGAGAATCCAGCGCGCCAGTTCCTTCCCTGCCGCGTAGTTGTCGTACTCGGCGGGCAGCTTGCGACCGTCGGTGTACTCGTTATAAAGCCAGGGATCGACGGTGGCAAAGACGGTTCCCTTGCCGTATTTCGACGTGGCCATCAGGATGTCTCCGCGATCGACAAGCTCAGAGACAGCCGGAGACTTGACCGAGATGGTGCAGATCTCCTTCACATACGCCGTGTGCGCATCGTGGAAGATGGGTCCGCCGCCTGGGATAAGAAGCTTTCCCATCTCGAATTTGTTGCCGTCCACCTGGTTGCGCAGAACCGTGTTGTAGTGGATACCGAACTTCTCGGCCAGCAGATTCAGATGATCGATGTCGGCATTTGCCGGATCGTTTTCCATGATCACCAGCACGCCGCCGGCTTTCACCCATTCCGCGATCTGCGCCGCATCTTCCGGCTGCATATAGTGCGGGTTGGGGTTCTTCACCGGAATATCGGGAGAGACAATGATGTAGACCTGCGCCCCATGCAGCCCGGCGAGGGTTGGCTGGGCATAAAGCGTCGAGGTCTGTGCGCCGAAGTTGCGGAAGATGTGACCGAAAAGCGAAAAACCGCTGTTGGCCTGGTCGTTCCATTTGTAGTGGAATGAGACCCTCTGGCCGAAAGCGTCGAGTTTTGTCTGGCTGTTGAACCAGGCATCCAACAAAACCGTCTTCCCGCGTCCCAGCTTGGCGTTGTCCGCAGTCTCCATTTCCGCGCTGGCCAGCAGAAAGGCGCCCACTCCCTTGGGGTCGTCGCGCACGACTTTCTCACCGATGTAGTAGGCATAGCTTCCGTCCCGGTAGGGATCGCCGCCCAGGCCCGCGCCCTTCACCGTGTCCTTGAGCGAGACGGTGGCGCCGGGGCCTGTCTCGATGAAGCGGCTGAGGATCCCCTTGTAGCCATGTTCCGCATTCGCCAGATAGCGCGCGGGCAGATAGCCCCGCCGCACCGCTTTGGCCAGCGCGTACACAAACATGCAGGAGGCCGACGATTCCAGGTAGTTGCCCTCTTCATTGGGCTTGTCGAGCACCTGATACCAGAGCCCGGTCTTGCCGTCCTGTACCTTCACCACCGCGGCGGCATCCAGTTCGAGTTGGGCAATCAACTGCTTGCGATCCGGGTCGTCCTGGGGGTAATAGGCCAACGTGTCCACCAGAGCCATCATGTGCCACCCCATGCCCCTCGCCCAGAACTGCGAGGAGAGGCCGGTTTTCTTATCGGCCCAGCGCTCCTGCTTTGACTCGTCCCAGCCGTGGTGGAGCAGACCGGTCCTGGCGTCGCGGGCATGCGCGTCCAGCAATACAAACTGCCTGGTAATGTCGCTGAACGCTTCGGAGTGGTGCGAAAGGGCGGCAAACTCGGCATAGAACGGTTCAGCCATGTAAAGCCCGTCGAGCCACATCTGATTTGGGTACTTCTGCTTGTGCCAAAAGCCCCCGGAGGGCGTGCGCGGCTGATGCTCGAGCTGCTCATAGAGCAGATTGGCAGCTTTCAGGTAGCGCTGGTCCTGGCTCACGCCGTAGAGGAAAAGAAGCTGCCGCCCGAGCAGAATGTTGTCGAGTTGGTTCTCCTCGGCCTTCCACGTGGGGATGGAACCGTCCGGCCCGACAAACTGGTCCACCGAGGCCTTGATGTAGTTGTAGTAGCGCGGATCGGCGGTGTTCAGCCAGACGGCGTCCATGCCCTCAAGCAGTGTGCCCAATTCGTAATTCCAGGCCCAATGTGCGCCCGCCGGTGCAATGCGGCCATCAGGCCAGCGCTGAATGACCGTGTTGGCAGTCCTCTGCGACCAGGGCTGCTGTTGCGCATGTGCGGCGAAATGAGCGCTGCCCGCCATTCCCGCCAGCAGTATTGTCCAAGCAATGCTGCGAATATTCCTCATTTTGACTCCGTGTGTTCCGCGTTCCACTTCTCAAAGCGATCGAGGGCGCGCTGCGCATCGGAACTGTACCAACTGTAGCCATTGCGGCGCTCCTTGGACAACTCGCTGACGTTGTCGTGCAGCGACTTGTCTCGGTCGCCGAAGATGGGAAGGTCTGTACCGGTCTGGTAGTAGCGCGCCCAGATGGGGCCTGCACCGGGACTGGCAACAAGCTGGCGTCCTTCCGGCCCTCGCTCGTAGCGCTGGCCATAGATGGCCGTCTTCTTGAGCCAGGCCGCCGCGGCGCGAATGGACTTCTGCTCTGTCACGGTGGGGTGCGGTAGATCGTTCATCAGCAACAGCAATAGGGCCGCGCTTTCGCCGGAGCTCTGCGCCGCAGGCTCGTAGTTGCGGCCCGACACCGGCTTGAGCATCAGCGCATCGTCCTGCTGGGGCCAAACCGTGAGCGTCCCGTTGGCCTCGATCTGGGTCGCGAAGATGCATCGAATTCCATGTGTGAAACTGGCCGCTGCCCGCACGCGAATGCTCTTGGGGACAAAGGAAAACTCCTCCTGCCCATCCGCCGCGTGGCGCATCAGATCCAACACCTGGGTTACGGCGTCGTCGTTATAGGTGATGGCGTCGTGATAGCTGCCTTCCAGCGGCCACACCTGGGGCCAGCCGCCGTTGGGGAACTGTGCTGCGAAAAGATACTCCATACCGCGCAGAAAAGCCGCGGTGTACCTGCCTCGCTGCTCTCCTTCGGCAGCCGCCGCGGCCTTGGCCAGGAAGTTCATCTGCGTCGTGGTGGCGTCGTTGTCGATTGTGCCCACGTAGTTCCAGTCCGGTTCGCGCGGCGTGTCGAAGTCGCCGGGCGCGAGAAATTTTGAGATGTTGTTGGGCGTGTATGCCTCGCCGGGGCGGCGCGGCTCTTTGCTCATCTCCATGTTCTTGCCCCAGCCGCCTGCCGGGGTCTGAAAGGACACAATCACGTCCGCCGTGTGACGCGCTTCGGCGCTGGCATACCATGCGGCGGGCCGGTCGAGCGGGATGCTGCGCGCGGAAAAGCTGTGCGGAGGCTCGGTCGGCGCATTCAGGCCCGCGGCCTTCAACTCTGCCCGAAGAGCGTCCTTGTCGGCCTGGCGCTGCCGCTCGGAGCGCTCCAGGTATCTGAGCCAGGCGGCCTGCGCCTTCGGCGGCAACTGCGCAATGCGCTCGCGCGTGAGGGACTCCGCCGGCAGGTTCGTTCCGATGGTGGAAGCAGCGGCTGAAACAGCGCCTGCCAACAAGGCAATCGCCAGCAGCGGCCGCAGTGCGAGTGTTCTGGCGCTCAATTCAATACTCCTGGATTCAGAACTGGTTGAGGTTCGTTGCTTCCCAGCCCAGAGCATTTGTGATTTCGCTATAGACCTCCGTGCCTCATGCAGTCCGCGTTTTTCTTCGGAAAGGGTGGGAGACCAATAAGATTAGAGCATTTTCACTGACGGCGTAATGAAACTCCCTCCCCCGTCCATTTAACGTTCTTTGTGAAATGGGTGGGAAACTCTAATTTCGAAAATGCTCCCGCCACAAAGGGCGCGGCATGGGCGCCCAGCCTACGTGCCAAGTTGCGTACACGGAACGCGGTGAGCCTTTGGCTGCAAAACAATGGGTTGAGTGCCAGGTGCAGAAAAGGCTGCCGTGTGAAACCGGCAGCCTTTCCAGCTAGGTGTGAGGGTTCGCTCAGAACTCGATGCGTGCCGAGAACTGCGCGGCCTTGCGCGTTGCCACAGAGTTAGTGGTGACCTGTCCGAAGTTCGCGTTGCCAACTGCGGTGCTGGCGACGCCGAACAGCGTGTGGTTCGTGACGTTGTACCACTCAGCCCGGATGTTCAGCTTCGAAGCTTCGGTGAGGCGAAGCGGGAAGCTGCGCACCATGGCCAGATCCAACTGGTAGTTGCCTGGGCCACTGATGTTGTAAGGCGCGGTGCGAGGCGCGTCGGCGAAGGTGAAATCGTACGGAGAAACGTACGTGCCGGCGTCAGCCATTAGCGAGGTGATCTTTGCCGCGCCGGTAGGCGTTGCCGGAGGTGCCGGGTTGATGAACGGGCCGGCAACGCCGACCTGGGCTGAGTTCTGCACATAGCCGGTGCTGGGAACAATGTAGGTGCTGGCAGTAACCGGAGCTCCGCCAGACGTTGAGTTGTAGTTGGCCCAGGTTACGCCCTTGCCCCACTTGCCGTTTTGCCGGGCCGCTCCCGAGAAATTCGGGTTCATGGTCGGCGGGCAGGTGGAACTCTGCGCTGCGTTGGTCTGGCAGGAGGAGCCAGTCAGCGCCAGCGGTGAGCCGGAGTAAGCCTGGTAGACACCGGAGAACTTGAAACCGCCCAGAATCGACCGCTCCAGGTAGTTGTCCGCGAACAGGGTCTTGCCCAGGGGCCAGTTCCACACGCCGGTCAGGACAAAGTGCTGCGGCTGATTGGAGGTGGACACCGTGCGTTCGATCTGGTCCGCCTGATAGGAGGCGGTGGGGTGGTTGGCAATGGTCCCGGCGGGAATGGCGTAGCCGGTACGGAAGGTGCCGCCATCGTCAATCGAGCGCGACAGCGAGTAGTTGGCGTTCAGCGTGAACCCATGCCAGGAGCGCATGTTCAGCAGCACCTGAAGGGCGTGGTAATTGGCGTTGCCCACGTAGCCGAACGAGTCGTTGACCGTCTGGAACGGGAAGGGCTTCAGGAGCGTGCTCAACGGCTGGCCAGTGGTGTAATTGCTCAGTCCCGTGCAAGGGAGGCTATACGTTGTGCAATCCGCGGTAACCGTGGGGCTGGTCTTGCCTGTGTCGGCCAACCTGGCTCCCAGATACAGGTACTTCGGGTCAAGTTGGTTGGACCAGTATCCGCGGCCAGTCAGGCTGTCGGTCTGAAGGAAATGGCCTTCCGAACCAACGTAGGTAGCGGTCAGGGTGAGAGCGTTGGTCAGCTGGCGTTGCAGTCCGAGTGTCCAGTTGATGTACTCCGGCGCACGGCTGCCGAGGTAAGGATCGTCGTAGTTGAAGCTCGACGGAGTTCCCGTAAAGCCGGTTTGCAAGGTGTAACCGGTGCCGTAGGATGCTCCCGAAGCCACACCAGTTGCTGTGGTGTAGGTGGGAATTTGCCCGTTTCCTGCGCCCACGACAGGCTTGCCCGTTATATCAACTGCGCTTGCGTTCAGAAATCCTGGCATGGTGGTCTGATCGTTGGACGACGAGTAAGCCGGCGCCGACGAGAAGCCCAGCGTGCCGAGAGTTGAGGCGAGGCCGCCCACGGCGTCGCCATGGGTGAACATCACGCCATAGCTGGAGCGCAGAACGGTCTTCGAATCAAGCTGATAGGCCAGGCCAAGACGAGGTCCGAAGTTCTTGTAGTAGTTCTTGTCCGGCGAATTGCAGTTGCAGGTGCCGGCTCCGGTGCCCGTGAACTGAAGGGCTCCATTTAGTCCGCTAGCCGGATTGGCCAGGTTTGGGTTGAAGAAACTCGCGGCGTTATGCACTTCTGTGATGGTGGGGAAGAAGTCGTAGCGCAGCCCCACATCCAGAGTCAGCTTCTGGGTGACCTTCCAGTTGTCCTGAATATAGGGCGAGATGGCCCGGAAACGCGCGCCAAACTCCTGTTGCAGGTAATCCGTGAAGCTGCCCTTGTCGACTTGGCCCAGAAGGAAACTGGCATAGGACAGACCGGTGCCGGAGGCCACGGTATAAGAGCCCTTCGAGATGCCGGCGGTCTCGGTGACGGCCGCAGCCAGGGTAATGGGCGTGGTGTCGCCGGTGGCGCCGATGGTGTTGTACAGCAACCACGCAGTCTGCCCGCCGAAGGTGAAGGAGTGCTTGCCCACTGTCCACTGGAGGTTGTCGAGCAAAGTATAGTTTTCCGCGGTGGTCACGTTGGCCGTTGTGCCGCCCCAGTTTGTCGGGGCATCGGTGCCGGCGAAGGTCACGATCGGGAAGGTTTGCTGCGCCTGCCCGGTCGGCAATCCTCCAATCCCAACCACGTTGCTGGCAGAGTAAGCCGCGTTCTGGTCGGGGTTGAAGGTAGGGCCGTAGTAGCGGGCATAGCCCCACTTGATCTGGTTGACCACGTGCGGCGAGAAAACGTGCGTCTCTTCAAGCACGCCCACCGCCGTCTTGGGAGCGTAGGTTTGGCCATAGTTGAAAGGAAGCGGCCCAACATTGCGGCCTGAGGTGGTCTGTCCGACAGGATTCGAACTGGCCTGGCGACCGACTGCGGCCACTCCAGAGAGCGTATCCCGCGAGTTGATGATGTAGTCGATGCGGTGCGTCATGGACCAGTTGACCAGGCCCGTCGCGTTCGGCGAGATGTAGTTGCTGGCGACGCCCGCCGCGTTGGGGACAGCAGGGAGAAACTTCTGCATTGCGTTCGCAATAGGCGAGAACTGGGTGGAGGGGATCGCGTTGATCTTGGCTCCGGTCGCCGTAGGAGTGCCCGCCGGACCTTTTGCCGTGCCTGTCGGCGGAGGACCGTAGCCGAATTGATAGCGGCAGAAGCCGTCGCTGGCATTCGCGGTACAAGAGGCCTGTGAGTTCGGGTCGTAGATGTTCACGCCGGTCGCGCTGAAGTCGCCCTGCGTCTCGGCCAGGGTGGGAAAGGTCATCGACGTCGGCGTCGTGGCCGTGTAACGGAAGCCATTGTAGTTGCCGTAATAGAAGACCTTTTCCTTCCATGCACCGAATGGAACCAGCGGGCCGCTGACGTTGATGCCGTACTCGTTGCTGTGCTCAGTCGGCTTGACCGCCGTGGTGGTGCCCGGAACGGGCGCCTTGCCGAAAAAGCCCCAGGTATCCAGAGCGGTATTGCGGAAGAACTCGTAGACCGAGCCGTGGTACTTGGCGCCGCCCTGCTTGATGCTGTAGTTCATCACGCCCTGGCCCTCGTAGATTGCCGAGTAGCCGTTGGTCTGCAGTTGGAACTGATCGACCGCGTCGACCGAAATGGCGGTCCACACATAGCGCGGGTCGCCGTTGCCGCCGGCGCGAACAAAGGGTACGCCGTCAATATAAACAGCCGAGACAGCACCCTTGCTGCCCGAGCCGTTGACCACGCCAGTGTTTGTGGTGGCGTTGCCGTTGGTTTCATTCCCCTGCACGCCGGGCATCAGGTAAACAAAGTCGGTGGCGCGCCGCTGATCGGCGTTCCCATAAGCGCCCATTTCGATGGGCAACTCGGAGTACATGTCATTTTCCATCGTGGCGCCCAGCGTTGCATTGCTGGTCTCCAACTGAGGAGGCTCCGCTGTGACTGTGATCTGCTGGTTGCTGCCGCCCACCGTGAGCACCGGGTTATAGGTCTGCATTTCCATGGCGTTCACATGGATATTCTCTTGGTTGAGGTTTTCAAAACCCTTCGCGGACACGTCAACCGAGTAAATGCCGGGATCAAGGTTGGAGAAGTTGAAGGCTCCAGCGCCCGTGGTGGTTGTGCTCGTGGAAATCTGCGTTGCGATGTTGGTGGCCATCACCGACGCATTGGGAATCACGGCTCCGCTTGGGTCCGTCACCGTGCCGCTAATTGCGCCCTTCCCGGTTAGCTGCGCCAGCGCGCCGAATGGCGCCAACATGACGATGGCTAGCAATACCAGCCATCCCCACTCAAGACTGTTCAGGAGTCCCTGCTTCCGGCTCCCCGCTGTTTCCGTGCTATTCAACCGTCTTTCTACGGCCAAATCACTCATTCAAGCCTCCATAAGTCACTGCGTTGCTTCGATTCTTAGCCAGCTCGATTGGCTCTGTGTGACAGAGTTTCCAATAGTGGTCTGACCACTTCTTAAGCGCCAATAGTTTCCCGCACCTGAACATGTCCTGTCAAGCAATAAATATCGGCGCTTCGCTTTTCGCTTGAAAAGCGCTCAGAATTAGCTATTTACAGGATTTGCAGCACAAATGTTCCAATTGAACTGGTCAGACCTTCCGGCTTGTTGGCAGGGCGCTCCACTCGGAACAATGACAACTCCGCGGCCACCAGCGCCGCCTCTTCCGGCCGCCTTGCATAAAATCAGCCGCGGGCGGCAAGACCGCCCGCTACAGCGGTTCCATGATTGCTGTACCCCGGAACCACTGCTTTCAAGTAGCATTTTTCTTAAGAAAATGCCGCTCTGAACGATGCCTGCAAGGGTACGTGAATTGTGGAACCGCGCTACTATCGCCCCTTCAACGACGGGCGCACACTGGCACGCAACCCCTTCGAACTCGTTGCTGGCCCGCTTTCCGCCGATTTCCCCATGATTCTCGTCAATACTCCCGTCGAAACGCGGTTCCTGATCGGCGCCTCCGCCCCAGAGACATCCTCCCTGACTTGGAAGGAGCTTACCGGCAAGCTGGGGGAGGTCGCGCCGTTCCCAAGGAATCTGCAACCGGCCGAAGTGGTGCGCCCATACCGGGCACTCTATTTGGTGCCCTGAGGCCATAGTTCGCTCAACAAATAGACTGTCATTGTGGGTGAACGGGGCCCCGAAGGTATCTCACTTCCGGGGTCCCCAAAGAGCGGTCTTTGCTCTTTGGGGTGGTGTTCCGGGGTCCCCAAAGAGCGGTCTTTGCTCTTTGGGGTGGTGTTCCGGGGTGGTGAGCGAAGAATCTGCTTTTTTTCTCGCCCCCGATTTCTGATGCGAATTTCAAACACAGGACACTGGTATTTCCCCTCGGATGTCTTCTTTGACGCGGCCACCGCCCCCCGCTCCTGGCCCGGCCAGTTCATGGGGCCGAACGGCGGGCAGCCCATCCTGCCGGAGCAGCCCCACCTGGGTCTACGAATTGGGCTTGTGCACGCCGGTAGATGGTGGCAACTGGAGCGCTCCGCCTGGCCCGCTTGATGTGCGCGCCAGGATGGTCGAGGACCCCAGAGGCGATGAGCGGCGATTGGTGAAACATCTTCCCTGCACTCAACCGGAAACCTGAGGCCCAACGATGCGTCCGGCGAGGGCCCCGCTTGCGAAGCCAGTAGAGGCGTAACCCAAATGGCCGGCACTCAACTCGATGCGGCCCCAGCGATCAGAAAGAAGGCGTTCCCAGATTCGGCGGGAGATTTTTAGGCCTGCCGGGGCCTCGGGGCGTCTTTCGCTCTGTACCCCGCTCCATGCCCTGGGCAGTCTGGGCCAGCCGCAGGTGCTGTTCCATCAATTTGCGCGCCTCCGCCGAATTTCGCGCGCGAATGGCGCGATAGATCAGCCGATGCATCTCCGCGGATTCGCGCATATCGGTCGAGCGCTCCACCGTCTTGCGGCGCTTGTCGTACATGGCCGATGTAATCGTCTCCATCAGCGCCGCAAGAATCGGGTTCCCGGAGGCCTGGGACAGTATGCGGTGAAAAAGCACGTCGTGGATCAAGAAATCGGGCGGGCTATCCACGGAGGCGAAAATCTCCGCAACTTCCTCAGCCAGCGCGGTATGATGCTCCTCTTTTCCCCGTTCGGCTGCCAGCGCCGCCAGATTGCTTTCGAGAATCACACGCGCTTCGAACATGTGCCAGGACTGGAAACCGTGCAGCGCGCCCATAAGGCTGAAGGACGACTTGCCAAACTCGGGGGGACCATCCGCGACAAAGGTTCCCACGCCGTGCTTTACTTTCATCACGCCCATCGCCGACAGGTAGCCGATACCGGTTCGCAGACTGGCGCGGCTGATGTTCAGAGTGCGCGCAAACTCGCGCTCAGGAGGAATCTTGTCACCCGGCTTGAGTGTGCCGTTCTCAATGAGAGAGCGAATATGGTTGACCACGTGCATGGTCCGATGGGTATCGGGCAGTTCCTTTTTCATCCGCGGCATAGACGGCAGATACCTTCTTGCATTGCCTGAATAGCAGGGCAAAACGAGATTAACACCCAAGCCCCTGTCCGCGCGCCGAAAAAAATTCGGCGTCATTCGAACCATTCCCAGTCATCTGTGTATACTGTGGTCTGACCTCTAGAGTGGTCTGACCTCGACGCTTCCCCGCGAAAGGGCAAAATTCCGTCATGCTGATCCACGAAGATCGTCTTTTCCCCAGCGAACCATCTGTGCGCAAAGTGGCCCGAGCGCTGTATGGGCAGGTGCGTTCCTTGCCCATTGTGAGCCCGCACGGGCACACGCAAGCTTCCTGGTTTGTGCGGAATGAGCCATTTCCAGACCCGGCCAAGCTGTTCGTTCAGCCGGATCACTACGTCTACCGGATGTTGTACAGCCAGGGCGTCTCGATGGAGGACCTGGAGATCGGCGCGGCGGAGGTGAAGGAGCCGCGCAAGGTGTGGCGCATCTTCGCCAGCCACTACCATCTGTTTCGCGGCACGCCCACCCGCATGTGGTTGGATTTTGCCTTTCATGAGCTCTTCGGGCTGGAAGAGCGGCTCAGCGAGAAGACCGCCGACCTCTACTTCGACACCATCTCGGAGAAGCTCACGACGCCGGAGTTTCTGCCCCGCGCTTTGTACGAGCGCTTCAACCTGGAGGTGCTGGCCACCACCGATTCTCCGCTGGACTCGCTGGCCGATCACGCCGCCGTTCGCGCTTCTGGCTGGAAGGCGAGGATTCTGCCCAACTTCCGCCCGGACCCGGTGGTGGATCCGGAGTTTGCCGGCTTTGCCGCGTCGATTGCCCAGTTGGGCGAGCAGACCGGCGAAGACACCTCTGCGTGGGGCGGCTACCTGAACGCGCTGCGCAAGGCGCGGCTGCGCTTCAAGGCGATGGGCTGCACGGCCACCGACCACGGACATTTGACGGCGCAGACCGCCGATCTTCCGCTGGGCGAGGCACAGGCGCTGTTCGGCAAGGTGCTGGGCGGCAAGGCCACGGCCGGCGAACAGGTGCTGTTTCAGGCGCAGATGCTGACCGAGATGGCGCAGATGAGCCTGGAAGATGGGCTGGTGATGCAGATCCATCCGGGCAGCACGCGCAACCACAACCGCAAGGTGTACGAGCGCTACGGGCGCGACGTGGGCTGCGATATTCCGCGAGCGACCAATTATGTTGACGCCCTGCGCCCGCTGCTGGACCGGTTTGGCAACGAGCGCGACCTGACGATCATTCTGTTCACGCTGGACGAGTCGGCTTACAGCCGCGAACTGGCGCCGTTGGCGGGGCACTATCCCTGCTTGCGCCTGGGGCCGTCGTGGTGGTTTCATGACAGTCCTGAAGGCATGATGCGCTTTCGCCAGCAGGTGACGGAGACGGCGGGCTTCTACAATACGGTTGGGTTCAACGACGACACGCGGGCATTCCTGTCGATTCCGGCGCGGCACGACGTAGCGCGGCGCGTGGATTGCGCTTTTCTGGCCAGGCTGGTTGTGGAGCACCGGCTGGCGGAAGACGAAGCGTTCGAAGTGGCGCACGAGTTGACCTACGGACTGGTGAAAAAGGCGTACCGGCTGTAAGGAGCGGGGCATGGCGGATCTGGAATTGCAGAAGGAACAAGGGACAACCGCCGGCGCGCGGCTGGGGCACGTGCGCTGGACCATCTGCGCCATGCTGTTTGCCGCCACCACCATCAACTACATGGACCGCCAGGTGCTGGCGCTGCTGAAGCCCACACTGATGCTGAGCGTAGCCAACCACGGCATCGGCCTGACGGAAGAGAGCTACGGCACGGTGGTGGGCTTCTTCACCCTCTTTTATGCGATTGGCCTGCTGGTGGCGGGTCGCTTTGTGGACAAGGTGGGCACGCGCATCGGCTACATGGTGATCATGGCCGTCTGGAGCGTCTCCGCCATGGGCCATGCGCTGGTCAACTCGGTGCTTCAGTTGGGAATCGCGCGCTCCTGCCTTGGCGTAGGCGAGTCGGGCAACTTCCCCGCGGCCAACAAGACCAACGCGGAGTGGTTCCCGCAGAGAGAGCGCTCGCTGTCGTTCGGTATCTTCAACTGCGGGGCCAATGTCGGCGTCATTCTGGCTCCGCTCATTGTGCCCGTGGTGACCTACCGCTTTGGCTGGCACGCGGCCTTTCTGGTCACCGGATTTTTCTCCGCGGCGTGGATTCTGGTGTGGTTTCTACGTTACCGCAAGCCTGCCGAGCACACCAAGCTCTCCCCTGGCGAACTGGCCTACATCAACCAGGATCCACCGGAAAAGCTCGGCCCCTCGGCGCCGCTGGTGAAGCTTTTGGCCACCCGGCAAACCTGGGCGTATGCGATTCCCAAGTTCCTTACCGACCCGGTCTGGTGGTTTTATCTCTACTGGCTGCCCGGCTACTTCACTGACAAGTTCCATCTGAGCCTGGTGGGCCTGGGACTGCCCATCCTGATCGTCTATAACGCTTCGGCCGTGGGCAGCGTCTACGGTGGCTACCTGCCCGCGTCCTTCATCCGGATAGGGTTTTCCGCCGAGCGAGCGCGGCTGTCGGCCATGCTGATCTGCGCCTCGCTGGTGGTTCCCGTCTTTCTCATCAACTACCTGCACGTGGACAATTTCGCCAAGTGGACCGCGGTTGGATTGCTGAGCCTGGCCGCTGCCGCGCACCAGGGCTGGTCTTGCAATCTATTCACCACCGCGTCGGACATGTTCCCGCGCAGTTCGGTGGGGACGGTGACCAGCATCGGATCCATGACCGGCGCTCTGGGCGGCTTTCTGTTTGCCAAGCTGGCCGGTCACGTTCTGCAAATCTCGGGCAGCTATTCGATTCTCTTCGTCATCGCCGCCAGCGTTTATCTCATCTCCATGCTCATCACCGTCCTGCTCGCGCCGGGATTGAAGAAAGCAGAGAGTTTCCTATGAGCCTCTATTGCGCAGTTGGAAGTATCGATACCGATTTGACCCCGCGGCAGTTGGACGATTTGCTAACCGAAGCCCTGGCCAAGCTCGGCCCGCGGAACAACGTACTGGCCGTGCCTCCCGACCAAAGCCGCGAGCACTCGCAGGCCGGCGAGTTAACCACCCTTGCCTGGAAGTACTATGGCGACCGTCTCAAGGCCATCCTTCCCGCCCTTGGCACACATACCGCCATGCGGCCAGACCAGATCGCGCACATGTTCAAGGGTCTGCCCCAGGATCTGTTTCGCGTCCACAACTGGCGCACGGATGTCGAGACACTCGGCGTGGTTCCGGTCGAGTATATCCGCGAGCAGTCGGAAGGCAAGCTGAACTACGAGTGGCCGGCGCAGGTCAACCGGCTTATCTCCCAGGGCGAATTCGATCTGATTCTTTCCATCGGCCAGGTCGTGCCCCACGAAGTGATCGGCATGGCCAACTACAACAAGAACATTCTGGTCGGCACGGGAGGCCGCGAGGGAATCAATCGCAGCCATTATCTGGGTGCGGTCTACGGGATGGAGCGGATCATGGGCCGCGCGATCAATCCCGTGCGCAACGTGCTGAACTACGCCTCCGACCATTTCCTGCGCCATCTGCCCATCGTCTACGTGCAGACCGTGGTGGGTCGCCGGGCAGACGGAGGCCTCGCGGTGCGCGGCCTGTTCATCGGCGACGATGTCGAGTGTTTCACGCTCGCGGCCGAGCTGAGCCTCAAGGTGAACTTCGAGATCCTCGACGAGCCGATCCGCAAGGCCGTAGTCTACCTTGATCCGCAGGAGTTTCACTCCACTTGGATCGGCAACAAGGCGGTCTATCGCACCCGCATGGCGCTGGCCGATGGCGCGGAGTTGATCATCCTGGCGCCAGGCGTAAGAGAATTCGGCGAGGACCACACTATCGATGGGCTGATTCGCAAGTACGGTTACAGCGGCACACCCGCCACGCTGGCTGCGGTTGAGGCGAACGAGGACCTTGCCCGCGATCTGAGCGCCGCCGCGCACTTGATTCACGGCTCCTCGGAGGGCCGCTTCAAAATTACCTGGTGCCCCGGACATCTGAGCAAGAAAGAGGTCGAGGGCGTCGGATTCAATTATGGCGATTTGAACGCGATGCTGACGCGCTACGACCCGCGCAAGCTCGCCCACGGTTGGAACCAGGTCGACGGCGAAGAAGTCTTCTTCATCGCCAATCCGGGATTGGGGCTGTGGGCACACCGCAGCAGACTATAAGTTGGGAGCTGTCATGGAAAATCGAAATCTGAAGCTGAGCAAGTATTCCGTAGGCACTGGGGACCGGTTTGCGCATCAGGCCAAGGCCCAGTTGCAGGCCTGCGTGCAGGCTCTAGAAGCCGGCATCGAAGTCGTCCCCGTGTGGAACAAGTCAAACCGCGAGCACACCATCATCGGCTCCGAGCCGGCCTCAGTGCGCCAGGCAGCCGATGACGCCGTAAAGACGCTCGGTTGGAAGCTGCCTTACTTCTGCGACGCAGACCACATCACGTTGCAAACCGTCGGCCGCTTTGTCGAGGCTTGCGACTTCTTTACTCTCGACGTGGCCGACTTCATTGGCCAGCCCGCCGCGGCGGACGAAATCGAGGGCTTTGTCAACCGGCATCCGGAGTTGCTGGGGCGCATCCAGCTAGTGGGAACGGATGAGACCTTCGAGATCACTCAAGAGAACCTGCGCCAGACCGCGCAGAAGTATCTGACTGCCGTCAAGAAGGCCGGCGAGGTCTACCGCACCATCCTGAAGACCAAGGGGGAAGGAAACTTCATTCCCGAGGTCTCCATGGACGAAACCGACCTCGCACAGAGCCCCGCCGAGTTGCTGATCATCCTGGCCGCCATCGCCGATGAAGGCATCCCAGTGCAGACCATTGCTCCCAAGTTCAGCGGCCGCTTCAACAAAGGCGTCGACTACATTGGCGATGTCGCGCAGTTCGAGCGCGAGTTCGAGCTCGACGTGGCCGCCATCGCCTATGCCGTGAGGCATTTCGGACTGCCTGCCAATCTCAAGCTGAGCGTCCACTCGGGCAGCGACAAGTTCTCTATCTATCCATCGATCCACGCCACCATGCAGAAGTTCGACGTGGGCGTGCATCTGAAGACTGCCGGAACCACGTGGCTTGAGGAACTGATCGGCCTGGCGGAAGCCGGCGGCGATGGACTGGCGCTGGCCAAGGAAATCTACGGCGAGGCTTTTGCGCATCGCGAGGAACTGTGCGCTCCGTACGCCACCGTCATCGACATCGACCCGGCAAAGCTGCCTTCTCCGGAGGAAGTGCGCGGCTGGTCCTCCGAACAGTACACCTCTGCATTGCGTCATATCCAGAGCACGAAAAGCTATAACAGCAGCCTGCGCCAGTTGCTGCACGTCGGGTTCAAGGTAGCAGCCAAAATGGGACGCCGCTATCTCGACCTGCTTGAATCCAATGAGGCCGTGATTGCGAAGAATGTCACGGAAAACCTCTATGTACGGCACATTGCGCCCGTCTTTCTGGGGCGGTTCGCATAATCCTGGCCGGGTGCGGCAGCACGCCAGGCAGGTATGCTAGCAAGAGAAATGGAGAGATTGTGATAACTCAGCTTCTTAGTCTTGAAGGCAAGATCGCAGTGGTAAGTGGGGGCACCTCGGGGATTGGGCGCGCCTTGAGCCTTGGCCTCGCCGATGCGGGCGCCGATGTTGTGGCTTCTGCGCGCCGTCAGCAGCAGGTGGACGAAACCGCCGCGGAGATCGAGGCGCGCGGGCGCAAAACCCTGCGTCTTGCCTCGGACGTCTGCGAACGCGCGTCGCTGGAGGCTTTGCTTGCCGCCACGCTGGAGAAGTTCGGCAAGGTCGATATCCTGGTCAACTGCGCCGGAAAGATCAAGCGTACGCCTACACTGGCGCTCCCGGAAGAAGAGTGGGCCGACATTATCAACACCAACCTGACCGGAACGCTGCGCGCCTGCCAGGTCTTCGGCAAAGCCATGCTGGAGCGCGGTTACGGCCGCATCATCAACATTACCTCGCTGAACAGCACGGTTGCGCTCAGCGAAGTGGCCGCTTACGCCGCCAGCAAGTCCGGCGTGACTTCGCTCACCCGCTCGCTGGCTGTTGAGTGGTCGAAGAACGGCGTCACGGTCAATGCGATTGCTCCCGGCGTCTTCCGCACCAACCTGAACTCCGCATTCCTTGACGGCACGGCGCGCGGACAGGAGTTGCTCTTGCGCACCCCCATGGGCCGCTTCGGCAAGACCGAAGAGCTGGTGGGAGCAGCGATTTATCTGGCCTCCGATGCAGCGTCCTTCGTCACCGGTCAAACCATCGTGGTCGACGGCGGTTTCCTGGCCAGCGGCGTCAACCAGTAGTTTTTGAGCCTTTTTTGCTTTCACCATAGACTTCTGTGCCCCATTCCGCGATTTCCTGCGGAATGGATCGGAAGCCAACAGAATGATGGTCTAGATAATTCACAAAAATGTTGTGAGCAATTTGTTTGCAACAGAAAGAGGCTCCGCCACACAGCGCAGCCTCTTTCTGTTGCCGCGGCCAAGGCTTAGCGCAGCTCTCCTATTGATTCGGCCCTGAAGTTCTGCATCAAGTCAGGTCTGTCATCCTGAGCGAACGGGGCCCCAAACGTTCTTCAGTTTGGGGGTGGTGAGTCGAAGCATCTGTGGTCGCTTTTCCTCCATCCCGTTCAATTGTTTCAGGGCCGGATCAGTAATCGTATAGAGGATAATCGCGCGGAATAGACGGAGGGACCGTGGGCTTCAGCCCCACGAAATCGAGACGCAAGTTGAATTGGCCTTCAGGCCCGGGCTGAAGCCCGCTTGCGTTTCTCGCCTATTCAGGGGACTTGAGCGGTTCCACAATTGCTGTACCCCGAACCCACCGCTATCAAGTGGCGTTTTTCTCAAGAAAATGCCGCCTTGCATGATGCCGGAAAGGGCACATGAATTGTGGAACCGCTCTAAAGTCCCCTGCTCCCTTCGTCCTATTCTCCCCGCCGCACAAATTGAAGAGCTTCTTTAGCGCAGTGTCACCTTCGCTCCGACCTGCTTCGACATTCCCTGCCCTTCGGCCGCTTCCACCTGCACGGCGTCTCCGGATACTTCGGCATAAGCAATGATCAGTCCCGTCCTGGCGGCGATCTTCACGTTGCGCAGAACCACACCGAGGATTGGCGCTTCCGGCAGACCTACGATAGCTCCGGCCGATTCGCTTCCCGTGGCCGTCACGTTCTCCAGCACAATGTCATGAAAATGCGGTGTGAGCCGGGTGAGCGGTTGGGGCGCTTCATTCTCGGGCGGCAGCACCTTGGGGTAATACTCGCTGAGGATGATCGCGTTCTTCACGCCCTTCATGTCGATGTCTTTGAAGGCAAAATCGCCCACATCGCTGCCGCGATCGCGATTCGCCTTGACGCGGATTCCATTGTCTGTGCCCTCGAAGTGAATCCGCTCGGCACGGATATTTTGCGCTCCGCCGGAGATCTCGCTGCCAATCGAGAGGCCGTGGCCATGGTGGAAGGTGCAATCCGTAATGGTGATGTCGCGGCTTGGGTCGTCCGGCCCTGGGGAGTTGATGGGGCCTGACTTGATCGCGATGTCGTCGTCGCCCACGTCGGCAAAGACATGATCGATGACCACATGCGACGACGAAAACGGGTCGACAGCGTCGGTGTTGGGGGAGTTGGCCGGCGCCAGTACCTTGATGTTCCTGATGACTACGTCATCGGAGTAATACGGAACCAACTGCCACATGGGCGAGTTCTGGATGGTCACGCCTTCCACGCGAATGTGCTTGCAATGATCGAAAATGATCAGCTTGGGACGCGGGTGCCCGCTGCCTAGAATGCCGGCATTCTTGACCGCCCGCGCCTCCTTCCACCAGCTTTCGCCATTGCCGTCGATTGTTCCCTCGCCGAGGATGGCGATGTTCGAGGCGTTGGTTGCGCTCACCAGCGGTTGCAGGTCGGGCAGATGAAACATGGTGAGGGCTGGATAGTCCGCATGATCGGGAGAGCCGAGCAGTGTTGCGCCTTTGTCGAGTTGCAGGGCCAAGTTGCTCTTGAGCACGATGGGCGCGCTGAGATAGGTGCCCGCCGTAAGCCGCACTGTGCCCCCGCCTCGCGCGGCGCACGCATCAATGGCCTGCTGGATGGCGGCGGTGTCCTTGGTGACCCCGTCGCCCTTGGCGCCGTAGGCGCGCGGATCGCAGCCGGAAGGGGCTGCAGCCGCATGAACCGGAAGCGCCGTAAAGGCAGCCGCGGCGGCCAACAAAATGAGAATTTGCCTCAATGAAAATCCCCGCTGAATCATCGGAGCTCCTGCCAGACAGATCGCTTTCTCTCCAGATCATACGCCCGAAAATCGCAGTGGTCATACCACTGTAAAATTGATTTGCATCCCGCGGCGTGGCTGAGATGCGGGGCCTGTTTCAGGGGTGGACCACTCCTCGCTGTGCGCGAGTTGAGCAGTGGTGCTCTGCGGCGGTTGGGCCAGTGCACTTTCGGCCGGCAGAATATACTGATCATGCCCCAGAGAGCCCTCACCGATGCGACCAGAACTGATCCAAGCCGTAGGGCTTTTGCGCCGAAACACCCCTGAAGCGGTGGAGGAGGCGATCGGCCTTCTGCAAAACACCGTGTACTCCTTCAGCATGAAAGTCTGCGGCCACCCTGAAGATGCGCAAGACACCATGCAGGAGGTGCTGTATCGATCTCTGCGCCACCTGGCAAAATTGCAGGACCCGCGCGCTTTGGCGGTATGGCTTTACACCGTCACCAGGAATCGCTGCTGGCGCATGAGGCGTAAAGGCGCAAACGCCCCTACGCACACCGTTTCCCTGGACGAGCTGATGCCCGACAATGCCGAACTGGGACGGCTCTTGGAGGATGCGGCCAGGACGCCGGAGAGCAACCTGCTGCACGCGGAAGAGCATTCCATGCTTCATCAGGCTGTCTTGCGCATCCCGCCGCCGCTGCGCATCGTTCTTGTTCTGCACGACATGGAAGAGCTGGCCACCGAAGAAGTTGCGCAGATTCTCGGACTTCAGCCGGGAACCGTCAGGGTGCGGCTGCATCGCGCGCGGCTCTGCGTGCGCAAGGAAATCGGGAAGTCCCTGGAGGGCACGGCAAGCGACCTGGGGTTGGCTGCATCGTCCCCGCCAAAGCCTCCGCGGTCAAGGGCCAGGAGCAAGGCTCGCCCCGATGAATGCCGCGCGCTCTTCTCGAATCTCTCGGAGTATTTGGATGGACGAGTCGAGCCCGCCACTTGCGAGCAGATGCGTTTGCACATTGAGGCATGTCCCGCGTGTGTCGCCTTTCTCCGCGGATTGCAGGGAGCCATTGACCGCTGCCGCTCGCTGGAGGTTCCCTGCGACCCCGCCGTCACGCCCCGCTTGCGCGCCATCCTCACCCAGGAATACCTGCGCATGGCAGGCATGGGCGCCACTGAAAGAGCCACTGCCATGCTGTAACGAATCGCCGCTCTCATGCCTTTTATCCAACACAAGGGGAAATCATCATGGAAGTAACCATCAAGCAGCTCGATCGGGTCAAGTTCTCTGTTCATGCGCGATCCCACACCATTCTTTGCGACCAGCCGGCAGAAAACGGCGGAGAGGACTCGGGAATGACTCCTCCGGAGTTCCTGCTCGCATCTCTGGGCTCCTGCGCTGCTTTTTATGCCGTGGAATATCTGCGGACGCGCAATCTGGCGCAGAGCGGCGTAGAAGTAACCGTGACCGCCGAGAAGCTCAAGCAGCCTGCCCGGTTGGGCAATTTTCGCATCCATGTGACATGCCCCGTCTCGCTCGACGAAGATCAGACCCAGGGCCTCATGCGCTCCGTGCATCATTGCCTGGTGCACAACACGCTGCTGGCGCCGCCCGAGATCGCCATTGAACTCTCTACCCCTGAAGCAGCCGTCCTTCCTGCATGATGGGATAAGCCGGTCTGGTGACAAAGCAAGAGCGGAACCCGCCCGGCGCGATTCCACGGTGTTCTAATCATCCAATGGCGAGCCTCGACAATTTCCGCCTCGTCGTCTTCCGGGCCGTTGCGGAGCAGCTGAGCTTCCGCAAGGCCGCGGAGGAGCTGTATCTCACGCAGCCGGCGGTGAGTTTGCAGATCAAGGCTCTTGAGGAAGACCTGGGCGTGCAGTTGTTCGACCGCACCGGTTCGCGCATTGCGCTGACGGCAGCCGGCGAGATTCTGGCCGACTACTCGAAGCAGGCAAGTGCCATTCTCGCGCGAGGGGAACAAGCCATTCTGGCCCTCAGCGGAGAACACGCCGGGCACCTTGCCCTGGGGGCTTCCACCACCATTGCGCAATACGTCTTGCCCCGCCTGCTGGGCGCTTTTCGCCGCGAGTATCCCCGCGTGCAACTCACCTTGATCGGCGGCAACACAGAACGTATTGTGGAGGCGGTGGCCACGCAGAAGATCGCCCTGGGCTTCATCGAGGGGCCGGCACACGACCGCAACGTCAAAACTGAGCCGTTCCTTCAGGACGAGCTGGTCCTGATCGTCTCCACCGCCCACGAGTGGGCCGAGCGCGTCGCGGTCGCCCCCGCCGAAATCGCCGCCGTCCCCTTGCTCATGCGGGAGCGCGGATCGGGCACACGGCAAATTGTCGAGGCGGCGCTGGAGAGCAAGGGCGTCAAGCGCAACTCCCTGCACATCGTCATGGAGCTGGATTCCACCGAGGCCATCAAGTCGGCGGTCGAGGCCGGGCTGGGCGCGGGCTTTGTCTCCCGCTGGGCGATTGCCAAGGACTCCAGGCTGGGCGCCAGCTTCAAGATCGTCAAAATCGAGGGATTGCGCTTCCGCCGCGATTTCCTGCTTGCCTATGCCCTGGGCCCGGAACCTCAAGACCTGACCCATGAGTTTCGAAAATTCCTCTTCGCGCACGCCGGCATGGGAGCAGCCCCGGCCAAAGGCAAACCGTCTTAAGGAAGCTCTGGACACGTCGGGGATTTGAAAGGGCACGACTTCAGTCGTGCCGCAAAATGCTGATCATAAAGGGACTGGCTTTAGCGCCTGCGGGGATGTTTTTGGGGCTTCGCCTTGCATTCGGGGCTTCTCCGCAACCTCTTTAGCCCCTGATGGATGTAGTTTCCGGATTGCTGTTCATCCTCCCGCTTCGCCCTTCTCCCCTCTTGTTGGCATCCTGAGCGCCGGACTCTCAGTATCGACTTTTGGCAGGAATGAACGAGCGCTCGGCGGCAAAAAAATGAACAGGCTGCATCGCCTCCCGTAGGGAGAGATCGAAAGTAGCCCCGGGCCGGGGCCCCATGACGGGGCGTTGTTGTTGGGGTGCAGGGCAAACGAAGCGCAGCCCTGGGATAGGGCGAAGAAAATGCGTTGCGCCCCTAGGGGCGCAGTGAAACACGGCCATCGCGGCCCGTTCATTAGCAGCACCCCGACTCGCCTGATCGCCTGACGGCTGAGATGAACAGCCACTGACTTGCTGACTTGCTCTTCCGCGCAAGCGGAGCTGACTTGCTGACTTGAGCCAACTGGAATTCCCGTTCATCAAGAGCGCAGCGAAGGATCTGCGGTTGCTCTTCGTTCCTTCCGCAGGACCGGTCAGTCGCCCGGAGCCCGGAAATCGCCGAAAGCAACCGGGAAGGCGACTAGTCAGGACGAATCCGACGTCAATGGGCGACTCGATAATGCGCTCGTCGCGATTGTCGTAGCGGGTCAATCGGCAACGATCGCTTGCCCAACCACCCCACCGTACATCGAGACAGGCAATCTGCATTCCTCCGGCCCGTTGCCAGCGCCATCGGGAAGCAGCAATCAGGGATCGCAGAATTCAGACTTGACACTGGCAGAAAATACACTACCATACGGTTGTGGATAAGTTGGGTACAACATTTGCGGCTTTGGCTGATCCCACCCGTAGGGCGATGATCGAACGACTCAGCCACGGGCCTGCCTCTGTGCATGGATTGACGGCACCGTTTGCACTTTCGCAGCAGATGATTTCAAAACATATTGCCTGCCTGGTCCGGGCGCGGATTGTGATCAAGACCAAGCGTGGACGAGAGAGAGTGTGCACGCTTAGGCCCGAGGCGATTAAGACAGTCAGCGATTGGGCGATTAGCTATCGCCGGTTCTGGGAAGAGAGTTTCGACAAACTGGATGTAGTTGTAAATCAAATGAAAAAGGAGGAGGTCAGGGATGACAGAAAACACGGTTAGCGAAATTGAGCGGATGATCGTTTCAAGAGTCTTTGATGCTCCACGCGAGCTGGTTTGGAAGGCGTGGACAGACCCGAAGTACGTGATGCAGTGGTGGGGACCGAACGGTTTTACTGCACCGGTTTGTGAGATGGATTTTCGCGTGGGAGGAAAACTTCTCTGCTGCATGAAGGCGCCGGATGGGCAGGAGTTCTGGAATGCCGTTGAATACCACGAGATTGTTCCCTACGAGAAGATCGTTTCATTGATGTACTTTTCCGACCCCGAGGGAAACAAGGTTGACCCTGCGCAATTAGGAATAGAACATGAGGCCATAGACGGTGCGTACGACGTCACCCTCTTTGAAGATCTCGGAAACGGCCAGACGAAACTCACCTTCATTGGAAATGAACCCATGGAGAGCGCGAAAAACAGCGGTCAAATGGAGGGCTGGAGCCAGATACTCGATAAGATTGCCGCGGTTGTTGCGGAGCTGGTGCACGAGAAATAGGAAGTTGAAGTCTTGACTATCGTCGTGCGCGAGATTCAGCTAAGGGTGACGGGAGCCGGGCGGGTGGCCCGGTCATGAAATAGCAAGGAGCCGTCCGTGCGCTGGCCCCATTCATCCACAGTTTCATCGTGGATGAGTGGGAGAGCACGAAGTCGGTGCGTGGCCGTGCTCTCGGTGATCTGCTCCACTCCACGCCGAGAGTGCCCCCTCGCTTCTGGGGACCGGGGATTGAAGCAAACACCTCTCTCAGGATCGCTCCCCGCAAAACGCCGCAGGGGCCAGGAAATGGATTGCCCCAGAATCGTCGCCTTTTCGAAGATGACTCAGTCCTTGCATAGAATTACTCCCCATTGCCGCACAATGGTTCTGGAGCGCAGTGCAGGATGAATCCAATCTACCCATGCATCCTGGGCGGTTTGGATTCCGCAAGCTGGGAAAACCGCCGCTAACCCCTTTCCTGAGAGGATTTTGCGTATAACTCCAATGATAAGAATAATTTAGCGCGACACCACAGCCGTATCCCATTGAAACCAAGGATTTTATTCCCAAAATATGGGGGGGAGGGCAAAAGCGCTGGTACAGACCGGCTACATCCCGGACAATTTGAACTGCGCCTGGCTACCCGCGCAGGCAGATGGCCAAGCGCACCCATAAGAAGCGCAAATGAGACATGAGTACTTCTCCTTGGACGCGGGTCAACGCCTCGGAGAGACTGCTTATGTGCCCAAATATGTATTCATCGCCGGATTGATCCTTTGCGCCAGCGGGCTGGTCTCCCCGCCCATTGCCCTGGCAACGGGCCTTGTCTTCGGATTCTGTTTCATTCATCCCTACAATTCCGAATCCAAGCGGCTCTCCAAGTTCCTCTTGCAGGCGTCTGTGGTCGGTCTTGGCTTTGGCATGGACCTCCAGCAGGTGATTCGCGTCGGGCGCTCTGGCTTTGTCTATACCGCGTGCAGCATCACCCTGGCCTTGCTGTTGGGTTGGGGATTGGGCAAGCTGTTCAGCGTCAAGCAGAGAATCTCGTTCCTGATTTCGGCCGGCACGGCGATCTGCGGAGGCAGCGCCATTGCCGCCGTCGCCCCGGTCAGCAACGCCAACGAAGAGGAGATCGCGGTCTCGCTGGGAACGGTCTTTATGCTCAACTCGGTGGCCCTGCTCGTCTTCCCGGCCATTGGGGCGTTGCTGGGAATGACGCAAACGCAGTTTGGCCTTTGGTCCGCGCTGGCCATTCACGACACCAGTTCCGTGGTCGGCGCAACCGCCAAGTTTGGCGCCGTGGCTCTTGCCGTGGGAACAACCGTCAAGCTGGCCCGCGCACTGTGGATCGTCCCGGTTTCGATCGGCACCTCGTTCTTCAGCAAGAGCAAGGCACGTATTCAACTGCCCTGGTTCATCCTGTTCTTCTGCCTGGCGGCGGTAGCCAATACCTACCTTCACATTCTTCAGCCGGTCTATCCTGCGCTCAAGCACATCGGCGTCATCGGCTTGACCGTTACCCTTTACCTGATCGGAACCGGGCTCTCCATGAAGACGATCCGCAAGGTTGGCGTGCGGCCGCTGCTGCAGGGAATCACGCTCTGGATTTTCGTGGCCACGGGATCGCTTGCGCTGATCCTCTCCGGCTGGATTCACTTGTAGTTTGATTAATCTGCGGCTCCCGGAAACAGCGGCGACCGGTGACCAGCTCCCTGCCCTGCGCATTGGATACGACGGAAAATCCTCAGGCTTGCTGTCTGAAACCTTTCAGATGTTCCAACAACTCGTCGCGCAGACCGTGGAGTTCGTCGAGGCGCACCAACGCCTCCGGATTTCGGCCCTGGATGTGGAGGTTGCAAAGCTCCTCGGCCAAGGCATGGAGTTCCTGGTGCAACAGGGAGACCGCCTGAAGAGCCGGCAGCGAACCGCGCCCTTCCAGTCCTCCTTCGTCGAGCCACGAGCCAAACCGGCAGTCGTGAGCATCCAACGGCGGCGCAGCGCGGCGCTCTCCCTTGAGGAAGGCATCCGTGGCAGCGATCCAGGCCTGATGCTCCACGCCGGCGTAGAGCAAAGGACGATCGCTGGAACTCACCATCGTCGCGGAAGTCCAGCTTGCATCCGGCTTCCAGCTAGCCGCCCATGCGGGGAAGTTTTGCGCCGGCATAGGGTGGGCAATCCCATATCCCTGGGCCAGCTCGCATCCCAGTTGCAGCAGAATCAAGCCGTGTTCCACGGTCTCAACCCCTTCGGCGATGACCTGGCGCCGGAAGGCGGAGGCAAGCCCCAGCACTCCCTCAATGATGGTCAGGTCTTCCGCGTCATCCAGGATGCCCCGCACAAAGCTCTGGTCAATTTTGAGAATTTTTGCCGGAAGCCGCTTCAGATACGTCAGAGAAGAGTAGCCGGTGCCAAAATCATCCAGGGCAAAGGTGACTCCCAGCTCGTTGCATGCGCCGATCACTCGCGAGACCTGCGCCACGTCTTGCAGGGCGCTGGTTTCCAGCACCTCCAGCTCCAGGCTGGGCGGCTTGACGCTTGGATGCGCCGCCAGCAACGTCCGCAGACGATCGACAAAGTCGGCTTGCTGCAATTGCAGGGCTCCCACATTCACGCTGATGGGAATCTCCAGGCCGCTGGCGCTCCACAGTTCCAGTTGGGTCAAGGCGCTGCCGATGACCCACTCGCCAACATCCACAGCCAGCGGATGGTCTTCAATGATAGGCAAGAACATGGCGGGCGGCAGCAAGCCCCGCTCCGGATGCTGCCAGCGGATCAGGGCTTCAGCACCCTCAACCGCCCCCGTGCGCATGTTCACCATGGGCTGGTAATAGAGCACAAACTCCCGCGCCGCTAGAGCCTTGCGGATCAAGGCAATATCCTCATGATGGCCGCGGACGCTGCGGTCCTGGCTGGAGTCGAAAATGTGGTAGCGATTCCTGCCTGCCAGCTTGGCCTGATACATGGCTTGGTCCGCCTGACGCAGCAATTGATCGGCATCCACATCTTCCGGTTGGGGATAAAATGTGACCCCGACACTGGCTGAAACCTGGAGGGCCAGACCGCCGGCCAGCACCGGCTCGGCCGCGGCCTCTAGCAGACGGCCGAGTACCTGCACACTGGTGTCGACCCCGCCCACATCCAGCAACACGGCGACAAACTCGTCCCCGCCCAGCCGGGCCAGAGTGTCGCCCTCGCGCAGCGCCAGCTTCATGCGGCTGGCCAGGGAGGTCAGCAACTGGTCTCCGACAGAATGCCCGTGGCGGTCGTTGACCGTCTTGAATCCGTCCAGGTCAAGGAAGGCCACAGCCAGAGCCTGGTCGCGCCGGTGAGCATGAGCCATTGCCTGGTGCAGACGATCGGCCAGCAAAACCCGGTTGGGCAAGCCGGTCAGAATATCGTAGTGCGCGATATGCTGGAGCTTCCGCTCGTGCTCCTTCAGCGCCGTAATGTCAGAGAAGAGAGCAACATATTGCCGGGGATCGCCATTGCTGTCGAACAGCGCATTGATGGTCAGCATTTCGGCGAAAATCTCGCCATTCTTGTGCCGGTTCCAGACCTCGCCGGACCATTGCCCCTTTTCCTTGATCGTGCGCCACATCTCCGCATAGAACTCCTTGCCGTGAAAGCCGGAGCTGAGCAGGCGAGGATTCTTCCCCAGGACCTCTTCCCTGGTATATCCGGTGATACGGGTGAACGTGTCGTTGACTTCCAGAATATTTCCGTCGACATCGGCGATGAAGATGCCTTCGCGTGCATGGGTAAAGACGCTGGCGGCAAGTTGGAGCCGCTCTTCGGCCTGTTTGTGGCTGGTGACGTCTTCCGCAAAGAGAACGATACCCCCGACAGCGCCATCTCCAGTAAGCCAGGGTCGCACCTCCCACTTGATCCACTGCACTCTGCCGTCTGCCCGCTCGAATCGGTCATCGTCGGCGCGCAACGTTTCTCCGGCCAATCCGCGGCGATGGGCTTCCCGCCAGCGTTCCGGAATGTCGGGGAAGATATCATAGTGGAACTGGCCGAGAATCTCCTTGCCGACCAGGGAATAGCTCTCAAACCAGTGCTGGCTGGCGGCAAGATAGCGCATTTCGCGGTCGAACATGGCTAGCGCCGCGGGCGCGTGCTCAATGAACAACCGCAGCAGTTCCCTGCTTTCGCGAAGGGCGGCGTCGGCCTTCTTCTGCTCGGTGATGTCCTCCGAGAAGATAATGATGCCGCCCACGGATCCATCGCCCTGCAGCCACGGGCGCACCTCCCAACGCAACCACAGCGCGGTGCCATCCGCACGGTCGAAACGGTCCTCGTCTTTTCTGGTCGAATGGCCCGCCAGGCCGCGCCGATGTACCTCTTTCCATCGTTCCGGAATGTCGGGCAGGATTTCATAGGCAGAGTGGCCGGTAACGTCCCTGCCTGTCTGTGAGAAGTTCTCCCTCCAGCGGCGACTCACCGACAAAATTCGCATCTCGCGGTCATACATGGCCAGCGCCGCGGGCGCGTGCTCAATAAACAGTTGCAGCAACTCCTTGCTCTCGCGCAGGGCCGCATCTGCAAGCTTCCGCTCCGTGATGTCTTGAATGGTGCCGTGCATCTTCGACGGCAGTCCCTGGGCATCGAACTCCAGTTGGCCCAGGCCGTGCACCCAGCGCTCCGCGCCGTCGCTTTGCCTTGCGATGCGATACTCCTTATCGAAGGGCTTGCCCTGGCCAATCACCCCATCGGCCAAATAGGCGGCCATCATGGCGCGGTCTTCAGGATGCATGAAAGCCGCCCATCCCGCCACGCTGTGCTCATAATGTTTGTCGATGCCGAGCACCTGGTCCAACACATCGGAGCTTGTCCATGCCCCGCTGGGAATATCGAGAACGTAGCTGCCCAGGCCGGCGATCTTCTGCGACTCCCTCAGGGACTCCTCACTTTCGCGCAGCGCGGCCTCGGCCTGCTTGCGCTCGGTGATGTCCAGCGTAGTACCTTCGATCCGCAGGGGATTTCCCACAGCGTCCCGCATCATGTATGCGGTGACGCTCAGTTGTCGCGTTGGGCCAAACGACGGATTGGTGCGGTATTCAAATTCCAGAGGACCAGACGATTCTTCAATCTTGCCAATCGCTTCCTGGCATCTGGCGCGATCTTCGGGGTGGAGCAGTTCCAAGAATTCCCCAAAAGAGAGCATGTTTGGCGAAGGATCGCGATGGTGCAGCCGCGACGTCTCCACAGACCAGTTGCCGGTCATCGTCGTCAGATCCAACTCCCAGCTGCCCAGATGGGCGCGCGCCTGGGCGGTCGCCAAACCTGCCTCGCGGTCCTGCAGCGCTGCTTCAGCCAGCTTGCGGGCGGTGATGTCCCGGGCAATGCCCCATAAACCAACGATTGCCCCGGCCTCGTCCAGAATGGGGTACTTGCGGTTGTCTACCCAACCTTTTCGACCGTCCCTGGTGACCGTTTCCTGGATCTCGCAAGCCGCGCGTGCGCCTGCAAATACCTGCTTCTCCAGCCGGTAATACACATCGGCGAGGTCTTCCTCAAGAAGGTCGTAATCGGTCTTTCCCAGCAAGTCGGTCCAGTGCCGGGCAGAACTGGTCAGGGCCACCATGGTCTGGCTCGCCCCCGTGAAAACATGGTTGCGATCCTTGAAACAGAGATGGTCTTCGCTGTTCTCCATCATGGCCCTGAAGTTGGTCATCAGGGCTTGCTGGCCCAACTGCTGTCTCAGGCTCTTTGCATCCTGCAAGAGCAGGTCAAGGATGACGGCCTCGCCTCCCGGCGCAACCGCTTTGAGGTAACTCGCCTTCATGCAGCGGATTCGCCCGTCGGCATGACGGATGCGAAGATTGACGGCCGTGGACTGGGTTTCGATTTGAGCAGAAAACAGCGCGAAAGCGATGTCGGCGTCGTGCGGGTGAATGCGGTCCTTGAGTGACACCCTGGCGGAAACAAAGCTATCTGGGCTGAAGCCAAGCAATGCCTCGATGCTGTCGCTGACCGACAGCACCGGCAGTCCATCCGTCAGTGCCAGCCGGAGGTTGGCTTCTAGCAAGGGACCCCTCATCTCCCACCCAGTCTATCTTGCTGACAAAGTTGATCGTGCATTCTCCCGCCGCCGATGGGCCGCCGAAGAATGGTTCTGTCGGGCCGGCGATGACCATTCTTCCTCCAGGATCAGGTCCGCGGCCCACCAGGGCCGCGCATCGCCAAACCATCGCTTCCTCTATCGGCAGAAAGCGGATTTCGTCTTCTGTCGGGATTCGTCCTTGTTGAGTCTGCTCTGATGCATTTTGCTTGCGTTTTCCACAGGACTATGCGCGTTCAACTCCTTGCGAACCAAATCAGACACCCGTTATCCACCTATTTTTTTGTTGCAGAGGTAGTTCGCGTCTGCTTATCCACGCATACTCTTGGCATAATCGCATCAAGAGCGGTTTCTCAGTAACTGTTCCAGGAGCCGAGTCCACGGGGAAGGGTTCAGAGCCCAGGCGCCGATTCCGACCTCACATGCCAAGGCCTCGCAGGATCAACACGGGAGCATTGAAGAGTGACCAGCTATAGCCGCCAGGACGTGTTGCGCATCCTGCAGATCACTTCCCGCCAGTTGCAGGGGTGGGAACGGGCCAGCCTCATTCCTCCGCAGCAGATTTACAGCTTTCAGGACCTTGGACAGTTGAGGACCTTGCGCGTCCTGCGCGAGGAGGATGTCTCCGCGGCTTGCATTCGCCATTCGATCATGGCCATGAAGGCCGTGGCGGGCATGACGAATCCGCTGCTCGAGGCATGCCTGGTGAGGACCGGCACACGCCTCGCCTTCCGCCATCGGGGCGCTATCGTGGACCCCATCCGCCGCCAGTTGCTCTTCGATTTCGAGCGTTTTGACCAGATCGGGCTCCGTGACCGCCCGTCGGCCGCCTCGGAGCCCTACCCAATGCGGCGTCGAGGCGCGGAGGCGCAGCTGGAGGGCGTGCAGGATCGTTTTCTGGCTGCTGTCCAGGCGGAGGAAGCCGGAGAGAAGAACCACGCGATCTCGCTCTACGAGGAAATCCTGCAGATCGACCCCGCCTACGCACCGGCGTACATCAATCTGGGGACCATCTACTTTCATCTGCATCAGCACGCCAGGGCCGAGGGACTTTACCGCAGAGCCACCGAGGCCGATCCCAGCTACGTGCTCGCGTTTTTCGACCTGGGGAACGTGCTGGACGAGCTCGGCCGACCGGATGAATCCATTGCTGCGTACAGCCAGGCAGTTGTCCTGGCGCCGCACTACGCCGATGCCCACTACAATCTGGCGCTGGCTCATGAGCGCCGAGGCGAGCGCCGTCCCGCGCTGCGCCACTGGCAGGCCTACGTGCGCCTGGACAATCGCGGGCCTTGGGCCGACCACGCCCGCGGCCAGATTCACAAGCTGCTCAGCCGCGAGAAGCTCGCCATCGCCTGGCGTGCGGAGAGCTACATTCCGCCCCGCAAGGGCACTGCGGCACTCAATCTGGTACACCCCGAGGCGTTGCAGGGATAGGGCGGTCGTTCGCTTCGCTTGCCCTGGAATTCGTGCAGGCTCATCTGCCGCGCGCACCCGGAGCGCGCCCCATCGCATAAATTCCCCTTAGCCTCCACAACTTAATGTCCATTTTGGAGTCTATGGAGCAAGGCAGCTCTGTATTTCGCGCCAGGGGTCAGTACGAATAGAGAGCGCCAGCTACTCCAGGTAGCAGACATGCATTCCCCTGCCGTTCAAGCTGAGCAGGTGTCTTGGCCTGGTCTCGGAGTCAATGGGAGATCCTGCCCGCCGGGCCGCCGTGTCTGAGCTCTCAACCCGTCAATTTACAAGGACAAAAATGAAGACGATGGCTGCACTTTCACTGCAAAAGCGGCTTCGGGCCTGCTTCTGGTTCGCAACCTGCGCATCGATCGCCACTGCTTCCTTCGCGCAATCGGTTGCTCCCCGCATTCGCTCGGAGATCTCCAATTCCTCACTCTCCACGCTGCAAGGTTCGCTGCATCCCGCCGCACAGGCACAATTCGACGCCGGGCGGCTCCCTGCGGAGTCCCGGTTGAACGGCGTGAGCATCGTCTTCAACCGCTCGGCTGCCCAGCAAGCGGATTTGGATTCCCTGATGACCGCGCAGCAGGACCCAGCCTCGACGCTCTACCACCAGTGGCTTGACCCTGATCAATTCGGCAGCCGCTTCGGCATGGCGCAAGCCGACCTGGATAAGGTGGAAGCCTGGCTCCAGCAGCAGGGCTTCTCCATTGATTCGGTGGCCCGCAGCCGCAACCTCGTCCGCTTCTCCGGCACGGTGGCCCAGGTGGAATACGCCTTCCAGACGCAGATGCACTACTACAAGGCCAATGGCGAGCAGCACTTTGCGCCGTCCACCGAACTGAGCATCCCCTCGGCTCTGGCGCCCGTGATTCTAGCCATCCGCAACCTCGACGATTTCCGGCCCAGGTCCCACGCGATCGTCGGAAATCCCGCTCACACGCGCCCCTCGTTTACCTCCAGCCAGAGCGGTAATGTGTACTTCACCCCTGACGATATCGCCACGGCATACAACATCAACCCGCTCTACAGCGGCGGCGACAACGGCGCCGGGCAAACCATCGTTATCGTCGGCCAGTCAGCGATCATGCTCAGCGACATTACCAACTTCCAAAGTGCGGCTCTGCTCACGGCCAAGGCCCCGAACCTGATTTTGATGCCGGGCACCGGCAATTCGATCGTTAATCCCCAAGGCTCGAAGGCCGGAGATGAGTTGGAGTCGGACCTGGACATCGAATGGTCGGGCGCCATCGCCCGCGGCGCCCAGATCGATTTTGTCTACACCGGCAGCAACACCAACTTCGGCGTCTTTGACGCCATCGAATACGCGATCGATTCCAAGCTTGGCAACATCATCAGCGCCAGCTACGGGGACTGCGAGTCTGACCTTGGCTCGAACAATGCCGCAGCGATGGATGTGTTCCTTCAGCAAGCCGCCGTGCAGGGCCAATCCGTGATCTCCTCATCGGGCGACACCGGCTCCACTGGATGCTCCGGCTTCACCAACCTGAGCACCGCTGCGCAGGAGGCTCTGGCCGTAAGTTACCCCGCCAGCAGCGCTTTCGCCACCGGCGTGGGCGGAACAGAGATCACCGCCGCCAATGATGCCTCCGGCACACCCTACTGGGCTGCCAAGGGCACCTCCGACATCGTTAGTTCCGTGGTTCAGTACATCCCGGAAGTGGCCTGGAACGACGACAGCAGCGCAGGATTGAGCTCCAGCGGTGGTGGCGCCAGCGTCCTCTATACCTCCAAGCCAAGCTGGCAGACCGGGGTGCCCGGCATCCCCGCGGATAGCAAGCGCGATGTCCCGGATATCGCCTTCTACTCCTCTCCCAACTACCCCGGCTACCTTTATTGCAGCAGCGACATCTCCACCGGCATCACCGGCAGTTGCGCCAATGGCTTCCGCGACGCGAACACTGAATATCTGACCGTCGCCGGGGGCACCAGCTTTGCCGCGCCCATATTTGCCGGCATGTTGGCCATCATCAATCAGAAGGCGGGCTACACAACCGGCCAGGGGCTCGTCAACAAACAGCTCTACACCCTGGCCGCCAACAGCGCCACCTACGCTTCCGCCTTCCATGACGTCACCAGCGGCAACAACGACTGCCTGGGTGGCTCGACGCTTTGCAGCAGCACGGCAGGCTTCTCAGCCGGCGTTGGCTATGACCAGGTGACTGGCCTTGGCTCCGTCGACCTCGCCAACCTGGCCGGTGTGTGGCCGGCAAGCGGGTCGACCCTCATCGGCACCACGACAACGGTTGCCCCAACCAACTCAGCGCCGTTGGTCAACGTCTCAGATACGTTCACGGTCACGGTCGTATCCAACACGGGCTCCACAATTCCCGGCGGAACGATTTCGCTGATCGTCGATGGTGGCACGCCAATCACCGGAAACACTCTCTTGGCCAACGGCACCTACACCTACACCACGTCCTTCTCCACGGTAGGCACGCATACGGTTGAGGCCGAGTATTCCGGCGACGCCACCCACGGGGCCTCCACCGGCGTCGGGTCAGTGAATATTGCCGGCACCAGTTCAAACACTGGAAGCTTCACCCTTGCGGCGACTCCCTCCACGCTGACGGTTAGCAACGGCGGCCAGGGAACCGAAACCATCACCGTAACCCCTGCGGGCGGCTACACCGGAACCGTGCTGCTTCTGCTCAATTCGTCCAACAACAGCGCTCTTGCCAATCTCTGCTATGACTTCACCACCACCTTGAGCAATGGCGACGGCTCGGTGGCAGTAACCGGCGCCAGCTCCGTGCAAACCCAACTCAACTTCGACAGCAACGCTTCTGATTGCGCGGCTGCTCCACGGACCATCGGCACCCCTCTCCACCGGCTGGGAGGGACCACCAAGGCCGGCAATGACGGGCCTAACCCCGCTCCGCTGGCGGTTGCCTTTGCCGGATTGCTTCTGGCGGGCTTCCTGGGCCGCTCTTCGCGCAAGTTCCGCGGCCTGGCCGGGCTGGTCGCCCTTCTCGCCGTTGGCCTGACGATCTCGGCGTGCGGCAGCGGCAGCAACGCATCCTCGACGGTCCCCAACCCGCCTGCCGGAACCTACACCATCACCGTAACCGGCATGGACTCCGTAACTTCGACCATCACGGCCAGCACAACCTACACCTTCGTCATCCAGTAGCCAGTACGGGCACAAAGGGCGGATACCTTCCGGGTATCCGCCCTTTGTGTATTCTCCCAACCCGCATCGGCCGGTTACGGCTTCGATGAACTGGGCTGGCCTCCCTACAAAAGCCGGGTAGACCACCAACCCCGACCAGCCCGTGCCCCATCCTTGCGATTTTCTTCTATCGCAAAGGTGGGAAACCGCAAAGGCAAACGAACCCGTCTTCGTTGTGACCACAACGCAGGCGCCTGGCCTGCGAGCGAAAATCCCCGCAGGCTTACCTGGCTGCAGAAGAGGGTGCCTGGAAATGTGGGGCGCCTGACGAGACCAGTTTCATCAACACGCGAATGAAGCGATACACCAGTGAGTGCCGGGTGAGTACGAGGGGGCCTGGAATTCTAATTGCTCCATAGCCATAGCCGAGTTCCGAATCCTGCGCGCGTACCTGCCAACCGGGCGACTGAAGGGAGGTATCTCGAATCACTTCGTCGCTTTCGTCGCAGAAGTACCCACGTGAGGCCCAGCTCATCCTTCCCAGATTGATGGTCAGCAGCCGCGGGTTTCCGTTCTGCGGGGCTGCGCGCACAATTTTCATGTACGCGGGGTGTCTCAGATAGAAGTGAATGGTGTCTCCAGCGTTGTCGCAGAAACGGATGAACGCCAAGTGGTCCAGGCCCACGCCGAGGACGACCAATGGTAGTACAGCGCCAGCTACCGCCTGGCGCCATGCGCGATGCCACAAAAAGGCGGCAGCGATTATCGCTGCCCAAACTCCTAGTCCGGCCCAGGCGAGGAACAGCACTGGCAGACCCAACATCACGAAAGCGAAGTTTGGAGCAATAGGGCCGGCTTCGAGAACAATTCGTATCAGTGGAAAGCCAATCGCAACCCAAAGGGGCCAAAGCGGAATTCGTTCTTTGCGCAAAATAGCCCCGCGAATGAACGTCGAGTTTCCCCCTCGGGAAAATGCCGAAAGCCAGAAGCAAAGAGCTAGAAGGCGTTTTTCACAGCTTCTGCGTCCGCTTCACGGCGCGCACGCCGCCAACGCGGCGGAGGCCCAGCACCATCTTGTTCAGGTGGCGCAGGTCTTCGGCTTCCACCACAAACTCCACCACCGCCTCGCCGTCTTCGTCGCGGATGTCCACGCCGCGGATATTGGTGTTGTCGTCCGAGATCACGGCGGTCAGCTCCTTCAACATGCCGGCCCGGTCGTCGCAGAAAATGGTGATCTTCACCGGGTAAACCTGTGGGCGTCCGGCGGATTGATCGCCCACGCGCGACCACTCCACGGCAATGCGACGGTCGCTCTCATAGAGCAGATTCTGCACGTTGGGACAACTGCGGGCGTGCACGGCCACACCTTTGCCGCGGGTCACGTAGCCGATAATCTCTTCGCCGCGTATCGGATTGCAGCAGCGCGCTCGATAGACGAGAAGGTCGTTCTGGCCTTCTACCTGGAGCGAATCGGAGCCCGTCAGGTGCAGCTTGCGCACCGCGTCGGACATGGCCGACTCCACGGTACCGGGGAGCTTGGGTTCGGCAGCCGCCTCCGCGTCTCCCAGGTTGGCGTAGCCCGGCGCCAGCTTATTGAGAATCTGGTGGGCGGAGTGCTTGCCCTGTCCCAGCGTGGCCAGCAAGTCCGCGGCCGTGGCCACGCCATACTCTCCGGCGATGCGGCTCAGGTCCTGATCGTCGATCTGGCTCATCGGGACCTTGAACTTCCGGGCTTCGCGCTCCAGCAGCTTGCGGCCAATCTCTACCGCGCGGCGGCGCTGATCTTCGTTCAGCCAATGCTTGATCTTGTTGCGGGCGCGCGGGCTCTTGACAAAGGTGAGCCAGTCGCGGCTGGGCTTGTGGTCTTTCTGGGTGACGATCTCGACAATGTCGCCGGTGCGCAACTTGGTGCGCAGCGGAACCATGCGGCCGTTCACCTTGGCACCAACGCAGGTGTGCCCTACCTCGGTGTGGATGGTGTAGGCAAAGTCCACCGGCGTGGCATCGGCCGGAACCACCACCACTTTCCCCTTGGGCGTGAAAGTGTAGACCTCGTCGGGATACAGGTCCATCTTCAGGCTGGAAAGGAACTCGTTGGGGTCGGTCATCTCCTTTTGCCACTCGACGAGTTGGCGAATCCAGTTGAGCCGCTCCTCGTCGCGCGAGTTCACTACACCCTCGCCTGCCTTGTACTTCCAGTGGGCGGCAATGCCCTCTTCGGCAATGCGGTGCATCTCTTCGGTGCGGATTTGCACCTCGAACTGGTGGCCGCTGGCGCCCATTACCGTGGTGTGCAGCGATTGATACCGGTTGGCGCGGGGAATGGCGATGAAGTCCTTGATGCGCCCCGGAACCGGCCGCCACAAGGTGTGAATCAGTCCGAAAACCGCGTAGCACGCCGCCACGTCTTGGGTGATGACGCGAATGGCCAGTAGATCGTACACCTGGTCGAAGGAGACCTTTGACCGCTCGATCTTCTGGAAGATGGAGTAGAGCCGCTTGATGCGATACTCCACCCGAGCCTCAATGCCGTTTTCGCGCAACTGCTCCACCAGCGTCTCTTCCACGCCGCGCAGAAACTGCTCACCTTCAATGCGCCGCGACTCCACTGCCGCCGACACCTTCTCGTAGCTCACCGGATCGGTATAACGAAAGGCCAGGTCTTCCAGCTCGCCGCGCACTTTGCCCATGCCCAGGCGGTGCGCCAGGGGCGCGTAGATGTCCTGGGTCTCGCGGGCGATGGCGTCCTGGCGGTCTGCATTCAAGTGCTCCAGGGTGCGCATGTTGTGCAGCCGGTCGGCCAGCTTGATCAGCACCACACGCACGTCTGACACCATGGCCAGCAGCATCTTGCGGACATTTTCTGCCTGCCGGTCTTCGCGATTGGCAAATTGGATCTTGTCGATCTTGGTGACGCCCTCAACGATGTGGGCCACCTGATCGCCAAAACCGGCTTGGATTTGCTCGTTGGTGGCGGGCGTATCCTCGACCGAATCATGCAGAAGGCCTGCGGCAATGGCCGTCGCGTCCATCTTCATCTCCGCCAGCACCTCGGCCACTTCGAGGGGGTGGATAATGTAAGGCTCACCGGAGGCCCGCATCTGCCCCTCATGGTGCTTGACGCAGAACTCCCAGGCTTTGCGAATTAGAGACACATCTTCAGTGGGACGATTAGCCTGGACGTGCCGCAGCAGCCCTTCGAAACGCTCGCCGATCATGCTGGCTTCCAGTTTGCGCGCGGCCGCTTGCGCCTCCCCCTGGGAAGATGGGGGCGTGCTGAGAACATCTGCCGGAGGATCTTGCCGGACAGTCGCCATGGCTTATTATAGGCTGCGGCGGTTTGCGTTGCGTGAATCCGCGGATGGAATGCCCATTCAACTGCGCGCTGCGGGACGGACAAGCGTTTCCCCACCCTTGTCTACGGCACTTTTTTGGTCAGATCGTAGGAATGGCCTGGAAGCTACCGGTCGGTTTCTCGCCCTTTGTGTTTTGCGCGGCGAGAACTGGGGGGGGGGCGCCTTCAGAAGGCGGCGGCTCTCTCACATAAGTCACATCATCCGGCCGCCGATCTCCGGCCTTACCTTGGCATGGGGCACAAATGGGAAAGCCCTTACCGCATATATTCTGTGTTTCATCGCATGCCGCCCTTGCGAAGCCCGATCTCTCTTTCTCGGCAAGAACCCTGTGATCGCGCTTCAACATCCCATGCTCTCGCCTGGGGAACCTCTGAATAAGTCGCCGTTTTGAAAGGGCACGGCATTAGTCGTGCCGTAAGTAGCAAAACTCGGAGACGGACTTTAGCCCCCAAGGGAGCGTGATTCGGAAATCGGACACTTGATCAAAGGTCCTCTAGTGATGTCCCAGAAGTTCGCATCATAATTCGACGACCTCAACCCCTAATCAGGATGTCATCCTGAGCGAACGGGGCCCCAGACGCTTCTCTGTTCCGGGGTCCCCAAAGAGCGGTCTTTGCTCTTTGGGGTGGAGTTCCGGGGGTGGTGAGCGAAGATTCTGGCTTTCTCCATCCCCGATTTCTGGTGCGAATTCAGACTCATGACACTAGGTTGTTTTGGAACAGGGAGATGCACGAACCCAAAATGCGGCATCGGCCGGTCAGTGACCTGTGCAATCTTGTAACAAAGAACAGCTTGCTCAACCCCGCCCGGAAGATAGACGAAGCATGTCGTCCTTGCAACTGCATGACTTTGGTCACTGTCCCCATGGATAGTACGAATTACATCGATGCGCTCTCTGGAGCGTCACTCAGGAATGGCGCCTTATGTCAGGGAGCAACTTTAGGCGTGCCGAGGAGCGTTTAAAACAACGCGGGTTGGACCCTGCCGAGGTGCTCAGCCGGGCTTTAGCCCTTGGTTTCAAACCATGCTTACTTTCACTGGAATCATCATGGTACTTTGCCCACGAGGGATGCTTTCCTGGTATTTTTTGCCCGAATCATCCCTTGTTCCGCAACGCCTTTATCCCCCTTGGATTTCACACCTGCTTCAGATAGATCATCTACACGCTGCAAGAGAGACCAGAGAGCAGATATATTTCCCGCCTTTGATATGTTCCTTTCCCTTAGTGGTTCGTCCGTCTTGGACGGATCAACCGAGTGTGCTGGCCGTCACAGCCCGCGCACTCCAGGACAGGCGTAGAGTCCCCTTCGGACTCGAGAGGAGTCAGAGCAGACACATCCCGAAAGCAAGCCCGCCGCGCGGTATCTCCTTAAGTCGATACTGCCCTGGATATCGCTTGCCCGGCTCGATCTCTCCGCTTTCGCTTGAGTGACCCAGAACCGAGGAACTTATGTTGAGACGCCTGTTTGTTATCGCCGTGACTGCTGTTCTTGCAAGTGGCGCGGCGTATGCAGATCAAACCAAGCCAACAGTTACTATTTCCGTGAATAGGATCAATCCCACCAGCGGCAGGCAGATGTATGGCAACTATTGCGCGCCATGTCACGGCCAGGATGGAAAGGGCAGCGGTCCCGTCGCTTCCGCGCTGCGCACGGCTCCACCCGACTTGACTGCGTTGAGCCGGAGCAATCACGGCAAATTCCCCAATCTCCATGTGCTCGCCGTACTGCAGGATGGTGCGGCGGTTCCCGCGCACAGTTCCGCCGAAATGCCCGTGTGGGGTCCAATCCTTGGTAAAATGAAGCAAGCCAACCCCCAGGACAGAATGCTGAGAATCAGCAATCTGAGCCGCTTCCTGGACAGCATTCAGCTAAGGTAAGGGCCGGCGGCCCATTGGCTCCCGGTCCAGGGCAGAATTGACCCAAGGGAGCATATGACCAAGCCGCGCAACGCACAATCTACACCCTCGCAGAAGGCGCCCAAGGCAGCCAAGCCCGCGGCGCCTTTTGCACGGAGCCACGGAAACCCTCCTCCAACCCAACACGCGGGAGCCCGCAAGGCAAAGCCGTTCAAGGCAAGCGAGGGAGCAGACGTGAGCCGTGCCCTGCCCCCCCGGCCTGCGGCCAGGCGCCCGGCGTCGTCTCACCCCGTCCTGGGAGCCCAGATTACCCGGCGCGCAGCCGACCGGCTGCGGGATGGCTTTCTGTGGGTTTACGCCTCCGAGATTGAGTCCGTTGAGTTGCTCGACAAGGCCAATCCTCCAGCACTGCTGCCGGTGGCTGACAGCAGGGGCTTGCTGCTGGGCACTGCGCTCTACAGCCCCTCCTCGCAGATCGCGCTGCGCATGGTTTCGCGCGAGGCAATCGACGAGGCCGGATGGCTGGAGTTGCTGGCTCTCCGGCTGCGGCACGCTATTGCGCGCCGCAAACCGTTCCTGACTGAGGAGAACAACGCCTGCCGCCTCTGCTTCAGCGAAGCCGACGAGTTGCCTGGCCTTGTGGCAGACAAGTACGGCGACCTGGTGATTCTGCAATTCCTGGCCAAGGGCCTGGACTCCGCCGCGGTGCGCGAGACATGCGTGCGCATCGTGCGCGAGGAGCTGGCTCCCGCCGCAATTCTGGAACGGCCCGACCCGCGCATTCGTGAACTGGAGGGGTTGGCTGCGCCCAACCCGGCGCCTCTGTGGCTGGCCGATGCCGGTTCTGCCGCAGCCGCCCGCAGCACATTTCACCTCAATGGGCTCGCCTTCCAATTCGACGCCAACTCCGGGCAGAAAACCGGAGCCTTCCTCGACCAGCGGGCCAACTATGCCGCGGCCGCTCGGTGGGCTGGCCGCCTGGGAGCGACCGGCCGCGCGCTGGATGTGTGCTGCTACCAGGGCGGCTTTGCCCTGCATTTGGCTCAGGTCTGCCGTCAAGTCACTGGAATTGACTCTTCCCGCGCCTCGCTTGAAGTGGCCGAGCAGAATTGCCAGGCCAACCGCAGCCGCTTCACTGCCGAGGTGGATTGGGTTGAGGGCGATGCCTTTCAAATCCTGCGCGACTGGTCCGATGCAGACGAAAGATTCGACGCCATTGTGCTCGATCCTCCCGCTTTCGCCAAAAGCCAGCGGGCCGTTGAGGGAGCCTTGCGAGGCTACAAGGAACTGAACCTGCGCGCGCTCAAGATGCTGCGCCCCGCCGGCTTGCTGGTGACTTGCTCCTGCTCCCATCACGTGGGCTGGACAGAGTTGGAGGCCTGCGTCGCCTCCGCTGCCGTGGATGCCCACCGGCGCGTGCGCCTGCTGGAGCGGCGCGGCGCAGCCCTCGATCACCCTGTGGTGTTGGGCCTGCCAGAGACCGAGTACCTGAAGTGCCTGGTGCTGCAAGTGGAGTAACGGCAGCAAAGAGACTGTTTTCACTCCGCTCGAAGTGCCAGGGCACGACTTGACTCATGCCGGAAGCCGCTGGGTTGCCGGAAATTCACGCTCCCCCATCGGCCGGGCCACATGGCAAGTTACGGTCGACCGACGACACAGGGGTGACCTCGTTCCTCGACCCTGGGGCGTTTGGACTAAGTCGCTGGCGCGACGGACGCTGCCGCGTGGGCTTTCCACTTGCATTGTTGGCCGTGTAAACCTCGGGTCACAGGAGGTTTACTGTGACCCATCTTCGGCAGCTGATGCTGGATGAACTCCAGCGTCGCAACTATTCCCAGAGCACCACACGTTGCTATCTCCACGCGGTGGAAGACTTTGCGAAGTACTTCCATCGCTCGCCGTATCGTTTGGGGCCGGATCACATCCGGCAGTATCAGGTTCATCTTTTTCGCGATCTCAAGTTGTCCCCTGGGACGATCGGACTCCGGACCTGCGCTTTGCGCTTTCTCTACGTCAAGACTCTCGGGAGGCCGTACCTTCCCGACCACATTCCATTTCCCAAGCATCAGAGACGGCTGCCGACCATACTCGACCAGCAAGAGGTAGCTCGCCTGATTGATTCGGCCAGCAACCTGATGCATCGCACCATGATGATGTTGCTGTATGCAACTGGCTTGCGCCGGGCCGAGATGTGCCACCTCAAGGTTTCCGACATCGACAGCGAGCGCATGGTGATTCACGTCCGCCAAGGCAAGGGCGGCCGAGACCGCGACGTGCTGTTGACCCCGAAGCTGCTTGATACTCTGCGCGAGTATTGGCGCTGGATGAAGCCCAAGACCTATCTGTTTCCAGGTACGGTTAAGGGCTGGCGGGCAGATGTGCCCATTACAGAGAAGATTGTCTGGCAGGCCGTGCGGGAGGCCTCCGAGCGTGCCGGCATTACCAAGCACGTATCTCCTCACAGCTTGAGGCATTGTTTCGCGACTCATATGCTGGAAGCCGGCGCCGACCTGCGCACCATCCAGGTTCTCCTCGGCCATGCCAAGCTCGCTCACACCACTGTCTATCTGCACTTGTCCCGGCGCCATCTGCAGGCGATTCCGAGCCCACTGGAATCGATCGAAGTGTCCAGCCCTGACGAAGTGAAGCGCTCCAGGAGGAAAATCAGGCGATGAGCCGGCCCACCCTCGAGGTGGCCGACATCGTCCGTCGAATGGGCAACAGTTTCTGGGAACAGCAGCAGTCGCATCTAGCATGGCCGCATCGCAAGGTGCTCGATGCCATCGTCCGCTGCCGCACCGCGGCGCTGGGTGGTCATCTGGATCAGTGCGTCCGCTGCGGCCATCAGGCCATCTCGTTCAACTCATGCCGCAATCGGCACTGCCCCAAGTGCCAGGGAAGCGCGCGCGCAAAATGGCTGGCCGCACGCTCGGCTGAACTGTTGCCCGTGCCGTATTTCCATGTCGTCTTCACTCTGCCGCACGACTTGTCCGCTCTTGTTCTCCAGAACAAGCGACTGCTCTACGACCTGCTCTACCGCACCAGCGCAGCGACGATGCTCGAACTGGCGCGTGATCCGAAGTACCTGGGAGCCGATATCGGATTCCTCGGCGTGCTCCATACCTGGGGACAGAACCTTGAGCATCATCCCCACGTCCACTACATCGTTCCCGCTGGCGGCCTGGCTCTCGACGGCTCCAGATGGATAGACTCTTCGCGCCGCTTCTTCCTGCCCGTCCACGCATTGAGCCGAGTCTTCCGTGGCAAGTTCGTCGCTGGACTGAAGCAACTTTTCGCGCAAGGCAAGCTTCAGTTTCATGGCTCACAACAGCATCTGGTCGCTTCCCGCAGCTTCTCCAGCTTCCTCCGGCAACTGTTCCGGCAAGACTGGGTCGTCTACGCCAAGCCACCCTTCGGCGGCGCCGAACATGTTCTCAACTACCTGGCCCGCTATACCCATCGTGTCGCCATTTCCAACCATCGGCTCGTGGCCTTCGAGAACGAACGCGTATCTTTTCGCTGGCGAGACTATGCACACGGCGGCAAAAAGAAGGTCATGACCGTTTCCGCCTACGAGTTCCTGCGCCGCTTCCTGCTTCACGTCTTGCCCGGCGGCCTGGTTCGCATCCGCCACTTCGGACTCTTCGCCAACCGCAGGCGGAGTGCAGCGCTCGAACGCTGCCGCGCGCTGCTCGGTGTGGCGAAATACGTCGATCCGCCAGAGACACCCAGTCTCCGCTGTCCAGCATGCTCCGGCATCATGCTGGTCGTCGAGCGGCTCACCCCCAGCCAGTTGTACTTCCGTCCAAGCCTGATCCCGTCCGAGCCAAGGAGGTGTGCCGATGACAGTTCTTGAGTGCTTCAACACTCGCCCGGCTGCTTTCCATCCTTCTCCACTTCGTGCGCCAGCACGCAACGCAGAAGTGCGCTCGAACTCCGATTCCTACCGCAACAACGCTCGTTCGAAGATGCAAAACAGACCCGCATTTCGCTCTGGGATCGGTGATCACGCCGCCCAGACCGTCACCACCGGCCCCTACAAACTCCAGACGGACCAACTGTCGACCATTGAAATCCCATAGGGGGATCACCGCGTCCGTCGCAAACGCCAGCGACTTACTCCAAACGGCCCTATCGAAACTGCCCCGGTCGGGAAAGCCTTGCTCGATCCAGCCTCATCTGACCGGGGCAGTCCCGATAGGGATCTATCGTTTTTCGGGAGTTAACAATGACTGGTTGGGGCTCGTCCAATCCCAGGTCTGAGAATCCAGACCTGGGGCACCCAATTGTCTTTAGTGAATTTGCTTCCTAAGGCCCGGGCCACCTGCCCCTGACGTACATCCCGGATCAGAACCGTGTCTGATTGACGTTAGTCGCGTATTCTTCAATCTCGCGGCTGCCGTATAGTTCGGTGCTATTCTTCCGAGTATGGAATTCGGAGAAGCTGTGGAGGCCATGTCGCGCATTCTGTTCGAAGAGCGCGTGCGGCCAACTAGTCGATATAAGCAAAAGGTGGAATGGCCGCTTACTAAGAAGGGCGAGTCACCCCTTCTCGCCATGGTTACCGCTGTACAGCGTACAGCCGCTGGCATCAATCTTGTCCAGGAGAGACAAAAACACCCCCGCAGCGTTCAGGAAGACGCCGATCTATACGAATTCGGTGGAACCAACTACGACCTGATGCTGCGCCTGCTCGGTGAAGTTGAAACTAAGGATCGTGAGTTATTCCTCAGCGAAATGTTGTCATTCGTAAGTGCTGGCGGGCAATTAACGAAAGTCGGAAGCGAAACTCATTTCCCGACGTTCCTCCTGACTATTTCGGACGTTCCGTTGATCGCCGAATTCTGCATTCGCACCGGGCATTTGACCGAACTGTTTGATGCGATCTTGAGGATCACAAAACCCACGAATGGTCTCGTCCTGCTGCTAATGCAGCTCGAAGAAGCGATCAGTGTGAACTTCGATCTGTTCAGCAGGAGGGAGCTGAAACAAATTCAGCAATGGCTGGTCCCCATCCGCGCAATGGCTGAACTACAAACGTGGCAATCACGTGGCCCGGCAACCGGCAAGAAAATACAAAACCCACACTTCAAACCGGGGCGCCAGAAGCAGGGCAACGAGATAGTACGGATCATCGATGATCTTTTTCTGGAGATAAACCAAGCTCTCTTTTTTTACACAAAAGGCCACCTCCAGAAGACGCGGAACCCGGAAGTGGAAGCCGACAAAGTTAAGGTGATTGCGTTTCTCGATACGCTTGGTTTCCGCAAGGAATTGAAAGAAGCTCTTGAGGAAGCGGAGAAGCAATACCGTGACGACGCCACAGCATTCGAATTGAAGAGCTGCTTTGGTCACCTCCGTAGTTTTCTCGAAATCCTGCATCGCGATTCAGCCAATGCCATCGCCACTCCAGCGGTAGAAAGCGGAGGCAAGAAGTGGGGCGAATGGATTGCCTATCTTCGTAGCAAAGGCATCTTTATCCAGCCGCATGAAGCCTTTATCACATCGCTCTACACACTGATGAGCGATACTGCCGTCCACCCCCTTACGGCAGATCGGGAATATGCGCGCCTACTACGAAACATGGTGATCGAATATGGCGTGATGTTCCTGTCCAAACTCGCCGCGAACGGCATCAAGATTTCCTAAAGCGTGAGCCGGAACACACCCGGAGACATGGCGGGTGGCCCCGGTCCCGGTGTGATCTCAAGTCCACGCTGAGGGCGCCTCCGGGTCGGTCGCTGTTGGGGACCGGGGCTTGAAATCCAGATCTTCCCGCCAGATCAGTCCTCATATGTCGCCAAGTGGCAAGAATCCTGGGGGCAATGTGCTGTTGTGATGGATGTCAGCCAAACCGGACAGAGCTCTTGGTTGCCGCCAGCAGCCCTACCGTGAGATGAAATCGATGTGACCTGTAAACAGGAACGACAGGAGTTTGCCCTCGATTCCAAACCCGCATGCACAGACTTACCCGCCTTTGGCGCTCACTGGCTGGCGGGACGAGGTGGGTGCAGATCCCCGATTCAGCCTGCTCGGTCAGGAGTTTCCGCGGCCTGAACCGTCCTTGGCCACGGCTTCCCCTGAAGATGCCTCCTATTTTGCGGTGGTGAGCGCGTAGCGGTTCATAATGTGCGTCTTATATGACTCTCATTTGAACGAAGGAACATCTGGCCTACCCGAATTGTTGCCTGCTTTGAGCCCATCTTGTGCCAGATTTGGTCCCTGAATGCGGCTTCTTGCGCGCTGTATCGCAGGGTCATGCACCGGCGTTCCGCCGGCCACCGCGCCAATGCGCCAGCAATCGCGACATCCTCTGCCGCCACGGAGGTCGCGCGAGCGCAGGTTGTCTTTCGCCCGTGCTCTGCCGCAATTGCGCCATCGTTTCCTTGACCAGCGCACGCAGTGATTCCGCTTCGAAGGTGCAGGAGCGCAGGTAGGCCGAGACGGTCAGCCCGGCTTCGGCGGCGCGCCGGTGCAGTTGCTCACATTCTGCTTGGCTCATGCGAATAGTGATGCTGGCCGACCGCAGATTCCGCTCGTGTGCCGGTAACCGAAGGCCGCCAGACACAGCTTTTGGCTTTGCGCTCAACCCTGAATTGCCGTCGGAGACAGACTCCTCGGGAAAGCTGAACGGGGTATGCTCACCGCGCTCCGCAAGCGTGCGGTCGCCCGGCTCGGGAGATCGATTGCGGCCATGAGCGCGCAGGGCATGCTCATAGCTCAGCGTCGCCACGTCATCGGCCAGCAGATCGTCCTTCCATGGTGGCGCATGCTCGTGGGCGGGCGCCGCCAGCGAGGCCAGCAGGCTGGCAAAGTTGGCGGAGGGCGCGGATTGGGTCACTGGGGGCATGATGTGCAGAATATCCCCGCCGAATGCGGGCGGTCAGGTGGATCTCTCCAGGGTTTGGCGGCGATAGCCTCAATTTTGGGAAAACAAAAGGCCCTTTCCCTGGATGAAACTGCCGGATCGACTGCGGCACAGGCCGGCCCGGCAGCAGCTATTCGTCTTCGTCCCAGAAATACTGAGAAGCCCCGGCTTGTCCCGCGGCCCCGGCTCCATCGGCTTGCAGTGCTTGCCTGGCGGCATTTTCCGCCTCCACCTCGCACAGCACTTCGGCCAGTCCCTCATTGCGCCGCGAGGTCATCTCAAGAAAGCGGATACCGAAAAGATGGTCTCTCACCTTCCATTGAACCGTCCCTCGGAACCGGAGGACCAGCCCGTGCACCTTGAAGCTCACCTCCACCAGCACCTTGATGCCGGCCTCGAAGGGCTTCGATGTGCGCAACTGGCACCCGCCCAGGCTGAGATCCAAAATGTTGCAGGGAATGCTGGATCCATGATCCACCAGCAGAATAGAGGCATCGCCCTCGATTGCGTGGCGGGGGGTTGTCCGGCGATTGGACGCCAGCTCTGCCAGAGTGCCCGCGTATTCTTGCGCTTCCATCGGCCTCACCACCTGAGTTCCGGGAAGAATCAGTGTCCTTCGGCCAGGTCCCAGGGGCGAGTGGCGACGGGATGCGAGGCATCACGGCCCTTCAGCCGGTCGTACTCATACAAGTCGCTGGTCGTACCCAGAGACTCGTTGAAAAGGTTCATGGCGCCGGTCAACTGCTTCAATTCCTCTGAGAACCGGTGAATCGCCTGCAATTGAGAGGCCGTGGCGGGCAGTTCAAATTGGGGGGTCTTAATGAATTTCTGGTAGCCCCGGTCCAGTAGCCGCGCCACCTGGCCCCCTGACAGCACTCCCGGGCCCACTGCAAAGGCCGCCGGAGCGTCCTTCTCTTCAGCCGCCACCAGCACTGCGGCAGCGCCGTGCTTGCTCACCAGCACGCTGCCGGCGATTTGGGCAAAGGGCGTCACCTGGAAGGAGTGGGCGCGCAAGGTTTCCAGCGTCTGATCGAAGTTCGGGTTTCTGGACTTTTTGCCCATGGCCGCTTTCCAGTCTGCGAGGATGGTAGAAGAGCGATTGGCGGTAGGTTCGCCTATTCCGATCCCGCATACCCAATCTCGCACAAGCGGAGCGCAGGCGGCAATTCCCATGATGACTGACCCCACGCAAATGAAACTCGGTTCCACTGCGCCCGAGCGCATCGGCGCCACGCCGCTCGTCCGGCTTGACCAGGTGGTCCGCGGTTTGAAGGGCATTACCTTGCTCGGCAAAGCGGAGTGGGCCAATCCCAGCGGCAGCGTCATGGACCGCGCCGCCGCAGCCATGGTTCGCGATGCACGCGCCCGCGGCCTGCTGACACAGAGCAAGACCCTGCTGGACGCTAGCAGTGGCAATACCGGCATCGCCTTCGCCATGCTGGGCGCGGCACTGGGCTTCCCCGTGCGGTTGGCCATGCCAGCCGATGTGTCGCCCGAGATGAAGCGGATACTGAATGCCTACGGCGCCAAGGTGGACTGGACCGCCCCGCAGGAGGGGATCGACGGCGCGATTCTGCGCGCAAGGGAGTTGGCCGGCAACGATCCCGATCGCTTCTGCTATGTCGATCAGTTCTCCAACGACGCCAACTGGCTCACGCATTTTCACATCACCGGGCCTGAGATATGGTCCCAGACCGCCGGACAAGTCACCCACTTTGTCGCCGGCCTGGGCACCTCCGGCACTTTCACCGGCACAGCCCGTTCTCTCAAGGGCCAGAACCCGCTTCTTCAGGCCGTCAGCGTGCTGCCCGACCGGCCCGAGCACGGGATCGCGGGCCTCAAGCATCGGGGCGACGGCATCGTTCCAGCCATCTTCAACCCTCATCTGGCCAACCGGACGGTGGCCATGGAGACCGAAGCAGCGTTCGCGATGGCTCGGCAGTTGGCACGCGATGAGGGGCTGCTGGTGGGTATTTCGGCGGCTGCGGCCGTGGCCGCTGGTGTGGCAATCGCACAGGAAGAGGCTGCCGCCGGACGAAGCGCAGTCATCGTTGCGGTGCTACCCGATGCCGCCGACCGGTACCTCTCGCTGCGGTTTTGGGACCAGGCCTGACAGACGCCCTGGGCACACTGCTCCGGACGCTCCATTCCCTGAGGTCCAGATCCGCGGCAGGTTGAATCCGCGGAGCGAAGCGCCTCATCGGTTGGCTGAGATCGACTTCGCCATCCAGATTGCGGGGGCGCCGGCCGGGTTGGCAGCGACCGCCGCGCCTTGGCCCCTTTTATAATCGGTCTATGAGCGAACATCCCCTGGTTGGCATCGTGATGGGCAGCAAGAGCGACTACGAGGTCCTTTTGCCTGCGATTGAGATTTTGCGCGCGTTGGAAGTTCCCTGCGAGGCGCGGGTGCTGAGTGCGCACCGAACCCCGGACCAGCTTTTCGAGTACGTGGCCGAGGCGCCTAAGCGCGGCGTGCGGGTCTTCATCGCCGGGGCGGGCGGCGCGGCGCATCTGGCCGGGGTCATCGCGGCCAAGACGCTGCTGCCGGTGCTGGGCGTGCCGGTGGTGGCGACACCGCTCAATGGGCTGGACTCGCTGCTCTCCATGGTGCAGATGCCCAAGGGGATTCCCGTGGCCACTCTGGCCATCGGCAAGCCGGGCGCGGGGAACGCGGCGCTCTTCGCGGCGGCCATTCTGGCGCTGAACGATGCGGCGCTCCACGACCGCCTGGCCGCATGGCGGGCGGCGCGGGCGCAGGAAGTGCTGGACGCCAAGCTGCCGGAGTAAGGCACCTGCGGTGCGGCCAGACGCGCTTCGCGCATGGGGGTCCGTGTTTTCCCCGGTCCCAAAAGCAGGACCGGGGGCACCCGCGGAGGGAGTAGGGGCCTTCAGGCCCCTGAATACGGATACCCTCCAGGCCTGGCTTTAGCCGCGGAGATTCTGATTGCTATAGAACCCAGGCCTAAAGGCCGATCAAGCTGATAGGTCTGGTTTCAGGAGCCTGAAGGCTCCTGCTCCCTCCGTTCAGGTTTCGTATCGAGATTGTGTTCCCAGGTCTCGAAAGCGAGACTTGCAGACCCCAGCTACTTTACCCGAGTAAAGACGGTTTTTCGATTTGCTGGGATGGAACGCGAAAGATCGTTGGGATTCACTCGCACGGGGAATTCGGATCCGCCGGGAAAGCGGCGCAGGTAGGCGTCCGCGTAATTATCAAACAAGAACGGCTCTTTGTGTGTCCCTTCGTAGCGCATTTCCGCATAGCGATAATTGTAGTGAATAACAATAACGGTACATCCCATGCCAGGCTCGCGTCGTTCCGATTCGGACACAATCGCCGTAATAACCGGCCAATCGCTGGTTAAGATTCTTTGGAAGCCATTCCCAATCGTCCGGAAGAGGAACTCGATAATGATGTCAATAACGAGGCCGGCCATTTGATAAAGAGATTATCAGAGAAGCGGTCGAGTTAATCGCCGCTCTTTTTCTGCGACTTAGGCCGGCGATCCCGCTGAAAAATCCGCCTCCGTCGGTGCAGCGATTTGGGCTAGATGCACCCAAAAGCATACCCTCAGGGGCTAAAGCCCAAGAGGGTATTTGGAGGGCTGTTGGCACGACTAAAGTCGTGCCCTGTTACAAAGCAAGTGCTCGACAGAAGACAAGCAAGTCCTCGGAAGAACGCGCGGAAGTTTTGGCTGAATAGCGTTGCCCAGGCCCTTCCGCGGAGCAGTTACTGCTGGCCCTTTTCCCAGCGCTTGGGGCGCTTGTTCTGCTGCAGGATCCGCTTGCGCAGGCGGAGCGATTTGGGCGTTACCTCGACCACCTCGTCTTCGGCGATGAACTCGATGGCCTGTTCCAGGTTGAGGCTGCGGTAGGGCACCAGGCGGATGGCCTCGTCCGCGCTCGAAGCGCGCATGTTGGTCATCTTCTTTTCGCGCACCACGTTCACGTCCAGGTCGTTATCGCGCGAGTGCTCGCCGATAATCATGCCCTCGTAGACCTCGACGCCCGCTCCCATGAACAGAATGCCGCGTTCCTGCAAGCCGTTCAGCGAGTAGGTGGTGGTGACACCCTGGCGGTCGGCGATCAACGCGCCGGTGGGCCGCTGGGGAATCTCGCCCTGGTAGGGAATGTAGCCGTCGAACAGGGTGTTCATGACGATGGTGCCGCGGGTTTCCGTCAGCATCTCGCTGCGCAGGCCGATCAGGCCTCGGCTGGGCACGCGAAACTCCATGCGCACGCGGCCTGAGCCGTGATTGTGCATCTTGTTCATCTCGCCCTTGCGCGGACCGAGCTTCTCGATCACCACGCCGGTGTAGGCCTCGGGCACGTCGATGGTGAGGTGCTCGACGGGCTCCATCCGCACCTCGTCCACCGTCTTGGTGACGATCTCGGGGCGGCCTGCGGAGAGCTCGAAGCCCTCACGGCGCATCATTTCGATCAGGATGGCAAGCTGCAATTCGCCGCGGCCAAGCACCTTGAAGGTATCGGGCGAGCCGGTATCTTCCACGCGAATACTGACGTTGGTCAGCAGTTCCTTTTCCAGCCTCTCGCGAAGGTTGCGGCTGGTCACATACTGGCCTTCGCGCCCGGCGAACGGCGAGTTGTTCACGCTGAACTGGATGGCGATCGTGGGCTCGTCGATGATGATCAGCGGCAAGGGGGCGGGATTCTCCACCGAGGTGATGGTCTCGCCGATGGTGATGCCCTCAATGCCGGCCACGGCCACAATGTCACCCATGGTGGTCTCTTCCGTCTCCGTGCGCTTGAGCCCGCTGAAGGTAAAGAGCTTCGTGATCTTGGTCTTCATCAGCGAGTGGTCGCGCTTGGAGATCACCACTTCGTCGCCGGCGTGCAGCGTGCCCTGGAAGACGCGGCAGATGGCGATGCGGCCGAAGTAGTCAGAATAGTCGAGATTGGTGACCAGGATTTGCAGCGGAGCTTCCGTATCGCCGGTGGCCGGGGGAATGGTCGAGACGATGGACTCAAACAGCGGTTGCAGGTCCACGCCGGGGACGGCCATGTCGGTGGTCGCCGTCCCTGCCTTCGCCACTGCGTAAAGCACGGGGAAATCAAGCTGCGACTCGTCCGCGTCCAGATCGATGAAAAGATCGTAAATCTCGTTCAGAACTTCCTGCGCCCGCGCGTCGGGCCGGTCAATCTTGTTGATCACCACGATCGGCTTGAGCTTGGCTTCGAGAGCCTTGGCCAGCACGTAGCGGGTCTGCGGCAGCGGCCCCTCGGCCGCGTCCACCAGCAGCATGACGCCGTCAACCATCTTGAGGGCGCGCTCGACCTCGCCGCCGAAGTCGGCGTGGCCGGGGGTATCGACGATGTTGATCTTGCCGCCTTCGAAAACGATCGCCGTGTTCTTGGCGAGAATGGTGATACCCCGCTCCCGCTCCAGTTCATTCGAGTCCATCACCCGATCCGCCACCTGCTCGTTGGCGCGGAAGGTGCCGGACTGCCGCAGCATGGCATCAACGAGAGTGGTCTTACCGTGGTCAACATGGGCGATGATGGCGATATTACGTATCGTCTGGGTCACAGGGTAGCTTTTCCTTCTTTTGGTTTGGCCTAGCAGGCCATGGGTTGGGGCGCTATAGCATGAACGGGGATGGTCAATCCCGAAGCCAGAGCCTTCAAGTCGAGGCGACCGCCAGGGAAGAGCGGCCTCGTATGAAATAAAATCGGAGACAATTTCCCTGAGAATGCCGCAGAAGGGCGAATCGCCACACAGTGCGGCACCTTCTATTCTAACAGCAGTGCGGTAAATCGGCCTTTTTGAACCAATTGCGGTGCAATCAGGTTGCCAGTTCTGGAGTGATTTGGCAGGCATTCCCCAAGCCAATCGCCAAGCGAGTACACTTTTTGCAAATGCAAATTGCCTCTACTCCCTGCTTCCGCGCCTTCCGCCTCCCGCTTCTCGCGCTACTCTCCTGCGCCCTTGTCTTGCTGTTTCTCGCTCCGCCTCTGGCCCAGGCTCAAGTCAGCACGGGAGTCCAGCTTCTGATTTACGCCATTGACGTGGAGGGCGGCCAGGCCACGTTGCTCGTAGCGCCGTCTGGCGCATCGCTCTTGATCGACACCGGCTGGCCGGGCAACGACGGGCGCGACGCCCTGCGCATTCAGGCGGCCATGCACGACGCCGGCATTTCGCGCATAGACCACGTCTTCATCACCCACTTCCACACCGACCACGTGGGTGGCGTACCGGAGCTGGTCAAACGCGTACCGGTCGGTGAATTCCTCGACCATGGTGTGAATCGCGAGGACTCCGACGTCACGCGCCACGACTTTGCTGCCTACATCAAGGCCATTGAGGGCAAGCCCCGGCGCGTCATCCACCCAGGTGACACAATAGACATCCCCGGCTTGCACGTTTTGGTAATTGCCGGCGATGGCGAGCATGTCGCTTCCGTTCCCGGCGTGAAGCCCGTGCCGAACCCGCTCTGTGCGGTCGAGCCGAAATGGGAGCTGGACACGACGGAGAATCCCCGCTCGGCCGGCGTGTTGGTCACCTTCGGCAACTTCCGGTTTCTCGATCTGGGCGACCTGACCAAGGCCAAGGAGATTCCCCTGGTGTGCCCGGTCAACTTGATCGGCACCGTAGACCTGTATATGGTGAATCACCACGGCTTCAATCTGTCCAATGCGCGGGCTTTCGTGGATGCCATTCATCCTCGCGTGGCCATCATGGACAACGGCGCCCACAAGGCTGGCAGTCCGGAGGCCTGGCAGACGGTCCGCGACAGCCCGGGCCTTGAAGACCTGTGGCAGCTCCACACGGCAGAGGGCTCAGACGCCGCCCACAACAGCCCTGCGGCGCTGATTGCCAACCCCGCCGGAGCGGCAGCAGATGGCGTTTGGCTCAAAGTCTCCGCCTCGCCCGACGGCAGCTTCTCCGTCTTCAATCCCCGCAACAAAATGGCCGTGGCGTACCCCCACCCTTAGCGGCAATGTCAGAACCGCGATGCTCCCAATGTCTCTGACCGCTTCGTATGACCCGGCGCAATGGGCTATCCGAGCTCGCCAAGGTCCCAAAATCGATTCCGCGGTCATAGACCTTATGTCCAAATGAGCCTCTCAAAATGGGGCGCGCAGCCGATCGGGTGAAGGCAGGTCCATGCAGACAAGGCGCCGGCTTATATCCCTTTGATTTCCCAGGCATCGTCACCGGCGCGGTTCACCGAGCGTAGGGCGAGCCTCGACGTATTCCCCGCCTTGATGGCTGCTTATGTTTTGAAAGGGCACGGTATCAGTCGTGACCTTAACGGCCCGAAATGAGCTGGGCCTTATCCCCTGACGGGTGAAGTAGCTCCTGCGATCTCAAGCCACTCATGGGCGTCGGCAGATGCCCTTTTCTGCGGCGGCCTTCACTTACCCTCTATCAATGGACCGGTTTCTCGGTGGCGCAGTGCCACTGGCAAACGTTCAAGTCCGTTGCTTGAAATCAGGCAGGTTCGCTGGATTGTGGCTGTCAACCCTGAAGCCGTCGGAAGGCTGATTCTTTGAGGATCACTTGACGAGAAGATAAACGTTGGGCTATATGTCTATCGTGAAATTAACGTTCGCCATGACCGCAGAGCCCAATCGTTAGGCCATTTTGAGCCTGCTGCTCTCTAGGATGAAGACATGAACAAATCGGACGCGAGCCAAGTCCAGCCGGCATCGGCGCTCATTTCGCAGAGGATCGCCAAACTCGGAGACTGGCGCGGGGAAACCCTGAGCAGAGTGCGCAAGCTTATCCAGGAAGCAGACTCCGATGTGGTGGAGGAGTGGAAGTGGAGGGGCACTCCGGTTTGGTCGCACGACGGCATCGTCTGCACCGGCGAATCCTACAAGAATGTCGTGAAGCTGACCTTCGCCCAGGGTGCATCTCTGCAGGATCCGGCACGTCTCTTCAATTCGAGTCTCGACGGGAGCACACGCCGCGCGATCGACATCCACGAGGGGGATGAAGTTGACGAGTCTGCCTTCAAGGCGCTTGTTCTCCGTGCGATCGCTCTCAACAATTCTCGTAAGTCGAAGCCGTGGAAGGGTGCGAAGTCGTAGTGGTTCAATTCCTGAACAGGTCCGGCATCGGGGGAGGCCTTGGCGACGCGTTGCCCGGATCGCCCACGGTCGAGGTTTGCCTCAGCAGTCACAAAGAGCGAATCGCAGGAGAGTCATCCAGCGTGCCGCGCCGTGCGCGGAATCTGGCGTAACCGGGGAGAAGAGGGACTCGTCCGCCTGCCTGCAAACAGGTGTTCCATGCCTTTGCCGCGCTCACGGGTCCGGGCAGTGTCTTAAACCGGGAACGGGCCGTGGCCGGCTTGAAAACAGCCCGTGCGAGTAGACGGTTTTCATCTGCAATGCCCCTTGCAACCATTGAATCGCTCGCCGGTTCTTGGCTGATTTGCGCACTTGGGACGGTCCCCCTTGTCCCCCGACATGTTGTTGCGGTTTATTTGATTAGGTCGAAATATACACGCACTCTCATCAAACGATAAGATTGCCACGGAGCCGCCGCGCCACAGCGATCCGATGCAGCAAGAGCTCCTAGCCATACTCAACTTGAAGAGGTTTCCCGATGATCGATCAGCCTGTGCGTCTGTCTCTCCGCATCCGGGTCTTTGCTCCTGTCAGGATCGCCATGACCGTCCTCTGTGCGGCGCTTCTTTCCTCCAGTGTTGCCTGGGCCGGGCCCATCGTGCTCACTGGCGCTGACCGCCGGCCCTCCACCTCACTGAATGGCGACTGGGCCTCGATCGTCGACCCCTTTTTCAGCGGACTCTTCAGCTTTCACCATAAAGAGAAGGCCGACGGCTGGTTCCTCAACGAAAAAGCCAAGCCAGGCGATACCAGACCCACCGAATACGACTTCTCCAAAGCCCCCACGCTCAAGGTGCCGGGCGACTGGAACACCCAGCGTGAGTCGCTTTTCTACTATGAGGGACCGGTTTGGTACGAACACGACTTCACTTATCACTCCAAGGAGCATACGCATATCTTCCTCCACATCGGCGCTGCCAATTACCGGTCGTGGTTCTGGGTTAACGGGAAGAAAGTCTGTGACCACGAGGGCGGGTACACCAGCTTCAATTGCGAAGTGACCTCCGAGGTGAAGGAGGGCGCCAATTTCCTGGTGGCAGCGGTAGATAACACACGCCACGAGGATAATGTCCCCACTTTGCAGACCGATTGGTGGAACTATGGAGGCCTGCATCGTGCCGTCTCCTTGATCGAAGTGCCGGAGGCGTTCATCGACCAATACGATTTGCACCTGAGCCGGGCAGAACCCTCGGTCATTGAGGGCTGGGTCCACGTAACTGGCGGCCAGCCCGGCGCAAAGGTCGAAGTGGAGATTCCGGAGATAGGTGCAAAGACCTCCGCGATAACGGACCAGGAGGGGCGTGCGCTGATTCACGTCGCTGTGTCAGGGCTGGAGCGCTGGTCGCCCGAGACGCCAAAGCTCTACAAAGTCAGGATTGGTACTACCGATGACTCCATCGACGAACTGATCGGCTTCCGCACCATTGAGACGCGCGGCACTGAGATCCTGCTCAACGGAAAGCCGGTCTTTCTTCACGGCATCTCTATCCAAGGCGAAGCGCCCTACCGCACGGGGCGGGCTAACACCGACAAGGATGCCGAGACGCTGCTGGGATGGGCCAAGGAACTCGGAGCCAACTTTGTCCGGTTAGCCCACTATCCCCACGATGAGACCATGCTGCGCGCCGCAGATCGCATGGGATTGCTGGTCTGGTCGGAGAATCCTGTCTACTGGGCGGTGGAGTTCGACAATGCAAAGGTACTCGCCAAGGCCGAGCAGCAATTGGACGAGGAGATCGGAACCTCGCGCAACCACGCGGCAATTATCCTCTGGTCGATGGCCAATGAGACTCCGGCCAACGAGGCGCGCACTCTGTTCATTTCTACTTTGGCCGCCCGTGCCCGCGAACTTGATCCGACGCGCCTGATTACCGCGGCATTGCTGGTGCGTGCCGAGGGACATACCAAGATCATCGACGACTCGCTGGGTAAGGCGCTGGATGTCATCGGCTTCAATGAGTATATCGGCTGGTACGAGCAGCACCCTGAGACTGCCGATTTGACCTCGTGGCGCGTGGACTATCAGAAACCCCTCATTGTTAGCGAGTTTGGCGGCGATGCCAAGGCTGGTCTGCATGGCGGCGAGAATGATCGCTGGACGGAGGAATACCAGGCCAATATCTATCGCCATCAAATGGGAATGCTGAATCGGATTCCACAACTTAGGGGAATGAGCCCATGGATCCTCATGGATTTCCGTTCTCCTAACAGACCGCTCGTCGGGATTCAGGATGAGTTTAATCGCAAGGGGCTTATCTCAGAGAAAGGCGAAAAGAAACAGGCATTCTTTATCCTCCAAAAGGCATACCGCGAGAACACCGTGGGCAGACCAGAGTGAGGCACCCTTGACCAACCGGCGGCAGGGCTGCGAAATCATCGAAGAATTCGTGCAGGCGTAGGTTTTTGAGTTATTCTCTTACCTATGTCCAACGATTCCATTCTCTCTTTAATCGATGCTGAGATCGCAAGACTCACGCAAGTTCGCTCCCTGCTCGCCAATACCGGCAAAATCGCAGCCAAAGTCATTGAGCGCAAAGCCAAGAAGGTTGCCGCCAAGGTGAAAACCAAGAAGACCCGCGTGTTGAGTCCTGAGGCGCGCAAACGCATTGCGGATGCGCAGCGCAAGCGCTGGGCAGCTCAAAAGGCCAAGACCAAGTAGGCACGCAGGCGCGCTGACTCCTGCATCGTTCCGCAAGAATTGAATGAGAAGTCTCTTCGATTGCGCCCTTGGCAGTTGAGCGGATAGGTTTGCGATTTGTCAGGCCGTTTCCGCAGAAAAAAGTGGAACCCTTCCAGGATATGAGGAAAGCGACACACTCGCCGCCAGACGAGTGTGTGCGGTTACCAGGTTTCAACGGCCAGGATGTTGGGCGGACCGGGGTGGCCCTCGATAACCTGCGTCTCGATGACCGCCTCCATGTTCAGCTTCTCCCAATTGGAGGGCAGTTTGGCCAGCAGCGAATCGAGATAGACGGGGTTATAGAGAATCTCGCCGGCTGCCTCGGTGCCTTCTTCCGAGATGCCGGCGGCAATGATTACGGGCTGACCAGTCGTGTCGTCGTGGATGCGAGCTACGATAGCGTAGTCGCGCGACAGTTTCTCATACGGCTGATCCCAGTTTGTAGCCCAGCTAGTCTGCTTCGGGCTCTTCCGGTCCACGATCAGGGCAACTCCGTTCTTGGAGTCGAATCCGAAGCGCAGTTTCTGCGTCACTCGCAAGGTCCAGATATTGTCGAATCCGCCGATCAACACAAAAGGGCCCTCCCTTAGTTGGGCGAACTTGGCTTCCGAGGCCGGAACGACCCGGAATGCCTTGTGTTGTGTCTCCAGCGCTGCAGCGGTGCGGGTCAGTGTAATCACGTCTGCCAAAGCCAGGTGCCCGGATAGATGAAGCCGAAAATAGAGCGGTTGCGGCTTGGTAGAGTCCAATGGTGCGTCCAGGGAATTGATCGACCCTACATCGATATTTCTGGCCGGTTCGCCCAGACAGTAGGTGGCTGTCGTGTTACCGGCAGTGATGGGAGCCCAGAAGCGGTCAATGGAGGAGGGTGGCCGGTAATCTTGGAAGTCGCGCAAGCGAAACCCAACTCCAAGCCCAATGACGCCCACCAGCACCATGGAAATCACCAACAGCAGCCGGTGAGAGAGCTTGATATGCGGTGGAGCAACCGGTACGGACTGGCCGGTCGGCGAGGCTACGAATGCTGCCGATGGTTCAGGCGCCACCGGCTCACTGGGTTGAGCGGCGCGAAAGATGGGTACATAGGAACCAACCGGCAGCTCGATCACAACTTCGCCGTCATGCGCGTTGTCGTAGTAGTACTGCATGAGGCGCTTGCGCACCTCGCCGGCGGTAATGCGAACAACCGGGTCGGAGTTGGCATCATAGGTGGGAGAGCGCCCAAAAACCTCTACCCCAATGCTTCGCTCCTTGAGCTCTGCGGCATTTCCCCGCAGGGTCTGATCGACGGCATACGACAGCAATACCGGATAACGCTTGCTGTTAGAAAACAGCGGATGAGCCACCAACCGCTCCAACTGTTCGCGAATGGCTACCGCATCCAAGGCAGTGTCTGTCTCTGGATCCTCTGCTGAGGACTTCGACTCCAAGGGCATTGCAAGCTCCTAAATACGTACTCTCCAGGACCACTCTTATCGTGCGCTGCTCAAGCCGAAAATGACTCATCGCAATCGGCTATTGGCACCAGAAGTTCTCTGGATCAATCGGCCGGAGTTGAGCGGAGGCAGCGTAACATGCGGGTCGTCTCCGCGCAACCAACACTGCAAAACCGGCTGCATTGCGTATCATACGTCCAGGAGAGGCTCTTGTCCACGACAGATTAACCCGAATCATCATAAGGCTTTAACACGTGACGAGCCAATGTTGTACCCGATGGAACCTGTCAGACCCCAATCTTTGCAAATACATTTGAACTCGGTCCAGAAAATGTGAAGTAGACAAGGCTCTGCGGGACGAAGAGATTCGTCGCGTACTGCCTTGCCGGACAACCCATTTTCTTGTGATTGCGGCTCCTCGCCCCTCCGGCTAACCAGATCTGGATCTATCCAGGCAGGAAAAGCCGAGGGGCGCTTTTTTGTCCCGCCCTGCTCTTCTCAAGAGCTGCAGGCTCTGGACGTCTTAGGCGGCGGGAACCGCGGCGGAGGCATTCTCCCGGCCCGGAAGATCGCCCATTGCCAGGATGCGCCCCATCACTACGGTGAGCCGCTCCCAGTAGCCAGCGCCTTCCAGCAGTTTCATACGGCCAGTTTGGTTGATCGCAAAGAACTTCGCCCTGCGCTTGTTCCTGGAAACTCCCCAACTGGCTACGATCCAGCCGCGCTGCTCAAGGCGAACGAGCGAGGCATGGATGGTGCCTTGATTGAGCAGCACCTCACTGCCGCTCTCCTGTTCGATACGGCGGCCAATGCCGTAACCGTGCAGCGGCCCTACGGCGGCAAGAGTTTGCAACACCATCAAATCGAGCGTGCCCTGCAAGAGATCGAGCTTAGACAAGTGGGTTCATCCTGTGGATAACCCCATTAGAATTGCACAATTATATGTGGGCTTACAACAGATCGGGACGCAAAACGTCGCCGGTGAGAGGATCTTAGCAGTAGGACTACCCGCAAGATGGCAGCGGAATGAGCTGCGGCTCAAAGTCCCTGCGCGTCCTGCGCCCATCCGCCAGGCAGCCCAGCCATCAGGCGGACCAGTTCCGCCTGCCGCCCTGTTCCAGTCTTGCGGAAGATTGCCTTCAGGTGAAAACGCGCAGTGGTAGAAGCCATGCTCAACCGCTCCGCAGCAGCCGTCAACTCGCAGCCCTGGGCCAGCAGGTCCGCCAGCCGGGATTCCGTTGGAGTCAAGCCGTAGAGAGACCGGGCCAGCGACGCTTTGGGTGCAGGCCGGGCATCGGGGTCGCTCAGAAAGACCAGAGCCGCAGGCCGATCGCCAAGAAGCACCTCATCGGAATGGAATGGCGCCGCAACCAGTTGCAGGGGCCGCTTGGGCGCCTTTCGCGAGATGAGCATCGCCCCGCCGGGGGAGGGAGTCCATAGGGATTTGCTTCCGGCCTGGGGCGCCCCGCGTGTCGAGCACAAATCCGCGGACTCGGTGCCCCGGCCTGAGCCGGTCGCCACGGCGCCTGCCACCAACTCGGTGAGTCGAATCTGCTCTCTTGCGCTGCCGGCTCGGAGCACCCGGCCCTCCAACTTGATGCCGTCGCGTGCGTCCAGAATCGCCTGCGCCGCCCTGGACATGCGAATCACCTGCCCGCGGGAATCCAGGCTGATCAGTCCCTGGCCCAGAGTTTCCACGCTCCGCCGCATTTCCTCATTCCGGCTGCGCAACGCGCTCAACAAGCGATGTGTATTGAGCGCGCGCTTCAGGTGCGGGGCCAACGTTGTCAGCAGCGCCACCGAACTCCGGTCGAAAGGCGCGCTCTGCGGGGGCCGTAGCATGGCAAGCCCGCCGTCCAGTCCACCGTCCAACCCGCCCAGCGCGGCGCCGCAGTCGATGCAGCTTCCCTTGCGGCTTGACGAATTCGTTGAAGATGGTGGAACCGAAGTAATTCGCCTCGGGAATCACCGAATTACGGGTTCCGACCCACTGCCCGTGGACCCGCTTGGCTGCCAGAAAGCCGCGCAATACGATGTCGTGTTGATGGAAGTGCTCTGTATATGCCCGCTTCCATACTGGGTCGAACCCACTCTGGAGCGAGAGATCGCAGCCTCCATGAGGATCGACCAGAACAAAATAGGCCGCATCGGCCTGTGCGGAGACCTTCAAGGCGCTGAGGAAGCCGGGCCAGCGCTCCGGTGAGGCCGAGGCCTCATAGAGCAGCCCCAGCAGCGAAGAGACGGACTCAGCGGAAAGCGGCATACCAGAAACCCGTGTAGCTGTTTGTTGGCTTGTAAACAGGCTAGCAATTCAATCGGCCAAGTCGCAATGTTTCTCTCATTTGGGGGATATGCGCCCGCACCGCCGGCGTACAAAATCGATTGAGAGAGGATTGCCTTGCTGCCGAATCGGGCGTTGCGCGGCGGGTGCGGCAGCGGATCTCTCCCCGGCGGCAGGATAAGCTCCCTTGAGGAACTTGACGTGAGACGCAAAGAGGAACTGCGGCGGGTGCTTGTCCAGGCCGAGTACAACGGATTCGATTTCCCCGTCTGGTTTAAGGTGCATGTGCGGCCCGAATGGCCCGGTGCCGAGGAAGCGCTAACTCTGCTATCGGCCGAAGGGCGGCACTACACCCTCCTCTTTTCTCACGGATTCGCCCGCTGGTTCTGGCGAACAGGTTCTCAGATTGCCTTCGCCGTGCCCTGCAAAACCTATCACCGAGTCAACGGACGGGGTGAAGTACTCGAAGTGACGCGCAAGAGCTTCACCCGCCGTACCATCAAGCCGGATGTGTGGAAGTATCACCTGGCGCAGATGGCAGCCGCGGATGATCCCCTCGAGTATCTTTCCCGCTTCCTCCCGGCATAACACCTGTGGGGAATGGAACGGAAACCCGTCGAGGCACAGATGCACGAGGCCTGCGCAGGCTGCAAATGCGTGCCACGCAACCCGCTGATTCCAAAGAAACCATCTTCAGCTCAACCCGGCCATCACCAGCATGCGGGGCTCGGTCATCTCCTCGATGGCGGAGCGGATGCCCTCGCGGCCCAGGCCGGAGTCCTTGACGCCGCCGAATGGCATGGGGTCGAGACGCCAACTGGGCGTGTCGCCCACGATCAGCCCGCCCACTTCCAGTTCGCGATATGCGGTCAGAATGCGGCCCGCGTCGCGGGTCAGCAGACCGGCCTGCAAGCCATAGCGGGAGTGGTTGACCTCGGCCAGGGCCTGCTCGAAGTCGTCGTAGGGCTCAATGCAGACGACCGGGCCAAAGACCTCTTCGTCGCGCACCTTCATCCCGGCTTTGGTGCCGGTCAGGATGGCCGGGGTGATCACGGAGCCGCGCCGCTCGCCGCCTGCCACCAGCTTGGCGCCGCCCTCCACAGCCTCCTTGATCCAAGCTTCAACGCGTTCAGCCTCGCTGAGGCGAACCAGGGGGCCGACTTCGGTGGTCTCGTCGGAGGGATTGCCAGCGCCCATCTTGGCGGTATGCTCCACCACCTTCCACAGGAAGGTCTGGAAGACTCGCCGCTCAACAAAGACCCGCTGCACGCTGACGCAGGACTGGCCGGCAAAGCCGAAGGCCGCAAGGGCCGTGCGGGTGGCCGCATCGTCCAGGTCGGGCCAGTCGCCGTGCACAATCAGCGCGGCGTTGCCGCCCAGTTCCAGCAGCACGCGCTTGCGGCCGGAGTGAGCCTTCAGCTCCCAGCCCACCTTGGCCGAGCCGGTAAAGCTGACCAGCTTGATGCGGTCTTCCTTTTCCGCCAGCCAGGCGGTGTCGGCATTGCTCAGCGGCAGCACGGCCAGCGCCTCCTCCGGCCAGCCCGCCTTGAGAATCACCTCGCCCAGCGCCAGCGCGGTAAAGGGCGTTTGCGGCGCGGGCTTCAGAATCATCGGGCAGCCGGCGGCCATGGCGGGCGCCACCTTGTGCGCCACCAGGTTCAGCGGAAAATTGAACGGCGTAATGGCCAGCACCGGCCCCACCGGAAAGCGCTGCACCAGTCCCCAGCGGCCTTCATTGCCTTCGGTCAGGTCCAGCGGCAGGCTCTCGCCGCCCAGCCGCGCGGCTTCTTCGGCGGCGGTCTTGAAGGTGAGCACGGCGCGATCCACCTCTGCCCGCGCCAGCCGCACCGGCTTGCCGGCCTCGGCCACGATCAGCTGCGCAAACCGCTCCTTCTGCTCGATCAAGCGCGGCGGCCACGTCTTCCAGAATCTCGCGGCGCTTCCAGCGCGGCAGGGCGCGGGTACGGCGCAGGCTGGCCACGGCGTGGTTCACGGCCTGCCGCGCGTCGGCGCGGGTGGCCACGGTCACCCGGCCCACCAGCCCCTGGTCCCACGGCGAGCGCACTTCCAGCGCCTCGCCTTCGCTCCATTCCTTGCCGCACAGCAGAAATCCCGTTTGTGTTCCCGGCCGCATCTTCATGGTCTTGGCGCTCCTGTTCCAACTCTGCTCTAGATGTTACAAGGGCGGAGCGCCCAAGGGCTGCATCTGTTTTTGCGTCCTGCGCCGGTTCGACCGGCAGGCTTGGCCGCGGTACACTGTTTCCCTATGATTCACGACGGTCGAAGCCGCAAACTTCCCTTTGACCCCGCCGAGGCGATAGCGCATCTGCGCGCCAGCGACGCCAAGCTGGGCGCGCTGATCGACCGGGCCGGCGCGTTCACACTGAGGCTCGATCCGTCGCCCTCGCCTTTCGAGTCGCTGCTGGAGTCGATCCTCTACCAGCAGTTGCACGGCAAGGCCGCGGCCACCATCCATCGCCGGGTGCGCGAGTACTTTGGCGGCGACCCCGCGCCGCAGCTTCTGCTCGACACGCCCGACGAACCCCTGCGCGCCGCCGGCGTCTCCGGCAACAAGATCAAGGCGCTGCGCGATCTGGCTGCCCGCACGCTGGACGGCACCGTGCCCACCCACGCGGCGATCAGGAAGATGACCGACGCGGAGATCGTCGAGCGGCTGACTGCCGTACGCGGCATCGGCCCGTGGACCGTGGAGATGCTGCTGATTTTCCGCATGGGCCGGCCCGATGTGTTGCCGGTTACCGACTACGGCGTGCGCAAAGGTTTCGCGCTGACCTTCCAGCGCCTGCCCAAGACACGGCCGCTTGAGGCTGCGGACCTGCCCAAGCCCGAGGTGCTGCTCGAAGCGGGGAAAGCGCTGGGCGCCGTTCCGCTCCGTGGCCAGTTGGTATCTGTGGCGGGCGTGCGATCTGGCGAAAGATGCGCCGCCATCTGGGCGTTCGAGCCTACAATAGCCAAGACAGCCGGGCCACCCTTACGATACGCTGACAAGAGACAGGGATACGCGTATGCCAACTGTAAAGCGCTTTGTCTGCATTCATGGTCACTTTTACCAGCCGCCCCGCGAGAACCCCTGGCTGGAGACGGTCGAGACGCAGGACACGGCCGCGCCCTATCACGACTGGAACGAGCGCATCTGCGCCGAGTGCTACGCCACCAACGGCGCGGCGCGCATCGTCAACAGCGAAGAACCAGATCACGCGCATCGTGAACAACTACGCGCGCATCAGCTTCAACTTCGGCCCCACGCTGCTGAGTTGGCTGATGGAGAACGCGCCGCGCACCTACCGCATGATTCTGGACGGCGAGCGGCGCAGCCGCAAGAGCTTTCGCGGCCACAGCTCCGCCATGGCGCAGGTCTACAACCACATCATTCTGCCGCTGGCCAGCCGGCGCGACCGCATCACGCAGATCCGCTGGGGCATCGCCGACTACGAGCACCACTACGGCGGTCCGCCGGAGGGAATGTGGCTGGCAGAGACGGCGGCCGACACCGAATCGCTGGAACTGCTGGCGCAGCACGGCATCAAGTTCACCGTGCTGGCGCCGCACCAGTGCAAGCGTATCCGGCTTTTGAGAGACGGCGCGCAATGGGCGGATACGCCGGGCGCCACCGTCGACACTACGCGCCCTTACCTGGTCCGCTTCGACTCCGGCGTTTCCATCGCCGTCTTCTTTTACGACGGCCCCACCTCGCGGGCCATTGCGTTTGAAGGGTTGCTGAATTCCGGCGAGGCTTTTGCCGCACGCCTCAAGGCAGGCTTTAAAGACGGTCCGCAGCCCCAACTGGTTCATGTGGCCACAGATGGCGAGTCCTACGGCCACCACCACAAGTACGGCGAAATGGCGCTGGCCTACGCGCTCCGCCTGCTCGAGCAGGACAACACCGTCAAACTGACCAACTACGGCAGTTTTCTTGAGCAGTTTCCGCCCGAATACGAGTGCGAGATCGTCGAGAACACCTCATGGAGCTGCGTACACGGCGTGGAGCGCTGGCGCTCGGACTGCGGCTGCAACGGCGGCAAGCCGGGCTACCGGCAGGCCTGGCGCGCGCCCCTTGCGCCAGGCTCTGGACGAACTGCGCGACGCTGTGGCGCCGCTCACCGAGCAGGAGGGCCAAAAGCTCTTCAAGGACGTGTGGGCCGCACGCGACGCTTACATCCAAGTCGTGCTCGACCGCAGCCCCGAATCGCTGGAGCGCTTCTTCGGCGAGCAGCAGAGCCACCTTCTCACTGAGCCGGAGCGCGTGCGCGCTCTGGAACTGATGGAGATGCAGCGCCACGCGCAGCTCATGTACACCAGTTGCGGCTGGTTTTTCGACGACATTTCAGGCATTGAGACCGTGCAGATCATTGCCTATGCCGCGCGCGTGCTGCAAATGGCGCTGGAGCTTTTTGCCGAGCAGGCCGCGCCCCTGGAGCCGGCCTTTCTGGCGCGGCTGGCCGAGGCCCACTCCAACGATCCCGCCGCCGGCGATGGCGCACGCATCTACAGAGAGCAGGTCCTGCGCATGGAGCTGGGCCTGGAGCAGGTGGCCGCCCACTACGCCATCAGCACCGTCTTCTCCTCGTTCGCCGAGGAGACTGACCTCTTCTGTTACCACGTTCGCCGCACTTCCTACGACATCTACACTTCCGGCCGCGGCAGGCTGGCGCTGGGCAGGGCCCACATTGCCAGCGCCATTACCGGCCAGCAGCAGAGTTTCTCGTTTGCCGTGCTTCACTTTGGCGACCAGAACATTACCGCCGCCGTCAAGCCTTACCAGGACGCCGACGCCGCTGCCTTCGACGCCTTTGCCAGCCAGGCTGCGGATCACGTGCAGCGCGCCCTTTTCCCCGAGGTGATCCGCCTGCTCGACCGCTATTACGGCCACGTCGACTACTCGCTCACTTCGTTGTTTACCGACGAGCAGCGCCGCATCGTCCAACTGATTCTGAACTCAACCTTGTGGGACATCGAGAGCTCCCTCACCACCATCTACGAGGACCACGCCAGCCTGTTGCACTTTCTTTCCCAGGCCGGGCTGCCTAAGCCCCCTGCGCTCACTCTGGCCGCCGGCTTTGCCGTGAATGCCGGGTTACGCCGCGCGCTGGAGGGCGACCCCATCGACCAGGCGCTGCTGCGCTCTTTCCTCGCCCTAGCCAAGGCTGACCAGGTCCCGCTGGAGACCCCTAATCTGTCCTACATTGCCGACCAGCGCATGAAACGCGCCATGATCGAGTTGCAAATGTCTTCCGGTTCCCTTGAGATGCTCGACAGAGCGCTGGCGATGGGCCGGATTCTGGTCGAACTGCCATTTGAGCTGAACCTTTGGCAGGCGCAAAACATCTGGTACGAGATTTTGCGCACCTCGACCTATGGGCTCACTTCGCTGGATGCAGGGGATCATCCGCGCTGGAATAAAAACTTCGGCGAACTGGGGAGTTGCCTGTCCATTGATTGCACAGCGATCAGCGATCAGGAGCCGACGGCGACGACTACGGGAGACTAGGGCCGCTTCTCTTTGTTTCAAGCCCCCGGAGACAAGGCTGAGATTCGCACTAGACGTTCCTCATTGACGCCGGTCGAGATTCCCTCCTGGCGCCAGTGCTTCCGGCAGCCCGGATAATCGAGCGGGACGCACTGCGACGCGATCTGACGGGCGCGCATCTCGTAGCCGCCCGGAAGAATATTCAACATGCAAGCCACCGCCGTGACGCCGGTTTCCGGTTCGCGCTGCCAGCGCTCCAGCCAGCGGCTGAACCCCGCCGAATGCGGCACCAGGTAGACCATTGCGCCCAGGCTGCGCATCCGTGTCGAGATGCGGTTGACCGCGCAGCCGGGGTCGCATGCGGTGCAAGTAATGTCCACGCCCTCGGTGTGGGCCTGGCATGTTGCCGCGCGATCTCCCCTCATGCAGGCGGGCACCAGAATGGCGCGCCGCACTGTGCGGTCAAAGGCCTCGCGCTGTCCCCGGCCCATCACCTCGGCGGCCACCATGTTCAGGTGATACTCAACGGGCGGCCTGCTGCGAAAGAGCAGGTCCTCGCGGCAACCGGAGCGGCGTGATTCCGCAGCTAGAAACGGCAAGACCCCTTTGGTATAGCAGCCCAGCGCTTTGGATGCCTCGCCCTGGAACCAGCCGAAGATCTCGCAGGCACAGGACATGGAGCGGTCGGCCTCCTGGGCGGAGAGTGTACTCAGGAAGTCCAGCCAGTTCTTCATGCGCAGGGCTTCCTGCTCGAACTCACCGGTGGCGTGGAGCCATTCAATCAGGTGGGTCAGTCTTTCCGCCGAGTAGGGCCACGCCGCTGGCTTCTCTCCAATCCGTGGCACCAGCACAAACCTCCCGAGCGCCGCCCGGATCGGATCGATTGCCAGCTTGAGCCGCGGCCTCCGCCGGCGCACCTTATACAGCGTCTGCGCCAGGTTGGTCACCCACCGCGGAGTGGACTCTGCCGCGCCCAGATAGCGGGCAAGCGCCATCCCCAGCGTCAGCAGTTCCATGGCGTACTCGCCGTGGCTGCGGGCAGGTTCGCGGAGCTCAACCTGCACGGAGCGGATGTAGTTCTCCAACAGCGCGCCGGAGCGCTGTGCTATGCCCGCCAGCACCACATCGGAGAACCAGGAGATAACGGAGTAGTAGCCGTCGGAAGAATCGCCACCCAGGCGCAGATCGTACACCAGGGCGTCCTGGCATGCGTCCCCGGTCAAGCCGGGCGTCGCCGGGCCAAGCCGTTCTTGTTGAGGGCGCCTTTCCATTCCTGGTTCGTTCCTCGAATTCATCCGCGACCGTGCTCAGCGAGCAGGCGAACACAGTGCATGGTACGCCTCGCATGTTAATCGCGTTCCGCAAAAGCCGTGGGCTTCGTCGGTTTTCGCGTCCGGCGATGCGGTCCAGCACTTGCCGGATCGCCCAAGATGGAGACTATTTCGGTATTTGTCGCAGAATTCCATGGTTGAGCGCAAAACGCTCGCCGCGCCAGACAATTGTGTTGCCGGCGAATCCAGCTACCCACACGCCCATGGCCACTACGTCCCGCAGAGGCAGCAGCCACAACCGCGGCAGCACCTGGTGGTCGCCCAACACCTGCGCTCCCACGGCCATGGCCAGCGCCAGCCGCAGAAAGAAGCTCATCCCCAGCAGCCAGAAGCTCCATGGGCTGAGGCCGCTGGCAAGCACGTTCAGCATCGCCCAGCCCAGGCCGTGGGTAAAGACCAGGCCGGGGTAGCCCCAGGGGCTGGCGTCACGTACAGTGCGCGCCCAGCGCACCTGGTGGTCCAGAAACCCGCTCCAGCCATAAGCCGGAACGCCGGTCTCCACAACCTCCGCACTTAGCGCCACGCGCAGTCCGGAGCGGGCCACCCGCGCTCCCAGTTCGTAGTCGTCTGCGAGGTGGTCCACCAAAGGCGAAAGACCGCCAATCTTGTTAAGAGCCTCGCGGCTCACCGCCAAAGTAGAGCCCAGACCGTAGCTCAGCCCACCCTCAATCAACTTCGACAACAGAACCCCGGCCTGAAAGTCGGTAGCGATACCCAGCGCTTCAAGCTTCGACGGCAAGGTGCCGTGTGCCCGCCCGCGATAGAGCGCCGTCACCATGCCTACTGGCCGCTGCGCCTTGCCCTGCGCGCCGTCATCACGCCCCTCCTGAGGAACAAAGAGGGCCATCACGCGCTCCAGGTAGCGCGGCGAGACGGTTATATCGGAGTCGTTAATCAGCAGAAATTCGTAGTGCGCGTGCGGAGCAAGCTGCACCAGGGTGCTCACTTTGCCGTTGGTCCCCAGCCGCTCGGGGCATTCGACCAGCAGAATGTTTCGTTCTGGAAATTCCTGCCTGAGTTGCTCAACAGCGCCGGCAGCCGGATCGTCCAGCGAGGAAACTCCGAAGAGCAACTCGTATTCACCTGCATAGGATTGCCGGCAATGGCTGCGAAAGGCTTCGATCATGCCAGGGTCGAGTCCCTTGAGCGACTTGAGCACGCTGACGCCGGGCGCAAAGGCCGCCAACGAGGATCGCCGGGCCCGCAGAAAGGCGCGCGCCGCAACCAGAGCGGCCACAAAGTAGCCCGTCCCGGCCACAGCCAGCACCGTAGTCACAATTTCCACGGATTGGGCCAAAGCGTGGGGGAGCATGGGGATAGTGTAGACGACGGGAGGAATGGTCACTCGTAAGTGAGGGAATTGTGGAATCGGCAGATGAAGCCTTGCAGTGTCAGTGCATGAAACGCCATGGACGCCCGAAGTTGATTTAAGGCAGCTCTCCATTTTGTGTAGAGGGAGGAATAGGCCGGAGGGAGCAGGGGATTTCAGTCCCCTGAAGAAGCGATAGAATCATTCGGGCTTCAGGCCCGGGCCTGAAGGCAGCAAGACTCGCGTCGGTTTCGCGGGACTGAAGCCCCACGCTCCCTCCGTCAATTCCCCGCGAATCTGCTCTATACCGTCCAGAGAGATGCTCTAGCCGTGTTTCCACTGACCACTCGTGTTACTCGTACCGCAGCGCCTCAATCGGGTCCAGATTCGCCGCCTTCCATGCCGGGTAAATCCCAAACAGCAACCCAATGGCGCAAGAGACGCCAAACCCGATGATGACCCACATGGTTGAAAGGGTTGCTGGTAGGCCGATCGGCAGGAAGTAAACGATCCACGTAAGGATGGCTCCCACAGCGACACCAACGATCCCGCCCGCCGCGCATAGGGTCACCGCCTCGGTGGTGAACTGCATGAGGATGGTGCGCTTGGTGGCCCCGATGGCCTTGCGGATGCCAATCTCGCGCGTCCGCTCGGTGACCGATACCAGCATGATGTTCATCACCCCCACGCCGCCCACCATCAAACCGACGCTGGAGACTGCGATCATGAAGGCAACCAGGCCGCCGGTGAGCTGCCCCCAGAGCTTGGTGACCGAGTCGGGACCCATGATTTCAAAGTTGTCGTCGGCCTCCACCTTCACCTTGCGGCGCACGCGGAGCATCTCGCGAATCTCCTCCTCGACCAGGGACTTGTTCTTCTGGTCGTCGTACTTGACGCTGATAAACATGTCCTTGATTTCCGGATAGAGGTTATGGAAAACGCCCAGCGGGAAGAAGACCCCATTGTCGCCGGGGTTCTTGCCGGAGCCGAAGGGCTGCTTGCGCTTATCCAGAACGCCGATCACGGTAAAGAGGCCGGTGGCGATGTTGACATCCTTGCCGGTGGGGTCTTCGTCGCCGAAGAGTTCTTCGGCTGTGTCGTGTCCCAACACGCAGACGTGCGCATGGCGCGCATCTTCCTCGTCAGTCCAAAAGCGGCCGGATTTCATGGCCAATTCCGAAACCGCCTCAACCTGCGACGTTGAACCGGCCAGGAAGGCCCCTCCTACCTTCTTGCCGTTGTATTTGACGTCCACGTCGCCGACGTGAAACTGCTGATTGAAGTGCTGGTAGGTGCCGTCGACGGCCAACACATGGGGCAAGGCGCGCAGGGCGATGGCGTCGTCCAGAGCGAGTTTCTTGCGGGTAAGCATCTCGGTGGTGGGCTTCACGCCGATCATGGGCATGTGAAAGATCCAGAAGACGTTCGAGCCCATCGAGGTGATCCAGTCGGAGACCCGGTTGTTGAGCCCGTTGATGACTGAGGAGATGGTAATGACGGTAGTGACGCCGATGACGATTCCCAGGATCGTCAGCCCCGAGCGGAGCTTGTTTGTCCCGGAGGGTGTCGAGCGCCATCTTGACGGATTCGCGATTTTGCCCCTGAGCCATGGAAGCCAGCTTTCAGCTTCTAGAACGATTTCGATTCAACAGTTGCCATTTTGAAATCGTGCAAGGTGGCATTTTCTTGAGAAAAATGCCACTCGGCATCGAGCTTTCTGTAAAGAGCTGAATCGAAACCGCTGTAACTCCCAGCCCCTGGCTGGGAGTTGCGTTCAACGATCGGCGCCTCTTCCGGGAGGTATCGCTTCGTCCCGGTGCAGCTAGAAGCTAGAGGCTGGGAGCTGCATTACTCGTACCGCAGCGCTTCAATCGGGTCTAGATTAGCAGCTTTCCATGCCGGGTAAATCCCGAAAATCAGCCCAATTGCGCAAGAAACGCCGAATCCAATGATCACCCACATGGTCGAAAGGGTTGCGGGCAGGCCGATGGGCAAGAAATAGACGATCCAGGTAAGGATAGCGCCCACCGCGACACCCACAAGTCCGCCCACCGCGCACAAGGTCACCGCTTCCGTCGTGAATTGGGTGAGGATGGTGTGTTTGGTAGCGCCAATGGCCTTGCGGACGCCAATTTCGCGGGTTCGCTCGGTCACCGAGACCAGCATGATGTTCATCACTCCCACGCCGCCCACCATCAGTCCCACGCTGGAGACGGCAATCATGAAGGCAACCAGTCCGCCGGTAAGTTGGCCCCAGAGCTTGGTGAGAGAGTCGGGGCCGAAAATTTCGAAGTCGTCGTCGGCCTGCACCTTCACCTTGCGGCGAATGCGCAGCAACTCGCGAATCTCTTCCTCGACCAGAGATTTGTTCTTGGGGTCGTCGTACTTGACGCTGACCCACATGTCCTTGTCTTCCGGGTGCAGGTTGTGGAAGGTACCCAAAGGGAAATCGACCACGTTGTCGTTTGGGTTCTTGCCGCCTCCGAAGGGCTGCTTCTGCTTGTCGAGCACGCCGATGACCGTGTACAGGCCGCTCTCGATGGCCACTTCCTTGCCCAGTGCCGGCTCGTTGCCAAAAAGCTCTTCCCAGGTGTCGTGGCCCAGCACCACAACGTGGGCCGCTCGCGAATCCTCCTCGTCGGTGTACATGCGGCCCTCAAGGAAGGTCAGGTCATTAACCAGAGCCACTTGAGCCGTGGCGCCCTGCAGAATCGATCCGGCCACTTTTTTGCCGTTGTACTTGACGCTCACATCGCCCACGCGGAACTGTGCTTTGACGTGCTGGTATCCTCCGTCGGCCGCTACCACGTGGGGTAGCGTGCGCAGGGCCATAACGTCGTCGAGGGTCAGCTTTTTGCGATTGATCTGCTCGGTGGTGGGCCGCACGCCGATGACCGGCATGTGGAAGACCCAGAACACATTGGAGCCCAGCGAGCTGACCCAGTCCGAGACCCGGTTGTTGAGTCCGTTGATGACCGAGGAGATAGTGATCACCGTGGTGACGCCGATGACGATACCCAGAACGGTCAAGCCCGACCGCAGCTTGTTGGTGCGCAGCGTATCCAGCGCCATTTTGACGGATTCGCGGGTTTGTCCTTGCGCCATGAAAAGCTCCGAAGGTCAGGGATTAGGGGTTAGGGGTTAGGGGTTAGGGCTGCGAGACCCGATCCTTATCCTTGATCGCGTTGAGTATTCCCGAGATCATCTTTCCAACCTCGAGCGAAAGACCTTCTGCTTCGCCGAGCAATGTCGAATCCCCGAGCCCGAGCGCGCGAGCGATTTCGAGTTGCGTCTGGACCTCGAAGTTAGATCCACGGGCGAAGCCGAGGAATTGCCGATATTCACCTGAGCCCAGCCGCCCGTGACCCTCGGCAATGTTGCTCGCGACAGAGACAGCCGCGCGCCTGATTTGCGAAGTCAAACCGTACAATTCTTCGCGCGGAAAGCCCTGAGTAAGGCGATAAATCGCAATGGACATCTGGATTGCTCTTTGCCAAACCTGCAAATCCCGAAACGATTGCACCATCCCGTTTCTCCTAACCCCTAACCCCTGATCCCTAACCCCTGCTTTTACAGCTCCGCCCGCAACGCCACCACCGGGTCCAGCTTGGCGGCCTTGCTGGCGGGGTAAACGCCGAAGAAGATGCCAGTGGCGCCGGCCACAAACAGCCCCAGCAGAACGCTCCACAACTGCACGGTGGTGGGAAATCCAATGATCAGCGTGATCAGCTTGGCGACAATGACCCCGCATCAGCACACCGATAGCCCCCCCAGTCAGAGCCATGGTCGCGCTCTCGATGAGGAATTGCAGCAGCACGTCGCGCTGCTTGGCGCCCAGCGCCTTGCGCACGCCGATCTCGCGGGTTCGCTCCGTCACGCTAACCAGCATGATGTTCATGATGACGATGCCGCCCACCACCAGCGAGATGGAGGCGATGCCCAGCACGACCCAGGCAAAAAGCGAACTGATCTGCTTCCAGATGTCCAGAAAGGTGTCGTTGGTGGCGATCTCGAAATCGTCGTCCGTGCCGGGAGCGTTGTGGCGGCGGGTGCGCATCAGCACGCGCACCTCGTCCTTGGCCCGCTCCATGACCTCGGCGTTGCCGTTGGCGCGGGCGTAGATGTCGACCGAGTCGTTGTAGCCGTAGGTCTGCTGGTAGGTGGTGATGGGCACGGCCACCCAGTTGTCCTGCGACTGGCCAAGCGTCTTGCCCTGGCGGTCGCCCACGCCCACAATGGTGTAGGGAATCCCGTCCACGCGGATTTCCTTGCCGATGGGGTCGCCGTCGCCCAGCAGGTTGTCCACAATGTCGTAGCCCACGATGGCGTCGTGGGTCCCGTGTCCTCGTCGGCGGGCGTAAATCCGCGGCCCAGGGCAATATCGATGTTGTTCAGGCTGAGCATGGTCCAGGTGTAGCCGCGCACCGCGGTGTTGTTGCTGGAGTGGCCGTTGTAAACCACGTTGGTTGACTTGTTGAGCAGCGCGCCCACTTCGCTGCACTCCGTGCAGTTGTCGCGCACCGCCTCGTAGTCCTCGATGCGGATGATCTTGCGCTTCTGAAAGCGGAAGTAGTCTTCGGCGGAGAAGATCACGCGGGGCCATGCGCGTCACGGTGAACACATCCGCGCCGTAGCCCGAGAGCTTGGTGCTGACGTACTTGTTGGCGCCGTTGACCAGCGTGATGACCATGATGACCGAGGCCACGCCCATCACCACGCCGATCAGCGTGAGGATGGTGCGCATCTTGTTGGCCCACAGCGATTGCAGCGCGAGTTTAATGGCCTCAGTGAATTGCATGGTCCTGCTTTCCTTGTCAAAGCTGGTCGAGGAGAGTCACTTCCCGGCTTTCCGCAAAGGCCGCGGAGAGAATCGGGGGCGAGGGACGCACCCGGCCCATATCCAAGTGTACGAAAGTCTCCCCTGTTGCTATGGACGGAACAAAGACTGTTCAGGCCGCGTTGCCTGGCCCAAGCCATCCGCAGGCGAGATCTTTCCTCCCTTTCAGATACGCAAAGAGCCGCAAGGCAGTTCCGGAGGACAGGCAGTCTGTCCAAAGATCTGGATGGTTTCTCAGTCCGCTGGACCAGGCGCCTTCGTTGGCCCCAACATCGATGGCGCGCCAAGGAGAGGTGTCCATGTAGCCGTTCACCCTAGCTCAAAAGGTTCAAAATCCCTTCCGCCAACATTTTTTGGGGGCACTTTTTGCCACGGCCAGACGTAGCATGGTGGGGCAAGAGATTTCCTTTGCCCGCGCGCTGCAAATGGATCGCTATTCCCACTCTGGAGAACCTATGACTCGCAATCGCTCTCTGCTGGCACTTGTCCTTCTTGCGGTCGTCGCCTCTTTCACGGCCCCGGCTTCAGCACAAACCGTCCCCGCTCAGGCACCGCTTCTGCTCCGCTATCCCTCGCTGAGCCAGGACAAGATCGCCTTCCGCTATGCCGACGACATCTGGACGGTCAGCCGCCAGGGCGGCGAGGCCGAGCGGCTCACCTCGAACGGCCATGTCAACGCCGGCCCGTTCTACTCGCCGGATGGCTCCTCGATCGCCTACTCGGCTGCACCTGCACGGCAACAGCGATGTTTACATCATCCCGGCCAGGCGGCGGCGTTCCGCGGCGCATCACCTGGCACCCTGCTGGCAGCGCGCGTGGTCGGCTGGTCGCCCGACGGCAAAGACGTGCTCATCCGCAGTGGCGCGGCCAGCTTCCGGCACTATGACCGGCTCTTCCGCGTCCACGCCGACGGCTCCGGCGTTCCCGAGCCGCTGCCTCTGCCCTCCGGGTTCGAGGGCTCCTTCTCGCCCGACGGCCAGTCGCTGGCTTACCAGCCCTGTCACCAAGTGGCAGCCGGCCTGGAAGCGCTACGTCGGCGGCCAGACCACGCCCATCTGGATCGTGAACCTCAAGACGCTCGACCTCGGAAAGGTCCCGCGCGAAAACTCCAACGACTCCAACCCGGTCTGGGTCGGCGACCAGGTCTATTTCCTCTCTGACCGCGACAGCGCGGGCAAGAACAACGGCCCGGTCACGCTCTATCGCTATGACACCAAAGAGCAAGCAGGTCTCCCAGGTGATGGCCAACACCGGGCTGGACATGAAGTCCTTCCAGGCCGGGCCCGCAACCGGCGTGGACGGGTCGAGCCGAACCGCCCTGGTTGTCGAGCAGTTCGGCCGCATCCTGCTGGTGGACCCCGCCACGGGCACGAACATGCCGATCCCTATCTCCATCCACGGCGAATTGGCCAACCTGGCGCCCCACCGGGTGAACATGCCCCCGGATGAAATTCAGAACGCGGCCCTCTCGCCCACCGGCGCACGCGCCGCCTTTGAGGCGCATGGCGAAATCTTCACCGTCCCCGCCGAAAAGGGCGACACCCGCAACCTGACCAACACGCCCGGAGTGGCCGAGCGCAATCCGGCCTGGAGCCCGGACGGCAAAACCATAGCCTATTTCTCCGACGCCAGCGGCGAGTATCAGCTTTACCTGCATGACCAGACTGGCTTCAAGGCCCCCACGGTCATCGACCTCGGCCCCGAGCCAAGCTTCTTTTACAACCCCACCTGGTCGCCCGACTCCAAGCACATCGCTCTACACCGACAAGCACCTGCGTCTCTGGTACGTGGATGTGCCCGCGGGCAAGCCGGTGCTCATCGACAAGGGGACCTACGGCAGCTTTGGCGCGGACTTCGGCCCGGTCTGGTCGCCCGACTCGAAGTGGATTGCCTATCACCGCGACCTCGACAACCAGTTGAACGCCATCTTCCTTTACTCGCTTGAGAGCCACAAGTCGACTCAGGTGACCGACGGCATGAGCGACGCCCAGAACCCGGCCTTCGACCTGAACGGCAAGTATCTTTACTTCATCGCCTCCACCGACGACGGTCCGTCGCGCGCCGGCATCGACCTTTCCTCGCTCGATCGCGCCCAGACCAGCGCTGCCTACGTCGTTGTGCTGGCTAAGGACGGCGTTTCGCCCGTGCCGCCGGAGAGCGATGACGAGAAGCTGAAGGATGAGGCGAAGAAGGAAGACAAGAAGGACGCCAAAGAAGAGACCAAGCCGGGCGACAAGGACAAGGATAAGGACAAGCCGGTTACCGTCACGGTCGATCTGGAGGGCATCGGCAACCGTATCCTGGCGCTCCCTATTCCTGCGCGCAATTATGGCGGCATTGCAGCGGGAAAGGCTGGCGTGATTTATCTGGCAGAAAACTCGCCGTTTGGCCGCTCCTCGAACCGGGAAGACGGAGGCGGGATTCGCGCCATCTGGAGGTTCACGCTGGAAAAGCGGAAGGTGGAATCGGTCCTCAGCGACGTGGACGCGTTCATTGTCTCGGCGGATGGCTCCAAGGTGCTCTATGCCCGCAAGGGCGGCTGGACCATCGGTCCTGCCGACGACCTGAAGCCCGCCGACCCCGGTCCCGGCAAGCCGCTCAACCTGGGCGCGTTGGAGACAGTCGTCGACCCCCGCTCCGAGTGGAGGCAGATCTACCACGAGACCTGGCGCATTGAGCGGGATTTTCTTTACGACCCCCACACCCACGGCCTGAGTATTCCTAAGATCGAGGGTAAGTACAAGCCCTACCTCGACGGGCTTGCCTCCCGCTCCGAGTTCAGCTATCTCTCCACAGAGATGTTGGGCGAGATCACCATCGGCCACATGTTCGTCGGCGGTCCGCACCAGCCTGACAGCGGCGCTAAGACCGGGTTGCTGGGCGCCGACTACACGGTGGAGAACGGCCGCTATCGCATCGCCAAGATCCTCGGCGGCCAGAACTGGACACCCGGTCTGGCCTCTCCGCTCACCCTGCCCGGCGTCTACGTCAAACAGGGCGAATACCTTCTCGGCGTGAATGGCCGCGAACTGAAAGCCGGCGATAATCTGTACGAATTCTTTGACGGTACCGCTGGCAAGCAGACCGTGCTGCGTGTTGGCCCCAAGCCGGATGGCCCGGCTTTCGAGAATAAGGATGCCCGGGATGTCACCGTAGTCCCCATCGGCGACGAGGACGGATTGCGCAATCTCGACTGGATCGAGTCCAACCGGCGCAAGGTCGGTGAGCTCTCTGGCGGAAAGCTGGCCTACGTCTACATGCCCAATACTGGCGGTTCCGGCTACACCAACTTCAACCGCTACTTCTACTCCCAGCTCGACAAGCAGGGCCTGGTGCTCGACGAGCGCTACAACGAAGGCGGGTTCATTGCCGACTATGTGGTCGATGTGCTCAAGCGCTTCCCGCTTTCGGGGGCAATCGAGCGCGATGGCAAGCCGATCCATGACCCGGTGGGCGCGATCTTCGGGCCCAAGGTGATGCTCATCAATCAGAGTTCCGGCTCTGGCGGCGACGCCATGCCGTGGTACTTCCGCAAGGCAGGCATCGGCAAGCTGGTGGGAACGCGCACCTGGGGCGGGTTGGTGGGTATCGGCGGCTATCCGCCGCTGCTCGACAACGGTTACGTGATGGCGCCGCGGTATGCCATTTTTGGCATCCACGGCGACTGGGAGGTGGAGAATCGCGGCATTCCGCCGGATGTGACTGTCGAGGAGCTGCCCAAGGATGTGGCCGCTGGGCACGACAAGCAACTGGAAACAGGGGTGCAACTCGTGCTGGACGAGCTGAAGGCCCATCCGGTGCCGGAGATGCCCATTCCGCCCTATCCGAACTACCACAAGGGCGATGAGCTGGGAAAGCAGTAGCTGGTTGACGTTCGTGGTGTCCAGGTCCCGATTCTGGGACCTGGACACCACGAACGGTTTGCGAGCGAAGAGCGAGCGCTTGGCCCCACCGCAGGTGGCTACCGTCCCGAGCTGCCGAATCCCTTCGCGGCTCGGGCGGAATCCTCCAGATCTTCGACTTCAACAACATCGCCGGTCAGCACAGGGACTGGAATCATCTGGGCTATCTTTTCGCCGGCCTTCAGCTCGATGGTTGTCTCGCCAAGGTTGGTCATCAGAACAAGAATCTCGCCCCGGTACCCGGCATCGATCACGCCGCCGGTGGTGGCGATGCCCCGCGAGGCCATTGACGAGCGGTCACGCACCAGAAGGCCCAAGGGCGCGCCGGTCTCGGGGTGGCGCGCCTCGACGGCAATGCCGGTGCGGACCTTGACGGTAGTTCGGGAAGCCAGTCCCACAGCTTCTAATGCAAAAAGATCGTAACCGAGGTCCTCGCCGGGGTGCGCCACGACGGGAGGCCGGGCGCCGGTTTCCAACAGCTTTACACGCAACATGTATTGATGTTAGCGGATGAGCGCCACCCAAATGGCAGCCCCGGCAGGAAACCTCTTCCGGCCGGGGCTGTCGTTCGTCAAAGCAATTCGGCAGGAAGATCCTGTAAGCCGAATTCTGTCGTGTGCGGTCATTCCTCTAGACGCCGCGTCGCCGCGGACGTTCATCAGCGACCTACCCGGAGGTTTCGGCGATTGCAAAGAGCCGCCTGGGCGCGCCGGGCCGGCACGCAACGGCTGCCTGGCTCCTGGCCGCCGCTTCCCTCCCTATTTGGTCTTGCTCCGTGTGGGGTTTACCCTGCCCCCGGCGTTACCGACGAGGCGGTGCGCTCTTACCGCACCATTTCACCCTTACCCCGGCGCTGGAGTTTTCGCAACGGCGAGCGGAGCCGGAAAACCGGGCCAACTCGGGTCTTGCGTTTCCAGGGTCGCCCTCCCAAGGGAGGGGTAGCCGGGGCGGTATCTTTTCTGTGGCACTGGCCGTCCACGGGCCTTGACACCCGCGTCCCGGACGTTATCCGGCACACTGCCCTGCGGAGTTCGGACTTTCCTCCCCCGAAGAACCGTGCTCGCGCACGCCCTCCGGCAGCGACCGCCCGGTCCTCCTGCCAGGGTCTAGTGTAGCGCGGAATCGAGGCTCCAGGACACGGGGGCCGTTCCATCAACTCTGCCCTACAATCGGATAGCGGAATATGCTATCATGGCCCCGTCATGCTGGGACCCGAAAGGCGAGGTTTCCTTTGCCATGAACAAGGCGCAGCAAGCAACGTTGAATGCCGTCTTCTTTCGGCCCACAAAGGCGGATATCCGCTGGTCTGCGATCGAATCTCTGATTCGCGCGCTGGGGGGCGAAGTGACGGAGCGCGCGGGAAGCAGGGTTGCGGCAGGATTGAACGGAGTGACCGCCGTTTTTCATCGCCCGCACCCGAGGCCTGAGACGAAAAGGGGTGCGGTCGACGCGGTTCGCCAGTTCCTCATCAACGCAGGGGTGAAGCCATGATGGAATACAAGGGGTATGCCGCCGGTCCAATTGACTTCGATCCGGAAGACAAGACGTTCTCCGGCACTGTCGCGGGGCTTCGCGATGTGATTCACTTCGAGGGCGGGACGGCCACGGAACTGGAGCGCGCCTTTCGCGAGAGCATCGACAGCTATCTGGAATTTTGCGCCGAGACCGGCCAGCAACCTGACCGCGCCTTCAACGGAAAAATCCTGCTGCGCACCGAGCCGGAACTGCACCGCAAAGCCGTCCAGCGCGCCGCAGTCGAAGGGGTAAGCCTGAGCCGTTGGATCAGCCGCCAGATCGAGAGCGCGCGGTAAGCCACCTGCGGTGGGGCCAGTCGCTCGCTATTCGCTCGCATAGGACTCGGAACTCACCCTGTTGATCTGTGTAGTGATATAGCACTCCCTTTGGGTTCAATAAATCGTCAAGCTTCTTATCTGATGGACTCTCGTCTTCGTTCATTGGCTCTGCCATGTTTATTCTCTCTTGCTCTATCTTTGCCGGTTCAGAGCGGCGTTGCCTCATCCAGAACCTTTTGTCGGAACTTTATGCGGAGGCACTTGGGAGCCAGCAGGTCTACCTTGACTCCGGTTCGAGCTTCGATTTCGATTTGTAGGCCGGCTAAGTCCAGCAGGCTGGTTCTTGGAGCTGGATCGATCAGAATGTCCAGGTCGCTGCCTTCCTGGTCGTCGCCATGCAGCACGGAGCCGAAAATTCGCGGATTCGCCATACCGGCTTCCTGCACAAGCCGGCGGATCGTCTCCCGATGCTTTGGCAATGCTTCGGACGGCCTCATGCGCGCTTTCTCCCTGAAACTGCAACCAGTTTAGTAGACTCCGACTTCGATCGGGGATTCCCCAGCGATCTCTTGCAGGCGATTCTTCCATTCAGCCAGCCAAGCCTGCCGCGTTGCGTCGTCCACGCGCACCGGGCCATAGACAATATGCGGAGCCAGTACATCGAAGCCCACAAACTGCAAGATTCCCCGCTGAATCGGCCGGAGGACGGCGTCGATATCGCCATTGAAGCCGCCCTTGATGTAGGCAGCCTCGGGTCCTCCGGTGGTCAGCGAGAGCAGTGCGCGTTTTCCCCGGAACTTGCCGGTCTGGTAGATGTTCCCGTAACCGTAGGTCCGGCTCATCGCCAGCACGCGATCAAACCAGCCCTTGAGGATCGCGGGGAGCCCAAACCACCAAAGGGGAAATTGGAGAATCATCAGGTCGCAGGCTTCGATCTTGCGGATTTCCGCCTCGATCTCCGGGGCAAAGCCCTGCTGCTCCGTCGCATAGGTCTCTTCCACTTGCAACTTGAGATACTCGGGGTCTTTGACGGTGAGGAAGTTGCCGCGGTCAGAAACCGGATTGAAACCCATGCGATACAGGTCGCTAACTGTGACGGCGTGGCCGGCGGCCCGCAGCGTCTCCAGGGCGGTATCAAAAAGCGCGCCGTTGAAGCTCTTGGGTTCAGGATGCGCGAGGACAATGAGGACATTCATGCATGATTCCCCTTTTGGTGGAGGTGGGTGCACCTATTCGATGCGCCACTTCCAGAGCTGGATTGTGAAAGAGCTCCGAGTGGAATTGTTGCGATCCGCAGGCTTTCTAACCGCTGCGTTTGGGGTGGTGGCGGACAGACTTTTCGATGGCTTTCCACTTGGCGCGCGTCTCTTTGGCCAGTTTGGGATCGGCCTTTTCCTCAAGATGCGCCAGCTCGCGCTGCATCTTGAGGTAGTTCGCCAACCGCGCCGGCGCCAGCCCGGCCGCACCTACAGCGCAACCTGGTTCGCCCGCGTGGGCGCAGTCGCGGAAGCGGCAGTTCTGGGCCAATTCCTGAATATCCTCGAAGCTGTCGGCCAGGTCCTCTGTTGAGGTCCAGAGTTGCACCTCGCGCAGACCGGGCAGGTCCATCAAGAGCCAGCCGCCGGGCATTACGAACATCTGTCGCGTGGTGGTGGTGTGGCGTCCGCGGCTGTTGCCGGCGCTCACTGCGCTGGTGCGCTGCCGCTCGCCGCCCAGCAGCCTGTTGAGAATCGTGGATTTGCCCACGCCCGACGACCCGATCAACGCGGCAGTTTCGCCGGGCTTGAGCTGTGCCGGCAAGGCGTCTAACCCATGGTCGCTTTTGGCGCTCAGCGGGATAACCTGAACGCCGGGGCTGAGTTTTGCTGTTCTGGCCACCACATCGGCCAAGTCCAGGCCAAGCTCATCCACAAGGTCCGATTTGTTCAGCAGCACCACGGGCCGCGCGCCGCTCTCCCGCGCCATCACCAGAAAACGCTCGATGCGCCGCTCGTTGTAGTCGCGGTCCAGGCCGCTGACAATAAACAGCACGTCGATGTTGGCGGCCAGCACCTGCTCCCGCACTTCGCGTTCGGGCTGCTTGCGGCTGAGCTTGGTCCGGCGGTCCAGCACCTTGACGATGACCTGGGCATCGTCGCGCAGCAACACCCAGTCTCCCACCGCCGGCCACAGACCGTCGCCGCGGCGCAGCAGGCCGCTGACGCTGGCCTCCACCTCGCCGTTCGCGCTCCAGACAAGAAAGCGGCCATGGTTCGACGAGGCAACCCGGCCGGGAAGGCCGCTGGCGACCTGGCTTTCAAAAAAGCGATTCCATCCAAATTCTTCAAGAATCAAGGGGATCATCCTCTCTTTGGGTGAACGAAGAGACACACCTTCACCGGACCCAGCCGGCGAGGCAATGTGTGAGAGGACGAATTAGGCAATGAACTTCAGCGGCGCTCCGTGTAATGACACTTTATCAAATTCGCCATGCAGGCGGTCCAGGCCAGCCTGGTCTCGCAAACATTTGAATCGACTTGCAATGCGCAACCATCCATTTGAGCTGAGAGAGCTGCGAATCGCTAAATTGATCCATACCTTGTCTTCCCGGCTTGATGATTCCCCCGAAAACACTTCAATTCAAGGAGATCTCAATGAAGATTGCCGCGGCTGTCGCTCGCTATCTGCTGGGTTTGATGTTCCTGGTCTTCGGACTGAACGGCATCCTGCACTTCATCCCCACCGGCCCCATGCCCGCCGGCCAGGCCGGACAGTTTGCAACCCTACTCAACGACACCCACTATTTCTACGCTGTGGGTGTCGTCATGGTGCTTTCGGCGATTCTCTTCTTGATCAACCGGTATGTACCGCTGGCTTTGGTTTTGCTCGGTCCAGTGCTCGTCAACATCCTCCTCTTCCACATCTTCATGGCTCCGAAAAGCATCGGGACGGGCATCTTTGCCGCGATTCTATGGCTCCTCGTCTTCATTCGGGTCCGCTCGGCATTTGCCGGGGTGTTTCAGGCGCGGGTTCAAGACTAAGGACCTCCTGCTCCTCGTCGCCTGCCGGCCACTACAATCAAGAGGAGCATGATTCAGTACCTCTATCTGGGCCGCGTGGGCTATGCCGAGGGCCTGCGGCTGCAAGCCGAAATCGCCGCGTTGCGCCTTGAGGGCCGCGTGGACAATGTTCTGCTCCTGTTGGAGCACCCGCCCGTGCTGACTCTGGGGCGCAACGCCAACCGGGCCAATGTTCTCGCTTCAGACGAGCTGCTTGCCAAACGCGGCGTCACACTGCACGAGATCAACCGCGGCGGCGATGTCACCTACCACGGACCGGGGCAACTGGTAGGCTATCCCATCTTCGACCTGCGCAGCCTGCGCAACCCCAGCGGGGGTCGCATGGGCCCGGTGGACTTCGTCCGCCTGATGGAAGAGGCGCTAATCCGCCTCTGCGGTGGATTTGGAGTAGCGGCTGGGCGCATCGCCGGGCTGACTGGCGTCTGGTGTGGTATGGGCGAAGCGAGTCAACCCGGAAATGAGCGGAAGATCGGCGCCATTGGCATTCATGTCTCCCGCGGCATCACTTCGCATGGTTTCGCGTTCAATGTGACCACTGACTTGCGCGACTTTGGGATGATTATTCCCTGCGGCATCCCCGGCCACGGGGTCACCAGTTTGCAGCAGGAAGTGGTGCAACCCGGGGGTCTGCCCAGCCTTGAGACGGTAGCTCATCGCGCCGCTCAGCAGTTTGGGCTGGTTCTCAACCTGCCGGTGCTGGCCGTGGAGAGCCTGGAGGCGCTGCGGACCCAGGCGGCAGCAGCCCAAAGGGTGTTTCCGGCGGAAGACACCCCTGTGCAGGTTCCGGCCGAGGTTGAGCGCCTGGCCCACAAAGAGGACCGGGCGATCCAAGCCTGAGCCACTGATTAGCGGGTTACGACTTCCTCTTCCACTTCGGCCCGCGCCTGCGCACTCGCGCTCTTCAAAGAGGCCTTTTCTTCCCGCAGCGCCTTGAACGCACGGTAGACAAATGACCCCAGGTACCAGCCGTCAATGTACTGGTAGGGTGTTTCGCCGGTCGTGTAGTGCCCGCAAGGCAGCACTCTGACCTCGAAGTTGAGGCCGATGCGTTTGAAAGCCTCCACCACCATCAGCGAATACTCTTTGGGGAACGTCAAGTCGTAGTTTGCATAAACCATCAGCACTCGCTTGTCCGGTCCGCCGGATTCGCTGCTGACAATCTTGTCGTAGTAGCTGCACGGGCTGATGGCCGACCACAGTTCCCGCAAGCGGGCCTGATCGAGTCCGCCGTCGGCAAGACCCTGGCGCACGTGGCGGGTGCTTTGGCCCGCCCAAGCCACATCGCCGAAGGCCGTCGAGGCATGGTTGAAGGCGTTCACCCGGATGCGCTTGTCGTGCGTGCTGGCAAGAAACGTGTAGCAGGAGCCCAGGCTGGTTCCCAGCACGCCGAAATGCTCGTAGCCCTGCTCTTCAAGCCAGTCGATGCAGCAGCGAATGTCGACCACCGCCTGGCGGCAGGCCGAAAGGGTGCGGCCGATGTTGGCGCTGACCGAGTAATCAGAGCGCTCAAGTTCCGCTGGCCGGCGAATATCGTGGTAGGGCATTGAGAGCCGCAGCGCCGAAATGCCCATCTTGTTGAAGATAGTGCACAGCGAATTGTGGGCAAAGCCGTCGCCATTCCACTGAGGCAGAACCACAATGGCTTGCTTGGGCCGCTTGGGGTCCTTGTGAGCTGGGGCAGGAAACCAGCGAGCGTTGGCCAGATCGTTTTCCGGGTAGGGCGTCCGCTCCGGAGAGGTGAAGCGCAGATATTGGGCCTTCTCCATCTTGCCTTCGGCGGCCATCTGCCGGATCGCGGCTGCTTTTGCCAGCGTCTCTGGCCGCACGTTGGTCGGATAGAGTTGCGGATACCGTTCTTCGAGCCGGAAATCCGTTGGCCTTTCGTAGCCGAAATAGGCATCGCTGTTGCGAATCAGAAGCTGGTTGATGCGCACCATGGCCGCTTCGGCTGCTGCGTCGTCCCTCACAACTTCTAGACTCGGGATCGCGTCCTTAAAGCCGTGTGACTCAAGAAATGGGGCGATCCATTCGAAACCCCATTCCAGCGGGCGCACTACGCGATTCTCGTCGCGCGTAGTCAGCCGCGTCTCCCAGTCGTACATCCAGGCTTCATATCTCTTTTTGAACATGGGCTCTGTTCAAGTTTATCAGCGCGGGGCCGTGCTACGACTGACTGGATCCCAGAGAAGCAGGAGCCGCCCGCGCGATGATCACCGCGGGCCGTCCGGCGTAGAGACCGGAGCCCACCGCCACCCGGTCCCCGTGAGCTCAATCCACAGGTGAGTCGCGGCCCGGGAGAGCGCGGCGAATGACCCAACAGCCGCTCTCATGGGTGCTTTGACGGGTGCTTTCGATGGGTCACAGCGGGCGGAGTACCTTGCTTAGCCCTGAATCTGCCGCGCGGTCCATGGAATGCTCTACGATAACCGAATGAATGTCTCTTCCGGCGGCAGGCGGGTTGCGTTTTTTGGTGGCAGCTTTGACCCGCCCCACCTGGGCCATCTGGCTGTGGCGCGCGCCGCTCAATCGGCTTTGAAGCTCGATACCGTGCTGTTTGCGCCCGTCGGAGCGCAGCCGCTCAAACCCGCAGGATCGGCCGCGAGTTTTGAGGACCGTGTGGCCATGACGCAATGGGCGATTGCCGGCCAGCCGGGCTTTGCACTCTCCCTCGCCGATGCTCCAACACCTTCTGGCGCGCCCAACTACTCCTTTGAGACGCTGCGGGCTTTGCGCGCTCAGTTGCCGCCGGGAAGCGCTCTATTTTGCCTGATGGGCGCCGACTCGTTCTTCGCATTGCGCCAGTGGCACCGGTCCGCAGATATCCCGTTTACCGCTTCCTTGATCGTTGCTTCCCGGCCTGGGCAGCCCCTGGAGAATTTGGCGACCGCACTCCCAGACGGATTGCGGATGGAGCCTGCACCTGGCGAGCAGGGACGCGTTTCCTGTGTTGAACTGCGCGCCGCAATGCTCTGGAATGATGCCGGCGAGAGCAGTCCTATGTACTTGCTGCCGGGGCTAGATGTGGAGATCAGCGCTTCCGATCTCCGCGAACTGCTTCACGCTGGCAGAAATAGTATCCCCCAAGGCAGAGATCTGCTTCCCAGCGAAGTATTGCGTTACATTCTTGCCCATAGGCTTTACCAATAGGTCCTTTCAGCCACCTGGAGCTTGCTCCTCCCCATGCGAGGGGCTACGATTAGGGTTGGAGATTCTTCCCACCGAATGACGACGCAAGCAAAGCAGCAAACCCGTATCCTAGTTCAGGCCGCCGCCGCGGTCTGCGAAGACAAGAAGGGCGAAGAGACACGCATCCTCGAACTCGACCCCGTAGATGCCGGCCTGTCCGACTTTTTCCTTGTCACCTCGGCCACCAACGACCGGCAGGCTATTGCCATTGCCGATGAGATTGAGCACCGCCTCAAGAAGGAGTTCGGCGCCTCGCCAAACTCCGTGGAAGGCCGGCGCCAAGGCGAGTGGATCCTCCTCGACTACGTGGATTTTGTCGTCCATGTATTTCTCACCGAGCGCCGCGCATTCTATGACATTGAGAGACTGCGGAAGTCGGCCCGCCCGCTGACGCCTGCCCAGTTTGACGCAGAGCTAAAGGCAGCGCTGGCCGCCAAGACCGTTGCGGCTCGGAAGAAGGCTGCGGCAAAGCCGAAGGCCGCTGCCACCAAAGCTCTCGCGCCGGCAAAGAAGGCTGCAAAGAAGAGCGCTCCCAGCAAGAAGGTGCCGGCCAAGAAAGCTCCTGTGAGAAAGGCCCCGGCAAGGAAGGTTGCGGCGTCCAAGCCAATGGCGACGAAAGCTCTGGCCAAGAAGGCTGCTGCAAAGGCTCCGGCGGCGAAGAAGGCCGTCGCCAAAAAAGCTGCGGCCAAGAAGGCTCCCGCCAAGAAGCGTCTCGTGCAGGGCAACGGCGGCCAGAAGTCCTGAGCACTCTCGTGATTGTCAGGATAGCCGTATTGTTGAGGGACTCTAAGGTGTCCCTCGGCAATACGGTTTTTTGTAGATAGGGCATATTCCATGCTGCTCACGTTGGCTCATATCGGCGGGCGCCCTGGCTCGAAGGACGGGTTCGCCGCCCTCGCCCAGGTTTATCTTGACCGCTGCGCTGCCTTCGCTCGCTGCCAGACTGAGGCATTCAAGACGGAGGATGCTCTGTTGGACTGGCTTCAGCGCCAGCAGGGCCGCGCTCCCGCAGTCGCTGTGCTGCTCGACAGCCGCGGCAAGCAAATGAACTCCGAGGCCTTCGCCTCCTGGCTCGGCGCACGCCGCGACGACGGCGCGCAGCACATTGTCTTCGCCATCGGTCCAGCCAGCGGATGGTCTGATGCTGCCCGAGGAAAGGCCCAGTTGCTGTTTTCTCTCGGACCGTTAACCATGGCGCATGCCCTCGCCCGGCTGGTCATCGCGGAGCAACTCTACCGGGCATTTACAATTCTCTCTGGCCATCCCTATCATGCCGGGCACTGAAGGGTAGCGTATGGCAGACAGCTAACGGTCCTGGAGGGAGTTCGGGCTGGGTTCGCTGTAATCTTTCCACTGTAAGCTGGTAGCTGTTATGACCGATTCTCGACGCGGACTGATCCTCATCAACACCGGCTCTGGCAAGGGCAAGACAACTGCCGCCATGGGCACCGGCCTGCGCGCCGTTGGCAATGGGATGCGAGTGCTCATGCTCCAGTTCCTCAAGGGTTCCTGGCACTATGGGGAGCTGGACGCGGTTCTGAGCTTCGGTTCGAACTTCGTCCTCAAGCAGATGGGCCGCGGTTTCGTGAAGGTCGGCGGAGCAGAGACCGATCCAGTGGATATTCGCCTGGTTCAGGAAGCTTGGGCTGAGGCCCGCCTGGCGATCGACTCGGGCGAGTGGGATATGGTCATTCTCGACGAGATCAATTACGCCATCGGCTATGGGATGTTGGACCCGGCCGTCGTGGCCGATGCCCTCCGCCAGCGCCCGGAGATGGTGCATGTCATCCTCACTGGCCGCAATGCTCATCCTTTGCTCATCGAACTGGCCGACACCGTCACTGAGATGCGCGAGGTGAAACATGCCTACCAAAAGGGAATTCTCGCCCAGCGCGGCATAGAATATTGAGAGCGGATAGTCGAGAGGTGACAGTATACGGTCCGCAACATCCCTGATTTGGCCGGCAACTGTATGCTGTTAGCTGTGTGCTGTTAGCTTCCCCAAGAGAGTGCCTGCATGTCCTGGTTCAAGCGTGAAGATGGCGAGTACGAAGCCGGTTCCGGCCCCGAGAACGGCGCGGATGCGGATGCGAGAACGGTCCGCACCGAGGGCTTGTGGATCAAGTGCATCGGCTGCCGCGCGGTCATTTGGAAGGCCGACCTTGAGGCCAACCTGAACGTCTGTCCCAAGTGCCAGCACCACTTCAAGATCGGCGCGCGCCAGCGCATCGGCCTGCTGCTCGATCCCGGATACGAGTTGGTGGATGGCGGTCTTCGCTCCACCGATCCGTTGAACTTCACTGACGTCAAGTCCTACAAGGCGCGGCTGCGCAAAGCCCAGGAGCAGACTGGCCTGGACGACGCGATCCTCAACGCCGTCGGCCAGTTAGGGCCCCACTCGGTGGTCGTCAGCGCCATGGAGTACAGCTTCATCGGCGGTTCCATGGGCGCCGTGGTGGGCGAGACCATCGCCCGCGCCGTGGATCGCGCCCGCATTGGCCACAAGCCCCTCATCGTCATCGCTGCTTCAGGCGGCGCCCGCATGATGGAGGGCGTGGTCAGCCTCATGCAGATGGCGAAGATCTCCTCTGCGTTGGGGCAATTGGACGATGCCAAGGTTCCCTATATTTGCGTGCTCACCGACCCCACGACCGGCGGGGTCACCGCCAGCTTCGCCATGCTCGGAGATTTGAACATCGCCGAGCCCGGCGCCCTCATCGGCTTCGCCGGTCCGCGCGTCATTGAGCAAACCATCCGGCAAAAGCTCCCTGAGGGCTTCCAGCGTTCGGAGTTTCTGCTTGAAAAGGGCTTCCTCGACGCGGTCGTGCACCGCCGCGACCTCAAGTCCTACCTCGTTCGCGCCCTCGAGTTCCTCAAGACACCCGCTATCGTTTGATTGTCTGGCGCCTGTTCCTGCCTTCATTCGTCGACTGATGGCGGCGAAGTAGAGCTGCGCCCGCCCAACTCCCCGAGCGCCAGGACTTCAGCCGCACAGTCCCTCAAATTCGTTCCTTTTCCTTTTAGAGCGAAACCAGAGTTCCTGTCGCCTTGTTCGCCCTGTGCAGGATCGCCGCTCCTTTGGGGTCGCATCGACTTGAATGCGGCGGCTTCGGGGTACACCGGCTCTCGTTCCGCTATAGCCGCCTGTTGGCAGCTCGCGCCCCGCCTTCGATCGCGAGTTGCGCCCGGTCTAGGTAGAACTCTTATTGCGCACAAGCAGAAAGGGCGCCCGAGAGGCGCCCTTTCTGTTGATGCGTTGGCTGGTTTAGAAGTTGACCTTCAGACCGTACTCAATCACGCGGGCTACGCCCTGGCCGAATACGCCGGAGCCATTGCCAAAGCGGAGGGAGTTGCGCCCGTATTGGTCGTTGTCGCTGTACGAGGTGTCGGTGCCGTTGGCCGTGCCGGATTGCTGCACGTTGAGCAGGTTGCCGGTGACCGGGTTGTAGTTCACCATGTTAAAGACGTTGTAAACGCTCACGTTCGGTTCGACGCTCGTGCCTTCGCCCAGCCAGCGGATCTTGATGGGGCGTGCGAGGGTCATGTCGAAAGTGCGCAGGGTTCCGTTGCCCGCGTTGTTCGCCACGGGAGGAGCGATGGTGCGCGTCACTGCGCCCAGCGCCGTCAGTTCCTGGGCAGTAAAGAGCCCATTGGCTACCAGCGTTTGGCCGGCAGGTGTCAGACGTCCTGCGCCCGTGTTGTTGTAGTTGGCGATGACCCTGGGCAGATCGCCGGGCTTGACTGACCGCATGAAGGCGCCCGCCTTGTATCCGGGCAAAATGTCGCCTGTCGTGCCGTCACCGGTAATATCGGAGATGAAGATTTCACCGGCTGTGTTGCCGCCTGTGTCCAGATACAGGGTGGTAGGCAGCGCGGAGTAGAAGTGGCCGATGAAGCTGGTGGAGAAGCCGCCGATCCAATCGAAGGTGCCGCCATACGAGAGCTGGTGGGTGCGGTCCGTACCCGCCGGGCCAACGTAGCCCAAGGGGTTGTTGTTGTCGACCGAACCCGGTGTGAAGTTCTGATCCGCGCCGCCGGAACTGACGAAGCGGGAGAAGCTGTAGGACACTTCAAAACCAGACCTCTTCAAGCCAGGCAGCGGAACGCGTGCCGACTCGCGCAGGTTGGTTTGCAGGCCGTTGTAGACCGAGCGGCCCAGCGGATAGTTGAAGTGCATGGTGCCGAAAGCAGGGTTCTTGCCGGGGAATGCCGCGCCGGTGTCTGCCGTGAGGCCAGCAAGGGAGGCCGGAGCGCCCGATTGGCCGGCATTGCCCGAATCCAGTCCGTTGCCCGCGAAATCGGCGATCTGTGCGCCGGCTGCAATGGCGCAGTCGATCTGGTTGCTCATGGTGCCGGTGGTGCAACCGAATTTCGCTGTAGTGAGCGCAATAGCGTTCAGCGCCGCTGCCGGCTTTCCCGCTGCGTTCATTTCCAGGTACTGCGCGTCGCCTACATGGTTCTTGTCGATCGACTGTTGGATGTGCTCGCCGATATTGCGGATGTAGTCCGCCGTGAACACACCGCCGTGCCACAGTTCCCGTTGAACGCCGAGGTTGATCTGCACCGACCGGGCCGTGCGGAAGTTCGGCGCATAGAGCGAGAGACCGTTGACATTGGGAGCTTCCTCAAGCGAGTTGGCCACATAGTTACCGTTCCCGCTGGCGCCCACCTTCTTCGTATTAGCCTGGTAGATGCCTTGCAACTTCGCAAAATACGGAGCTGAAACGCTGATGGCGTCTTTCCATAGGGAGAGAAGCGTTGTGCCGTCGCTGAAGGTCGGGCAGGCCACTGTGCCCAGGCCGAAGCAGGAGCCATCCGGTAAAGAGAAGCTGGCGGTGCCGGTCGTCAGTTCCTGGTCGCCAAAGAAGAGACCCTTGGCCAGCTTGGCCGGACGATCAAACAGCACGTTGTTGAAGATGTTGTTTTCAAAGTACAGACCCAGGCCGCCACGGAGAACGGTCTTTCCATCGCCCTTCAAATCGTAAGCAAAACCAACCTTGGGGCCGAAATCGCCGTTCGGTTGGCGAACCGCGTTGCCCAGTCCGGGCTCCAACGCATCCAGCAGGTTGCCCGTGGTGCAGGGCGCCGCGGCGCCAATCAAAGCGACCGAAGCGGAGCAGGGGATGGGCGCCAAATCGGAGTCGCTGCGGCCTGTATCCCGCGAGTAGCGAACGCCGTAGTTCACAGTCAACTTGGAACGAACCTTCCAGGTGTCGCCGGCGTAGAGGCCCAGACGCCAATCGCCCTGTCCGCCTGCCGGATAACCGAAGCCCGGGTTCTCTGTGTTGAAGCCCTGACCGTTACCCATGACGATGGCCGAGGTCTGATAGGCCGTTGGATCGCTCAACAAGCCGCTCCCGCCGATGCCGGTCGGTCCCTTCGAGTACCGGCCAGCCAGTTCAGGGGCGAAGCCAAAGAAGCTTGCGAAGCCGGCGCCGAGAATGCGGTTGGAGCTGATTCCGAAGCCAAAGGCGTGGGTCTTTACCGTGACCGTGGCGTCGTAACGGAGCTGCTTGTCAGACTGGAACGTCGCCTGAGGCGCCAGGAGGTTCGGGCCAGTATAAAGCCCATGGATGTCAAGGAAAGTGCCGGGAGCCAGGTTCGGAACGCCCGACCCAGACTGATCGGTGATGGCATTGTGGAACTTCAGGTAGCTACCGCGCACGCTGTGCGTGAACTTGCCCGTCACAAAGTCAGCGCCGCCTGCCATGGCCGGCGTGTTGTCCTTGTTCCCGTACCGGGAGAATCCATAACCAAAGGTCGCATCGTCGAGGTTGTCTTCATAGGCAATGCGGAAGAAGGTGTGGATTCCCTTGGGGGCGTTGTAATCCATGCGTCCCGCATAGTAGTTGTCGCGGAAGGGAGCATCGTATCCGCCGTTGAGGGCCGTGAAAGGAGCCAGCTCGGAAACCGAGTTGAACGAATCCTGCTTCACGCGCTCTGCGCTGCCGAAGACAAAAAGCTTGTCCTTCAGAATGGGTCCGCCGAGGCGGCCGCCCATCTGGTTGCGCTGAAAGGCGTAGCTGGTGGCATCAGGTCCCAGCGCGGCGCCGGAGCGCTCATCGCGGAACAACCCGAAACCCTGTCCGTGAATCTGGTTAGTGCCTGCGCGCGTGCTCACTGTGACTGCGCCCGAGCTGGTTAGCTCGTTCGAAATATCCAGCGAGGAGCGGCTGATCTGGAATTCTTCGATCGAACCCTGGCTCACGTTCAGCGTGGTGGTGCCAACCGTTTCGTCCGAGACGTCCTGGCCATCCAGCATGATGCGCGCCGTGCGACCGTTCACACCGTTGAAGGAGATGGAGGAGTAGCCGGCCTTGGTCGGGTCGAACGTTTCACCGCTCTGCAACTGAACGCCCGGCTCCAACTGCGAAAGATCCAGGAAGTTGCGGCCGCTGATGGGGAGATTGTCGATTTGCTGCTCAGTCAGTACACCTTCAACCGTCGATTGAACCGTATTGACTTGAAGCGCTTCAGAGCTGACCACCACTTGCTCGGTGGCCGCGCCCAGCTTCAAACGCAGATCGCCGTTCGAGGTGTTGCCAAGCTGCACTGTCAAAGTGGTGGTCGTCTTGGCAAAGCCCGCGTCCACCACGACAACCAGATACTGCCCGGGGGACAGCGACGAGACGCTGTAGAACCCCCCTGAGTCCGACACCAGCACTTTCTTAGCGCCGGTAGCCAGGCTGGTGATGGTGATTTCTGCTCCAGGGAGAATCGCACCCTTCGGGTCGGTAATCGTGCCTTGAATGGCGCCGGCAGCATTGGTTGCCTGCGCATATGCGGTCTGCTGCAGAAGAGGGGCGGCTACCATGAGCGCCAGGATGGCTCCTAAAACTGCCGTCGCGCCGTTAAACCGGTTAAATCGCATCGAACTCCTCCAAATTATCGGTGGGTACCGGAAAGCCTGAAAACAAACCTTCTAGCACCGGACTGTGCTCTTGGGTCTTGGTCTAGGTTGTGGACCCGATCCACGGTTGAAAGAAAATGCCTGAATGGTACAAAACAACGGTGTTGCAATGGGGTATGCCATCATCCCTCAACAACGCACAGATTGAATTGCTCTTCTGCAAACAGCGAGGATGACTTTGGTGACTGATATGCATGAGGAGGGCCATTCTTGATTAGCGCGAGATATTCTTCCTATTCGCTGAAAACAAAGATGTTAGGTTCATGTCGCTTCGGTGTTCTATTTTGCATAAATATGGAAATATGTAGGGTGATTACCGTAAATTCCAAAAATGGGTGGGTCCTCCCACATCTAAGAGGTTGTTCAGAAACCATGCTTGCGTTGCGGCCTCCATGCCAGCATCCGCCCCGCATCGCGCATGTCGCCTGTTCTCGCCCCCACGCCGGATCGGCTAGACTAATGCCCTTGAGCAACGCTCTGAGGACAACACAATGCGCAACCGGTATCCTTTTCTCAGCATGGCCTTGGGCCTGCTGCTTGTTTCACCTTCCGCAATCTCCGCCCAATCTCCCAACTCGTCTCTTACCTCCCTGCCTGCCCTTGCTTTCGACAGGACCGGCCCGGTCCTCCAGGCCCACGCCGAGCCAGAGAAGCCCTTTACAGTCGCCGGGGAGCGCGGCGTGCTCGTCGGCCAGCAGGACGGCTCCTTCGAGGCATGGCTCCTGCCCGTCAAGCTGCTCTCCCACTTCACGATCGAGGCGCAGGTCGAAGGCTACACCGTGCCGATCGATGGAAACCGCCAAGCGGCCGAGATCGAGGTCCGCCCGGATCGCACCGTCCTGACCTATTCTCACATCGGCTTCACTGTTCGCCAGATCATGTTTTCACCCGCCCTGGCGCCGCCCGGAACCGGCCCCGTGGTGCTCTTTGAATTTGACTGCCTCCATCCCACCGACTTCACCTTCCGCTTCACCCCTAATTTGGAATCGATGTGGCCGGCGCGCAACGAGGGCGTACCCAATGTGGAGTGGACCGCAGGCGGCTATTACCTGCTGCACTCGGATTACCCGGACCTGGCCGGCGCGGTCACCATTCCCGGCGCCCGGCCCGGCATTCTGGCCCCGTATCAGGAGCGGCCCCAGGTGCATCCCGTCGAGTTGAAGCTACACATTGACCCGGCCCGCGACCATGGGCGGCTCTTCCCGCTTCTGATGGCCGTGGGAACCACCCCGGCCACGGCGACTCATGTCGCCCTGGGCGACAGGCTGGCCCAGCTTGACGCTGCCATCCCGGCAGCTTACCAAGCGCATGCAGAAGGCTATCGGAAGCTCCTGTCCAACTCAACCTCCATTGTGACCCCGGACAAGGCTCTCAACGAGGCCTTCCAGTGGGCCGTCGTCTCAGTCGAGCAGTTGCGCACCCACGTCCCCGCGCCGCTGCCGGAAGCGAACCCTGAGACCGCCCTGGTCGCCGGCTACTACGCCTCCGGCGACTCGGCCCGGCCCGGCTTCGGCTGGTTCTTCGGCCGCGACGCGCTCTACACCCTCTTCGCTGTCAATGGCTTTGGCGACTTCGCGCTCTCCAAGTCCGAGCTTGAGTTCCTCATCCGCCGGCAGCGAGCAGACGGCAAGATCATGCATGAGTACTCGCAAACCGCCGCTTCCATCGACTGGCAGGCCTTCCCTTATATGTATGCGGCAGCCGACGCCACGCCGCTCTTCCTGCTGGCGGTCCAGGACTACGTCCGCACGAGCGGAGACACGGCTTTTCTCGCCACGCACCGCGAGGCCATCGAAAAGGCTTGGGCCTTCGAGACCACCCACGACTCGGACGGTGACGGCATCTATGACAACGCGCAGGGCACCGGTTGGGTGGAGAGCTGGCCCGGCGGGCTGCCCCACCAGGAGATTTACCTCGCGCTGCTCGATCAGCAGGCCTCGGCGGCCATGGCGCAGATTGAAGATCTTCTCAAAGACCCTGAGAGGGCGGCCGCAGCGCGCTCGCGAGCTGAGAAGATTGCCAAGACCATCGAGGCTGAGTATTACGATGCGAAGAAAGGGTGCTACGCCTTCAGCCGTAAAGCCGACGGCTCGCTCGACCGCGCCACTACTGTCTATCCGGCGCTGGCCTGGTGGAGCGGGAGGTCTGTTCTTTCGCACTCCGATGAATGTCTGCGGCAGTTCGCGGCACACACGCTCAACACCGACTGGGGCCTGCGCGATGTTTCCACGGACGAGAAGTTTTATGACGGCATGAGCTACCACCAGGGGTCGGTGTGGCCGCTCTTCACCGGCTGGGCGGCGCTGGCCGAGTACCGCGGCGGGCAGCCCCTGGTCGGTTATCAGATGTTGATGGAGAACGCCAATCTGACCCGCGCGCAAGACCTGGGCGCCGTCACCGAGCTGCTTTCGGGTGATTTTTTTGTGCCCTTCGGCCGCAGCACCAGCCACCAGCTCTGGTCCTCCGCCATGGTCATTACGCCGACGCTCCGCGGCCTATTCGGCATCGACATCGACGCCCAGAAGAAGACCATCACCGTGAACCCGCATCTGCCGCCGGGGTGGGATCAGGCAGAGGTTCTCAATCTTCCTCTCCCTGGGGCGCAGACTGCTCTCTATTACTCGAAGAAGTCCGGTCAACTTGAGGTTTATCTCAGCCCGACGCAAGGGCAGGAGTGGAGACTCCGCAGCGATCTTCCCGGCGCAACTTTCGGACCAATAGATTTGGCAGAAGCGAAGATGCTCCGCCAGACTCCGCGCCAAGGTCTTCGGATTCCAACTCCAGCTCTGGAGGTCGAGTTCTCACTTGGAGGCTGGAATCCGATTGAGAGCGTTCAGACCGTGTTGCCCATCGAACCGCCATTGCCTGGTGCCGTGACCCAGAAGTTCCGGTTCCTAAGCAGCCAATATGGCGAGCGAAAGCTTGTGCTTACGGCAGAGGGCGTTGCAGGGAGCACGGGCATGGTGCGGCTCTTCAGGCATGGCCATTTCATTCCCAAGGTCATCACTGAGCCCAGTACCGCTCCGGACGCGACTGTCTCTTATCGGGCGTGCGATGGTGACCTTTACGCTTGCGCTTCCATGCCGCTGATTCTCAACTTCCCTCCCGGAGAGGGTTGGAAGACCATTACCGTCACACTGACCTGGTAGTCTCGTCTTGGTTGGCTCAGGCTCCAGAGAGACGACGGCCCGGCATCGCTGCCGGGCCATCTTTTAGTCCCTTAGTCCCTAATCCCTCAGTCTCTGGTTCTCAGATTCTCATCGGCATCAGGACATACCGATACTTGTACTCGGCATCCGGGTCCTCCGGGCGCATCTGGCCGGCCGATTGCGAATCCTTGAACTCCAGCCGCACTTCGCCTTCGTTGCTGAGGGCTTTGAGGAAGTCCAGGATGTAGCCGGAGTTGAAGCCAACCATGATCGGATCGCCAGCATATGGCGTGTCGATGGTGTCTTCTGATTCTCCGCTCTCCGTTGAACTCGAGCTGATCTTCAGCTCGTTGCCTTCCAACCGCAGCCGGATGGCGCCCGAGCGCTCGTCGGCAAACTGCGCCACGCGCTGGATCGCCGCGGAAAGCTCGCTTGACCGCACCACGGCGAACTTGGTGTTGTCGCGCGGCATGACCGCCTCAAAGTTGGGGAATTGCCCGTTGAGTTTGCGGGTGCTCAGCGTACGATGGCCGACGCGGAAGAAGAGCGTGTGTTCGTCGTCTGCAAATTCCACTTTCTCGGCGTCTGAAGTTGAGAGCAACTGCTGTAGCTCCTGTAGCGCCTTGCGTGGAATCAGAACACGCTTTTCGCCGCTGATACCTTCGAGAATCTCGTTTGGTTTCTCGACAAACGACAGGCGATGCCCGTCCGTAGCGACCATTGCGAGCGACTCCGCCTTGATCACCAATAGCGCGCCGTTGAGTGTGTAGCGCGATTCCTCGTTGGAGATGGCGAAAATAGTACGGGCGATAAGGGTCTTTAACGCTGCCGCGGAGATGCTGGTCGCCGCGATGGCGGGGAACTCTGGCACCTGGGGATAGTTGGCGCGTGCCATGCCGACCATCTTTGTGTTGGAGCGGCCGCTGCGAATTTGCACCCAGTGGTTGTCCAGCAGTTTGATCGAGATGTCGCCGTCGGGCAGCAGTTTGATGTAGTCGTAAAGCTTGCGCGCCGGAATCGTGCAAGCTCCGGGTTTCTTCACTTTGGCTTCGGCGCTAGTACGAATCGCCTGATCAAGATCGGTCGCGGTAATGTTCAACCGGTCCTCTTCCGCCTCGATGAGGAAATTGGACAGAATTGGAATCGTGGTCTTGCGCTCTACCACGCTCTGCGTCGCGGTAAGTTCCTTCACCAGGTCCTGGCGGCTTACGGTAATTTCCATCGCTGCCCCCTGCGCGGCCGGCTTCTCAACTTCTGTTTCCACGATCGGCATACGCCCACCTTCGTCTTGGAAGCTCGTTCTTGCGCTGGCCACACTCTACAACAAGTTGCGGCCCGTCGGAAACGGCTGTCTTTTCTTCTTCTTGATTGTATTCACCTCTGCCTGATAGCGCGCGTGGAAAACAGGGGTACTTCTCTGGATTCCGGGGACCGTTCCGCTGTTGGTCTCGGGACTATTTCTGCACTCGGTCACGAGGCTTGGTCGAGATGGCTCAAGGTGCGTGGAGGAGCGCGACGGGCGGTGAAAAAAGGAAGAATGATTAAGGAAAAAGAGAGTAGTACCCGTAGTTCAACGAGGAAAAGTGGAAACCGCTCCGAACTTGCGTCATGCCAGTTATTTAGGTAGTCATCCAGTTTTCTAAAACGAGGCTGTGCAATTCAGGAAGTTTGGAAAACGAGGCTGAAGGAAGCAGATATGCCAGGGGTTTCCCACGGCTCCCACAAGGGGCTTCAAAAGGGATGTGGAAAGCGGGAGGTTTGTGTGAAAAGGGCGTCAGGAGCCGGTCTGGACAAGCGTTTGATGGAGCCATGTCCTCCACAGGAGGTGATCGGAGGCGAAATTGAGAGGATTGTCCGGGGGTGGGGAGCCTGGCCGGGATTCGGGTGGACCGGGTTCGTTCCGTCTGAATGTGGATTTTGGATTTAGTTCGCGGCGGGAAGGAAAAGAGATCACTTTGTTGTGATTGGTAGGATCGTTTCTCGAAGGGGAGGCTCCAGGAGCGCGAAAGTGGCCATGATGATCGGTGGCACAGCGACGATAGGGATGGGGCACTTATACTGGTGTTTCCATGTCCTATACAGCAGCGATTGATCGGTTGAATGCCATGGTGCCGGAGCTGTATACAGCGAGCGGTAAGCCCCGCCGCAAGTTCTCCTTGGGCGAGGTCGCCATTTTGCTTGGCGCCCTCGGTGATCCGCAGCGGCGTTTCCCATCGATTTTGATTGCCGGGACGAACGGAAAGGGCTCAACAGCGTCAACGCTTGCTTCGATTTTGGCAGTTTCCGGAGTCCGAACTGGACTCTACACGTCGCCTCATCTAGCCAGGGTGAATGAGCGTATCCGTTTGAATGGAGAGGAGATAGGCGACGATGACTTTGCCCTTCTTTTCTTTCAGGTGGAGGCTGCGGCGCAGAATTTGGTATCCACTGGCGTCCTTGCTCAACTCCCCAGCTTCTTTGAGGTGCTGACAGCTCAGGCATTCCTGTATTTCGCCCAATCGAACACGCAGATCGCGGTCCTTGAGGTGGGTATGGGTGGCCGGTTGGACGCAACGAATGTGGTCGATCCCCTATTGTCGATCATTACCGATATTTCGTTGGATCATACCGAGTGGCTAGGTTCCACCCTCGGAGCAATTGCGCGGGAGAAGGCCGGCATTCTGCGCCCCAAGGGGGCGATGATTACTTTGCCACAGCACGCGGATGTGAACGAAGTTCTTGGCGAAGTTGCAGGTGAGCTGGGCGTTCGGACGGTCAACGCTGCCCAGTACATGTCAGCCGCTCACAGCGGATTGTCGGGGCCGTATGAAATTGAGGCGCTCGGTTCCATGATTCGGGTGGATTCACCCCTTTCCGGTCCACACCAGCGGAGAAATCTTGCCCTTTCGATAGCGGCAGCTGTTGAACTAGCGGAGAAACACGGCTATGCCATAACCCCTGCATCGCTGTGCGAAGGTATCCAGCGAACGAGTTGGCCAGGGCGGTTGGAGCGGATCGTTTTGAGTGGCGGCGGGTGGATTCTTGATGTGGCACATAATGCAGCCGGGGCTTGGGCTTTGCGTGCCAGCCTTTGCAGTTTGTATGCGGCTCCGGGAAAGGACAAACCGCGGACACTGATCTTCAGTTGTTTACGGGATAAGCCGATCTTGGAGATGGCGCAGATTCTATTTCCCGTCTTTGACCAGGTGATCTTTGCGCCAATTCACTCTCCGCGCGCGGCCTCAATGGCGGATTTGGTTGCTGCAGCAGAGTCAGTGGGCGTAGCGGCCATTGTCGCCGGTTCAGTTGCCGATGCTGTGCGTCTCGCGAGCAACAACGCATCCCGGGGAGACGTTGTCGTGTCGGGCTCGGTTTACCTGGTGGGTGAGGCGCGGTCTCTGTTGCTCGCAGAAAGGGACCGGCAACCGTGAGGGCCAGGCCCAATCCATTACCGCGGTTGTACCGTTGGCGCACCGACTTTATCCAGACGCCTGTCTTGACTCTTGCGACGGTTGCCTGCGGGTCACTCTCCCTGCTTATCTCGTTTGTAGACAAGAACGGGCGGGTGCAGCACCGAGTCGCTAGGGTTTGGGCCCGGCTTTGCGTGTGGATCTCGGGAGCCAGACTCATCGTCCGCGGCGCCGAAAATCTCCATAAGTGCCCGGTCGCGGTCTACGCTGCCAATCACACGTCGTACATGGATACGCCGGTTGTCTTCGCCTCGCTACCCTTCCAGTTCCGCATCCTGGCCAAGAAAGAGCTTTGGCCTATTGCCTTCATTGGATGGTATCTCGATCGGTCAGGGCAGATTCCCATCAATACCGCCAACCCTCATGCCTCCCTTTCGAGCCTAGGTGTTGGGGTGAAGGCGCTGCGCACCGGGATGCCGCTGTTTGTCTTCCCGGAAGGCGGCCGCACGTCGGACGGAGAGTTGCAGAAGTTTCTCTCTGGCGCGGCTTACCTGGCCATTCGGGCGCAGGTGCCGTTGATTCCCGTCGCCTTGAGCGGCGTCTATGACTTGCTGCCGATTCATACGCACCACTTCTACCCCGTGGATCTGACACTCAGCGTGGGAGAGCCGATCCCGACCACGGGGATGACTTTGCGCCAGGCTGAGGCTTTGACCGAGACCCTGCGTGATGAGATTGCGCGATTGCTTGGTGAGGTTCGCTGATGCGTCTGCAAAGCAGATAGAGTCGGTCAGCGCGAGATCACCATATCCAGCTTGGCGATCAGCGATTCTGAGTCGAATGGTTTCATCAGATATTCGTTGGCCCCGCAGGCCAGTGCTCTCTGAACGTGGTCTACGTCGGTTTCCGTGGTGCAGAAGATGACGGCGGGTTCTCTGCCTCCCTTTGTGCGACGAAGCGACTTGAGGAACTCCAGGCCGTCCATGACGGGCATATTCCAATCCAGCAGGACCACGTCAGGCATGCGGACCAGGCATTTCTCGAGGGCAACCTGTCCGTTTTCGGCTTCGGCCACCTCGAATCCAAGCCCGGTAAAGATCCTGCCCGCGATTTTCCTCACTAAGGAGGAATCGTCTGTAATCAGGCACAGCCGGGGTGTCGGATTTGAGCCAATTTCTTCGTTCATGGCGCCTTCAGTTGAGTTCAACACGGTTTCTGCCTTCTCCCTTTGCTCTGTAGAGTGCTGCGTCGGTTCTTTCCACCCAGTCGGCTAGCGGATCTCCCGGTTTGTAACAGGCTGCTCCGATCGACACTGTGATCCGGGTCAACGGCGGTCTGACGTCAAGCACCAGGGGATCCCTGGCCAGTGCTTCCCGGATGTTCTGCGCTACGTTCACCGCTGCCGGTCCGTCGGTGCGCGGCAGAATCACCGCGAATTCCTCGCCTCCATAGCGCGCCACATGGTCGCCGCCGCGTACGGCTTGCTGCAGGGTCGCTGCCAGGTGGCGAAGCACCTCATCACCGGTCTGGTGTCCCCAGGTGTCGTTCACCCGCTTGAAGTGGTCGATATCGATCATCAGCAGCGCTAAATCGTCGCCGCTGTTCATCGCATCTCCCGCGTTTTTTCGGATGGCGGCATCGAACGATTTCCGGTTTGCCACACCAGTGAGACCGTCGATGGCGGCTTCGCGCATGGCATCTTCCAGGTTGCGTTCCAGGGCTTCGATCTTGCCGGCCGATTCGCGCATCCTCAGGCCGACATACTCGGTTCGCCCGGCCATCTTTTTGCTCTCAAGAACGAGGTTCTCGATGAGGTTCTTCAGGTTCTCAAGGCTCTCGCCCATATCCTTTGAAGCGAAACCCCTTAACGTCGCTCCAAACCGGTGAGCGTCGTCGCGGGCAAAATCGGCAACCCCTACGATCTCCTGCAAGGTCTCAAGCGCAAGCTGCGACGTCTCGCGCACGGCCTGTGCCTCTCTTGCTGAGGTGAAGAATGTCGAGTAGAGATCCTGCAGCGTGGCTTCGTCGAATAGTGCCCGATTTGAGATGAGAACATCGATGGTGCGCTGTAAATTTGGGCTCAAGCCGGCGTGATATTCGTACCAGATCGCATAGTTTGCGGGCGTCGCCGCGATGTCGTATTGGCGCAGTGTCGCCAGGGTGGAGTCCGCAATGTTCCGGGCTTTCAGAGCTTCACACAGTGGCATGATCAGCTCCCGGCCTTTGCGCGGCAAGCGATGGGGTCGTTCGATATGGGAGAGCGCGTGGTCATTTTTGCAAAGTCCTTGGCATCGTCATGGTTGGCCGTTCTGTCAGCCGGATTTCACTGCGGCTTCACGGAAGAGGGGCACAGTGATCAGGCATTGGCTAACACGCTGCAATCCACCGGGTTGAGGGGCCAGAAACAGGGTCTACTGCCGCTGCCTCGCAAAAGCGCCGGGTCTCTCCTTATCGGCGGATTGATGGCGGCGATCTAGTGGTCGTAAGGAAACATTTACACCCCGTGGCGCTCTGCTGGATCCAAATTTTCCTTTGGCAGTTTGCGGGGCGCGATCGGCCTGCCCTTTTCTGACCCCAGATCGCTGCATCAGGCGCCTGCCGGGGACGCACATAAAGCGCATCTCGCTGCTCTTTCTCTCCAGGCCTATCGCGAAAAACCCGCACGGGCTTACACTAGTGCTTCCATGTCCGTTCACATCGCGATTCCCGAGCCCACCAGCGGCGACCCGGATTACAACCAGCGGTCGTTGCCGCCCTATCTTGCCGCCCTTCACTCCGCTGGAGCCACGGCCATCCTGATTCCCCTGCACGAGCGTCAAGACCGCGTCGCCCGGCTTCTGGCTGGGGTGCAGGGAATTCTCCTACCCGGCAGCCGCTACGACGTTGACCCGCAAAGATATGGCGAAGATCGGACCCCAGAGTGCGCGGACCCGGACGCCGCTCGCACTGCCGTTGATGAACTGCTGTTGCAGGACGCCTTCAACCTGCACAAGCCGATTCTCGCCATCTGCCACGGCGCCCAGACACTGAATGTCTGGCGCAACGGCTCTTTGGTTCAGGACGTGAAGACCGTTGTTGACCACAGGCCAGGTAGGGACGTAGCGCGAGCGCATCCCGTTCGTGTCGCGCCCGGGTCGAGGTTGGCCAAGTTGGTCCCGCGAGGAGAAGAGGGCGAGCCGCAGGTCAATTCAAGCCACCATCAGGCCATTCGAGTGCCAGGCGACAATCTCCTGGTGAACGCTGTCTCTCCCCAGGACGGTGTGATCGAGGGAGTCGAATTGGACTCCGCCGATCAGTTTGTTCTTGCCGTCCAGTGGCATCCTGAGAGGACGTATACCGAGAGCGCTTTCTCGCGGGCCATCTTTGCGGGATTTGTGCAGGCCGCATCCGTCTGGCAGCCACGGCGGATCCAGGAGTCGGTGGCGCACGGATGAGCGAGGATGCAATTCGCGAGCCGTCCAGTGGCTCAGGCCTGGAGGAATGCTTTTCAAACATTTCGGCAAAGAGCATCTCCGTTGCCGGTGCAGAACCGGGCGCACGCCTCAATCAACTGTTGGCTGAGGCAGGCCAGGCCCCGTTGCAGGTGGCGCAGGTCCAGGGATTTGTGGCTTATATTTCGCTTATTCTTCGCTGGAACTCACGTGTCAACCTGACCGCGATTCGCGACCAGGATGGCATTCTTTCGCGGCATTTTGTCGAGTCGATTGCCTGCGCTCGCGCACTGCCCGCCGGTATCGCCACATTGTTGGACTTCGGCTCCGGTGCCGGCTTTCCGGGGATACCTATTGGGATTTGTCGACCAGAGATCGCGGTCACTCTCGCGGAGTCGCAGGGGAAGAAGGCTGCCTTTCTCCAGGAGGCGGGCCGGGTGCTTGGACTTGGTTTCAAGGTGCATTCCCGGCGGGCAGAAGAGTTGACCGGGCAGTTCGATTGCGTGACGCTGCGCGCCGTTGACCGAATGGAGCAGGCCATCCAGGCTGCCGCCAAGCTGGTAAGCCCAACCGGTTGGCTGGTCTTGATGACAACATTGTCGTCTTTGGAGAAACAGGAACTTGCGGCGGGCCCTTATTTCTGCTGGCATACCGTGGTTGCAACTACGGGAGCAGAAAGGAAACTGCTGGCCCTCGGCCAGCGGTCTGTCGGCTAGCCGATCCGCCAGCCAGACAATGCACCCCGTGCCCCATGCATTCCGCGGTTTTTGCTGAATGGGTGGGATAGCTCAACCCTACGGTCTGTCTGACCGTCAGTTTGCCAGTTTCACCAGCGCGAGCTTCTTGACGGCGTCCAGGCACCCTTCGCTTCTGACCATCAGTCGTACCCCAGCTCCCTCGGGATAGCGCGTCGCTTCATCCAGCGCCTGGATCGCGGACTTCGACAGCCCGCATTTCCGCGCAGCCTCCATCGCCCGATTTCCCAGGACAAACGCCACCCGGAAGCATCCAGCGCAAGGCGCCAGGTAGACGATATTCCTCTTCTTCATCTTGAGCCGCAGCGACCAGCCGTGCTTCGCCCCGCTGGATTTCCACTCCCACCCGCTGACGCCCTGCTGCGCCAGCCAATCCACGAGTTGCTTCCAGATGTCGGCGGATGCGCCCAGCGCCGCGGCGACTTCAGCCTCGGTTGGCTGTTCCAGGCAGCCGGCAAAAGCGTTCTGTGTATCCATTGCCGTCCTCTCTCTCCGGGTAAAACCACGGTTCTGTCGGTATGCGGGTCGCATTTTGGGAGGGTGCGGCTTTTCCGTCCAGGTTAGCGCGAGCCGCGGGCCGCCAATCCAACAACGCCCTGGGAGGGGGAGAGGGCCACGACTCTCGCAGCGGTGCGTGCGGCGAACAGGCCATGCCGTGTTTGGACCAGGCCGTCGGGCTCTCCCAGCAGCCGGGCGACCTCCTTGGTCTTCCAGTCCCCGGCCGGATTGCGAGTCACGTTCAGAGCATAGCCCCAGTCGAGCCGCAGATGCGTTAGTTCGAAGAGCGCGATTGCGCCGTCGCCGTAGGGCGGCATGGCGATGAAAGTGTCCTTGAGAATCGGTTTGCGTTGACCGGAGTCAGGTTGCCAGGAGAGTTCACCGCCCCACTCGCCCTTGTCCACGCCAGTCAATTGCCCGCCGGCAAGGCGCAGGGAAGCTGTCTGGTTCTCGGATTTCTGAATGAATCTGGTTGGATCGGGCATTGCAATGCGCGCACTCTGCCACCGCCAGCGGTTGGCAGGGCATCGCTCTGCACGGTGCAGAACCGATTCATCGATGATCACGGGTTCGTCGTCGTGGTCCCATCCAGTGCTGGGCGCGATGAATCTGGACGCTGGAGGGGGATCGCCGCGTCCTTTTGTGGAGCGGATCGCTTGGACAGGTTGAGCAGCTTTCTCGCGGATCTTTGGAAGCCAATGAGCAGCGGCCAGGAGGTCCAGGTCCGCGAGCGATTGCTTGGCTCCGAGCCAGCCGAGACTTCGAATCGCTGCATAGACCACGCGCCAGTCCTGGTCGTTCAGGGTCTCCTGGATCTTGGGGATCGCAGGATCGTACCCGGCAGCGCCCAGGACCGTGATCGCATACCGGCGCAGATCTTGAGCTATGGTGTTTTCGTTGCTTGTGCCGCCATCGTCCTCAGCGGGCACAGCGTTATCCAACAGGGCCAGGCAGGCGGCTAGGGTCGGGCAGCGAGCAAGCCCCTTGAGCACGGGGGTGGCAAGAGCGGGTGCGGCCCAGGAGAGATAGAGAAGGGCGAGGAGAGTGATGGAGCGAGAGGTCCGTGCGGGCATAAGAGTCTGTCGTGTGCTGGAAGTGGTTCGGGTCCAATGTACACCGAATTGCCGAAGGCTTGAGCTAGCGGGGGCGCGGTTGTTCCACGTGGAACCTTGCGGGCGTCTAGCCGAGGCTCAAGACGTTCCACGTGGAACAGAACCGGCGTCGCGAAGCCAAAGGAAAGCGTTCCACGTGGAACAAGCTGCAATCAACCCCACCCCGCTCGGCCAAAAGCTCCGCTCGCCCTGCCAGAGATCTCAATCTCCGCACGCCTTGACACGGAAGTTTTCCACCGAATCGCACTTTTCCCAAGCCCTTTCCCACTTTCCGATTCCTGCCTTCAAGCCCTTCCCCGTCAAACGTTTGCTCCTACCACCGCCCCCGCTCGCCGGCAGCTTTCCACATGCGCCCGGCTTTCTCCACAGCACCCGTTCCTAGCCCAAACCCGATCTTCCCGATAATCTCAATACCCATGGGAAAGATTCTCGGTGTTGTCAACCAAAAGGGCGGAGTTGGCAAGACCACAACAGCCATCAACCTCGCCGCCTGCCTCGCTTTGGAAGGCCTCAAAGTCCTCCTGGTCGATTGCGATCCGCAGGCCAACTGCTCCTCCGGCCTCGGCTTTCAGCGCGACGACAACCGCCATTCCATCTATGACGTGCTGATGGGCGACGCTCCGGCTGACCCAGGTCATTCTGCCCACCGAGATCGACTTGCTTTGGCTTGCTGCCAGGCTCCAAGAACCTTACCGGCGCCAATATCGAGCTGGCCAGCGCCGCCGATCGCGCCCTCCGCCTGCGCCGTGCCCTGGAACCCATCCAGGCCGATTACGACCTGATCATTCTGGATTGCCCACCGGCGCTCGACTTGCTTACCCTCAATGCTCTGGCCGCCGCCGATACCCTCATCGTTCCCATGCAGGCAGAGTACTTTGCCCTGGAGGGCATCTCCGAGCTGATTTCTACCCTGGAACGGGTGCGCGCGGCCTTCAATCCCGATCTCACCATCGAGGGCGTCCTGCTCACCATGTATGACGACCGCACCAACCTGGCCCAGCAGGTGACCGACACCCTGCGCGAATACTTCAAGGACCGGCTCTTCCGCACCGTCATCCCGCGCAATGTGCGGCTGGCCGAGGCGCCCAGCCACGGCAAGCCTGTGGCGCTCTACGACGCGCGCTCCCGCGGAACCGAGGCCTACTTCGAGCTGGCCGGCGAGTTCATGGCGCGCAATCATATTGAGATTCCAAGCCGCGCCGAGCCGGAACCAGAACGTCTCCCCGAACCCCAGACCGCAGAGCCGGCCCAGCCGCACGCCGGGGTCAAATTCTGGCCCTACTCCTGACAGCCTGTGCCGATCTCAGACTGATTGCCCTACCCAGAGTCCAAGCAAACCAATGTTGAGAGCCACCGGTGCCCGCACCGGGATTAGAGGATTAAGAATCATGATCACCCCCGTCATCGACCCCAAACGCCGCGCCCTGGGCAAGGGGCTCGATTCCCTGCTTCCCCGCGTCCAAACCCATGTCGCACCAGCCGCAGCCGACTCCGAAGGCGGAAAGCCCCGCGAGATTCCCCTCGAGCAGATCGACCGCAATCCCTTCCAGACGCGGTCTCAGGTTAACGAGGAGCAGTTGGCCGAGCTGGCCGCTTCCATTACGGCCAACGGCGTCGTGCAGCCGGTCCTGGTTCGCCCTCAGGCCAATGGCCGCTTCCAGCTCATCGCCGGCGAGCGCCGCTGGCGTGCCTCGCAACTGGCCGGCAAGGCGACCATCCCCGCCATCCTCCGCCAGGTCTCGCGACGAGCAGGCGATGGAGATCACCATCGTCGAAAACCTGCAGCGCGCCGATCTGAACCCCATGGAGCAGGCGCGCGCCTTTGAGCGGCTCTCCCGCGAATTCCATATGACCCAGGAGCAGATGGCCGTGCGCACCGGCAAGGATCGCGCCACGGTAGCCAACTTCCTGCGCCTGCTCCGCCTTCCCACTACAGTGCAGGCCCGCGTCGAATCCGGCGAGCTGAGCTTTGGCCATGCGCGCGCCTTGCTGGCCTTCGAACATGCCGAGGAGATGGAAAAGGCGGCGCAGCGCATCGTATCGCTTTCGCTTTCCGTTCGCCAAACAGAAAACTACGTACAGGGCCTTGCTGCACCCCGAGCGCGCAGCCAAAAAAGAACCTAAGCCGGAGCCGCCCATCGATCCCAACGTCCGCGAGGTTCAGGATCGCCTGCAACGCGCACTTGGCCTCAAGGTCAACATCGAAGATCACCGCGGTCGCGGCAAAGTCATCATCGAATACTCCAAGCTGGAAGATTTCGATACGCTCCTGGAGCAGTTGGCCGGGGAGTGAGATTCCGGCTCAGGTCCGGCCCGGCGAATATTCTGTTTCGAGCGAAGAATGTTTGCCGGGGTCAGGACAGCCTCTTTGATCATTGTGTTCGGGGGCGCGGCAATCCACCGTCATCCGCCGCTCCACTGAGTTGCGTTCCTGGTCTTTGCACCAAAGTACGTTGCAAGCCGAAACGCAAGCAACGAAGATGGGGCGTAATGTCCCGCCTGATGACGACGATGGTCTGAAGTGCCACAACGGACATTTCCCTACACGAGCAATGCCGTCGCCACCTGAGATTGGAACCATTTCGCAGTAGTGAAGGGCCACAACATTACCGAATCTGCCTGGCGCCACTAAATCTCTGTTTCGACGCGAAAACTGCTACCGAATCGACTGCCGGTGCATCTCTAGTGTCATGGCGATTGAAAAAGCAACATTCGGAGCAGGCTGCTTCTGGGGAGTGGAAGCGGCATTCGCCGCGATCCCCGGCGTAACAGCGACCGCAGTAGGCTATGAGGGGGGCTCGCTGGAGCGCCCCAGTTACAAGGACGTCTGCACCGACTCAACCGGCCACGCCGAAGTCGTCGAGCTGGACTTCGACCCATCGCAGGTCACTTTCGGACAGCTCCTTGACGCCTTCTTCAGTCTCCACGACCCCACCACCCTCAACCGCCAAGGCCCGGACTGGGGCACGCAGTACCGCTCGGCCATCTTCTTCCACTCCGCGGAGCAGGAGGCGCAGGCCCGCGCCAAGGTTGAGCGGCTTACCGCCGAAGGGCGCTTCAAGCCAAAGCGCATCGTCACCAAAGTCGAGCCTGCCCAGACCTTTTGGCGCGCGGAAGAGTACCACCAGCAGTACCTGGCGAAGCGCGGCCAGGCAAGCTGTCATATTTAGTTGTCAGTTGTCAGGGAGTAGGGAGTGGGGAGCGCCGCCCGCGCCGTAGGCGCAGTGTTTGTTAGCCTCGCGCTTCAGCGTGGGGAGAGCGAAACCAACCGTTCCCCCGGAGTCCCGTAGGGACGACGCCGATGACCCTAAAAACGGCAGTTGGCACCCCGCAGATTTCGCAAGTGTTTCAATCCTCAAATACCCTCAGTTGTTGAGGACTTCACTAAATCGGTACTCTGCGGAGCAGTTGTTAACGCTGTCATAACAATTACTTAGGGACTCGAAACGCCGTCAACTGCGGCTTTTGGGATGATTCTTGACCTTCTAACGCCATGTCGAGAAGAAGAAAAAACACAGATTGGCGACAACTCTCACAAATATCAAATTTCCGCGGCCACCCCGGCGAACGCCGGGATTCTAGCGAGCGCCAAGGCGAACAAAAAAAGGAATAACGGCATTCCATGGATACCGCAACAGCCGCAATGCGTCCCGCTGGCCCGCATCTCAGTGCAGCGTTTCGGTGAAGGTCTTCTGGGGTTGGCGCTTCTCCAGGAAGGCCTGGTTCAGCTCGATGCAGGCTTGCAGCAACGAATCCCCGAGCGAGAGGTATTGCCGCATTCGGCCCAGGATCTCTGCCATCTGGCCGGCTTGGTCGGCGGTGATGTTGTCCGACTTGCTCCCGTGAAACTTTTCGACCAGGCCGAGGGCGGCGGCAACCTCTTCACTTGGCTTGTTCTGCAAGGCCAGCAGCGCGGCCTGTGCCTGATAGATCTCCGAATAGCGCTCGGCTTCCTCATACGGCATGTAGGCCAGCGCGCCGGTGCTCTGCGCCGTCCTCCAGGCGGTGTCATCCATGCTGACCGAACTGAAGCTGATAGTCATGCCGGCGTGCTGCGCCCTGGGGTCGTTCGGGTGCTCCTGGATCCGCTGTATAGCCGCGAGATCGTCATCGATTTGTTTGCGCCAAAGCTTCAGCCCTGGCTGCATCTGCTTGTAATCCTTCAGGTTGTTCTCAATCTCCGTACGCAGCGCGTCGCGCGCTTCCTGGGCCAAATGGACGTGATGGCGCCACTCAACACAACTCTCGATCTGGGTGGCAATCAGCAGCCCCACAGTGATCGTGAAGAGGTGAAGCAGAAACTCCCAGAATCCGTGCATCTTATGCGGAAGGTGAACGTCGAGCATCGTTGAGAGGCCTCTCGATTGGTGTTCCGCTCCCACCGTCGCCAGTTGAAGCGCAGAGAGCGGACAAGCACCTTATATCACGGGGCAGGCGGGAGATTGCGAGCGGAGGAACTCTCGGTCAACCGATCACAAATACATGGCGCTGGGGCGCCCAATCCCTTCTGCGCTTTCCGCGGAGAGAATAGGGCGCCACCAGGCGCCTTTTTATTCGGGAGCGTCAGTTTTTGGAGATTCCGGCGCGGGGGCAACCTCGGCGGGCCCTTGGGCGACTGCCGTGCCCGGTTCGTCGCGCCAGAGACACGCAATCCACCAGATGAGCACAACGATATACACCGCCTTGTTGGCGTTCACCAGCTTGCCTCCCAGGCCGATGATGCGCTCGTATTCCGCCTCCGAGTGCGGATGGACCCTGGTGGCGACCAATTCCCATACGCCTTGCACCGACAGCCAGGCCATGGCCACAGTAGAAAGCCCGATGGCAATCTGCTGCGTGTGGCTTCGCCAGCCGGCCTTGAAGTGGCTTCCAAATACCACCACCATCAGACCCAATTCCACCGTCAAGACGTCCATGAGCAGGTCGGCTTTTTGCGCCAGCAACTGCATCAGGCCCAGGATCGCCATCGGGGTGTTCCAGGTAACCTGCTTCCACTCCGGCCACGGACCCCACTCCGCCAGCACCACGGCTGCCGCTATTACCAGGCCCAGCGTCCACAACATCCAGGTCCGCCGGCGCACGCCGGCAAAGGCACGGCGAGCAATCTCCACTACGACCACCAGCCCCACCAACGCCATCAGATCGGCCATGCAAATGAAAACGGCCCGCAATGGCAGCACAGCCATACGCCCCGTCAGCAGAACCTCGATCAAGAGGCGCAAGGCGAACACCACAATGCTGGCCGTGAACCATGGATAGCGCTGGATGCGCTCCCGCCCCAGCAGAACCACGAGCAAAACCAATTGTCCCGCAAACGTCAGCGCCCAAAGAACCTGACCTACCGTAAAAGGAAAGCTTAAGTGCATCTCAACCCTGTCCGGGCCGCGCATTGTCTGCTGCGCGGACCAACTTTCAGTTTAACCGCCCTCTGCCGAGCCGAACGGGCGCGATCACACGCAAACTCCAAGCACAGGGTCCGCCGCCCTCGCCGCCGCCGCCCTGGAAACTTCCAATGGCCTATCAAAGCAGTGTATGGCGAAGACAGCCAGGCGGGGTGATCGGAAGGAAAAGCACTATAGTACCCATTCAAAGCGTTACCTTTGCCCTTTTTGCTTGCACTAGTAGTACCCAATGAGGCACGATCAGGGAAATTGCAAGCAGCTCGAATCCAGGAGACCACCATGAACATTTTCCTTCTTAATCTCACAAGCAAGTTGCTGGGCCTGATCGCTCGTGAAGAAGGTCAGGATCTGGTTGAGTACGCCTTGCTCGTTGCCCTAATCTCCACGGCGTCCATTGCAGGCGCCGGGAACGTCGCCACTGCCGTCAACGCTGTTTTCACCAACATCAGCTCCTCTCTCGCTTGACCACAGAGAGGATGCCCTGGGCCGTAAAAGCCAAGCAGGTCCCCTAAAGTCTCCTGCGTGTGTAGCCGGCCTGCGGAGAGATGAAGTTTGAGCCGAATGCCGGCGTCCGCTCGCGTGTGAGCCAGCGAACCCGCGCAGCGGAAGCTGGCCACCCCGTCTGCCCACAGGCCTTGCCCTCTATCTACCTTTGGAATCTTAAAATTCCAGACATTGGATCACCCGCTTCTTCCCGAGCCGTCTTCCATGTCCTGCTCTAAAGTGCAACGAGATGCCACGCGGCGCACGCAGGGGGGATATGGGCGGGTAAAAAAGGCGGGCGGAGGAAACGGAACGGAGCGGAAAGCTTCTTTGAATCTTGTATCGGATCAACCGCAACAAACTATTCCAGCGATTGCGCCTCTCCCACGTGGATCCGAAGTGGCGTGGGAGGGAAAAAAGGTATATGGTGCGCCCGGAGAGATTCGAACTCCCGACCTAACGCTCCGGAGGCGTTCGCTCTATCCAGCTGAGCTACGGGCGCGCATATTCAGCATACCGCACTTTGGTTTTCTCCGGGCGCAATCGGCCAAATCAGGCGCTCACTGTTCCCTGCCCCCTGTTTCCTGCCCTTTTCGCCTGCAGCTCCTCCATTACGGACTGGATCAGCGCCTTGGCTCCTTCCACTCCGCTGAGAACCGCTTGCAGATCCAGCGCCGGCTTGGCCGGGTTGCGGCTTGAGGCGCAGTAGACTCCGTGCTGGCCAACCAGAATCAGAGAATCGGTCAGCAAATCCAGCGCCACCGCGAGTCGGCCTCGCTCCACGCCCATCATGAATTCGTGCTGTTCCAACTCTGTCCGCTTCTCGTCGAATACATTCATGTGCTCAGCCTACCGGAAATCGGCGGCAATGCGCAGTCAAGACTCTTCGCTACCAAGCGTGAGCCACATGCGCTTCAAGAAAACTCGATCTCTTGAGGGCATGGCTCTTGCGCGGTAAGAAAGAACCTGTCCCAGTCAACCCGGATTTTGGCAAAGATTGAAGCGTGAGGGTCTTGGCCGAACATAAATCCGGCGCAATCAACGGGGGCATTGCGAGCTGAAAAAACCTTGGCCGACACTCTAGTTCGGGTAGAACGCCTGTGAAATCAGCACGGCTTTTGCCCTTGAGGAGCTTTGCCCGGAAAATCCGACCCATTGGGAAGGATACTGACTCTTGGCGCTGCCGATCTCTTCCGTCCTTGCCTGGGGTTGAATAGGCGTTAACTTCAGTGTTGGCGACAACCCGCGCGGAACCGCAGCTCTCTGGAATATCGCGGGGGGGGGGCACAGTGCCTAACATGAATGGGGCGCACGCGAAAAGGTAGTCATTCTCCATCCGAACTGAAGCGTCCTCCAGGCGAGGAGACCGAACCACCATAGCCAGGCAAACATCGCAATCAACGCAGGCAGCCTCGCTATCTCGTCAACGACGGGAATTAACGCCATCACGCCCGCCAGAACCGCGCAGGCGGTAATGAAGGACCCTGGGTCAGCCCACCATTTCCGGGCTCGTACCAGAGGGAATCCGCCCAGGAGAAACCACTGTATTGCGATGAACAGGCTTAGGCCGGCATCGATCTTGCGTTGCGTCTCCATCCACAGGGGCGTTGGCGGCCAGGTCATTTTCCCTCGTAGCCGCCCCGCGAGCGACCAATGCGGTGGGCAAACGTCCTCCCACCCGGCCAGCGCAAGCGCCGGCATATCGGCAGCCTGCACGACAACGACCTGGCCGGGATAGTGAACCCACATCCCACAGGGGTCGAAGGTGACCGTTCCCTCGGCTTGCTCGGGCTTGGCCTGGGCAGGTTCCGGCGCTGTTGGGGGCTCAGGCGGCTTGGGAACAACATCTCTGGCGTCTTTTGCCATGATCTCTTCTTGAGTGAGCGCATCCTTCTGGTCTCTGGCCTCCATCATCAAGATCATGGGGACGGCCACCGCCAGATTGATCCCAGCCAACAACAGTCCTCGACGCCAATTCATGCCAGCAAGACTACCAGAGGCGATTGCGGACGAGGAGCCGGCATTGCTCGGTAGCAACCGTTTCATCGACATTTGCTCACCCACAAATTCAGCGGAAGGGGATCTGTAGGGCGGCATCTCTGGGCAGAGCTCCGACTCTTAGGGCAATACAAGGAGCATTCTTGCAAGAAGGCAGTTTTAGGCACTATTTAAGCAATGCGACCGGAAGCCTGCTTCCCGGGTGTTCTCGTCCAGACCAACCCCATCCTCAGCCTGCGAGGCCCAGGGCTTTCCGTCCATCTTTGACACGCAAAGCCATTGCGGCGTACGCTTTACGGCGATTCAGACAATCGAAAGGCCTATCATGCGCATTCATTGCACGCTGCCGCCGCTCGCCCGCATCGCCTCGTTTTTGGCGCTTATGACCGTCCTCTTCACGCCTCCGCTTGTGGCCGGCCAGGAGCCGGCAAAGACTCTGGCCATTACCCAGATCGAGCCAATCGCTTTGGACGGCCTCGACCACCCAGCAGGGGGGCAGGCGCTTTACTACCGGGTTGACATTGCCCTTCCCCAAGCCTGGGAGGAGGCCGAAAAGACCTTCCAGGTCCGGGTCGATGGCCAGCTCGCTCCCTTTGAGCAATTTGGATCCGGCTATGCCGGAGACACTGCGGGGGCCGATTTCTGGGTCTACCTGGGTAGGCCGGGCCGAAAGAAAGTTGAAGTGAGCCTCGTGCGGGATGGCAAGACGATTCGCGCGGAGCGGGATTTCACCGCCGCCACGCAGCCGACTATTCGGCTACTCGGCCACTACAGCGGGGAATGCGTGTTTGAGAACGAACCCTTGCGCTTCTTCACCTACTCCATCAAAGACGCTGCGGTGAAAGTGAACGGCAAGGAGGTGAAGGCGGAGATTCAGCCGATTCCGGGATTCGACGGCCTCTCCATCCTGACCGTTCCCGCCAGCCTCACGCCCGGCAAGAACTCAATTGAATACGCGGGCATCGACTCCGAGGGGAAGCTTTCCCCGCACACGGCAACGCTCTACTACCTGGCAGACAACAAAATGAAGGTGGGGGACCGCTTTTTGCTGACCTGGGGTCGCGTTGGAAGCCGGTCCGGCCCATTCTTTCGCTTGACTGTCGATGGCGACGCCCTGGTTCTGGGGGAAAAGGGTCCAGATGTGCGAATCCTCGACCAGGATCGGAACGGGTGGATCAGCGGCACGATCGCATGGAGTCATCCGATCACGGCGAAAAAAGCCGGCACGGGGCAACTCAATCTCTTTGAGACGCACCGCTACCTGATGCCAGAAAAACTGGAAAAGGCGATCGAGATCACCGTCGAGCCATGATCGGCAACTCGTCACAGGAAGTCGCCTGGGCCGGCATCGCCGCTTGTCAATGCGCACCGGCGGTCTTGGAAGGCCTGTCAAGACAAAGAGGTTGAATTCTGCAGAACCGAAATCGTGGCCGTCAACCAAAGACGAATCGCCGATCTCTTCGTTCATGGCTTCCTCGAAGGCCACCAGTTCGTCGAAATCGCTCGGCGAGGAGGCTTGAAACTGAATCGCCACCTGGTATCTCATATTCCTCGAAAGAATCTCAGCCTTCGATCATCTTACTTGCGGCCTTGGTCCTGGCGCGCTCTGCCAGAACCTTCTTGCGCTCGCGGATGATCTTCGCCCGCTCTTTCTCCGGCAGGCTCAGCACGGCCTTGGTGCGCTTGGGGAGTTTCTCGTAGATCAAGGCGTTGGCGCGGCGCAGCTCTTCTTCCACCTCGCGCGGACGCAACACGTCCCAGCGCTCCATGGCGACCCAGTGCGCCTTGGCCAGATGCGGTGCGGCATAGATGCCCTGGGTTTCCAGCAGTTCGTAAAACCGCTCGGCGCCGCAATGGAACCACAGCTTGCCCGACCCTGTGCCGTCGACGTCGGTCATGGCGAACATCTTGCCGCCGATCTCCCGATCGCCCACCCAATAGACCAGGTGATGTCCCCAGTTCAGCGTCTCCCTCGCGTGTGGGAGCGCAAGACAGATTTCGCGGATGCGCTCGTTGTCCATGCGGAGAGTGTAGGACGGAAGCGGGATGGGAGGAAAGACGAAAATTTCAGGGGCGAAGGCTGGATGAGGGTATTGGCATCCCATCCATTCGCCAAGAAACGTCGAATGGATGGGGCACGGAGGATTTATCCGGCTGATTCGATTTCAGCTCTTTACGGCTCGTGCGATTTCCTCACCTGGATCGGTTTCTGGCCGTCGGGTTTGGGAACGAAGATGTCATTCCACCGCAAGCCGCACTCGCGCACCATGCGAATCGGGTACTCCAGGCGGCCCAACTCGGCCTCGGCGTTGTTGGTGCCGAAGGAGAAAGTTGCCCCCGCCGCCTTGGCCGCCTTGATGAACTTGGGACTGGGAATCTGCCGCCGGGCGTTGATCTCGATGGCCACGCCGTTCTGAACCGCCGCATCGATCACGGTGCGCATGCGCTCGGGTGTCCACAGCGCATCGTAGTCGGCGGCCATCTGGTCGGGCAGGTAAGTGGCGTTGGCGTAGATGTCAATGGGCTCGTGCAGCACGCCCGCGATGCGCCGGACCAGCATGTCCATGAAGGCCTGCTTGTCCGGGATCACCCCGACTTCCTCAGGAATCCAGGTCCTCATGCGCTTGCCGTGGTCGTCGGTGAAGGTCATGGCATCGGTAAAGCAGTAATCGAACTTGGCGATCGACTCGGGCGAGGTCAACGTCATCCACTCGCGGCCTTCGCCCTGCAAGGCGACGTAGCAGGGCTGGCCTTTCATGGTTGCAAGGTAGTCGCGCACGCTGGCGTCGTCGTGCACCGGAAAGCCCAGCCCGCAGTTGATGGCCACGCCGTAAAAGATGCCGGTGCGGCGGGAGTTGGCGAGGGCCTGCTCGATGGTCAAGCCGCCTTTGAGGTGGACGTGATAATCCACCACTGGGTAGTTTTCCGCGCCCAGGCGGACAATCTCGCGGGCCAGGTCGTCGGCTTGAGGCTTTTCGTCGGAGAGTGGCGGAGCATTGTCGGGCAACGGGCGGACACGGATGTTCTTGAAGCAGGTTGTGCCGGCGGCGATGCTTCCCTGGAGGGCAAATGTGCCATGTCCGAGGCCGCCGCGGAAGGTGGGATTGGGCTGAACCGGCTGATCCGGCTCGATGTAGTCCACCACCAGCGTGTTGTTCACCCGCACCTGCACCTGCTTGCCGCGCACCAGGATGTTGAGCCGGAACCATTCGTTGTCCGGGACAAGCTGCTTGTAGACGTTGCGGTAGGGGTAGAGCGACCCAGTCTTGGGGCGCATTTCTTCCTGGGCCGCTGAGCCCTGGCTGCTGGACAGAAGGACTCTGAGACCGCTGGCAGGAAATCCACTGGCCTGATAGGCAGTGTGAAAGTGGATGCCGGAGACAGCCCATTGCCGGGTCATCACGTCCAGGCTCAGCTCGAAGTTCCTGAAATCGGCGTGGCCGGTTTCGCCCATGTAGTAAAGGTGCGCGCGCGGCCCATTTACGACGATTCTCCCGTCGACGACCTTGAAGGATCGAGGAGAATTGGATGCCTTCCATCCGCGCAGGGAGTGGCCGTCAAAAAGCGGAATCCAGCCGGCGGAATCGTCGTTAAGAGCGTATCCGGCCGCCGGCGCGGCCAGCAGCATGGCAAGAACTTCCCGGCGTGTGAGTGTCGGCACAGAGCCTCCCTGGCAAAACGGATGCCAAGGGCGAAGTATAAAGCGGGAGCCTCCCCTTCCGCGCAGCGGGCTGATCCCTCAGGGCAAGCGCATCATGCAATGGAAAGCGTAGGGAGATTATCTTTGAAAGGGCACGGCTTCAGGAGCCTGGCCTGAGCGAAGCCGAAGGGTGCCGCCCAAAGCCGCATCGAATGGCGGCCTTTAGGCCCTGAGGCACGGTCTTCTCCTTGATCAATCTTCCCTCGGGGGCTGAAGCCCATCCGATTGAAGCCATTTCCATAGGCACGGCTGAAGCCGAGCCCTTTCAAAGCCATTCCTTTGAGATGGTGCGTTTGCCCTGGCTGATCTCTGATCTTTGGCCCCTGATCTCTATCATTTGCGTTACCCTACTTGCGTATGGGGCGCATCCGCGTACTTCCCGATCAAGTTGCCAATCAGATCGCTGCCGGCGAGGTAGTTGACCGTCCCGCTTCGGTCGTCAAAGAGCTGCTGGAGAACTCGCTGGATGCCGGAGCCACCCGCATCCGCGTTGAGATCGAGGCGGGCGGACGCCGGCTGATCCGCATTGCCGACGACGGCTGCGGCATGAACCGCGACGATGCCCTGCTGGCCTTTGAGCGCCACGCCACCTCCAAGCTGCGCACCGCCGACGATCTGCTCTCGATCGCCACGCTGGGCTTTCGCGGAGAGGCTCTGCCCTCCATTGCTTCGGTGGCCCGCGTGACTCTAGAAACAGCAACCGGCGAGGAATCCGCCGGAACCCGCGTGGAGATAGCCGGAGGCAAGATCCTGCACGTGGACGATGCGGCCCTTTCGCGCGGAACCACGCTGTCAGTGGCCGACCTCTTCTTCAACACTCCGGCACGGCGCAAATTTCTGCGCGCCGAATCGACCGAGCTCGCGCACGTGACGGCGCTGGTGACCCACTACGCCCTGGCGCATCCTGACAAACACTTCGAGCTGGTTTCCGCCACGCACACCGTGCTCTCAGCGCCCCCCGTTGCGCGTACGGCAGAGCGCATCTACCAGATCTTCGGCAAGGACACGCTGGCCCAACTGCTTCCCGTGGCGGCAGAGGCTCCGCTGGCCCACGGCGGCCTTCCCGAGCCGCCCCCATGGAAGAAGGACCCGGACCAGCCTGTGCGCGACCCCGGCAGCCTGCACCTCACCGGCTTCTACTCCAAGCCCGAGTTGCAAAAGCTCAACCGCAACTCCATCTACATCTTCGTCAACAAGCGCCTCATCCGCGACCGGTTGCTGATGCACGCCATTACAGAGGCTTATCGCAACGTAATCCCGCCCACCAGCTTCCCAGTGGTGCTGCTGTTTCTGGAAATGCCGCCGGAAGAGGTTGACGTGAACGTCCATCCCGCCAAGACCGAGGTTCGGTTCCGTCAGTCTTCCATGATCCACGACTTTGTCCGCGACAGCCTGCGAACGGCGCTGATCCAGGCGCGGCCGGCAGCGGGCTTTTTGGCAGCTTTGGGCAACGCGCCCAACGCCAGTCCTTCGCTCATGCCCTCGCCCGATTCTCCGCTTCCGGGTTCGCCGGATTCCGACCCTGAGGCATTCCAGTCCATCACGGAAGGCGCAGAGAGCTTCGGGCTCACGCAGCAGGTTCCGCCGCCCATCCCTGTCCGGCTGCCCTTCGACCCCGTTTCGATGAATCGCGGCGGCTGGATGGACCAGCAGGCCTGGGGGGACGCGGCTGCCGCTCTCTTCCATCCCCCCACCGGCGCGCCGCAGGGGGGATGTGGGGCGAATCTGGTGGATGGGGCAGACACCGACCAGGATGCCGCCAGAGCTGCCGCGCAGGTCGAGGCCGAGCAGACGGCAGAGAACCTCAACCAACTGGGCTCGCTTCGTCCCATGGGGCAATTACGCGACTCCTTCATTCTGGCCACCGGCGACGACGGATTGTGGATTATCGACCAGCATGTGGCACACGAGCGAATACTTTTTGAAAAAATTCTTCGCGACCGCCAAGTGGAGCAAGTGCAGCGCCAGAGGTTACTAATGCCCCTCCTGGTAGAACTAAAGGCATCCCAGATGGTGGTCTTCGCGCGGATCGCGGAGGAGCTTGATCGCAACGGATTCGAGGCGGAACCTTTTGGCCCACAGACACTTGCGGTGAAGGCAGCGCCCGTCGGGCTGGAGGGAGCGGCTCTGGAGCGGATGTTGGCCGAAGTAATTGAGCAATCCACAGCGGATTCCGACAGAAGCGGCGCGTAATGAGGATCTTACAGCACTCCGCACGCGAATTGCCGCCTCCATCGCCTGTCATGCCGCCATCAAGATCAACACACCGCTTGATCCTGCCAAAATGGAGTGGTTACTCTTGGAATTGGCAAAAACTAGTCACCCAACCAGTTGCCCCCATGGACGTCCAATAGCTTTGCTGTATTCTTGGAAGGAGATCCAGCGGGCCTTCCACCGTATCTAAGATCGTTTGGAAGGTGGCAACCCTCCTCTCAGGAGAGAGGGCAGCCCGGCGCCAATCGCAACACCAGGGAGAGTACATCCCAAAGCCGAAGCAATTCAGTCGACGCGTCCCACAGGGGCCGGCGACCTTGGAACAGGCCAATAAGGACGCAATATCTCTGGTTTTGCCATAGTGCCAGCCTGGAAGTGAGGTTTTTCTTTGACAGCAGAGCAATTGGAAGCATCGCGCGCCGAAAGGATGCGTCAGAACGGCCACGGGACACTCACACTGGAGGACGCCCGGACGTGGATCGAAGAGACAGGTTTTTGTCTTTTCATGCCCCGCCGGCAGTATTCCGCCTCAATCGCGCCGTCATTTGTTGAGGCCGTAGCAGGTCAGCGGAACGCGACTCCGGATCCAAAACACATTGCGCTCGCAGAAGAGTTGCTGGTACGCCTGGAGACAGACGGCGTGGCTGTGCGGCTCAATCTGCTGGGACAAGCAGGTGAACAGCCCGACTTCATTGTTGCTGGCTGGGTTTTGCCTTACGTGTATGCTCTGCGCGGCGACCGTGACTGGCGCCGCAGCCCTCAGCTCACCGGCTCGCGCCAGGTTTCGCAACTCGCCGTCCAGGCCTACAAACTGCTGGAGCAGGGCGACACGACCATCGCCAAACTGACCCATGCATTGGGCCGCGAAGTCACTGAAACTGCTGTCCTGCGCGCCATCACCGAGCTCTGGCAGCAACTCCGCATCATCCCGGTTGTCTCAGCCCCTGGCCAGGCTGCCAAGTGGCAACTGCTGCGCCAGCGGTTCCAGAAAGCTATTGCCGAAGGCGCCTCCACCTCCCAGGTCACGGCCATCTCCGTGCTTGCGTCTATCTATCTGCAGGCCGTGATCGCCGCCAGCATGGAAGAGGTCGAGCTCTTCCTGGCACCGCTCACCGCTCGCAGCAAGGTGCGCGAAGTCCTGCGCGGCCTGGTTGCCACGCGCCAAGTTCACACCTTATCACTGGGCCACGCGCCGCACTTCTACGTCGCCGGCACCTTGCCGGAGTTTTCTGAGCCGAGCACTCTCTACACCAGTTCTTCCATGCCGGCCTCGGCGTACTTCCTGCGCTCCTACGAGCACGACGAAGAAATTCCCGAGCCCACGGCACAACAGTCGGCTCCGGCTGAGTTGCCCGCTCCGGTTGCCCCGCGCAAGGCTGCAGAAACCCATGCGCCTCGCACTCCTTCGGCGCATAAGCCCGCGGCGGGCAAGCCCGCCGCGGCCCGACCGCATTTCAGCCGTCCGGCCACATCGTCGCGCGACCGCAAGCCGGCGCAATCCTCAGTCGGCGCACGTCCGGCACGGCGTTCTACTTCTGACGCCCGGCCCGCAGGGGCTCGCCCGTTGAACGGCACCCGGCCAACGAACGGAACGCACGCCGGCACGGTTTCCAGCAGTGGCGCCCGTCCCAAGAGCAGCGCCACCGGCAGCCGCCTAACCAACGGAAGCGGCGGCTCACATGCCTCAAAGTCAGCTACCCCTGCGTGGGGTCAGCGCAATGGTTACTCCAACGGCGCCAAGCCGGCAAGTGCTTCAGGCGGGCCAGTCCGTAGCAGCGGCGGCCTCCGCAAAGAATCGCGGACCGATGCGCGCCCGGCATCGCACAGTAGCCGCAAACCAGCCCTCACTGCCGGCACAAAAGCAGGAAACAGCAAGCGGTTTGGTTTTACCGCCCGGCCCAGCAAGGGGACGAAGAAGCGCGGATGAGTGCGGAAGAGAGCCTCCAAATCAACCAAACGCCCAGCCGGAAGATCGTGGTCGCCATTGACGGACCTTCCGGCGCGGGCAAGAGCACCATTGCCCAGCGCCTGGCCCGTCGTTTCGGCCTGCTGAATCTTGAATCCGGCGCAATGTATCGTGCCTTCGCCCTGAAGGCCCTGCGCGCGGGCATCTCCCTTGAAGATTGCGCCGCCCTGGAATCGCTGGCCGCGAAGACGGCCATCGGTCTGGAGCCCGGCGAAGAGAACAATCGCGTCTTCCTGGACGGCGAAGATGTGACCGGCTTGATCCGCAACCAGGCGGTTACCGATGGCGCCTCGCGGGCGAGCGTCTACACACCCATTCGCGCCTGGATGGTCCGGTTGCAGCAGCAATTGGGCGCAACGGGCGGGGTGGTGATGGAAGGCCGAGACATTGGGACGGTGGTCTTTCCGCAGGCCGAGGTCAAGATTTTTCTGGAAGCGTCGCCGGAAGTGCGTGGTCTGCGCCGCTACCAGCAGCTAGGCCCCAACCCCGGAGTGCAACTGGAAGAGGTCATCCGCGACCTGCGCGAGCGCGACCACCGCGATCGCAACCGCGCCGACTCGCCGCTCAAAGCGGCGGAAGACTCGGTGCTGCTTGACTCAACCCATTTGACGCTGGACGAGGTGGTGAAAGCCGCCGAGGCGATTGTGACCTTCAAGCTGAACCAGCTCGTTAGCCTCTCCTAGCAAATACTCAGCCACGTCCCGGGTTCACTCAACCGCTCCCTGCCCCATCCAGCAGTTTCATCGCGGGACGGGTGGGAGACCAACACACTCGACCGTCCGATGATAGGGAACCGCACGAGCCCGCCCACCCATACCCCGGCAAAATGCTATAGGCTCGTAGATGTATGGAGATTACCTGCAATCGCTGCCATCAGACCGTAGAAGCGGAGAACTGCTACTGCCCGGCCTGTGGCATGCCGCAACTGGTGTATACGGCCGACGCAGCGCCCGGAGAGACTCATCCCGAGCGGTGGACCGAAGCCGTCCGCGACGCCAGCGTTGTTGAATGGAGGCCCGCTCTGCGTGCCGCGCTGATCCTGGCGGTCCCGGCCGGTCTCCTCTCCAGCGGGCTTTCACCCCTCGGCTTCTTTGGCTTGGTGTGGATGGCCGCAGCTGCGGCCTGGGCCGTCAATCTCTACGTGCGCCAGCAGAAGCCCGCATGGATCACCATGGGAGCCGGTGTGCGCATCGGGTTGGTTACCGGCTTGTTGGCCGGCTGGCTGGCTTTTGGGGTCAGTGGCGGTGCACTCTTTGTTCAGCGCTATGTTCTACACCGCTCAGCCCAGATTGACTCTGAGTGGAAGAGCCGCGTCGAGATCAGCCAGCAAGTGACCCAGCAATGGACAGCCGGGATGGCTCCCGCGGATGCAGCCCAGGTGCAGGCCTCTCGGGCCCAGATTCAAGCATTCATGCTGTCGCCGGAAGGCCATGCCGGCATTGAGGCTTTTGGTTTTGCCGCCAATGCTCTGTTCTTGCTCTTTTTCGCCGCTGCCGGCGGCGCATTTGGAGCGCGGCTGATGGCCCACTCCCGGCGGCCCGAGATCTAGCTACTTTTCCGGGCAATGAAACGAAATATTCCACCTGTCCTGGATCTGAGGGGCACTCCGGGCTGGGGCTTGCAGGCATCCCGAACTTGCCCCGAAGCGGCAACCCCTCGTATCATCCTGCGAGAGACAATCGACGAGAGAGCACCCATGAGCGAAAACCCAAGTACACCCACCCTGCGCCTCAAGGGCAGGCTGATGTCCGCCTCGGAGATCGAGCGCACCCTGGTGCGCCTGGCCCACGAGATTGTTGAAAAGAGCAATGGCAGCGAAGATCTGGCGCTGGTTGGCATCAAGCGCCGCGGCATTCCGCTGGCTGAGCGGCTGGGCAAGCTGATCTCCGGCATCGAGAAGCACGCGGTCGACACCGGCGTGCTCGACATCCAGTTCTATCGCGACGATCTTTCCACAGCGGGCTCGCGGCCGGTCGTGACTCCGGGGGCAATCGGCTTCGATATCGAGGGCCGCGACGTCGTGCTCTGCGACGACGTGCTCTATACCGGCCGCACCGTCCGTGCCGCGCTCGACGCGCTGTTTGACCATGGCCGCCCGCGCCGCGTGCAACTGGCCGTGCTCATTGACCGCGGCCATCGCGAACTGCCCATCGAGGCAACCTACGTCGGCAAGCACGTGCCCACCAGCAGCCGCGAGATCATCGAAGTGAAGTTCCGTGAAGTCGACAACGACGAGCAGGTGCTATTGGTCGAGCGCGTCGACTAGCATTTCTTCTTCTGCCGGTAGCACCCCGCCCGCCGGCGTCAGGCAATCACTTTGAACCGGACCGGAGCCCGGTGCTCCGGTGTGGACTGTATGAACCTCGCCGCAACACCTGTTCGCCGCCAGCTCCACACGCCGCCCGTGCCCGCTTCGCCGTTCCCCTACCACCCCGGATCGCTGCTTTCGGTCATGGACCTGAGCCTGGAGGGCGTGAGCCACATCCTCTCCCGCGCCACGGCTCTTGAGAATCAGGACCCGCTGGTGCGGATCCGCATCCTGGCCAAGCGCCGCATCGCGCTGCTCTTTTACGAGTCCTCCACCCGCACCCGCACCAGCTTTGAGCTGGCCGCCAAGGGCCTGGGCGCAGACACCACCTTGGTCTCCAGCCTCTCTTCCAGCATCGAGAAGGGCGAGTCGCTGAAAGACACCGGCCTGACCCTGCGCGCGCTGGGCGCCGAGGCCATCATCCTGCGCCACAACTCCTCCGGCGCGGCCTGGCTGCTGGAGCCGAGACCCGTCTGCCCGTGCTCAACGCCGGCGACGGCATGCACGAGCATCCCACCCAGGCGCTGCTCGATCTGCGCACCATCCTGGCGCATCTGCGGCCCGGCATCGACGCCGGTCGATGCCGAGACCCTGGCCGGCGTCACCGTGACCATCGTCGGCGATATCCTGCACAGCCGCGTCGCCCGCTCCAACATGCTGCTGCTGCCGCGTCTGGGTGCGCGCGTCGTTGCTCTGCGGGCCCCAAGAGCTGCTGCCTGAGTTGGCCGCCCAGGCCGGCCCCGGCATCGACATCGAGCGCGACTTCGAGGCCGCGCTGCGCCAGTCCCAGGTGGTCATGATGCTGCGCATCCAGGCCGAGCGGCTTGCCGGCCTGCAACTCGATCTCGAAGAGTACAAGACGCAGCTACCAGCTCACCGGCCAACGGCTCGCTGCCCACGCCCCCTCCGCGGTGGTCTTGCATCCCGGGCCCATCATTCGCGGGCTGGAGATGACCGCCGGCGTGGCCGACGGCCCGCAGTCGGCCATCCTCGAACAGGTGACCAACGGCGTCGCCATCCGCATGGCAGTGGTGGAGCGGGCGCTGCTGGCAGCTGAGCAAGGAGGCCGCGCATGACGGCACTGGTAATTCGCGGCGGCCACCTGATCGATCCGGCGGCCGGCGTCGACGCCCTCAAGGACATTCTGCTCAAAGACGGCCGCGTGGCCGAGATCGCCGCTCCCGGCAAGCTGAAGCTGGCCAACGGCGCCGAGGTGCTCGACGCCACCGGCCTCATCGTCGCGCCGGGCCTGGTCGATATCCACGTCCACCTGCGCGAGCCCGGCCAGGGCTACAAGGAGACCATCGCCACCGGCACCGCTGCCGCCGCCGCGGGCGGATTTACCTCCGTCGCCGCCATGCCCAACACCACGCCGGTGAACGACTCGCCCGAAATTACCCGCTGGATGCAGGCGCCGGAGCGCGGCGCGCAGCGTGCGCGTCTTCCCCATCGCCGCCGCTACCCGCGGCTCCAAGGGCGAGGCGCATCAACGACTATGCCGCGCTCAAATCCGCCGGCGCCGTGGCCGTCTCCGACGATGGCCATGCCCATCCTCAAGGACGGCGTGATGCGCGAGGCCCTGGCCGCTGCCGCGCGCGTGGGCCTGAGCGTCATCCAGCACGCCGAAGACACGCGCATGACCCAGGGCGCCAGCATGAACCTGGGGCCCATGTCCTTCAAGCTGGGCCTGCGCGGCATGCCGCCGGAGGCCGAGTCCAGCATCGTCGAGCGCGACATTCGCCTGGTCACCGAACTGCGCGAAGCCCGCGCCCATCTGCATGTGGCCCACACCTCCACGGCCGCCGCGCATGGCCGCCGTGCGCCAGGCCCGCCGCAGCGGACTGCGCGTCACCTGCGAGGTTGCGCCGCATCACTTCCTGCTCACCGAGGAGCATGTGGGCTTCTACAACACTCACGCCAAGATGTGTCCGCCGCTGCGCTCGGCCGCCGACCGCGACGCCATGATCGAGGCCATCCTCGACGGCGTGGTCGACGCCATCGCCACCGACCACGCGCCCCACGCCACCCACGAAAAGGAAGTCGAGTTTGAGCAACGCTCCCAACGGCATCACCGGCCTTGAGACCGCTCTGGGCCTCTGCCTGCGCTGGCTGCACAAGGAGTGGAAGATGCCCCTGGGCCGCGTGCTGAGCCTGCTCAGCGCGCAGCCGGCGGCGCTGCTGGGCCTGAAGGGCCGCGGCACGCTGGCCGTGGGCAGCTTCGCCGACGTGGTCGTCTTCGACCCCAAGGCCGAGTGGACCTACCGCGCCGCCGAAGCCAAGTCGAAGTCCCGCAACACCCCCTTCGACGGCTGGACCATGCAAGGCAAGGTCCGCTGGACCATCAGCGAGGGGCGGGTGGCCTACAGCGCGGAAACGGTGCAGAGGCTCAATGCCCCCGCATAGCAGAAATGTGGGTGCCCCAGAGCCTGCTCTGAGCCTGCCGAAAGGCTCGATTTTGAGCCCCGAATGATCTACAGACGATCGTTTTGTTATATCGCGATATAATCTTCTGTAGAGGGTCAGCGATGCATTCCACCAACCTGCGTAAAGTCGGCGGCTCCGTGATGCTGGCTGTGCCCCCAGCCATGCTGGACCAGCTTCACCTCAAGGCAGGAGCGACCGTGGGGCTTGCCGTGGATGGGGAACGCCTGATTATGCACTCCCGGCCCAAGCCTCGCTACACGCTCGACGAGCTGCTGGCCGCCTCGGACTACTCGCAGCCGATTTCGCCCGAAGACAGAGAGTGGATCGACACACCGCCCCTCGGTGGAGAGCTACTTTGAAGCGGGGCGATATCTATCTGGTCTCGCTCGATCCCACCCTGGGCCACGAACAGCGCGGCCAGCGGCCTGTACTGGTCATTTCACCCACTGCATTCAACGAGGCGACGAAGCTGCCTGTCGTCTTGCCGATCACCAGCGGCGGCGAGTTCGCCCGCCGCATCGGCTTCGCAGTGGCCCTTTCCGGCATTCAGACAACAGGAGTTGTCCGCTGCGACCAGCCGCGCACACTCGACCTCCAGGCGCGCGCAGGCAAGAAACTGGACACGCTCCCTCCGGAGCTTCTCGAAGAAGTGCTGGCCAAGGTGGTTACGCTGTTTGAGTAGCGGATTGAGCCAAATAAGCAGAAGCGGGAGTTTCCCCCCGTTTGCTTTCGACAAGGCGACTTTCCGGTAGGAATCTTCTTCTGGTCAAGCACATTCGCGATCTTTCACTCCCGTGCCCCCTGGTCGGACCATGGATGGAATCAGCTCGAACTACGGCTACGCCAAATTGGGAGCCCATGCCAGAGCGGCAAAGGGCACCCTGCTTGAGCACAGGCGCCCCGTAATATAGGATCAACGCAAAGCTATTGAGCGCTACACTCTGCAAAATGCGCCCCCCCCATCGGGGTATTGAGGTGAAGAGTAATGAGGAAAACCAAAGCTGCGCTCGAGCTGGTCTTCCCGGACCGCAGAGATTCACGCTCAAAAACCAAGGACCTGTCGCCGCTGACAACAATTGACCTGTTCTGCGGAGCGGGCGGAATCACCGAGGGGTTCCGTCGGGCCGGCTTCAAGTGCCTTTACGCGAACGACTTCATGGCCGAGGCCATAAACACATTTTCGTACAATCATCCGGGCACCTGGGCGGACTGCCGGAGTATTGAAGAAGTGAACCCAGGCGAAATTCGCTCGGAACTGAAGATTCGCAAAGGTGAGCTCGACGTTCTTGTGGGCGGCCCTCCCTGCCAGGGGTTCTCGATAAACGCCCCAGAGCGGTTCCTGTCAGACCCAAGAAACAAATTATTCAAGGATTATGTCCGATTCAGGGAGGAGGCCGCATCGTGATCGCCGTTGGCCAACCCAGTGTTAGCCCCAATGTCAATTGTCTGGAAGGAAAGCGCTGCCCACGGTGCGGATCGTACGGCCCCTTCGAGGTTTTGGTCTCTATGCGGGTCATGTTACATGACAGCGGGACCAGCGATGCCAAGGATGGCTCAAGCTGGCACGACGACGAGGCACCTGCAAAGTGTGACTCATGCGCATACGAGGGAAGATTTGGGGACTTTAGCGAGAAGCCAGAGTGATTAATTGGGTCTATTTCCCGAAGTCTTCGCCGCCGCCTGAATTTGGTCTCTCCATCGTTGAGATCTTTGAAGAAGCCACATGCGAAATCGATTCAACTAAAGCAGCGAACCAACATAGTGACACCGTCATGGCTCGTCTCCGTCCGAGATTGGAGAGCATTGGATTTCGGGTCGAGAAGGGCAAATCCGCCGATGACAAAATAGTTGTTCCTGTGCTTTTTGGACGCAAAGGCAAAGTCCTGAAATGCTTCAACGCCGATGCCCATGCAGCCAACCTGGGCTGGGTTCTTGAAGTAGAGGCGGGCCGGGCGGTCGACAACAATCAGTTCCTCAAGGATATCTTCCAAGCCTGCATGATGCACGACGTTCTGCATCTCGCCATTGCTGTCCGAAACACCTATCGCGGCTCGGATGACTTTGCCAAAGTCGAAAACTTTCTTGAGACGCTTTACGTGAGCGGGCGACTTCAACTCCCCTTGAAGGGCATACTCCTTATTGGCTATTAGTCAAACACCAAGCGTGGCGGTCTCATTACATCGGACCGCGGCTTGAGCAGCCCCATCCAGTGTTCGCTCCCAGGCCCCGAAGGGAACCAGTGCAGGCAGGCTTGGGGCGGTGCGGAGGGAGCAGGGGCCTTCAGGCCCATGGATAAGGCGCGTTAATCGGAGGCCTTCAGGCCCGGGCACAATTCTCCGAACCTTGGTCAATCCCGCAAATGGACAGGCATGGAATCCAACGGTCCACAGGCAGCAGAGCTGAAGGGATAAGCTTGCGGGTCCCGCACCAGTCCCCGGCGAACAGGGTTCTCCTCGATATAGCGCACACCGCTTATGAACTTCTCCATGGTCATGATCTAACTTTCGTTGAAGCTGCGCATCCACACGTCGAGCCTGCTCTTCAGTCGGAAGGAGAATCCGCCCTTGATGAACTGCATGGCCTTTTCTAATGAAACCTCTGGAGCCGGCGTAATTAGGGCGTGGAAATGGTCCGGCATGACTACAAATGCGTGCAGTAGAAATCTTCCCTGACTACGGTAATCGAGGATTGTCTGTTCAAGCAGGTTCGCGTTCGCTGTGACCTGAAAGAGACTGCGTCGTTGCGCCGTGACAGCGGTAACGAAGCAGGTACGAGTTTCTTGGGGCGCAAATCGCACGTTGGCAGCATAATCGAAAAACCCGTGGCTAAAGCCAAATATTCTGCGGGCCTGCATCCTGGGGCCTGAAGGCCCCAGCTCCCTCCACGTGCTAAGACAGGAGCCGCTTTGCCAGAAGGGTCTTTTCTTCGTCTGCCCAACGCCCGTATATCGCAAAATTGGTGAGAGGCTCGGCGGCGGTCTCCGTCCATACCCGATTCAGCCCGGCTCGTTGACAATCATGTGGTACGACATTGGTCCGGAAGTGGAGACCGGACATCAGCGCGAGCTTGCAAGTGTAGGAAAATTCACAACGACGATCGACCAGGTGGCGCTGGCATTCACCGCGCCGAGCAACCTACCGCCGCCGCTGGTCTACGAAAACGCCATTCGCGCCTCTCTGCAACAGTCGTAAAGGAGCAGCGAGTGGCCCACTTCTGACCAGCCTGAATAATTGGATGCCCCAGGGTCCTGAGTTTGCCCTGGGGACGCATTAACGCGTTCCAGCCACGGATTGCTCCCGATAAACGATAGATCCCTATCGGGACTGCCCCGGTCAGATGAGGCTGGATCGAGCAAGGCTTTCCCGACCGGGGCAGTTTCGATAGGGCCGTTTGGAGTAAGTCGCTGGCGTTTGCGACGGACGCGGTGATCCCCCTATGGGATTTCAATGGTCGACAGTTGGTCCGTCTGGAGTTTGTAGGGGCCGGTGGTGACGGTCTGGGCGGCGTGATCACCGATCCCAGAGCGAAATGCGGGTCTGTTTTGCATCTTCGAACGAGCGTTGTTGCGGTAGGAATCGGAGTTCGAGCGCACTTCTGCGTTGCGTGCTGGCGCACGAAGTGGAGAAGGATGGAAAGCAGCCGGGCGAGTGTTGAAGCACTCAAGAACTGTCATCGGCACACCTCCTTGGCTCGGACGGGATCAGGCTTGGACGGAAGTACAACTGGCTGGGGGTGAGCCGCTCGACGACCAGCATGATGCCGGAGCATGCTGGACAGCGGAGACTGGGTGTCTCTGGCGGATCGACGTATTTCGCCACACCGAGCAGCGCGCGGCAGCGTTCGAGCGCTGCACTCCGCCTGCGGTTGGCGAAGAGTCCGAAGTGGCGGATGCGAACCAGGCCGCCGGGCAAGACGTGAAGCAGGAAGCGGCGCAGGAACTCGTAGGCGGAAACGGTCATGACCTTCTTTTTGCCGCCGTGTGCATAGTCTCGCCAGCGAAAAGATACGCGTTCGTTCTCGAAGGCCACGAGCCGATGGTTGGAAATGGCGACACGATGGGTATAGCGGGCCAGGTAGTTGAGAACATGTTCGGCGCCGCCGAAGGGTGGCTTGGCGTAGACGACCCAGTCTTGCCGGAACAGTTGCCGGAGGAAGCTGGAGAAGCTGCGGGAAGCGACCAGATGCTGTTGTGAGCCATGAAACTGAAGCTTGCCTTGCGCGAAAAGTTGCTTCAGTCCAGCGACGAACTTGCCACGGAAGACTCGGCTCAATGCGTGGACGGGCAGGAAGAAGCGGCGCGAAGAGTCTATCCATCTGGAGCCGTCGAGAGCCAGGCCGCCAGCGGGAACGATGTAGTGGACGTGGGGATGATGCTCAAGGTTCTGTCCCCAGGTATGGAGCACGCCGAGGAATCCGATATCGGCTCCCAGGTACTTCGGATCACGCGCCAGTTCGAGCATCGTCGCTGCGCTGGTGCGGTAGAGCAGGTCGTAGAGCAGTCGCTTGTTCTGGAGAACAAGAGCGGACAAGTCGTGCGGCAGAGTGAAGACGACATGGAAATACGGCACGGGCAACAGTTCAGCCGAGCGTGCGGCCAGCCATTTTGCGCGCGCGCTTCCCTGGCACTTGGGGCAGTGCCGATTGCGGCATGAGTTGAACGAGATGGCCTGATGGCCGCAGCGGACGCACTGATCCAGATGACCACCCAGCGCCGCGGTGCGGCAGCGGACGATGGCATCGAGCACCTTGCGATGCGGCCATGCTAGATGCGACTGCTGCTGTTCCCAGAAACTGTTGCCCATTCGACGGACGATGTCGGCCACCTCGAGGGTGGGCCGGCTCATCGCCTGATTTTCCTCCTGGAGCGCTTCACTTCGTCAGGGCTGGACACTTCGATCGATTCCAGTGGGCTCGGAATCGCCTGCAGATGGCGCCGGGACAAGTGCAGATAGACAGTGGTGTGAGCGAGCTTGGCATGGCCGAGGAGAACCTGGATGGTGCGCAGGTCGGCGCCGGCTTCCAGCATATGAGTCGCGAAACAATGCCTCAAGCTGTGAGGAGATACGTGCTTGGTAATGCCGGCACGCTCGGAGGCCTCCCGCACGGCCTGCCAGACAATCTTCTCTGTAATGGGCACATCTGCCCGCCAGCCCTTAACCGTACCTGGAAACAGATAGGTCTTGGGCTTCATCCAGCGCCAATACTCGCGCAGAGTATCAAGCAGCTTCGGGGTCAACAGCACGTCGCGGTCTCGGCCGCCCTTGCCTTGGCGGACGTGAATCACCATGCGCTCGCTGTCGATGTCGGAAACCTTGAGGTGGCACATCTCGGCCCGGCGCAAGCCAGTTGCATACAGCAACATCATCATGGTGCGATGCATCAGGTTGCTGGCCGAATCAATCAGGCGAGCTACCTCTTGCTGGTCGAGTATGGTCGGCAGCCGTCTCTGATGCTTGGGAAATGGAATGTGGTCGGGAAGGTACGGCCTCCCGAGAGTCTTGACGTAGAGAAAGCGCAAAGCGCAGGTCCGGAGTCCGATCGTCCCAGGGGACAACTTGAGATCGCGAAAAAGATGAACCTGATACTGCCGGATGTGATCCGGCCCCAAACGATACGGCGAGCGATGGAAGTACTTCGCAAAGTCTTCCACCGCGTGGAGATAGCAACGTGTGGTGCTCTGGGAATAGTTGCGACGCTGGAGTTCATCCAGCATCAGCTGCCGAAGATGGGTCACAGTAAACCTCCTGTGACCCGAGGTTTACACGGCCAACAATGCAAGTGGAAAGCCCACGCGGCAGCGTCCGTCGCGCCAGCGACTTAGTCCAAACGCCGTTCCCGTGCGCTATCCCAGTCATCTACCCCTTGCGGCGGTAGAGGATCTGGAACTCGTAGCCGGGGTTGGCGGGGAAGAGGCTCGCCACGTGGCGCAGGCGCTCGGCCAGGGCCGGAGCGGCCAGCAGCGGATACTCGCGCTCGCGCAGGTCGTGGTAGTCGAAGTCCACAGCCAGTGAAAGCATGTAGACCGCCAGCGAATCGGAGAAGGCCGACTCGAAGTAGGTATTGCGGGCGCGCTCGTCCAAGGCCTTTGCGCCACTGCGGCTGTCTTGGGCGCGGCGGCGGGTCTCCCAGGCGTCCTGGCTGGTCTCGCCGCGGACCTGGGCCTCGGCCTGCGACCAGGCCAGTGTAGAAAAGCTCTCTGGTACGCCCGCGGCCTCCACAAAGTTGTGGGCCACATTGATGAAGAACTCAAAGGCCAGTCCGAAGCGGTCCTCAACCAGCCGCGTGGAAAGGAAAACCGCCTCAGCGGAGCCGAAGGTGGCATTGCGGTGGCAGATCGCCCGATCGCCCAGATCCACGCTGTAGCCGGGTGCGATCTGGGTGTCGCCGGTGTCGCCAATGGCCAGCGGCACAAAGAAATAAACACGGTTCATCAGCGCTGCCGAGAGAGTTGCAGGCACGGCGCCCACTAGGCGCTCCAAATCTGCGTCGGTAATGCGCGTTTCGCCCCATGCGCCAAAGTGGATTCCATTGAGCGCCTCGCTCACGGCCACCTGTTGGGCGACCTTCTCCGCGGGCCAGAGTTCGATTTGTGTGCTGCTGGACATTGAACTTGTATTCTAGCCGATAGAGGCCATCAGATGACGCAATCGGTAAAGACCGAACGCCCGGAGGGCGGAACAGTTTTGGGCTTCCCGCTCAAGGGCTTTGGGCTGTTCACTAGCCTGCTGCTTTCTTTCGCGGCGGCCTTCTTCACCTTCTTTGCCTCCACATGCATCGCTATCTTCGCGCTGCTCGCCTGGAACCTGTTCGGCCATCACGCCGTGAGCTACGCTGACAGCTATCGCTGGGTAGGATTTCCCGCCGGGGTGCTGGTGCTTGTTGTAGCGCTGCCGCTCTTCGGTACGCTCTGGGTGCGGGCCAAGCTGCGCTCATAGCCGCATCGCAAGTCCGGGCAAAACCTGCACAACAGCAAAGGCGGCCGAATCCCTGCCGGGAAGGCCGCCTTTTTCTCTTTCGGGAGCTTGTTTCCTGGTCCGATGCGAACCTGGCCGGCTTGCTAGATTCCTGACGGCTTGGGATTCTGGCGGTCGTACTTTGCCAGCTTGATTTTGTTCGCCAGCCCAGCCTTGGAAAGCAGCCAGATACCCAAGTAATTGAGGTCGAATTCATACCAGGCCATGCCGTGGCGGGCAGAAACGGGGTGTGCATGATGGTTGTTATGCCAGCCCTCGCCCCCGCTGACCAGCGCCACCCACCAGTTGTTGCGTGAGTCGTCGCGGGTTTCAAAGCGGCGTGTGCCCCACAGGTGCGTGGCCGAGTTCACCAGCCAAGTGGCGTGCAGGCCCAGTGTCACGCGCATGAAGGCGCCCCACAGCACCATTCCCACGGCGTTCTTCCAGCCGCCCCAGAGCCAGCCAAAGCCGAAGAGGGCCACGCCGCTGGCCACCAGTGGAATCCAGTGATATTTGCTCAGCCACACATGGAAGCGGCTGCGCACCAGGTCGGGCACATAGCGGGCCAGCGCCTCGGTCTGCGCATGCAGCGCCTTGCCCCAGATCAGCCAGCCCATGTGCGACCACCACCCGCCTTCGCGTGGAGTGTGCGGGTCGCCCGCTGGTCGCTGAGCTGGTGATGCACGCGATGGGTAGCTACCCAGAAGATCGGTCCGCCCTCCAGCGCAAGAGTGGAGCAGATGGTCATCACGTATTCCAGCCATTTGGGAACCTGGTAGCCGCGATGAGTCAGCAGCCGGTGATAGCACATCCCGATACCCACGTTGATGGCCACCACGTACAGCACCAGCATGACCACCAGCCGTTGCCAACTGAAGAAGAACAGCGCGGCCACTGCGCCGGCGTGGAAGCCGATGATGGCCACCAGCGTTATCCAGTTGATGCCCATGCCGGCGGCTGCGGCACGGCCCATGTGCACCTCAGGCCGGGCGGCCACCGAGCGGTCCTTTGTCGGTACTGCACTTCCTGGTGCTGCGGCGGTAGCCTGGTTGGGAGTGTCGACGATTGTGGCAGGGGAAGGGGCGGTAACCACGGATGCCATGTTCTCTACAGGTCCTTGTGGAGTGGCGACGGGCCCAGCTCCAAGCTCGATTCTATATCTGAACAGGTCAATAACCACATCGGGCAGACGTTTGTCAGTGATCTACATAAGAAATACACAGGAAAGGTGTGCGATTCCGCTCATTTTCAGCAAACACCCACATCTCAAGTCGAATCCGCACTCGAAGTCCAGCTCTTCAGCACAAGAAAGCATGGCTCAAGACCCCAGCAAGCAGTGGCTCGCCGCCCCTATTCCTTGCTCCCCATTCGCTCCGCCCCGAACTCGCCGCCGCCGCCCACAAACAACTTCTCGGCCTGGCCGCGCAACACGCGGTAGAGGGCAAACTGCCGCTGGGTCTGGCCGCGCAGCTCAAACAGCAACTCGCCGCGGTTGTCGGCTAGCGCGTCCACGGCGTCGATCAGGCGCATCCGCGGCGTGTCGTCCAGGTGTGCGCCGTCCGTCACGCTCTTGAGTAGCACCAGTGCGTTGCCGTAGAGGTCTGGCTGCGCCACCAGCGTCACAAACTTCTCCTGGGCCAGCGGACCTGCCGTATGCGCGCTCAGCACCAGAGTGGCTCCCGAGCCGTAGGACAGCTCAAAGACGCGAAACTGCTCGCCCTCAAGCGGCGCAGGCTCTGGCGGTGGGGGCGGCGGTACGGGCTTGCCGCTCTTTCGGCTGGTGCTGCGCTTGGGCGCGGGCGGTGGAGGCGGCGGGGGCGTCTTCAGGCCAAGCGCATCGCGCGCCACATCCTCCAGGGCGGACTTCATCTTCTCCTCGTCGTCGGGATTGGACCAGGTGTAGTTCCACGGGTGTTCAGGCTGCGCCTTGGTATCGGAGACAGCTACTGCCTGCTGCATCTCCGGCGGCAGACCCATCAGGCTGGGAATCACATTCAGCTTGTAATCGCCGGTTGCGCCGCGCTTGAGTCGGGGGCGGTCGGGATCGGTGACGCCTGCCAGACCCTCCGAGTAGCCGACATCCTCCTGCTTCTTCTTCTTAGTCTTCTTCAGCACGGGCCGGTCGGGATCGTCCGGGATTGCGCTTCCACTGGCTGCGCTGTCGTCGGAGCTCTTCTTGTGCAGCGTGGGCCGGTCCGGATCTGCGTCGGAGCTTGAAGAAGCGGTCGTTGTACTTGCATCTCCTGTGCTCTCGCTGGCGGCCTTCTTATGCAGCACAGGCTGGTCCTGGCCGGCGGCCGAGGTCGATGTTGTGGGGGCCGTGCTAGCGTCCCCCGAGCTATCGTTGCTTGCTTTCTTGTGGAGCGTGGGCCGGTCGGGATCTGAGGGGGTGCTGGAACTCGCGGCGGTTGTGCCCGTCTCGTCCGAAGCACTGCTTGCGTCCTTCTTGTGCAATGTGGGCCGGTCAGAGTCGGTTGGAGCGCTTGAATCCGCGCTTGCAGGGGCAGATGCGCTTGCATCGCCGGAACTGGCGCTCTTCTTGTGAAGCGTGGGCCGGTCGGGGTCGGGGGGCGTCGAGGAGTCACTCGCGCTCGTGCTGTGCCCGCCGCCACTTGAGGACCCGGTCCCACTACTCGGCGGATCGTCGGCGTGATGCTTGCGGTGCAGCACGGGCACATCGCTCTGCGAATCGTCGTCGATCTGCATGCGGGCCAGCTCCTGCTGAGTGGGTTTTGCCTTGGCGGTGGGCATCGCCTTCCAAGACCCGTAACCGACCCAGGAACCCTGTTCCTGGCCGGTGTTCTCAATGTCGAAAAGGCCTACCGGCTTGCCATTCTGCTGGAGCTCGTACTCCACCTCTCCGGCCAGGGCCAGCGGCTGGGGACGGGCCAGGTAGATGGCGCCATCTTGCAACTGGCCTCCATCCAGCACAGCCACCGGGACCAGCCTGCTGGCCTTGGGCTTTCCTTGCTCGCCGGTCCACTCCAGCACCGCGATGGCGCGCAACTCCGGCGTCTCCTTGCCCGTCTTGGCCACCTGTCCGGGGTACTGTCCCCAGGATGGCAGCGCAACCAGCAGTAAGGCAGCAACCGCGACAGCAGGTCTCAGCAGGAGCCCGCTCCGGTTGGAGGGCAGCGGAGGCCGTCCCTTGCCGTAAAAACAGGAACGCGGCCAGGATAGGGCACCCGGTATCGTTGCTCCAATCGGAAAAACAAATCCTCTGCGCGATGACACGTGCCGCCCACCTCGGGAATAATCGAACCTGATGGCCACCAAAGGCCCTCCATCCACCATACGAGGAATTTCCCCATGGAACTGAACCAGAAAGTCGCTGACTTTACCCTTCAGACCGACGAGGACAAGACTGTGAGCCTCTCCGACTACGCCGGCAAGCCGGTCGTACTCTTCTTTTACCCCAGGGCCGACACCCCTGGCTGCACCATTGAGGCCTGCGGCTTCCGCGATACGTTCAAGAAGCTGCAGGCAGCCGGCGCCGTGGTGCTGGGCATCAGCCGCGACACGCCCAAGGCGCAGGCCAAATTCCGCGCCAAATACGACCTGCCCTACACACTCCTTGCTGATGTAGACGAGAAAGTATGCAATCAGTTTGGCGTCTTGAAAGAAAAGAACATGTACGGGAAGAAAGTGTGGGGCATTGAGCGGACCACATTCGTGATCGGTCCAGACCAGACCCTGCTGCACGTCTTCCCCAAGGTTACGCCTGCCGGCCACGCCGAAGAGGTGCTGGCCCTGCTTGAAGAATGGAAGAAAGCAAAGAAGTAATGGCAGCTGGCGGCGCGGGCGGGAGCATGCCCGGCCGCCTGTTGCCGCGCGTTTTCTTTGAAGCGCCCGCCGAGCGGGTGGCCCCACGCCTGCTGGGCAAGGTGCTGGCGCACCGGTCGCCTCTTGGGCTGCTGGTGGGAAGGATTGTCGAAGTCGAGGCCTACCTTGGTCCGCACAACAATCCGCCGGATCCGGCAGCCCACTCCTATCGCGGCATCACGCCGCGGAATACGGTGATTTTTGGTCCTGCAGGTCATGCGTATGTGTACGCAATCTACGGTCGCTACTTCTGCATGAACGTCAGCTGCGAAATTGCGGGCCAGGCTGGGTGCGTGCTGGTGCGCGCGCTGGAACCGCTTGCCGGGGTGGAGCAGATGGCCGTGAACCGGGGAGTTGCGCCGGGAGCGCCGGGGCGGCAGCTCACCTCCGGGCCGAGCCGGCTGTGCCAGGCGCTGGGGCTGACCCGCGCCGCGCACAACGGGCTCGATCTGCTGGACGCGGCCTCGCCGCTGCAACTGCGCAACGATGGGTACGAGGTTCGCGAGGTGCTGGTGACGCCGCGCATCGGGATTCATGAAGCGGTGGATTGGCCGCTGCGTTTTGCGCTGCCGGGGCACGATTGCGTCTCGGGGCCGAAGAGGCTGCGCGAAGCTCCAGCCGGGGGCGGGTCGGAATTGATCTTTCTGCGAGTGCCTTAAGGCAATCTTGAACCGCGCCGGGTCAGAATGTCGTCTATAGGTAAGACCATCCCCGTTCCCCCAGGAGATCACTGGTTTGAAATTGCCCTCTATTTCCCTGCCCGCGGCTTCGGCCGCACTGCTCGCCGCCGCTGTTCTTGCCGTCTCGACCGTGGCCCAGGCTCCGCCCACAGCACAGGCTCCGGCGGGTGGTCCGCCGCCGCCGCCAAAGGTCTACCCCGCGCCCACCAACCTGAAGGTGCTGCCCAAGGACCTGACCGGGGAGCAGGTACACGCGATCATGGAGCAGTGGGAGGGCTCGCTGGGCGCGCATTGCAACACCTGCCACACGCCCGACCCGAACAACATTGGCCCCAACGGACGCCCGCGGCTGAACTATGCCGACGACTCGAAGGAAGAAAAGGCCACGGCGCGCAAGATGTACCAGATGACCGAGGATATCAACCTGAATTACGTGGCCAAGATCGACAGCTCGGGCGCGCCGGTGACCTGCGGGACCTGCCATCGCGGGCATATCGGACCGGAGCCATTTGTGATTCCCAAGGAAGGCCCGCGGCCAGGGTCTCCCGTTGTTGGGGAGAAGCCGGGGACCATGCGGTAGAGCGGGTTCCGGGTTGTGTTGGTGCGAGCCGTGCGGTCTCCCACCCATTCCGCACAAAACGCGGAATGCATGGGCACAAGCAGGATGTGGTTCTTGCACTCCCCGGTGCCCAAATGCGAGGCACCGGGGGCACCCGACCGTTTGTTTCCTCCCACGCTCAGAGGCGGTCGGCCGGGAACCTGCCCACAATTTCGCCCGCTGCCACGGTCTGGCCGGCCAGCACAATGGCGTGGCTGCCGATGCGGGCTCCAGCGCCAATCAGCGTCGGCACCAGCGTTGCCCTTTCGTAACTCTCCGCGGAGAGGGTATGCGAGTAAATGCGCGCGAAGGAGCCAATCACCGATCCCTTGCCGATGATGATGCCGCCCCGGTCGTTCAAAAGAGCCCGCTGGCGGATGGTGACGCCATCCTCGATGGTGAGGTTGTAGCCAAAGGTCAGGTCGACGCCGTGGTAAATCTTCACTCCCATGCCCATGCGGGCAAAGATGTGGCGGCCCAACATGCAGCGGAAGCGAACGCCCAGCCAGTGGTTGGTCCCAATCGGCGAGCGGTCGAACATCTGCCAGAACCACAGCAGTGGCTTGCGTTTGGCAAACTGCTCAGGATCGGCGTCGGCAAAGTGCTCCGCTTCCAGGGTGACGTTCTCCGGGTCCAGTGAGAGGCTGAGCACGTTGCCGGGCAATTCGCTGGTCAGCGTGAGGTTCAGCTTTCCGCCGTGCGGACGGCCCAGGTAGAGCTGGTAAAGCTGGTCGCGGACAATCTCTGACCGCCGCTCTGGCGAGTGGTGCCGCGTGAACTCCTCATCGAGAAAGTGAATCCAGCGGCGGTAGACTTCTTCGGCTTCAGGTGCGGGATGGGGGACGCTGCTTTGCCTGTTTTCCATAACGATTGGACGATACAGCACCAGGGGGACCGGGGACTAGAGCGGTTCGACAATTCACATGCCCATTCCGGCATCGAGCAAGGTGGCATTTTCTTGAGGAAAATGCCACTTGATAGTGGTGGGTTCGGTTTACAGCAATTGTGGAAGCGCTGTAGGGAACAGGGATAGAAACAACCGCCAAAGTGAAGCCCCGCCCAGGCTTGGCCTGAGCGGGGCGCCGGTAAAAGTCGAGAGCTGTCTAGCGCTTCCCCTGGAGAGTCTTGGGGTTCATGCCGCTCTTCTTGGCGCTCGCTTGGCGGCGATGGCGTGCATCTCCTTGCCGATGCTGGATTGATTGATGCCCAGCTGGATGGCCAGGTTGATGAGGTTGCCGGTGCCCCAGTAGAGCGCCAGGCCCGAGGCGAAGTGCCACATCGAGAAGCCGAAGATGACCGGCATCATGAAGGCCATCATGCGGCGCTGCGCGGGGTCCATGCCCGGCGACGGGGTGATGAACTGCATCAGGAACATGCTGACGATGATGAGGATGGGCAGAATGTGCAGCGGGTCGGGCGAGGACAGATCGGTGAGCCAGAACCAGTGCGCCTGGCGCAGCTCAACCGCGTTCGGCAGCACGCGATAGTAGGCGAAGAACAGCGGCATCTGCAAGCAGCATGGGCAGGCAGCTGCCGTACATGTTCACGCCCTCGGTCTTGTAGAGCGCCATCATCTCGGTGTTCATCTCGGCCCGCTTGGGGTCGGTGGCCTTGAGATGGGCGTAGCGCTTCTTGATGGCCTCGACCTTGGGCTGAATGCGCATCATCTTCAGCGACGACTTCATCATCATGAAGCGCGTGGGCAGCATGCAGCAGGTTGAAGATGACGGTGACGATGATGATGGCCCAGCCCCAGTTGTAGATCGCCGGCGCCAAGCTGTAGCGCAGGAAGCGCAGGGCCAGGTAGAGCGGCTTGGCGATGACGGTGAGCCAGCCGAACTGGATGAGCGGCTCGAGCGACTGGCCGGTGGGCTTGCCGTCCGGCGCCGGTGGCGTGGATGGAGTTGAGCACGTCCATCTGCCTTGGGCCCGGCAAAGAGGCGCAGGCGGGTCGTGCCGCTGGTGTCGCCCACGGCCAGGCCGAGCACGTCGGCGGGCGTCTTCTGGCTGTTGGGGTCGCTCAGGTCGCTGGGCAGGTCGATGGTGTTGTGCAGCGTGACCACCGTGGTGCGCTCGGGAGCGTCGGGCAGAAAGGCCGCGGCAAAGTAGAGATCGATGATCGCCGCGTACTCGTAGGGCTGGTCGAGCGTGGCGTTGCCGCTCACCTTCTTGGCGGCGATGGAGTCCTGCTTGCCTTCGAGCGACCAGGCAAACTGCGAGCTGCGGAGTGCGCACCTGCGACCGGGTCAGCGACGAGGGCAGGAACTCTTCCATGTCGCCCAGGCCGGCGGGCCACTCCACCAGCGCCCGCACCGGCAGCGCCGTTGCGCTTGACCTGGGCCTCGATGGTCACCACGTAGCTGGAGTCGAAGCGGAAGGTCTTCACCACATCCAGGCCGTTGGCGGCGTAGTGGAAGGTGAGCGCGTTGGTCGCCGGAGCTGCAGCATGTCCGGTGGCCGAGGGCTGCGCGCCCGCGACGGTCACCTGGTAGAGCGCCTGGTTCAACTGCGCGGTCAGCTCCGGCTCATAGGTGAAGAGCGAGAGCGGCAAGCCGAAGTGCTCGGCGGCCTGCGGCTGCACCATGTCCAGCGGCTTGCCGCGCGGTGTCGTTGTATCTTCTTCAGAATCCAGTGCTTGACCTGCGCGCCGCGATTGGTGAAGACGATCTTGTACTTGCTCGTTCTCGACCGTGGTCTCGGTCTCCGCGGCGGCGGCGACGGCGGGTGGCGGCCGTGGCGAGCCTGCAGGCCTGCCCGGCAGCCAACTGCGGCTGGCCAGGCGCGGCGCTGCGGCTGCGCTGTCGGCTGCCGCCTGAGACTGCGCTGGCGCTGGAGCTGTGGCAGGCGGCGATGGCCGGCTTGGGCTTGAAAGTACTGAAAGCCCAAGCAGGACCACCAGCGCCAGCAGGGTAAGAACCAGCATGGAGCGCATATCGCCGCCACTGCCGCCGCTGCCGCCGGAGCCCTGCGTCTGAAGATTGGGATTGCGAATTTCTGCCAAAGGATACTTCCTATCGTTAGGAGGAGGCAGGCCGTCAGGCCGCCGCTTTTCCTATGGTAATGGTTCGTGGGGAAAATGGCGTGAGCGTCGCAATTGACGCAGCGGCCGGGCGGCACCAGGATCGAGGCCTCCGCGGCGCGAACGGGTGGCAGCGCAGCAGCCTCCAGAGCGCCAGCGCCGAGCCGCGCAGCGGGCCGTGGGTGGCAATGGCCATGCGAGGCATATTCCGAGCAGGTGGGCAGATAACTGCAGCCGCCGGGGCTCAGCGAGTGCAGCGCCGGCGAGAGCCAGCGGCGATAGAAGGCGAGCAGGGCGAGCAGAATGCGGGTCATAGATGCGGGCGCAGCGGCGGCGGCGGGTGCGGGCCGGATCGCTGCCGTCATGCGCGCCGCCTCGGCTTTTGCCTGCTGAAGGATACGCACAATCTCCGCCTCAAGTTTCGCGAAATCGATGGTGAGCACGGAGCGGCGGGGATGGAGGATCAGGTCGCAGCCCTGGGGCAGCAGGTCCACATGGCGGCGCAGGGCCTCGCGCATGCGGCGCTTGATGCGGTTGCGCTCGTGGGCCTTGCCCAGCACCTTGCCGGCGGTGAGGCCGACGCGCGGCCCGGCGGGCGTCTGCGGCGCCGGCGTAGGCAGGCGGCTGCGGGGCCAGAAACCAGCTCATCGACGCGGATTGGCGCTTGCGGCTGGCCGCATAGGCGCGCTGATAGTCGGCGTGCTTGCGCAGGCGCGACCCCGTCAGCGACTGGCGATCTGGCTGGTCTGGGGAGGGATTGTTCATGGCATTGCCGGGGGAGTGTCCGAGCCGGAACGGTCACCGCAGGCGACCCATTCCGGCTCAAACAGAACGACGGGCAGAACGGCAGGCGGGGATTAGTCGCGGAAGCCGGCGCTGACGGCAACGCGCTTGCGGCCGATGGCGCGGCGGCGGCTCAACACGGCTGCGCCGCTCTTGGTCTTCATGCGCGCGCGGAAGCCGTGAGTCTTCACGCGCTTGCGGCGGTTGGGTTGAAATGTGCGCTTGGGCATGGAAATGCGCTCCTGTTTCCTATAAGAGAATCTGCGCCTTGACGGCAAGTTCTAAGTGTATCGCAGGTTGGGCCAGGAATCCAGCGGGAAGGTGCCAGCCAGGAAGCAAAGAGCGAAAGAATTTCGCCGAATTTGCGCGGCATCCACATGCCCGAAGCCGCCAAATTACGAGACAGTGCCTCACTCTTGAGGGTGACCTGAGTAACCTCTGGCGAGAGTTTCACCACCCATGGTGCAACTCGCGAAGCGGGCCGGAAAGTTATGTGAAAGAGTGATTGCAACGACCTCCAAATGTGCTACTATCGGGACCGTTCAAGAAAGTTTCAAGAGCGTCCCACGGAACGGTTTTATCCCCGGCCCCGAGGTTCAATTCAGGGGCAGACCAGCGGCAATCAGGCAATCGGCAAGACTCGAAAGACGCACAGAGCCCACGCGCTCTGCGCCACGAGAGAGCCGTTGCCAAATTCGCGGGGATAAACCGGACCGGCATTCAGCAGGCGGCGCAGGCAAGGATTAGCTCGATGGCATTCGCAGTTTCGCCGGCAACGGTACTCAATCCCTGGCTCCAGATTCTCGCAGCCCTGGAGAAGAAGGTGATTCGCCAGTCCTTCGAGACATGGCTCAAGCCCACGCGCTATAGCCACGCGGCCGGGCGCACGCTCTACGTGCGCGTGCCTTCGCCGGAGTTCCAGCACATCGGCGACAAGTACGGCGACCTGATCCAGGAAGCCATCGACCTGCAGTCGCTGGAGTTCGACGACGTCAGTTTCGTGACCGCTGAGGAGGATCCCTCGATTCCGCCGTCGCGCAAGGACGGCGGCTTCGGCCCGGTTCCAGCTCATGCCCCCACGGCTCCCACTCCCGCGCCCCGCGCCCCGCAGCAGGAGCGCTTCGACTGGTCCACCGCCGCGCAACTCAACCCGCGCTACACCTTCGACACCTTTGTCATCGGCAACGGCAACCAGTTTGCCCGCGCCGCTTCCCTGGCCGTTGCCGAGCGGCCCTCCCGCGCCTACAATCCGCTCTTCCTTTATGGCGGCGTGGGCATGGGCAAGACCCACCTGATGCACGCCATCGGCCACGAAGTGAAGCGCCGCCAGCCGGTGGCCAGCATCTGCTACGTCTCGGCGGAGAAATTCACCAACGAGATGATCACCTCGCTGCGCAACGACCGCATGACCAGCTTCCGCGACCGCTTCCGCACCGTGGACGTGCTGCTCATCGACGACATCCAGTTCATCGCGCAGAAGGAGCGCACCCAGGAGGAGTTCTTCCACACCTTCAACGCGCTGCACGAGAGCACGAAGCAGATCGTCATCGCTTCGGACCGGCCGCCCAAGGAACTGGCGGAGATTGAGGACCGCCTGCGTTCACGCTTCGAGTGGGGCCTGATCGCCGACATTCAGCCGCCCGATCTGGAGACCAAGGTGGCCATCTTGCAGAAGAAGGCCGAGAGCGAGCAGGTTACGCTGCCCATCGACGTGGCCCTGTTCATCGCCTCCAACGTGCGTACCAACGTGCGCGAACTTGAAGGCGCCATGACCCGGCTGATCGCCTGGTGCGGGCTCAACAAGATGGAGATCACTCTGGCCTCGACCCAGCAGTGCCTCAAGCAGTTCATTGACATGCAGGTGCGCAAGATCACCATCGAGGCCATTCAGCGCGCCGTGGCCGAGCAGTTCGGCATGAGGGTGACCGACCTGAAGCAGAAGAACAATTCGCGCAACGTGGTGGTGCCGCGGCAGATCGCCATGTACCTGGCCAAGCAGATGACCGAGGCCAGCTTGCCGGAGATCGGCCGCCAGTTCGGCAACAAGCACCACACCACGGTGATGCACTCCATCGGCAAGATCGACGAGCTGCGCCGCACCGACAAGGACCTGCACCGGACGCTGAACAAGCTGCAGGATCAGTTGAACGGATAGCCACCTGCGGTGGGGCCAATCGCCTTCGGGCACCTGCGGTGCGGCTAGTCGCCTTCGGATCGCCCCGCGCCAGGAAAAAGGCGCGGGATTCAGTTCATTGCAGGCATCAAGCACGACGTGGTTGAGATTGATGCCGCAAGAGAGAAGCCCACGGCGCGATTGGCGGCGTGGGCTTTTCTGCGAATCACGTTGGTTCAGCTTCTTGGGAAATTCTCTTGAGACTGCAAACCGCGTCAGGGCACGACTTTGGTCGTGCCGAAAGAGCAAAAAAATGAGTTGGGCTTTAGCCCCTGCGGTTCTTTTGTTCAACTATTTGCGGTTGCACCGCAGCTAAAGCCGGAATCTGAATTGACCACTCGGGGCACGACTAAGGCCGCACCCTGACGCAATCCCTCATTTGAAGACAATTTTGAATGCGCATCAGGCATAGCGGGAACAGGAAGGCGATGGGACGCTGGGGGGGCAAACTGCACATGTTCTCTCCAACCAAACTGTTCTTTTTTGGGTCTGTCGCGCTTGTGCTTGCTGCTCTCCTGGGCACATTGATCCAGGCTGAGAGCGGTGTGGACGATCCTCGGGCAAGCAAGTCCCTGAAGCTCGACGATTGTGTACTATTGGCCCGCGAAAATATGTTCCGAGGACAGCCCGTGGAGACTGAAGCCCGATTCATGTGGGGATCGGTCGATGGCCCTGAACTTGTTGGCAAGGGCGAATGCGAAGAGTCCTACGCAATCTACGCCTTGCCGGCCGAGAGCGATCTAATCGGCATGGAAGACTATCTCTACCTTCGCAGGCAGCCCGACCCCGCGGAATTCAGCTTCTCGCTCGTTGGCATGATTCCGCAATACCCGGACAGATACGGCGATGTTTCGATCTACGAGGAGCCGGGACAGGCTATTCATTCCATTCAAATTCTGCGGTTCACGGGCCTCAGCAGAGCGCGACGGGTAAAGAATGCGGACTAAGCAGCCTGCGGAAAGAGGAGTTTCAAACCGAAAGGCCGTGGAAACCTCCCTCAGGGGCCAAGGCCCATGCGGATTTGAGGCATGTGTGGCACGGCTGAAGCCATGCCCTTTCAAAACACCACGTCAAATAAAGGTCCCTTCAGAACTGCGTTACGCTCAGCGCATTCCCATCGGGGTCTTTGAACCATGCGACGCGTGCGCCGCTGGGAGCGGTCCAGATGCCGAGCGGGTCGCTGTCGTTCATGCCGGGGAAGCGTAGAAACTCGATGCCGGTGGCCGCGAGCTGCGTGACGGTGGTCTCAATCGACGGGACATCCCAGCCCAGCACGGTGAATGGATCCGGCTGGAGTTCGCGAACGGTCGTCACGCGCAGCATGGTTCCGTTGGCGTCGAAGACCAGGGCGAAGGGCTTGGCGTCTTCAACCAGTCGAAGGCCGAGGACACCCTCGTAGAAGGCGCGCGCCTTCGCCGGGTCGATGGTGGGAACGAAGGCAATCAGCTTGCTGCTGCCGAGAATCGAATCTTTCTCCATGGCGAACCTCCGCAATGAATCCTTATGCGACCGTACTACTTTGCCGCCGTGCCGGTCATCAAGCCCACGAACATTTTCTGAAAGCGTGCAAGATCGAGGTCCATCTGGGCGTGGACCAGACGCACACCGGTGGCGGGCTTGAGCCTCTCGGTCCAGGTGAGGGTGTCGCCGTAGCCGGGCCCGTGGCTCAGATTGACGTCCATATAGACCCTCTTCTCCCGAGTGATGAGCGTGGGGTCCAGCCAGGCGCAGGCGGTCAGCTCGTCCCAAAGGTAGGAGGAAGGCTTGCTCCACCGGGCAATATAGCGGGCAGCGAGCGAGTTGGACTTGGCAATTTCGTCGAGCATCTTCGCGGTGAAAGGGGCTTTGACGGAGACATCGACGGTGGTCACGTCCACCCGCGGCCAGTCAGCGCGCAAGACGATATGCGTGGCCTCGGGGTCGAACCAGAAGTTGAACTCGTGGCGCGGGTCGCCGACGAATTCCGGATCGTCGCTCTGCGGATCAAGGCTGCCGCCCATGAGCACAATGCCCTGGGTGAGCGCGGCAAACTCCGGGTCGAGGGTCAGGGCCAGCGCGATATTGGTGAACGGGCCTGCGGCGTAGACGGTGACCTGGTGTGGGTGCGCATGCACCTGGCGGATGAGGAAATGGGCGGCGTCCTCGTCAATCGGCTTGATGGTGGGCGCGCCCTCGGGCATGGGCGGGATCTCGTAGGGCCCGTGCCCGAGAATCATCGGCGCTCCGGCTCCCGCAGCGGAGTCCGGCATCTGGCCCCAGGCGCCCAGATACTCCTGTCTACCATCGAGGGCCTCGGTCAGAGCCGTCTCCTGCCGCGTACGCAGCAGGGGGAAGACTGCGCCTTTGGCCACGGGCACATCGGCATGGCCGGTCAGCTCCAACATGCGCAGAGTGTGGAGGGTCTCTTCTTCGCGCCAGGCGTCGCCTGTGACCATGGTGATGCCCAGGACCTTGACCTGCGGCGCTTCGAGCAGTGCCAGCATGGACATCTGGTCTGTACCGCCTGGGCCGCCGCCGTCTTGATCGATGAGTACCAGCCGCTTTTGAGCAGGGCAAAGCGCCGCGGCGAAGGCCAACAGAAGCAGAACGAGTTTTGTTTTCATAGCCTAGACATTGTGTCACAGCCGCGGTGCCCTACCAAGCGGCGATCCGGTGTGCCACTAACGGCGGAAGCGCCCGCGGTCTCCACCGCTGCGTCCGCGATCACCGGAACTCCGCCCGCGATCACCAAACGTACGGGGCTTGGCTGGTGCGGCTACGGGCAGATTAGTCTTGCCTGCCGGATAAACGGCGAGGAAGCGGTCAGGGCCTTCGCCATTACTGGCCGTCTCCACGGCCTCGATTCCGCGAAATGCCATGTGCATCAAGCGGCGTTCGCGGCTGTTCATGGGCGGGAACGCATAGGGGATGCCTGAGCGAATGACTTTCTCCGCCGCGGTCTCTGCGGTCAGGCGCAGTTCCTGGGCGCGCAGGGCCTTGAAGTTCCCGGCGTCGAAGCTAATCAGGTCGCCCTCGCGCTGGTCCAGGCGCAAAATCTGCGCAGCGATAGTCTCCAGGGCCAGCAGCAGCTCGCCGTTGTGCTGGGTAACCAGCAGTGCGTCGGGCCCAGCAAGTTCCACACACAGGGCGGGCCCATGCTCCTCTGCGCCGGCTACGGCTTCAGGGGCGGAGATGCGGTATTTAAGGCGCAGACCACCCAGCTTGTTCAGGGTGGCGAGGAATCCGGCGATTTTCTGTGCAGCCTGTTGCAGGTCGGCGATTGGCATAACAGGTTAGTATCGCAGAGCCGGGCCGAAGATGGGCGGGGAAATCTCCTGGAAACCACGATCGGGCTTAAGCCGCTTAGTCCTCCCGCACTTTGGGCGTGAGGTATTCGGGGCCCACCGGGTCAGTCACGGATTCCGCCACGATGCGGTCGATCTCGGCCATGGCCTCGGAGTCGAGGCTCCAGCCGAGGACGCCGGCAGTGGCGTCGAGCTGACCGGGGCGTTTCGCCCCCCACAGCGCAACGCTGATGCCCGGCCGGTCCAGCACCCAGCGCACGGCTAGTTCCGGTAGCGACTTGCCGTAGCGCTCACGGGCGAAGCTGGTGAGCTTTTCGACGGCGGCGATGTACTGCGAGAAACGCGGCTCCTGGAATTTTGGGTCGGCGCTGCGAATGTCTTTGCGGTCAAACGTCATGCCGCGGCAGACGCGCCCGCCCAGCAGACTGCGGCACAGGGAGCTGTAGGCCAGCACCGCAACCTTCTGCTCCTTGCACCACGACAGAGGACTTTCGCCTTGCGCGCCGCACTCGATCTTGCGGTCGAAGAGGTTATAGGGTGGCTGGTCGGAGGCCAACGGAGCGACGGCTCGAAATTCCTCCATTTGCGCGACCGAGAAATTGCTCACCCCCAGTGCGCGCACCTTGCCCTCGCGCTGGAACCCGGCCAGCAGCTCGGCAGTTTCGGCGATGGGCGTGCGCGTGTCGGGCCAGTGCACCTGGTAGAGGTCGATATAGTCCGTGGCCAGGCGGCGCAGGCTGTCTTCAAGCTCTTTTCGCAGCCGCGGCTCAGTTGAGTCCGAGAACACCCCGAAGGGGTTCCAGGCGAGGCCGGCTTTGGTGGCGACGTAGAAGGCGTCACGGCGGCCGTGGGCACGGATAGCCTTGCCGACGATCTCTTCGGAACGGCCATGACCGTAGATGGGCGCGGTGTCGATCAAGTTGATTCCGCGCTCCACGGCGCAGAGGCAAGTTGCGATGGCCACATCGTCGGGAACCGCGCCCCACTCCAGCCCGCCGATGGCCCAGGTGCCCAATCCGATGCGGGAGACCTCCACGCCGGCAATCCGTGTCGTTTCCATGTTGACCATCTTAAGCGGCCCTTCAAGCTGGAGTGGTAGTTTAAGCGCAGGAAGTCGCAACAAGGTACATTTCATTTTCACGGGGAACCCAGGCCATTCGCAATCTCAAGCCCATCTCACTGCCCTTCGTGCTCGTGCTTGCGGCGGGCGCGTCCCTGGCGCACGCGCAGGGCGGGCCGCCGTTCATTACCGACGACCCTGGCACGCCCGGCAACAAGCATTGGGAGATCAACTTTGGCTGGATCGGCGACCACAACCCGGCCCACGCCAGCTACCAGTTGCCCGACATCGATATGAATTACGGATGGGGCGACCGCATCCAGCTCAAATACGAGCTGCCCCTGGCCGCGGCCACGGACCAGAACAACACCACCCGGGCCGGGCTGGGCGAGTCGCTGCTGGGGGTCAAGTGGCGGCCCTACGAGCACCACGCGGCGGGGGAGCCCAAGTCCGACGAGAATATGACCTTCTCGCTGGGCACCTATCCTCAGGCCTCCATCAACAACCCCACCAGCGCCGTGCGCCGCGGAGTGGTCGAGCCGGGTCCGCAGTACTACCTGCCCATGGAGGCCACGGCCAAAGTGGGCCCCATTAACTTCAACGGCGAAATTGGCCGCTGGATCGGCAACCGCAACGTGCCCAGCCGCTGGGGCCGGGGGCTGATTGCCGGGCACGAGTTCAACGACCGCACGGAGCTTTACGGCGAAATCTACGACTTGCAGGACGCCAACCGCATTGGCGGCGCACCCAAGCAGCGCGAGCTGACCCTGGATGTGGGAGGACGGCAAACGCTGGACCGTGGCGGGCACCTGCGCCTGCTTTTCATGGGCGGACGCGGCATCCAGGCGGTGTCGCGCGGGAATAGCGAGCCGAACTGGATTGCCTACCTGGGCGTGCAGGTCTTGCTGGGGCCGAGAGAAAAAGCAGACTGAGGTGGGTTGAATGCGGGCTGGGTCGAGGTTCGTGCCCTCCCACCCATTCGCTTGAAAAACGGCGCATGGATGGGGCAGGGAGTTCGTGTGCCCACTGCCCGCATCCCACAACTGCACCGTGCCCCATGCATTTCAGATTCTTTGTGAAATGGGTGGGAAACGTCGAACCCCAAACCGGCACGCCGAGTGGCAGAATAGACCTATGCCGCCGACTGAGCCGATCTTTCTTACCCCCGCCGAAGCCCGAGTCCTGGGCGCGCTGGTTGAAAAAGAAATCACCACGCCGGACTACTATCCGCTCTCGCTGAACGCCCTGATCAACGCCTGCAACCAGCGTTCGAACCGTGAGCCGGTCACCGATCTGGACGAGGATGCGGTGCGCCAGGCCCTGCACGGCCTGGAAGACATGAAACTGGCCGGCCGCGCGCGGGCCGATGGCCGCGTGACCAAATACGAGCATTGGCTAGGCGAGGCCTTCAACTTCAGCCGGGCGGAGACGGCGCTCTTGTGCGTGCTGCTGCTGAGGGGGCCGCAAACTCCGGGCGAGTTGCGCGGGCGGACGGAGCGGATGCACCGCTTCGACGAACTGACGGATGTGATGGCCGGGCTGCAAAAGCTGATGGAGCGGGAGCCGGCGCTGGCAGCCGTGCTGCCCCGCCAGCCGGGGACCAAGGAGTCGCGCTACGCGCATCTGCTGTCGGGGCCTGTCGAGGCACTGCGTGCGGCAGCCCCCGACGCGTTTGTGCAACGTGAAGAGGGGCCCGGCTCAGCGCCCGATGCGGGGCAAGAAGAGCGCATTGCGCAGTTGGAAGCGACGGTGGCGGAGTTACGGCGGGAAGTGATTGCGCTGCGGGCGAAGATCGACGATTTGTTTGGGGATGGATAGGACGACGACGGCTGGACGGTCGAGGTTCGCGGTCTCCCAGGTCTGAACATCGAAATCTGGGAGCCCAGCAAAGCAACTTTGTGCCAGAGGAGGTTTCCGGCCTGTGTTCCCCTTGAAGGTTCTTACATATTGCTCCACGATCGCAGCAGTTATGTTCTTCGCGTTTCGGGAACTTAGGATAAAGCAGCAATTGACGGATGATGCTCCGCAACCTCCGGTGAATGTTAGCGATATGGGAATTCTCAATGACCTTAAGGAAAAGATGAGACGCGAGCAGTATTTAAGAGGCTTACCAAAGCAAGCGCTTGTCAAATACAGGAGGGCGATCATGCTCAAGTTTCTGTTCTTCGCGATCTTGATAGCTGAAGTGATTCTTCTCCAATAGCTAAAGTGAAGTGCCCCAAATAACGGGAACAAGAATGCGTTCCTCTTCCGGATCGGAAGTTGCCGGGATTCAACGAGTCTAGACTGGCCCGTCTTCGGAATCAAGGGAGTCTGAAAGCGAGTTCTCCTGAGGGTCCATCATTCCCTCAGGGGCTGAAGCCCGGCATTTTCTGTTGCGTTATAAGGCACGGCTAAAGCCGTGCCCTTTCAAAACAGCGGACTCCCCGAGGTTCTTCAGAGCCACCAAATCCGGAGAGCTAAACCAGCTCGTACCCGGCGAACCAATACCCAATCTCAAACGCGGCGGTGTCTTCGGCGTCGGAGCCGTGGATGGCGTTTTCCTGGATGGAGCCGGCAAACTGCTTGCGGATGGTTCCTGGGTCGGCGTTGGCCGGGTTCGTCGCGCCCATTAGCTTGCGCAGGTCGGCGATGGCGTTCTCCTTCTCCAGAACCATCAGGAACAGCGGCCCCGAGGACATAAAGGCGCAGAGGTCGTTGAAGAATCCCTTGCCCGCGTGGACGGCATAGAAGCCCCTGGCCTGCTCGACGGAGATGGAGGCCTTCTTGATGGCCAGGATTTGGAAGCCGGCCTTTTGGATCTCGGCCAGAATGGCCCCGGTGTAGCCTTTGCGTACTGCGTCCGGCTTGACGATGCTGAAGGTGCGTTGCGCCATGCGTGTTGCTCCTGGGGATGGATTGATTCTGCCCGTTCATTCTAATTTGCTGGCGTCCGAACAGCCCTTCGGCGCGCCAATCTGGTAAAGTTTCGGCATGTTTCGATTGGCTGTTTCACCCTATCGTTCTTCCCTCGCCCTGGTTTTTGCTCTCGCTGCCCTGCCGGCTCTCAGCCAGGCCCCCACGCCTGCTCCGCCGCCTGCCGCGCCTGAATTGAAGGTCTTCGACGCGTCGCTGGTGGACAAGACGATCGACCCCTGCGAGAACTTTTACCGCTTCAGTTGCAATGGATGGTTCAAGCGCAATCCGCTGCCCGCGGATCAGACGCGCTACGGGCGCTTTACCGAGCTCTTCGAGTTGAACCGTCTGCACCTGAAGCAGATTCTCGAAGAGTCGTCCGCGCCCGTGGCAACCCGCACGGCCAACGAACAGAAGATTGGCGATGCTTACGCCAGCTGCATGGATACGGACAGGGTGAACAAGCTGGGCCTTGCCCCACTCAAGCCTGAGCTTGACCGCATCGCCGGCCTGCGTACCGCCGGGGATCTGCCCGCTTTGCTGGCGCATCTGCATGCCATCGGCGTGAATGCATTCTTCGGCATGGGCTCGAACCAGGACTACGCGGATTCGAGCGCGGTGATCAGCTTTTATGGCGCGGGTGGTCTGGGCTTGCCGGAACGCGACTACTACACCCGCACCGACGCCAAGAGCGTGGAGCAGCGCCAGCAATACGTGGCTCACGTGCGCAAGATGTTCGTGCTGGCCGGCGAGCCGGAGGCGCAGGCCGCCAAGGACGCCGATACGGTGATGGCAATCGAAACCCGCCTGGCCAAGGCCTCGCTCACCATTACCGAGCAGCGCGACCCGCAGAACCTGAACCACCCCACAGATGTAATCGGCTTCGGCAAGGAACTGACCCACTTTTCGCTGGCCGATTATGTGTCTGCGGCGAACGCTCCCGCCACCGGCAAGGCCAACGACATGGAGCCTAAATTCTTTGCCGAGTTCAACACGCTAGTCTCCGATACGCCCATCGCGCAGATCAGGACCTATCTGCGCTGGCACTTGCTCCACGCCTACGCCGGCACCAGTTTGCCAGAGAGCTTCGACCAGGAGAACTGGAACTTCTACGCACATACCCTGAACGGCGCGGAGAAACAGCAGGAACGCTGGAAGCGCTGCACCAGCCGCGTGGATCAGGAGCTGGGCGAGGCGCTGGGCCAGGTCTACGTAGCCCGCTACTTTCCGCCCGCGGAAAAGCAGCGCGCGCTGGAGATGACCCTGGCCATCGAGCAGACCATGGACAAGGACATCGGCGAGCTGGACTGGATGAGCGCTGACACCAAGGTCAAGGCCAAGGAAAAGCTGCACACGGTGATGAACAAGATCGGCTATCCGGATAAGTGGCGCGATTACTCAAAGGTCGACATTGTGCGCGGCGACGCCCTGGGCAACGCCATGCGCGTACACGAGTTCGACCAGGCGCGCGATTTGGCCAAAATCGGCAAGCCCGTGGACAAGGGCGAGTGGCAGATGACTCCGCCGACCGTGAACGCCTACTACGACCCGCAGATGAACAACGTGAACTTCCCTGCCGGGTACTTTCAGCCGCCGTTCTATAGCGACAAGGAAGACGATGCGGCCAACTACGGCGACATGGGTTCGACCGTGGGCCACGAGCTGACTCACGGCTTCGACGACGAAGGCCGCCAGTACGACAAGGACGGCAACCTGAAGAATTGGTGGACCAAGGACGACGAGACCAAATTCAACGAGCGCGCCGATTGCATGGTCAAGCAGTACGACGCCATCGAGGCGGTGCCGGGTGTTCACTTGAATGGCAAGCTCACACTGGGCGAGAACCTGGCCGATCTGGGCGGGCTGTGGCTGGCCTGGCTGGCCTGGCTGGACAAGGCGCACGACGCGCACGTAGACATGGCGGCGCTGACAGAGGGTTACACGCCGGAACAGCGCTTCTGGATCGCCTATGCGCAGCAGTGGTGCACGCAGACCCGGCCCGAGCAGTTGCGCTCGCAGGCGCAGGGCGATCCGCACGCGCCCGACGAGTACCGGACGAATACGGTGCTCCAGGATTTGCCGGAGTTCGCCAAAAGCTTCAGTTGCAAGAAGACGGACAAGATGGTGAACGCGAAGCCTTGTAGAGTCTGGTAAAGCAGCTTCCAGCCGTTAGGGCGGTTTCGATTCAACAGTTGCCATTTTGAAATCGTGCAAGGTGGCATTTTCTTGAGAAAAATGCCACTCGGCATCGAGCTTTCTGTAAAGAGCTGAATCGAAACCGCTGTAGCTTGTTCGTGCTTGCATGGCTCCATGGTCTGAAGCCGAGACGATCTGGCTTGTGTCTGCAGCGGCAAATATGGTCATTTGCCGCTGCAAAGCAAATGGTTCGAATTCGAAGAAAACACATCCCTCAGGGGCTAAAGCCCGGCTCATCTTGCGCCGCTTACGGCACGACTGAAGTCGTGCCCTTTCAAAACACAAACAACTACCTGTGCGTCGGGCACAAGCGGAAACCAGAAGCTGAAAGCTAGCTTTTCCCGACCACTCGGGCCACGGCCTCGCCGATCTCGGCGGGCGAGACGACGACGTGGATGCCCGCAGCGGTCATGGCTTTCATCTTGTCGGCGGCGGTGCCTTGGCCTCCGCTGATGATGGCTCCGGCGTGGCCCATGCGGCGGCCTGGGGGCGCGGTCTGTCCGGCGATAAATCCTACGACCGGCTTCTTCACATACTGCTTGACGAACTCGGCGGCGGCCTCTTCCGCAGAGCCGCCGATCTCACCGATCATGACGATGGCCTCAGTATTGGGGTCGTCGTTGAAGAGGCGCAGGGCGTCGATGTGTGTGGTGCCGATGATCGGGTCGCCGCCAATTCCTATCGCAGTCGACTGGCCGATGCCGCGCTGGGTCAACTGGTGGACGGCCTCATAGGTGAGCGTGCCCGAGCGCGAGACGATGCCAATCGAGCCTTCAAGGTGGATGCGCCCCGGCATGATGCCGATCTTGGCTTTGCCGGGGGAGATGACACCGGGGCAGTTGGGGCCGACCAGGCGCGAGGCGGAGTTCTTGAGCTTGGCCCAGACCTTGACCATGTCGAGCGTGGGAATGCCCTCGGTGATGCAGACAATGAGCGGAATGCCCGCGTCTTCGGCTTCAAGAATGGCGTCGGCGGCAAACGGCGGCGGGACGAAGATCATGGTGGCGTTGGCGCCAGTGTTCTCCACGGCATCCTGAACCGTATTAAACACCGGCCAGCCCTCGTGGGTTGAGCCACCTTTGCCGGGAGTGACCCCGCCGACCACGTTGGTGCCGTATTCGGCGCAGCCCTTCGCGTGGAACGTGCCTTCTTTGCCGGTGAGGCCCTGGACGATGAGGCGAGTTTCTTTGGATACAAGTACGGCCATGTAAGACAGCTCCTAGCTTTTAGCTTCTAGTTGTGAGTGTGAGTGTGAGTGTGAGTGTGGATCGATGCGCCCTTCCTGCTTTGCGTCTAACACTTGAATGACTCCGAAGAGCATTCGCCCAACCTCATCGCAGGCAACCTCGGCTTCGCGAAGCTGCTCAATATCTCCGAATCCCAATTCCCTGGCAATGTTCAACTGCGTCAGCAACTCGAAACTCGAACCTCTGGCAATGCCAAGATACTGCTTGTATTCCCGGGTGTTCAGCCGTCCCGCGCCCTCGGCTATATTGCTTGGAATCGACACTGCCGCCCGGCGCATCTGGCTCGATAGTCCGTAGGTCTCTTCGCGAGGAAACTGCTTCGACAGGCGATAAACAAGAACCGACAACTGAATCCCTTTTTGCCAGACCAATAGCTCCCGAAAAGACTTTGCCATCTCACTGCCTTTCACACTCGCACTCACACTCGCACTCACACTCACACTCACACTCACACTGAAGCTGCCTTTACCGCCAAGTCCGCAGCTTCTTTCATCGTTGCGCCGATCAGGAAGTTGAGGCCGGAGTCTTTCAGAATCTGGCGGCCCTCTTCAACGTTTGTGCCTTCTAGGCGCAGCACGATGGGCACTTTTACGTGCAGGTTGCGCGCAGCCGCGACTACGCCGGTGGCCAGGCGATCCACGCGCAGGATGCCGCCGAAGATGTTGATGAAGATAGCCTTCACGTTGGCGTCGCTGAGCAGAATCTCGAAGGCGTGTTCAATTTGCTCTTGCGTCGCGCCGCCGCCCACGTCGAGGAAATTCGCGGGGCTGCCGCCAGCGTACTGAATAATATCCATCGTCGCCATGGCCAGGCCCGCGCCGTTGACCATGCAGGCGATGGAGCCGTCGAGCTTGATGTAGTTCAGCGCGTATTTGCTGGCCTCCACTTCGAGCGGGTCTTCCTCCGCAGTGTCGCGCAGGGCCTTGATCGCCGGATGACGGAAGAGGGCGTTGTCGTCGAATGTGATCTTTGCGTCGAGGGCGAAGAGCTTGTCGTCCTTGGTGGTGATGAAGGGATTGATCTCCACCAGCGAGGCGTCTGTTTCGACAAACGCCTTGTAGAGGCATTGCAAGAACGCGACCGCGGCGTTGATCTGGGTGGGCTTGAGGCCCAGCGCAAAGGCCAGCTTGCGCGCCTGCCAAGCGCCAAATCCAATGGCCGGGTCGACGGTTTCCTTAAAAATGGCCTCGGGAGTCTTGGCGGCCACCTCTTCGATCTCCATGCCGCCGGCCTGCGAAGCCATAAAGACCAGCTTGCCGGTTGCGCGGTCGAGCACTAGCCCCAGGTACAGCTCGCGGTCGATGTTGGCGGTCTCTTCGATGAGCAGCCGCTGGACCTTCTGGCCGGAGGGGCCGGTCTGGTGGGTCACAAGCGTCATGCCGAGAATATTCTTAGCGTGCAACTCTGCGGCCTCGCGGGTGAGGGCCACTTTCACGCCGCCGCCCTTGCCGCGGCCTCCGGCGTGAATCTGCGCCTTGACGACGACGCCGGAAGCGCCCTCGGCAAATAGTTTGCGGGCCACCGTCGAGGCTTCTTCGAGGTTGTTGGCCACTTCGCCCCTGGGCACGGCTACGCCGTACTTTGCCAGGATTTCTTTCGCCTGATACTCGTGAATTTTCATCTGCTTGGGACCGCCCAGTCCGCTGCGGTAGGGGGATTTGGGGCCCGGCCGATTCCAGGCCCGCGAGACCTTGCCAGCGGTAAGCAAATAGTAACTTGGCCGCCAAAGGCGGGGCAAACCGGGCGCCTTAACGGCGGTGCACGAGTGCGGGATAGGTAGAGAGTCAGCTTTCGGACTGTACCTCCCTATCCGATGCATTTACGCGGGAGTTTGACGTGAGGAATCGCAGCGCCCCTCCAGGGCGCGGGGCCTCTCTGGCTGGCGATCCCAGCATTCCGCTGCGCTCCATGCTGGGCTATTCACTACCTCTCCCTACGGGAGCGGCTGCCAGGCAGGCGCCTCGCCGTTACCATAGAAGACATGGCTTCTTTGAAGGATCTTCTGAAACCCTTGGCCGAGGATGGCGCGGCCCTGACTCGCGAACAGGCGGCCCACGCCCTGACCCTGATTCTCTCCGGCGACGTGCCGGATGTGGAGACCGCCGCGCTGCTGACCGTGCTAGCGACGCGCGGCGAGCTTGCGCCGGAACTGGCCGGCTTTGTGCAGGTGATGCGCGAACGCGTCGAGCCCATGCCGTTTACCGCCGAGGAGCGCGCGGAGTTGGTAGATGTGGTCGGCACCGGCGGCGGCGGGCCTCTCACTTTCAACATCTCCTCGGGCGCGGCGCTGGTGGCGGCGGCGGCGGGGGCCAAGGTGGCCAAGCATGGCAACCGCGCGGTCACCTCGCTGTGCGGCGCGGCAGATGTGCTGGAAGCTCTGGGCGTGCCCATACAACTGGGGCCGGAGCTGGCTGTCGAGTGCCTGCGCGAGACCGGCTTCATGTTCCTGTTTGCGCCGCTCTATCACCCGGCGATGAAGGCGGTGGGTCCGCTGCGCAAGGCGCTGGGCTTCCGCACCATCTTCAACCTCTGCGGGCCGCTCACCAATCCCGCCGGGGCGCGGGTGCAGGTGATTGGCGTGCTTGCGCCCAGCCGCGTGCTGCTGCTGGGCCGCACCTTGCTGGAACTGGGAGCCCGCCGGGCTTTCGTGGTCCATGGCACAGACGGCATCGATGAGATGACGACGACCGGCGATTCGATTGTTGCGCGCGTCGAGGAGGGCGAAGACGGCGAGGTGAAGCTGCGGGCCGCGCGGATTACGCCGGAGATGGCCGGGCTGCCGCGCACCACGCTCGACCAGTTCACCGGCGGCGATGTGAAGACCAACGCGGCGTTGCTCTACGATGTGCTCACCGGCATTCCCGGCGCGCGGCGAGACATTGTGCTGTTGAACGCGGCGGCGGCGCTGGTGGCCAACGGAATGGCCGAAAACCTGAAGCAGGGCGTGGCGATGGGGGCCGAGGCCATCGATACGGGCCAGGCGGCGGCTACGCTGGCCAAACTGAGGCAGTTTGGGGAAAAGCACGCGGGCAAGCAGTAGATAGCCAGGTCTTCGAATCCGCGATTTGGCGCGCGACGGAGGGTTGAGTATTCCCAGGCCCAAGAGCGGGACCTGGGAATGCTCAATCCTCTCCTACGCCTACAACCCTGGCCCGGTCTTGCTTGCCTCTTCTCCCAGCGGTAGATCCGCTGTTCCAATGCGCCCCGTGGCCGACACGCGGACTGAGAACCGGACGCGCACTGCCTTGGGGTTGTGATCGAGCTTGGCCGGAAGATTCAAATCGTGCAGCAGCCTGCCGGTAGGCGGAGAGTTGGGCGGAGCCGCCACTCTCATCACCCGCGCGTCGCGCTTCAGCTCTTTCCCCTTCTTGTCGAAGGTGGACACGATCAGAATCACCTCGGTGCGGCGCGGCTCCTGGTCAACGGCGGGCGACCACACCAACCCGTGGCCATCCACATGCACCAGGAACGAATCGGGATCGGTGGCTGAGCGTTGCGGCGTGATCGAAATGCCGTCGTAGACCATGTTGCTGGTGTCGGCAGAGACCAGATCGGCCATCAGACGCCGCGAGGGATTCTCTGGATCGACGCGTCCCGGTCCCCGCTGCAGATAGTACCCCTCCCTCGTAATCACCTTCAATCCCGGCCGATCCACCGTGATCTTGATCCTGCGGAACTTCTGCGGATCGAGGGTAATATTCGCCGGCCGGTAGGTGAGCGTGTAGAAGTTGGCGCCGTCCTGCACGGCGGTCTGGATCTCCATATCCACGTCGTTGCGACCATAGAGAGTTCGGCCGCCGGTGGCCTTGGCCAGCCGGCTGAAATCGTAGTTGCCTCCGAACGGGTCGACCATGGGATCGCCGCCATAGAGCCCTGGGTCAACCATTACGCCTGCGGGATCGATGGTGTAGAGCGTTACCCGCGCATCCCGCAGCATGTTCACGCAATCCTGCACGGCGCTGTTGATGCGGTTCTCCGTGTCAATGGGCCATCCGCCAAAATGCGACGCAGGGAAGCCGCGGCCAATCCAGATCATGTTTTTGTGCCCCGGATGCCCCATGACTGCCTCAGCCACGCGGCGCAGCGTAATGAAGGCTGTGCCATATCGTTCTGCCACCCATGCGCCCTGATGCATTTGCCAGGGATAGGAAACAAAGTGATGATCCAGAGCAGAAAGAATCTCGTCTTTGTTCTGCGTGTAGTCGTGCAAAACGGTAAAGTGCTGCAAGTCCACCGCGATCAGCATGGTCGGCGTGATGAGCTTATCCGGCTGCTTTTCCAGGTACTTCTTCAACGAATAGCGCGCGAAGGCCATGTCTTCGAAGCGGGTATTGAACTCGTCCAGCAGGACGATATCCACGGGAGCCCGCGGTGCAAGCCGGTCCAGGTCGGCGGTCGAGTCGATCACCAACTCTGGGGCCGGCGTATGCGTGCCACTCTGGTCAAAGTTGAGGATGGTTTGCGGCTGGCCGGCCTCTTCCACGTGAAACTCGTCGCGTTTCAGGTCCTTCACCACCGCACCCTTGGCATCCACGACCACCATGTCCAGCACCACCAGGCGTGATGTCACGCGCAAGGTGTATGTGCCATCGGGATTTCTGACAGGCTGTGCCGGGTTTGAAGCTTGCGGCGGCGCGCCCGGCCGGACGGGCGGGGCGGGCTGCGCAGCCGGTGCCGGTGCCTGCGCCGCGGGCTGGGGCTGCGCGGGTGGGGCTGCATCTGGCTGCTGAGCGGGCAAGGATTGCAGGGCAACGGCAGTCAGCAGGAGAAAAAAGGGCGCACGAAAGCTCGAAACGTTCATCACACTCCTCACGCTTGGCTTAATCCATAGATTAGACGGGAAAAGATACTTCAAAATCGAGAAATATTCGCGGCCTGTTCAGGCAAGCTGCGCCAGCGTCCGTGCATCGGGCTCGCCGTCGAAGTACTTCCGCAGGGCCTCGTTGAAAACAGCAGGGTCGTCGGCGGCGCGGGCGAAAAGGGTCATCGACGAGTGGAACTTCAGGTCGTCGGGGTAACCGAGGATCTGGCGGAGGGAGCGCCCCTGGCATTCATTGACCAGCCGCGTGCACTCTGCCAGCCGCGATCCCAGAGTCTCATGCCGCCAGTAGGCCGAGGCCTCCGCCAGCGAGCCGATGCCGTAATACTCCGACTGTGAGCTGAGGCCCAGGCCCTTCATCTGCGGAAAGATAAACCAGATCCAGTGGCTACGCTTTTCGCCGGCGCGCAATTCGGCCAGGACCTGCGGATAGACAGCGGCCTGGGCGGTGACGAAGCGGTCGAGTTGGAAGCTGACTTGCATTGCTTACCTCCGGCGAAGGGATCCATCCGGAAATATGGTATCGAACCCGGATCAAACGCCATATTCCAAGCGAATGCTCGCTTGGGGGCTCTGCCTAAAAAGTCGCACGAACGACATTCTTGCCTAAAGGGCTTGGGATTCGTTCAAGAGCCGCAAGTCCCGCCCCAAGGACGTGTGCGTCCGGTTCCACTGGCCGCCGGATTCATACGCGCGCCAACGTGGCCGAGACGGGAACTTCCGGGTAGCCAGTCATGCGCCAACTGGCACAAAGAGAGCTGTCATCCTCAGCGCTTGTGATTTGTTTGATTTCCGGCAAAATGGAGGCTGAAAACAGACGGTTTACAGGAAGAAAAGCCGTTCAAATTCAATAAAGTCACAAACTCTGAGCGCAGCGAAGGATCTGCGGTTGCTTGTCGTTACTTCCGCATAGGCGGTGACTCGACCGGAACTCATAGAATTGTCTGCCGAACACACCAGACCCGTTCCAAGACCTTTCAGAATCCCCATTGCACGCGCTCAAAACCGCGCTTCCGAAATCGGCTGCTCCAGCACTCCCAAAACAGGTGTCATTGGAGGGCGGACGATTCACACCGGTATGCGGGCAGTTGAAGCGGACGGCGAAGGGGCACACGGTTGGCAAGCCCTCCCCCTAACTATATCGGCCTGAAGACGTGAAGCGCGATGGCGAAGGCCATCAGGTAGGAAGCTGCAAAAGTGAAGAGGGTCGTGGACCAGTACAGTCTCGCTGTCCAGGATTGCTTTTGATGAGAGAAGCGGGCGTAGGCGAAGATGGCCGTAGTTTGGACGAGCCAAAGCCCTATGCCAACCGAGGTCACCGTAAAAGGGCGTGCTCCGAGATAGCCAACCACGACGCCGCCGACAAACGGCATCGCCACGAAGGCCAGCTTGAGTAGCCCGCCCAAATGGGCGAGACATGCGTCAGGGGTCCAGGCAAGCTCCTGCATCTCACCGTCGCTGTCAACCTCTCTCTTGATCAGCCGGACAGGAAGTTTCGTGACAGCGGCAATATCCTCGGTCAAGGTGATGGCCTGATGTGCTGTCAAACGATCCCCAGTTCTTACTGTCAGTTCGCGGTTCCGGCAGCCCTTAGAACGGACTTGTAACCGAAACCCGAGCGCAAACGCCCGTTGATCCGTCACGAGGACGCCGCCGTAGATGTCTCTGCTTCCGCGGCAAATGAGGATCTCTTGGGCTTGTGGATCGATCGGGACGTCAGTAGGAGGTTCACCGATCCAGCGCAAGACAGGAATAGGAATATAGCGGATGAATTCCTGTCCAATCTCGATGCGAGCACCCCAGCTCCGCGGTGGAAAAGCAAGGACAAGAAAAAACGCGGAGCAAGGAGCAAACATGGCAAATAGGACGACCCAAAGCAACGGGTCATCATTCATGGAAGCGAGCGTTTGGGTGGGGCCTAGTTTAATAGGAAAATAGAGGAAACATGAGGCAAAAAAGGCAACCACAGCTAATGCAATACCGCGGGAAACAGATGGAGTGGGGATGGCATAGACAAGTGAACCACAGGATTGAGTCTGACTTGCCATGTGATTTATTGGCCCTTTGAGAGATGGAAATAGCTTACACCGCTCGGTTCGCAGATCGCGGATGTATCGTCGCCAAACCGGAGGTTGCCAAGTAGGCTCCCCGGTAATTGAGACAGACTTCAGGCCGCTTCAGCGGAACTTGGTTCTTGCTCAAAAGTCCGGCAGAAAAACGTAGTTTCCAGGCAAAGCCCACAGGGCTAAATCCCATTGATCGTGCGTGGCTTAGCGGCACGGTCGAAAACGCGTGCCTATCCCCTTGAGAATCCGTACTTCCAATTCGGACGCCCCTCCGGGGCTTTGGCTCCATTTTGCTGGCAATTCCCAGGACTGCGCTTCGCTTGTCCTGGGCTAACATCCTTCGGCCCCTCCGGGGCGAATGCCTCCGCGCCGTTTTCATGCCCTTGGGTGGCCCGCACGCTCATGGAGGCACGACTGGAGTAATACCCATTCAAAACAACACGTATTCAGAGCCTCCTTACAGCAGCCCGGAGCGGCCGGCGAGGCGGCGCGAGAGCATCCAGCAGAGCAGAGATGCGGCCAGTGAGCCGGCTACCCAGCCCGCTTCTTCGAGGGGCTGAATCAGCGCGGCAGAAAGCGTAGGCGGCGCAAGGGTCATCCCGGTTACTGCAGTCAGCGTCAGCCGAGCCAGCTCATATCCGCCCCAGCCGAGCACCCCGGCGGCGAGCAAAATGCCGGGCAGCGCGCGGAACCAGGGGAAAGGAATCGGCGGAGGCGCGGCGGCTTCCTCCTGGACGCGCTCCATCACCGAGGCTAGAAAGCCTGAAGAAGGCGCCAACTCCTCTTCCGTTGCCAGAATGCGATCAATCGGGTTGATGGGTTCGGGTTTCATCTTCTAAGCCTCCTTTCCTGCGAGTTCCATTGCTGCATGTTCGGCTTCAAGCTGCGGAAAGCGGCTTCGCAACAAAGCCCGCGCCCTGGACAAGCGGGCCTTCATGGTTCCTTCCGGCATGCCGATGGTGCGCGCTGCCGCGGCCAGGTCCATCTCATGAAAATAGAACAAAACCACCGGTTCGCGGTAGCGCAGGGGCAAGGCGAGCACCGCGCGCCGCACTGCGTCTTGTCGCGACTGCTCCCGGAGCGCGGTGTGCTGCGAGGCGGGGCCGGATGGCTCGGGCAGGGACTCCAGCGGCACCGTGACCGTGGGAAAGCGCTTCAGTTCGGTGCGGAAGACATTGGCGGCCAGCGCAAAAAGCCATGTGGAGAAGCTCGACTCGCGCCGCCACTGGGCTAGGCCTCTCCAGGCGCGGACGAAGGCCTCCTGGGCCAGCTCCTCGGCGCGCGAGCGGTCGCGGCAGTAGCGCCAAGCCATGTTGACGAGCGGCCCCTGCCAGCGGCGCACGATTCCCTCGAAGGCCCGCGCATCGCCGCCCAGCACGCGATTCACATCGGCCAGGTCTTCCGCCGCGCTTTGGGGGGATGCGTTCAATTCCGGCACTCTCAGTGCGGTAAGACAACAAGACCTTCCGCCGGGTTGCATTTTGTTGGTTGCGCCGCCTGCGAAGAAAATGCAACCGCTGCGCATGGTCCCCGGTCTCACCGTTTGCAAGGGAGAAAATCCCCAGCATATGGACAAGGAGGATTTTATGACGCATCTGGCATTGATGCACTTCGGCGGCGAGGGGATCTTCAACAACCCCGCCCTGGGATTGTGGATGTTCCTATCGATCGGTGCGGTGGCGCTGTTCGTGGTCTTCATTCCGTCGGTGACTTTTATGGAAAACCGGCGCAAAGAGCGCGAGGCTTTTTACAAAGCCGACACCATCCGGCGGCTGGCTGAGTCTTCCGGCGAGGGCGCCAAGGCTGCGATCGAAATGCTGCGTGAAGAAGACCGCATCAAGCGGAGCAAGACGCTGGAAGGCATGAAGATCGGCGGCCTGATCAACCTGGCTGTGGGTGTCGCGCTGCTAATCTTTCTGCGTGCTCTGATCGGCCAGGAACCCGTTTATCTCTGCGGACTGATTCCGGGATTCATCGGCCTCGCCATGCTGAGTTACGCGCTCTTTCTCGCGCCCAAGGAGTAGCAGGCGCCTGCGGTGCGGAAAACGCAGGCGGCCCGGACTGCAAGGCTGTGCGGAAAGTATGAATCGCGCCTTGAACTCGGGCATCTTAACTGGTAGTTGTTTGAACAACTATCACCTTGACCTTGTAAAAACAGGGCCGGGATGCCCGGAGGGCCTGCTCATGTCTGCCAACAGTCAACGCCAGCCCGCGATCTTCCTTCCCCACGGCGGAGGCCCCTGCTTCTTCATGGATTGGACCTGGGGTCCCGCCGATACATGGAACGCCACAAAGCGCTTCCTGGAGGGACTGGCGGCCACATTGCCCGCCCCGCCCAAGGCGATTCTGGTGGTCAGCGGCCACTGGGAGGAACCGGCTTTCACCGCCAGCGCGGCGGCAGCGCCTGAGCTGATCTACGACTACTCCGGCTTCCCCGAGCACACCTACAATCTGACCTGGCCCGCGCCGGGCGATCCGGCCCTGGCGGCGCGTGTGGTTGCTCTGCTTGAGCGCGCTGGGCTGGCTTCTGGGGTGAGCCAGACCCGCGGATTCGACCACGGCGTTTTTGTGCCTCTCAAGGTGGTGTTTCCCCAGGCGCAGATTCCGGTGGTTTCGCTCTCGCTGGCTTCTTCGCTCGATCCGGCGCCGCATCTGGCTGCTGGACGGGCATTGGCTCCCCTGCGCGACGAGGGAGTGCTCATCGTGGCCAGCGGCATGAGCTTCCACAACCTGCGCGGCTATTTGCGGCCTGAGACAACGGAGCGCGCCCGCGCCTTTGACAAATGGCTGACGCAAGCCGTGGAGTCGCCAGCGCCCGCGCGCAATGCCCTGCTGGCCGCCTGGCGCGAGGCGCCGTTTGCCGCCTATGCCCATCCACGGGAGGAACACCTGATTCCGCTGATGGTGGCCGCAGGAGCCGGAGGGGCAGCGCCGGGAAGCCGCATCTTCAACGATGAACCAATGGGCGCGGCCATCAGCGCCTACCTGTTCGACTGAGGGATCACCGATGAGCGGGGCTTGTTGAGGGTACGGGTTCTCCACCTGTCAGGCGGCGATGTTGCGCAATAAATGGACGTGGAGTTTTGGGCTGAATTGCGGCTTTCCAATCACAATAGCAGGCGGTTTTGCTCTCGCCGCCTGCAACTTCGCCAGAGACTGTGCAAGGCGATGTTGAAATTGGCGCCAGTCCGAATTGTCTGGTCCAACTTCCAGAACGGTGGCATCTGCGATGCAACCGCTGTCCTTCGTCCTCAGTATCACTTTCTGGGTGTAATGGACCAATGCTCCGACCACAACGAACATAGCCCTCTGCGTTTCGTCGTCCTCTGAAATGATTCCGTAATTGTGCTCGTTTCCGAGAACGTCTTTCACCGCCTCCCATAGATCTTTGCAGGGAACCGGATAGACATCGGCCGATTTGGCGAGCGCGGGAGCAGTGAAAACCAGGACAAAAAGCAAAGGAACTAGAAACTTGGGCATGACCGTTCTCCGGGTAGCGAACACCTCTTTCGGACTAGAGAGGAACCAGAATGACGAACCCTTTTGATCTAGCGCAGGGTCGCGGCTCATAGGTGGCAGCGCAAACTTGAATGCGGTGCCTTCGGGTTACACCGACCCCGATTCCGCTATAGTTCCGGCCCTCAAAGCAGTAATGCTCGGTCATTATAAGCTCTCAACCCGCTGGAGCTATGCGTTGTGCAGAGCCCGAACAGGGCAGTCGCACCGTGCGGTTGAACCCGCAGGGACAGATGTTTTGAAAAGGCACGGCTTCAGCCGTGCCGCCCCGAGCCGCCTCGAATCGTGGCCTTTAGGCCCTGAGGGACGGTTTTCTCCGTTGACAGTCTTCCCCCAGGGGCTGAAGCCCGTCCTTTTGAAGTCATTTCCATTGGCACGGCTGAAGCCGTGCCCTTTCAAATCCGTTCCATTGTGATGGTGCGTTTGCCCTGAGAGCCCGAAGGGCAGTCGCATGAAGATTCCGAACGCATGAATTGTGTTTTCAAAGGGCCCTACCGGGGTACTGTCTGAGCCGTGTGCCGCAAATGCGCCAGAAGAATTCAAGGTTCCAGGCCCTAAGGGAAGGTCCTGGATCATTCAAAAACAACCCTCGGCGGCTAAAACAGGCACCTTGTGAGCCTCGAAACGGCGCGTCACCCAGAGGGTAACCGGGCGGTGACCTTTCAAACCACTAGCTCTCTGCGATTCAAGACCTTCAGGCAATTGCGATGCCGAGCCCGGAAAGGGGCGGGTTCTGCTTTTCTCTCCTTCTTGGCTCAGGTCTTGACGGGCGAAAACTCTCGGAATCAAGGCCGGGGACACCCCGCATCTTTCGCGCTGCGACGATAAACGCGGCGAATCGCACATACCGCTTCGACTGAGGCACCGAAAAGCCCGTCGCTGCCCGCGTCCCATTCAACCTGGCTGCTCGGCGGGTGCCTCAGCTTTTGGCGACGAGCTTGGCCGTTTCGGCGGGGGCGGCAGGGGCGGCCGCCTTGGCAGGAGCGGCGTGTGGGCTGTGTCCCACGCTGGTGGGGACAGCAAGAGTGGTCGCAATTCCGAGGTAGCTATCCACCACTGAGACGCTGGTTCCCAGGGAAGAGGCAATCGACGATACGCTCTGGCCGGACTGGCTCATTGCTTCGGCCTGGGCAGCGTCCGACAGGTGGACCGTATCTCCCTGAGGCGCGGCTGCGGCCTGCGGGGTGGATTGCGGCTGAGCGGTTCTGACCGTCGGCGTGCTATCTTGCCCGCCCACTGGGGCGATGCTGGAGATTGCGAAGGAAGACATGGGGTTCCTTTCACTCGTTGGGGAACATTCCTGCAAACGAAGAACCTATGCCGGTGGGGCTCCTTGAACGTCTGTCGCACCAGCAATCAGTCCTATCGGCACTTCGCTGCCAAAGCGAGAATGTCCAGCACAAGGGCCGTAATTGATTGTTTCGCACCGCTGGAGGATTCAAGGGACTTTCAGGCGCCAGAATGCAAAAGAATGCCGATCGCGGCCCCGGCAAGGATCAGCCAGGTGGCGTTCACCTTGAAGCGAACCAGCAGGACGGTGCTGCCGAGACAGAGTGCCCACGTCCACCCGTCTACCAACGTGGCCCGGCCCAGCGCAATCGCAACGGAGGCCATGAGCGCCACGGCGGCGGCATTCACGCCGTCAAGGAAGGCCGCGGCCAGCCTGGATTTGCGGATGCGCCCGGCCAGGGCGCCGACCAACCCGGCCATCAGAAACGAGGGCAGAAAGATGGCGGCCGTGGCCACCAACGCTCCGGCCCATCCGCGCAGCAGATAGCCCAGGAAGGTGGCAGTGGCAAAGACCGGGCCGGGCGTGATCTGTCCGGCGGTGACGGCATCCAGCAACTGAGCCCCGGTAATCCAATGCAGGCGGTCCACCAGGTCGGCTTTGAGAAAGGCCAACAGCACATAGCCGGAGCCGAAAACGACCACCCCGAGCTTGAGAAAGACCAGGGTGATGGAAAATAGCCCCGCTGAAGACGCAGCGCCGCCCAACCCCGCCGGCACCCAGGCAAATCCAAGTGCCGCGGCGCGCGAGGGACGCCGCCAGGCGGCGAGCAGCGCAAGTGCGCCGGAGGCCAGCAGCACGGCGATTGCCGGTGCGCCCGCCAGCACCGCCGCAAAGCAGGCCAACCCGGAAACGGCAAGCTGCCAGCGGCGAAAGGCGAGCCGGCCCAGATTCCATACCGCTTGGGCGACGATGGCTACCATCACCGGCTTGGCGCCGTAGAGCAACCCTTGGGCTTGGGGCAGGCTGCCATAGCGCACATAGGCCCAGGCCAGGGCCAGTGTGGCCAGCGAAGCAGGCAGAATAAAGCAAGCACCCGCGATCACCAGGCCGGCCCAGCCGGCGCGGCTATATCCCAGAGCCATGGCCACTTGCGTGGAACTGGGACCGGGCAACAGGTTGCATGCGCCCACCAGGTCGAGAAAGCGCTCCCTGCTCATCCAGGCGCGGCGCTCCACGGCTTCGCGCTCCATGAGCCCGATGTGGGCGGCGGGACCGCCAAAAGCTGTAAGGCCCAGGCGCAGAAAGAGCCTCAGAATTTCAGCCGGCGGAGATGTCCCCGCAGGAACACCCATTTCTAGAGCCCTTTGGATTGATACCAGGGCCTTCGCCGCCCCATGCGCAACCCGGAATCGATCAGGATGGCCACCGTGCCAAACAGCATGCACAAATCGGTGCGCGCTTCGTGGAAGAAGCTGAGCAGGCCATAGTGGGCCAGTTTCGCCAGCGCAAAGGGACCCAGCGGGCGCCCCAGCAGGATCGGCAGTTTGGTGGTCACCAGCGCAGTCAGGATCACCGCCAACAGAAAGAGTGCCGCGTCGCCAGCGAAGACGTCCAGCATCACCGCCAGGCCGCCGGCGATCTCCACGCCGCCCACGACGGGCGCCAACTGCTGCGGAAAGGGCAGGCCGATGGCGGTCAGGCGGCCCGCGCCCAACTCGCTCGGAAGAGCGAACTTGAGTACGCCTTCAATCAGAAATACGAGACCCACGATCACCCGAACCAGGAGCATGGGGAGATATCGGCGCATCTGAACCCTTCTGGAGCGCGGCTTTTCAAGGAAAACCTGCTCACTTTACGAAAAAGCCTGGCATTTCGAGCGATTCTCAATTCAATTGGAACTTCTGGCATTGTGGGCGGCATCCCTCAGGCGTGATTCTCCAAGACCCTTCGCCACGGTCTCACCTTGAGGAAAGCCAATGAAGACGTCCGGCTCCCTGTTTAGGCAACCGGAATGCCGCGGCAGGCCGAACATGAAAGAGCATACCTCAGAGAACAAAGGGCAAGCGCAGAAAATTATTGCGAGGATCATCTGGACTCAATTCGAAGAGCGCCCCTGACCCAGGTTCTCTCCCCTGCCGGAATCATCGTCCGTCTTCAAGATGCACCAAGCAGCCTGTCGATAAGAGCGGCCAGGGCGATTGGCTTGGTGGAAGGACTGAATCGGCCGACAACATGGCCCTGCCGGTCGACAAGGAACTTTGTGAAGTTCCACTTGATCGAGCGGGTCCAGAAAATTCCAGGCCTCTCCCTCTTGAGGAACCTGAAGAGCGGGTGGGCGTGGGGGCCGTTGACCTGGATTTTGCCGAATACTGGAAAACTGACACCATAATTCTTCGCGCAAAACGCGCCGATCTCCTCTGCCGACCCAGGCTCCTGGCCTCCAAAATCGTTGCAAGGGAAACCGAGCACTTCAAATCCGCGCTCCCGGCGGGTGCGGTACAGGTCCTCCAACCCGGCGTACTGCGGGGTAAAGCCGCATTGGCTGGCGGTGTTTACAATCAGCAGCACCCGGCCCCGAAAAGCCTCCAGGCTGACCGTGCGCAAATCTAGCAGAGGTGCCGAAAATTGATAAATCTGCTCCCGAGACCGATCCATTCGTGTAGAACCTCCGCTGAAAAATGACGACTTCGGCCCTTAGCCTGGCTCTAAGGAAGATGTTGTTGAGGCAAAGGAGATGCAAAACCCTCCCAACCCATCCGGTTCCGGTAGACTGTGGGTTGGGTCCCAAATCGCCTGGGTGGAAATCGCCTGGGTGGAGATGGGGGCCAGCCTGAGTCCGCGGGGCGAATCGCGGCAGAGAAATTCTGGGAAAGATACGGTATCCGGATCGCTCACCAGCCCCTCCCGTTTGGGCAGGTTGGCCGCGGTCCAATATAATCAATCTTTCCTCAAGGCAGGACCAGATTTTGAGCAGTGAGGGTGTGCATATTCTTCCCGTGAAGCCGAACCATGGACCGCACCAGTACTTGTGCTCGCCGCAGGGCTCCAGCCCAGTGAAGATCAAGCACACTTCCATCTCCCGTGCCGCCCGGTCCGCAAGCCGCCTGGCGCGCTTGATGATCTTGCTCGCCCTGGCGACTATCGCCGGCGCAGCCCTGGCCCAGCAGCCGCAGACTATCGATTCGATTCGGGTCATCGGCAACCGGCGCATCCCCAAGGAGACCGTGCTGGCGCGGCTCTTTACTCACCCCGGCGATACCTACGACCCTATTTCCATTGAGCGCGACTTCAATTCGCTATGGAATACGGCCTACTTCGACGATCTGCGCATTGAGCGCGAGGACTCGGAGAAGGGCATCATCCTGAACATCTTTGTTCGGGAAAAGCCCACCATTCGCGAGATCAACTACAAGGGGCTGAATGCTGTCTCGGTCTCGGACGTGCTCGACCGCTTCAAGAAGGAAAAGGTTGGCCTCTCCGTCGAGAGCCAGTACGACCCCACGCGCATCAAGCGGGCCGAGACCGTGCTCAAGGACATTCTGTCGGAGCACGGCCACCAGTTCGCCACCATCAAGACCGAGGTCAAGACCATTCCCCCGGCCTCGGTGCAGGTGAACTTCAACGTCAAGGAAGGCCCTACCGTCAAGGTGGGCGAGATTCATTTCAGCGGCAACCAGCACATCAACGCACTCCTGCTGCGCCGCTCGATGAAGAACCTGAAGCCCATCGGCATCCCCTATTCCATCGTCTTCGAGAATCTTTTCTCGCAGACCTTCGACGCCTCCAAGCTGGAAGAGGATACCGAGCGCGTGCGCCAGGCTTACCGCGACAAGGGCTACTACGCGGCCGCAGTCGAGGAACCCAAGACACAGATCCGCGACCAGGGCGGGTTGAACTGGTTCACCTTCCGCCCCAACAAGGGCAAGCGCATCGACATTCTTATGCCCATCGAAGAGGGCGCACGTTACCGTCTTGGCACCATCACCTTCAGCGGAAACAAGGCAGTCAGCAACGTGAGGGCCTTGCGCGGAACTTTTGCGGTGAAAGACGGCGAGTGGTTCAACGCCACCTTGATCAGCAAAGGCCTGGAGAACCTCAAGAAGGCTTACGGCCAACTGGGCTATATCAACTTCGGCGCCATTCCCAAGCCTGTCTTCGACGAGCAGAAGAAGACGGTCTCCCTGGACATCGATATCGATGAGGGCAAGCCCTTCTATGTCTCTCGCATTGAGTTCCAGGGCAACACCATCACCCGCGACCGCGTCATCCGCCGCGAGCTGATGCTGGACGAAGGTTCCGTTTACAACTCCCAGTTGTGGGAGTACAGCCTGCTGCGCCTCAACCAGTTGGAGTACTTCGAGCCCCTCAAGGTCGATCAGGACTCAGAAGCGCATCAGGACGCAGAGGCCGGCACCGTCGATCTGCTGCTCAAGGTGAAGGAAAAGGGCAAGAACTCCATCGGCCTCAACGGCGGCATCAGCGGCCTGTCGGGCGCATTCCTGGGCGTGAACTACCAGACCAACAACTTCCTTGGTCTGGGCGAGACCCTCAGCCTGCAGGGCAACCTGGGCAACGTAAGCCGTCAGTTCATGTTCGGCTTCTCGCAGCCCTATGTTCACAACCGCCCCCTGAATGTCGGCTTCCAGCTCTTCAACACCAAGTCCGACTTCAATGCGGCCAAGAACTACCAGGCCACCACGGGCGCCTCGGCGAACCTGACCCAGGCCCAGCAGCAACTGACGCAGAACTACAACCAGGCCTCCACCGGCATGAACTTCTCGGTGAGCTATCCGCTCAAGCGGCACGCCTTCCAGCGCGTGGGCTTCACCTATAACCTGAACAAGTCCACTATCACCGCTTTCAGCACGGCGTCCCAGACATTCTTCCAGACCATCAGCTTCCGGTCAGGCATTCAGGGGTCGAACGCGCTCAATGGCATCATCACCAGTTCCGCTTCGTTCAGCTATATCTACAACACCATCAACAACCCGATGCGGCCGCGCACCGGCAAGGAATTCACGGCGGTCTTCCAGTTCGCCGGTATCGCCGGCAACGTGCGCTACATATCGCCTCTGGTGGCATACAAGCGCTTCCTGCCGATCCACTACCTGACGCCGTCCGCCAACGGGCGCAACGTGCTCGGTCTGCGCGCGCAGTTGGGCTATGTGGAAGGCTTTGGAGGCGATGTCGCTCCCCCCAACAACCGCTTCTACTCCGGCGGCGAGGGTGAGTTGCGCGGTTTCGATATTCGCGGCGCTACGCCCTACGGCTATGTTCCCAACCGCACCACTGTTCAGCTGACCAATCCGGATGGCAGTTGCGTCCCGCGCGATCCCAACAATCCTCAGTTGAATCAATGCATCCAGGTGCCGCTGCCCATTTATGGCGTGGCCTCGGTCGGTGGCGATACGAACCTGACCGCCAATGCCGAGTACCGCATTCCCATTGCCGGCCCGGTCACATTCTCCTTTTTCGACGACTTTGGCATCGATGTGGCTCTCAACCACGGCCAGTTGAAGCAGAGCCCCGAGGGCTTTGCCTCTCTCACCGCGCCACTCTACGGTTGCCCGGTCTACAACAACGGTTCCTGCCAGGGCGGCATCCCTGGCTCTCTGGTCGGATTCAAGCCCGACATCCGTCCCATCTCCGGCACCAACTTCGTTCCACGCATGTCCACCGGCGCCGAGCTCTCGGTGATCATGCCGGTCATCAACGCGCCCTTCCGCCTCTACTTTGCCTACAACCCACTGCGCCTCTACGAAAAGCCTTATTGCAATGACGTAGTGATCGGTGGGAACAAAGGAAGCTGCTCGGCAGAGTTGATAACTCGCGACATGTTCCCGCCGGGCGGAGCAGGCGACTACACCTACGCCGAGTCGATGCAGGCTTACGGAGCGCGCAACCTGTTCCGTGAGCCGCGCAAAACCTTCCGGCTCACCGTCTCCACTACCTTCTAGCCGCAATGCGCTACGAGAAGAACCGGGGCCGCTCTCCAGAGGGCGGCCCATTCGTTTCAATTCCGCGCAATGCTCACGCATTCAAACCCGTCTGGCCTCATCTCTGGCAGGTTTGACGCTCTCTCCCAGCCCTCCTATAATCCTGGCTGGCTCCTGCTTATGCTTCCAGTCGCGTTTCTGCTCCATGCGGTGTCCATGGCCTCCGTAAAAAGCTGCGAAGTTTCAGAGAAGATGCAGGCTCTTTCCGCGCCGCGGCGCGTCCAACTTGAAGAAACCCCGAAGGAGTTTTTCACTCGAATGAAGCGTTCATTTGCACTTATTGCTATCCTCGCCTCGGGCTTTGCCCTGAGCGCCGCTGCTCAAACTGCCCCAGCTCCCGCGGGTCCTGCCAAGGCCGCCGTGATCGCCTTCCAGGCAGCCGTGGGCCAAACCAACGAGTTCCAGCGCGACTTCGCCGATCTGCAGAAGAAGTTCGACCCCAAGCGCGCCCAGCTCAAGGGCCTCAGCGATGAGCTGGAAAGCCTGGAAAAGCAATTGCAAGCGCAAGGCGACAAGCTCAGCGACTCCGAGCGCGCCAGCCGCACCAAGGTCATCGAAGACAAGAAGAAGCAGGCACAGCGGCTTGCCGAAGACGCCCAGAACGACTTCCAGCAAGCCATGCAGGAACTCTATAGCGGCGTAGCTTCCAAGGTCATGGATGTGCTGAACGCATATGCGCAGCAGCAGGGATACACCCTGGTCGTCGATGTGACCCAGCAGCAGCAACAGGCTCCCGTCGTGCTCTTCGCCAGTCCTTCCTCCGACATTACCAAGGCCGTTATCGATGCCTACAACCTGAAGTCCGGTGTGCCCGCGCCACCGGCTCCAGCAGCGCCCAGGCCGGCCGCCAAGGCTCCAGCGGCCAACTAGGCTGCCAAGGGCCTCTCCGGCGCCCCAGGACCCCGCAATGCGGGGCCCTGGAGCGTTGCCGGCCCTTCGCCAACCACGCTTCGTGGCTCCTTTTCCCGCCGCAAAGCCGCTCTGCTGCTGTTTGACGCTCCCACCTGGCCCTCCTATAATCCTGATAGTTCCTGCTGACGTCTCCATTCGCGTCTTTTCCCGCCTTTGCACCAGCCGGCGTGGAGCCCCCCGAGTTCGGGATTCCCGGCCACAGTTCTTGGTTGCCGGGGGGCAGAAGGACCGTGAGGTTTCTCAGGAGGCACCGGTTCCCTTCCGCGCTTCAGCGCGGGCGAACCCACAGGAATTCCGAAGGAGTTTTACATCCGCATGAAGCGCTCGCTTGCACTTGCCATTACGCTGGCCTCGGGCCTTGCCCTGACCGCCGCCGCCCAAACACTGTCGGTTCCCGCCGCGCCCGCCGCGCCCGCCGGACCTGCCAAGATCGCCGTTATCGCCTTCCAGGTGGCCGTGGCCCAAACCAACGAGGGCCAGCGCAACTTTGCCGACCTGCAAAAGAAATACGAGCCCAAACGCACCCAACTCAAGGGCCTCAGCGACGAAATCGATAGCCTGAAGAAGCAGTTGCAGGCCCAGGCCGACAAGCTCAGCGATGCCGAGCGCGCCAGCAAGGCCAAGACCATCGACGATAAGGAAAAGCAACTCCAGCGCTCCGCCGAAGACGCCCAGAACGATTTCCAGCAGGAGATGCAGGAGCTTTACAACGGCCTTGCGTCCAAGGTCTACGATGTTCTGGCCAACTACGCCCAGCAGGAGGGATTCACACTGGTCCTGGACGTTGCCCAGCAGCAGAATCCTGTTCTGTTTGCCACCGAGTCCAGCAACATCACCAAACAGGTGATCGATGCCTACAACTTGAAGTCCGGGGTTCCTGCTCCTCCGGCCCAGCCGGCCGGGGCGAGTGCACCGTCAGCTCCCAAGGCGGCTCCCAGGGCACCTGCGGCCCACTAAGGTTTTTTGGAATGCGTGCAAAGGCCCCGCTTGCCGGGGCCTTTGCTTTTCCTAATTGGAATTTCTAATCGGTGCTCGGAAGGGCCGGATTCACAGCGTCAAAAAGCACTCTTACCTGAACCAGCATCCTGTGGAAAACTTTGTGGATTACTTCCGGGAATTCCGCTCGACAATTTCTATTTCTCCTCTTGTCAACTCAGGCCAGTTTCTGGTAAGCGGTGCAAGTCTTTATTTATCAATCGTCAAGCACTTGGAAATTATCTCCCGCGAGAGCTTGCCTATAAAATTGCCTCTCACACGGCTTCCAGCACTTTCCCACAATTGCGGATTAACGTTTGTTAATAAAATCGCCGATTAAGCTCCATGAGAAGCCTTATTTCTGCGAATCTTCGCCTACCCGCAACACAGCCAGGAAGGCCTCCTGGGGGATGTCAACCTTCCCGATGCGCTTCATTCTCTTCTTGCCTTCCTTCTGTTTTTCCAACAGTTTGCGCTTGCGCGAGATGTCGCCGCCATAGCACTTGGCGAGCACATTCTTGCGCAGAGCGGCCACCGTCTCGCGGGAGATGATCTTCGCGCCGATGGCTGCCTGGATGGCCACTTCGAATTGCTGCCGGGGGATCAGCTCGCGCATCTTCGAGACCAGGGCCCGGCCGCGATCGTAAGCAAAGTCGCGATGCACAATGATCGACAGGGCATCCACCGGCTCTCCGGAGACCAGAATGTCGAGCTTGACCATGGGAGACTCCCACTCGCCGGCAAGTTGATAATCCAGCGAAGCATAGCCGCGGGAGATCGACTTCAAGCGATCGTAGAAATCCAGCACGATTTCGTTGAGCGGCAACTCATAGGTCAGCATGACGCGGGTTGGGGTGACATATTCGAAGTTGATCTGTCTGCCGCGCTTCTCTTCCACGAGTTTGAAGATGCCGCCTACATACTCCTCGTTGGTGAGAATTTTGGCGGTAATCACAGGCTCGCGAATCTTGTCGATATTGGTCGGATCGGGCCAGCGGGAGGGGTTGTCCACCTCGAGTACGGTGCCGTCGGTCAACGTGATGTGGTAGCGAACGCCGGGCGCCGTGGTGATCAGGTCGAGCTCGTATTCCCGTTCCAGCCGCTCCTGGATGATCTCCATGTGCAGCAGCCCGAGAAAGCCGCAGCGGAAGCCGAAGCCCAGCGCGACAGAACTCTCCGGCTCGAAGAAGAACGAGGAATCGTTGAGCCGCAGTTTCTCTAGGGCGTCGCGCAACAGCGTGTGTTCGTGCGAATCCACGGTGTACAGACCGCTGAACACCATCGGCTTGATGTCCTCGAAGCCAGGCAATTGGGCCGAAGCAGGCCGAGCCTCTTCGGTGACTGTGTCGCCGATCTTGGTGTCGCTGACTGTCTTGATGGTGGCGGCAAAGAAGCCGACTTCGCCGGCGCGCAACTCGCCAATTTCTACCGGCTTTGGCATCAGCACGCCCATCGACTCGACTTCAAACGATTTGCCATTCGACATCAGGCGAATCCGCTGTCCCTTGCGCATTACGCCTTGCATCACGCGCACCAGCACGATCACGCCGCGATAGGCATCGAACCAGGAGTCGAAGATCAATGCCTGGAGCGGAGCCTCTGGATCTCCGGTTGGGGGAGGGAGGCGATGCACAATCGCCTCCAGCACTTCGGCCACGCCCTGGCCCGTCTTGGCGCTCACCGGAATCGCGTCGGTAGCGTCCAGTCCGACGGCCTTTTCGATGGCTTCCTGCGTGCGCAGGATGTCGGCGGAAGGCAGGTCGATTTTGTTGATGATGGGGATAATTTCCAGGCCGTGATTGATGGCCAGATAGGCATTGGCCAGGGTCTGCGCCTCGACGCCCTGGCTGGCGTCCACCACCAGCAGAGCGCCCTCACAGGAGGCCAGCGAGCGGGAGACCTCGTAGCTGAAGTCCACATGGCCCGGCGTGTCAATGAGGTTGAGTTGGTAGGTGTTGCCGTCGTGGGCCTTGTACATCATGCGCACGGCGTGAGCCTTGATGGTGATGCCGCGCTCGCGCTCCAGGTCCATGTCGTCCAGGATCTGGGCCTGCATTTCGCGGCCGGTCACCGAGCCGGTGAATTCCAGCAGACGGTCGCTCAGCGTCGACTTTCCGTGGTCGATGTGGGCGATGATGGCGAAATTTCGAAGGAAGCGTGCGTCCATTGGGCTTGCCGAAAGAGGGCTTCAGCGCCATCCAGCGCGCGGTGCCTCCATGGCATAGCTTATCATCGGCATAGTGTCTTCTGTAGCCTGATCCAAACCGGGACTGCCTTGCCGCTCATGCGCCTAAGCTCGAATCAGTATCGTTCCGCCGGTTGCGCCGTGCTGGCCTTGTTGCTGGCAGGCTGCGACCCCTCCAAGCCTGGTGGTACTTCCGAGCAGACGCAGCCGCAGAGCACGGCGCCGGCCCTTCCTGCCGCCGCGCAGCAGCAGGCCGCTCCCCCTCCAGCCTCCCCGCTTCTTACCGCAAGCCAGCGGCAGGTGCGCGTCTTGATCCAGCAGGTTGAGGCGGCCTATGCCAAAGGCGAGGCCAACTATCGCAGGGGCAATCTCCCTGAGGCCAAGGCCGAATTCGACCGCGCCGTCGACCTCATGCTCTCCAGCAGCATCGACATCCGGAAGGATGCGCAACTCCAGGAAGAGTTCGACCGCATCGTGGATGCGGTCAACTCGCTGGAGATGGAAGCGCTCAAGGAGGGCAACGGTTTTGCGCCGAAAGTGGAGCCCACACCGGCCGACGAAGCCAGCGATGTCACCTTCGTGGTCGATCCAAACATCGTTGCCAAGGCCAAGAACGAGCTCGCGACCACCAAGTCCGACCTTCCTCTGGTAGTAAACGACTATGTGGCTGGCTACATCAACTTCTTTGCCAACTCGCAACGCGGACACAACACGCTTCTTCACTCCTTCCAGCGCGCCGGCCGCTACAAGGCGATGATCCAGCGCGTCATGGCCGAAGAGGGCGTTCCGCAGGATTTGATTTACCTGGCCGTGGCGGAATCCGGCTTTCAGCCCCGCGCCCTCAATGCCCACTCCGGAGCCGGCGGCATGTGGCAGTTCATGCCCCATGGGGACTACGGCCTGACGCGCAACGGGTATGTAGACGAGCGTTTCGATCCGGAAAAATCCACGCGCGCTTACGCGCGCTACATGAAGTTCATCTACGACCAGCTGGGCGATTGGTATCTGGCCATGGCGGCCTACGACTGGGGCGCGGGCAATGTGCAGCGCGCAGTGCAGAAAACCGGCTACGCAGATTACTGGGAACTCTACAAGCGCAACAACCTGCCGGGCGAGACCAAATCGTATGTACCAGAAATTCTTGCCGCCATCATCATTGCCAATCATCCCACGCAATATGGGTTCGACGATGTCACCCTCGACCCCCCTGTACTCACTGACACCGTCACCCTGAATTATTCCGTCGATTTGCGCCTGGTCTCGGATCTGGTGGGAGCACCGGTGGATGAACTGGTTGCGCTGAATCCCAGCCTCTTGCGGTTCATTACTCCGCCCGACACGGCGTTCGATCTGCATCTTCCCGCGGGCACAGCGGCTCTCTTCACACAGCGCGTTGCCGAGATTCCCGAATCGAAGCGCAACGCGTGGCGCTATCACCGCGTAACCGCGGAAGACACGCTGGCCTCGGTTGCCCGCGAGTATCATGTTTCTCCGGCGGAACTGGCGGCGGCGAATCGCATCGGCGAAAGCGAAAGCATCGGCGGCATTGAAGCGCTCGTTGTGCCCGTGCCCCCGGCAGCAACGCCCTCCATGCACACGCTGCTCTACACCGCGCGCAGGGGCGACACACTGGTCACCATCGCAGACCGCTTCGGTGTTTCGCTGAGCCAGTTGCGCCGCTGGAACAACATCGCCGGCATCAAGGTCGAGCCGGGCCGCCGCCTGCGTGTAGCCGAGCCCGCGAACGTGGCGCAGAAGGTTCGGGGTCATCGCCACACGGCTGCATCATCCGCCACGAATGCGCGCGAAGCCGCGCCAGCCAAGGGTTCCCGCGCGAAGTCCGCACCGTCCTCTAACAAGAGAGAGAAGGCCACGCAGGCAGAAAAGAACCACTCAACACAAAGCCGCAGGTCCTCTACCGGAGCGAAGAAGAGCGCGACGCCGAGTACAAAAAACTCCGCTTCCCACAAGCGCGCTGCACATCCCAAGTCTTCCACTGCGAAACAAAAATAGCTAGGGACCTCATTACATACTTGTCATTTGATGGTGTTTGCGTGCAAGCTATTGCTACAATAGCTTCCGCGAGCGGACCGCAAATGTCCGCGGCGTGAAGATGCAATCGAAAATCAGGGCAGCGGCAATCCGCTGGAGGCAAAGGGATGGAAGAAGTGTTCAGGATGTACGCGAAGGATGACGGCGACCCGCACGGCGAGCCGGCAGAACTGGACCCGGATCACGACGAAGACTTTGAAGAAGACGACGAGGTTGAGACCTCAACGGTTCTTACCTCCTCGGACGACGATGAAGGCGTGGCGGAAGAAGCCGTGATCGTCGTCGTCGAACAACCCGCATCCAAGCCGGCCAAGAAGAGGGCCGCGAAAAAGAAAGCTCCCGTGAAAAAGGCTCCCAAGCAGCCCGTAACCGAAGGCGGTTCCGGCGAGCAGGGCGGAAAGACTGGAGCCAAGAAGGTTCCTGCCAAGAAGGCTCCTGCCAAGAAAGCTCCCAAGCAGACCGTGACCGAAGGCGGTTCCGGCGAGCAGGGTGGAAAGACTGGAGCCAAGAAGCCCGCGGCCAAGAAGCCTGCCGCGAAAAAGATTGTGGCCAAGAAGGCCGCAAAGAAGTCCGCCGTAAAGAGAAGCACCGGCGCGAAGGGCGGAAAGGCCGTAGCCAAGAAGGCAGCGGTCAAGAAGAGCGCCACCAAATCCACCAAACCCACCAAAAGAGGTATTCCGTTGGCAGTTAAGAAAGCAGCAAAGAAGGCGCCCGCCAAGAAGGCAGCAGTGAAGAAAGCAGTTGCCAAGAAGGCTCCGGCGAAGAAGGCAGTAGCCAAGAAGGCAGTTGCCAAGAAGGCCCCTGCGAAGAAAGCAGTTGCCAAGAAGGCTCCTGCGAAGAAGGCAGTTGCCAAGAAGGCCCCTGCAAAGAAGGCTCCTGCAAAGAAGGCAACCAAGTAGTTCCGGCAACACGCACCACAAGGCAAGCAAAAGAGCCCGGCATCGAGCCGGGCTTTTTTGCGCCTGCACAAAATCTCGCTCTATGGCCGGGCTGCGCTGCAAGAAAGCTGCTGGACATGTCCTCGCAGGTGCCGCAAGTAGTCTTCAATCAGAAAGCGCAGCGTGACGGGAGCATCCTCGCCAACGATGCAACTTGCTTCCAACCGGTCCTCGGGAATGTTGTCTACCACGGCGGCCAGGATCTCATGCTCGACCAGCCACCAGCGCAGCAGCGTTTCCCAGGACTGATCCCGATAGCCGTGCGCCGCAACCCATGCATCTTGCCCGTAGTTCGGCCCGATGAATTCGCCATCTGTTGCGGCGCGCACGAAGCGCTGGCGGTTGTTGGTCGCGGAGTCCAGCAGATGGCCGACGATCTGCCGGTGAGTCCAGCCGCCTGGTCGCCAGGCCGTGTCAGCCTGCGCCGTCGGCACGGCAAGCAACAGGTTATGCTGGGCACTCAATTCTGCGCGGAAACGATCGGCAAGCGGTGTTGGCATCACTTCCTCCCTGGCCAACGGAGGGCTTGACCCGTGGCCCAAAACAGGATGCCATCACTGTATCAAGAGCAAAGGCCGGGCGGCCACCCTTTGCGTCAGAGAAGGAGAGAAGATGCTCTAAGGTCGCAGGCTTGTTGTGGTAGGCTGACGCATAAAGTAGCCGCGCCGCTTATTTTGGAGGTCCTTCCCCATGTTCAACCGCATCCTCCTTGTTGCTTGCCTAACCTCTGCCGCCATGCCCGTCAGTGCGCAAGACTCTACAGGGCTGGACGCTTCTGTCGCGCTTCAATTACCGGCTCTTGCGGAAACCTACAAGCATCTGCACCTCGCTCCGGAACTCTCGCGCCACGAGGAGCAGACCTCGGCCTTTCTGGCTGGGGAACTGCGCAAACTGGGCTACGCTGTCACCGAGCACGTAGGCAAATACGAAGACGGTGCGCAGGCTTTTGGCGTGGTGGCGGTGCTCGAGAACGGCGCGGGTCCGCGCCTGCTGATCCGTACAGACATGGACGCCCTGCCGGTGGAAGAGCAGACCGGCCTGCAATACGCGAGCACGGTGAAGACCAGCAATGCGCAAGGGCAGCAAGTGGGCGTGATGCACGCCTGCGGTCACGACCTGCACATGACGGTGCTGCTGGGCGCTGCGCGGGAGATGGCGTTGCGCAAGGCCACATGGCACGGAACGCTGGTGCTGGTCGGCCAGCCCGCGGAGGAGGTTGTGCAAGGCGCAGCGGCGATGATGGCCGACCATCTCTACGAGCGCTTCGGAAGGCCGGATTTTGTCTTGGCGGAGCACGACTCGCCGGATGTGGCAGCGGGATCGATTGCGGTCAAGGGCGGGCCGCTGATGGCCAGTTCCACCACAATCAACATGGTCATTCGCGGCATTGGCGGTCACGGTTCGAGGCCCGAGGCGGGCAAGGACCCAATTGTGCTGGCGGCGGAGTTTGTGCTGGTAGCGCAGACTATTGTGAGCCGGCAGATCGATCCGCAACAGCCCGCGGTGCTGACTGTGGGGACGATTCATGGTGGAACGAAGAACAACATCATTCCCGACGAGGTGACGCTGGGACTGACACTGCGCACCTACTCGGCCACGGAGCGGGACCAGATTATGGCGGCGGTGCGGCGCACCGTAAATGGTTTGGCAGAGGCCAATGGCATTCCGGCAGACCGGATGCCAACCGTAACAGCGGGCGAGAGCACACCTGTCACCTTCAACGACCCGGTGCTGACCGAGAGGGTCCGCTTGAGCGCGTCGGCGGCGCTGAGCAAAGAGCGCGTGGTGGAGGCCCGCGCCGTGATGGGCAGCGAAGATGTAGGACAGTTCTCGCTCGACGGCAAGATTCCGGCAACCATGTATTGGCTGGGCGCGGCGGACGCGGGCAAACTCGCTGAGAGCCGCAGGACCGGCGTGGCGTTGCCTGGCCTTCATTCGGCTCTGTTTGCGCCCGTCTACGCGCCGGCCATTTCTACCGGCGTAACCGCCATGACGGCCGTGGCGCTTGACCTCCTGAAGTGACCGAGGCGCCAGAGCCCATCATTTCTCTCCGTGTATTGTTGAAATAGAGACATCCGGAAGGGAAAGATCATGACTCATTTTCGCGGCATCGTTTTGCTGCTGGCGGGGGGCTTTGCTCTGTACCAGGGGTGGAAAATTCATACCGGCCACCACGCCCTGTGGGCCTACGGGCTGGGGGCACTCGCGGTTGCTGTGGGGATCTGGCGCCTATGGCGCAAGGAACCCCAGCGGCTGGCGTGAGCAGCAAGCATTTGCCCAGGAACAGCCGAATTCCGCGCTCCGTTGCCAAGGCCTTGTGCCAGGGCCGACAGAAGCACTTACCGGACCGCGCCTCAAGGGTCTGCCGGTGCCCACTCCAATCCGGAGGCTCTCCCAGCTTCAGTCGCCAGCGCTGTGAACTTGCGCCGGCCCCAGCCGCTACCCATCGCGAGGCATGGGCGCCCGTCCCCTACCTTGGCACGACGGGCAGCACCAGTGCGCTGGGATGGCTTGGGTCGTGATAAATGGCGTTTGTGGCCTTCACGATAGTGGGATCGCTGGACGCGTCCTTGCCGCCGTTCAGGTTGCGATCAAAGCGGGGAAAATTGCTGCTCGAGACCTCAACCCGGATTCTGTGCCCCTTCAGGAATACGTTGCTGGTGGACCACAGATCAATCTTGAAGTGGTACACGGTACCGGGCGCGAGTGGCTTCGCCACGGCAGTCGATTCGCGGTAGCGGGCACGCAGGATGCCTTCGGTGATGTTCTGCGCAAAGCCGTTGGGCGCAACGTCCACAAGCTTGGCGGTAAAGTCCGTGTCCACGGCTGAGGATTTCGCGTAGAGGTCCAGCGTCACCGGCCCGGTAACCTCCAGGTCTTCCTCCAGCAATGGCGTGGAATACACCAGCACATCCGGACGGGTTTCCACTTCCGACTGATCGCGGGGGCCGGGCGGAAGGTGCGCGCCGTCGCAGCATAATGGACCGCCGACGGTGGGCGCCGGATTGGCGGGGTCGTAGAGATATCTGTCAGACGCCTCGTTGCGCGGGGAAGCGGTAGAGAGCCATCCGTTGCCTGATACGCTGTTGGCCCTTCCAGAGGAGTGCAGGAAGTAGCGCGTGGGGCGGGCACGCTCCAGGGGCCAGGTCTCTTCGTCGCGCCACTTGCCCTTGCCCATGACGAAGATCCTGACCGGCTTGCCGGTGGCAAAGCGGTTCTGCTTGCCCTGCAGCAGGTAGTCGTACCACTCCAGTGTGACGGCGCTCTCGTCGTACTCCTCGGCTTCAGGGCCAAAGTCCACCGCGCCAATCTTGCGTCCTGAGCCGGCGTGTCCGCCAATGGTAATCAGCAACTTCTGTCCGTTGCGGGCCGCCTCGCTGCCGCCGCGATCTCTCAGCCCCATGTAGTTCTTGAGCGAGCCGCCCTGAAAGATGTCGTACCATGCCGCGACCGTGAGCGCCGGGACGCGGATCAATTCATACTGCTCCTCAATCGACCACTGCTGCCAATAGCCGTCGTAGGACGGATGGTCGAGCCAGTCAAGGAAGTAGGGCGCCAGCTTGCGGGTGAAGCCTGGAGAGCCGGGGCCGGTTTGCAGGTTGAAGAGGGGATACTGTTTCAACGGCAGAACCGTGCTGCCCACCAGCGCGTCGGTTCCCTGCTTGATGGCGCGGTAGAAGGTATCCTGGGCCAGCGCGGAGGTCCACGACTCGTTGAACCACTGCTCGAATGCGCCGCCTTGGTAGGTCCAGTTTTCGTGGTAGTTTGAGGCGGTCACCACCGGGCAGATTCCCGCCAGGTGCGGGGGATGGCTCACGGCGGCCAGCATCTGCGTCGCGCCCACGTAGGAGCCGCCAAACATGCCCACCATGCCGTTCGAATGGGGAAGCGCCGCCGCCCACTCCACCGTGTCAAAACCGTCCTGGATCTCGTACTTGAAGGGGTACCAGTCGCCCTCCGAGGTATAGCGGCCGCGCACATCCTGGGTCACGACCATGTAACCGCGCACCGCGGCCTTGCGGGCAAACTCGGCCGTACTGTCTTTGTTGTAGGGGGTACGCTGCAACAGGACCGGGTATTCGCCCTCTCCAGCAGGCCGGTAGATATCGGCCCGCAAGGTGACGCCGTCGCGGGTCTTCATGGCCACGCCACGTTCGATGACGACTTCAGGGGCAATCTGGCCCAGGAGAGAAAAAGCAGGTGAAAGCAGGATTGCGAAAGAGAAAAGGCACAGAGACTTCTTCAGCATAAGGCGGGAGATCCTCGGAAGTGAGAGCCATGCCCATTTTATAGGCATGGCGGCGGTTGGCGCGGGATGAACTGGTTGCACAACGCGAGAAAGGCGCGCCCCACGGGACGCGCCTTGATAATCCTCGCACCCTGGCAGCTCTACATGCCGCCCGCGCCCAACAGCACGCCGATGCCGTAAGTGACCGCGCCCTCCAGCGCGCCGACCACCGTCATCTCAAAGCCCGAAGACCACCACGAGCGCACCGTGATGAGCGACTTGGCGGCGCCGACGGCAAAATGGGCGGCCAGCGAGATCACAGCGGCGGCGATCACGGCCTCAATCCCATGCATGAAGAAGAATGGAATGATGGGAATGGCGGCTCCTACAGCCGTGGAAAGCGCACCCGAACTGGCCGAGACGATGGGGTTCGAGAGCGCCTCTTCCGACGTGCCCAGCCGCTCGCCTGCCAGCACGCGCAGCAATTGCTCGGGGTCGCTGGCGATGTGGTTCACCATGTGCTGGGCGTCCTCTTCGGGCAAGCCCTTCACCTGGTAGTACAGCGAGAGCAGTTCGCGGGCTTCCGGGCCGTTCATCTCGATTGCTTCGCGCTCGCGCGCCAGTTCGGCGTGGTAAATCTCCCGCTCGCTCTTGGCGGCCAAATAAGCGCCCGAGCCCATGGAGAGGGCGCTGGCGATGAGGCCGGAGAGCCCGGCCAGGAGCACATACTTGCTGTCGCCGGAGGTGGCGCCGCTCACGCCAGAGACGATGCCGAAGATGGCGCCCAGACCGTCGTTTACGCCGTAGATGGCGTCGCCAATCCAACTGCCCGGCTGCTTGCGGCCCTGAGCGCGTTTGGCCAGCATCTCCTTGAGAACCGCCTGGGCGTCGATCTTGTGCGTGCCGGTAGGCTGGGGATAGTGGCCGCGGAGCAGCGATCCCAGTTCCTTGTAGTGGTCCTTCTCGTCCTCGATCACATGCTCAAGAATGGCGATGGATTCCTCGTCGCCAAGCGCCTTGAGTTGCTCGCCGTAGGCTGCGATGGCGCGGCTTTCCTCGATCTCCAGGCGACGAAGTGCCATGCGGATGCCGCCTGCGCGGCCAGCCAGCGAGTCTGCCTCGCCGCCGGGCTTGCCGGAGTACACAGGTTCGGCTCCCCCCAATTCCAGAATGCGGCTATGCCACAGGGCTGCATGTTCCCATTCGGCTCCCGCCAAATGGCGCAGCACCTGGGCGCGCACCGGGTCGTCATCCCGGTCGGCCAGAGCAAGGTAGGTGTGATAGCCCTCCATCTCAGCTTGCCAGTCCCCTTCCAGGGCTGCCAGAACCTTCTTCAGCTTTGCGCTGCTCAACGTCGAATTAGCCACGTGTCACTCCTTGTTTGGAAACTGTCTAAGAACTGCAAATCATGAAGGGGCCAGCCTTCAGAGGCTGCGAAAAAAGGCCATCCCCCAGGCAAAGAACGCCCAAAAATGCAACCCTAATAAGCGCTGGTGAAAGTCGAGACTCCAGAAAAAGCCATCCTTCAGGAAATAAAGCTCATGTTCATTTTGAATCACTTAGGGCACAACTGAAGTCGTGCCCCTTCAAAAGCGGATTTTCACCACAGGGTCCTGGGGGATAAAGCCCGGACCATTCATCCAAAGCCCGACGATCGGCGGGTTCATTGAGACGAGAATACGGCATCTCAGTCCGATCCGGCAGCCTTCTTCCGGCGACATGCGCGAGGGAGACTGAAGTCTCGTGAATCCACCTTCGGGCGACCCCGGCTCCGACAGCGGATTTCTGTGCGGCGGTGCGGACCCCGGTTTCCCCAGCGCAGGGTTTTCAATGTAGTGTTGAGTGCAGCAAAAGCCCTGATTCCCTCACCAATGGGAACAGGATGCCGGAGACAACCGGCTGCTCTCGCCGCACCGTCCTGACCCAGGGCGCACAAGAATGCCCTTACCGGGCAAAACCACCAAGGAAACGGGGAACCACTTTTTATGGCAGCTCAGACCAAACAATCGGCGGCGCTCACGTCGCCGGGATATCTCATCCCGTTCATTACCGTCACCGCGCTGTTCTTCATCTTCGGGTTTATTACCAACCTGAACATGGCGCTGGTGCCTCATCTGCGGTCAATCTTCGATCTTCCCTACGCATGGGCGATGCTGGCCGAGTCGGCATTCTTCCTGGCCTACTTCGTCTTCGCCTCGCCCACCTCCAAGCTGATCGAGACGATTGGCTACAAGCGGACCATGGTGGTCTCGCTGTTCATTCAGGTTGTGGGCTGCCTGCTGTTCGTTCCCGCAGCCAAGATGGTCAGCTTTCCTCTCTTTCTCACTGCCGTCTTCGTCGTCGGAGCGGGTGTGACCGCACTACAAACCTCGGCGAACCCCTATGTGTCGATTCTCGGCCCCGAAGACAGCGCCCCCATCCGGCTGAATCTTGCCCAGGCATTCAATTCCATCGGCGGAACCATCGCCCCGCTGATCGCCGGCGCGTTCATCCTGACCGACCACGACAAGCTGGCCAGCAAGGCCAGCATTGCGGATACGGTGCGCGGACCCTACCTCCTCATTGCAGCCGGGTTGCTGATTCTGGGGCTTGCGGTGGCCTTCTCGCACCTGCCGCACATTGCCGAGACGCAGGCTTTTCGCCCGGCGAAAGAGGGTGACCCGATGTTTGGCCGCAGCATTTGGAGCTACAAACACACAGTGCTTGGCGCTGTTGGCATCTTCTTCTACGTGGGAGTGGAAGTGGGTTTGGCTTCGATTGCCGTCAACTACTTCAAGACTCAGGGAATGAGCACCGCCAAGACAGCCTCATTCCTGGTCTCGCTCTACTGGTTCGGCGCGCTGGTGGGCCGTTTGCTCGGCTCCTGGATCATGACCCGGATCAAAGCGGGCAAGCTGCTGGGCATCTTTGGATTTACGGCTGCCGCGCTGATCACAATCTCAATGTTCACCAGCGGGCAGGTGGCCATAGGCACCCTTGTGCTGTGCGGATTCTTCAACTCGGTCATGTTCCCCAACATCTTCACGCTGGGTATCGTGGGGTTGGGGCCGATGACCAGCAAGGGCTCGGGACTGATTATGACCGCGGTGGTTGGCGGAGCGGTGATTCCCTACCTTATCGGCGCACTGGCCGATAAGGTAGGCATCCAACACTCCTTCGTCCTTCCCGTCGTGTGTTACCTCTTCATTGCCTATTACGGGCTGTGGGGATCCAAACCTACGCGGACTGTAACAGCGTAGGCTGGATTGCAGTTGATTGAAGGCCCTTCAGCGCAAGCCGGAGGGCCTTCGCATCTCCCGGCAGATTTTCACTTGAAGGTGCAGAGTTGCATCGGGGATTCCGCGCGCGCTGGGAGCTTCACAGCCTTGGGAAAGGCACAGTTTGGCGAGATACGGGAACAGGAACAAAAAATAGCGATGTAAGCGGACTCTAGGAAGTTGCCGGAACCTTCAAAACGGCGCCGGATGAATAGTGGTGGCCAGAGACGGGATTGAACCGCCGACGCCGGCCTTTTCAGGGCCGCGCTCTACCACTGAGCTATCTGGCCTCAGTGCAAACTTCCCGGTTGCAATCTCCTGCGTATTTTCCGGCATCGCCGGAAACGGTGGGCGAGTCCTCTTGCAGTACTCTGCAACAACTTCAAACAGTATAGCAACTCTCATCTTCCACGCAAAACCCGGCCGGTTAAATCCTCCCTGCGGCGCCAATCGCTGCTCTACACTGGAAGGCATCATGCGCTGCTCTTTCCGCATTCTCGCCAGTTTTGCCCTCGCTGCCTTGGCTGCCGCACAAACCCCTCTCCCGCCCTCGCCAGTGTCCGCTGGCCCGTCGCCTCTGCTTGAAGCCCGCACGGTGCACGCCTACCAGACAGCCGTGCATGGCGGGCCGTTGGCGGTGCGAGCCTTTCTTGCCGATTTTCCAAAAGGAGCCGACCTGCACGTCCACCTCTCCGGGGCGGTGTATGCCGAAAGCTTCATTCGCGCCGCGGGCGAGGACGGCTTGTGCGTGGACCCCGCTGCCCTTAGCTTTGCCAAGCCTCCTTGCGTGCCGCCGCTGGTGGCCGCAGATCAGGTGCCCGCCAATCAGGACCTCTACGACCGGCTAGTCAACGCCTTCTCCATGCGTAGCTTTGTGCCAACTCCGGGTTTCAGTGGGCATGACCAGTTCTTCGCCACTTTTGGCCGGTTCGGCGGCTTGAAGAAGAGCCACACCGGGGAGTGGGTTGACGAGGCCGCCAGCCGCGCTGCCGCCCAGAATCAGCAGTATCTGGAATTGATGCAGACGCCCCCCTTCAGCCACGCTGCCCAGGTCGCACACCAGATCGGCTGGAACCCCGACCTTGCCAAATTTCGCCAGGCGCTGCTGAGTCACGGACTACGCGACGAAGTGGCCGCGGATCGCGAAGACGTTCGCACCGCCGAAGCGCAACGCCGCAAGATCGAGCGCTGCGACACCCCTCAGGCCGCTCCTGCCTGCCAGGTAGAAGTGCGCTACATCTACCAGATTCTGCGCGGCTTTCCACCGGAACAGGTCTTCGCCCAAACGCTGCTAGGCTTTGAGACGGTGCAGGCCAGTCTGGATGCCCACGAAGCCGGCTTTCTGGGCATCAACTTCGTGCAACCCGAAGACGGCTTTGTCTCCATGCGCGACTACAACCTGCACATGACGATGCTGGACTACCTTCACTCGGTCTACCCCAAGGTGCACATCAGCCTGCACGCCGGTGAGCTGGCGGCGGGACTGGTGCCGCCGGAGGGAATGCGCTTCCATATCCGTCAGGCGGTCGAGACCGGCCATGCCGAGCGCATCGGCCACGGCGTCGATGTGATGTTCGAGGACGACGCACCGGCGCTGCTGAAGGAACTGGCCGACAAGCACGTGATGGTCGAAATCAACCTCAGCTCCAACGAGGGCATCCTGGGAGTAAAGGGCGCCGATCACCCATTTCCCCTCTATCGTGCCGCGCACGTCCCCGTGGCCCTCTCCACCGACGACGAGGGCGTGAGCCGCATCGACTTAACCCACGAATTTGTGCGCGCGGCGCTGGATTACCACCTCAGCTACCAGGACCTGAAGGAGCTGGCGCGTACCGGCATGGAACATAGCTTCCTGCCCGGCGACAGCCTTTGGGCAAAGCCGGACACCTTCACCATCCCCAACATGGCCTGCAAAGGCGAGCCGCTGGGCGGCGCCACGCCTGCCGCGCCGTGCAAGATTTTCCTCGAGAGCAGCGAGAAAGCTACCGCCCAGTGGGAGCTCGAACGCCGTTTCACCGCCTTCGAAGCAAAGCACTGACCGCGCTGCGTGCCTCCGCGACAGGCGAATAGAAAGTCGCCCCGGCCTCCTCCGTTGAGAGGGGAGATCGGGGCGCCGTGATTGCAGCGGAGGATACTGAAAGACTTTAACGGTAGATCTGCGGGGGCTTGATGCGCCTTTCCGCGCTTCTCAGCTTCAGCTTGCTGATGTGCACGTCGTACCCGGTTCCAGGCAGCAGCGATTCCAGAACAAAGGTCTCGGTACCGCCCGACTTCAGCTCGCGATAACGGTAGACTCCGACATCGCCCTCGCTCGTCTCGGTGCCTCCCGAGGGAGCATCGAGAAAGCGCTGTGCATCGGCTACGCCCGGCGCCAGATGCGTCTCGCCCGCAGTCAGGCTCTCGGCCGCGTAGGAGCGAACCAGCTTCGTCCAGTAGCGGGAGAGAAGCTCGGTGCCGGCAAACAGGTCGGCCCACACAATCTCCCCGCGCACCGCCACCACCACACCGACCGCATGTTCCTGGCGCAACTGAGCCAACACTTGATCTCGCGACTTCATCACCGGTGCGGCTGCCTCATCCACCTTTTCGCTGACCGCGTTGTCCTCCATGGCCTTGGCATAGCTAGTGGTGCCAATGGAACGAGGATAACCTGACCTCGCTACTGGCCCTCCACCCATTGTGCCGGTGGCCGCAGGGGCGGAGGCGACCTCCATCTGCGAGATGGCGCCGTGCACCGAGTCCCACACCTGCTGCTGATCCTTGGCTACCATGGCCCGTTCCCTCACCGTGGGCTGCACCATGAAGCTGCGGGCATTCGCTTTGGCTGCGGCGCCAAAGGTGCTGGAGCTCTCCGTCCAGCGGCCCGGCTCAATGCAGAACACTCCAAGGTCGATGGGTTCTGCGTTCGCCGGAACAATGCGATCCTTGGCGATAACCCGGTCTTGCTTGCCTCCGGTCACAATCTCTCCGGCCAGCAGCAGCAGGGGCTTGTCTGAGTGGTTGACCAGAACCAGCGTGTTCACCTGGTCCCCGCGAAAGCCTCCCCCCGGTTCCGGATACCCGCGAAAGCGATCGTCGTGAAGGACGGGATCGCTGCCCGGGGCCGGCCCCCTCGGCCGCACCAGCCCCTCTACCCGGCCCGCTTCGGTCACTTCGACCTCGCCGCTCTTGATTCCTTCGTCCAACGTCAGAAACGGCGTGGCGCCGTGCATTTGGCCGCCGGCCCGAACCACCGGGAAGAGCAGAAGGTTGCCGCTTTCGATGGGCGCCAGCACCCGGTATCCATCGCTCGCCCCTTCCAGCGGCCCCCCCGCCGCTCTCACACCACTTTCCTGACGAAAGGCCGCCAAGGCAAACAACAGCGCTGCCGCCAACCCGATTCTGCTCAAATTCTTCATGACTCTCCTTCGCCGGCCCTGGTCTTTTCTCTTCCCCATCACCGGCTTATGACTCAGGAACGCCTGCCTCGTAGTTCCTTGCACGAATTTTTTGGCGTATCTTCAGGTCGTGGGAATCTGGCCCTCCCAATCCGTCGAAGAAGCCGCTCCGGCAGCCGCCGCGCCCATTGCCGTTCATCCCTCTCTGCAACAGGAGCTCTGGCGCGATTGCAATGCGGAAGCCTGCGGTCTCACCCGGCAGGAGTTTCACGAGATTCTGCTCCGCATCGGCACGGCGCCGAACTTCGGGCTGGGGGCGGATGCGATTCCTTCGCGGCAGCAGCAAGCCGCCTTTTTCCGCTCCCTTCGACTTGCGGATCTGGTGCTGGCCAGGGCTTGCGCGGCAGGCAAGGAGCCAGCATGGGAGCACTTTCTCGCACTCCATCAACAGCCATTGGTACGCGCTGCCATTGCCATCACCGGCAGCGACACGCTGGGCCGCGACCTGGCGGGCTCACTTTGGGCCGAGGTCTATGGGCTGACCGAGCGCGACGGACAGAGGCGCTGCCCGTTGGACTCTTACAAGGGAAGGGGCTCGTTGCTGGGCTGGCTGCGCACCACTTTGGCCCAGCGCCACGTCGACCATTACCGGCGCAGCCACCGGGAATTGCCGCTGGACAACCCCTCCAATGGGCACGGTGGAAGTTTTGATCCGCCGGCTCCCGATCCCGACCCCGGAAAGATGCCAGAGGAACTGCTGGTTCTCAGCAGGGCGCTAGAGAAAGCTCTCCTGTCGCTCCCTGCAGAAGAGCGCTTTCTCCTCGCCGCGTACTCCATCGATGGCCGCACCCTGCTCCAGATCGCCGAGGTGCTCCATGTGCATGAAGCCACGGTGAGCCGGAAGCTGCATCGCCTGACCAAAAACCTGAGAAAGCAGATCCTTTGCCATCTTCAAGACTTCGGCCTCAGCAAGCGTGCCGCTCAGGAGGCCCTGGGCGCCGATCCGCGCGACCTCGACATCAATCTGAAGAAATTGCTGCAATGTTCCCCGCCCGGAGCGTTCCAAGAGAAGGCTGCACAATGAACCAATCTTCCCAATTCGCATTCCATCCCGATGCGGAGAGCCTCAATGCCTTCGCAGAGCAAGCGCTTCCGTCTGAGGAGCGCGACGGGATTCTCGACCATATCGCCGGCTGCAGCCGTTGCCGGCAGATCGTCTACCTTGCGCAGGAGGCAGCGGTCGAAATCGAAGCGCCGGCGCCTTATGCCTCGCCGGCTACACTGCCGAATCCGTGGTTTCGGAACTGGCGACTGGCCTGGGCTCCCGCGGCGGCCTTCGCAGGAATCCTGACCCTAGCGCTTGTGCTTCACTTCAGACCCGCGCAGCCAGAACCAGAGCAGGCAAGGGTCCTTCCGCAGGAGAGTCCCGCCGTCTCCAGCCATGCATCCGAGCCAAGGGCAGAAGCCGCTTCCACGCAAGCCCAGGTTCGTCTTGCCCCAGCTAAGTCTGCGCCAACCGAGACGACCTCCGCGCCGCGCCCGGTCCCTGTCACTGAGCCTGCGACCCAAGCTGCCCCCGCAGCCGGGCTCCAGTCCGCCGGAGACCTGCCCAAGCTATCCAGCGCCGCGCCGGGCGCCATCCCGCCGCTATCTGGGCAAGAGAACACTCCGCAAGCAGCCGCGGCGGAGTTGAAACTGGAGCCGGCCGTCTCCGCGTGGCAACAACAGCGGCAAATGGCTGTTGACGCTCTTTCAACTCGCGCCGAATTCGGCGCCAGGAGCGCCCAGGAGAAGATGCACGGCACGGCGGACCACGTCGCTGCCAGCCGAAGCACTTCGTACGGCGCACCGGCTGGCCGGATGGAAGCGATGTCGGCGCCTGCCGGCAGTCTTGACCTCGCAGCGCCTGTGGGCAGGTCAGGGACACTGACTGTGCAGAAGACGGTCCTCGTCCCGCTCCCCAGCGGCTTGAAATTGGTTTCTATTGCGGCATCTCAGCACCTCACCCTGGCCATCGACCAGGCCGGTACGCTCTTCTTGAGTGAAGATCCGGGAAGGAGCTGGGCGCCGATAGCGTCTCAGTGGACAGGCCGCGCTGTTGAAGTACGCGTCCAGCGAACCGGGGGAGCCTACCGCGCCGTCGCGGCGGTTGCCCAAGAAAATGGGGGAGAAGGCTCCGTCGCTCCGTCCTCAGCGCCCGTCGCAGTATTTGAGATAGTCAACGACCGCCATTCGATTTGGACGAGCGTTGATGGCAGGACCTGGAAACCGCGCTGAAAGCGTGCCAGCGGTGCGGAACACCGCAGCAATACGTGAACTCGAAATGGGATGACAATACTTTTGCAGCCGCGGCAAAGTGCGGTCTGTTGACCGATTTGGTCATACGGTTTGATTTAAGGTCAAATTAAACATTCGATTCCCCCTCCCCCAGTGGATAATTCTGCTGAACAAGAACCGCCTGCTTGCCGAAATGGCTATTACCCGGTATGCGAAAAGCGATGAATCGCGTTTTGTGCGGTTCCGCGGTTGAGGGACCAACCAGGACGCAGGGGTTTCAATCAATTGCAAGGAAGAATGGGAGAACTTGACAGTGCATATCGATAAGAGAAAAGACGAAGGAGTCAGCGAGCCTTGGGCTCACCTGCGCTTGCCTCCATTTCCGCAGGTTGCCATCCGCGTATTGCAGTTGGCGAATAAGGAAAATGTCCAGTTGCACCAGTTGAGCGACCTGATCTCCTCTGATCCGGCCTTTGCCGCCGAGGTCCTCACCATTGCCAACTCGCTGCTTTATGCGCCGCGTTTTCCCGCCAGCAGCATCCTGCAAGCCATCGCCGTGCTGGGCGCCACCCACCTGCAAGGCGTTTGCCTCACGGTCGGGGTGCGAACATATCTCGGTCGATCGATGAACAATCCTTCGATGAGGGCCTTGTGGCGGCACAATCTAGCTTGTGCCCTGATTGCGGAGCAACTCGCCTCCGGAGGCTGGCTCGACAAAGATATCGCCTATACCGCCGGCGTGATGCACGATATCGGGCGCCTGGCTCTGGCCACAATTCGGCCCCAGGATTTCACCCACCTGCTTGAGACCCACTGCGGGACTGCCGAGAGCATCCTCGCCTGCGAACGCGATATCTTCGGACTCGACCATTGCGAGGCCGGACGCCGCCTGATCGCCGATTGGAAGCTGCCCGTCAATTTCGACGACGTTGTCTTTGCCCACCACACCCCCAGAGAGAAAGACGCTCCCTGGGACATGGGGGCCTTGATCAATGTGAGTTGCAGGCTAGCCGACAGTGCGGGATTCGCTGCCTTTCCAGGCTGCGAGGTCACCCCTTACGCCGATCTTCTTGAAGAACTGCCCACCAGGGAGCGCTGGCTCTTCCACTCCGAAGTTGAAGCCCTGGCCTTTGAAGTGGGCCAGAAAGTAAACGGCCTCGACCCTGTTTAATGTGGACCGTTGCTGGAATTTGCTTCCAGCTCCAGGTTCCATCGGCGCGTAATTTCCAAACGGCCGTCGAAACGACCCAGTTCCCAGGACTTGCACGCGAGGCCTGGGAATCTACAAGTTCCATCCTCCAGCCTCTCCTGGCGCGGCCCCCAAAAATATTCGTTGGAACAGATTCAATCTCCTGATTCCAGCATCCTTCTCTCCTCGGACTTAATCAAAGAAGGGCAGTTCGATTTTTTCAGAGGAGTTCTCTCCATGACGCTTTCTGCCATTGAAGTCAATCACTTGAAGCAGGCCCCTGCCGTAGAAGGCGTGTTGCCCGTGGTCCACAATCGGTGGAGCGCGCGCTCCTTTTCTGACCGCGCTGTTCCCCTTGCCGATCTGAGAGCCGTCTTTGAAGCCGCCCGCTGGGCCGCTTCCTCCTATAACGAGCAGCCCTGGCGCTTTATCGTCGGGGCTCGTGGCTCGTCCACGTATGAAAAAATCTTCTCCACTTTGATCGGTTTCAACAAGGGTTGGGCCGCTGCGGCGCCGGTACTGATTTTGGGAACCGCGAGTTCAAAGTTTTCCCACAATGGATCGGAGAACGCGTACGCACTCTACGATCTGGGAGCTGCCGCGGGGTACCTCACGCTGCAGGCCGCATCACTTGGCCTCACAACCCACCAAATGGCCGGCTACGATCATGCTGCCGCCCGCAAGGGGCTTGAAATTCCCGACGATTACGTCCTTGGAGCAGTGATTGCTCTCGGCTACCAGGGCGAACCCGCTGCCCTCCAGCACGATCAACTCATCGCGTTGGAAACTGCACCCAGAGAGCGGAGGCCTTTGAGCGAGTTTGTCTTATCTTCCTGGGGTGAAGCGGCGCAACTGGGCTGACGCCGGCGCCGGTGCCTGAAGGCGGCGCGCAGTTCCGCGTCTTCAGCCCGCGCAGTACATTGAAGGTGAAGAGGATCTCACTTGACCCAAAATCAACCCCGCCGCCGGACTCCCACGCGAAGAATGCACCGCTCGCCCGCCCGAACTCAGCGTGGGCGGCTTGGGTGGCGCGTCAAGCTGATCTTCGCGGCCATCACCTCGGCTCTGCTTCTCCTGGCTCTAGGAGCAATGGGCCGCATGCTGGCGCCGGCTTCCAACACCGCTCTCACTCGGTTTGACGCCATCGTTGTACTTGGCACATCGATTGATGCGGATGGCAACCCCACCCCGGAGTTGCTGGCGCGCGTGACCGAAGCCGTTCACGAATACGAGCGCGGTGTGGCGCCGCGCCTGATTCTGACTGGAAGACAGCCGAGCAGCCGGTTCGAAGAAGCAGGCGTGATGGCGCGGATTGCGCACTCCCAGGGAATCCCGGAGAGCGCGTTGTTTTTGGAGCCCGAGGCAAACAATACCATCCAGAACGCCTGCTACTCGGTCCGTTTGATGAGGATGCACGGCTGGCGCTCGGCAGAGGTGGTTTCCGACGCAAGGCACCTGCCCCGCGCGGGGCTCATCTTTAGCCAGGAGCCCATCGAGTGGAGAGTCCATGCCGCTCCCCCGCTTTCTCCCGAATCGGTAGCGTACGCGGACACCGCAACCTTTCGAGAGACCCTCAAGACCGCGCGCTATCTGGTTTGGAGCCGCCAATTCGAGCGCTGTGTGCCATAGCGGTTTCAGTAATCCGCCGAGATGCGCATTGTCCCCTATCGGCGTGGTCCTGTAAGCTGGTTGGTGATGCGCCTCCAAGTAAGTTCTTTCGCCGCCCTTATTGCCGTTGCCTCATTCGCCCTGTGTGCAGGAACCCGCGCCCAGGCCCAAAGCACCGCCGCCCAGACCGCGGGCAATGGTACCTACATTGCCACTGATCCGCTGGCAGGCGTTCGCTATGACAACCGCTACGACGTCTCGCTCGGCCTGGCCTACGACCACATGAAGGCCGGACCGACGCTGTTGCAGGGGTCCAACCTCGGCGGACTCAATTTGTCTGCTTCTTATTGGTTCGCCAAGCACTGGGCAGTCGAGGGCTCGACTCGCGCCTACCTGGGCTCCAGTGGCACCGCGCCCAACACCGACGGTGGCGGCGGCGGCATCCAGGGGCCGTTTGTGGCTCAGTACCTTTTCGTGGCGGGTCCGGAGTGGCTCGGGCCGCACAACAAGCACGGCGCCCTCATCGCCCACGCCATGGTCGGCGGAGCCTACGGTCAGTTTGAGAAGGAGCTGCGCGGGTTTGCTCCCTCCACCGTTGACTTTTACAACGACCAGATCGCCCCTGCAGCCGTCATCGGCGGCCACATCGACCTGAACCGCTCGGCGCACTGGGTCTTCCGCGTGACCTCCGATGCGGTCGTCACCCGTTACAGCATCAACTACGCGCCCAAAAACACCCAGACCGACGTCAACTTTGCCATCGCGGTCGGGCTGCAATACAAGTTCTCAAAGAAGCGGTAGGAGACTTCTCGAGAAACTCCAGTCCCTTTGCCGGTCTGGCGCAGGGCCAGGTTGGGAATCGACTTCTCTCGGCGGCTTTTGGAAAAATGGCTGGCGCAGGCTGCGAAACGCCTGCATCGGCCCATACTTGTTCACCGTTTTGATCGAACCCGGCGCGCTGTCCGAGCCTCCACAAGTTACGCCCCCCGCTCTGCTTCAGGTGTTTTCCTAATCGGCCCGGCAAATGAGGGGGCTGCTAGTTTCATCTCCGTGTGGTATTCTCCACCGTTCGGTGAGACTTTTTGAAAAGTGTCACCGGGAAACATGCTGTACCGGATAGCGGCACTTCCCCTTGGGCAGGCACACTCCGGACAGGAAGAACGACAAAGGCAGGGTCCCATGGACATGAGAGATACTCTTGGAGTTTTGCTTGCGGGAGGGGCCGGAGAGCGGCTCTTTCCGCTTACCCGCGATCGCGCCAAACCGGCTGTGCCATTTGGCGGGCATTATCGCCTCATCGACATCACTCTATCCAACTGCATCAACTCAGGGCTGCGCAAGGTCTTCATCCTTACCCAATACAAGGCGCTGTCGCTGAACCGTCACATTCGCGAAGGATGGACCGGGATCGTTGCGCAGGAACTGGGCGAGTTCTTCGAGTTGATGCCCCCCATGCAGCGCACCGGGGCCAACTGGTACATGGGCACCGCGGATGCCGTCTACCAGAACATTTACTCGATCGGCAGCGAGCAGCCCAAGTACATCATCATCCTTGGCGCCGACCACATCTACAAGATGGACTACAGCCGGATGCTGGAGCACCACAAGGAGACGAAGGCCGAGGTTACCATGGCCACTCTGCCCATTCCTCCCGACGAGGTCTCGCGCTTTGGCGTCGTCGAGGTGGGCAAGAACGGCGAGGTCCTGGGATTCCAGGAAAAGCCTGCCTCCACCACCTTCCGCTCCTTCACCAATCCCAACGCCGTGGATGCCTCCATGGGCATCTACATCTTCAACACCGAGGTCCTGCTCAAGGCGCTGATCGCCGACGCCGAGGACCCCAACTCCAAGCACGACTTCGGCCACAACATCCTGCCCAACATGCTGGGCAAGAAGAAGATGATGGCCTACAGCTTCGTGGACGAGAACAAGCAGCAGGCCCTCTACTGGCGCGATGTGGGCACCCTGGACGCCTACTACGACGCCAACATGGACCTGTGCGCGGTCTCGCCGATCTTCAACCTCTACGACAAGAACTGGCCGATCCGCACCCGCGTCCGCCAGTATCCTCCGGCGAAGTTCGTCTTCGGCGAGCCGGGCCGCTCCGGCATGGCCGTCAACTCGGTCATCACCGCCGGCGTCATCATCTCCGGCGCCTCGGTGTCCAATTCGGTTGTCTCTCAGGATGTGCGCGTCAACTCCTACTCGAACGTGGACGCCAGCATCATCTTTTCGCACGTGAACATCGGCCGCCATTGCCGCATCCGCCGGGCGATCATCGACCGCGACGTGCACATTCCCGAAGGCACGGTGATCGGCTTCGACCCAGTGGAGGACAAGCGCCGCTACTTCGTCACCCCCTCGGGGCTGACGATCGTGACCCGCGACGCCTCGCTCTTCGAAAACCCCGTCGATCCGGAGTTCCAGCAGCGGTACTAGCGCCGGCCTGTGCAACGCGGGTCGAACAAAACTCTCTGTGCCCCATCCATTCCGCGCACTTTGCGGAATGGGTGGGTTAGCACACCCCCTCGGAATCGGTAACCTTTCCCGCCCCTCCGCACATCTCAAGGATGTGTGCGGAGGCAGTCATGGAACACCTGGGGAGCAAAGATTCGCAAGGAGAGATTGACCCGGCCAGCCCTGGCCGCATGGAGAGCCTCGGCCGCCGCGCCTTTATCCTCGGCGCAGCGGGTGCGCTTAGCGCCGCGGCCTTTTGGGGATTGCGCCGCAGCACCATCGCCGCCGCCCGGCCCCTGGCAGCCTCAGAAGGCCCCGCAACGGTCACGGTTGTCGAGTTTTCGCCAGACGGCAAGCGCATTGCGGAGGTGACCGCACCCCGCGTGATCAAGCCCGACGACGAATGGCGGCGTCAGCTTTCTGCGGTATCCTACTGGGTCACGCGCCACGCAGACACCGAGCGCGCCTTCAGCGGAGCCTTGTGGAATCTCGAAGATCGCGGCATTTTCCGCTGCATCTGCTGCGATCTGGCGCTCTTCAGCTCACAAGCGAAGTTCGATTCCGGCACCGGCTGGCCGAGCTTCTGGCAACCCATCGCGCAAGAGAATGTGGTCGACACCGTTGACGGAAGCCTGATGGTGGTCCGGACCGCTGTGAGTTGCCGCCTCTGCGACGCGCACCTTGGACACGTCTTCGACGACGGGCCTGCGCCCACCGGGCAGCGCTACTGTATGAACTCGGTGGCAATGCGGTTCGTGGCGCTAGCATGAAGGGCCACTCTTTTCCGTCCGTTGGTTGGCTTAAGCCCATAGACAGGCGCAAGAGCGGATTATCGTCAATTCGGCTGGGCTCTTCTGACCGCAATCCGCTCAGACCTGCATACGTAACATTCGTTGTTTGTGCATGTTACGGCGAAATGGAGGATTATGCGATCCAATCGTATAATTTGCGCGTCTTGACCAACGCGGGCAGTCTACACAATTTGGTGCGATTCCTTCGCGCCTCCGCCTTGCGCTCGGCAAACCTGTTGAACAAGGCCGATCTGGCGCGCGACACAGGCTCCTCCCGAAGGGAGGAGAAGAGAATAGCCCAGGGTGAAACCCTGGGAGACCGTTTGCCCAAGGAATTTCCGCCCCGTCGGGGCGGAGAGAAACGTGCGTACGAGGCAGGCCAGGATGTCGTCCGTCTGTCCGCCCCTACAGGGCGGAATCCTCTTGCCACATATCTTTCCCAGGGTTTCACCCTGGGCTATTCTCTGCCGCTCCCTGACGGGAGCAACCAGGTGGTTTCGGTCCATTCGGCTCTTTGAGCGCGAAAGGTAGCCAAAACCAGTCTCAAGAAGGTTAAGTTATGAGACAGTTCGGCGTTGTATCGATCAGGCTGTTGCGGGGTGGAGGCATCGCTTGTCCTTCCCGGAGGGAAGGAAAGACAATAGCCCAGGGTGAAACCCTGGGGACGCATTTCCATTGAAGCCATCCGCCCCGTCGGGGCGGTGAGAAGTGAGAATGCGAGGCAGGCAGCCATCCCAGATAAGCCGCCTGTCTGTCCGCCCCTACAGGGCGGAATCCTCTTGCCACATATCTTTCCCAGGGTTTCACCCTGGGCTATTCTCTGCCGCTCCCTGACGGGAGCAACCAGGTGGTTTCGGTCCATTCGGCTCTTTGAGCGCGAAAGGTAGTCAAAGCCAGTCTCAAGAAGGTTAGGTTATGAGACGGTGGGACGGGCTGCTAAGATCTGGCGCATGAAACCAGACTTCTACACCAAATTCGTTCTCACCATCATTGCCATCGTGCTTATCGTGATCGCATATAACCAGAACCGCAACACGACCACCAGCGTCAGTACCGAAAAGACGGTGACGGTTACGACCTCAGAAGCGCAGTTTGTTGGTTTACAGTTCGTCTTTTCAAACGGATATAGCTTCTTTGACCCGCGCACGGGGGAGATTTGGGACTATGCAAGCAATGGGAGGTTTTTGGGAAAAGAGACGCTCATCAAGTTGGGGCAGAATATGAAGTAAGGTGTCTCACAAAGGGTAGGACCTGAGACCTCCGGCGGTTCTTCAAATGAAGGAGTTTGTACGTCTCAAGACTCAGTCTCGGGTTGGAATGCTGGATTGTGCCCCATTTCTGGATTGCGGTCTTGTTGTCAGCAAACCGGAGATAGCCGAGTCCCCGAGATGGGGCTGACCTTCACTTCCCCTTGTAGTTCTGGAACAGCTCCGGAAACTGCGCCTTCAGCGCCTCGATCTTGGGCCGGTCGCAGACCAGGATGTATGGATTATCCGGATTGTTGTCCGCGTAGTGCTGGTGGTAGGACTCTGCATCGTAGAAGCCCTTCAAAGGCGTAACCTCGGTCACTATCGGCTTGGCAAAAATGTGCGCCGCGTCGAGCTGCGCAATGTAAGCTCCGGCGATCTTCCGCTGCTCCTCGTTAGCATAGAAGATGGCAGAGCGATACGACGTGCCCACATCCGGCCCCTGCCGGTTGAGCTGCGTAGGATCGTGGGCCACCGAGAAAAAGACTCGCAGGAGCTGCCCGTAAGTGATCTTCGAGGGATCGTAGACCACGCGCACCGACTCCGCGTGGCCGGTCGTCTCGGTGGTTACCTGGCCATAGGTCGCCGTATCGGCCGAACCTCCGGCGTAGCCCGCAGTTGTGCTCACCACGCCTTTGACCCGCTCGAAGACCGATTGCGTGCCCCAGAAACAGCCGCCGGCAAACACCGCCGTCTGTTTCCCCGGCGTCTGCGCCAGGGCGGCATCGGTGGCCGCTGGGGGAACGGGGACTTTTGTTGCGGCGCGGCATCCGGTGCCGCCTACCACTGCAAGGAACAAGGGGAAGACGAAGCTGCGCAAGCGTGCGGAAACAGACATGGAGACCTCCGGGGCCGATTCCTTCAAGCCCGTACCCGTCAGATGTGGCCGGGCGGGGAAAGGTTACGGCGGACGAGTCTATGCACCCGCACGGAGGCTCCTATCAATTCTTGACCCAACGGAACCAATTCCCCACATCTCGCGTATTAGCGCGATATGCAATGCGTGGGTACATTAAGCTGGAGCGTGATAGGGCTGGCGTCGCCGGGTGAGCCCGCGCGGCGTAGCATGGAGGCGCCGGACATTGGCGCTCCCAGGCCGCCTGTCGCAGGCCATGTTCAGGGAGGCAAGATGATTCCTCCAGACGCCCGCCCGCCGCACCCGGAGGTGATTCCGCTGGAGATCGACTGGTCACCCATCGTCCGCCGCTGCATGGACGGGGATTCCGGCGCGTGGGCCGAACTGGTCCGCACCCATCACCGGCGCGTCTACGGGCTTTGTTACCGCTTCACGGGCAATCCGACAGACGCCGAAGACCTCACCCAGGACGTTTTCCTGAAGGTTTACTCGAATCTGTCCAGCTTCGATACCCTGCGCGGAAGTCTGCAGGTGTGGATCACTACGATGACCCGCAACCTGCTGGTGGATAACTTCCGCCGCACCCGCAACCTGCGCGCCACCGGTTCGCTGGACGACGGCTGGGAATCTGCCGAAGAGCTGAAGCCCATCGACCGGCTGACCGCCCGCAGCCCCTCGCCGCACGAGTCGGCTGCCCAGAAAGAACTGGCAAAGATGGTGCAGCAAGCCTTGGCGCGCGTTTCTGTTGAGCTGCGCGAGGCCGTCATTCTGAGAGACTTGCAGGATTTGGACTACAAGGAAATCGCCCAGGTACTGGGCATTCCCGAAGGGACGGTAAAGTCCCGCATCAGCAGGGGCCGCGCGGAACTGGCGCGACTGCTGGAACGTAATAAACGGGAGGTGATGTAATCATGGCAGAGCGCACAAACATTCCGAACTCCCCGGCCTGCGGGCAGTGGGAGACACTTTTGGCGGACGCGCTGGACGGGCTGCTGAAGCCCGAGGACGAGGCGACTTTCAATGCCCACATGGCCGTCTGCCCGGCCTGCACGGCCCTTTTTGAGGAGGCCCGGCGAGGCCGCGAATGGCTGGAGTTCCTCTCCCCCGAGCCGGAGGTGCCAGCCGGGCTGCTGGATAAAATTCTGGCCCAGACGGGTCCGGGACAGGTAGCGGGCTATGGTCTGGTCACCCCCGGCGGCAACGTTCTTCCCATTCCCCCGGCATGGCAGCGCCCCGGCTTTGTGGGCAGGGTGCGTCGTTTTGCCGAACCGCGCCTGCTGATGACGGCGGCCATGGCCTTCTTCTCCATCGCTCTCACCCTCAACCTGACCGGCGTGCGGGTCAGCGCCCTGCGGCTGAGCGACCTGCGCCCCGCGAATCTGCGCGGCCTGGTAGAGCGGCGGCTGACCATGGCTTCGACCCCAATCATCCGCTATTACGATCATCTGCGCTTCGTCTACGAAGTCGAGTCGAAGATGCGGGAACTCCGTCGCGGCGCGCAGGGTGAAGGCCAGGGCGGAGACACCGACAACCAGCAAAAGCCGAAAGACGCCCAGCCCCCTGCGCCGGGCGAGTCGAAACAAGCTCCGGGACACAAGGATGGGGGCACGCGCGTTGATCCCCCGCAGCAGTCCGTGATCCCGGCGCACAGTGAATTCAACGACTTTTTAGAAACTTCCCTGACGTTTCAGGAACGGCCCGCGCACTCCGGCGGCTCCGCTACGGCACTACGGGAAAGGAGCACAGTATGGACTGCGTAAATCACGTGGGTACCACCGCATCTGCCTATTGCCAAAGTTGCGGCAAGGCTCTTTGCTCCGGCTGCGTGCGCAACGCGGCTGGAGGACAGATTCTCTGCGAGCCGTGCTCCATGGCATGGCAGCGCTTTCAACAGCCCTTCGTCCCGGCTCCCCCCAGCGGGCCTAACCCCGCGGCAGCCGCGGTGCTGGGTCTCATCCCTGGCGTCGGCGCCATGTACAACGGTCAGTTCTTCAAAGGGCTGATCCACGTGGTCATCTTCGCCGTGCTGGTCAGCATTACCAGCAGCATCCACGGAATCTTCGGCATCTTCATCGCTGCTTGGGTTCTTTACCAGTCTTTTGAGGCCTACCACACCGCCAAGGCGCTGCGCGACGGTCAGACTCCACCCGATCCGCTGGGCCTGAACGAAGTCGGCAACTGGCTCAATTTGGGGGCGCAACCACGCAACCCAGGGCAACCGGCACCGGGGCAGTATCCGCCCACTCAAGCTCCGGGGGCGTACCAGCCGCCATATGCGGCAGGGCAGTACCAGGCGCCCTACCAGACGCCGTATCCGCCGCCACCGGGCTATCCCGATCCGGCCATGCCGCCCATTCCCCCGGTGCCACCTCTAGAATGGCGGCGAAGGGAGCCCATTGGCGCCATCGTCCTGATCGCCTTGGGCCTGTTGTTCCTGCTTGGACAGTTGGACCTTTTCCACGGCCGCCTCTTTGAGTTCACCTGGCCGTTGCTGCTGATCTGCCTGGGCGTCTGGCTGATCGTTCGCCGTGTTGGAGATTCGCAAGGAGATTCGAAATGAGCCGTTACATCATGATTCGCCGCTTACGCTTTCCTGCCATCCTGCTCTTGATCGGATTTGTCGCGCTGCTTCATGAATCAGGCGCCATCGAGCACTTCTGGCATTTGTTTTGGCCGCTCCTACTGATCCTCGTTGGGGTGCTTCTGCTGGCAGAGCGCGCTGCGCTGGCTGCGGAAGGCTATCCGCCAGTCGCTTTTCCCTGCGCACCCTACCCCGGCGCACCCTATGCCGGAGCGGTCGACCCTGCGGCGACTACCAGCCAGCCTCCGGCGCAACCGGGCACTTCCATTGTGCCCGCCAACTCGCAAGACTTGGGACATGACCCCGAAGGAGGCCAACAATGAGCAGCGTACCTCCCAACATGCCTCCTGGAGGCGGCGTTCCGCCTCCATATCCTCCGTACGATCCTAAAACCCAGTGGCGAGTCTACCGGGAACAGCAAAAAGCCGCCTGGCGCGCTCAGCGCGATGCCTGGAAGGCCCAGACGCACGCCATGAAGGCCAGTTACGCGGGGGCTTGCGGCCCGCGCGTCCCCTCCATTGTTGGCCCGGTCATTCTGATCGGCATCGGCATTGTAGCCCTGCTGATCTACACCGGCCACATCGCCCCCGGCGACTTCTGGGGCTGGTATGGCCACTGGTGGCCCTTGCTGCTCATCGGGGCTGGACTGGCCCTGCTGGGCGAGTGGGCGCTCGACCTGCGCCGCGAAACCCCGGTGCGCCGCGGCGGCAGCTTTGTCGGCATTCTCATCCTGCTGGCCATCATGGGCGTTGGCGCTGCCGGATGGAGTCACATGGGCCAATGGTTTAACCGGGAGGGGGTCGATTTCGGTTCTGATGACGACTTCTTCAACGCCTTCGGCTTGCCCGAGCACGACTTCGACCAGCAGGTCCTGAACTCGCAGATCCCGGCCAACGCGACCATCGAGATACAGAACCCGCGTGGCGACGTGAGCATCACCTCGGGCGATGGGAACACTGTCCAGGTGCAGGCGCACGAAGTGGCCTATGCCAGCTCCGATGCCGACGCCAAAAAGATCTTCGATACCGAGGCGCCTCATCCGACCGTCAGCGGCAGCACTGTTCTGGTCCGGTCTGAAAGCAGCACTAGCGGCCGGGTCAACCTGACTGTCTCCGTGCCCAAGTCCGCGCGGGTTTCTGTCAACGCCGGCAAGGGAGACCTAACCGCGGCCGATCTCGGTTCGGGAATCACTGTGACGGCGCCCCATGGAGACGTTCATCTGAACGCAATTGCCGGCTCGGTGCAGGTGCACATGGCCAACGACAAGCACGACTTCTCCGCACATCAGGTCCAGGGCGACATCACTCTCGACGGGCACTGCAACGACCTGACCCTCTCTGAAATTAAGGGCAAGGTCGCCCTCACCGGCGAGATATTCGGCGAAGTCCACATGGAGAACGTCTCCGGCCCGGTCAGCTTGCACACCTCGGTCACCGATCTGCAAGTTGGGGCGCTGCCCGGCGATTTGACGCTCAACTCCGACGACCTGCGCGTCACAGAAGCCAAGGGGCAGGTGCGCGTCACAACCCACTCCAAGGATGTCGATTTGAGCCAGATTTACGGTGAGACTTACGTGGAAGACCGCGACGGCCGGATCTCAGTGGAACCCGCCGGAAACTTCGGGGTGGAAGTCAGGAACACCAAGGGCGATGTCGAGGTAACGTTGCCCCCCAACGCTTCCGCCACGGTGAATGCCCGCACGCGGAACGGCGAAATCGTCTCGGATTACCCGCTGCCCAGTCTTGGGGACGGCGAAAACAAGGTGGCTACTTTCACCATCGGCTCGGGAAGTTCGAGAATCGTCCTCAATGCGGAAAACGGCGACGTGAAGATCAAGAAAGGCGCTACCGTCTTCCCTGCTACGCCACCCGCGCCAGCCGTCTCTCCGGTCTTGCCCATGCTCAACGTTCCTCCCTATCCCAAGACGCCGGATCTCTCCAAGGCGCCTCACCTGAACAGCCGCAAGCCGCTGCCTGCGAGTCCGCAGACAAACTAGAGGCAGCGACCATTCAAGACAGCGCGAATCGGCGCGAGAGGTTTCACCTTCTTGCGCCGATTTTCTATCTCTAACTTCATTGTTCAAGACGTTAGAGCGAAACCAGAGTTCCCGTGGCCTCGTTCGCCCTGTGCAGGATCGCCGCTCCCTGGGGGGCGCGTCGACTTGAATGCGGCGGCTTCGGGGTACACCGACTCTGGTTCCGCTATAACCTCCGGTCTTCGAGCGCTGGCCCGCTTTTCCGGCGAGACGCCGGTTCCTGCCACTTCCCAATCCTGGCAGCAGTCGAAGGCTGACTTGGCCTCGTTTGTGATGGGCGCGACTGAAAGCCTTGAATCGGCGTGGAACGAGATTGCGAGGCAGTATATGGAGCTGAAGCTGGAATATGTTGTCGATTGACCGGCCCGCCCCCCCGACAGAGTGGATTCGGCACCTTTGCCATCGAAGACCGCCTGTAAAGGAAGAAGTGGCTCTCAGTGCTGTTTCACTTTTCGCGCCGCACCTGCCGCGCCCTACCAGACAAATGGAATCAGCCGGAAGCGCGTCTGCTGGCAATACTCGATATAACCGGGCAATTCCGCGCGCAGAACCTTCTCCTCGCTCCGCAGCCGAATGACATAAAAGGGCAGGAGCAGCAGAAAAGCCGGCAAGGATACATACGACCCCAGCGCCAGCGGCATAAATAGCCACAGAATCACACTGCCGAAGTAGAGCGGATGGCGAACCAGCCGGTAGGGCCCGGTGGAGATCACCGTCTGTCCCTCCTCCACCCGAACGGTTCGCGCGGCAAAGCGGTTCACCTTGATCACCCGGAACACGAACAGCAGACCGCACAGCGCCAGGGCCAGCGCAACCAGCGTGATCCAGAGCGGCACTTCGCCCAGCAAGGCGCGCGACCAGCCCCAGCGGTGATCCAGGCCGGGAAGCAGGAGGACGACAAAGAAGGCAGGCACTGCCCACTTCATCAGCGTTCTCTGTTCGCCGACCGATTCCTCCCGCTCCAGCCGGCGCTCGGCCACCTCGGGGTCGTATTTAGCGAAATAGAGAAAGGCAAGACCCGAAGGAACAAAGAAAACCGCCAAAAGAGCCCATCCCTGCCAGAATCGCCAAGTCCCCGCCGGGCCAAACAGAATTGCGGCGGCTGCCACCAGGCTCACCAGGAACTGAATCGCCAGCCTCAGCCCCAGGCCCATCCTCGCCATCGGCGGCCTCCTTCTCTTTGAATCGCTCTTTTGCCACTCAGGATATCCCTGTTTGCCCCCGACAGCACAGGCATTTTGGCCGCACTTCAACTCTTCCCTTGCTCGTACTACCCGCTGCCGTTGTATGCTCCACAGACGGAGGCACGCTGGCTATGATGCAGACACCGGTACGGGTCATTACCGTCGAGCGCGAGTACGGCTCACGCGGCGGAGAATTCGCTCACGATTTGGCGGCGCGCCTGGGCTGGCGGCTGCTGGACTCGGAACTGGTGGCTGGCGCGGCACGCGCCGCCGGAGTGGCCCCAGAGCTGGCAGCCAAATACGACGAGCGCCTCGATCCCTGGTATTACCGCTACGGCAAGGTATTCTGGCAGGACTCCGTTTTTCCCCTGGCCGGCCTAAGCGACGAGCATGTCTTCGACTCCGAACGCATGCTGTCACTCATCCGCCAGCAGATTCTGGACGAGGCCAAGCAAGGCAACTGCGTCCTCGTGGGTCGCGGCGCGGCTTGCGCGCTGGCCTGCCAGCCGGGATCCTTCCACGTCTTTGTCTACGCCACGGCGAAAGCCAAGCGCGACTGGTTCACCCAGGCCTTCCCCAAGCAGGCCCAGCACGCCGATCAACTGCTGGCGTCCTTCGACAAGCGCCGAGCAGCCGTCATCCGCCAGTTCTACCAGCAGGAGTGGTGCGCGCGGGGGCTTTATCACCTGCTGCTCAATTCGGCTATCGGGATGGAAGGCATGATTGCGGCTGTAGAGGGCGCGGCGGGGCTCAAATCTGTGGCAAAGGAGGCTGTCGGGGATTACTGATCCGGCCCTGAAACAATTGAACGGAATGATGGAAAAGCGACCACAGATCCTTCGACTCACCACCCCCAAACTGAAGAACGTTTGGGGCCCCGTTCGCTCAGGATGACAGACCCGACTTGATGCATAACTTCAGGGCCGAATCAATAGCGCATCTCCCTCGACGGCATTGAGGAGATTCGCGGGGTATTGACGAAGGGAGCGTGGGGCTTCAGCCCCACGAAACCGACCCGAGTTTTGCTGGCCTTCAGGCCCGGGCCTGAAGGCCAAGTAGTTCTTTCGCATATTCAGGTCACTGAAGTCCCCTGCTCCATCCGTTTCATTCCTCCCTCTACACAAATTGGAGAGCCGCCTTGGAAATCGGGGTGAATGGCGCATCTGAAGTTGCGGAAAGCTGCGAAAATTGTCGCTCAAGGGCGAATTTGTTTTCGTGAATTATGCCGACCGTAATTCGTTTGGTCCCCCACCCATTCCGCAGGATCACGCGGAGTGGATGGGGGACAGGAGTCAATGGCAAAAAGCAAAAAGTGCTCTAAATTTCATGCTGATTCCATTGGAGTTATGACGGGGTTGAAACCCCAGCCTATCGCACGACAAAGCTTTTCCACAGGCTGAGAGGGCGCGCCCTTAAAAACAGATAATGACCCGGAGGTCCCTATACCTCGACCCGCTGGACGCGTAGGCCAATCCGGGTAAAGACTTCCCAGGGAATCGTCCCCGTGGCCCCTGCGTGGTCGAAGGCGCTGATTATCTGATCGCCCTGCGAACCCAGGATCACCACCTCGTCGCCCGCCGTGACCTCTGGGATCTCTGTCACGTCCAGCACGGCCTGGTCCATGCTGACGCGGCCCACCAGCGGAGCGCGCTGGCCGCGCACCAACAGGCTGAAGCGGTTGCCCAGCTTGCGGTCCAACCCATCGGCGTAGCCCGCGGCCAGCAGTGCGAGCCGCATGGGCTCGGTGGCGACAAATGTCCCGTTATAACCCACCACCGCGCCAGCCTGGACCGTGCGCACGCTCGTGACCCTGGTCTTCCAGCTCAGCACCGGCTGCAACTGCGCGCGCGCCGCCCTCAGAGAAGCCGGCTCCTCCGGCTCAAAGCTGGGATCGAACTGCGGCGCCAGCCCATAGAGCGCCAGGCCTGGACGCATCATGGCCTTCATGCCGTGGCGTGCTGCCAACTCCGCAATTCTGCCCGCCTGACCCGCCAACAGAGCGGCCGAGCTGCCCACATTGAGCCAGTCGGCATAGAGTCCGTAAGCCTCAACCCGGCCCAGCACCTCGACCATCCGCTCCAATTGTGTTTCGGTGACCGCGCCGTCTGCTTCGTCGGCGGCGAACAGGTGGGTCATCACGCCTTCCAGCTTCAGCGGAGAGCCCGGAGAGAACCTGGCCAGCGCCTGCGTCAGGCCGAGCGCATCCACGCCTTGGCGGCTCATGCCGGTATCGATCTCCAGGTGCACCTTGAGCGTACCTGCACTGACTCCGGCAGCGCGCGCCGCAGACTCCAACTCATCCAGTTGCCAGCGTTCCCAGGCTACGGGGGTCAGCCCATGCCGTACCACGTCCGCTGCCTGGCCGGGAAAGATGCCCCCGATCACCAGAATCCGCGCCTCCGGGCATAGCGCGCGCGCGGCCACGCCCTCTTCCACGCTCGTCACGCCCAGCCATCGAGCCCCGGCGCGCACCGCAGCCGGAGCGCAAATGGTGAGTCCGTGGCCGTAGGCGTCGGCCTTCACAATGGCCAGAAGCTCCGCATGGGGCTCGGCCAGGCTCTGGAGGAACCGGTAATTCTCTTCAAGAAAGTGGGCGCGAATCTCAACCCAGCAGGGGCGATTTGGCATCATGCTGTCCAAACCCCAGTTTATCGCGGATCGCCCGCAGCCTCTGCCACTCCATGGGACTCAACAGCGAAAGCATGTGCAATTGCCACGCCGTGTCAGCTCCTCGCCCCATTCTCGCGGCGCCATTTCCATAAGGGGGAGAACACGGACAGGCGCCAGCTTTATCACCGCAGCAAAGCAAAGGCAACCAACGTCTCGCCCGCGGCCCCAATCTCATCCAGCAGTTTGGCCTCGGCTTCATGCGGCACCGCCATTTCGCAAGCGGCGACCTCCTCAGGACTCGCCCCCACAAAGCACAGCTCGCAATGGCCCAGCGCCTCGCCCTCCCCCATGCGCACCGGAGGGCCAAAAACCCGGCAAGTCATCGGCCGCCAGGCGTAGACGTCGCAGCGCCCGGTTGCCGGATCGAGCGCTGGACACGCCGCTTCATTGGCGAAGTCCTCAAAGAGCTTCTGGTCTTTGTCGGAATCTCCCAGCAGGCCCGACTGCGCGTCGCCAGGAAACTCGGATGCGTGCTCTGCAATCCACGCTCTTGCGCGCCGCTCGATTTCCGCAGCCAGTGCTGGATCTGTCGCCCGCAGCGCTTCCATTCCGGCGGCCAGGCGCAGGGCATCCAGCGGGCCGATGGCGAAGGCACCATGGCAACATTGCGCGCATCCCGGCCGGCAGGCCAGGCGGTCCCCGGCGCGCCGCGCGGCATCGGCCAGCGCTGCATCCACAATTTGCACGAGCTCGGCGTCGCCCTGCGGCAGGCCCATAATGCCGAGAATATCCCATTGCCGAGCGGCCCGCCTTCGCGCTAATCTGCCTGCGGAGGCTTCCCCAATGCCCGATTCCCGCAGCACTGTCATCCCTGCCCATCGCTACAAGGACGCACCCGCCGCAATCGACTGGCTCTGCCAGGTCTTCGGGTTCGAGCGACACGCCGTCTACGAAGGCGAGAATGGAACCATTGCCCACGCCGAACTCTCCCTGGGCAACGGCATCGTCATGCTCGGCTCCGCCAAGGAAGACGAACACAGCCGCTGCCTCAAATCGCCGCAGGAACTGGGCGGCGTTGAAACCTGCGGCATCTACATCGTGGTTTCCGATGCCGATGCGGCCCATGCCCGCGCCGTCGCTGCCGGAGCGGTTGTCACCCGCCCGCTCCAGGACACGCCCTACGGCAGCCGCGAGTTCGCTGTCAAAGACCCCGAAGGCAACACCTGGAGCGCAGGCACCTACGATCCCTGGAAGGCGCATGCGTAGGGACTGAGACCGCAGCCTGCGATTTTGCCTTTGCCCTTGCCGGAGAGCGAGCGTCAAAAGGCGATTGGCTTTCCAACGCTTTGAGAAGCCTGCACCAGTTGGCCCATCTGAAGCTCGAACTGTCGAACGAACGGCTCATCGCTGCCGTCCACAGCGTGCACCTCCTTCAATCGTTCGACTTCGATCGAGAGGAGGTCAACATCCGCCACAGAGAGGAAATCTCCGCAATGAACACCGTTGTAGAGAACCTTGCTGAGCATGATCGGAAAGAGCAGCGGCTTTTTGGCCAACAGCTCTCGAAGGAATCCGATCAAAGTGATATTCCCGAGCCGGCAGGAAACCAGTTCCCCCCATGGTGCGTGTTCACAGGCGGTAGCCCGCCAGTTGAAGAATGCGCTTTCATCGGCATCGGGTTGTTGGCAATTCAGACCCAGCCCGCCATCCTCATCGACCGAAACAAGTTCCGGCTGAGGCGGAGGCGTGCGCACTTTGCCGCGCTCGTAACAATCGCAATAGACCCTCGCGTCCAAGCTCACAGATTCCGCACCTTCCCGCGATTACCCGATCGCCCTGTTCCACCCCTCCAGCGTCTTCTTGAACTCCAGCATGAATTTGCAGCCATCCGCGCCGTCGATGATGCGGTGGTCGAAGCCCAGGCAGAAGTGCTCCATGGACCGGATGGCGATGGTGTCGTTGCCCTCGGCATCGGTCAGCACCACGGCCTCCTTCTTCATCCCGCTGATGCACAGGATGGCGGAGTCCGGCTGGTTGATGATCGGCGTGCTGAACTCGTCCCCAAAGACGCCGGAGTTGGTCAGAGTGAACGTCGATCCCGCCACCTCGTCGGGCAGCAGCTTTTTTGTGCGGGCGCGCTCGGCCAGGTCGGCAATGGTCCGCGCCAAGTCAGCAAAGGTTCGCCCCTCGGCCTGCTTCACCACCGGGACAATGAGGCCCCACTCCAGCGCCACGGCGATACCGAGGTTGATGTTGCGGTGATAGCGGATTGCGCCATTCTCCAGCGATGCGTTGACGATGGGAAACTTGCGCAGCGCCTCGACCACGGCAATGGCCACAAAGGGCATGAAGGTGAGTTTAACGCCGTGGCGCTTCTCGAAGCCTGCCTTCTCGCGCGCGCGCAACCGGGCAACGCGCGTCATGTCCACCTTGTAGACGGTGTGAACATGCGGGCTGATCTGCAGGCTCTCCACCATGCGCTGAGCGATGATGGCGCGCATCTTGGTCAGCGGCGCCAGCTCATCTGTCATTTGCTGAGCGGCCGGCTCTTGGGGAATCGCTGCCAAAGCGCTGCCTGGGCCGTGCGCGCTCAGGTGACGCAACACATCTTCCTTGGTGATGCGCCCTTCCGAACCGCTTCCGGCGACCTGGCGCAGATCGAGCTGGTTGTCCCTGGCCATCCGCCGCACCAGGGGCGAGGAGCGCAGACGGCGCCCTTCGACCTGGGAGGCAACTGGCAGCATTTGCACTACTGGGAGTACCGCCGGGACCGAAGCTTCAGTGGCAGGCGTGCTTGAGCTGGATATCTTGCCGGCCTCGCCGCTACCACCGCCAATCACCGCGACCACCGTATAGATCTCGACCGTGGCCCCTTGCGGAACCCTGATCTCGCTGAGCACACCGGCTGCCGGTGAGGGAATTTCCGCATCGACCTTGTCGGTGGAGATTTCAAAGAGCGGCTCGTCCTTCTCAATGTAAGAGCCAACCTGCTTGAGCCATTTCGTGATGGTCCCCTCAAAAATGGACTCGCCCAACTGTGGCATTACCACAGCAATGCCCGTGTCAACCGTGCCGGGCACAGTCTTCGCAGCTTGATTCGCTGCATTCGCACCCTGATCCCGTTGCTCTGTTCCCGGGACTTCGCCTCTTTCCGTGACTACCGCAACGACCGTATTGATCACTACGGTTGTGCCGGCAGAGATCTTGATCTCGGTGAGCACTCCGGCGACGGGCGAGGGAATCTCCGCGTCTACCTTGTCGGTGGAGATCTCAAACAGCGGTTCGTCCTTTTCGACTGGGTCGCCGGCCTTTTTGAGCCACTTGGTAATGGTGCCCTCAAAAATCGACTCGCCCATCTGGGGCATGACTACGTCGGTTGGCATGGGTCATTCTCTCCGCGTTGCGGGACTCGACTTGCGTGCCCGGTTCCTGCCGGATTATAAATTGCAGCCCATACGCACGCGGAACCCAGTCGGGCTCACCGTGCTAGCGCACCGCATTCAGATCCAGCCGCAGCAGCTTGGCGGGGTCAAGGTATGCCCCCTGCCAGCGGACGGCCCAGTGCAGGTGCGGCCCGGTGACGCGCCCTGTGGCCCCGCTCAACCCGAGCCGCTCACCCGTGGCCACTTGCTGCCCCTCGTGCACATCGATGCGGCTCAAGTGCATTGAAATCGTAAACAGGCCCAGTCCATGGTCGATGACCACGCAGTTGCCCTCATAGTAGAGCGGCCGCGCCAGCACCACCGTACCGCTGTTGCCTGCCCGCACCGCCGTTCCGCTGGCTGCCTTGAAGTCCATCCCTTTGTGAATGCTGGCCAGCTTGCCGTTGAACATGCGGCGGGTGCCAAAGCTGTCGGTCGGTGGGGCGGCGACGGGCGCGCGAAAACTGGCTGCCCATAGCGGCTCGGCGGCGCTCACGCCAAACACCTTCTCCTTCAGCGCGCTCTCGGCCTTGATCTCTTCCAGCGCCTCCGGGCCAGGGGAGACAAACCTGGGCGCAACGGCCAGCTTTCCCGTGCGGTAGTGCGCGGGATGAATCTCGACGGTGCGGCTGAGGTCGCGGACCTCGCCCCCGGTGCGAAGAACGATCTTCAATGTCGAGGGCCCTGCGGAGGCTTCAACGTCCACTCCAGCCAAGGCGTACCACCCGAGCCTGCCGTGCGCGGGGAAGAAATCAATCTTGCGCCCCAGCCATTCGCCGTCAGGGCGCGCATCTCCGGCAGCGCTGAGATGAATCAGCACCGGCGACCCGACTTCCAGGACCGCCGGCGTGAGTGTGACGGCGGAGGGTTGCGCGTGGATGCGGGAGGGGAAAACCGTCAGTCCGAGCAGGCTGATGGCCTCGCAAAAGAAGCGAAAGAAACGAAGCGCGGAAAGGGTTCGCATCTCGACCAGAATAGCGCGGGTCGCCGACGACGCTTGCAAGATCGCAACAATCGAAGGCACTTCTCGGTGTTCACAGTTGCTGGTCGCCCGGCATCGTTCGGTTGCGCTATGATGGGGCACCAAAAATCTCCAGTGGAGGAAGGTGGGGAACTGAACGCGGCGTCTGCGCGCTTTATCCGCTGGAGCCAAACGCTGCCAAACCCTGGGATTTGCGAGGGACCGACCGCCAATATTCGAAGAACAACGGCAGGGAAATTTGCCCATCCCGCTGTTCTAAAAGTACCTCTACGCTTTGAGAGTGAGAGCCTCAACAAAACGAGCACCATCGTACGGGAGGAATGAAAATGACACCACAAATCGAACCGCCGGAAAGGGAGCCTCTGGCGTCCCCTGCGGCAACGGCACCGCCCAGGACGGGACTGAGCGAAGATTGGCTCGCCGTCTGCATCGGTCTTTTTTTCTTCGTACTTTCTTTCGGAACCATGTTCCACGTCGACCTTCTGGGTTGGGCCGTTAGCACCTCTATCTGGACGACGCCGGCCAAGGCTCTGGCCCCGTTCTCCGCCGCTTACGCGAGCCTTCCGCCGCTGGTCTCGCTGCTGGCGACTTTCGTCTTTCTTTTGATTGTTATGATGGCCGGCGCCAGGGCCTTGCGCGTCAATATCGTGCACTTCGCCGGAGGATTCACGGCGGTCTTTGTTGTCAGTTACGCCTGCTGGTTTATGGGCAGTTGGGCGTACATCGCGGCAACTCCTAACATGCGCGCCAAGCTGGGCATCGGCTGGTCGCTCAATCTGACCAATGAGTCCGGGTTTATCCTTGCCCTATTGGCGGGCTTGTTTATCGGCAACTTTCTGCCCGGCGTCTCCCGCAAGATCAAAGACGCCCTGCGGCCCGAGCTTTATATCAAGACGGCCATTGTCATCCTGGGCGGATTCCTGGGCATCACCGCGCTCTCGCAGCAGAAGCTGGCCTCGACCATGATCTTTCAGGGTCTTTGCGCCATCGTCTGCGCCTATCTGATCTTTTGGCCGGTGGTCTACTACGTGGCCCGGCGGTGGTTCGGGTTCAGCCGCGAGTGGGCGGTTCCCCTGGCTTCCGGAATCTCCATCTGCGGCGTCTCGGCGGCCATTGCCACCGGCAGCGCCATCAGGGCGCGGCCGATTGTGCCCATCATGGTCTCCTCGCTGGTGGTGATCTTCGCGGTGGTGGAGATGCTGATTCTGCCCTTCGCGGCACAGCACTTCCTCTACACACAACCGTTGGTGGCCGGCGCCTGGATGGGCCTGTCGGTGAAGACCGACGGGGCCGCGGTGGCCAGCGGGGCCATTGCCGACTCGCTGATTCACGCCAAGTCGCTGGCCTCTGGCTTGAACTATCAGGCGGGCTGGACGCTGGGTGTGGCCACCACCGTGAAGGTGTTCATCGATGTCTTCATTGGCGTCTGGGCGTTCATTCTTGCCTGGGTGTGGTCGGCCAAGATCGAGCACCGCGAAGGTGAAGTGAAGGCCAAGGAGATTTGGCAGCGCTTCCCCAAGTTCATTCTGGGTTACGCGGCTACCTTCCTGATCGTGATCGCCATCGGCGCGTCGTTCCCCGCGCTCATGCCGCAAGTGAAAGCGGCCATGGGGCAGGCGAATATCTTCCGCGCCATCTTCTTTGTGATGACCTTCTTCGCTATCGGCGCGGTGTCGAACTTCCGCCGCCTCTGGCAGGAGGGCATCGCCAAACTCGCCGCCGTCTACGTTCTTTGTCTTTTTGGATACATCATCTGGGTTGGTTTGCTGATTTCGTGGCTCTTCTTCCACGGCATCCTGCCGCCCGCCGTGAAAGGGTGACCTATGAGCGAACCGAAACTGACCGATGAACTGCAAAGGATGGAAAGCGAGTACGAGCCCCTGCTGCCCATCGAGTACAAGCTGATCTTTATCACCCTGGGAACCGGAATCGTGCTGCTGGTCAGCCTGGTGCTGCTTAGCCGCATGTTCGTGTAGGCGCTTCCGGCAGCGGAGATGCGGGCCGGGAGATCGACGACAGGAATTGGAAGCTGGAAATGCGCGGGATGGAGGCTAGCAAGCAAGCCTCCATCTCGCACATTACTTCCTGGTAACAGACGCTTCAGAACTCGCCTGCTTCGCGCGATCTACGGACGGGGATGCTCGGCCTTCCACTTCTCCGCGCGCTCCTGGACCTCGGCTAGCTCGTCCGCTGTGATCCGCGTGCCGACCATCTGCCGGTTGGCGGCGTACTTTTCCTGATTCGGACCCTTCACCGCCGCCGCCAGGTCAAGCCAGTAGTAGGCCTCGACATCGTTCTGGGGAACTCCTTGTCCGAAGGCATAAAGCAGGCCAAGGGTGCCTTGCGCTCCGGCATCGCCCTGGTCGGCTGCCTTGCGATACCATGCTGCTGCCTCAACCATGTCGTGCGCTACACCCTTGCCATCGCGATAGAGCGCTGCCAGCCTCAACTGGCCATTGAGGGAGCCCTGCACGGCTGCCTTGCGGTACCACTCCGCAGCCTGTTTATAGTCAGCCGCAAGCTGCTTCGCGGTACGCGGCTGGCCACCGCCCTCCGCGAAGCCGTCCCCGACCAGTACTTGCGAGGCCGCATCCCCGGCGGTAGCTCTCGCAACCAGACCCGCGTCGGCGCCTGAATTCTGCGGTCCCATGCCCTGCGCTGTGGCCGAGATCAGCGTGAACGCAGCGAAAGTTGCCAGTAGAAGTTGCTTGCATCCGGTTCTCATAGCGCCCTCGAACACACCGCGAAGCTGTGTTCCATCAGCCAATTGGGAGCGGAATGAGGGGAATGCAAAGCAGGATCCCCCGTCCCGCTCTTCGTCCCAGACTACAAGCCTGCCCGCTTTTCTGCCTGTGATTGCAAGTGGGGAGGGGTTAAAATTCATCTATGACTGACCGCATCTCACTCTCCCTTGCCCAGGCCGACCCTGCCGTGGCCGCCGCTCTTGACCAGGAAACCCTCCGCCAGCACGAGGGGCTGGAGATGATCGCCAGCGAGAACTTTGTCTCCGAAGCGGTTCTTGAAGCGGCCGGCTCCATCTTCACCAACAAATATGCCGAGGGCTACCCCGGCCGCCGCTACTACGGCGGCTGCGAGTATGCCGACGTGGTTGAGAACCTGGCCCGCGATCGCGCCAAGCAGATCTTCGGCGCCGAGCACGCCAATGTGCAGCCGCACTCCGGCTCGCAGGCCAACGCCTCGGCCTACGCGGCGGTGCTGCAAGCGGGCGACACCATCCTCGGCCTCGATCTGGCGCACGGCGGCCACCTCACCCACGGCCACAAGCTCAGCTTCAGCGGCAAGCTCTACCGGCCGACGTTTTACCACGTCCGCAAAGACACCGAGCTGATCGACTACGACGAGCTGGAGGCCATTGCCGAGCGGGAAAAGCCCAAGGCCATCATCGGCGGCGGCAGCGCCTATCCGCGCCTGTGGGATTTCGCCCGCATGCGGCAGATCGCCGACAAGGTGGGCGCGGTCTACATCTTCGACATGGCCCACATCGCCGGCCTGGTGGCGGGCGGCGTGCATCCTTCGCCGGTTCCGCACGCGCACATCACCACCACCACCACCCACAAGACCCTGCGCGGTCCCCGCGCCGGGCTGATCCTCTGCGGGCAGGATCTGGCGGCAGCTGTTGACAAGGCAGTCTTCCCCGGCCAGCAGGGCGGCCCGCTGGTGCACATCGTCGCCGCCAAGGCAGTGGCCTTTGGCGAGGCGCTGCGGCCGGAGTTCAAGACTTACGCCGCGCAGATCGTGGCCAACGCCAAGGTGCTTGCCGCCGCGCTCGCCGAGGCTGGCTTCCGCATCGTCTCTGGGGGTACAGACAACCACCTCATGCTGGTCGATGTCTTCCAGAAGGGCATTCTCGGCTCCGAGGCCGAGCTTGCGCTGGGCAAGGCCGGCATCACGGTGAACAAGAACACCATTCCTTACGACACCAATCCGCCGCTCAAGGCCTCGGGCATCCGCGTGGGCACGCCCGCACTGACCACCCGCGGCATGAAGGAGCCGGAGATGCGGCAAATCGCCGTCTGGATTGAGAAGGCATTGGCCCGGCGCAACGATGACGCGGCCCTGGAGCGGATTCGCCTGGAAGTGGCCGAAATGGCCAACCAGTTTCCGCTCTATGCCTGGCGGCGCGCGCCCGTCGCGGTGGAGGCGTAGAAACCTCCGCATCCGTTCTCGCTTGAAGGACGGAATCTGGATTGGCCATCTACAGAACCCTTAGGCTGCGCTCAGGGTAGGCTTTGAAGTAGCGCTCTGACACAATCCGCAGCCTGAAGGCAACTTTGCAGGCGGCTCTGCAGGTGCGAGAGCGGTTCTCTTTCTTCATAGGCTATTGAGAAACTCGCGAATCTCGGGGCTGGACCAGTCCTGCAATCCAATGAACTTGCGCCGGACGACCCCCTGGCGGTCGATGACGTAGGTCTCTGGCCACTTCTCGGTGTGGAAGAGCTTGGCGGCGGTTTCACCGGGATCGCCGACTGTGGTGAGGGTCAGATGATGGGCCTGAACGAAACGCTTGTAGTCTCGCGGAAATTTGTCCACGTCGACGGCCAGCACAGCCAGTGCAGGCTGCTCCTTATGGAGCTTCTGGAGCAAGGGCATCTCTTCCTCGCACTCCCCCGCCCAACTGGCCCAGAAGTTGAGCAGCACCACCTGGCCCCGATAGCTGGCCAAATGAATGGAATTCGTTCCGTCGGAGACGGTGAAGTCCGGTGCCACGGTGCCCACCGGCGAGGCCCAATTGAAGGCTTGCGCGGCTGGACCGGGGTCGGAGCTGGACGGTTGGCCGCTAAGGTAGGCGTAGACCAGCGATGAAATCAGCCCGATCGCCAAGAGGGCGGCGAAGATCAGTTCCCCGGTAGACAACCTCCTGATCCACAGGCCCTTGGTGAGACGGATGTGTTTGCGGGGATCAAAGGAATCGTAATCGCCCCCCAGCGCGCGGGCCGCCTTCTGGATTGGGGGCGGGGTTGGGCGAGGCGGCGGCCGATGGTCAGTCTCGGCAGGACGCGGCTCTTGCTGAACTTCTTCGCGTAGGGTAGCGCGGCGCGCCGGGGGAGCATACCGGATGCCGTCGAGCAGCCGCAGCAATTCGGGCACGTCCGCGGGACGGTCTTCGCGATTCTTGGCCAACATGCGCAGCACCAGAGCATCCAGTCCCTGCCAATTTGCCAGGTCGGGGCGCAGGCTGCTGGGCGGCCGGGGCGGGGTATTCCAGTGCTCGTAGGCCCATCCCTCGTAGCTTTCGGCGTCAAAGACCGTCTGCCCTGTGAGCATCTCGAAGAGCACTCCACCAAGGGCGTAAAGATCGGTGCGGCCATCCAGCTCCGAGCCGCGCTGACCGCGCCACTGTTCCGGCGCGGCATAGGCCCAGGTCAGCAGTGAGCCGCCGGTACTCGTCCGGCCAGTGCTGCTCTCTTTGGTGGCCACGATGCCAAAATCGGCAATCTTGGGAATCAAGGCACCGGCATCGCAGGCCATGAGGATGTTCTCCGGCTTGATGTCGCGGTGGACCATGCCCTTGGCGTGCGCAGCGCCCAGGCCCTCGGCGATGCCGTGGGCAATCTCCACCGCCACCTCTGTATTCAGGGGCAGGGGATCGTGGTTGAGAAAGTCGCGAAGGTCGGGCCCTCCGACGAACTCCATGGCGAAGAAAAGGGAATCGTCCTCGGCCTGTTCCAGATCGCCGCAGTCTACGACATTTTTGTGCCGAATCTGGCGCAGTGTGCGGACCTCGCGGCGGAAGCGGTCGGTCGCTCCCTGGTCGCGGCTCCACTGGCGGGAGAGGAACTTCAGAGCCCGCTGCTCGTCCATGAGGGTCTGTTCGGCCAGGTAGACAGCGCCAAAACCGCCTTCGCCCAGCTTTCGAACGATGCGGTATTTTCCCAGAATCGACATGCCCGGTCTGAGGTCGACGATCTCACTGAGCAGCGTTCCATGGGTAGGGCAGGTCTCAGAGCGATCGGGAAAGCCGGTATTGCATTGCGGGCAGAGTTTCACGCGTGAGCCCTCAGGTTGGCGGAGAATTGCGCGGCGCAACCATTGTGGCAGCCCCCAGCCGACGTGCGCAATTGGAGGTGCCGGGGAAGCGCTTTTCCTTGGCGCAAATCCACTGGGCGACGCTCGTTCTTCTCCGGTAAATCACCGGCCCTTGACGACTCAACGCAAGAGTGGGCATACTCGCCACTTGTGCCCAGGCTGAGGAGTTTTCCTTGGCGCCAGCGGGAGTTGGCTTTTATGGATCTAATGGTCGTTCGTCTTCTTTTTGTGGCCCTTCTTGCCGGGGTTTGTTATTTCCTTCATCCATTCGGCATGACAGAGTGGGTGGGTGCGGGCGCGGGCGCCGCGGCGGCCTGTGCGGTGATCGTCTTTGAGTTGCGGGTGCGGGCGCTGAGCCTGCGGCGGCTGATCGGCGCCGTGTGCGGCAGCGTGCTGGGCATCTTTGGAGCGGCGCTGTTCTGCCTGGTGCTGCGCAGCGCGCTGCTGCCGGGCGCGACCTCGGCCGTGCTGCAGATTTTTGTGCTGCTGCTGATGACCTATGTGGGGCTGCTGGTGGGCGCCAACAAGGGCGACCTGCTGAACCCGGCGGCGCTGGGCACGGTCTTCACCAGCGACCGGCCCACCCGGCGCAGCGCCAAGGTGCTGGACACCAGCGTCATCATCGACGGCCGCATCGCCGACATCGCCGAAGCCGGCTTCATCGACGGCATGATGGTGGTGCCGGAGTTCGTGCTGCGCGAGCTGCAGACCGTGGCCGACTCCACCGATGGCTCCAAGCGGCAACGGGGCCGCCGCGGCCTGGACATGCTGCAACGGATGCAGTCCAACACCACCATCCAGGTGCAGATTGTCCCCGACGACTTCCCCTCCATCCGCGAGGTGGACCTGAAGCTGCTGGAACTGGCCAAGAAGTGGGAGGCCAAGGTGGTGACCAACGACTTCAACCTGAACAAGGTGGCCCACCTGCATCACGTGGAGGTGCTGAACATCAACGACCTGGCCAACGCGCTCAAGCCGGTGGTGCTGCCCGGCGAGAAGATGAATGTGCTCATCCTGAAGGAAGGCAAGGAGTACAACCAGGGCGTGGGCTACCTGGACGACGGCACCATGGTGGTGGTGGATCACGCGCGCAAGTTGATCGGCAAAGCCATCGAGATTTCAGTCACCAGCGTGCTGCAAACCGCCAGCGGCAAGATGATCTTCGGCAAGATGGACGAGAACGGCAAGGCCGGGGAGCCGGGGCGGCAAGGACCGATGGATCTCTCGCACTGAGTTCTGCCGCGGATTTGCGGCGGATTCCGGGCATGGCCCTCAGTGCCGGTGCCAGGCCTCGACGGCTACCTCAAAGACGGCGAACACCACGCTGATGGCCGCCAGAAAGCCCTTGGCGCGCTGCCAGTTTTGCTCGTGCCGCTCCATGCGCCGCTCCAGGTCGGCGATGCGTCCTCCGTTGCCGTCGCCGGTGAGATTGGTCATCTGCGTCTTCAGCACGCTCAGATCGCTCAGCACCTGCGCTTCGAATTCATTCATCATCCGCATTGGCCGAACTCCATCCTCCGATTCCTTCTAAGAAGGGTTGCAGAACCATGTTTTGCCCCCAGAGGAACAACCGCAGATTCTTCGATTCCGCTCCGTTCCGCTCATGATGACAGGGAGTTGGTTCACGCCCCAACAGGCATATTGATGAACAAGGCAGTGGAGAACTCCGAGTAGTTCGGCGGTGTAGCCCCGTCATACATGCGGATGTAGAACCGGTCGTTCGCCGTCTCGCGGGAGAAGGTCATGTTGGCCGTCGAGGCCCGCAACACCAAGTCGGGATCTTCGCCCGCCATAAAGGCAAAATCGCGCCGGCGAACCTCGAATCCGCCGCCTGCGGGGGGCGTTGCGCCGGCGTTGACGGTCACCGTGCTTCCGTTCAACGCGGTCACCGAGAGGCCAGTCAGATTGGCCAGCAGTGTGGGAGCCGCTGGCGCCGGAAGCCATGCATCAGCGGGGACCGTGGCGCTAGTCTTGATGGCCAGATCGCAAGCCCAGTCGTTGGCGAAGGCCAGGCCGTACTCAATCAGGTCAGGCGTGCTGGCGCGATAGCTCAGCTTCACCGAGCGCACCACGACCTGCGTATCCAGGCTGGCCGAGGGCGCGCTCAACAGCAGAGCGTCCCCCGGCCAGACGTCGGCGGCAAAGCTGGCGCGGGTGGCTTTGAACGTGCCGCTCCACAGCGCGCTGGCGCCGGCCGCCGCTTGCTCCATGACCAAAGACGCGTTGCGGCAGTCTGCCGAGCAACGCGCCGGGGGATTGGTCACTGAGCCGATCCAAACTGCTTCGGCGGGCATTCCGGCCTGGACCAGCGCCTGCTGGCTGGCCGTGTTCACCGCGCGTCCCACCGCGCGTCCCACGGTGCGGTAACTCACGGCAATCTGCTCGCCCGCTACGGGCGCGAATCCGGTGTAAAAGACCAGTTTGCCGGTTCGCAGCATGTGACATTGCGCCGACTCGGCCGCTGTACCGACGGGCCGCGTATACGCGCCGCCGCTGGGCGGAGTGCTCACCACCCAGCCCGATCCGAGGCTCGTCAAATTGAGGGCGCGCATGGTTCCGACCAGATTGATGCTGCTGGCGGCCACCACCATGCAGGCTCCCGGCAGGCTGGCAATGGAGCCGTCGTAGAGCGTCACCGGCAGGGCGGCAACGCCGTTGGTAAACTGCTGGATCTCCATCTGCACTATGCCGGGAGCCAGGTTCCATTGCCCGCCGCTGGTGATGGGGCCGCTGTCTGCAAAGGAGCGATAGATGGCCAGCGCACGGCAGTTCTCGGGGCAATGGACCCTGATTCGCAGCGTGTATTGGCAGGTGGGGTTGATGGCATATGCCGTTCCCGCCGGCGCTCCCTGGATGAGCGGCTGCAAAGTGACCGCTCCGCCGCCCGGCTGCGCCGTAGCCTGAAAACCGGCAGTACAAGCGGCTTGATTCTCCAGGCCCACAAAGAAGCCGGCCAGAATTCCGCTGCTGCCCGGCGACAGCGTGATTCCTGCCGCTTCAAGCAGCAGGGTCCCGCCCATCTCCACCGGATCGAGCCAGGTGAGCACCGTCTCTCCGTCGGTGCCATTGCCGCCCCCCATCACCAACCCGCCCTGGCCCAACCGAAGATAGGTGTTGGCACCGGGATAGCCCCACACGCGTGGATCGATCTCGGCTTCATTGAACAGCTCGCGAATGAGGGTAGCTTTGGATGCGGCGGGAAAGAACGGATCCGCGGCCAGATTGAACTGCGTGGTGGCTCCGTCGCCCAGGAAGTACTCCGTAACGTAGGCGACCGGCTCATGCTCGCCGCAGACGGTCACGTCGTTGGCCAGGGCGCGCTTTGTGCTGGCCGTGAAGGCCAGGTTGGCCAGGGTCAGGCTGCCGTCGGTCTCGCTGAGCGTGTGGACGATGTTCTGGATAGCGGTCAGCGCCAGCGCCCCATTCAGCGCGCGATAGGCAGCCCGCGCCTGGTTGGCAATCTGGGCGGCGCTCTGGCTGAATTTCGCGCCGGGGCCGGGAGCGAAATGGCTCACGGGCGTGGCCAGCGAGAGGCCCTGGGTAGAAAGCGCGGATTGTCCGGTGCGGTTCACCAGCGCGGCCATCAGGGCCTCGGCAGTCTCTCCGGTCGCTCCCTGGCTGGGCGGCATCGGCAACTGGTCCAGCAGCAACTCATCGCTGAGCGCTTGGATCGCCAATCGGTAGCGCGGTCCCTCAAGGTCCAGGCCGGCATACTCCGGCAACGGTGTTACGGCGAGATAGCCGGTAAAGTAAGGTGTACCGTCGTCGCCGGTTACGGCAAGGTACTGGTTGCGGAGTGGAGCGGCCAGGCTGCCGCCCGCCGGCAGGCTGAGGGCCAACTCGCAGACTGAGGGCTCATTCAGCTTGCGTTCGATCGTCATTGGCCGCTGCGCATCGAGCGCGGCGGTATAGTCCTGCCCTTGAATGGTGATCTTCATGGTGACTCGCTGCGGAATCTCACAACAATTCCTTGTTTCCGGGCAGGCACCCCCCCAGGGATTAACGCCCGCGTATTCTGCCGCTTCATCGGCACGACTGAGGTCGCGCGCAATCGCTACACCCTTTGGGTCGCCGATCCCTATACCAGAGCCTTGGCTGCCGGCAGAAAGCTGCGGTAACAAAGCACGCGTTCTCCGTCCAGCGGGTCGGTGACCGGCAAGGCAAGAAACTGTCCTTTGAGCAGCACCCGCTCCAGGCCGCCCTTGTGCTTGCCGTCGAGCGGCTGTGGCGCTTCCTGCGCGCCCGCGAGAGTCTGCAGCCGCGGATAGTGAAAGAAGATGCGCTCGCCCTGGCTGCCTTCCATCACAAACAGCGCCGACCACTCCTGGTAGAAGCTGCCACCTTCGCGGTCGACGAATCCGGTAACGGTCTGTAATTTGGCGCCCGCGACCGGAATACCGCCCGGCAGCGGTTCCGCCAAGGTTAGTCCGGTGGAGTTTGCTTGCGATACTCGCGCCACGTTGAAGGTGACTCGGCGGATGTAATCCACGTCTGTAATCGCCTGGCGCACATAGGCACCCGCAATCGGCGCGCCTACAAAGCCAGTCTGCCCGGTGTAATCCGCGTCTAGTGCGACGATTGATCCGGCGGAGAATCGGGCCGAATCCGCGGCTGCCAAAGAGATGAAACTGGCGGTTGACCCAGATTGCAGGGCGACTGCCGAGGCCGCCTGCGCGCCGTTTGCCTCGGCAGCGGCGCCGCTGGCCGGGGCCAGCAGATTCATGTGCTGTGAGCCGGTTGCCAGAGCCATGGTCAGCTTGGTCCAACTGAGGAACTCGAAGCTCACCTGCGCCTCCAGAGTCTCGCGCACCTGTCCCAGTGTCGCGGCGGGAATGCCTGCCAGCACCGGGGCGGTCTTGCTGGCGGATCTCCGCGTGAATCCCTGCATCCAACCCAGGGCGATCCACGGAGCAGGCGGAGCCTCCAGATTGAAGCCGCCCTGCTGGGCCGGATCGAAGAGCGTGGGCGTATGCGCAGCGCGGTTCACCGGGGCAAAGTATCCTCGAACCCGCCGCGCCACCGGAGCGGGAGCTGAAATCCAATTGGCCGCCATTTACTCTCCCTGCTCCTGGTAGCTGTAGACCATCACCTTTGCCGAACGGGCAAGCCGGTCGCGCTGGGCCGCGCTGGGCCCAAAGGCCGGCTCGTCCCAGAAAACCTGCGTCAGCATCTCCGCCGGCGGGGTCGCCATGTAGTTGAGCTTGGGCGTGTAGAAGGGCTGCAGAATCTGGCTCAGCTCTTCATCCATGGCGCTCAGCGCCCGGCCCCGGTCCAGCCCACCAAAGCTCTGCGTGCCGCACGTCTGGTAGAGGATTTCGCACTCCCCGGCCACCATCTTGGTCGGAAGGTCGAAATCGACGCCCAGGTTCAGCCAGCGCAGAACAAACACATCGCTGGGAAGCTGAGAAAACGGCGCTTCCGCCTCTTCCACCAGAATTCCCGGCCGCACAGCACCGCGCAGCAGCACGGTCCGCTCGGGGTTGACCGCAGTCAGGCGCGTGCGCAGCGCCACGTAAAACGAGTCCTTCGCATTTTGCATAGTGTTGCTCCGCAACAGGGATCGGGGTCAGGGGTCAGTCGTTGGTGGCGAGATTAGGCTGGCTTCTCTTCTATTGATCGTTTGGCCAGGGCAACTCACGGTACAGATTTCTGATTTGGGCCGAACCTTAAAGCCACGTCGTGGCGAGGGTGTCCGCGCCAGGTCTTGACTGACAGGGCAATCGCATGAACGTTTCGAGCACAGGAAAATGGGCTTTGAAAGGGCACGACTTTAGTCGTGCCGAAAATGTGTCAGAAGAATGCAGGGCTTTAGCCCCAGAGGGACGGTTCTAAGCCGTCGAAAATACATCCCTCGGCGGCTAAAGCCGTCGCATTTTAAGCTTCGTGGTCGGCACGGCTGAAGCCGTGCCCTTTCAAATCTCTTGTTCCTCTTGGTTCAACTGCTTCATGCAATTGCCCTGTCTTGACTGACCCCTGACCCCTGATCTTTGATCCATGTCGCTACACTGCCTGTTGCCGCGCTTCCCGCAGCAATAAACGGTAGAGATACACCTGGCCGAAAGCCTCGCTGGAAGCAATCGACTCGATGAGGTAGTCCTGCCCTGCCACGGTCACCGCCAAGGTCATGCCGAAGAGAGACTGGGCCGAGGGCAGGTCCAGCGCGTCAATTTGCTGCTGCACAGAGGTTGCGGAAACCAGCAACTCCCATTTCGATTCCCCGCCCTCCTGCCATGTGGGGCGCAGCTTTCGCATGGCCACCGGGCTCACCACCACCTCGGCAAATGTGGTGGCCACCAACCCCACCTCGGACATGTTGCCGTCGGGATTCGTGCCAGTGACTCGCAGCAGGGCCGCAGTCCCCGCAACGCTTCGCAACAAGGCATCTGCCAGCATTTGCGGCGCTCCCACCGGGTTGCGCGGCGCAGTATCGCTCATCGCTCACCCCAGCCTGTTCGCCACGTAAGGACGCAGCCAGGCCTGCACTGTTTCGTCCACCAGCGAACTTGAGAAATACTGCAATTGCATCGTATCGATCTTGGACTTGCTGGCGTTCAGCGCCGGCGTGGCCTGGGCATTACGCACAATCTGTGCGCAAGCCGTCTTCACGTCGTCGCCGATGGTGGCCAGCCCGGCCGTATACGTCACTGAAACTTCGTTGTAAGGCAGTCCGAGCACGTTCCACGGCAAAGTCAACTCCCCGGTATTGGGGTCGTAATCCACCGAGTTGGGGTCAATCGCCGTCCACAGCCCCGGCAGCGAGAAAGCCCACACGATCTCGAAGAGCGGTTCGTTCACCGTCTCTCCGCGGCGCGGTTTGGCGTAGCGGCCCTGCAGGCCGACCAGGGGCGTTGTGGCCGCGCCCAGCGGCGCCAGTGGCAGATAGCTGAGCCGCACCGTCTGCGCGCCGGCGGTCAGCCGCATCCGCTCCGTGTACTGAATCACGTTCAGGTCCGGCCGCCTGCAGTAGCTGTTGATCAGAGCCGTGGCTGCCGCAATCCAGTCGGCCGTGGTTCCGGCCGGCAATCCATAATTCGGGTAATCCGCTGGCTGCAGATAAGCCATACCTTTTCCTTTCAACAAACAGGGAATGGGGATAGGGACTGAGGGACTAGGGACGTAGGGACTAGGGACTTGAGACCAGAAGAAACGATACCTGAGCTGCGCTTCGTCTTTGCCAAACTGCCGCTCTCGAACTCAAACAACCTGCAAAGAGCCGATCAGTCCTGCGCTCTAGTCCTTTAGTCCCTAGTCCTTTAGTCCCTGCTTTTCGTCTACCGGTCCACCAGCACCTGGTAGTGGGCGTAGTTGGCGCCCTTGACCACTGGAGCGCCGAACTTGACCGCGACATACTGCTGAGTCAGCGCGCCGGGCAAGCCGAGCTGGAAGATCCTCGGGGTGGGATCGCCAAGCCAGTGGTACTCGATCAGGTCCTCGGTCACAATGTAGGCCGGCAGCACCGCTGAGCCCGATCCCGGAGTGCCCGTGTAGCTCAGGCTCCAGTCGGGAATCAATGGCAGATCGCCGGCCTGCGTGGAGAGCATCTTCACGCGGAAGCCGCCGGTGATCTGATCGGTGTTCAACACCACGTTGAACTCGGTCTTCATCTCCCGGTCGATCAGGTCCAGCAGCACGGGGTTGGCATAGATCGCCGTGGGCCGCACGTGGAAGCCGTTGTTGGCCACCATCTGCGCCACAGCGGACTTCAAGCCGTCCACGATCGACGCGCTAGTTCCGATACTGACCGTATTTCCGCCGGCGACAATCTGCGCGATCACGCCCATGTATTGCGTGGTGACCGGAGTGCTCAGGCTGGTGTCGTTGCCATTCCACAGCGCCACATCGTGGGTCACCATCACGCCGCTCACCGTGTCCACCAGGTCTTTGGCCTGGAGATAGGCGAATTGCTGCTGCTGGTTGCCCAACTCGATGTCGAACAAGTTGTAGTTAATTTGCGAAACGATCGCCTTCAACGGCACGCTGCGCTCCACGCGCGTAGGGCTCACCACCGGCGCCACGATGCTGCGCGGGTTGACGAAGCCGGCCGTGCCGGGATTGGGCAGCGCCGTCTCCTCGAAGAAGCGCGACGGGTGTCCGGTCGCCGGAACCTGCTTGATGCGCTGCCCGAAGGGGCTCGAACGCCGGCAAATGTCGAAGATCTCGGTCTGATACAGCGGAACTTCGATAGCGCCCGGCCCGATAAAATCCGCTGCCGCATGAATGTCTGCAAAAGTTGCGTTCATGTTTTTCTCCACCCCTCCAAAGGGCTCGTTCAGTGAAAAGTGCGTAGTGAATGAGTGAATCGGTGAAGAAGTGAAACAGTGAATATGCGATCAAGGACCGCAACACCGTTCACTCATTCACTTCTTCACTTCATTCACTGTCTTTAAGCAATTGCTCCGGCCCGCAGCAGTTGGCTCTTCACCGCGATGCGCTGTTCCAGGCTCAGCCCGGCCAAAGCCGCGTCCAGGGTCCGCACATCCACCGGCCCCTCGCCGACGCCGTGCTTGGCCAGCATCTCCGAGGTCGCGGCGGGCAGCGTCCTGCGCAGCGGGTTGAGAACAGTGGGCGCCGCCGCGGCCTTCAACTCCGCCAGTTCACGCTCGGCAGCCGCCAGCTTTTCCGCCAGCTCCGCCTCGCGCCGGCTTTGCTCCACGGTCGCGGAGATTCTCTCCACGTCGCCTGTCAAAGCTCCTTGTCGTTCATCGAGCCACTTCAGCGTCTTTTCCAGCAAAGTAGTCGCCGACTCCAACCGCTCCGCAATTTCTCTCTCTTCGTTCTCCATGCCTCCCCTTCCTTCAGTTGTCAGTGGTCAGTGCTCAGCGGTTCCCTGATACGCACCCGCGCTTCCAAGGCAATCGCATTTGAAAAGGTGCGTTGCTTTGAAAGGGCACGACTTTGGTCGTGCCGGAAGACGGCCAGGAAACTCCTGGACTTTAGCCCCTAAGGGATGGTTTGGGTGCACTGAAAATGACCCTCCGCGGCTAAAGCCGGCCAAATTAGCCTCCGTTATCGGCACGGCTGAAGCCTTGCCCTTTCAAAACATGGGATCCTTTCACAATCTCGGAAGTCCGTGTCCTTCGGTCCACATTCGAAAATCCGCATGGAATAGCCTTGCCCTCCCTTCGCTGCCAGTTGACCGCTGTCATCTGTGACTCGTTATCTGCTAGCTCGCCATCCTGAAGCTCGTCTCCCGGTAGGCCGCCTTCTCCCGCAGCAGGATCGCCGCGCCGGTAAAAGTCACGCGGGTCAGCTTCCACACTTCGGCCCGCATGTCTTCCACCCGTGCGTCGGCCAGTTCGTAGCTCATGCCCATCGCCTCGGGCGCATGATCCTTGATCGCCCCCGCCACCTCGGGAAAATCCCGGGCATAAAGGTAGCCGCGCACCATCAGCCGCTGCCCCACCAGATTCGCCTCAGTGAGCAGCCCGATCTTGCGCCGCGCATCGTGTCCGTCCCAGCCGGGCCGGTAATCCACTGCCATGCCCAGCAGCGAGGGCAGCGCCTTCTCCGCCGCATCGTGCATCAGCATTACCCGATGTCCGCGCGCTCCGGCCGGAGCCTTGTCGCTGGCCGTATTCACCACCGTCAGCACACCCTCGAAGGGCACCCGGTTGGGATGCCCTTCCACATGAGGAATTCTCACCGCCATCGCCTCTAATCGCATCTGCTCTCCGCTCTGCTAGGGACTAAGGGACTCGGGGACTAAGGGACTAGGAAAGGCTTGCCGCCTCTACGGTTCCATGCACAACGGGCCAAGTCCAAGAAGGCTGACATATCCCGCTTCGTGCCCAGCCCTCTGGTCCCTCAGTCCCTTAGTCCCTTAGTCCCTCAGTCCCTCAGTCCCTTAGTCCCTCAGTCCCCGGCCCTTCGGTCCCTTCCAGCGGCCCCAACCCCCGCATCGCCCGCACTTCGTTCACCGTCAGCACCCCGGCTTGCAGCAGTTGCACCTGCACCGCCAGCTCCGTGTCCTCATCCCGCGCGCTCAGGTCGTTGAAGACAAACTCGAACTCCCGACAGCCAATGCACTTGGCGAAGAGGTCCCGCGTCAGGTGCCCCGCCAGCAACTGCGCCAGCGGCAGAATCGCCCCGCGAAACGCTTCGTCCGCAAGCTCGGCGGCAGTGGAGCGGTTCACATCGCCTTCCAGCCCCAGCAGCATCGGAGGCAGCCCAAATGCATTGGCCACCATGCGGATCAGAAACTCCTGCCAGGCCAGCCGCAGATCGGCGTCCGTGCCCTGCGCAAAGCGCAACACCTCAGGCTTCTGCTCGGTCGAGAGCAGCGGCACGCGCCCCGTGCCCTCGATCTCGTCCTGCCACCAACGAATTAGCCGGTCGTGCTGCGCCGGCGTGGCCTCGTTCAGCCATAGCGCGTACTGCGCCACCGAGTTGGCCGCCAGTTTGCCTGCGAAACGATGCGCGCAAAGGAACTGGTTCACCGTCTCGAAGGCCACCTCCAGCGGTCCCAGTCCGAAGGGCGTAAAGCTGCGCGGATTCATGCGCACATAGATCAGTTGGTCGTCGCGCAGATCCACCGCGCTCGACTCCATTTGCCCCGGCAGCGCCTGCGCATAGCGCGGAGTCTCCGGCTGCCCGTCCCACTTGGCGTTGATGCGGATCGAGGCCCCGTCCACCGGCCACAGCATCGCAGGCCGCTCCGGGTCGCCCGTAGGCTCCATCTCAATGGCTCCGTACCCGCCGGTCAGCGCATCTTCAATCACCTGCTCGATCAGCGTGCGGAAGCTGTCCGCCGGATTCGGCTCCTCCAGCGTCCTGCGCAAGGCTGTGAGCCTTTTTGCGACCTCAGCCTTGTCGCCGGGTTCAGCACCGCGCCGCACCCGCACCTGCCAGTCCATGGCCGCGATGCGATCCTTGATCACATTGATCGCCCGCCGCGCAACCGGCGTTTCCGCAAAGCGGCGCAGATTGGCCGGCGTCGGCTTGGGCAGCAGTCGTCCCGAAGAACCGGAGGGCCACTGCACCGGCGTCAGCGCCGCGGGCAGCGCCAGCGTCTTGCGCTCCGCAGCCGCATTCGACCCGCTTGCCGCCACGTCCGGCTTCCGTCCGCCCCAGGCGGCCTGCCGCCATATCTCCCGCAACTGTTCCGCTACCCGCACGCGCATCCTTCTTCTCCCGCAAAAACAAGAGGCACAGCCTGAAAGGGCTGTGCCTCTTGTTTTTAGCTCTCAGCTTCTAGCTGCTAGCTTCTAGCTCTCTGATTCCTGTTCAACAAACTCATCCTATCGCAAACAGACAAAATGATCTGCAAATCTCCGCCAACGATCTTGCAACCGCCCCCTCGGGAGCTAGAAGCTAGAAGCTGCTTCTCTCACACCCGCAGTTCTCGCCGCGCCGTCTCCGCCACCCGCTCCATGTCCGAGGTAGTGAGCACGCGAATCTGGTGCTCCTCCATGGTCTCCACGCCAAAGCGGTACATCTCCAGGCGCTCCGGTTCCTCATCGCTGGCTCCCAGCCGGGCTGCGGGCTCGATCACCGCTGTCAGCTCCAGTTGCGCGCGTTCCACACGTTCCACGCCAGCCCGCAATGCCGCCGCGGAAAACGCCAGCACCTTGGCCATCTCCACGCCCGGCTCCAGGCTGACGGCATGAAACATGCGGATCACCCCGTTGGGCCTGTATCCCACGTCGATCTTCAGCGGGTCGCCTGGCCGCGTGTACTCCGAGGCCGCAATGCGCTTGCGCAGCAAATCCCACACTCCGGCCCGCTCGAACTCCGTCCGCATCCGCGCCTGAATGCCGGCGCGCCCGCTCAACCGTTGCGTCTTCTCCCTGGGTGGAGGTTCTACATACAGCCGCATCAGCTCTTCCATCCCCGCCGGCAGGCTCTCGGCCAGATACGCCTTGGGCTCAGTCATTTGCACGCTTAGCGAGAGCGACTCGCTGAGCCGCCGCATCAGGGCGCCCTCCGCGTCGGCCTGGAAACGCATGCGCAACTCGCTCTCCATGCCTTCCAGCAGGGCGGTGTCGGCATCCGGATCAAGACAGCGCACGCGACGCCAATCGCGGGTAAAGCGAATCAGAGCCGGCTCGGCGCTGCACGGTTCGCGCAGGATCACCCCGATATGAACATACTCGTTGCGCACCGCATCCGGTACATACCGGAACAGTTGGAACTCGCATTTCCGCCGCTCAAATCCGCTACTCATCGTTTGCCCGCCGCCCGCGTTGATGCTCCCCGCCCGCCCCCGGCCGCCACGCTTCCTGGCCGGGATTCACCCTTTCTACATCACTCTCCCCGCCATGCTAGTCCCCCAGCGGGTCTCTTCCCAACCCTCCGGCCCGGCATTCTCATTCATCGCGCCCCATTTCGGAAACGGCTTCCGGTCCGACTTCCCGAATGCTGCAATCAGCCCCCGGATGCGGCTGCGCCTGCCCAGCAGTTTCTCCACCAGCGCTTCCATTTCGCTCAGGTCGCCCCCATACCATTCCGGGGGAATTTCGCTGGCCGCTGCCCAAACCGTCTCCGCGGCCATGGTCTCCAGTCGGGTCAACCACGGCTCAAAAGACTCCCATCCGCTGATCGCCCGATACACGTCGTTGCGGTAGTACACGCCGCGCAGCGGAATGTCCTCGAATCTCCAGTCCCCCGCATGAAAGCAGTATCCGTAGTCAATGAACGCTGCCCGGTAGCGCCGCTCCCGCTGCTTGCGGGCAAAGACCGCCTGCCGGCCGTTGGCGTTGCCCGTCCACTTGTCCAGCGCGAGAATGCCGGCAAATTCGCCCAGGTTCCGTACCTCCGCCATTTGCTCCTCGGGAAGGTAGTCCACCACTTGCCCCGGCATCAGCCCACCCACAAACCGCGATCCGAATTGAAGGCCCGGCTGGCAGCGCACTTGCTTCTGCCCCAGGTCGATCTCCAGTTCCGGCGTGTTCCGCACCAGCCAGTCGGAGACGTCCACCACCTCTGCCTCGGGCGCCGTCAGCCCCGCCGCCGCCGCCAGCCGCGAGGCGAGCAGCTCGTTAGCCAGCACCCTGGTGTGCTGCGGATTGTTCTGGAACTTGACAACATACACATGGCCGTCCGCGCCCAGCATCAGCTGGCCCTGCGCGCCGCCTCGCATCCGCCGGATATGCTGCACCGCCAGAACCGCCAAGCCCCTTCCCGCCCTTTCTGGAATCTCAGAAGCATTCTAAGCGCTGAGACCGCTTCAGTGGTTCACTGTCTCCCCACTTTTCCCAGCAACTCTGCCCGTGCCGCCAGGGCGATGGCCATGGCCATCACGCGGTCATCGTGCGTTCCCGGCCGGGCCCCTGAGCTGCCGTTCGGCAGACGCACAAAACTGCGGCACTCAGACAGCAGCTTGCGGCTCTGAAAGCGTTCCGGCTGCTCCACCAGCGCCGCATCCAGCCGGCCCAGCGCCGCCGGCCGGCTCAGCGAGGTCGTCAGCCACCCCGGCTGCCCATTTTGGCTATAGACGCGCGGGTAGTGGCAGCCTGCCTCGATATGCGCCAACACTCCGCTGCCCATGCTGTTGCGCTCCACCACCAGCCAGGCCTGGTTGTACTCGGTCGCCAGCGCCGTCACCCGCCTGGCCAGCTCCAGACCGCCCACATGCCCGCCGAATTCCGCGCACTGCAAGGCCGTTTCCAGCTCCAGCACCTGCGCCGCCGAGTAATCGCCCTCACTCCCGCCGCCCGCCGGGTCCACTGCCACCAGGTAATCCTTGCCCTTGATCGGCGGCAACCAAATCTCCAGTTCGCTGTTTTGCCTGATCTCCACCGGATCTGAAACCGTCTTGAGCCGCTCTTCGATTGCGGCCAGTTCGAAGACCGAATCTCCGCTGGCCAGAAAGCAGCTCTCTTCGTCCTCCGCGTACTCCTGCCGCGCCAGCCCTCGAAAATCCGCACGGATCTGCCGCCGGTACCCGATTTGCCCCAGGTCCAGGCGCTTCCGCTCGATCAGATCGCGTTCTTCCTCGGTCAAAGTCAGCTCATCCACCGCCGCGAGCCGATAGCGCGGTTCCATCCACCAAGGGAAGAAGTGGCGCACCATGCCCGTCGCTTCAGCCTTCAGCCACTCCTCGTGGAAGCACCCGCCTATCCCGTTGGGCGTCGACTCCAGAATCAGCTCCGCCCCCGGCGTCATCGCCGCGCGCAATCCCGCAAGCGTTTCTGCCGGACCGCCGGGCCAGCGCGCCAGTTCTGAACAGTGCAGGTTCTGCACTGTCAATCCCCGCCCGGCATTCCGGTCGCCCGCCGTAACGACACGATATTGGGAATCTAAATTTGGGAAGACAATCTGCCGCACATTCGCCCTTGACGTCTTCAGCGGGCCCTTCCGAAGCTCCTCCGGAAGCTGATCCACAAACCGGTGCACAATCCTGAAGATCTCTTCAGCCGCCTCCTGGGTGTGCGCAACCTGCAGCGTCAACGTCCCAGGGCAGGCAATCGTCTTCAAGAAGAACCGCGCCGCTACCCAAGTCGTCAGTCCCATCTGACGGGCTTTCAGAACGATATTCCGCTCCCGCCGCCGCCGCTCAAACTCCCGCTGCACCCGATTCGCCTCAAGGGCTGAAATTCGACCCTCGCGCGTTCTCACCTTCAGTAGCTTTTCGGCAAACGCTATACCCGCGTCTCCATCCCACAGGCGCACAGGGCGCTCGTCTAGAATTGCCCTGAATTTCTCCAATTCCCGCTTGTCGAACTCCCTTGCGAAGAAATCCAGCGCCCACTCCGCGATCCCATAACAGCCATCTATCCTCGCCAAAGATCCCCCATTTAGCCTTGGCCAGAGCTACACCTTCACGGATTCTGCGATGCTTCCCGCGATTGCGGCAGTTCCCTGGGAAAGCGACATCCAAGCACGCAGTCATTCTCCTTGTGCCGCGAGACGGCGAAGGGCGCTCTTGTTGTCTTGAAGCACAAGTTGCGAAAACCCTGCGCCAGACTTCAGGCCCCAACTATCGACCGCAACATATCCAGCGCACGAGGTAGGCCCGACGAACACCCACGCCAAGCCAGCTCGCCGACCGGCTTCTGCGGGCAGATTGACCACCCCTGTCTTGGCGTACCTCGTTGGCGCCGCCACCCTTAGAACGCAGCCGCTGTGTCCCACGACTTCAGCACATTGAAAAGCAGATGCACCGAGGCTGTTGTCTTCGCCGTGTTGGTAAAGATGTCGGAAAGATTCTCTCCGTAGACGGCGGGCGGAAGATTGCTTGACGAAGTGATTGGCGTGCTGCTTGTGCCGTTGATCGTGCAGACCAACCCCGCAGCCGCAGTGTAACTAACCGTCGCTGTGTAGAGTGTATAGGTGCCTGATGGGGCAACCGTACCGATTGGAGCAGTCGCGATACTGCCGCTGTGGGATGAGCCCACGCACTGAAAGACGGTATCTGTCCCTGGAGCGTAGCGGATTGCCGCAATGTCACAGCCGCTTGGCGTGGCCGAAGCCAGCATGGTCGCCGCGCTGCAAGTTCCGTACATCCCCAGCCAAATTACATTGCTGTTTGTGCTGCCGTAGTCTGAGGTATTCGGAAAGGCAAATTTGAAAAGCTGCACCGGGTAGCGCGGTACATAGTAGATTGCTGCCCCGCCCATCCATCCAGAGCAGTCCCCTGCAACCGCCGCGCTGGTATATTGGAGCATCAGGGGCAAGCCGTTTCCGCCTGAGCCGCCGCCCGCCGCGATGGTTGCTGCGGCTTGTGCTCCGCAACCATTAGCAACGCCGCCAAGAGATTGCATTGCGCTCCCGTAGGTTGGAGTTACAAGCTCAACTTGCCCGTTTGTCCAATCAATAGACGATGCGCCAATGTTGGCTGACGCCACGCCAGATCCATTTACCGTGATAGTCACTCCATCCGGTTTGATCCCACCGAGTACAGATGTAGTAGCGACAGGCGGTGTGGCCGAGGCTACTCCAGTCGATGCGTTTACAGTGACCGTGGTGCCATCCGGCTTGATCCCGCCCAGCGTCGATGGAGTGGCGATAGGCAGCGTATAGGCCGACGCCGACGAGATCACGCCGCTTGCGCATGTGGTAGTCGTGCCATCGCATTGCAGGCCGCCGATTGCGGAGTTTGTCCCTTTTGGCAACTGCGCCGGAGTAACAGCCGTCTCCGTGCCGAGCAGCCCCGCAGACGTGTTTGTGACGATCCCAGCAGTACCAGCCAATCCAGGCATGTACTGACCCGTTGGCGTTGAGATAACAGAGTCTGGCGAGATCACACTGCCAGTTTGAAAATACACCTTGCCTATCCCATCCGCCGCATAGTCCTGAAAACGTCCCGAAGACGACGGATCGATGTAGAGATCGTCATACCCGCCGGGAACCGATATGCTGTTCCCTACACTGTCAATACCGGTAGACCCTGCCGTGTTGATGCCCTCGCCGTTGGGATCGACGATGGTGTTATTGCGTAGGATATCGCCCTGCGCGCCTGCCAGGTAGAGGGCTGGGTTTACATTGTTTCCGGTGATTGTGTTGCCCTCGAAGAGCACATGCCCCGAACCCTGCGATCCGGCGCTGTGTACGATTCCGTAATTGTTCATGCCATTTTCGCATCTGTTGAGCGCGACAGTGCTATAGCTCACGCCCGATCCAACCGATAGGCAACCACGAGCTGGTTCCCATATCTCGTTTCCAATGATCAAGTCGCCCGTGAACTGGGGCCCAGCGGTTACTCCCCCAACCTGCACACCATACTGCTGGGTCGTGACACGGAAGATATTGTTGGTCAAATGCAGCCCCGGTCCGCCAAGCTCTACACCGCCTGTCCGATCAAAGAAGTTATCCGAAATGGTTTCGGTCGCGGCGTTATAGTTGATCGCTGTGTTTCCTGTAAAAGCGAATGTGTTGTGGTGAATCTTGATGTTATTGTCGTTGGTTGCGTAACCCTCAATAGCGTTGCCTGTCAGATTTTCAAAGATGCTGTCGCTGATCGATACATCGTTGATTCCGCCGAGGCCCTGGAAAGTGATACAGGAACCGTGCGCGTCGTACCCGCCAAGCACCGGACCGGCAAGCCACTCGCCAGAGCAGTGCAGCCCGCGAATCTTGACGTTGTGCGTATTGGATGGGATATACGCCAGCGCGCCCGATGAGACAGCGCCTTGCAAGAGGGCAACATTGACCGGATACACCTTCGCCGCGGGGTCCATCTCCAGGCGCGTGTTCGAGCCGAAGGTTAGATATTGAGCGTTCTGTGCAGTGTTGAAGAGATACTGCCCCGTGCCTGTCCCGGCCGGAATGTACACCGTGCCGCCCGCAGCCTGGGCCAACAAGTTTGCGGCGTGAAACGCGGTGTAATTGTCAGTGCCAACAATTGCGCCAGCGCCATCGATGGCGACAACTGTGAAATAAGCGTCGCCGCTGGAACCCGTCACGGTAGGGTAAACCTTGTCGCCGAGCGCGTATCCAGAGCCTGGATTCAGCACGAAATCAGGCCCGTCTGCATTGCCTGAGAGGGTGCCGGACTGAGCGGAAATCGCTATCGTTGCCCCGGCGCCGCTGCCTGAAGTTGTCGTAGCTACCACGGCGCTGTAATATCCAGAGGTTCCAGCATTGGCGAGGTACAGTCCATTGGCCCGGTTGATGCTCCCCGCCGTGGTGGTTGTACTTGCCGCTGCGGCTAAGGTCGCGTGATTCGCGTCCGCACACGAAAGAACCGAGGTAAATAGAGCAACTCCACCAACCCCTGCCCCTTCTACCGATATTCCCTTTCCAACCGGGCAGGTAGAAAATGGGCTGTCGGTAGCCGTCACAATGGCGCTTCCCGCCGTCATGGAGACGGTTGTGTCGCTGTAGGCGTCGGCTACAGCCCCGTAAGCCAGCACATTGAAAATCGGCCCTTGCCCTTGGAGATTGGCAATCGATTGCGCCGCGTTGGTTGGAGGCGCGATCGTACCCGCCGCGAGGGCGCCGGAGAAGCTGGCGGAAGTGCCGTTCAACGCACCCGTCAAGGCTCCGCCGGCAACAGGCAACGCTCCCAGATTCGTCAGCGCGACGGCAGCGGTCGAGGCCCCTGTTCCGCCCGCCGTGAGAGGAACCGTGTTCATCCCCCCGACGGTCGTCCCGCTCGCTGCGTAATATGCAATTTGCCCTGTGGCGCCCGAATTCACCGTGCCACTCCCCGACCCCGTACCGCACGCCGCGCCCGTATTGGTGAGGTAACCGGAGTTATCGATCTGCAGGCAATTGTGCCCGCTGCTCGCTGCCAGCCCAGGGAATTTGATGGCCGCCGCTCCGGTGAAGCTCGCATAAAGAGAACTGCTGCCGCCCCCGTAGATATTGAACCCTGTTCCGGCGCCTGTCTCGTAGTTCACCCGCACGACTCCGTTAGCGTTCGATGCATTGATGTACGTGTCGCCGCTGTTGGTGCTCTGGTACGCCTTGAAGCTGTCTAGCCCACCTGTGGCCGAGTTCAGCGCCCAGTTGTTGCTCGCGTCCTTCACCAGGTACCACTGGCTGTTCCCGTTCCAGTCCTTGTAGATCACGGACTCCTTCTGGCTTGCGGTCAGCCCCGCCCACAGGTACTGGTCGATCTCCGCGTCTGCCTGGTTCTTTACGGTTGTCGAACCGGTGAAGGTCGATGTGCCGCCCACCTGCAAGCTGCCGTTGAACTCCGCGTTCCCCGCGCTGCTGACGGTTGCCACGGTCGACTCGCTCGGGCCGCCAGACCCGAAGACCACTCCGCCAGTCCCGGCGTTCGTTGAGCCATTCAGTACGATGGCGCCCGTCCCGGCCGCATTTAGAACCGTCTGGTTGTTGCTGCTCGGCTGTCCGTGGTTGTACTGCCCGATCGACAGCCGGTAGACGTTGTTCAGCTCGTCCAGTACCTGGTAAAACTGCTCACCCGCCGCCGCGTCGCTCAAGCCCATGGTCCAGCGGTAGCCGTAATCCGTCTGGTAGCGCTCCAGCAGGCCGCGCTCGTTCCCCGCGCCGGTGCCAATGCGGTAGTGATTGGTCAGCGTAGCGTCCTGCTGACTGCCGTACCAGTCTCCATTCACCCCATTGAAGCTGCGATGAAAGCTGTCAAGGAAGCTGTTGCGCGTCCCGTTGTCTGTCAACTGCCCGGTGAACATCGTGCCACCGGTCAGCCAACTGTTGTACGAACTGCCCGCATCCGCCACTACCTGACTGGTCGAGTTCTCGTTTCGAAGCCCGACGATGGTGTTGTTCTGCGCGTTGGCTCCCAGGTGCAGCGCTGTCGCGCAGCCCTCCACATCGCCTCCGGTAAAGGTGTTTCCGTCGCCCTGTTGAAGATTGATTCCATAGGTCCCGGCAATCGGGTTCCCGGCGCTCGTTGGGCAGTCGATGTGCAGCCGGACAAACGTGCTGGCGTTCATCCAGTCTGTTGTCGCGGCATTTGAAATCTGGTGGCCAATCGCGTTCACTCCCGTCTGGAACCCGCTGAATTCGTCATCCAGAAATGTTCCGCCCGTGTAGTTTCCGGTGCCGTCCAAGGTCATGCCGGTCTGATTCGAGTTGCCCAGGAAGTACAAACTCTCTACATCCATCTCCTGCGTGCGATAGCCGATCAGTCCTTCGGCCGTCGCGCTGGCCGCAGTTGTCGTGTTGATGGCCGCGTTGTCCATGTGGAAGCCGTTGGTATCCACCGCGTACGTTGGGTCTCCCACCTGCACAAAGGCTCCACCGCCTGAATACAGGAACACCGTTCCGCCCTGGCTGCCGCTGCCTGCGCTGGCTCCGCGCAGGGCGCAGCCCCGCAGCGCCACATTTCTGGTCCCCGCTGTCACCATGATCTGGCTCGACGTGGAGATGGTTGCGCACGGCAGCAGCACCGTTGTGTTGGCGGCGGAAATCGTCAGGTTCGATCCCATTGTCTGGGTCCCGGCAAAGTTCCTCGCGTCACAGGACCCACCGTAGGTCGCGCTCACTGCATCCAGGCAGGCCTGTAGCTTGGCCCCGAAGTCCGCTCCCGCAAACTGGTCTACCTGGTAGGCCCCGCCAAGCTGCGTCGCCGTGATGTTGGGCCCGGTCAGCGCACCCGTCATTGCGCCGCCCGCCAGGGGCAGACCGCCCAGGTTCGTCAGCGCAGCGGTTGCGGTCGTGGCCCCCGTTCCCCCATTGCCCGGCTGCACCACTCCGCTCACATTGGCTGCGGTGCCAGAAACATTGCCGGTAACATTGCCCGTCAGAGGTCCGATGAATCCAGAGGAATCGCTCAACCCGCCTGTCATAGCCCCGCCCGCCAACGGAACCGCCTGCCCAAAAGCGGTATCGACATAGTGCTTGTCTGCCGCCTGCAAGGGCTGCGTCGGATCGCCATTCAGGTAGAGAGGCCCGCTCAGGGTACCTCCGGATGCGGTCAGCAGGCTCTCCGTCAGTTCCTCAATCGACTGATCGACATATGCCTTGCTCACTGCCTGCACCGCCTGCGTCGACGGCATCAACTGCGCCCGCACCTGCCCCAGGCTGGCTTGTGCTGCCGCCGGAACCACCCAGTATTCGGTGCTCGTCGTCCCGTCGCTCATGTGGTAAACCGCCGTGTAAAAAAGTCCAGCCGGCGTTGCCCCCTGGTTCGGCGCCAGGTTCACGCTCATGAATCCATCGGAGGCAATCGTCACCGTCACATGGCCAGGCGTTACGGCCTGGTTGCTCGCCGTTGTGAATGCCGGCCAGCTCACGGCGATGGTGCCGGCACCCGGCTGCCCATTTGCCAGATACACCGTGCCCTGGACCGTCGCGGTGTTCAGCGCCTGGGCACTGACCGCCCGGACCATCCCCAGAAGTTCTATGGCGATCAAGCAAAAAACCATCCATCCGCCAGCGTGCCTACCCATGTTCTTCGCGAGCTTCATCCGTATGTCTTCCTTTTGGGAGAGCCGCGAGAAATGCAACTCTCTCTGCCGCTACCCCTGCCATGTCTATTTCCAGGTTCGCCCCGCCACTGTCTTGTCATGCAGGACGGGATTCCCGCATGTAGGTCCTTCTCCAGATCTCACGGCGGGAGGCTGTTCCTCTTCCAGTACAGATTCTCCAGCCATCCGGTGCTTGTGCAAGCGTGGAGCTCTCTATCAGAATGCCCTGTGGCGATTCGCTTCGATCGCAGGTCTGCGAAGTGCCCTGAAAGCAAAAAAGGAGAGCTTTGTGGGCTCTCCCTTATCGTACTTTTTCCGTTGTTTATATCTAGCTTAGCTTTTATTCACTGAATTTCACGCAATCGCTCTCGCATTGTACAAAGCAAATTTTTCAACCACTTGCACGCGCACTTCTGCGGAGTTTCTTTGACACGGCACCTGAAGCCCGGCTGCGCACTCCAGAAATCGGGCCAGGAAGACACAACAAAACCCCGTCCGGCTTGGACGGGGTTCGTGTCGATCCTGACACTTCAATCCAGAGTAGACCGGCGCAATGCGCGGACGGCCCAAATCCCGGCTGTCTTACGCCTTGGCGATCTTGCCGCTCTTGATGCAGCTGGTGCATACGCGAATGCGCTTGGCATTGCCGTTGACCAACGCCTTCACTGCCTGAAGGTTGACGCTCCAGCGGCGGCGGGTAACGTTGTGCGCGTGAGAAATGTTATTGCCGAACTGCGGGCCTTTCCCGCAAATATCGCATACCTGTGCCATGACTTCGCTCCAGTTTCTTTTGTTTCGCCGGGATAAGCCGCCTTCGAGCGCCACCAAAACGCGCTCAATCCGGGCCTGTCTGCCGGGGCGGCCAGCGGGACGAGTGAAGACACACGCCACCGGCAGCTTGCCGAATCTTCAGTATACGCTGATTCCTCTCCCAAGCCAAGCTCCGCGCCCCATCCGCCGCGGAGGCTCCAGCGCCACCCCTCGCTCCTCTTCTCGGCGGCTATTCGTAGTGAAGCGCCGCCACCGGCTCAACCTTCATCGCCGCCAGCGCCGGAATCAGCGTCGCCGCCAGGGCCACGAGTCCCAGCAACAACACTGCGGCAGCAAAGGCCGCCGGATCGTGCGGCCCCACCTGAAAAAGCAGGTTCTTCAGCAACCGCGCCCCGGCCAGCGACGCTCCCAGGCCGAGCACTCCACCCAGCGCGATCAGCCGCACACCCTCTCCGGCGATCAGCTTGAGAATGTCCAGCCGTCCAGCTCCCAGCGCCATGCGCACGCCAATCTCCTGTGTCCGCTGCGTCGCGACATACGCGATCACTCCGTAGAGCCCGATCAGTGCCATCAGCAATCCACACAGCGCAAAAAAGCCTACCAGCGCCGCCTCAAATCGCGGCCGGTCGGCTAGTTTGTTCACCCCCTGTTGCAGCGTATCGATCTCCACCGGGGCCGTGGGGTCAATCTGGGCAATTTGCGACCGCACCCACGAAGCCACAACTGAGGCCGGCAGCGCGATCTCCAGCTCCATCACTGTGTGTCCGCTCCAATCCTCCGGCCTGTTGCGCCGCAGGGTGTAGTATTCCGGCTCCTCTTGCCCCGCGAGCCCGGCGTTCTTCACGTTTGCCGCCACGCCTACCACCGTATATGTCGGGCCAGCCAGAGAAAGGTAAGGAGTGTACTCCGCCATCTGGATTCGCCGCCCGGTCGCGCCGCCCTCGGGAAACAGGCGCTCGGCAAGCAACTTGCTCAGAACGAGCCCATGGCTGTCTTCATTCCGTTCTTCCTCGGCAAAGCCCCGCCCCTCGACGACAGGAATCCGCAGAGCGCGAAAGTAGCCTGGCGTCACCGCCCGCACCACCACCGTTCCCCCGCTGCCTGCCGGGGTACGGGTCCGCCCGATTACAAACAAATCTGCGTAACGCTTTCCGTTGTGCCAGCTATCCGCGTCTGGCGGCAGGGAGTCGCTCATGCCTACCGAGATCACGCCGGGCAGACGCTGCAGTGCCGCTTCGGCCCGCTGATAGAAGTCCAGGTAGGCCTGGCCCGTCGAATAGCGTTGCGAGGTCAAAGGCACATGCACGGTGAGCACTCCGCGCGTCTGCATTCCCAGGCCCTGCTGTTGCAGATTCCAGAAGCTCTTCACCAGCAGGCTGGCGCCCGTCAGCAACACCACGCACATTGCGATCTGCGCCGCCACCAGGGCTTGGCGCAAGCGGACCTGTTTGCCGTTTCTCGCCATGCGCGCTGCCAGGGCAGAAGCGCGCGGCTTTTCCAGCGCGGGCAATATGCCGAACAGTCCAGCGCTCAGCAGCGCAACCAGCATGGTGAACAAGACAATTCGCAGGTCCAGCCGCGCCTGCGCAAGAAATGGCACGCCTGTGGGCGCGATGGCGATGAATACGCGCAGCAGAATCTCGGCCAGCACGCAACCGGCCGCGGACCCCGCCAACGCCAGCAGCACCGCCTCAGTCAGCGTCTGGCGGATCAGCCGACCGCGGCTTGCCCCCAGTGCCGAGCGCACTGCCAATTCCCGCTCCCGCGCCGCGCCGCGGGCTGAAAACAGGCTTGCCGCATTGGCGCAGGCAATGAGCAGCACCACAATTACCGATCCCAGCAGCACCCACGCCGTCGCATACGCATTCTGCATCTGGCGGTCTCGCACCGAGCGCACCTGGAGCCGGAATTCCTTGCGAAATTCTGCCGGAATCCATAGTTGCGTATGCAGAAACAGAGGCTCCATCTCCGCCTGCGCCTGATGGAGGCTCACGCCCGGCTTCAGCCGTGCAAAAGCCCACATCGGGTAGCCGATCCCGCTGTTTACCGTGTGCTGCGCGGCCACGTCCACAGCTGCGGGCTGCACCACGTCGGTCGCTTGCAGCCGGGGCATCTCAAAGTCCCTGGGAAGCACTCCGACAATGCGCACCGGCTGACTGTCCAGGGAAATCGTCTTGTCCAACACGGCTGGATCGCGGTTGTACCGGCTAAGCCATAGACCATCGGAGATGAGGGCCACCTTGGGTCCGTTCGGCAGGTCTTCCTCGGGAGTGAAATTCCGCCCAAGAACCGGCGAAATCCCCAGCGTCGTCAGGAAGTTCTGCGCCACCAGCGCGCAGTGCAGGCGCGCGGGATTGGCCTCTGTCAAATTGCATTCGCTCACGCCCCGCTCAAAGGTCATGGCCTCGAATGGTTTCTGGCTGTCGCGCCACTCGAAAAAGAATCCGCCCAGCGTGAATTCCTGCTTCTCCAGCGATTGCACCAGACCCACCGACACCAGCCGGTCGTCGTGCGCGTACGGCAGGCTGCGGAATAATATCCGGTCCACCACACTGAACACCGCAGTCGTCGCTCCAATCCCAAGAGCCAGCGTAGCGATCACCGTAATCGCAAACAACGGATTCCGCCTGAATCCACGCAGCGCATACTTCGCGTCCTGCATCACCGTGCCGATCCACCAGCCCGGCAGTTGCTCGTGGCACTGCTCCCGCGCCCGCTCCAAACCGCCAAACTCGATCAGCGCCTGCCGCCGCGCCTCGGCTGCCGTCATGCCCGCTGCCATCTTTGCCTCGGTCGCCTGCTCCAGGTGAAACCGGAGTTCTGCGTCCAACTCCTGCTGACGCTTGCTCGTCAGCAGGGTCCGGCGCGCCACCAATCTCAGCTGGTCCAGCCAGCCCCGGCTCATGAAGAAACCTCAGGAAGCCGCCCCAGTACTAGGCCCACCGCCGCCGAAAGGCGGTCCCAGCTCTCCCGCTCCTCCTCCAACTGCTTCCGTCCCGTCGCCGTCAGCGAATAGAACTTCGCCCGCCGGTTGTTCTCGGAGTTTCCCCAATCTGCTTCAATCCAGCCTCTGTATTCCAGCCGGTGCAGGGCCGGGTACAGCGACCCTTGCCCAACTTGTAAGACTTCTGCGGAAACCTGCTGAATCCGCTGCGCAACTCCCCACCCGTGCAGGGGGCCCGGCACAAGCGTCTGCAAGATCAGCAGGTCCAGCGTTCCCTGCAATAGGTCGGTTGACGGCGGCATAACGCTCCCCTCGATACTCGACAACAAGATTGAAGGCATCTCCTGTCGATTGTCAAGGGGTAAGATTACATTCTCGGTTTTCCGGGCCGACCAGGCTCCTCCGCACCAAAGGCGATGCTCAAACTCTCCGCCTGTACCGTCATTCGGGAGCAGCCCGGACTCCGCCGAGCCAGGGCTGCTGGTTTCCCCGTTGATCGTCCCGGTCCCGTTCGAGCTGCTGGTTACATCCCCAGATACATGACATGGACATATGTGCCGAGTCGGACGTTGTAGGCCAGGTAATAGCCGGGATGGTCGGGGTCCTCGTAGATCACGATCTGATCGGAGTCCCACAGCCAGCCATCGCAGTAGGCCATGTCAAAGGCCGCGACGTTCCAGTACCAGCCATTGAACCAAAAACGGCGGGGGTCTCCGCCGCCGAGCCGCCAAACATGTCCGCGGCCAAATCCGCCGGTAAAGCGCCCGTGCGCAAAAGGCTGGTCGACATGATAGTTGGCGTCGTCGCGGCCGGTGTCATGGCCCACCCACTTGTTTCCGTCCACGTGGGGAACGTTGGGGTGGCCTTGCTTGTCGCTGAAGTTGCGGTTCGGATCAGCCGCATGAGGCGTGCCCGTGTATGCCTTGGGTCCGCTTCTGGGAGCGGGCTGGCTGGTTCCGCCGCCCGCGGAACGAGCAGCCCCTTCACGATGTTGGGCAAACGCCGGCACGGCGAGAACCAACAAAGTGGCCAAAATTAACTGAGTGGATTTCATGGTTTCCTCCGGATGCCCGCGGGCGAGCGGCCTGACCGCGCCGCGTCTGCCTCGTGACTGGGTCACCACAAATTACATTAGCTCCAACCCGGCATCTGTGAGCAAGTTGCGCCGCAACCCTTCTCACCTGGAAGGTCCAGAAAGGCAGTCGATTCAGTGTCCTTGCGCAGATCTGGACTCCGCGAACGTGAACGGGCGCGGACTGAGCCGCACTGGCTCGACAAGCCAATCGGAACTCCGGGCCCCTGGCGCCCGCTTTTGGAGATTACTCCGTGGCTGGCTGAGTTAATTTCATGGGGTGAGCTAGCAGAAAGGCACGGAAGGTTGCGGCAATTCCCTGAGGCTTGGGTCCGGTGGGATAGGAGAGCGAAAACATACGTGAAAGTTTCAGCCCGCGCACTTTGGCCAGCTTCAGCGTTCCCAGGGAGAGCTGATTGCGCACCGCCCAGCGAGAGACGAAGGTGACGCCCAATCCCGCTTCAACCGCGCTCAGGAGCCCTTCGGTTGAGTCCAATTCCATTCTCGTCTTGAGGTCTTTTCTCTTGAGACCCGCGCGAGCCAGAGCGTTTTCCACGACACGGCGCGAGCCGGAGCCGAATTCCCGCATCAGAAGCGGCGCCTCTTTCAGCGAGAGAATGTCGATTTCGTGGTCGGCCCACTCATGCCCTGCCGGCACGACCAGAACCATCTGGTCTTCCATGAACGACTCGACGTGGATATCTTTGCGAAGAGCCGGTCCCTCAATGAGGGCAAGCTGGATGCGATGGGCTGCCAGCGCCTCCAGCATGGCATCGCTGTTGCCGCTCATGGCGGTGATGGAGACGCGTGGATTCTCGCTAAGAAAACCGGCAACCAGATTGGGAAGAAGATACTGGCCTATGGTCTGCGAGGCTCCGATGGCCAATTGACCGCCCTGCTTCCCGGACGCGCCTGTGACGGCGGCAAAAGCCTCATCGGAGAGAGTCTTCAACCGTTCCGCAAACGGCAGCAGGGCCTGCCCACCCAAGGTCAAAGAGATGCGGCCGCCGCTGCGGTCGAAGAGGGGAACGCCGTATTCGTCTTCCAGTGCCCGGATCTGCTGGGTCACGGCAGGCTGCGTCAGCAGCAGCTCTTCCGCCGCGCGGCTGAAGTTGAGGTGAGTCGCAACGACACGGAAGACTTTGAGGCGAAAATTCTCCATCGCGGTTCTCTCCCCCATTTATACATCGTCGCAAATACTCGAAGGCGCGCTGATCTACAGCGGTTCTCCAGTTGCTGTAGAGCGCATGAGGAGTGGCCCGGAGGCATGGAACAGATTACTTCTTGAGCACCCCGGCCGATAGGTAATCTGCTCCGCCCCAGCTCGTGGCAATGATCGGCAGCTCGGGTGTAGCCGTAAGCAACTCGATGGCGCCATTCTGCAACAGAACGGCATCTTCCACTTTCGCGCCTTTCAGGTTCGGGTTCCAGGCAAATGCCTGCTGGGACGCTACCCGCTCGCTTCCGCCCGGACGCGCGACCCACTCGCGTTCCAGGTATCCCGTAGCGCCGCCCTGATGGTGCATCCGCTCTTCCCCTGGGACTCCCAGAGCCGCATAGGCTTGCGCCGCGACGGCAAACAGCGCATCACTGGTTGCGCCTCCGCGTGTGGCGGCAAGCAGCCGCGCATTGACTTGCGCAACAATCCCGAGTCTGTCTTCGAATTCCGGAATGTCGGCGCCAAATTGCACAAAGCGCGTCATGGAGACGGAGAGTCCCCAGCGCCTGGCGCAGAAGCCTAACATGCCCAGCCGCTCAAGCACGCCGGCGCGCGGCACAGCGTGGCGATAACTCAGTGCGCGCGCATCCACCGCCGTCAGGTAGGTGCTGGGGATGATGCCCAGCCCGATGAGGTGCTCGGCCAGCATGGCTTGGAATGCTCTCTCGCTGGTGCCGGGCTGCACGCGGCGCAACACCGCCGTGGCTGCCTGGGCTGCATGACGGCCCAGCCAACGATAGCGGGCCACCTCACCGTCAGTAAGCTCAAAACGCAAGGGCTGCAACGACAGCAGTTCATAGCCGAACTGCGGCATGTCGGTTGCGACCTTGCCAAAGCCGACAATGTTGGCAATGGAGGCGGGAACGTCGTTGGCAAACCATGGACTGATGACCGGCTCGTAGCCAAGGCCGGCAAATTCTTCCTCTGCCAGGCGCGCGGCTTCGTTGTTGGTGGTGAGATAGAAGGCGCCGCCGTCCTTGGTGACCAGCAGGCTCGCCGCGCCCGACTCCTTGAGCACACCCACGCGCACGTCGACCACACCGGCGGTTGCCCAGGCGATGGTCTCATGGCGGGAGATCAGTACGGCGTCCACCCGCTTCTCCACCAGGAAAGCGGCAATCTGGCTGCGTTTCCGCGCCACTTCCGCAATACGTTCCTCATCCAGGCCCAACAGATCCTTTTCCATTTTCATCCTTCCTTACGATGCTTGTTCCATTGCAATGGCGGGCCGGTCGAGGGTGCGGTATTTGCGGCCAACGCCGAAGACTGCGATCGTTCCGATCAAAGGCATGATTCCCACCAGCATGAAGGCCGGCGCGTAGGAGATGCGGTCCACCAGGAATCCTGTCAGCAGGGGAAAGAGCATTCCGCCCAAGCCCCCGGCAAGGCCCATGAGGCCCGCGGCGCGTCCCACCTGGCTGTCCGGGAACAAGTCAGTGACCGTAGCGAACATATTGGCCGAGAGAAAGTTGTCGGCGGCAATCGCCACGCAGATCATGATCATCGCGGGCACCAGCCCACCCAGGAAAGGCACGGCGATACTGGTAAGGCAGACAAGCGCGCTGCCATACATCGAGATGCGCCGCGAGTTACGCACGTTGAAGCCGCGGCGCATCAGCAGGCCCGCAAACCATCCGCCCGCAATGCCGCCCACATCGCCCATCAGGAAGGGAATCCAGCCAATCAGTCCGATTTGAATCATGGTGAGGTGGCGCGCGGCAAAGAGATAGCTGGGAATCCAGTACCAGTAGAACTGCATGACAGGCCCGATGAAGAACCGGCAGAGCATCACCGCCCAGGTTGAAGACTGGCTGAGCATGGCCTTGATTGAAATGGAGGCCTGCCCGGCGACGGCTTCCACATTCGGTTCTTTCTTGTAGAGCACCCACCAGAGCGGAATCCACAGCAGCGCGGCCAGCGTCGGCACCAGAAACGCCACGCGAAAGCCGAAATGCTGCAACAGAAAGACGATCAGCGGCGGAGCGATGGTGGCTCCAATCACGCTGCCGCCGTTGAAAATGCCGATGGCCAGCGTCCGGTCCTTCTTGGCAAACAGGCGGTTGACCGTCTTGATGCCCCCGGAATATGCGCCGCACTCGCAGGTGCCTTTTCCGAACTGCGTGATGCCGAGTTGCAGTCCCGATCCGGCGAGCATCTGCGATCCGGTGGCCGCGGACCATCCGAGCACGGCCAGCGAGAGGCCCATGCGCGCACCCAGCTTGTCCATCAGGTAGCCCATGGGGAATTCGCCGGTCATCATGCCGAACCCCAGCGCGGAGACGATTCGTCCGTACTGTTGGTTGGTGAGACCGAAGACAGTGCGCAACACCGGCGCCAGCACCGAGATCGTCTGGCGGGCAATGAAAATGATGACCGTGAGTAGGAAGAGCAGACTGAGAACGATCCACGGATGCCGGCTTACCGGCGCATCCGGAGCCGCGTTTTCCTCGTGGCGAATTTCGTCAACTTGTGGCAAGCGTCCCCCAGCAATTCTTCGCGGCAGGCGCGCGCACAAGCCCATGCCCTGCGTTGCCGCCTCCGGCTATCTTCGCTTCCGGCCTGTCCGCGGCGGCAAGCGCTACGCCTGCATGCAGCGCGCCTCATACCACGGGCGCGCGTGCTCCAGCACGCGATTAATGTTCTCTACGTTCTGCGCTCCGACCGTGTTGAGCCACTCTTCCAGCGCCACAGGACCGTGCTTGGCATAGACGGGCACGCCCTCCTGCCACGAGGCGCGGCCAGCCAGAACACCGTGGAACTTGACGCCGCTCTCAGCCACCAATTCCAGCGTCTCAACGAAAACCTCGTTGGAGACGCCGGCCGAGAGATAAATGAACGGCCGGTCGGTAAGAGCCGCGGCAGCGCGCATCAGCTCCATGGCTTCGTCGCGGGTGTGCAGCTTCTCGCCCTGGAACGCCTTGGTTCCTTCGACATGCGCCATTTGAATGGGAACTTCAACCTTCAGCACATCGGCTCCGTACCGGTCTTTGCTGAACTCCTCCATCGACTTCAGCACGATCTCCGGCTTGCGGCGGGCATATTCGATTCCGTTCTGGTCCTCGCCATGCACGGGATAGCCCAGGAACTCCAGAAACATGGGCATGTCGACCGCGCGGCACTCCGCTCCCACCCGCTCTACCCAGGCCTTCTTCTGCTCGTTCACCCACTCTTTTTCAAAGGGCGTGTAATAGACCAGAATCTTGATTGCGTTGGCGCCCGACTCCTTGATGCGCAGCGCTGACCAACCCGCCATCAACTGAGGAAGCCGCTCTGGACGGTCAGGACTGTAGCCCGCGTGCTCATACGACAGCAGCAGACCCTTGCCGTTGATGTTCTTGGTGGCTTGCAGTCCGTATTCGATATCGAGCAGGATCGACGATCCATGCTTGGTGAGCGTCCGGGCAACCAACTGCTTGAACTCCCAGACCATCTCCACTGGCGGCTCGCTCACGCCCAGTTCCCGCGCCAGCATGTTCTTCAGCAGCCCGCGCTGATCCATGGCTACTGCGGCAATCACACCTCGGCGATCCGACACGGCGGTCAGGCCGGCGAGTTTTCCAGGCGTCAGCTTCATGCGCACATCTCCCCAATTGGAATTCTCGGTCGGACTGAGGGCCTGGACGCAACGCGAGCTGTACCCACGACAACAAATCGTTGGCAACCGATTGGATTGCCCCGGCGAGTCTGGAAAACTATATCCAACGCGGTTCACGACTGTCAATCGATTACGAAAGATTGCAAATGATTCAAGACCGCGCCTGGCGCGTTTGAAACGACCCGCAGCCGCTTACAGCGGTTCCACAATTGCTGTACCTCGAACCCACCGCCATCAAGTGGCATTTTTCTCAAGAAAATGCCACCTTGCTCGATGCCGCAAAGGGCATGTGAATTGTCGAACCGCTTTGAGGATCACTGCCGACTCAGCTCCATAAGAGGCCCCCGCGCAAAGAAGAAAGAGAGCGGGCCATCGGCGGCAAACAGCACTGCCGATGGCCCGCGATTCAGCCCGAACCTACAGCTGGCTCATGAGCTTGCCGAGGTTGTTGTAGCTGATCTGCAGGCTTTCAAGCGGCGACCGGTCCGTCTGGTCCTGCTCGACAAACAGGTAGGAAACATGCTCGGTGTTGGCCAGCCGCAGAAGCGACTTCCAATCCAGCGTTCCGTTGCCTACTTCGGTGAAGTGCGCGGCGGCGGGTCCCAGATCCAAGGATACCGGCGCATTGGGCAAACGATCCTTCACATGCAGCGACTGGATGCGCTTGCCATGGCGGCGCAGCAAGTCCACCGGATCGTGCCCGGCCTGCGCCACCCAGTAACAATCCATCTGCCACTGCACCAGCGCCGGGTCGGTATGCTCCAAGAGCAGGTCGACGCCGGTCTTGCCGCCGTACTCCTTGAATTCGACGTTGTGGTTGTGGAAGCCGAAGCGCAAGCCCATGGTCTTGGCCTTCGCGGCCCATGCGTTGTACTGGTCGGCCGCGCGCTTGTAGCCATCGGCGGAGTCGGCGATGGAAGGCGGAATCATGGAGCAGACCACGCACTCCGTGCCCAACTCCTTGGCATAGTCGAGCCGGGCCTCGAAATCGTTGTATCCAAAATGCGTGCTGGGTACCGTCAGGCCGGCATCCAGAATGGCTGTCCGCAGATCCTTGGCGCTCATCTTGTACTGCGCCACAAAGGTCTCAACATAGCGATAGCCGATCTTGCGGATCGCCTTCAGCGTACCAGGCAAATCCTTATCCACCAGGCTCCGCACGGTATAAAGCTGCACCCCAACTGGACGGCTCAACTCCTGGCCAAAAGCCAGCGGCTCCAATCCCACTGCGGCCAGCCCCGCGGCCATAGTGCCCAGAAATTCCCTTCGCGTTTGCACTCTTTATTCTCCTCTCAGCCCAATCAAGCTGTGTGGCAATCATAAGCACCTTGCCTGCCTCTCCGCTTCTGCTGGGTGCGGGCGCCCAGCTTGCCCCCCGGCAACTACTGGCGCAATTCAACCAGGGTCGCGCCCTGGCCGCCCTCGTTCTGTGGGGCTTCGGCGATGGTGGTTACGTGGGGATGGCCCTTGAGAAATTCGCGGACGCCGCGGCGCAGAATGCCGGCGCCGTGCCCGTGAATGACGCGGACGCGCGGCAGGCCGGCCAGAAAGGCGCGATCCAGGTACTTCTCCAACTCCTGGGTGGCTTCGTCCACAGTGCGGCCGATGAGGTTAATCTCCATTCGCATGTCGTCGGTGTTGGAGCTGGTCACGGTGACATGGACGTTCTTCTGCTTGCGGGCGGCGGCCAGCGGGTCGTACTTCTGATTGACCGGCGAGTCGCCCTGGGGCAGCGGCTCGCAGAGCTCGTCGCGTTTAACGCGCATCTTGATGGGACCGAGCGCCACTTCGAAGATGTCCTTTTCTACCTCGCGCTGCACCACGGCAATCTTGTTCATCGATTTCAGGCGTACCTGGTCGCCCGCGGCGATGTGCTTGAGAATGTGGGGCTGGGCGTTGGCATCGCCCTGATCTGCGCCGGTGCGATGGGCCACAACGGTCTGGTTAAAGCTCTCCTGAAACTCGCGGCGCAGGCGCAGAATGCGGCGTTCGGCCTCTTTGGAGAGCTTTTGCTGCCCGGCACGGTCTTCGATGGCCCGCACCGTCTCGCGCATCTGAAACTCGAAGTCCTTGAGCAGCGAGGCCAGCTTTACTTCCAGCTCGCGCGTCCGGTTGCGAAGCTCGATGTCGCCCTCGCGAGCGAGCTTTTTTCTCTCTAAATTCAGTTCGTATTGTTCCAGCCTGGCCGCCTTGCGCTCGGCTTCGAGCTGGGTGACCTCGCTGTGCAGCTTGTCGAGGAAGCGCGCAATATCCACCTGCTGCGAGCCCAGGCGCTGGCGCGCTGCGGCCACGATGCCCGGGTTGAGGCCCAGCCGTTCGGCGGTCTGGATGCCGGCCGACGCGCCGGGCACGCCCAGCCGCAGTTGGTAGTTGGGTGCCAGCGTCACCTCGTCCACACCGGCGGCGGCGTTCAGCACGCCGGGCGTGTTGGCGGCGTACACCTTGAGCGAGGTGTGGTGCGTGGAGATGAGCGACCAGGCCCGAGCCGTGAGAAAGTGGCTGGCAATCGCGACGGCGAGAGCGGAACCCTCTTCGGGATCGGTCGAGGAGCCAAGTTCGTCCAGCAGCACAAGAGTGCGCGCATCGGCAAGCCTCGACAACCGGTCGAGATTGGTGATGTGTGCTGAAAATGTTGAAAGCGCGGCTTCGATGGACTGTGCGTCACCAATGTCGGCCAGGAAAGCGTCGAATACCGGGAAGCTGGCCGCCGTGGCGGGGATGGGCAATCCCGCCTGGGCCATCATGGCCAGCAGGGCCGTCGTCTTCAGCGTAACGGTCTTGCCGCCGGTATTGGGTCCGCTGATGATGAGCTGGCGCTCCGCGGCGGTGAGTTCAAGGGTCAGCGGAACGATGCTCCCGCTGGTCGCACGCAGGCGCTTCTCCAGCAGCGGATGCCTGCCGGCCTCGATACGCAACAGATCCGGCGCAATCACCGGGGCCACACAGTCGTAGGCGCGGGCGAAGCGGGCGCGGGCTTGCAAGCTGTCCACCAGGGCCAACACGCGCGCGCCTTCGCGCAATCCATGGGCATAGCCGCCCACCTCGCGGGTGAGCGCCACAAAGATGCGGTGAATCTCCGCCTGCTCTTCTTCGATGAGCCGCACCAGCTCGTTGTTCTGCTCGATGGTTTCAAGAGGCTCCACGTAGACCGTCTGGCCCGAGGAGCTGACACCGTGAACCACTCCCGAGATGCGCCTCTTCAGCTCCGCGCGCACGGGGATAACGAAGCGGTCGCCGCGGATGGTAATGAGGTCTTCCTGGGTCGCGCCGTCGCTCGACAGCTTGCGCAGGGCGGAGCGCAAGCTCTCTTCGATCTGCCGTTGCTGGCGCTCCTGCTCACGGCGTATGCGGCCCAACTCGGGCGACGCGTTATCGGCCAGCGAGCCGTCGGGCTGAATGGTGCGTTCGATGGACTCGGCCAGAGGCCGCAGGCTCTGGGTCAGCGCCGAGGAAAGCGACGACAGACCGGGCAGCCTGCCCACTACCCGCGCCGGCGGCGACTGCAACAGCGCCTGCCACGAAGCCACGTCGTTGGCCAGCCGGGCGATGGCTTGCAACTCGTTCGCCTCCAGCGCCGCACCGGGAATCTGCGCTTTGGCTGCCAGTTGCGTGGGGTCGAAGAGGCCGCCGACAGGGATGGAGGTCTGCTCTTCCAGCAGCAGGCGCAACTCGCCGGTGAGCTGGTGCTGGAGGGCGATCCAAGGCTCGTCTGTGGAAGGTTTCAGGTCGAGAATTGCCTGGCGGCCAACCGTGGAGGCGGCAAAACCGGCCACCAGGGCAAGCAGCGCCTCCCACTCAAGAGCGGCAAAGTCGGCGTGCAACACTGGCGACGGGATGGGATCGAGAAGAGGCATAATTTTCTTTTCTTGAACTATCTTACCGGGTTCGCTATGAGTCGCCTGAGCACCAAGCCCTGCTGATAGCAGGCATATAGGAAACCTCGGATTAAGTCATCGTTTTGAAAGGGCACGGCTTCAGCCGTGCCGTAAAGCCCGAAAAATCAATGGGCATTAGCCCCTGAGGGACGGGATTCTACAGAACTTTTGGAACATAATCTAGTCGGAGATGGGGGAACAAAATTACACCACTCATCGCGCTGAAGCGAGTCTCGCTTGGCTTCACGTTTTTGTTGGACTGCAAGAGTGAAGTCGCCCAAATCGACCACTGGTTTGGCACCCGAGCTGCGAAGCTGAAGTAGGAACACGAGGCCCGGCTTGGGTCATTTATGCGGTGGCCTTCAGCTCCCCTTCCCATTTGGCCACCACGGCTGCGGCCATGCAGTTGCCGATAACGTTCATGGCAGTGCGGCCCATGTCCATCAGCGTGTCCACGCCCAGAATCATCATGATGGCGGTGGCCGGGACGTGCAGAGACGCTGCGGTAGCCAGCAAAACCACCAGCACCGAACGGGGCACGCCCGCGACTCCCTTGCTGGTCAGCAGCAGGGTCGCCAGCATCACAATTTGCTCGCCCACCGAGAGATGAATGCCAGAAGCCTGCGCCGCGAAGATAGCCGCCATTGAGAGGTAAATGCTCGATCCGGTCATGTTGAAGCTGTAGCCGGTGGGAATGACGAAGGAGACCATCCAGCGCGGCACGCCAAACTCCTCCATGTTCTCCATGGCCAGGGGCAGAGCGGCTTCGGATGTGGTTGTCGCAAAGCCGATGGCCGCGGGCTCGGCGACAGCGGCAACAAAGCGGCGCAGCGGCACGCGGGCCAGCAGGATGAAAGGAGTAAGCACCAGCAGCACAAAGGCAATCAGCGCGATGTAGTAGGTGACAACCAGCTTGGCCAGCGGCAGCAGCGTGAGCAGGCCCATGCTGCCCACAGTGTAGGCCAGCGCCGCTCCGGCAGCTACCGGCGCCATGTACATGACGATGCGCGTCAGGCGGAACATGGTCTCGGTGAGCGATTGCAGCACACTCAAGAGCGGCGCGCGCTTGGCCTCGGGCAGCGTGGCCAGCGCCGTGCCGAAGAGCAGGGCGAAGACGGCGACCTGCAGGATCTGATTTTGCGCCACGGATTGGGCAATGTTCTCGGGAAACACGTTGAGCAGGATGTCCTGCCATCCAGCCGGATGTGCGGCGGGCATGGCGGCCTTGATGGCTTCGGGCATGACCACGCCCACTCCCGCCTGGGAGAGATTGATGGCGATGGCGCCCAGAATCAATCCTCCGGTGGTCGCCACTTCAAAGAAGATCAGTGCTTTGAGCGCCACGCGCCCCACGCCACCCAGTTGGCTGTGTCCGGCAATGCCGGTGACGATGCCTCCAAAAATCAGCGGGGCCACGATCATACGGATCAGGCGCAGGAAGATCTCGCCCAGAAAGTGGGTTTGCGTGGCGAACTGCGGCGCGTCTACGCCCAACTCCGCTCCGGCCACCATGGCAAAGAAAGTCCACAACAGCAGTGAGCGGCGGCGCAGGGCGAAAGGGACAAACAAGCCGAATCCTGCCCAACGCAGCGCGGCGGCCACCTCGGCTGGGCTGTGAAAGAACCCGGCCAGAAAGCCCGCCACGAACAAAGCCGTGGCGACCAGGGCGAGAATTTGGAGCGAAGCGCCCCTGAACTGCGGAACTTGAGCAGCTTGGTTGGATGTCATGGATGGGCCTTGGGGGTTCAAGGTCTCAATTATCTTATGGCTACCCGAGCGGACGCACCTCGAAGGTGGATTTCAGCCGGTATGCAGGCCTTTGGCGCATCCCTGACAAGGGAAGCCACCGGGCCGATGTACCAAGCCGAGGCCGCGGCAGTCAGTTCAATATGAACTATTTACGCAACTTAGCTTGAAGTCGCGGGCGTGGACGCAGCAGCCGCTGGCGCAGCAGCGGGGGCAGCCGGGGTGCTGTCTGCGGTCTTCGTCTCCACTGGAGCGGACTCGGAAGCAGGCACGGGCGTTTTGCCACCGTAGTCGTTTACATACCAGCCGGCACCCTTAAAGTGCAGACGCGGCGCGGTAAGCGGGCGCTCAAGAATGCCCTGGCACACGGGGCACTCCATCTCCGGCTCAGCGCTGAAGTTCTGGATCTTCTCGAATCGATGGCCGCACTTGGTGCAGCGATAGGCATACAACGGCAAAGTCTTCACTCCCGCGGGAAAAACTACCCACTTTGCCTATTGTATCGGCAGGGCGGCAATCAATGTGCAAACGCCGCCCTGCATGGCTGCAACAAACCTCAGTGCACGGCGATGAGAACCGATGCCGAGTGGTTCTCCCATTCCAGGGTGAGCTTGCCGGTGGTGCCGCCGAGGGCTGCCAAGGTGTATTTCAGGTTTTCAACCGTCTCAAGTGGCTTGGTCATGGTCATCTTCACGCGCCCAAGGTCCTTTGTCTTGTCGTAGTTGGTTCCCCATGCGGCGGGCATTGTGCTCACAACGAGGACCCAACTGTCTGGATCGGAGATGTCGACGAAGAGTGAATACTCGCCCTTGGGAACCGCCAGGCCGCCCAGGGTCAGTTCGGCATCGGTATGCAGGCGGGTAGCGGCGTTGGCGCCCGCGCGCCAGACCGGGTAGGTGGGGTCCTTGCCGATCAGCCCGTCCTTGGCGAAGATATGGCCGGCGCGACCCTTGACGCCTGGTGAACTGTAGGTGATCGTGATGGTCTTGCCGGCAATGGTCGCCGTCTCGGTAGCGGGGGGACTCTTGGGCGGTCCTTGCTGGGCAAATAGCGTGGTGGCAACGAGCAGACCTGTGCAGGCTAGAAGACACTTCATGGGGTTGATTCTCCTCCGGGCAAAGCCCTCTTGCTGATGGGAAAAATGCGACGCGACGATTGTCGCACCGCGTGCCATGCTTCGGGAAGTGAAGGCCGCACACCTGCTTTCATCCTGCGCACGAAAGAGGAGTGACCGCTGCATTCCCGTCCGCTCTGCCCAATGAGCGGAGATCTCCGGCCCTCCCTCCCAGTCCTCTTTGCCGCTGTTGACTTGTTGATAAATAAGCATTTGTTGCTGCGCAAAACCGCGCGATCCCTCATGCTGGTGGCACAAGAATACTCGTAAGGAGCACTCTCGTGCCGGTTCGCGTTGGTGTGCTTTCGGTGTCTCTGGCCCTTCTGCTTGTAACCTGTTGCGCGGCGCTCGATGCTGCCGGGGCAATTGACCCAGGCGCAGGCCGCCGCGCAGATTTACACCAGCTACTTTGGCGCGCTGTCCTTCACCCAGGTCGCTGTGACCCAGCAATATGCCTGCGACTATGGGCAGAGCTTTCCGATGCTGGTCTATCTGCCTAGTTGCGCCTTCATGGACTCCATGCAGCAGCAGATGGTTGGCATGGGTCCCGCCGAGATGTACTGGAAGGTAGTCACTCCGCATGAAGTAGCTCACCAGTGGTGGGGGCAGACTGTCGGCTTCCGCAGTTATCGCGACCAGAGGATGAGCGAGGGATTTGCCGATGCCTCCGCCTCCCTCTATCTTCAGGCCACGCGGCCCAAACCGGACGAATTTCGAGAGTTCTGGAAACAGCAGCGGAAACTCATCACGGAAAAGAACGCCATGGGCTTCCGGCCCATCGATGTGGGCCCGGTGACGATGGGTTTCAGGCTCAGTTCGCAGAAGACAGGATGGGACATCTATCAAAATCCGGTTTATCCCAAGGGCGCCTACATCCTGCACGTGATCCGCATGATGATGTGGACTCCGCAGGAGGGCGACGAGAGGTTCAAGGCCACGGTGCACGACTTCCTCGACACGTACCGGCTGAAGGCTGCCACCACCGAGGATTTCAAGGCCATGGTGGAGAAGCGAATGTCGTCCCAGATGGATTTGGACGGAAGCCATCGCATGGACTGGTTCTTCAACCAGTATGTCTACGGGACCGATTTGCCCAGCTACCACTTCGACAGCCAGGTCACGGAAAACGGGGACGCCACCAGCCTGTATTTCAAATTGACGCAATCGGGCGTTCCGGCAAACTTCCGGATGCTGGTGCCCATCTATCTTGAGTTGGCCGACGGACGGATGTTGCGCCTGGGCTCGGCCGCGATCCTGGGCTCGATGACCGCCGAACAGACGGTGCAATTGCCCAAGCTGCCGCTCGCGGTGAAGCGGGCATTGATCAACCACCTCTATGATGTGCTGGCCATCGACAACTAGGAGGAGGCAAGAGGGCCGGAGGGTGCGATATACTCCACACGCAACAGAAAGATGGAGGTTTCACAATGGGTTTTCAGGCAATAGGGAAGTTTGCGGCGGCTGGAGCGCTGGCCGTGACGATGATGGCGATGCCGGTACAAATGAAGGCGCAAGCGGCTGGCGACACGGTGCTCAAGCCGGCCGATACGCAAAAGCTGCTGCCGGCCGCCGTGTATTACAAAGGCCAGTCCGCCCCCACGCAGTTGCGCAACTCCGGCGGCGTGAAGTTTGCCGACGGCTCCTACGTGCTGACGACGCTGGTGGACACCAGCGGCTACTCGACCGGCGTAGCGGCCAAGTATCAGGCCTACTTCATCACCGAGGTTCCGCTCAAGATCGGCGGCAAGAACCTGGCGGCGGGCATCTATGGCGTGGGCTTCATGGCCGACAACAAGTTGGTGGTCACCGACGTGGGCGCCAACGACGTGCTCTGGGTGGCCACGGGCGATGACGCGGGGATGAAGCGCCCCATGCCGCTCCAGGTGATCGCCGACCCCGCGGGCGGCTTCCGGCTTTATTCTGGACGCCGGTATGTAATTTTCAGCCGTTAAAACAGGACAAATTGTGGCGTTCCCAGGTCGAAATCGTGCGGCCTGGGAGGCCCCACCGGCATCGAACTCGAAGATGTCCAATGCGGTCGTCCCAATCCGGCGCGGCTGCGGACAGGCGTAAGAGACTTCCCCCATTGCGGCGACAGGCGACTGGAGCCGGTAACTCCTTCCCTTGCAAGACGCGCCCGGCGGTTTCTTCCCCTCAACATCAGCCCCGGCGCAAACCTGTCTCTGGCTGAGAGGCTAAAGAGAAGCGACCTCAGCCCCAATCGCGATTTCTTTCCCGCGACAGGCTTCTTCCTATTGCGGATAGTGGGGTGAACCGATGCCGTTCAAGCTAATGGTCAACAATCAAGCCGAAACCGTGGATGTGCCAGCCGATACCCCGCTCCTGTGGGTGCTGCGCGACGTGCTGAATCTCAAGGGCGCCAAATTCGGCTGCGGGATGGGCGTTTGCGGCGCCTGTACCGTGCTGCTGGGCGGGCGGGCCGTCCGCTCCTGCATGACGCATGTGAGCGCCGCCGTAGGCCAGCCCATCACCACGATTGAAGGGCTCTCGCCCGACGGCTCGCATCCAGTGCAAGTGGCCTGGGAGGCGCTGGATGTTCCCCAATGCGGCTATTGCCAGGCCGGGCAAATCATGTCGGCCACGGCGCTGCTGTCGCACACGCCGCATCCCACCGACGCTGAGATCGACACGGCCATGAGCGGCAACCTGTGTCGCTGTGGAACTTACACCCGCATCCGCCAGGCCATTCATGAAGCAGCAGGTGCTGTTGCCACTGCCAACAAATAGAAGGGAGGCTCGAACCATGCGCATCGATCGCAGATCGTTTCTTCAGTTGAGCGCCCTGGCCGGTGGCGGCTTCGCGCTGAATCTCTACTACTCCCCGCTCGCCGCGGCACAAAGGCGCGGTGCGCCGCCGCCCGATCTCACTCCGCAGGCCTTCATCCACATCGCTCCGGATGGCGTTACGACCATTATGGCGCGCGCCTCGGAGTCCGGCCAGGGCATGCGCAACATGCTGCCCATGCTCATTGCGGAAGAGTTGGACGTCGATTGGAAGGACGTTCGCGTGCAGCAGGCCGAACTGAACGAGAAGATCTACGGCCCGCAGTTTTCCGGCGGCTCCGCAAATACTCCCCAGGGCTGGGAACCGATGCGCCGCGTGGGCGCGGCTGGCCGCCAGTTGCTCATCGCAGCCGCCGCGCAAACCTGGAGTGCACCGGAGGCCGAGTGCAGTACGCAATCGGGCCGGGTGCTTCACGCCGCTTCAGGCCGCTCGGCCAGCTACGGAGAACTGGCCGCCAAGGCCACTGCGCTCCCCGCCCCTGAACTGAGCAGCGTCAAGCTCAAAGATCCCAAGGACTACCGCATCATCGGCCACTCGCAGGCAGGCGTCGACACCCACGCCATTGTCACCGGCAAGCCTCTCTTCGGCATCGATGTGGACGTGCCCGGAATGCTCTACGCGGCCATTGAGAAGGCTCCCGTGTTTGCTGGCAAGGTAAAGTCGGCCAATATCGATCAGGTCAAGGCGCTACCGGGCGTGCGTTATGTCCTCGTCATCGATGGCGGCATTACGCCTGCCGCCTTCACGCCGTGGGAGCCGGGCATGGAGCCCGGCATCGCCATTGTGGCCGATACCTGGTGGCAGGCGCAGCAGGCCCGCAAGCAGCTCAAGGTCGATTGGGACCTGGGTCCCGCCGCAACACAAAGCACTGAGGGCTTTCACCAGCGGGCGGAGGAGTTGCTCAAGTCCCCGCCCGCCAACACCCTGCGCAAGTATGGCGACGTGGACGCCGCTCTCAAATCATCCGCCAAAGTGGTTGAAGCCACGTATCAATTCCCCTTCATTGCGCACGTCACCATGGAGCCGCAGGGCGCCACTGCTCACTGGAAGGACGGAAAGCTGGAGATGTGGTCCACCAGCACGCTGCCGGTGGATGGCCGCGGACTGGTCGCCAAGACCCTCGGCATTGAGGAGAGCGACATTACCACCCACATGGTGCGCTCTGGCGGCAGTTTTGGCCGGCGGCTGCAGAACGACTACCTGGTCGAGGCCGCATGGATCGCCAAGCGGGTTGACGCGCCAGTCAAGCTGCTTTGGTCGCGCGAAGACGACATCGCACACGACCCCTTCCGCCCCGGCGCAACGGTCGGCCTGAAGGGAGGCATCGACGCACAAGGCAAGCTCGCGGCCTGGCGGCATCACTTTGTGACGTTTGGCGATGAAAAGCACGCGACCTCAGGCGGCGGCATTGGAAGGGATTCGTATCCCGCCGGTTTTGCTCCGGCTTACTCGCTCTACACCTCCATGCAGCCGCTCATGCTGCGCACCGGGGCCCTGCGCGCCCCCGGCGACAACGCCTACTGCTGGGTGGCGCAGTCTTTCCTGGACGAATTGGCTGCTGCCGCCGGACGAGATCCGCTCGAATTTCAGCTCGAACTGCTCGGCAATCCGCGCGCTCCCTGGTCCTCAGGCGAGAACGACGCCGTGGGCGACCACGAGCCAACAGGACCATCCGTTCTCATCCCAGAGCGGTTCAAAGGCGTGCTTGAGCTGGTGGCGGAGAAATCGGGCTGGGCCGCTCGCAAAAAGTCACCGGGCCGCGGGATGGGTATCGCCGCGTGGTTCTGCCATCTCGGCTACTTTGCAGAGGTTGCAGAGGTCAGCGTCGACCCGCAGAATCGGGTAACGGTGCACCAGGTCTGGGCCGCGGGAGATGTAGGCAGCCAGATCATCAATCCCGCCGCTGCGGAGAGCATGGGACAGGGCGGCATCATGGAAGGAATGGGCCACCTGGCGCAGGAAATCACGCTGGTGGAGGGTAGAGTCCAGCAGTCGAACTTCCATAACCACCCGCTGATGCGCATGAGGCAGGCGCCGAAAATTGAAGTCTACTGGCGCAAGACCGACTACGCTCCGACTGGCCTGGGCGAGCCAACGCTGCCGCCCATTCTGCCGGCGGTTACCAACGCCATCTTCGCTGCTACGGGCAAGCGCATTCGCGCGCTGCCGCTTCAGCGGAGCGGGTTCAGTTGGGCCTGAGATCCACGCGCGTCAGGCTGCCTTGGAATAAGGCTCGGCGGCAGTTTCCCAAGGGGCATAGGAGGGTTTTCTCTGCTCTGTGGTCAGGTGCTTGCCCAGCTTGCGGAAAGGCTCTTCGATGAAGCGGAAGCTGGCCGCGGAGGCGGCGACCGTCATGGCCAGCGCCACGCCCATCGCAGCCAGCGCACCCCCCAACTGCCTGGAGGGGATCAGGCTCATGGCGATATTAAGGCAGAATACGTGGATCAGATAGAAGGAGTAGGAGCGCTGCCCAAGCCAAGCCAGCGGCTTGAAGCCCAAACCGCGCCTCAGCCAGCTATCGCCCGCCGACAGGTGATAGAGCAGTAGGGCCACGGCCGCGCAAAAAGCCGAGAGAGATGCCCAGCGGAAAGAGGTCAGGGCGAAAGCCGCAGCCACCAGACCCGCTGTTAGCGCGATCGGGGTCTTCCTCAAAATGGCCAGGCCCAGGCGGTATCCGCGCAGGATCGCAACTCCGGATCCGAGCAGCAATGCCAGGTAGCAGTTCATGACGTCCGCGGGCAGGTAGAAAACTGCGATCAGCGCCAGGCCATAGACCATCAGCCTCTTGTTCCAGGAGCGAAAAACCGCGAAAAGAAGAAACGGCCAGAGCAGGTAAAAGCGCTGTTCCACGGCCAGGGACCAACTGTGCCCCAGCAGCGTGCCCACCGTGGGCATCTTGGTGGCTACGTCTCCGCAATAGAGAATCCAGTACCAGAAGCCGGCGCTGTACTGACCCGCGTACTGGCCGGCAAAGGGCGTCAGGCACGCCACGCCGTAGACCAGGATGGTGGCATAGTACGCCGGCACAATGCGGAATTCCCGGCGCAGGAAGAAGACGCCAAAGCGGATCCGGCCGCTTGCCCGCTCCTCGCCGATCAGGAGCGAAGTGATGAGAAATCCGCTGAGGGCAAAGAAGACGTAGACCCCGATCCAGCCTTGAAGATACTCAAGCCATGCCAGATGGCCTCCCCACGCCTTGCTGATGTGCACGTGGTAGAAAAACACCAAGAGGCAACTGATCGCCCGCAAACCGTCCAGGTCGGGCCGATAATTGAGCACGGATTGTCTGGCATCGGGCGGATTCATACGCTATTACGGCAAGCATGAATGGGCCTCCGCTTTCGGACAAGACCGCGAAAGTTGTAGCCCGGCAGCTTGACTTCCAGCGTTTTGTTGGGCTTGAGCTACCGTGCCGGCCTGCGATTGCCGGCAAGGAGCTGAAGGAAAGGCCAGCACGTTCTCAGCCCGGCAATGGGGCGTGCGACGCATCAGGCGCGGCTTTGCGGAAGGGAAGATAGAGCAGCAGGAAAAGGGCCAGTCCGACGCCTTCCACTGACAGGATGTACCACGGCCATGGGCCGAGCAAATCGAGGGCCGAGACCGTCACCGGCTTGGCGCGCAAGAACATGTAATCCGTCTTGAAGATGGCGTCGAATGTGCCGACGAAGCCGGCATAGAGGTTCAGGGCCAGCACGACCCTGGCGATAGACCCGGGCCGCGGCCGCGCTTGCCGGGACCATACCAGGTAAAGTACACCGGCGACAATCAGGCCATGCTCGGCAAAAAACTGCACAGAAAAGAACAGAGAGGCAGACTCCGGCAGGTTGGGAGTGAGCAGTGACATGGATGCCCCGGCCAGGGCGGGGTAATAGGCCAGGTCGAAGATGGAGGGCTTGAGCGTGACCAGCGCCAGAACCACCAGCCACACCGACGCGTCGCAGAGTTCCAGGGGAACGTGATCGGGAAACATCCGCTGCCCGTGCACGGCAAAATAGCCATAGTAGAGGGCCGAGCTCATGAAAAGCAGGAAGGCCAGGGCAATCCGCGGGATTTTCGATCCGGGCGCAAGCCTCCGCTGAATTGCGGCAAGAACGGCCGCCAGCAGAGGCACCGCGACGAGTATAAGAAGATGCACAAGTCCAAAAAGACGAAGATGGGCGGGCATGCGGCTCCGGGGTCGGTTTGCAGGCTGGGTAGGGCTGGCGGAATTGTAGAACGCCGGTGCGGCGGCAGGCTAGAGGCCGGCGTGTGACGGTATAAACATGGGCCATTTGCTGCTCTCCCGCCGAATCCTGCGGGAAAAATGCTCACCGATCTGCCGCGGTAGGCCTCAGAATCGGTCAATCACGCGACGCGGACGCAGGCGCTCGAACGGCCTTGCGGGGTGGGGTGAACCGAGATTCGGATGTCCTGGCCGAGCAGCATGAGGAAGCGCATCAGCCGCTCGATGGAAAAGCCGGTCAGGCGTCCGCGAAGCAGCATCGAGACCTTGGGCTGGTCGATGCCCAGCAATTCGGCGGCTTTCGTCTGGGTGAGCTTGCGCTCGCGAATGAGCACCGAAATCTTGTTGGCCAGTTCGGCCTTGGCGAGAGCCTCTTCAGGGTTCGACACACCGAGATCGGCAAAGACGCTTCCGCTGCTGACGACGTAATCTATTGCGGGTTTCGGCATCTTCTAGGCCTCCCGCTGCCTGAAATATGCCAGATGTAGCATGAGAGATCAATCCCGGCGATGCGGAGCGGCGGGGACAGTGCTATTTTTCTTGTGTGGCAAGTTGCTGGGCCCAGGGTTCCCCGCGGAGGCGAAACGCTTATGAAGGAGATCGTCTTTGAAGTTGCGCAAGAGGGCGACGGCGGGTTTACGGCCGAAGCCATCGGCGAGAGCATCTTCACGCAGGCCGACAACTGGGAAGAACTGAAGGCCAACGTCCGCGAGGCGGTACAAGCCTTCTACTTCGACTCCGCGCCTCCCGCTTCGATCCGCCTGCGCCTGGTTCGCGATGAAGTGCTGGCCGTAGCATGAAGCTGCCGCGCGATCTAAGCGGTGAGGAGCTGATCCGGCACCTGGGGCCACCAGGGGATGAGAGAATGACGGGCCCCGCTTGCGGGAGAATGAGCTGGGAAGTGGGGGCGGCTGGTACCCCGGAATCGGAGTAAGATGTGCTTGAGGAAATGCTATGCGTACCGCCATCGAATTTCCTGAGTCTCTGTACCGCCAGGGTGAGCAAGTCGCGCGCCGGCAAGGAGTTACGATCGAGGAATTCTTTATTCGCGCCGTGGAGCGAGAATTGAGCTTCGTCCCCAGCGGCAGCTCCGGCCAAGCGCAGGTCAAGCTGCCTCTGGTCCCCTCGAAAAGCCCAGGCGTTCTGGATTTGAAGGACTACGACTTCGATGATCTGCTTGCCTGACGTCAACCTTTGGATAGGGCTTACCTCCAACCGGCATGTTCACCATGCGCGCGCGAAGGCTTGGCTGGAAGGCGTCGAAGACGCCCGGATCGCTTTCTGCCGCATCACCGAGTTGGGACTGCTACGCCTGCTCACAATCGGCATGTGATGGGTGAGGATGTGCTCGCGCCGCGTGAGGCATGGCATGTCTACGATACTTGGCGCATGGACCCGCGCGTGGATTTTCTTGCCGAGCCGCCCGGCTTCGGGGAGCGCTGGAGAGAACTCGGCGAGAACATCACCGGAGGGGCGAATGCCTGGACAGATGCCTATCTGGCCGCATTCGCGGCCGTCTCCAACACGACTCTCGTTACCCTCGACCGCAAGCTGAATGCCCTGGGCGCGGCCAGGGTGCAGTGCCTGCTGTAGGGCTTGATCTTTCAATTGCGCGCGATCCCAGGTCCCGGAAGCGGAACCCGGGCCAACAACAATTCTCTTGGCATCTTCTATTCGTTGAGGCGCTGTCGTGTAAGGCTTGCCTATTCAATCGCATAGAGGATGCTTTCCCAATCATGGGATGCCTCTGGCTCTGTGGGGGGATTGCCTGGGGGGCCGGTTTTGGGTGATTTGCTAAATATTTTTCGCCATTATGCCGATTAGTGGTACTACAGGCGGTATCATCTGTTTAGATGGATGATGCTCGACTGAAGCAACGGGTACGGAAGATCGCCGAGAGCGTTAAGAACGTCCGGTTCGAGGATCTCTGTACCCTGCTTGACAACCACGTCAAGCCTTTTTGCCAGGCGAGAGGACTGAGCTATGACCACCGAAATTCTAGCGGCAGCCACCACGTATTCACAGTGGGATTGACGACTTTCAACCTCGTGAAACCGCATGGAACACCGCTTTTGAAGAAACCGTACGTGGAGTCCTTTCTCGAAGCGATGGAACTGATTGGCCTCTGCGAATAGAGGTAGCACCAATGAGAAATGCTGAGAATTCTATGAATATGAATTACCGTGTTGCGCTGCAATACGATCCTGATGGCTATTGGATCGCAGAACATCCTGAATTACCAGGTTGTAAGGCTGATGGGGAAACTGCGCAAGAGGCCTTGGCTTCTTTGGATATTTCGAGAAAGTTGTGGATTGAAAGCCGATTGGCTACAGGCCTTGACGTTCCTAAGCCTCAAGAGGCCTCTCAATACAGCGGGAGATTTGTGCTTCGACTGGCGAAAAGCTTGCACCGGGAATTATCTCAAGAGGCAGAAGAGGAAGGCATAAGCCTCAATGGCCTAATCGGGCAAGTCCTCGCTAGCAGACATTCACGAAGAGAGCAGTCGGCTCCCTTCGAACCGTCGTTTCAACAAATGCACATGCAGGACTTCGGGCTTTACCAAGCACCGGTGCCGTGCAAGCCCCCGATGGCTGCTAGTTCCCTCCCATTCCAAGTATCTCGACCGAAGATGCCGGGAATCCAGCAAGGGATTTGTCAGGGATTCGGGAATATTCCAGAAAGGGTGTATCAAGATGCTTGATTTCATTGACATGGGAAGCATGGCTCGATACCTTTTTGTGCCCAACACGCTCCCCCTCTCGAACCTGCTCATGAAATCGAACATGAAGGCTCTAGAGGCACTTTTTTCTTTTCAGTCATTGCAAGTTGGGGCTGACCTAGCCCAGTTTCAATTGGTTGCAGGCGCGGGAGAAATGAACGGCGTACCAATTCAGCAGCTGGTTATTGAACCTGTCGCAATAACCCTCTGTGTTGTGGGCGACAAACACAACCTCAATCAAGTCTATGAGGTGTTGTGCCAATTCTTGGCTGGAATCGATCCTAAAAAGCGAATGGAGAGTCCGAAGCTGTACACAACTGCCTACCAGACGCAGAGCACGGTTCGTCTGCCGATGCCATTCGAAAAAATGGTCGCACCCAAACTGCTGAACTTTCTTGAATCGCAGAAAGACATCCTCCGCCCGGATAGTTCTTCGACTGCCAACCTCCAACTTTCAAATCTCTCATTCCAGGTGAAGTACAAACAGGACAACGAGGTCTTTTCGTATCTTCCGAAGCTGCTTACAATCGAGCCACGGGCTGGAGCAGATCCAAAGGAACACATGTATTATGTGCTGACCCCCACGGATTCCGATGCTCACCGAATACTTGTCGAAGGCCTCGGAAAGGCAATGGCCGAGGCGACCTGAACCCACTCATAGCCAAATGCTCGTTGTGACCTTTCGATTGGTGACGATTGGCAAACGCACAGAACGCGGCCCCGAGGGTCCGCGTTCTTTGTTTGGAGCTGGGGTTGAGTTAAGCCTTGGCGAGGACGCCGCCGGTTAGGCGCTCCTTGAGGAGGTCGTGGGCGTTGGCGAGGAACTCGGCGAGGGGCAGTTTGCCGGCGTCTACTTCAGCGAGGAGGGCGCGCTGGGCGGCGTACTCCTTGTTGACGATGCCGGCCTTGGATTGCAACATGCGCCACGACTTTCTCCGCTCCACGCAGAACATGACTAACTGGCGCGAGAGGGAGTAATAAGTCGTCTTGCCGCCCTCGTCCACGACGGTGATATACACGCCGAAGTCGGGGATGAAGGCGCGGTGGCCTGGAGTTATGTAGCGCCGGTAAACCACATCCTGCTGAGTGATCCGCACAAGCATATTGTCCAGAGGAATAAGCGCGGAAGCGCCTTCGGGCTTGATCTTCTTCAAGTGGTTGCGGAAGCGGGCTTCCGTCGTACACCAGTGAGCCACGGTGTAGCGGCGGATGTCGCCGGTGACCTTGTCCTTGGTCTCGTACCAGTCCAAATCAATCGACGGATTGCCCTTGAGGTCGAGGGCTTCCTGATACGTCTCGCCGAGGCGCGGGTTGAAGACGAACTCGGGCACGCCGCGCGAGTCGCGCACGCGCTGCGCCTGGAAGAGCGCCATGTCGTCGGCCACGCCGTGCTCGGGCTGGCAGGTGGTGAAGGCCTGGATGAACATGGTGCCGCGATATTCCAGACCATCCAGAATCGCCCGGTAGAGCTTGGGTGCGTTGGCCATGGAGACCTGGGCCACGAAGGGCGAACCGTGCCCGGCGAGGAAGGTCTCGGCCACTGTCTTTTTCTCAGTGTTCTTGCCCTGGGTGGCGGAGCCGAAGACGTTCATGTCGTTGCCGCCGAGCATGGGCGTCGAGTCGCTGTTCTGGCCGCCGGTGTTGGAGTAGACCTGGGTATCGAGCATCAGAACCTTGACGTTGGGCCGGTTCTGGAGGATCACCTTGGACATGTTCTGATAGCCGATGTCGCCCATGCCGCCGTCGCCGCCGACGGCCCAAACCTTGGGCAGCTCGACGATCTCCTGATCGGTCATCAGCGCATCGGTGAAGTGCGAGAGGTGGTAGTACTCCTCGTCGCTGATAACGCCGGTCTCGCGGGTGAGCAGGGCGTCGGCCAACCGCTCGGGAATGACGGAGCGGCGAGCGTGATCGACGATGAAGCTCTCGCCCATCAGCCAGCCCACAGTAACGCCGTCCTGGAAGAGCGAGTTCATCCACGGATAGGGGTGGGGGTTATTCGGAGCAGATGACCCGTAGACGGTGTTGCACCCAGTGTGCGCGGCCATGGCCATGACGCTCATTCCGTTGGCCAGGCGTCCGTCCACCGCTTGCAGGCTCTTGTGGTTGAAGGCTTCAGTGAGCAGGACAGCCGCGATGGCTTCAATCAGTTCGCCGTCGCTGATGGGTCCGTGCTTCTTCTCGTATGCGGCGATGCGGAACTTGGTGTCCGCCGCGTCTTCTCCGCCCAGACCGAGAACGAGATGCGCGATGGCCTGGCGGAGCAAATCGTACTCGGCCATATTGCGCGACTTGAGCACTGCCAGCTTGGCCACGCCGGTCTTCTCGAGTTCGCCGGCCTTGGCCACAAAGCGGTCGCTCTTGGCGTGGTAAACGGGACGCATGTAAGCCTCAGTGACGGCAGCGATGGAGCGCAGAACGCTCTTTTCGCCGCAGCCGGCGCAGGCGCCGTCGCCGGAGACCAGGGCATCGTAGTTGCTGCGGACCATCAACATGTTTCTAAGGGTTGCGGTCTTTGAGTCGGCCGGGTTGGCGGCGTTGAAGAGGCCCAGGTACTTTTGCGCCGTGTCAGGCAGCAGATCGAGGAAGCGCGTGCCGGTTTCGTGCTCGGCGTTCACTTCGAGGGTCTCGGGCACCATCTTGAGGGCGTTATGGTCGCCGCAGGCGGTGACGCAGGCCGCACAGCCCTTGCAGAGGTCTGAGACGAAGATCGAGAAGATGCCACCCGAGCCGGGGGATTTGCGTTCCGGCGAGGAGAAGATGGCGTTCACCTTCTGGTAGGCCATGGGCACCTTGGCTACGATGTCAAAGAACTGCTGCTTGGACTTCTTGGTGAAACCGTCGATCGAGTCCGTGACTTCGCGCAGGATAGTGGGCAGCGGGGTTCCGGTTTTGATCTCGGCCAACATGCGCTGGCGGGCGGCCTTCTCGATCTCCGGCAGCGCGGCGATGAGCTTGGCGCGGTCCTTCTTGTCGGGGACGTAGTATCGAACGGCCGTCGAGAGCAGGGTGCTCAGGTCCTGCGAAGTGTTGGGCAGGGCCGTGTCGGGGCAAACCGAGATGCACTCCATGCACTGGGTGCAGTTCTCGGGGATGTAGAGCGGTGTTTCGCGGCGGGCGACGTACTTGCTGGCGGTGTCACCTGTGGCGGCGGCGATGACGCCCATGGCGGCGAGCGGCGAAGAGGGCTGGTCATAGCCAAGGCCGGAGCGGAACTCGGCGTCGAAGTGGGCGATGCTTGCCACCGGGGTGCGGGCAGCCTGACCGGCGGGCATGGCATTGGAGCGGCAGCCACCTGCGGTGGGGCCATCCCCATTGGGAATCGTCTCCAGAATAGGAAGCAGCGGCTGGCCGCGCAGGGAGGAGTGATCGGCTGCGGCCAGCGCGCCGATCTTGATCTCCTTCACCTGGTCGAAGCCCTGCATCATGACTTCCATGTTGGACTGGACGACGGCTTCGCCGAGCTTGCCGAATTTCTTCACGTACTGCTTGTGGACGACGTCGCGATACTGCTCCTGGGTGATGCCGAATTCCTGGAGCAGCGTGCTGACGGCGAAGAACGCGCCCAGGAAGGCGTTGCCCTGCATGCGCAATTGCAGATCGCCGCGGTCGGTGGCCTTTTTGGCGATGGCGAAACCGGGCAGCGTGTAGACGCGGATGTTCTTGTCGATGATCTGTTTGCGCGCCCACAGGGGCAGGCGCTCCCACGCTTCCTCACCCTGCACATCCGATTCCCAAATCAAACTTCCACCCTCGGCCATGCCGTCCAGCGGGTTGCAGTGGGTAAAGGCCTTGGGGTCGCAACAGAGGACGACGGTCACGTGGCGCAGGTCGCAGTTGACGCGAATCCTGTCTTTTGCTGCGACCATAAAGTAGCTCGTCGGCGCGCCCTTCTTCTCCGAGCCGTACTTGGGGTTGGCGCTGACGTGGATGACTTCCTTGGGATTGCCGAGCTCGTCGCGCTGTCCGTCCCGCTCAAAGATCAGGTCGTTCAGGTCGCCGAGGATCGCGCCGAGGTTTTTGCCGGTGGTGATGGCTCCCCATCCGCCAATGGAATGGAAGCGGACTGCCACAGCGCCCTCGGGCAGCAGAGAAGGGGTCTCCTTGCCAATGACCGCGTAGGGATGGTCGATGCCGAGGACAAAGAAGGAAACGCCGTCGGCTGCGGTTTTGCCGTCTTTGCGTGCCAGGTTGGCGGTGGCGAACTCGAACGCGCCGATGACGTGCTCGGGGCGGAAGTCGCGCGAGCCGAGTCCGTAGCTGCCGCCGTAAATCTTGGGCACTTCGGCCAGCGCGACGGCGGGCAGGCCCTCGACGGCCTGGACGGCCTTGGAGAAGGCGGTGCGGATGTCGCGGCCCAGGGGATTGTCGCCGGCCAGCGGCTCGTCGGTGCGCTCCAGGATGATGACGTTCTTCTTGCCTTTGAGGGCAGCAACAATGGCCGCCTCGGGGAAGGGGCGAATCACGTTTACGTGAATGGAGCCGACCTTGGCTCCGCGAGTCTGGCGCAGGTAATCGACTGCAGCCTCGATGTTTTCTGCTGCGGAGCCCAGGGAGACAAAGACCGTGTCGGCGTCTTCTGTCTTGTATTTGGAGATGAGGCCGTAGTTGCGGCCGGTCAATTCTGCGAAATCTTTATAGGCGGCCTCCAGAAATTCGAGGATCGGCTCGGCGAAGTTATTGCGCCGGGCCACCACGCCGTTCATGTAGTGTTCCTGGTTTTGCACGGGGCCTAGGAGGATGGGGTTTGTCAGGTCCACCATCTTGGGGACGCGGCGGCGGGTGAGGCCAAAGAGTGAGCGCTGTGCCTCCGTGGGGCAATCGATGATGTCTTCGGGCGCGCCCAGGTACTCGCGGATCAGCTCGGATTCATGCTTATAAAAAGTGCGCTCCAAATGGGAGGTAAGAAAGCCGTCCATGATGTTCATGCCGGGGGTAAGGCTCAACTCGGTGACGCGGCGCAGGATAAGCGCCTGGTCGGCGGCCTGCTGTGCATCCTTGCCGAAGAGCATGATCCAGCCGGTGTCGAGCGCGCCGTAGATGTCGTCGTGGCCGCAGTGGACGTTAAGAGCATGTTTTGTCAGCGCGCGCGCTCCCACTTCGAGCACCATGGTGCTGGCTTTGCCCGGCGCGTGGTAATACTGCTCGACGCCATACACCACACCCTGGCCCGAAGTGAAGTTGACTACCCGCTTGCCGCAGACTGAGTGGGCGATTGCGCCACCTTGGGCCGCGTGCTCGCCCTCGGTCTCAATGGCAATGGTGTTGCCGCCGAAGACGTTCAGATGGCCCTCGGCGTAGGCCTGCTGGAAGAGCTCGCCGCCCTCGGTGGAAGGTGTAATGGGATAGAAGACTCCGGCATCGGCGATCCGCGTTTCGGTATGGTACGAAACGAGCTGATTTCCGTTTGCGGTGACCCGAATGCCGGGGAAGCGAGCAGCAACCGTCATAGAACTACCTCCATCGAACTCTTTCTCTGCCAAAGTGTGCGCCGTGGTGCGCGAGCGGCCTCATCCAGGAAAAAAACCACCATGAAGAGAATTTGCCCTGCGCGTGGCTCCATTGGACCACCAAACCGCTCCTATGAGCGGCGCGACCCGTTCCAAATGACCTTGCAAGTGTAAAGGCCGAAGTGGAGAACAGGGAACCCAAGGGGAGGGCTTCGGCTGCAAAACGGCCTACCCAATAGGATGCGCCTCGCGCGCGGAAGACGCACCTGGGTAGGGGGGCGGCGTCCCAAAGGGTGGGATTGGGCTCGTGCTCCCCAGGGCGCAGGACGGCGATCGGTGCATTCAGCCGCAAGGATGCGCGTTGTATAGTGGTTGGCGACCGCAGCCAAAGCGTTTACCTTGCGGCTGTTAAGGGAGCGAAGGACGATGCAGGACAACAACGCGTGCTTTGCCCGTTACCCGAGCCTGGAAGGCCGGGTGGTACTGGTGACCGGCGGCGCGACCGGGATTGGCGAGTCGATTGTGAGTCATTTTGCCCGACAGGGCGCCCGCGTGGCCTTCTTCGACATTCAGGATGAGCCCGCACGCACGCTGGCGGAGGCGCTCCACACCGAAGGATGCCCCGCGCCCCTCTATCTGCACTGCGATCTGACCAGCGTCGAAGCCATCAAGAACGCCGTCGAGCAAGTATTGGCAGAATTGGGCGCTGTCGATGTGCTGGTGAACAATGCCGGCAACGACGAGCGCCATGCAATCGAAGCGGTGACGCCGGAGTACTGGGACCGCTCCATCGGCGCCAACCTCCGGTCTCAGTTCTTCATGATTCAGGCTGTTCTGCCGGCGATGCGCGAGGCCGGGCGCGGGTCGATTATCAATATGAGCTCGATTTCCTGGATGATTCCGAACACCAGACATCCGCTCTATGTAACGGCCAAGGCGGCCATCGTGGGGCTCACGCGAACGATGGCCCACGAGTTGGGCGCTGATAATATTCGCGTCAACGCAGTGCTGCCCGGCGCCATTGTGACCGAAAGGCAGAAGCAACTCGTCTACACGCCGGAGTACAAGGCCGAGATACTGGGCAGGCAGGCGCTCAAGCGCGACCTGATGCCCGCCGATGTGGCCCGGCTGATTTTGTTTCTGGCCGCCGACGACTCCAGCGCCATCACCAACCAGAGCTACATTGTGGATGGCGGCTGGGTCTGAAACGCTGCGGAGCAAACTGATTGGCGGGGCAAGAAGCGTCAGGGCATGACTTTAGTCGTGCAACAAGTGCATTTAAAATCAGCACGGGCTGTAGCCACTGGGGGACGTTTTTCGGAGCCTTAGCCCGCTCTTTGGGTTTTTTCAGCAGCCTCTTTCGTCTTGCCATAACCGGCTGATACAAGGCTGGATTCAGCCCCTGAGAGATCTTCCTCATAACCTTGTGGGGACTCAGGCTTTCTTGTCGCAGGGCGCCCAATCCCTTGTGTTGTTTGCAGTTCTCCGACGGCGCTGCCGACCCCGTGGCATGAGACGGGCTCCTACGGGATTGTCTTTACTGAGGGAGCATGGGCCTTCAGGCCCATGGATGAGGTCGTCGTAGGTTGGGGGCCTTTAGGCCCGGGCCTTCTCTTCGAATCCGCATTTTCCTGAGCTTGAGCTTTTGTTTCTAGAAAAGGTGGGAGACAGATTCGCCAGCCCTGCCAATGCCCATCGATACCCCTGTCTGAAAACGCACCAGAACCCGGAATGGCTTAGTATGCTGCGGAGGGATTTTCGACGATGAGTTCCGTTCTGAAGCTGCGTTTCCCCTTCCTTGTACTCCTGCTCGTACTTGCCGCAACACTTCTACTCACTGGCCGCGCCGCAGCCCAAAGCGCCTCCGAAGCCGCCAAAATCGCTGCCAATTTGCAACCCGAGTCGCGCGCTGTGCTTGACCGGCTCTCCGGCCTGCACGAGCTGCCCGACGGCGCCTGGAAGCTCCATGCCGGCGACCTGGCCCATGGCGAGGCCGTCAATCTCGACGAGAGCGGATGGGAGGCGATTGCCGTGGGCAGCCGCGCGCCCAACGAGGCGGTCTGGTTCCGGCAGGCCTTCCAGGTACCCGACACTTTGCGCGGCTACGACCTGACCGGCGCGCGCATCTGGTTCCAATTCCACGCCGACGCCAACGGTCCCATGCCGCAGATTCTCTACTTCAATGGGCGGCGCGTCGCCATGGGCGACGACTTGGAGCCGGTAGTGCTCTTTGACGACGCCAAGCCCGGCGAAAAGGTGGTCGTGGCCGTCAAGCTGCTGCACACCGTGGACACCAAGCGCTTCCGCGGCGCGACGCTGAAGATCGACTTCCCCGAGAATCGGCCCAATCCCGAAGACCTTCGGCTGGAGTTCCTGTCGGCGGCGCTGCTGGTGCCCTCGCTCGCGCCCGGCGACGCGGCGCAGATGGCGACTCTCAACGCCAGCATCCGCGCGGTGGATCTGGCCGCTCTCGATGCTCACGACCAGGCGAGATTTGACACGAGTTTAAAAGCTGCCCACGGCAGCCTCGAAGCGCTGAAACCGCTGCTCCAGCAGGCCACGCTGCACCTCACCGGCAACTCGCACATCGACGCGGCCTGGCTGTGGCCCTGGACCGAGACCGTAGACGTGGTCAAGCGCACCTTCGGCACCGCGCTGCAACTGATGCACGAGTATCCGCAGTACACCTACACGCAGTCCGCCGCGGCCTACAACGAGTGGATCGCGCAGAAGTACCCGGACATGAACGCCGAGATCGCCCAGCGCATCAAGGAAGGCCGCTGGGAGATCGTGGGCGGCATGTGGGTCGAGCCCGATTTGAACATGCCCGACGGCGAGTCGCTGGTGCGCCAGTTCCTGGTGGGCAAGCGCTGGTACAAGCAGGCCTACGGCGTGGACGTGCGCATCGGCTGGAATCCCGATTCCTTCGGCTACACCTGGCAGTTGCCGCAGATCTACGAAGAAGAGCGGCGTGGACTACTTTGTCACCCAGAAGATGGCCTGGAACGACACCAATCAACTTCCCTTCAAGTTCTTCTGGTGGCAGTCGCCGGATGGCTCGAAGGTGCTCTCCTACTTTCCCCACGACTACGCCAACGACAATCTGAACCTTGTGCGCCTGGCGCGCGATTTCACCATCGCGCAGAAGCAGGCCACCGGGCTGCCGGGCATCATGGACCTCTACGGCATCGGCGACCACGGCGGCGGACCCACGCGCGCCATTCTGGACGAGGGTTTTCATTGGGCCGCGCCGGGACATGTGACGCCGAAGATCGAGTTCGGCACGGCGCAGAGCTATTTCTCTGGCGCTCGAAAAGCAGATCGCGCCGGACAGCCCGTCCTGGGATTACCGCTCCATCGCCAAGGGCTACACGGCTCCTCCGGCGGTGGCGGGCAAGGTGAACATTCCGACGTGGAAGAGCGAGCTGTATTTCGAGTATCACCGCGGCGTGATGACCACCCAGGCCAACCACAAGCGGAATATGCGCGAGGCCGAGGAGCAGGTGCTGAACGCGGAGAAATTTTCCTCGATTGCCTGGGTCCTGGGTGGACGGGCTTACCCTGCCGCGGAACTGACGGAGGACTGGAAGAAGGTGCTATTCAACCAGTTCCACGATCTGGCGGCCGGCTCGGGGATCGGCGTCATCTACAAGGACGCGCAGAAGGACTACGACGTGGTGCGGTGGTCGACGAATGAGATCGACGCTGCGGCGCTGGGGGCGGTCGGAGAGAAAATCAATACATCGGCCAAAGACGCGAAGGCAATTCCGATTGTCGTGTACAACCCACTTGGATGGGAGCGTTCGGGCGAAGCGAGCGTGAAGGTGCAAATGCCGTCTGCCGCGCCGTTCGCTGTACTAGATGGTGTCACGCCTGTGGGGTACGAACGGGGTTCTTTAGACACGCAGACCGGCGTGCAGGAACTAAGGCTCGACGTCCGTGGCGTTCCTGCCCTTGGTTATAAAACGCTCCATGTTGTGTACGCGGACAGCGCAGACCAGTCGCCAGCTTCCACCATCGTTAGTGGAGCAGCGGGTCTCTCCATTGAGAATTCCTATCTCCGCGTCTCCATCAACAAGGACTCCGGCTGCATTACGAGCATCTTCGATAAACGCTCCAATTTCGAGGCTCTCACGCCCAATGCCTGCGGCAACCAGCTTCAGTTCTTCAAGGACACACCAAAGGACTACGACGCCTGGAATGTCGATCCGGGGACATTCGAGGTGCCGCCAAGCGTGGTTGAGAGGGTTGACATGGTCCAAGCAATCCAGGTTAGCCCAAATACACCGAGTCCCGCGTTTCGCATAACCCGTCACTGGCAGAACTCGAAGTTCGTGCAGACGATCAGCCTTAAAGATGACTTGGTCGACATCGACAACGAGATCGACTGGCACGAGTCGCATGTTCTGCTGAAGGCGGCGTTTCCGCTGGCGGCTTCGGGGCCGTTTGCCACCTACGAGATTCCTTACGGCACCATCGACCGGCCCACCACGCGCAACAACAGTTGGGAGAAGGCGCAGTTTGAGGTCCCGGCCATGCGCTGGGCCGATCTTGGACGACGGCAAGCATGGGCTGAGCGTCATCAACGATACAAAGTACGGCTACGACGCGGTGGGCAACACGCTGCGCCTCACGCTGCTGCGCTCGCCCAAGTGGCCCGACGCCGAGGCCGACATGGGCCATCACCACTTCCACTACGCGCTCTATCCGCACGCCGGCACGTGGAAGGACGCGCTCACCGTGCGCCACGGCTACGAGTACAACTACCCGCTGACCGCCGTGGTCACCACGGCTCATGCCGGTTCGCTGCCCGCTTCGCACTCCTTCGCCTCGGTCGCGCCGGAGAATGTGGTGCTGACGGCGGTGAAGAAGGCCGAGGACGCGAAAGGGCTGATCTTCCGCGTCTACGAGTGGGCCGGCAAAGACGCGACCGCCGAGTTCCACGTGCCGCCCGGCGCGACCGGCGCAACCGTGACCAACCTGATGGAAACGCCGGAAGGCGCGCCGCTCACCGTGGCAGGCGATGTGGTCAAGGCGCCGATCCATCCCTACGAAATCCTGACCATCCGCGTGGATTATCCCAACGGCGGCCCGAAGGAGTAGGGCTTCAGCAGGCACAAGCAAAAAGGGGCTCCGGAAGCGGAGCCCCTTTTTGCGTCGGGTGGCGACGAAAAGCCTGTGGCTTTGAAAGAGCATGACTTCAGTCGTGCCCTTTCAAAGCCACGGAGGCACTCCCGGCCCGATCAATTCGCGCTTTTCAGCAGCCAGTAATCGAATCCGTCCACAATGGCCATGAGCGCAGCCTGGTTCAAGTCGCTGCTGACGCCGGCGGTGGTCCAGGGCTCGTGGCCCTCCGCGTGGAAGCTGACCGTAACCCGCACGTGCGCGGCAGAATCCTGCGCTGAAACATCAATGGCGGTGACGCTGAAACGGCCCAGGTGCATCTTGGCCAGGGCCGGGTACCATTTTTCCAGCTCGTGGCGCATGGCCTTGGTGAGCGCGTCCACCGGGCCCGCGCCCTCCGCCCGCGTCGAGACCACGGTGGACTCGCCCACTGAGAGCAGCATGGACGCCTGAACGTATCGGGTGCCGATCACGTCCGACTCGTCGATGACGCGCCAGCTCTTTACGCCGAAGCGATCTTGGAGCGTGTTGAGCACCTTCATGCAGGCCAGTTGGAACGAGACCTCGCTGGCCGTGAAGCCGCCGCCCTCGATCATGGCCTGGTTCTCGTCCATGAGCGTCTGCGCCTGCGCGGAGTTGAGCGGCACACCCAGCGTCTCTGAAAGCAGCACGATGTTGGCCCGGCCCGACTGGCCATTCACGCCGATCGAGGGGTTGGCGCCCACCAGCGCCGGATCGCACCACAGATAAGCGCCGGGATTCTTGCGCTCGCTGCTGCCGTGCATTCCGGCCCAGGTGCCGAACGCGCCGGTGCCCACGATGGGCGCGCCGTGGGGCACATCCAGCGAGAAGGCCGCGTAGGCCGAGTGTGCCAGGCTGGTGAGTCCACTGAGCGCCTCGGGAGCCACGAACTGGGCCTCGCCGCGCAGTTGCATCGAGCCGATGACCGTGGTCAGATTCACATTGCCGCAGCGCTCACCGGTTCCCAGCAGCGTGCCCTGCACCTGCGCCGCGCCGGCCAGAATCGCCGCCCGGCTGTTGGCCTCGCCCAGGCCGCGATCCGTGTGGCCGTGGAATCCGAATTTGGCGGCGGGATAGGCGCGCACCAGGCCGCCGATCACTTCAGAGACTTCCTCCGGGTTTGCGCCGCCCGTGGTGTCGCAAATCACCAGCCTGCTAACCTTCTGGCGGACGCACTGCTCGGCCATTTGTTGAAAGTAGCCCTGGCTGCGGCGGCAGAAATCGGGCTCGCAGAGGTCGCCGTTCTCGCGCCGGCCGCAGTTGGCGTCCATGGCGTGCTCGAAGTCGACAATCACTTCCAGGCCGTTGTCGTGCAGGCACTCGATGGTGTCCCAGGCCATGAGCAGGTTTTCTTCCGGCGTGGTCTCCAGGGACTTCATCACGTCCAGCAGGCGCGATTTCAGTACCACCACGGCGACGGAGACGCGCTCTTTGTTGGCGATCATGAACTGCACGTCGGGCCAGTCCTGCACCTTGGTCCCGCGCCCGCGGGAACGGCCAAAAAGGGCGAGCTTCATCGCGCGGGTGTCCACGGAATGCAGCGCCGCGGTCAGTTCGGAGACAAACTGGTTGGAGCCGGCAAAGCCGATCTCGGCATAGTGGACGCCAAAAGCCGCCATGCGCTGCAACAGCCCCACCGCGTTGGGCGCGGAGATATCGATATTCGGCTGCTGCAACCCGTCGCGAAGGCTGGTCTCAAACAGTTCGACCATCCTGGTTTTCGTATCCGCCATGCCTGCCTGCTCCAGATTGTGAACGTGATTGTGGGAAAGGATTGCTCTCAGAGCAGGTTTCCTGCCTTTTATCATACCGCCGCACGGGATTGGCGGGAGGCGCTGCCCAAGGGCCGCAGGACAAGCGAGTGAAACCAAGTTGTCGATGAGGCGTCGAAGGCTATTCGCCCTGGGGCAGCTTCCGGTTTGGCGACGATACATCCGCTGCCGGTGAAGCAGGATGCGGTCACACAGGTCCAGAGCGCAGGATAGCGAACTTTGGGACGTAAAAGGAATGCGAAAAACTGTCTCAAAAAGGTTGAGTTATGAGACAGTTCGGCGTTATATCGATCAGACCTTTGCGGGGTAGTGGTATCGCCTTTCCTTCTCGGAGGGAAGGAAAGACAATAGCCCAGGGTGAAACCCTGGGAACGCGTTCACATTGAAGCCATCCGCCCCGTCCGGGCGGTGAGAAGCGAGAATACGAGGCCGGGGGCCATCCAACAACAAGCCGCCATTCTATCCGCCCCTCCAGGGCGGAATTCTTTCCTTACGAACCCTCCCCAGGGTTTCACCCTGGGCTATTCTCTGCTGCTCCCTACGGGAGCAAACCTGCGATGCCGGTTCGTATGACATTTTCGGGCCGTGCTATAGTGTTTTCCATCAAACCAGACCTCTATACCAAAGCCGTTCTAACCGTCATTCCGTTCATGCTCGTCATGATCGGTTGCCACCAATACGTCAGCCCGGCGACAAATGTGAAAGCAGAGGGTCAGTTTGCGAACCTTCAACTCACAATTGATGAAGGCGGTGGCTATTATCATTTCTTCGATACCCGAACCGGCGAGATATGGGAATATCACCTGTGGAATAGCGGACGGAGTCAAGAGCTAGGGAAGTATAAGCTCGTTCAGCTTGGGCAACCCTTAATTAAAGAGATAGACCTTTCCATTCGTCTCACAAACGGTAAGATCTGAGACTACCGGCGGTTCTTGAACTGAACGCGATTGTCCGCCTCAAGACTCAGTCTCAAGTTGGAATGTAGGATTGTGTTCCGTTCCTGGGTTGAGGGCGAGTCACCATCAATTCGGCAACATCAAGAAATCGGTCAGTAAAAGACGACACCATCCACAGCGCTGCTTAACCGGCCTCGGCTACCTATTGCAGCCAGGTTCAACAGCGGCGGCCCTGCCGTCGAGGCGGAAGCACGCGGCTCCACCAATATCGGTGCTGTAGGTGCGGATGTGGGCCGCTTGTAACTCTTCGAGAACTTCCTGCCGCGGATGTCCGTAGCGGTTGTGCAGGCCGCAGGAGATGACCGCCCACTGCGGGGCTACGCGAGCCAGAAACTCGGGGCGCGTGGAGCTGACGCTCCCGTGATGGCCGACTTTGAGCAGCGTGCTCGGCAAGCCCGGCTCGGAAAGCATCGCCTGTTCGATGGGCGCTTCGGCGTCGCCCTCGAGAAGTACAGAGGTTGCTCCATAGGCCACATGCATCACCAGGGAGTCGTTATTGGTGGGCTCCGGGCCGGGCTGGTAGCCGGCGAAAGGCGCCAGCACGCCGACTTGCGTGCTGCCCAGCAGAAAGGCATCTCCGGCGCGCAGCGAGCGCACCCGCACATGGAGCCCGGCGGCCTGGTCGAGCAGCGCGTTGTAGGCGCCGAACCGTGGGTTATTCCCCACCCACAACTCGGTGGGATGGAAGTTGCTCAGGACGGCGGGCAGTCCGCCCATGTGGTCGCTGTGGGCATGGCTCAGCGCCACAGCATCGAGATGCCGGATGCCGCGCGCCCATAGCGCCGGTGAGACCACCTCCTCGCCGATATCGAATCCTGTTTGGAGTTCCTGCGGTGCCTGCCGCGGGCCGCCGCCAAAGCCGCCGCCATCCACAAGCAGGGTTTTGCCGTCGGGTGTGATCAGCAGAATCGCGTCACCCTGGCCAACGTCGATGGCCTCGACCAGCAGCGCATCCCGAGGGTGATCGATGGGGCGCGGGGCGATGGCGGCCAGAGCGGCCAACAGCAGCGCGGCCCAAGCCAGGCGGCGCGGCAACTTCCCACCGCGGGCCAGGATAATAGCCAATCCCAGCAGCGCGCAGAATGCAGCAGACTGCCAAAGCAGCGGCGAGGGGATGCGAAAGTCCCCCAAGGCCATCGAGCCGAAAAGTCGGACCAGGCCGACGCCGAAATGGAGAAAGAACGCAACCGCCATGGCCGGGATGACTGCGGCGGCGGGCCAGACGAAGAGCACAATCAAGGTAAGTAGCGCGGCGGGCATCAAAACGGCGAGCAGGGGCAGAATAAACAGATTCACCGGTAGCGCGAAGACCGCGATGCGGTGGAAGTAGACCGCCATGGGCAGGGTCATGGCCAGTTCCACCACGCAGGAGACGACAACCAACTCTGCAACCCGAAGCGCGAACCGCACCGCCCAGGGGAAGAAACGCCAGGCAACGGAAGTGGCAAGACGGCCATGGGCGGCTGACTTGAGCATCGCCGCAAAGATGCCCGCCGTTTCGTAAAGAAGCGTCAGTTGCGGGTGCATCCTTGCTTCGATGGTTGGCATGCTCAGGTCGTTAGAGGCTGCGGTCCACGGGTGCACGGCATTCTGTAGAGCCCTTGCCACCATGCGCAGTTCGACCCGGAACTGCGCCAGTGGTGGGTCAAGCTTGGCATCGATAGCGACTGTGCGAAGATCCCGCGTGGCGCTGAGGCAAGGATGGAACGTGCTCTGCAGCAGCGGCGCGGCGATGCCCGCGATGGCCACAACGGCAAGCAGCGTCATCTGCAAGCTGGAGTCGAAAAGACTGCGCGGACTTGCCGCCAGCAGGCACAGCGCGGCAAACCCGAGGGTGTTCAGCGGGCTGCGGTCGCGGTAGACCAGCCGGCCCAGAAGATAAAGCGTCACCATCCACAGCGAGCGCTGCACAGGCGTGGCAAAGCCGGTGAAAAGCGCATACGCGAACGACGCTGCAATGGTGAAGAGTGTGGCCGGAATGCGGGGCAGACGTAGGCGGCGCGCGGCCCAGAGGATGCATCCGGCTACGATGGCCAGATGGAAGCCCGAAACCACCAGCATGTGGAAGGAGCCGGTGCGCTCGAAGCCGACGCGCAGTTGGTGGCTAAGATAGGTGCGGTCGCCGGTGACCATGGCGGCCAGCATGATGGCGTCCTCCGGCGACAGGCGCAACGCCGCGGGCAACCCGCGCATGGCGGCGGGCAGGGCCAGCAGCCGGGCGCTGGAAGTGTGTTGCAGCCCGCCAATGCGGCAGGAGAGCAACAGGCCGGGAGCCAAGCCGCTGCGTTCGACCCGGTCCAACCCGACTGAAGCTGTAGACGTAATTCCCTGATCGAGCAGGTAGCCGGTACGGCTCCATGCGCCCGGATCGTGATACGTCTCGGGCGTCAATAGGCGCACAACGGCGCGAACCTGCTCTCCGCATTGGAAGAGCGCTGGTTGCCCCGGAGCGCCTGCCGGCCAGCGAACCGTCAGCCGGACTGCGCCTTGAACAGGAACCTGCGAATCGTCGCTGTCAGTGACCATTTCAAGGCTGGAGACGCGCAGATCGATACGCTGCGAGAGACCGCCGTCGGGTTCGTTGTGCTCGTCGTCGCTGAGGCTTTGCGCGGTTTCGCCGCGCATCGGGCCGGCATCGATCACCACGCCTTCCACGGTGCGCAAGAGTCCGTCAGACAGCGCGGCAAGGCCAGCGGCGGGAGCTGGATGCGGCTCCATCTCGGCGCACCAGGCTCCCAACAGCAGCCACAACAGGCCCAGCGGAAGCCAGGCGATGCGCTGCGCCCGGAAGGCGGCTGCGACGCACAGCACGGCCATCAACCCCACGACAATGAACACATAGCTGGGGCGCAGCCAGAGCCAGTTACTGGCCGCGATTCCGGCGGCAAAAAGCCATGTCGCGTGGAAGAGCGGCACGGCGCGCAGCCCGCTCGCAGTGGCAGGGGATTGGTCGTGTCCGGGCGTGGCAGGAGCGGCTTGCATTGCGCCTGAAAAATTGAAAAGCTGTTCTGGCCGTCAAGCCTATCAGGCGAGGCGCAAATGGACCACTGTTTCCAGATGGAAAGTCTGCGGAAAGAGGTCGGCCAGAGTCATTGACTCAATCTGGTAGCCCGAGCCGGTGAGTGCGCGCAGGTCGCGGGCCAGGGTTGCCGGGTCGCAGGAGACGTAGGCAAGCGCGGGCGCTGCGATGCCGCCAATCAGGGTCGTGATCTCCGGTCCCAGGCCGATGCGCGGCGGGTCAACCACGATAAAATCCGGGCGGACGCCTTGATGGTCACGGCGGAGAAAGTCCAGCGTTGTGGCGCGAACCGGAATGCCGGGCGTGCCTTTGAGGTTGGCCGCCAGTGCCTGGGTCGCCGACGGCGCTGACTCGACGGCCACCACCCGGTTGAAACGAGCCGTGAGCTGCCGGGCAAAGAGGCCCACCCCGGCGAAGAGATCCCAGGCCAGCGCACCGTCGCGGCCTGCGGTCACGCGCTCCACCAGCGCGTCTACCAGCCAGCGGTTCACCTGGAAAAATGCGCCGTGGTCGACGCGGTAGTCGAACCCGGCGACGCGATAGGCAAGTGAAGTCTCCCCCCAGCGGACGACGGTGCGCGCTGGCTGCCCGGCGCGGCCCTCGGCCAATAGTTCAGCGCCCTTGAGCGCCGGAATCCGCTGCTGCAAGGCCAGCGCGAACTCGTCGAAGCGGACTTTCTTGGCGCTGGCGGTGAAAACACTGGCCAGCAGCGAGCTTTCGGCGGCGTCGCAAAAGAGGGCGATCTCTGTCATGTGCAGCGGGGGAGCGGGCTTGCGAGCGATCTCTGCGGCGACACGAGCGGCCTCAACCAGCAACGGCGCGGCAATCGGGCACTCCACCAGTGGAATTACCACATGAGAGCGCCTTCCGCGATAGCCGGGATTGCCCGCCGCATCGAAGGCCAGGCGAATGCGGTTGCGGGAGTACCAGGGATCGCCAGCCAGCACGCCGATTTGCTCCGGTACGGCCACGCCGCCACGCTCCAGCGTCTCGCGCAGAATGGCCTGCTTGAAGGCCAGTTGCGTCTCGTAGCCTGTGTGCTGGTAGTGGCAGCCGCCGCAGACGCCAAAGTGCGTACAGGCGGGCAGCACCCGCTCCGGAGCGGCGGCGACAATCTCTTCGGCCTCGGCGTTCGAGAAGCCTGCCTTGCTTTGCGTAACACGAATCCGCGCCTGCTCGCCGGGCAGGGCCAGCGGCACAAAGACCGCCTTGCCCTCGGCGCGGGCCAGAAACGAGCCTCCGTAGACGGGCTTTTCGACTTGTACGAGTTGGGCTGCCGTTGCTTGCGTCGGCTTCATTGCTGGCTCATGTAGAACAGGCTGAGGCGCGGCAGATTGTAGTGCACCAGCAACTGCTTCTGCACAAACTGGTGCTCCACCTGGCGCAGTTGCACGACGCCCATGCGGGCGCGGTAAGGGGCAAGTTCCCGGGCGGCGTGCTCTTTCAGGCCCACCAGCAGCTCCTCGGGAGCAGCGGCGGTGAGCGCGGCATAAAGCTTCTCTTCGAGCACCGTGAGGGTGCGTTCGAGGGCCTCCAAATCGAGAGCTTCCCTGGCGGGATGATCGGAGTCTCCGCCGTGCGCAGCACCTGCCAATTCGCGCAGACGGACCGCTGTTGCGGCGCAGGCTTCGGGTGCGACGGCGGCGGCGTCCAGGGCGGCGGCGGCGGACTCAAGATGGGCGGCCACGCGCTCCTGCTCGAAGCCCGACTCGCGGTCGGCGGTGGTCGTGACTGTGGTGCCGGCGGCGGCCTCGTTCAGCTCTTCGGCGGCTTCCATCACTGCCTGCGCGCACCAAGCCAGTCCGTTCACACGGCGCATCCGGCCCTTCTTCTGCCGCGCCTCGTACTTGTCGAAGGCCGCATCGATGCCGCGCAGGGCCGCGTCCAGCGGAATGCCGGCGTCGCGCCAGGTCTCGATCAGCGCCCAGTCGAGCGTCGAGAGCAAGAGCAGCGCCCCGCGCCGCTTCTGGAAGCGCTCTTCGATCTCGGTAAAGTAGTTGAAATAGTTCAGCACGATTCGCGGTCTCCCATTCACTCCACAAATCTTGAGGATACCGGAAAGTGATCAGGAACCGACACGTGGGAAGGTCGAGGAGCGATTAGGTCAAAGCCAACAATCGTGTGCGACACGCTGCCAATGGTTTAGAGTTATTCGAAATCGAGGGGATTGAACAAACGCATGGACGACAGACAAAGGGCACAGCTGGCCGGCTACGTGACGGACGCGGACAGCTATACGGATGCATGGCAGATAAGCCGCTGGTCAAACCGCGTCGCGACGTTTCTCGCCGAGGCAATGGGGCCGGACGAGGCTGATCGATTTCGAAGCCTCGATGCGAGTGACGATTTTGATACGCTCGCATTAAGATGCGGGCATATTGAAGGTCTGATGGTGAAAGGCGACGATCAACAAACCGCAGTAGCGCAAAATTCCCCGGATCGGGAAGGGGCAGGACTCGAGCCAATCGCTTTCAACACACGGGAAGTCTTCGTTGTGCATGGGCACGACGAAGAGGCCAAAGAATCCGTCGCCCGGTTTCTTGAGAAGCTCGGACTCGACGCAATCATTCTCCACGAGCAACCGAACCAAGGCCGAACCGTGATCGAGAAATTTGAGACCTGTTCAAAGAACGTCGCATTCGCAGTTGTCCTGTTGACGCCGGACGATTTCGGGCACGCTGCAGACAAGCCCGAAAAGCTCGAATCAAGGGCTCGGCAAAATGTCATTCTTGAACTCGGTTATTTCATGGGACGCCTGGGCCGAACCCGGGTTTGCGCCCTCTACAAAGGTGGGGTCGAGCTACCCTCCGATTTCCAGGGTGTCGTCTACCTGGAACTTGATCCTTCTGGAGCATGGAAGAGAAAGTTAGCCCAGGAGCTACTCGGGGCGAAGATAACGATCAAACTTGAGGGTCTTCTGAACACATAGTTTTGGCCTAAATTGCCCCTTTGCAAATGCGCCCTACCGCGCCTTGCCTCTCGGCTTGGCCACGCGGTTGCGTTCGAAGAGGATGAGCAGGCCATCCAGCGTGAGCATGTCGTCAATCTCTGTGATGAAGCGCGAGTCTTCGGCGATCTGCCGCGCCAAGCCCCCGGTGGCGATCACCTTCGGCTCGACGCCCAGCTCGGCCGCCATGCGCGCCAGAATGCCGTCCACCAGGCCGATGTAGCCGTAGTAGAGACCGCTTTGCAAGTGGGTGACGGTGTTGGTGCCGATCACCTTGGCAGGGCGCTTCACGTCTACCCGGCTCAGGCGCGCCGCGCGCGAGAAGAGCGCATCGGCGCTCAGACCCAGTCCTGGGGAGATTGCGCCGCCCAGGTACTCGCCTTTTGCCGAGATCACGTCGAAGGTGGTGGCGGTGCCGAAGTCCACCACGATGCACGGTCCGCCGTAGCGCTCGAAGGCGGCGATGGCGTTCACCAGCCGGTCCGCGCCCAGCTCGGCGGGGTTATCCACCAGCACTGGCATGCCGGTCTTGATGCCCGGCTCAATGAACATAGGCTGGAGGTGAAAGTAGAGCTCGCACACCTGCCGCAGGGTTGAGTCAACCGGCGGTACCACCGACGAGATGATGATATTGCTCACCTGACTCGGCGCCATGTCGTTCATCTGGAAGAGGTTGACGAACAGCACTCCGTACTCGTCCGCGGTCTGGGAACGGTGCGTGGTCACGCGCCAGTGCGCCGCCAGTTCCGGTTTGTCTCCATCCAGCCGGTAGAGTCCCAGTACCGTATTCGTATTTCCTACATCGATTGCCAGCAGCATTGTCTTGCCCGTCCTTAATGCAGTTGCCCAGGGGCTATAGCCCACTTCGATTTTCTTGGCGTCGGCGGCACGCCTCAAGTCGCGCCATAAACAGAGACCGCCGTTATGGTTCGGTCGCCCCTCCGGGGCTTGTGATCGAAGGGGATCTGCTCCCCAGGGTTCCGCTACGCTCCACCCTGGGCTATTTTCTGCAGCCCCTCCGGGGCCGGATCATCTCCGAGGCCGGATTATCTCCGGGCCAAATCATCTACCGCGCGAATCCCGCCGGTGTGCACCCGCACCAGTCCTCCGGCGGCACGCACCAGCAGGAACCCATTCTCGTCCAGACCGGCTGTTGTCCCGGTGCAGGCCTGCGGGCCGTGGACTTCAACTTCCCTGCCGCGCACCCAGGAAGAACCCTGCTCCACCCGGAGGGGAATCGACTCCACCGAAGCCGGATCGAGCAGCCCCAGCGCCTCGCTCTCCAGCGATTTTAGCAGGGCGGCGAGTAACGACTGGCGCGAAACCCGGTTCCCAGCTTCCAACCCCAGTGACGTCGCCGGCGTGGAGAGATCGGGCGCAAACGCGCGCTGGTGGACGTTGATGCCGATGCCGACCACGGCAAAATCCACCCCGCCGCTTGAGGTCTTGGCCTCGACCAGCACGCCGCCGGCCTTGCGCGGCCCGATGAGCAGGTCGTTGGGCCAGCGAAGATCGACCGCAAGGCCCGTGACGGCGCGAATAGCCTCGGTAGCGGCCAACCCAGCGGCAAGCGGCAAAAGCGGAAGGTGCACCGCGGGAATCTGCGGGCGGAAAAGCACGCTGACGTAGAGTCCTTCGCCCGCGGCTGAGTGCCAGGCGTGATTGCCGCGCCCGCGCCCTGCCCGCTGCGCGTCGGCAAAATACACCGAGCCGTTCGGCGCTCCGTCCCGCGCAGCGGCCTGCGCGTCAGAGTTGGTGGAATCGGTCACCGGGGAGAAATGCAGCTTGCCCGCGAAGATGGTGGCGGCCAAAGCAGCGTCGAGGGCGGGCAGTTCGAACACGGCTACTCGTTCTCGGCAGAGATACGCATGGAGATGTCGGCAGCCTTGGCGGAGTGGGTCAACGCGCCAACGCTGATGAAGTCCACGCCGGTTTCGGCGTAGGCGCGAATGTTGGCCAGCACAATTCCACCTGAAGCCTCCGTCGGGATCCAGCGCTCCGGCTCCCCGGCTTCTTTCAGCCCCTCGGTAAACTGGCGAATCCGGGCCACTGCCCGCGCCACCTCCGCAGGCGTCATGTTGTCCAGCAGAATGGCCTCCGCCCCGAAGACCAGGGCCTCCTCCAACTCCTGGGTCGAGCGCACTTCCACCTGCACGCGCTGGCCCTTGCGGCGCTTTTCAAGGGCCTGGGTCAGAACCTTGGGCAGACCGCCGCCCAGCGAAATGTGGTTGTTCTTGATGAGGATGCCGCTGGCCAGGTCGATGCGGTGGTTGGTGCCTCCGCCGCACAGCACGGCGTACTTCTCCATCGCCCTCATCCCCGGCACGGTCTTGCGCGTGTCGAGCACGTGGGCGTGGGTGCCTTGAATAGCGTCAACGTATTCCCGCGTCTGGGTGGCAATGCCACTCAGATGCTGCATCAGGTTCAGGATGACCCGCTCGCAGCTCAGCAGCACACGCGCGTTGTGGCGGATGACAGCCAGCACCTCGCCTTCGTGAACCCGCACGCCGTCGAATATCTCCGGATTGCTGACTACTTCGAAGCGGGTATGCGCCTGCGGGCGTGAGTCGAGCCGGGCAAAAATCTCAAAAAAGCGCGGCACGGCGCCCAGGCCGGCCACCACCATCTGCTGCCGGGCCACGATGGAGGCCGAGGCGCGCAGGTCGGGATCGATGGTCAGGTTGGTGGTGGCGTCACGGGTCGCCTGGTCTTCCACCAGGGCCTGCTCAAGCAATGCGTCGATACGTCCGCTCTTCCATTCCATATGGCAGTTCTCAGTGGTTAGTTACCAGTGAAAAGTGAATAGGTGAACAAGTAAACAAGGCTGGGTGCCCCTGGCCTCGACTCTGAGACCAGGGAAAGAACTTGCCCCTTCCCAAACAGCTGTCATCCTGAGCGAAGCGCAGCGAAGTCGAAGGACCTGCGTCTGTTTTTCGCTCACTTACCCCAGCGGCAGCGCATCGAGCGCGGCCCTGGCCTTCTCCAGCAGTAGCCGCGTCTCGGCTTCCTGCTTCTTCAGCCCTTCGACCACCTGCGCCGGAGCCTTGGCCAGAAAAGCGTCGTTGCCCAGTTGCCGCTCGGCAGCCGCCACGCCTTTTTCGTACTTGGCGATCTCCTTTGTCAAGCGCTCCCGCTCGGCAGGCACATCGACGGTGCGCTCGTAGACCACCGCGACGTCGAATGTAGCTGCCGAATGCTTGGCCAGACCCTCCGAGATTGTTGCGACATATCGAATCTCGGCAACGCGTGCCAGCCGTTCGACAATCGCGGTGTTCTTCAGCACGAATGGCTTCAACTGCTCATTGATGCAGACTTCAATTGGTGTAACAGCCTTTTCCTCAGCGCCGACCTCCTTGCGCACGGCGCGGACTTCACCAATCAGGTCCTGAACCAGAGCCATCTCAGCCAACGCCTCATCTGGAGTCGCGATTCCCTGCGGATAGCCGCTCAGCGCAATCGACCTTGCCGGGGGGGTGCCGTCGTAGAGCGCGTGCCAAATCTCCTCGGTGATGAAGGGCATGAAGGGCGAAAGCAGCCGCAAAAAGGCCTCAAACACCGTTACCAGCGTGGTCAGCGCCGCGCGCCGGCTTTCCTCCTTGCGGGCCTGGTCGCTGGCGGATTCGCCGGCCGGACCATCCATCGGGAAGTCCAGCCGCAGCTTGACGATCTCCAGGTACCAGTCGCAGAAGCTGCCCCAGAAGAACTGATAGATGGTGTTGGCCGCGTCGTCGTAACGGTAGTTCTCGAGCGACTGGTTGACCTTGGCCGCGGTTGCGTGCAGCTCGGCGACGATCCAGCGGGCTTCAAGCGGCGCGTCTGCGCCCACCGCCGGCATCTTCCCCAGCGCGGCCGGATCGACGGTAATCCCGATCTCCGCCGCCCGGTCCACGTTCATAAACAGGAAACGCGCGGCGTTCCAAATCTTGTTGGCGAAGGCGCGATAGCCCTCGGTGCGAGCCACGTTGAAGGCGATGTCGGTGCCCGGCGAGGCCATCGAGGCCAGCGTGAACCGCACCGCGTCGGTCCCAAACTGCTTGACGATCTCGATGGGATCGACCACGTTGCCCTTGGTCTTGGACATCTTCTCGCGGTTGGCGTCGCGCACCAGGGCGTGGATATAAACCTCGCGAAAAGGAACCGAGTCGCGAAGAGTGCGTGAGCACCCGTCCTTCATGGGCACGTCTTCCGCGAACCAGCAGCCCAGCATGATCATCCGCGCCACCCAGAAGAAGAGGATGTCGAAGCCGGTGACCAGCAGGCTGGTGGGGTAGAAGGTATCGAAGTCCGCGCGGTTCTCCGCCGTGATATTCGGCCAGCCGAACACCGAGACCGGCAGCAGCCCGGACGAGAACCAGGTATCCAGAACGTCGGTTTCCTGTGTGATGTTCGCGGAGCCGCAGTGGGCGCAAGCCGTCGGATCGACGCGCGGCACGGTGATCTTGTGGCAATCGGCGCAGTGCCACGCCGGAATCCGATGCCCCCACCAGAGCTGCCGCGAGATGCACCAGTCGTGGATGTTCTCCATCCAGTTGAGGTAGGTCTTCTCGTACTGCTCGGGCGTGAAGCGGATGGCCTTCTGGCCGTCGGGTCCGGGCTTGACGGCGGCGATGGCCTTCTCGGCCAGCGGCTGAATCCGGATGAACCACTGCGTTGAAAGGCGCGGCTCCACGACGGTTTTGCAGCGGTCGCAGTGGCCCACATTGTTGGTGTGGTCCTTGATCCCCGCCAAGAGGCCCTGCTCTTCGAGGTCGGCGACGATCTTCTTCCGCGCCGGATAGCGGTCCAGGCCCGCGTAGGCCCCGCCTTCCGCGTTGATGTGGCCCTTGTCGTCCATGACGTTGATCGAGGGCAGATGGTGCCGCTCGCCCAGGGCAAAGTCGTTGGGATCGTGCGCCGGGGTCACCTTCACCGCGCCGGTGCCAAAGTCGCGGCTGACCCACTCGTCCAGAACAATGGGAATCTCGCGGTTCATCAGCGGCAGACGCAGTTTTTTGCCGTGCAGATGCAGGTAGCGCTCGTCCTCGGGATGAATGGCCACGGCCACGTCGCCCAGCATGGTCTCGGGCCGGGTGGTCGCCACGGTCAGGAACTCGCCGGAGTCCTTGCCATCCGCACCAAGAACCGGGTATCGGATCTCCCAAAGATGGCCCTTCTGCTCGTCGTGAACCACTTCGAGGTCGCTGATGGCGGTCTGGCAGCGGGGGCACCAGTTGACGATGTACGCGCCGCGATAGATGAGCCCCTGCTCGTGCAGGCGGACGAAGGCCTCGCGCACCGCGACCGACAGGTTCTCGTCCATGGTGAAGTACTCGCGCTGCCAGTCGACCGAGGCGCCCAGGCGCTTCATCTGGTCGAGAATCGCGCCGCCGTAGTGGCGCTTCCACTCCCACACGCGCTCGACGAAGGCCTCGCGGCCCAGCTCCTGGCGCGTTTTGCCTTCCGAGACCAGTTGCCGCTCGACCATCATCTGCGTGGCGATGCCGGCGTGATCGGTGCCCGGCAGCCACAGGGCGCGGCGCCCGCTCATGCGCCGCCAGCGGGTCAGGATGTCCATCTCCGTCTGGTTGAGCATGTGGCCCATGTGCAGGCGGCCGGTGACGTTGGGCGGCGGCAGCAGGATTGAAAATTGCTCCGCCTGCGCCTGGGCTCCTGACGGTGGGAGCTGGCTGCGCGAAGAGCTTTTCGCGGACCCAGTATTCGGCCCAGTGATCTTCAATGGCGGTGGGGTCGTAGGCTTTTGGCAGGTCGTGAGGCATGGGGGTTTGTCTTCGAGCCCCCGCGGGTTTGCGCGAAAGCCCTGGTTGAAAAGGGGTTTCAAGCGAGGGGACCACCCCTCACTTTAGCAGATTGCCTGATCGAAGCGGCCAGGCGCTTGAGCGCAGCCGCCCGGCAGCCTATTTTCTCCGCAGGGCAGAGGCGCGCGTGTCCTTGACGGAATAGCCGATGGGAATCTCAAACATGTGGGAATCGGGCTCCGACATGGAAATATGGCTGAGCCGGATCACTTGTTTGCCTTCCCTCGGGTCGCTGCGGATCACGGCGAGGTTGGTCTGCAGTTCGCTCGAAAACCAGAATTCTCGCGTGGAAATCAGGGGTTGGTCGTTTCCCACGGCGCCTGGGGCGATGGTCGTGGTCTCCCGGGTGCCGGTAACGTAGAGTCCTTCGATTACATCCGAGCCAAGGCTCTCGCGGATCATGGTGCGGGTGCCGTCAAGGCTCGTACCGGTGGGGACAGTCTCAAAAAACGTCATCGGGTAGTAGTCCGCGATGACGCACTGCATGGCTCTCGTCGAGCAGTAGGCTTGGGAACGGGTGACCGGATCGTACAGATGAACTTCCCTGAGAGGAGACTTGCGATCGGAATTCGCAGGCACGAAGGTGTGGTTCTCGCGGTAAATGCGTCCCCGGATGTCGCGGGCCAGACTTGCCTCCAGGTGCTTTTGGACGGTGCTTCCGTCCGCAAAGGTCTGCGTCCATTCGGTGGTCGTGGTAGCCGAGAAGGGTTTGCCGGGGATGGCCAGAAGGACCACGCCGGAGACGTGAGTCGTGGTGCCGCCGTCTGGCCCGCGTAATGGTTCCTGCGCCCCCAGGGTACCGAGTAGCAAAACAAATCCCGTCAAGAAGATGAGAGTTCTGCGCGTCAAATCAAGTCACCTCGCGGTTCAAGTCACCTCGCGGTCAAGCGCAAATTCTAACAGAGACAGAAAGGCCGCACCCGGTTGGGATGCGGCCCCTTGTCTCTCGAACGGCTGTCAGTTTAGAACGGGTTCAGCTTGGAGAGACCCTTCTTCTTTTTCTTCTTGCTGGAGGATTCGTCGCTCAGATCGGCCTTGGGCTTCTTCTTGTTGGTGTCGGCCTGAGCTGGTGTCGAGCCGGGCTTGACGTCGTTCACCTGGTCGGGAGCTTCGGCCGGCTTTTCCGCGGCAGGGACACAGTGGTGTTCGGTCCAACCGCCTTGACCACGGCGTTGGGATCGGCTGCGGGTGCGCTGACGATCTGAACGCCTACACCCGTTCCGCCCTCGGGCTTCTCAAGCTGCAACGGCGCCTGGGAGGGCTGGTCGCTGCGCGGCGGCTCATTGACGCCGGTGGGCTTGGCCGCCTCAGGCGGCGCCGCGGGCTTGCCCACGGCGATGGCTTCGTTAAAGATCGCAATGTTCTGCTTGGTGACGTCCGGCGCGAGGGTGCGCTTGGGATCGTCCAGGCTGGGCTCGCCCACATGCACCGCCTCAACCACCGTGGGCCCGTGCTTGATGATGTCCAAGAGTCTTGTCGGTAAAGCGCAGGGGCTGGCGGCTGCGTTCTTCGGCGTCGCTCTCGGCAATGGCTGCCTGGGTGGGCTCGGGAACGGGGCGGTTCATGGCCACCAGCCGGTCGCGCGCATCTTCAACGTGCGGAGCCATGGGATAGCGCGTGATCACCTTGGTGTGGCCGCGGCGGCCCGGTCCTGATAAACCGCGCGCAAGCCGCTCCTTGATCGCGCCGGGAAGGCCGGGGGCTATCTGGATGGCGTGGGCCTCGCCGGCATAGGCATCGCCGATGCCCAGCAGCGCCTGGTCGCTCTTGGAGTAGAGCGGATAGGTATCGACCACGGTCTCCAGGCGGGCAATCGCGGCCGCAAAGTTCTCGCGGCTCTCGTAGTAGAGGCCGATCTGCGTCTCGCGCTCGGCCAGAACTTCCTGCACGTCGCGCAGCTTCTGCTTGGCGCGCGGCACCAGCGTCGAGTCGGGGAACATGTTGATCATGGTCCGGTATTCCTGCTCGGCGCGCTGCGCGTTGGTGTAGTCGCGGTCCGGCTTCTCCATCTGCTGGTAGTAGATGTCGGCCACCTTCATCTGCGCCTCGGCGGCTTCGGGGGCGTGGGGGAAGAAGGTGATGAAGTCCTTGTACTCGGCCTCGGCCTGGGTCAGCGCCGCGGTGCCGCCCTCCTTGAACCAGCTGTCGCCCACCGCCAGCTTGGCGCGCATCCGGTACTCGGAGTCGGGATAGGTGTTGAGCATGGTCTGCAGGTCAAGCCGGGCCACGTCGAAGCGGCCCTTCTTCATGGCGAGCATGGCCTTGTCGAAGAGCTCCTTGTCGGGCTGCTTGGAGTTCACGTTGGCCAGCGGGTTGGCGCTCAGGTCCTCGTTCTTCTTGTGCTTGGGCTTCTTGTCCTTGGCCTGGGCCGGAACCCCGCCCAGCACCAGAACCGCCAGAGCCACCGCGGCAATCTTCAACGTCAACCGGTTCATACCACCTCATTGCGAGCGGCGGCCCCGTCGACAGGGCCATTCCGCCTTCAAACACTATTCTCTGCAAATCTTACTCGTCTTGCTGGCCTTGCGGGCCGCTGCCAGCAGCAGGCGCGCGCATCCTGCTCCGGCTGCCCGGCGCCGAAAACGGCGTTGCCGGCCACCAGCAGCTCCGCTCCTGCTTGGACGATGCGGGCCACCGTATCGTGAGCCACGCCGCCGTCCACTTCGATTCTAAATGCCAGCCCCAGCTCCTGGCGCAACTCCGCCAGGCGCCGGATCTTATCCAGCGAAAACTCAATGAACTTCTGCCCGCCGAAGCCCGGATTCACGCTCATCACCAGCACATGGTGCACCATGGGCAGAATCTCCAGAAGCAGATCGACCCGGGTGGCCGGATTCAGCACCACCCCCGGCTTCATGCCGTGCTGGGCAATCAGCTCCAGCGTGCGGTGCAGATGGCGGCAGGCCTCGTAGTGGACGCTCACCCAGTCGGCCCCGGCATCGGCAAAGGCGGGGATGAACTCGTCCGGGTTCTCGATCATCAGGTGGCAGTCGAGCGGCAGGCTGGTGGCCTTGCGCAGGCACTTCACCACCGGCGGGCCCAGTGGTGATGTTGGGCACAAAATGGCCGTCCATCACGTCCACGTGGATGACCGTGCCGCCGCCCCGCTCGGCCGCGGCAACCTGGTCCGCCAGGTGGGCAAAATCCGCCGACAATATGGATGGAAGCAGCTCAACCATAGATGTGTTTCCCCGCTTGGCAAGTGTATCAGCGGGAATCGACGGAAGTCTGCGTACCGGGAGCCTGTTCCGCAACAAGCTGTCCTGGCTCGAAGACGGCGGTCTGTATTGACCTGACACGAAAGTGCCCAAGAGGGACACTGAGAGCCGGAGATACAAATCGCCGCCACCTCCGCGGCCCCAACAAATTGAAGGAGAAGCTATGTCCTACGGTAAGGTTCTTGCTCTCGCGGCTCTCGGCTTTGCACTGCTCGGTGGCACATCGCAGGGACGCGCACAGATTGGTATCAGCATTGGCGTGGCGCCGGCGTGCCCGTATGGGTACTTTGACTACGAACCCTATCAATGCGCCCCCTACGGCTACTACGGGCCGGACTGGTTTAACGGCGGAATCTTCCTCGGAGCAGGACCCTGGTTCCGCGGCCATGAAGGCTTTTACGGCCATGTGGACAACCGGTTCGATCCGCATTACGGCTACAACGGACCGCTGCCAGGGCGCGGGGAGCAACAGTTCAACCACTTCCACGGCAACGAGGCGCGGGATGGCCGGGGCCATGTCGGGAATGCAGGCCATGACGCCGGCAACGAACGTGCGCTGCCAGGAGCACGGGGCGGTGGCGCCCGCGGCGGTGGACACAGGCGCTAAGCTGCGGTTCCGCGGCCCGGTCGAAACTCGGTAGCGCCAACCTCCCGGCCGGCTGTACTGGCGGCGTCCTCGCCGCCAGAGCCGATCTTTGTTCGGCGATGCCACGCGGTTCCAGTCGAGAAGGAGTAGAAAAGGCGCCTTTGGGCGTCTTTTCTCACTTTGGGGCTATCTTTTGCGGCCTCTCCAGTTGGATGAGGAGCTGGCGGCTGCGGGCGCGCAGGGCGGGGGTGCCGGAGCGGCCTTGAATGCGCAGCAGATCCACAACCGGAGGCAGAAGGGAAGCATTCTGGCGGGTCAAATCGTAGAGCCCCTGCATGGCCATGGTCTTCACAATCGAGCTTCCGTCTTCCAGCCAGGCTTGCAGCGCCCGCGCGGCCCGGCGGCACTCGTCGGGAGTGAGCTGCATCCTGGGGACAACCAATGCCAGGTGCCAGCGCAGCTTGTTTTCGGTGGCTTCGGGCAGCAAGCCCAGCAACGCAGCCTTCCAGTCGCCGAGAATTGAAGCCGCGACCGGACCCCCGTTGCGTGTAGCCCGCTCCAGGGCATGGGCGGCGCGGTTGGCCACAGCGGGGTCATCGTCCCACAGGCACTCCATCATCCGGGGTGCAAGCCTGGGCTGAGCCAGGACGAGCGCGGCCACCTCCTCGGCCCGGCCTACAGAGATGCGCCCTTTGCCCTGGACGAGGATGGAGCGGATGGTTTCGGATTTCGCCATGTACGGCATTCCTGCTTTCTAGTCCCGGGTGGCGGGCGCAAGCATCTTTGCCGCCACCCGCCCCGCTCCGCGCAGAATCGCCTTCACCGGCCAGCGGCCTTCGCCGTCGGGAAAGAAGATTTCACCGCTGCGGCGCGCCTCGGGCCGGTAGTACCAGCGCTTGAGCAGGGCCAGATGCCCCTGCCGCAGGGTGGGCGAGGGGGCTTTGGGGTCGGCAAGTTCAGCCAGCGCCGCCTCCAAGCGGGCATCCAGCACGCCTCGGCGGAGTTTTCCTGGCGCGGCTTCTTGCGCGGTAGTCTCCCCGGACAAGGCGTCGGACGTATTGCCCTCCAGGGTTGTCTCAATCTCCGGTGGATGACTCAGCCTGATCCCTGACCCCTGATCCCTGACCCCTGCTGTTTCTGGAACCGGCTCTATCACCATCGGCTGCGCAAACAGCGAACTCGACCCCGACTGCTCGTTCTGGATTCTCATGCCCAGCGTCGAGAAGGCAGCCGGGCCGCTCAGGCGGCCGTTCTCGAAGAGAAACACCGCCACCTCGCCGGGATTGGCCGAGGCTTGCAGAATCACGGCGCGAAGTTGGCTGAGCGGGCGCACCAGCTCCGGGGCCAGCGCGCGCACCGTCTCCACGCGCTGCACCTGCGCGTGCAGCGCGGCGGCGGATTCGAATTCCAGATTGGCCGAGGCCTTGTCGCGCTCGGTGCGCAGCGTGACCAGCCGGCTCTCGCCGCGCGTGGCCAGAAAGCGCTCGACAGCGGCGGCCTCTTCGCCGTAGCGCTCGTCCGTGCAGCCCTGGTAGCAGGGCGCAAGGCACATCTTCATCTCCGAGTAGACGCAGCCCGGATGGCTGGGATTGGGGTCCAGATCCTCCGTGCAGCGGCGCAGCAGAAAGAGCTTGAGCGCCTCGTCGGCAAAGCGCTCCGCCGCCGCCCGCGAGGGGAACGGCCCGTAAGCCCAATCTGCCTCGCGCTGGCTGGGCCGGTGTGTCACCACGATGCGCGGATACGGATTGCCGCCCAGAAAGCGCACAAACGCCGGAGCGCGCAGGTGCATCCGCTCCAGGGCTTTCGCGCCGTAGATTTCTTCCAGAAGAGAAAACTGGGCAAGCAGCGACTCGAACTCCGAGCCGGTCAGCCGCCACTCGATGCGCCGCACCCGGCCCGCCAGTTGCAAGCGCCGGGGATGCTTGGCCGAGGGCTGCAACAGCCGCTCCAGCCGTCCGCGCAGGTTGGGCGTGCGCCCGATGTACGGCTCGTCGTGCGCCTCGGCCCCATAGAGCGCAAAGACCGCCGTGGCATGCGGCAGTTGCGCCAGCGCGGCCTTGGCGTCGGCCGGGTCGAAAGCGAGGGTTTGCATCTCAGTCGCCACGATGTCCCCGCTCAGGCTCCCGCAATGGTCATGCCGTCGATGCGCAGCGTGGGCGAGGCCACCGAGCCGCGGAAGACCAGATCGTTGCCGATGGCGGTCACGTTCTTGAGCATCTCGGCCAGGTTGCCGGCGATGGTCACCTCTTCCACGGCGTGGGTAAGCTGGCCGTTCTCGATCCACAGGCCGGTCGCGCCGCGCGAGTAGTCGCCGGTGACCACGTTGACGCCGAAGCCCATCAGGCTGGTGACGTAGAAGCCCGCCTGCACATCGGCGATGATCTGCTCCGGCGTCAGCGATGCCGGGCTCCAGATACAGATTGCCGCAGCCGATGCCCGGCGTGCCGGCCAGTCCGCGCGAGGCGTTGTGGGTGGACTTCATCCCCAGCTTGCGCGCGGTGTAGGTGTTCAGCAGGTAGTTGCGCAGAACGCCGTTTTCGACCACAACCGTGCGCTGCGAGGGCAGCCCTTCGCCGTCGAAGGGCGAGGTCCCGAAGCCGCCCGCGCCGGTGGGCAGCAGCATGGTGTTGTCGTCGACGATGGTCAGACTTGCCGCGGCGATCTGCTCGCCCAGCTTCCCGGCCAGAAACGAAGCGCTGCGCCAGATCGAGTCGCCCGAAGCGGCCTCAAAGACCGAGCCGATCAGCGACCGCGCCACCTCCGGCGCAAAGACAATGGGAACCCGCTGCGTCGGCACGCGCCGCGCGCCCAGCCGCCGCAGCGTGCGCCGCGCCGCCTCCTTGCCGACGGCCTCCGGCGATTCGAGGTGCGCGAAGCACCGCGCGCTCGACCACCAGCCGTCGCGCTGCATCGTGCCGTTCGCGTCCATGGCCAGCGGCGCCGCCGAAACCCCGGCATAGCTGGTGCGGTAGCCGCCCACAAAGCCGCGCGAGTTGGCCAGCACCTTGCGCCCGGTCGCGGCGTCGAAGCTGCCGCCGTCGGAGTTGGTGATGCGCGGGTCTGCCGCCAGCGCCGCAGCTTCCGCCCGCCGCGCCCACTCGATGCGCTCCGGCCCCGCCAGCGAGTAGACATCATCGTAATAAAGGTGCAGGTCGCCGGCCAGCGAGCCGAACTCGCCGCGCTCCGGCAGCCCGCTGAAGGGGTCTTCCTCGGTGACCTTGGCCAGGGCCATCGCGCCGTCCACCAGTTGGCGAATGCCGTCCGGCGTCAGGTCGCTGGTCGAGGTGGAAGCCGAGCGCGTGCCCAGAAACACCCGCAGCCCCAGGCCGCGCGAGCCGGACTCCTTCAGCGTTTCCACCTGGCCCATGCGCACGTTGACGCTGAATTCGTCGCCCTCGCGCACCACGGCTTCGGCGTCGCTGGCGCCGGCCTTCATGGCCAGCGCGACCACATCGGCGGCCAGAGATTCCAGATCGAGAGCGGTCATTTCGGATTGAGAAGCGGCATCGGGCATGGGTCAACAGTAACAAAACCAGTGCCGATCAACACAATTCAACGGCGGGCAAAGCTGCTGTAGGATTACCTTCCCGTGCCCCCCACGGTCATCTTGTCCAGCTTGATGGTGGGCATCCCTACGCCGACGGGGACGCTCTGCCCGTCTTTGCCGCAGGTCCCGATGCCTTCGTCCAGCTTCAGGTCGTGGCCCACCATGGAGACGTACTTCAGCGCCTCGGGGCCGTTGCCGATCAAGCGTCGCGTCGCGCACCGGAGCGGTGATCTTGCCGTCTTCGATCAAGTACGCCTCGGAGGCTGAGAAGACGAATTTGCCGTTGGTAATATCCACCTGCCCGCCGCCGAAGTTCACCGCGTAAAGGCCGCGCTGGACCGAGCGAATGATGTCCTCGGGGGCGTCGTCGCCGGCCAGCATGTAGGTGTTGGTCATGCGCGGCATGGGGATGCACTGATAGCTTTCGCGGCGGCCAGACCCTGTGTTGGCCGAGCCCATCAGCCGCGCGGAGAGCTTGTCGGTCAAATAGCCCCTCAGTACGCCACCCTCGATGAGCACCGTTTCCTGGGTTGCCGAGCCCTCGTCGTCCACATTGAGCGAGCCGCGGCGGCCGGCGATTGTCCCGTTGTCCACCACGGTGACCTTCGAGCTGGCCACCGGCTGGCCGATTAGCCCCGCAAAGGCCGAGGTTTTCTTGCGGTTGAAGTCGGCTTCGAGGCCGTGCCCCACCGCCTCATGCAGCAGGATTCCCGGCCAACCGGGCCCCAGCACCACTTCCATCTCGCCTGCCGGGGCGGGCTGCGCGCCCAGTTGCAGAATCGCGCCCCGCGCGGCCTCGCTGGCCAAGCGCTCCGGGCTCTTGCTCCCGGTGAATTGTTCCAGACCTGCCCTGCCGCCGCCGCCAGCCGAGCCCTTGGTGGTGTTGGCATCCTCTTTGGCGATGACGAAGACGTTAAGGCGGCAAAGCGGCTGGGTATCGCTGGCGAAGGCGCCGTCGCTGGCCGCGATGAGGATGCGCCGCAGCTCTTCCGCGTAGCTGGCGCGCACTTGTACGATGCGCGCGTCGTAGGCGCGGGCGGCGCGATCGGCGCGCAGAATCAGCTCCAGGCGCGCGGCCAGATCCAGATCGTATCCGCCCAGCGGGACGGGATAGAGGTCGGCGCCGGCTGTCTCCATAAATCCCTGCACCGGCTGTTTGGCCGGCCCGGAGGCGATCAGCGCGGCGGTGCGCGCGGCATGCAGCAGCCGCTCGGGGCTCAGATTGTCGGTGTAGGCGTAACCGGTGCGCTCGCCGCTGAGCACGCGGATGCCGCAGCCGGCGCTGGTTCCCTGGCTGGCGGATTTGACGATCTGCTCGTCCACGCCCAGCGCGGTGGCCGTCACCGACTCGAAGTACAGGTCGGCATAGTCGCCGCCTGCGGAAAGCGCCTCGGCGAGGCAACGTTCCAGCATGTGGTCGTGTGATGCCGAATTTCTCAAAAAAGTACTGCTTGTGGCTGGGGAGCGGGGAAGCTGCCGATGGGTTCATGGTGACTGTAGTTTACGCCTGGGCGGCCTGGGAAATGCCTCCGTACCTGCCCCGTTCCTGTTTTGATGCCGGGCGGCTTCAGCTTTCCTCCGGCGCCGCCCAAAGTGTTACATTCGACCCATGAAAAAGATCTTCGCCGCAGCTCTCTTGTTGATGGTGTTCGCCAGCCCGGCCTTCGCCGCCAAGCACCGCCATCATAGCCATCACCCGCCGCTCCATCATCACCACAGCCACAAGGCCTAGCGCAGCCTGCGGCCCCAGGCGGTACGAGCGCCGGGGCCGGGCCGCATTTCCCCCGCGGGGTGAGGTTCTCTCCATGACTGACCTTGACGCGCTTCGCTATCCGATCGGCCGATTCGCTCCTCCGGCAAGCCAAGAACCAGAAGTGCGCGCCGCTCAAATTGAGTCAATCCGGCTACTTCCCGAGCGCCTCGGCGCCGCAATCCACGGACTCTCCGATGCCCAACTCGACACCCCCTACCGTGAGGGCGGCTGGACGGCGCGCCAGGTTGTGCATCACGTGGCCGACAGCCACGCCAACGCCTTCATCCGCACCAAGCTGGCGCTCACCGAAGATTGGCCCACCGTGAATGCCTACAACGAGGCCGCCTGGGCCAGGTTGGAGGATAGCCGACTGCCGGTCGATCTCTCGTTGAGCCTGATCGGCGCATTGCATGGGCGCTGGGCAGCTCTGCTGGAGTCACTCTCGGAAGACGATCTGCAGAAGGGCTACAATCACCCCGAGCGCGGCCGACAAACCCTGGCTGCGGCGCTGGCCATGTACGACTGGCACTCCCGCCACCACACGGCGCACATTGTGAACCTGCGCGCGCGGCAGGGCTGGTAGGCTGCTCGATGGCCGCGGGCGTTGAAGCTGCTGCTCCGGCGCTACTGGCTCAAACCATCGAAGAATACCTGGCCGATCACCCGGCTGCGGCGCTGCTGGAGGATGGACGCGTCCTCTTTGACATGCGTACGGCCCGCTATGCCGTGGCCGAGTCACATGGCCGCTGCCTGCTGCAACTCTGGAGCGAGGAGCGCAACCTGGTGCGCACCGTAGTCGAGGTGCAGGAGCGCGCGCAGTGCCTGCGCCTGATGACCCGCCGCATGGGCGTGGCCAAGCCACAGGCGCTGGAACTGGTTCCCACCAGCGACCGCCGCACGCCCACTGCGCGCGACGCCGCCCGGCGCAACTACCAGCGGCTGCTGGAGCGCATTTTAACGCGCAGCTTCATCGGCTCAAAGGTTGACGGCCTGCGTTCCGCCATGGACTTGGAGCACAGCTTCGGCCCGGCCTATGTGCGCGGGCGGCTGTTGCGCGGAACCGCTGCCGATGCCGTGATCGGGGTCGGCGAAGCGGAGTCGGCCGCCATGGTCGATGGCATCCTCACTCTGGGCATTCTCTGGCTCGATCACTGCCGCCACCACGGCGATGTACGGCGGCATTTTGGCGGACTCAAGGTGGTTGTGCCCGCCGGCGCCTGGCGGACGACCGCGGAAAGAATGGCCTGGCTCAACCATGCCGCTGCGGACTTCCAGCTCTTCACCCTGGACGAACGCAGCGAAGAGCTTTTGCAGGTAGACTTTCGCGATACCGGCAATCTGGAGTCCCGCTTGGTCCATGCCTTTTCGACCGAAGCAGCCATCGAACGCTGCCAGGAGGGCATCAAGCGCCTGCTCGCGCTGGTCCCGCCCGCTGCCATGGACCGGGTTGAGATTCGCCCTACTTCTGCCGTCGAAGTAGGGTTTCTGCTGCATGGGTTGGAGTTTGCGCGCGTGCGCAACGGCGTTGCCGCCCACTCCTTTGCACGCGAGGACGAGGTCACCTTCGGCGCGGGAGCCAACGAGACCCCACTCACCGAAGACAACGAAGCACTCTGCCGCGATCTGCTGCGCCGCCTCTTCCTGAGCCGCCATGCCGACGGCGCTCATACCGATCCGCTCTTCCGCCTCCAGCCAGAGCGCTGGCTTGAGGCCCGCCTTCGCGGGGGAATCGCCGAACTGCTCCCCGGCCTGCGCGGCGATCTGCTTTACACGCAAGTCCCGGCGCTCTCGGCCGGCGACCGCGGCATGTTGGACCTGCTCACTCTCGACCGCAACGCCCGGCTGACAGTCATCGAGTTGAAGGCCGACGAAGATCTGCATCTGCCGCTCCAGGCGTTGGATTACTGGATTCGCGTGCGCGCGCTGAACGCCGACCGCCAGCCCGCGGCGGGCAGCAACCGGACACTCTCGGCCTTCGAGCGCCAGGGATACTTCGCCGGAGCGGAGGTGTCCCCGCTTTCGCCTCGCCTGCTGCTAGCCGCCCCGGCCCTGCGCATACATCCCGCCAACGAGTCCGTGTTGCGCTACATCTCGCCGCAAGTGGAGTGGGAACTGGTCGCTCTCAGCGAGCACTGGCGGCGCGAGTTGAAAGTCGTCTTCCGCAAGCGCAGCGGGGATTCCCACAGTTAAGCTCTGTTCATAATCAGAAAGACAATGGAGAATCGGAAGATGCCATCATTCTTGAAAATCTGCGCACGTGCATGGGCGCTCCTTGCGTTCTGCGTCTCGCTTGCGGTTGTGCTCGCATCCGGGCAAACCATCGTCATCGACCGGGCCGGTACCGGCAGGGTTTTCGACGGTGTAGGCGCCATCAGCGGAGGCGGCGGCAATTCACGCCTGCTGATTGACTACCCGGAGCCCTACCGCAGTCAGATCCTCGACTACCTGTTCAAGCCCAACTACGGCGCGAGTATGCAGATTTTCAAAGTCGAAATCGGCGCGGATATGGACTCGACCGACGGGGCCGAATCGAGCCACATGCATACCCGCTCGGACGAGAACTACCACCGCGGCTACGAGTGGTGGCTGATGGAGCAGGCCAAGGCGCGCAATCCGAACATCAAGCTGGTGGCGCTGCCGTGGGGTGCTCCGCACTGGGTGGGCAACGGAAATTACTGGTCGCACGACATGATCGAGTACATGATCAAGTGGCTCAAGCACGCCGAGTCCGATCACCACCTGAAAATCGACTACGTCGGGGGACGCAATGAGCACGGATACGACGCGCAGTGGTACAAGGACTTCCGGGCGGCGCTGCGAGCGAACGGGCTGGCGTCCATCCAGGTGGTCGCCTCAGATGATTGGGTGAAGGTCAAGCTATGGGACATAGCGTCGGAGATGAAGCGCGACCCGGTGCTCAACGACGCCATTGACATTGTTGGTGTGCATGGCCCCTGGTGGAGCGGCTATGCCACTCCCGATGCCCTATCCCTGGGCAAGCCCCTCTGGGACAGCGAGGCCCATTTCGACGAGAAACCGCCTTACAACGAGATCGCGCGCAACATCAATCGCAACTACGTTGCCGGGCAAGCAACCGCCAGCATTTACTGGCCGATTGTCAGCGCCATCTACGACAACCTGCCCTACGACGACATCGGCTTGATCAAGTGCAATCAGCCCTGGTCGGGGCACTATGTTGTCACCCCATCGCTGTGGGTGATGGCGCATACCTCACAGTTCACGCAGCCCGGCTGGCGCTATATCGACAGCGCTTCAGGATTCTTCAGTGGAGACAAGACCGGAACGCACGGCAGCTATGTTGCTCTCAAGTCGCCGGATGGCGCGGACTTCAGCCTGATCGTCGAAACTGTCGAGGCAAAGAGCGCTCAGACGGTTTCCTTCAGGCTCGCCGGATTCGGCCCAAAGACGCTGCATCTTTGGACAACCAATCTCAATTCGTCCAGTCCATCCGATTGGTTCGTAAAGCAGGCCGACATTCATCCCGTCGGCGGCGAGTTTTCGCTCAATGTTGAACCGGGCCGCATGGTCACCGTGACTACGACTGCCGGCCAAACAAAAGGCGATGCCGCTGCTCCCGCAGCCGCGGCCTTCCCAATGCCCTTCGCGGACAACTTCAAGAGCTACGCCGCCGGCAGGCTGCCCAGGTATTTCTCCGATATGTACGGCGGCTTCGAAACGGCGCACTGCGCTGGCGGCCGCACTGGGATCTGCCTGCGCCAGGTGGTTCCCGAAGAGCCCACCTCATGGAAGAAGACCTCAGGCCGTCCCTTCACCATCGTGGGCAATCTCGATTGGCAGGACTATCGCGTCTCAACCGATGTACTGCTCGAACAGCCGGGTTCGGTCGATCTGATTGGGCGTCTCACTGGCATGAGCGACCCCGACGTGCCCAACTCCTACGTGCTTCGCGTCGCCGATACCGGCGAGTGGAAGCTGCTGAAGACCTCGGACACGCGGGACGAGAAGCTGAAAGACAAGAAGGATGAAACCGTGCTGGCCGAGGGCAAGGCAGCCGCGCTCGGAGTCAGTCGTTGGCACAATCTCGCTCTTGCTTTTCAGGGCAGCACCATCACGGCGCAGATCGACGGAGTTACGGTGAAGACTATTTCCGACGCCAGCTTCGCAAAGGGGATGGCCGGCCTTGGAACCGCAGGCTACATTGCAGCCGAATTCGATAACTTCCAAGTTGCGCCGATCAAACAATAGCGGAAGAGGGCCGGGGCGTGGCCCATATGTCGATTCTGGCTCCTTCGGTTGTTAGCCAAGACGGAAGGCTGTGCCCCATGTATGACAGTGTCGGGGTAATTCTTCGGGGCGGATGAGCAGGCCACCTGCCTAGCCAGTGGCTGATCGGGTTTCGAGCTCTCCCACCTATGCCGCGTTCTTTGCGGCAAGGATGGGAACACGGATTAGCGCGGGGGCCAACTCCATTTAGGTGAACTAAGCGGCGTCGAGCCTTCCAGCGTCGTTTCTCCAAAGTTCTTCAGCAGATGGAGACGCGTACACAGAGGCGCGGCTGTAAGTTCCTCGATAAGCTGCGTCGCGTGCGAAACAACGATAATCTGTGTGTTTTTCGACGCGGCGAGAATCAGCCTCGCAAGCGGAGCCAGCAGGTCCGGATGCAGGCTGGTTTCCGGTTCATTCAACACCATCAGTTCCGGCGGGCGTGGCGTTAGCAAAGCAGCAGCCCATAAAAGGTAGCGCAGCGTGCCATCTGATAGCTCGGCTGCGGAAAGGGGCCGTAGCAATCCGTGCTGCTGCAACTGTAAGTCGAAACGCCCATTCTGCACTTCCACTGAGAGCCGGCTACCGGGAAACGCATCTTCGAGAGTAGTAATAAGCGCTTCGTCTGACCGAATTTCGAGAATCGTTTGGAGTGCCGCTGCCAGATTGCCACCGTCATGGTCAAGCACCGGCGTGAAGGTGCCAATCTGCGCAGCCCGCGCTGGTGAGTCAGAGTCGGTGCGGAAATGGTCGTAGAACCGCCAACTCCGGACACCCTCGCGAACGGCAAGCATCTCCGGGGCTCGCTGCGGGTCGGCGACGCTGGCAAGCATACTGTCGGTATCCGAGAGATGCTGCGTTAGCATCACCGGCTCCTCATCCCGCGTCGTCGCGAGCCAGACGAAGTTGTTCCTGCGATCAACCAGGGCAGAAGCCTTCCGGTAGATCGCCCCATGCCAAATGCATTCGCGCTTCACATGAGGATCAAGCCCAAACATCGTTGCTGGTGGGGGCGGTGGAGGGTAGCCCAAATCGATGCTGTAGCCGAAAATGTCACCGCCAAACCCTAGCTTGAGACTTGCGACCTTCCGGCTAGCGAGGCCTTCCACGGCGTAGGTTCCCTGACGGACACTACGCGCGATAGTCTCTGGACCTGCCCAGAAGGTCGACGGCAAGCCACCTTCGCGGGCAAGTGAAGCCACAACCGAATTCAGGGCAGCATCGGCGAGCAAGCGCAGTGAGCGATAGACACTGGACTTGCCGCTTCCATTTGCGCCGGTGATCACGCTCAGTTGTCCAAGGGGTAGCGTCAAGTCCCGCAGTGATCGATAACCCTGAACAGCTATTGTGCGAATCATGATAAACAGCATATCTCGGCCCTGCCCGTCGGGAAACCACCGACGATCAATCGGCTCCGATTATGCCGCACCCGGCTCGGCGCACTCTCTAAGATCGCTGAGCAGCGCATCCACCCGCTTCAAGTCCGCATCCCAGGCGAACATGAAGCGCGCCGCCCCACCGATGAAGGTATAGAACTTCCAGCCGCGCCCGCGCAGCCGTTCGAGAATCTCTTCCGCCGCCTCAAGAAACACGGTGTTGGCTTCGGCGGGCGAGACCACGGTGATGTGGGGAATCACGGCGGCCCGCTCGGCAAAGTAGCGGGCGCATCGGTTGGCGTGCTGGGCGTTGGCCAGCCATGCGCCACTCTTCAGCATCCCCACCCACGGCGCGGCCAGAAAACGCATTTTCGACGCCAGTTGACCGGCCTGCTTGCAGCGGTAGTCGAAATCGACCGCAAGCGTGCGGTCAAAAAACAGCACGGCCTCACCAACCGCCATGCCGTTCTTGGTGCCGCCAAAGCAGAGCACGTCCACGCCGCTCTCCCAGCTCAGTTCCGCGGCTGAGCAGCCCAGGCTGGCGCAAGCATTGGCAAATCGCGCGCCATCCATATGCAGCAAGAGCCCATGCTGTTTGCAGGCGGCGGAAATGTCCCGCACTTCGTCGGGCGAGTAAACCCGACCGAGCTCGGTCGGCTGGGTAATGGTCACCACGCGCGGCTTGGGATAGTGGATGTCGGTCCGCTTGGTAGCCAGTTCGTGAATGGAGGCCGGCGTCAGCTTTCCCTCCACGCTCTCCGCCACCAGCAGCTTCGAGCCGTTGGAGAAGAACTCCGGCGCACCGCACTCGTCCGTCTCCACGTGCGAGGAGTCGCAGCAGATCACGCCATGGTACGACTGGCAGAGCGAAGCCAAAGCCAGCGAGTTGGCCGCCGTGCCGTTGAAGACCAGAAAAACCTCGCAACTGGTCTCAAAGATCTCCCGGAATGCATCCGAGGCCAGTGACGTCCATGGATCGTCGCCGTAGGAGGAGGCGCTGCCACGATTAGCGCTCTGCATGGCCTCCCAGGCGTCCGGGCAGATGCCCGAGTAGTTGTCGCTGGCGAACTGCTGCGCAAGGTCTTCCGCTTCTATCTCCATTATGAAATCGCCCCTCAATGAATGTCCGCCATCGCCGCGTTGAGTCCCTGGAAAATCGCGTCGTACCGGCCGCTCTGGGCGGCGTTGTACAGACCTTTCACGCTTTCCACGCAAATCTCGCTCGGCGTGGGCTCGGTCTTCAGGATGCCCATCACCTCGGCAAGGAACTTGTCGAGCGGCATCGCCCGGGGGTCTTCCGCGCCCCGCATGAGGTGCGTGGCCACATAGGGAGGAATTAACTCCAGAACCTCGGTCGCGGTGCCCCGCAACTGGTGGCGCAACGACAGCGTATAGGAGTGGATGGCTGCTTTGGTGGCGCAATAGGTGGGCGTCATCGCCAGGGGAACGAAGGCCAGCCCGGAGGAGACATTCAGGATCGTGGAGCGGGGCTGCTTCTGGAGCAGCGGCAGCACCGCCGCCGTCAGCCGGATGGGGCCAAGCAGGTTGGTGGCGACAATCGCCTCGGCGTCGGCCAGATCTTCCTGCTGGCCGAGCAGCTTTTCAGTCCTCATGATGCCGGCGTTGTTACAGAGCACATTCAGCGAAGGGAACTGCGCAGCCATTTGAGCGGCAAAAGCCCGTATCGCGGCTGGGTCCTGGATGTCCAGGATCAGCGACTTCATGCCGGGATTGGCGGCCGTGGTTTCGTCAAGCGCCTGCTTGCGCCGGCCGGCGACGATAACCTGGTTGCCCAGGGAATGCAGCGCTTCCGCCAGGCCGCGGCCAATGCCCGAGCCGCCGCCGGTGATGAGAATGGTGTTGCCGGTAAGGTTCATGGGACTCAAGACCTCTAGACAAAATGATAACTGGATTGGACGAAACGCATCCCAGCAAGGGGGAACGAGCGCACTGCGCCGGAGCCCGTTTCGGGGTGGAGGCTCAAGCTGCCGGGGGAAGACTTTGGCCGCCGTTTGCCGTCAGATGATCGATCCTTCGATGGTTGGGACAGGGACCTTCTTGGCATGGGCTCGTGCGGCGCGGACCTTCCCTCTCTCCGGGGGTTCCATATCCTGCGCGCTTTCGGCTATGCGCAGGTGGTGCTCCATTTGCTTTTGCGCGGCAATGGGATCGCGCGCGCGGATGGCGCGGAAGATCTCGCGATGCATTTCAGCCATCTCGCGCAGATAATTGGCGCGCTCCACGGTTTTGCGCCGCTTTTCATACATCGCCGAGGTGATGGTCTCAACCACCGCGGCCAGGATCGGATTGCCTGAGGCCTGGGCGATGATGCGGTGAAACAGCACGTCGTGCTTGAGGAATTCCGAGGGAGAATCCGCGATGGCGTACATCTCCGCCACCTCTTCGGCCAGCGCGGCGTGGTGTTCTTCCTTCCCCCGTTCGGCGGCCAGAGCAGCCAGGCTGCTCTCAATAATCACGCGCGCTTCAAACATCTGCCAGGATTGAAAACCGTGGAGCGCCCCCATCAGGCTAAGGGAGGCCCGGTTGAACTCCGCCGGACCGTCGGCGACAAAGGTGCCCACTCCGTGACGCACCTTCATCACCCCCATGGCGGCCAGGTAACCCAGGCCCGTCCGCAGACTCGCGCGGCTGATTTTGAGGGTGTGTGCAAACTCGCGCTCCGGGGGGATTCTGTCGCCGGGCTGAAGGACCCCACTCTCAATGAGACCGCGGATGTGGTCAACCACTTGCATGGTCCGGTCAGTGTCGTGGACGTCTTGCCTTGGCCGAGGCATAAATGGAGATTCTCCAATGATTTCGCGGAAAATGTCGACAGATCAAGATTAGCACCAAAGCTCCCCGGTGTAATTATTTTCTTCTGCTACTGGCAACTTTTCATAGGGTATGTGTATCCTAGTGGTCAGACCGCACTGTGCAGATTGCAGGGCGGTCGACCTAGCAGGATACAGATCATTGCCTAGGCGGAGAGCCGTGCGCCGGCAGGTCGCGCGCTCTATGATGGGACGAGTTTCCGGTTCTCGGCCCAGGGATTCGCAGATTTTCGTTGAAGGACAAGGAGTGAACGAGCGATGAGTCACGGATTGAACATCCGCAAGGACGCGGAGTTGGATTTTTTGTCGTTGGGAGCACTGGTGCACCGGCTCGATCCGGGGATCATCCCGTTCCGCAAGGCGACCGAGTGCAAAATTTACGTAAGCGGCGGCGAATTTAACGTTGCCGCCAATCTTTCAGACTGCTTTGGGCTGAGAACAGCCGTGGCCAGCGCCATGTCAGACTATCCGATCGGCGACCTGATCGCCGAGCGCGTGCGGGCCATGGGCGTCAAGCCCTTCTACAAGCACTTCAAGCACGACGGCGTAACCGGACCCAACATGGCTACCGTCTATAGCGACCAGGGCCACGGCCTGCGCGCTCCGGTTGTGTTTTACAACCGCTCCAACGAAGCTGCCGCGCAACTGAAAGTCGGCGACTTCGATTGGCCGGCGATCTTTGCCGGCGGCGTCAAGTGGGTGCATTGCGGCGGCATCTTCGCGGCTCTTTCCCCTACCACCGCGCCCCTGGCCGCGGAAATGATGAAGGCCGCCAAGGCTGCCGGCGCCGTCACTTCGTTCGACCTGAACTTCCGCGAGAAGCTGTGGAAGATCTCCGGCGGCAATGAGAAGGCGGTGGAGACTATCGGCACGATCGTTGAGAACGTGGACGTTCTGGTCGGCAACGAAGAGGATCTGCAGAAGGGCCTGGGTATTCCTGGGCCTGAAGTGGCGGCCAAGTCGAAACTCGATCCCAGCGTCTTTTTCGGCATGATCGACCAGGTCACCAAGAAGCACCCCCATGTAAAGGTAGTGGCCACGACATTGCGCGAGGTGCACTCCACCAACCGGCATAGCTGGAGCGCGGTTGCCTGGGTCAACGGCCAGACGCACACTGCGCCGACTGCCGAGTTGGAAGTGATCGACCGCGTGGGTGGCGGAGACGGCTTTGCGTCCGGCTTCATCTATGGCCTGCTGACCGGCGAGTCCCCCGACGAAGCCATCAAGCTGGGATGGGCGCACGGCGCGCTGCTGACCACCTTCCCCGGCGACACAACCATGGCCACCCTGGACCAGGTGCGCGCCTTTGCCAAGGGCGGGTCGGCGCGCATTCAGCGCTAACCAACTGACCGGCTTCCGGTTGACGCCATTGCGCGTCGGCCGGAAGCCAGGGCTGCGGAATCTGTGGTATTTTGCGAACCGGACCAAGGAAGGAAATTCCCCGATGACAATGAGAACCGGGCTGCTGGCGACTGGGCTACTGGGAGTTTTTGGAGCGGCAACCTGTCTTGCGGGACCTGCCAATGCGCCCTCCGCGAAGATAACTCCCGCCACCATGCCGAAAATCGGCTCCGTCGATGAACGCTTTCAGTCCTACAACGTGGAAATGGTCGAGGTGACCGGGGGAAGATTCTGGAAGCCGTATGCCGCCAAGGCCGATGCTGCGCAGCCTGCCACCAACGGCATCGCCGGCCTCGATCCCAACCTATTCCAGTACCGCAAACCCATCGATCTGAGCAACCCCCGCCTGCGCAAGCTGGCTGCGGCGCTGGGCCCGGCCTATATGCGCGTAAGCGGCACGTGGGCCAACGCTACCTATTTTCAGAATTCCGACGATCCCGCGCCGGCTGCCCCGCCCAAGGGCTTCAACGGCGTGCTTACACGCCAGGAATGGAAGGGCGTCGTCGATTTCTCCAAGGCTGTCGATGCCAAGATCGTCACCTCCTTCGCCACCAGCACCGGCACCCGCGACGCCGACGGCTTGTGGACTCCGGACCAGGCGCGGCAGTTTGTGGACTACACCCAATCCATCGGCGGCAGCATCGCCGCGGCGGAGTTCATGAACGAGCCGAACATGCCCGAAGGAGCCGCAACCCCAAAAGGCTATGACGCCGCCGCCTATGGCCGCGATGTCGCCGTCTTTCATGCCTTCGCGAAGCAGGCCCTTCCCGGCATGGTCTTCCTGGGGCCCGGCGCTGCCGGAGAAGGAACCCTGATCGTGCCCGGCGCCATGCGCCTGCTCACCAGCGAAAGCCTGCTGACAGCAACCGGCCCAGCCTTCGATGCCTTTTCCTACCACTCCTATGGTGGAGTTTCCAGCCGGTGCGGAGTCTTTGGCAAAGCCGCAACCACCACGGCGGACGAGGCGCTGTCAGAAGAGTGGCTGGCGCGGCCTGACCGCGTCATCGATTTCTACGGCGGCCTTCGTGATCGTTTCGAGCCGGGAAAACCCCTTTGGAACACCGAAACGGCGCAGACCGCATGTGGCGGCGACCGCTGGGCCTCCACCTTCCTCGACAGCTTTCGCTATCTCAACCAACTCGGACTCTCAGCCAAGCGCGGCGTCCAGGTACACATGCACAACACCCTGGCTTCCAGCGACTACGGCCTGCTCGACGAGACCACCTTTGAGCCGCGTCCCAACTACTGGGCTGCGTTGCTGTGGCGAAAGTTCATGGGAACGACGGTTCTCGAGCCGGGGCCCTCGCCCTCACCCAGCCTGCATCTTTATGCGCAGTGCCTGCGCGATCAACCGGGCGGCGTTGCGCTGCTGGCTATCAACGCGAGCAAGACGGAGATGGAGACCCTCGACCTTCCCATCGCTTCCGAACGCTACACGCTCACCGCACAGGACCCCATGGGCGGCGATGTCGAATTGAACGACAGGGTCCTCAAATTGGGCCCCCCCATTCAGTACCCGCGGAAGAGATCCAGGTCCAGAGCAAGGACGCACGCCGCAACTCCGGTGCCGAGCGCGGGAACCAGCGACGATCTGCCCGCAATGAGACCCATGCAGGCCCACCCCGGAAAAGTCATCTTAGTTCCCGAGAGCATTACGTTTCTCGCCATCCCGCAGGCGCACAACGCAAGCTGCGGACAATAGTTTCGGAAAGCTGATTTGCAGCAACCATTTTTCAAAGATTCAGGAGATCGTATGACCGAAGCATCGTGTGATATTGGCCTCATCGGCCTCGCCGTCATGGGACAAAACCTTGTCCTCAACATGAACGACCACGGCTACAAGGTGGCTGTCTTCAACCGCACCGTCTCCAAGGTGGACGACTTCGTGGCCAACGAGGCCAAGGGGACGCAGGTGGTGGGAGCGCACTCCATCGAGGAACTGGCCGGGCTGCTCAAGCGCCCCCGCCGCATCATGCTGATGGTCAAGGCCGGCGACACCGTCGACCAGATGATCGACCACATCCTGCCGCATCTTGAGAAGGGCGACATCATCATCGACGGAGGCAACTCGCTCTTCACTGACTCGAATCGCCGCACCAAGGACCTGGCCGCCAAGGGCATCTTGTTCATCGGCACCGGCGTCTCCGGCGGCGAAGAAGGCGCGCGCCGCGGCCCGTCCATCATGCCCGGCGGCAACCCCGCCGCATGGCCGCACGTGAAGGAGATCTTCCAGGCCATCTCCGCCAAGGTCGAGGACGGAACCCCCTGCTGCGACTGGGTGGGCGAGAACGGCGCAGGCCACTACGTCAAGATGGTCCACAACGGTATCGAGTACGGCGATATGCAGTTGATCTGCGAGGCCTACGACCTGCTGCAGCGCGGCCTGGGCCTCAGCGCCGACGATCTGCACGAAGTCTTCGCCGAGTGGAACAAAGGCGAGCTGGACAGCTACCTGATCGAAATCTCCACCGAGATCTTTGCCCACAAGGACGAAGACGGCAAGCCTTTGGTGGACAAGATTCTCGACACCTCCGGCCAGAAGGGTACGGGCAAGTGGACCGCCATCAGCGCCCTCGATCTCGGCCAGCCGGTCACGCTGATTGGCGAGTCGGTCTTTGCGCGCTGCCTATCTGCGTTGAAAGAAGAGCGCGTCAGCGCCTCGAAGATTCTTACCGGCCCCGCAACCAAGGCTGCCGTCGGCGACCGCGCCGAGTTTATTGAGAATGTCCGCCGCGCGCTCTACTGCTCCAAGATGACCAGCTACGCGCAGGGCTACATGCTGCTCAAGGCCGCGGCCAAAGAGAACGGCTGGAACCTGAATATGGGTGGCATCGCGCTGATGTGGCGCGGCGGATGCATCATCCGCAGCCGCTTCCTGGGCAAGATCAAGGACGCGTACGACAAGAACCCGGCTCTCGAAAACCTCTTGCTCGACAGCTTCTTCTCCGGCGCCATCAACCAGTACCAGGCCTCGTGGCGCAAGGCGCTGGTCCACGCCATCGAACTGGGCGTGCCCACCCCGGCGTTCTCCACCGCGCTGGCCTTCTTTGACGGCCTGCGCAGCGAGCGCCTGCCCGCCAACCTGCTCCAGGCACAACGCGACTTCTTCGGCGCGCACACCTACGAGCGCATCGACCAGCCTCGCGGAAAATTCTTCCACACCAACTGGACTGGCCGCGGCGGACGCGTCGCCTCCACCACCTATAACGCGTAGCTCGAACGCAGCCAACAAATGCCCGGCCTGTCTCCCTCACTCAGGGGCCGACAGGCCGGGCATTTTCATTTCGCGGCGAAGAGAAAAGTTCGCCCCCCTAAAAAGCTGTCATCCTGAGCAGCTTGACTCGCTTCGCCGAGTTGCGGCCGCAATGAACCTGGAAGAGCAGCGCATTTCACCGGTGTAGGGTACGACTGGAAAATGCTGCCGCTGACTTGCTAACTCGCCATTTCCGCGAAGCGGAAGCTAACCTGCTGCTTTTGTCTGACGTACGCATTTCTTGCGACCGTGACCGGAGGGCCCTTTGAGGAGCGGCCAAGGGGTGTCTCGCCGGAACTCCGAACTACCCCGCAGCTGACCAAAACGGCGATTCATTCAAGGTTTCTATCCCTCTTGCTTCGAAGCTCTTGACCATCCTCGCTGCGTTTCAACCGTCGTTTTTAGCTTGAACGGAGCGCACTGTAGGGGCGCTGTGAAACACGGTCATTGCTGCCCGTTCATTGGGAGCAGCGCAGTCGAAGGACCTGCGGTTGCTCTTGTCTTTGCTTCTAAAGCGTTCTCCAGGTATCGACTTTGGGACCTTAGCAGCCACAAAGGCCAACCGGCCCGCTGTCCACTGGCCACAAATCCCCCGTGCCCCATTCTTCGCTCCGTTCGAGCGAAGGGTGGGAGAGCACGAACTTTAATCCGCCAGCCTCATCACGCAAAATAGGCATCAACTGCCACAAACCAAGCTCGCGCCGATCCCGCCGCGGCCGGTTTCCAAGTCTTGGGCGTGCAATCCCCTATCGGAAAACCACGCGGCATTTGCAGATGATTACCGTCTTTTGTCGCACAATGGTTCCAGGACGCAACCCAGCCCGAATCCAATGCACACCGGCATTGAGGCGCGTCAGCGAATTTGTAGCGCCGGCCTCCTGGCCGACTGTAGCGTGGGTCTCCCGACCCACGCCGGATGCCATTTGCTCCGTCACGGCGTTTGTAAACGGCAGACTCGAACGAGGCTTCGCTCTGGCGGCGAGGACGCCGCCAGTACAGCCGACCTGGAGGTCGGCGCTACCAAGCGTCGATCTGGCAGCGAAAAATGCAGGCTAACTCCCTTGCTGAGAGGAATTTGCGGATAACCTCAATCATAAGAGGAATTTAGCGCGGCACCCCTGCCGCATCCCATTGAAACCAGGGTTTTTATGCCCAAAATATGGGAGGGGGGAGCCGCACCGGCCAGCTCTCGGCTTTGAGACCTTGGACAGCACGAATCCACTGCGAGCGAATAGCGAGCGGATGGCCGCACCGCAGGTGCCGACGCAGGTGCCTATGGCTCTTTTACCTTGGCCACCAGCGCGGCGTAGGTCGTTCCCGGCGGAATCAGCAACTGGTGCGGCACGCCGGCAGGAACAATGACGTAGTCGCCCACTCCGATGGTCTGAGTAACTCCATCCTTGATGCCGGAGCCTTTGGTCTCGCCGTTTTCGCCCAGTTTGGCATCGATCACCGTTCCACCGGTAATCAGCGTGGCGCTGCCTTGCTGCACGATCATCAAGTCGTCGTAATGCGCATGAATCTCCGCGCCGCCGCTTGAGGTGCGCAGCGAGAGGTTCAGGGCCAGATTGCCGAACTTGGCCAGCGTCCCGCCGCCGCTGCCTTTCTCCTTGGCCAGCGGAGCGGCCTCGGCCATCTGGGCCTGCACCTCATGTGCCGTAATCACCAGCGCCTTGTTGCCGGTCAGCGTCACTGCGGGCGCGGCCACCGCCAGCGCCGCTACGATTTTGATCGCAATATTCATCGCATTTTCCTTTCATTTCCCGGCACCGTTGCCGAAGCAAGATCATTTTACTTTTTGGGCGCTTGCGTTGGGTCCCAATTGTCGCTGCCGCGCAGAAACACCGCGGGCTCGTATTGCTTCGCCTGTTCCGCAGTCGGGAAATGCGTGTGCGGATCGCGCTCTGCACGATGCGCGCCAGGGCCCGTCGAGTTGTACTCGGCATAGAACACTGTCTCAATCGAATGCGTCTCGCCGGGATGCCACTCGCGCCATCCTGCCGGATCGATGTGCTCGCCCATCTCCGTGTTGAGAAAGACCGCTGTTGCATAAGGCCGCCACGGCCGGCCAAGATACACCTTGCCGGTGACGCCCGCATCGGCCGTGAGCTTGCAGCGGTTGAGCACAAAGCCGGAGTCTTCCTCGGGATAGTGCTTGGCCTGCGCGGTGATGTAGCCGCCGGCGTGTGGCGTGCTGTGAATCTCGCAGTGGTCGAAGACCGCTTTGCCGTCACCGAAGATAAAGTCGACATTTCCGGCCACATAGCAATCGGAGAAATATTGCCGCGCAGCGATGCAGTTCTGCCCGTCGGGAGCGCAGTTGCGGCTGCCCGCGTAGACCGTGTCCTGGTTGCCCAGCAGGCGCACGTTGTGGAAGACGGCGCGGTCTCCCGTGACCAGCAGCGCCAGGGCCTGCGAGCCCGCCGGTAGCTGCGGATGGGTGGTGTTGAAGTCGTTCTCAAAGGTGATGTTCTCGGCAAAGAAGTTGTCGGCCGTCACATTCACCGTGGCGGAGTGCAGCGTGCCGCCGTTCTGGCCCGCGCTGCGGTCGTTGACCACGCGCGTCTTGCCGGCGTCGGGGTTGGCGCTGCGCAGTTGGATATTGGGCTTGTCGATGGTCAGCACCTCGCGGTAGGTTCCGGGCGCAACCAGCACCAGCGCTCCTTCCTTGGGTGCGGCGTCCAGCGCGCGCTGGATGGAGTAGAAGTCGCCCGTGCCATCCGCCGCCACATACAGGGTCTTGTCCTCGGGCGGCTCGGTTCCCGCCATCTCCGGAGCCTTGGGCAGCGCGGGGAAGGGGGCAAAGCGTGGCTCGCAAGCCAGCGGAGCGCCCACGGTCGAGCCCGGCGTTTGCTGAATCGACACATCTTCTCCGGTGGGCTCCAGGTTGCCGCGCTTTCTGCCAATAGAGATCTCCGCGTCCTTCACCAGCCATGTGGAGTGCGCCTGGTCGTCGGCGAACACGTTGTCGAACTTTACGCCCAGCTTGTGCGCGGCGTCGAGCCCGAGAAGCGTATAGCTGCCCGGCGAAAGGATGTGCACGTTCTCGAGCGTTATGTCGCGGTAGATGGGAAGCTGATCGCCGCCGAAGGTGGTATAGAGCGGCGTGAAGACCAGTGGGTTGGTGGTGTTACGAATGCAGACGTCGCGATACAGCAAGTCGTGCACCAGCCCGCCGCGGCTGCGGTCTGACTTGATGCGGATGCCGTTGTCCGCGCCGTCGATGGTCAGATCGTCCACCAGCATGTGGTCCACGCCGCCGTTGGTGCCGCTGCCGATTGACATGCCGTGGCCGCTATAGAAATGGTTGTGCAGGATGGAGATGTTCGAGGCTGCCCCGCCCTTGTTGGACTTGACCGCGACATCGTCGTCCCCGGTGTGAATCGAGCAGTAGGCGATGGTCACGTTTCGCGAAGAGCCGGGATCGATGCCGTCGGTATTCCTGGCGGTCTTGGGCGTGTGAATCTTCACGCCCCAAGCGGTAAAACCATCTGTTGCATTCAGGGAGACATGATAGCCGGGCGAGTTGCGCAGCGCGATCTTGTACATCGTGAAGCGGTCAGCGTGGCGGGCGACGATAAGCCAGGGAACGCTCTGCGCCCGGTCGGTGATCTTGGCGTCGTGCGCCAGGTCCCACCAGGTCACATCCTGGCCCAGCAGCTTGGCCCCGCCGCGCCCGTCGATGGAGCCCTCGCCCATGATGCCGCTGTCTTGCGCATTATCGACTGTGATCAGCGGTTTGCATCCGTGGCCGTGTTCTGAGACGATGCCGCAACTGCCGGGCGCGAGATCGAACACCCGCGGGTCGCGCGAGGCAACCAGCGCAGTATTGCCGCTGACCACCAGAGTTACCCCGCTACGCAGAGCGAGCGGCCCGGTCAGGAAGACGTACTTATTTCCTTTGGCGCGCAGGACCACCGCTTTGCCCGCTGCGCAGGTGTCGATGGCCTTCTGGATGCGCTCTGTGCTCAGGGTCCGCTCGTCCTCAAGCGCAATCAATCCGCCGTTGGCCGCAACATTGGCATCCAGCGTGACGCACGCTGCGGGAATGCGCGGCTCGGTTACCGTGCGTGTGTCTTGCGCGGAGAGGCAAGACGCTGAGACAAGCAGAAATGCGGCGAAGAGCGAAGGGGGAGAAAGGAAACGCATAGGGGACTCCATTGGGCGTGGTCGCGGGGCGCGCCTGCGGGCTGCAAGGTCTTGCGCCAGAGGACTGACCACGCGCCTCATCCAATGTACAGGAGAGAAGCCGATCGGCGTCAAGGCATTCCTCTCTTGGTGAGCTTGATGCTGCGTTTTCCGCAGATTTTGCGCGATCGACGGAACTTTTTGCCGCGCTCGCGCCCAGCGCCTCTGCGCCATTGCTGGTCTGACCTTTCAGGCAGTAAGATCGTCTACGCTTGCCTTTGCAGAAAGCACGCTACCCTGGAGCAAAAAACACCGCATGAGACCACTTTTGCATTTCATTGTCTGCACCGCAGTTTCCCTCTGTTGCGCATCATCCGCTCCGCTTCCCTCACAGAGCGCGCCGCATACGGCGGCAAAGATCAGGATCGCCCTGGTGGGCGACTCCACGCAGACTGACAAGGCCGGCTACGGACTCGGCTTCTGCGCCAACCTCACCGATGCGGTGACCTGCATCAACAACGCGAAAGGCGGCGCGAGCACAAAGACCTATTACAAGGAGGGTTACTGGGCAAAGGCGATGGCCGGCAAGCCGGACTACATGCTGATCCAGTTTGGCCACAACGACGAGGAGTCAAAGGACCGGCTGGCGCGAGAGACGAACTTGCAAACCGAGTACCCGGCGAATCTGACGCGCTTTGTCACGGAAGCGCGCGCGCAAGGCATTGTGCCGATTCTGGTTACGCCTTTGAGCCGCCGCTTCTACGAGGCCAACGGCAAGATTCACTCCGATCTCCTCGCCCACTCCGCGGCGATGAGGAAGGTGGCAGAGCAAGAACACGTCCCGCTGATCGACCTGCAAGCAGACAGCATCGACTATCTCGACACGCTCACCGAGACACAGGGGCAGGCGCTCGGCATCACCAAGAAGGACGACCAGGGCAACACCGTTCCAGACAAGACGCATTTGAATCCCCAAGGCTCCTTTGTCTTTGGCCGCATGGTTGCCGTAGACATGGGCAAGGCCGTGCCCGCGCTGGCTCAATATGTGACGAAGCAGCCGGCCACGCTGACGGGCGAGGAGATGCGCACCCTTGCCATCCTCCGTGGCGCCCCGGTGCGCATCGTCCTGGTAGGCGACTCCACGGTGAACAACGGCGGGGGATGGGGACCGGGCTTCTGCGCCTTGATGACGCCGAATGTGGAGTGCGTCAATCGGGCGCGCAACGGCCGCAGCTCAAAAAGCTACTACGACGAAGGCCTGTGGAAGGATGCTCTGGCGCTGCATGGCGACTATATTCTGATCCAGTTTGGGCACAACGACATGCCCGGCAAAGGACCGGCGCGCGAAACCGATCCGGAAACTACCTATGCGGCTAACATGCGGCGCTACATTCAGCAGGCGCGGGCCAATGGAGCACGGCCAGTGGTCGTGACTTCGCTCTCGCGGCGGACTTACAGAGATGGCAAACTGGTTCTGGACTTGCAGGCCTACGCCGATGCTGCAAAGCGGGTGGCCGCCGAGGAAGATGTGCCTGCCATCGATCTGAATGCCGCCAGCGTGAAACTGCTGCAGACCATGACCCAGGAACAGGCCGATCAGTTCGATGCCGAGGCTCACCCCGATGCCAAAGGAAGCACAGGTCCGGATCGCACGCACCTGAACCCCACCGGCTCGGCCGTCTTTGGCCGTATGGTAGCTGATAGCCTGGCCAGAGACTGTGTTGAACTTGGACCGGACATCAAGGGCTCACCGGCCGCAAAACCCAACGCGCATTAATGCAATCGTTCAAAGTCCTGTAGTATTCGCCACATAGATGGCCCTTTTTGTGGCGGCCTGCACTGTCCTGCGTCCAGGTCTGCTCTCCAACCTGCGTGTTTCATGCTCGGTCCTTCACCGCTCCGGTTTCACCGGCTACTACGACTTCTGGCGCCATCTGTCGTCCCATACCGGCACCTTACAATGCCGATGGCCTGAGGCAGAATGACAGACTTTCCAGAGTAATTCGGGCGACTTTCACGGCATATATCCGTCGGATTTGTGCCCTCACCTTCCGGATGGTACCGGGCTTTGAGTTTCATGGCCCTCTCGCCCAGATGAGGCCGCCTCGATCAGCGGTTCCACAATTGCTGTACCCTGAAGCCACTGCTCTTAAATGGCATTTTCTCAATAAAATGCCCCCCCCTGCGCGATGCCGGAAAGGGCACGTGAATTGTGGCCGCTCTTGCAGTTCCCACCATCAGGGCCCGCAAGGGACTTGCACCTCCAAGTCTCCAAAGTGACCATCACAGCCACCCCCGGTGCGCTTACGCGCCACGCGCCATGCTTGGCGCACACTGAAAAAGGCCTGTGCTCATGCACAGGCCTTCTCTTCTTATCCCCAAAATCAGGTACTGGAACTTCGACGCTCCGGTTCTTCTACGAGCGCGGTGAACAGGAGCGGCAAACATAGTCCGCAACCTTAAACCCAAGTGGATTCTCAAACCGGCCACCGCAGCGGCTGCAAACCACATATTCCATATCGGTTCTTGCCGACGCGGCATCGACAGACGCCGAACCGGCAGGGGACACGGGAGCCGCGGTCTGTTGAACCGTTGGCGTCGGAGCTGGGTCTGAAATGCCCCGGACGCCTTCCTTGAAACCCTTCAAGCCCTCGCCCAACCCCTTGCCCAGTTCCGGCAGCCGCTTGGCTCCGAAGAGCAAGAATGCAACAACAGCCAGCACAATCAGATGCCATGGCTGTAATAGATCGCCCATTGATTCATCCTCCGCGCGCCGCGCTCAGCTGGCGCACTCCATCACGGATATTGTCGCACAAAGCCTGGTTGCCGCGCTTGACCGCCAGCATGCGCAGGGTCACGGGATCAGTTCACCTGGGCCGGCTTCCCCAGCCTCTCCGTCACCATGGAAAAGAAGGCGCGCAAGTCGTCTTCTTCACCCACGGTCAGGCGGCGGTAGACCTTCATCAGCGGAAAAAGCCGCGAGCCGCGCACATCCACCGAAGGGACCGCCATGGTGGCGCCGGGATACTGCGTCATCTCCCAACTGCCGGCATAGCGCCGCCGCAGCACCTCGCCCAGGTAGCTGCCCCACAGCCGCACTTCGAAATCCAGGTCCAGCTCAGGGCTCTCGCCCACCAGCACCAGCACTTCGTCCAGCACGTCGATCGATTCCCCGCTGAAGTCCAGCTTCTGCCTGAAATCCCGTTGGGCCGTCTCCGCCGCTGCCTGGGCGTAGCCCTCCATCATGGCGCCCAGATCAGGGAACGCCGTCGACTCCAGCCGCAAACGCAGTTCGTTGGCCACACCTTAGAGTAAATCCCCCTGTGGCCCGCGCGGCACCGCAAAATGGATGCAGTGCGCGGGTTTGTGGCAGACTGAAAGCTGTTGCGGAAGGATCTCCCCATGAAGGCATTCAAGCTCTTCGCGCTGGCTACGTTCTTTATTCTGGCCGCCTGCAAGGCACCGGCCACTCCCCCCGTAAGCCGGGACATCTATCCCGATCCCGCGCAGGCCCGGAGCGACCTGGCTGCCGCCCTGAAAACCGCGGGCCAGGCGCACAAGCGCATCCTGCTTGATTTTGGCGGAAACTGGTGCGGCGACTGCGTGGTCCTGGACCTCTACTTTCATGATCCCAAGAACCGCGCCATCCTGGAGGCCAACTTCGTTCTGGTTCACGTGAATGTCGGCATGATGGACGCCAACCTGGACCTCGCCAAGGAGTACGGGGTCCCCGTGGAAAAAGGCGTCCCCGCGCTGGCTGTACTCAGTGAGCAGGGAGCCCTGATTTACAGCCAGCGGGGTGGCGAGTTCGAAGCCATGCGCCGCATCGATCCCGCAACGGTGACCGCCTTCCTGGAGCAATGGAAGCCTGTCCAGTCCGGCTGCTCGGCTACCGTGGTCAGCTGCTGACGAACGAGTCCGCTGCCGGGCGCGTCAGCTCTGCGGCGTCAGGTGCTTGCTGTTCTGGTAGGTGTAGACAACGCGGTGAGCCACGGTGATGGTAGAGAGCACGGCCAGCACCCACAGCACCGGGGCCATTGCGTCGGCCCAATAGAACACAGCGCCAATGATAATCAGCACGATGCGTTCGGGACGTTCCATGAAGCCCACCTTGCACTGAGGGATCAGCGCCTCTGCGCGGGCGCGCGTGTAGCTGACCATCAGCGAGGTCACCATGACAAAGGCCATCAACACCACATAGCGCAAGTGGTTCAAACGCGCATAGTAGACCAGCACACCGAAAAACAGCACCACGTCGGAGTAGCGGTCGATCACCGAGTCAAAGAAGGAGCCGAAGACCGTCACCTGGTTATTGCGCCGCGCTACCCGCCCGTCCACCATGTCGAAGAGCCCTGCGCCAAAGATCACGCAGCCCGCATAGAAGAACATTTTTCCCGCGTTGCTGGCGTTGGCGTGGCCAAACAGAAATGCGGCCACGATGTTGATCACCAGGCCGATAAAGGTCAGCGCATTGGGTGAGATGCGGGTCAGCGCCAGGCCATGCACAATGTGATTCAGAAGCCAGCCGCAGGCGCGGCCAAAAGCGCTGGTCCAGGTCATACCTATTCTTCCTTACTGTTTTTCAGTGCCGGATGCGGTTTCAGGAGCGGCCGCGGCGGCTTCGTCGTGAATCGTGGTCAGTTTCAGGATTTCCAGCTCGCGCTTGCCGTTGGGAGTCACGATGGTGGCAACGTCGCCCACTCGTTTCCCTACGATTCCCCGGCCAATCGGCGAGGTGGTCGAGATCAGGCCCTTGGTCACGTCCGATTCTTCGCTGGTCACCAGGCGGTAGACGATCTCCTCGTCCTTGGTGGTGTCGTAAACCACCACGGTCGAGCCAAAACCGGCTTTGTCCCTGGGGATATTGGTCAAATTGACCAGCGAGAGCTCGGCCATTCGCCGCTTGAGCTGGCCCAGCCGCGCATCCACAAAGGTCTGCCGCTGCTTGGCCATGTGATATTCGGCGTTCTCAGACAAATCTCCCATGGCCACCGCCTTCTTGATCTCGGCGGGAAGCTCGTGGGAAAGCTCGTGCTCAAGGATTTCGATCTCGGCTAAGAGCTGCTTTTTTATGTGATCAGGCATCCGTGGTCCGTGGCGGAGAGCTAAGTGGCCCTTACCGCGAGAAGTCTTGGAACTAGACTTTCCATTATACGCGGGGGGCTGAATCGAAGGGACCAGGATCGAGGGAACAGGGACTAGCGAGCCCGCCGGAAGTCTAAATCCGCGGCTCCGGCCCAAGCCCAAAAGCCCTGCGCCTCGCGAAAAAGGCCGAGCCCTCACAAAGCCGCTGTCGTCGGTTCCCTGTTCCCTAGTCCCTGTCTCCCAGCCCTTGCTCCATAAACGACTGCAAGATCAGCGTCGCTGCCACCTGATCCACCACCTTGCGGTGCTCCTGGCGGGCGTGCCCGGCTTGGTACAGAATCTGGTGCGCCTCGCGCGTAGTCAGCCGCTCGTCCCACAGGTGGATCGGCAGGCCAGACAACTCGCCCAGTTCGGCGGCAAAGGCCTGCGTCTTCTCGGCCTGGGGGCTCAAATCCCCTGAGAGATGCACGGGATTCCCAACCACGATGCCCGCTACGCCAAAACGCCGGCAGAGCCGCGCCAGCCGGCGAAGGTCGTCGCGCCGGTTGTGGCTCCGCTCCAGCGTCATCACCGGCTGCGCGGTCAGTCCCAATTCGTCCGATACAGCCACGCCGATGCGGCGGTTACCGATGTCCAGGCCGAGATAGCGATTTACAGGTGCGGATTCCAAGGGCATGCTCCCCTTTCAGCTTAGAGCCTCTCACCGTCGAACAAATCCAACCCAGCCGATTCCCGCCCGATACAATCAAAGCAGAAGAGTCCCACAGGTTATTTAGGCCTCTTAAAAGCAGGAAGGACTGACAGCATCGGAATGACGCGCCGCGGACGGACGAGAAGAAAGAAGAAGAATTCCAGCGCGGCGGGAATCTTCCTGGCGGCTTTCTTCGTATTGTTAGTAGGCGCCGGTGCGGCGGCATGGTGGGTACTTGTGCCGTTCGGGCCTGCGGTTGAAACATTTGTCGCTATTCCTCCAGGCTCTTCCACGCTGCGCATCGGCCGGCTACTGGAATCGGCCGGCGTGGTGCGCAGCCGGTTTGCCTTTGATCTGGTGCGCTGGCTGAAACGGGGAACGCTGCTCGCCGGGGAATACCGCTTCGATCATCCCGCTGCGGTGACCGAAGTCTATGAGCGAATTGCCCGTGGAGATGTCTTTACCAGGACGGTAACGATTCCCGAAGGCGCGAGCGTCTTTGATATTGCCGTCCGGCTGGAGCAGGCAGGACTTGGCCCCAGAAGCAGCTTCATGGCCGCACAGGTGCGGCAGACGGGCCTGATCACGGATTGGGACCCCGGCGCGAGGAGCCTGGAAGGCTACCTATTTCCAGACACGTATCATTTTGCGCGCACGGCAAGTCCGGCACAGATTTGTGCCATGATGGTGCGGCGTTTCCGCGCGGTGGCTGGCCAGCTTGGATTGAAAGAGGATGTGCACCGAGTGGTAACCATGGCTTCGTTGGTAGAACGGGAGACGGCAGTGGACGCAGAGCGCCCGCTGGTAGCCAGCGTTTTTGAGAACCGCCTCGCCCACAAGATGCCGCTGATGACTGATCCCGCTGTGATTTACGGGCTGGAACTGGCGGGCCAATGGCGGGGAGCAATTTACCAGAGCGATTTACAGCGGGACACTCCCTACAATACTTATCTGCACACTGGTTTGCCTCCAGGCCCGGTGGCGAATCCGGGACTGCGGTCGTTACGGGCGGCGATGGCGCCGGCGCACACCGATTACCTGTATTTTGTGGCCGCCGGGGCCAATGCCCAGGGCCGATCGCTGTTTGCCAGCACGCTGGAAGAGCATAGTCGCAATGTGGCCGGGTACCGGCACGCCTTGAGGAAGACAGGTGCACGTTGAAAACAATCCGCCGTCTGACCGCGATCGCGTCCCTGTTCCTGCCACTCCTGCTCTCGGGGTGTTTCATCCTCTCCACCACGCGCAAGCTGCCCGTCCCCAAGGCGCCGAACACCGTGCAAACCACCGCTCCTGAAGCGCTGGTGGCGCAGCTCAATCAGCGCTGGGATACGCTGAAGAGCCTGAACGCCACGGTCGATATTCAGGCCAGCGTACTCAAGTCAAAGGAAGGTCTGGCCAAGGACTACACCACGGTTCGCGGGCATATTCTCATGCGCCAGCCAGACTTGCTGCGCGTGCTGGGCATGGTCCCCATCCTGGGGACACGAATGTTCGACATGGCCAGCGACGGGAAAAACTTCACTCTCTATATCCCCCTCAAGAAAAAGGCCTACAAGGGCTCCAACTCGTTGAAGAAGAAGTCCATGAACCAGTTGGAGAATATGCGGCCGGGCTTCTTCCTCGATGCGTTGGTGGTGCGCGGGCTGGAGCCGGGGGATGAGTACTACGTGACCGCGGACATCGCCACGCAGGAAGACGCCGCTCATAAACACCTGTACTCGGTGCCGGAATACATCCTGAGCATCGTCCGCCGTCGGCCGGGGAGCCAGGAGCTGACGCCGGTGCGTGTAGTCACGTTCCACCGCGAGGACCTGCTTCCCTATCAGCAAGACCTCTACGACAAGGCGGGAAATCTGGAGACCCAGGTCTTTTACTCCGACTATGCGGACTACGGCGCCAGCCGTTACCCCTCCAAAGTGACCATCAAGCGCCCGCTGGAAGAGCTCCAAGTTGTTCTCTCGGTTGAAGACGTGGAAGAGAACATGACGCTGACCGACGACCAGTTCCAAATCAAGATTCCCGACGATACGGTGGTCCAGAAGCTCGAATAGCGCGGTCCCACACACTGCCTGCGGGGATCCTGCCTCGATCCCAGCAGAGGTTGGATTTCAGAAGCCGACAGTCTGAAGGATCGAGGTTATAACCTATGTTAAATTCCAGTGGAATATAGAAGGCTCTCCATGGCTACGACGGCCAAAACAATCGCCGTTGGCAACTCGGCTGGCTTCATTCTTCCCAAGCAGACGCAGGCGCGGCTCAATGTTCAAAAGGGCGATACGCTCTACATTACCGAGGTCGAGCGTGCCGAGCTCTTGCAACCCCCTCAAGAAAGCTCTGTACAGGGGCACCGGCTTGCCATCCCGTCGCGAGACAATTATGCGCCAAGGACGGGAAGCTCAACTTAGGGAACCTCCGGTCAAGTGTCCAATTTCCGAATCAGGTTCTCGCAGGGGCTAAACAGGTTGCGAAAAAAATCTGGTACGGCCCATTCTTTCGATAGGGTATGACTTCAGTCGTGCCGCAAAATGCTGATAATAAAGGGACGGGCTTTAGCCCCTGCGGGATGTCTTTGGGGGCTTCGCCTTGCATTCGGGTTTTTCCGCAATCTGTAAAGCCCGCCTTCATTGTCTAGACATTAAGGCGGTTCCACAATTGCTGTACCCCGGACTCATCGCGATCAAGTGGCATTTTTCTCAAGAAAATGCCACCTTGCACGATGCCGGAAAGGGCATGTGAATTGTGGAACCGCTCTAATGATGTTCGTCTCCCATCCACTCCGCAGGAAAACGCAAAATGGATGAGGAACCGAAGTTTATAGCAAATGCAAATAGTTCGAGAGCGATCCACGCCGCCAGAGTCTACTGCTTCTCCCCATGCATGAGCTGCTGGTAGCGGCGAGCGTATTCGGCCTTGTAGTCATCCACAGTCTGGGCGTAGCTGAGGGCTGGCGTATTGGCCTTGACCGTCCAGTGCAGGTCGATTTCCTTCACGCCGGCTGAGACCGCCAGTGCGCCGTTCGATGGCTGGATGGCCTTGCCGTCGGCGGTTGCAGAAGTCAGGTCGACGAACCAGGGCAAATGAACCACGATCTGTTTGGGCGGAGCAGTAAAGGCCGGGTCGAGGTGCAGAATCGCCTCTCCGGCGGCCGGCTGGATCAGTGTAAAGGCGATGGGGCCGAAGTTTGTCGGCGCCTGGCGAACGGAGATGGTCTTGCCCTGGCCGATCCACTCCGGTGAAACCACTGAAAGCAAGTGAAGCTGGTTGCCCTCCTCGCGGACCAACATGGTGCGCAGCAGCGTGCGGTAATCGGCGGCGAACCACCCGTGCGGAGAGAGGTTGTCTTCAAAATTTCGATTGCCCCAGGGCAGGATGGCGAATTCAAAGCCGGCGTGGGTTGAGCTGGTATGGGCCAGCAGCGCGTAAAGCTCCTTTACGGCCTGCTCCTGATCGCCGCGAATGGCCTCGGTCATGGTGTTCTTGATGGTCAGGTAGTGGTGCAGAAACTCGCCGTTGGCGTAGGTCATGATGCCCTCGGCGTACTTGGCCTGGGTAGCCTTCAGAGTGGCCGCAACGCGCGGGTCCTGGGGGTCCAGCGTCGGCTCCGGCACCACGGCCAGCAGGTTGCCCCAGTCGTAGCCTTCTTTCTGCCCATCGAGCGCCGGCGGAATATAACCGTCGTTCTCCTTGGTGCGCTGATCCAGAACCTTGAAAAAAGCCGCGCGGAAGGATTCGTACTCCGGCTGCCAACTCCTGGCCAGGTCGGGATGCCCAGTCTCGTTGGCCATCTCAATGGCCAGCTTCAAGCCCGACAAGGCGAGAAAGTTGTAGCCCGTGAGGTGCCCCGGAACGAATTCGTTGTCGCGCACGTTGCTGGCCGGCACAATGTGCAGCGGGTCGGCGGCGCGGGCCTGCTTGAGCCATGCAACGGCGCGGTCGATCTGCGGCAGCGCCCACTCCGCAAAGGCCTTGTCGTGGGTGATGCGATAGTGCTGCGAGTAGCCCCAGACAGCTTCGCCCCAGCCGTCGTACTGCTGGTCCTGAGAGAGGAAGTTGCCGTCGGCCTTCTGCGACTTGGCGAAGAAATCGAGGTCCTGGCGAGCCACATCGGGGTAGCCGGTCACATCGTAGGAGTGGGCAATATCGGCACTGTCGCGGAGATAGAAGCTGTGGTAGTGCAGCTTGTTCACCGTCTGGATGTAGTCCTGGCCGATGTGGTCGCGGGCGATCAGGTCATAGACCAGGCTGGTGTAGAAAGTGTCCACTGGCTTTTGCTCGGGCAACGAGACCTGCATCCCTCCGGCGAGAATCTTGTTCCAGAGATCGGAGACCTGCTCCTTGACCTGGTCAAAGCCCGCCTTGCCAATGGCGGCAATCGCTGCCGGGTCGGCAGTGGGTACGACCGGCATCTTGAAGTCGAGAACCGACTCTTCGCCGGGCTTGAGCAGCTTGGAGTAGGTGACGATGCCCACGGGGACGGTGGGGTCTACCTTCAGCTTGGCGGGCTTGCTCACGTCCTGTGGGTAGTTGTAGCGGCCGTGGAGGGTTCCACTGCGCCCGGAATATCCTGCCGGAAAGCTGTAAAGCAGGCGGCCATCGCGGAGCAGCCCATTCTCTGCGAACGAATAGACCCAGTCGGCGCTGAAGGTTTCGCCGAGCTGGCGATAGTCGCCAGGAAATCGGCCAACTCGCGGGCGGTCGAAGCGGTTGTCTCCGTGGCTGGCGCCGGTGTTGTTGGGCGCGTCATAGCGCACGCCCGTGGCCAGAATGGCACGGGTAGCCTGGGCGCCTTCGTTCTTCATCTCGATACGGATGAAGTTGACCAGCCGCCCTTCGGGCTTGCCGTCAAGGGTAGCTGCGAAGAGCGTGAAGCGGTAGACCACGCCGTCGCGCACAAATTGGTAGTGGTCGATAGGCAGGCGACCGTCTTCCAGCGTCCGGCTGCGCACGCTGGTGGGCTCAAGCTCCGGTCCGGCAAAGAACATCAGTTCGCCGAAGCCGGTGCGCAGGTAGCCCTCAGGTGTAATCTCGGTGGCCGCTTCGGCGTCCATCACGCCAATTTCGTCCACGGATTTGGAAAAGTAGGAGAATGGCTGATCGGGCCGGTCGATGGAGGGAGAGACCATCTGGGCGTGAAGGCGAGGCGCGGCAAAGGCCGCAAATGCCAAACTGGCGAGCAGGAGCAGGGGCTTGCGAACATTTTTCATATCAGAAAAAGGCTACAGCATCGCGGCCGGGGAACGCACGAGGTACGCGATGGAGCTAAGCCACCCGCCCCGCCAAACCGCGCAAAGGTCAGCCCAGAACAAGCACGGGGCCACGGCCGACTAGCCCAGGCTGAGCAGGCGGCGCGGGTGAACATGGCATTCTGGATGTATCCAAGGCCCCGGATGCGTGCGGCAGCCCGGAGGCCGCCGCAACAGCGACGGCGCATACCGAGCCGTGCATTTGCAGTTCGCTTCGGGCACGCTCCATCTCGACCCTGTCATAGGCAAAAAACCTCGCGCTGACCCGGCAATACGATGAAGATCGAGCCTTGATGCACTCGCTGTTCCAACCCTGGAAAACCAGTTCCAGAGCTTTACACATTAGGCAACCCATCAATTCTCCCACAGGCTTTTGGCCAGACTTACTGTAGCTGAGATAGGTTCGGCTTAGCGTCCCTGAATCTGATGCTCGGCGCGGAGCCTGTCCTGCGTGTCATGGCCAGGTTGGCTGCCGCGCATTTCATAGAGATGAAACGCGAGCTCTCGTATTCTGTCTTGCGATGCGCCGGCTTGCACGATCGTCGCCTGCTTGATAGGGGAGGAGTTCGGGATGTCAACCTTCTTTGACTTTGATTGTCTTTGAGCTTTTAAATTAATCATAGGGATCCCTCATTGGCATCAAGGGCTAAGAGGAAAGGTACTTCAGATGAACTGGCTCAGTTCAGAGGACCTGAAAGAGGGGAGTTATCACGAACTCATACTTTGAGGCTATGCCTATTCCCGGCGGCCGTCAAACAGGACTCTCACCGAATCCAAACTTATAGTTTTGAACCGTTCGACTTACAGTGTCCTTCAGGGAAACTCTGAATAAGTCGCTGTTTGGAAAGGGCGCGACTTTAGCCGCCCTGTAAGCAGCACAAAATGAAGGCGGGCGTTAGCCTCTGAGGGAACGTGGTTCGGACACTTGATCAGATGTCCCGCAGCGCCATTCCAATAGCGGGAGGAGCGGGCGGCCGTCACCGGCCGCATACCCGCATGGGCACGCACAAGTTGCAGTGGTTGTGAAAAATCGGGCCTCCGCCGCGGCGGGCTCGGCCTGGGGATAACCTGGCCCAGGCGCTTTCATTTCTCAAAGGCCCCGCATGTGATTCAATGGAACAGATGGCAATTCCCCGGAGATCGACGATGCGCGGGCGCTGGGTGGCGGCTACGCGCAAGGTGCGCGAGCTGTCCATGGTGGTCCGCGCGTTGCTGCACACAGGGCACCCCGTCCTGGTGCAGATCGTGCCTGCCCGCTTCTGCAACTTGTCGTGCGGCTACTGCAACGAGTACGACAAAGTCTCCGAGCCGGTGCCGCTGGAAGAGATGTACCGCCGCATCGACCACCTGGGGCGGCTGGGAACGGCCATGGTGGGCATCAGTGGCGGCGAGCCCCTGACCCATCCTCATCTGGACGACATTATTCGCCGCATCCGGCAGACCGGCGCCATTGCCGGCATGATTACAAATGGATATTTGCTGAACGCCGAGCGCATCGAACGGCTCAACCGCGCCGGCCTGGACCACATGCAGATCTCCATCGACAACCTGGAGCCGGACAGCGTGTCGATGAAAAGCCTGAAGGTGCTGGACAAGAAGCTGGAAATGCTGGCCCAGTACGCCGAATTCCACGTGAACATCAATTCGGTGGTGGGCGGTGGCTTCAAGAATCCCAATGATGCCCTGGTGATCGGCAAGCGGGCGCTCGGTCTGGGATTTGAGTCCACCATCGGCATCATCCACGACGGCGGCGGGCAACTGAAGCCGCTGAAAGACGATGAAGCCAAGGTCTATTTCGAAATGACCCACCGCCGCAAGACCAACTACTCACGTTTCGACCGCTTTCAGGAGGCGATTGCGCAGGGCCGGGCCAACGACTGGCGCTGCCGGGCCGGGTCGCGCTACCTCTACATCTGCGAAGACGGGCTGGTGCACTACTGCTCGCAGCAGCGCGGCTATCCCGGCGTGCCCATCGCCAACTACAGCACGGCGGACGTGAAGCGGGAGTTCCTGACCGCAAAAAGCTGCGCGCCCAACTGCACCATCGGCTGCGTCCACCGCATCAGCCACATCGACCACTGGCGCGCGCCGCAGACTAGCACGATTTCGCCGGGCGGGACCTCCGCCGAAGAACCGGCGTTGGTCCAGATACAGTTGGGAAACTGAAGTTCGTGGCTTCCCTGGTCTCAAAAGCCAAACCCACGGCACCCTGCTTTTGAGTTCAGCGGTAGTATCCCTTGCGGGCTTGCACTGCCCAGTGGCCGCTTTTTGTCTCGGGATGCGCGGCCAGTGCATTGGGCGTCAGCTTCAGTGTCAGATGGCAGAAGGTTCCGTCAGGGCGTTGGGAAGACGGCACATAGCCTATGGTGTAACGTCCGCGAATCTCCTCGATGAGGGCTGCCAGCTTTGCGGCTACCTCATGCCCGCCTCCATTCAACACCGGCCCGCCTGTTTCGGCTGCATAGCGCTGGATATCGTTCAGGCGGGGGTTAAGGCCCAGCGCGACAGAAAGCGGATTCACGGCCAAAGCCGCGATGATCGCGTCACCGGCGACCGACCTGTCGATTAGCGCCGATACCGTGACCCCGGCCCGCAGCAGCTTTTCCTGCGCTTCCTCCCGGGTGTGAAGCCGTGCTGGCGCATCCTTGCCGTAGATCTTCCGCGTAGCTGGATTGATGTAGTTGGCTGTGCCATCGGTGAAGAAAACCAGCACGCGCCGGCTATTCGCCATCGTTGCCTGCAATGCTGCGTCCGCTGCTTCGTACACATCCTCATCGATGAATGTGGCCTCCTTCGTCTTACCCTTTGCAGACAGACGAATTGCGGCTGCTGCGGCCTGGCGGTCGGTCGTAAAGGGTTGAAGCATCTGGGTAGTGGAGGAGAAGGTCATGATCGCGACCTCGTCCTCGGGCTTCAAATGCTCGAGCACGTCGATTGCGCCCGCGCCGAGATCCTTCAATTCCGGCCGCACGGTATCAGTCAGGTCGAACAGAAGAATGATCGAGAGCGGCAGTTTGTCCTGGGAGAAGTAGCGAATCTCCTGCCGCGTCCCGTCTTCTTCGAGCGTGAAGTCGTCGGGTGTGAGAGTGGTCAGGAGCTGGCCCGTCTTTCGTTCCGCGACAATCGCGTCGAGCAGCACCAGGTTGCTTGTAACTTTGAGCGCTGGGACCGAGGGAGTGTCCTCAATCGGCGGCTGCTGGGCCCGGCCGCAGCAAAGGGTCAGGAGAAAGCACCCCAGGAGAAATGGAGCGAGTCGCCGCATAGTCTAGTCCCCTCGGCTGTGAAACAGCGTTCCCAGAGAGAATTCATCATATCGCCATTTCTAGAATTACCTGGCGAGACATCTTCCCCGCCTTTTGTACATGAGATGTGAATTGAGGCTGGCTTGCAGGGGGAACTGACGCGCTGTAAAAACAAGCTGGATTTAGGCTTGTGCCCTTCCAGGTTTCAGAAACGAGACCTGACGCACCCGGCTTCTGAGTCATAGAACTGGACTGGTTCCAGGGCATGAAAAACGGCGCATCCCTGAGCGGGTTGCGCCGTTTGACCTTGGTCGAAGATAGGTCGCTACTGGCCGGTAGTCTTCCTGACCGGAGCCTTCGGGGCGGGTTTGGCAGAGGCGGTGTCGGCAAGGGCCTGATCGATCATCTGGTAGAGCTTGCTGCGATCCACCACCTCGACAAAGGGTGCGCCCTTGCTGTTCGCGGTGACCACCCAGATGGTGGGGGTGTGCTCAATGCCGATGCGCTGGCCGAGGGCGTAGTCTGTCTTGACCGCGGCGGCCAGCTTGCCCTGTGGGTCCAGGGCGAAGGGCAGCGCCATGCCATGATCCCGGGCGAACTTCTCTGTGAACTGGCGCAGCGTCTCAAGGCTGACGATGGAGATCTGGTTTGCAAAGACCTTGTCGCGGTACTCGTCGCCCAGAGCCTTGGTCTTCAAGTCGAACCAGCGGGCGTTGACCGCCGCGTCGAAACTCCAGGCGTGCATGGGCAGCGGGAAGTCGTGGCGCACCAGGGGAATCTTGTACTTGGCCTCGGCCTCGCGAAGCAGCGGGTTGGCGCGGCCGCAGTCAGGGCACTCCATGTCTTCAAACTCGATGATGGCCACGCGGGCGCCAGCCGGCGGGCGCAGCGCGGAGGCATCATGCACCTGGGTTCCAGCTGGCGGCAGGCCAAATTGGGCGTGCACTCCCACTGAGGCAGCCAGAAAAAAGGCGGCGGCCAGGCTAAGACGAAGGCCGGCGCGAAACCGGCTGGCAGTGACGGGGTGGACGAGGGCAACAAAGCTGGACATAGCGATTGGACGGCTCCCTAAGGGTCATTGTAACCGGAGAAATCCGGGAAAGTTGCCCGCCTACTGCCGGTCACGGCGTCGCGCGGCCATCCACTGCCGCCACTTGTAGTCGGCAAAGGCTGAAGCGGCGACGAGAACCAGGGCGAGGATGCCGAGAAGAAGCTTCATGGGAAGACCAGAGACCAAGGACCAGGGTTGAGGGGTTAGGGATCGGGACGACCCACCCTTGACGCGACATTCTTTCTCGAAAAGCGCGCCAAGAGCGGGGCATCCAACCTGTTTGCAGCGCAGGCAGGATCGAAATGCAGGTTTCTCGCTGCCCAGGATCACAGCATAATCCGGTTATCGGCCGACGACCAGGACAACAAAACTGCCGGGAATCATGCTTGGGCGCGGGCGCGGGTTCTCCGGGGTCGGTGCGGGCCGCGGACCGAATTCGGCGGCGACCAGATAGACACGGTCAGTGGCCGGGTCGTAGGCCATGGTACAGGCGCTCTTCTGGGTGGGCAAGCTCTGAATGGTGGGATAGCCGGCGGTTCCAGCGTCCACCACCGAGAGAATTCCCTCGCCGCAGGAGGCGAAAGCCAGCTGATGGGCTGCATCCCAGCCGGCAGCGTCGGGACCGTCGCCAATTGCAGGGCTTGCCAGCATCTTTCCGGTGTCGGAGTCCACTACGCCCATCCTTTTTCCGTCGCAGACGGGGAAGAGCCGGCTTCCGGCCACGTCGAATGCCAAACCGCTGGGGCCGTCGCAGTTCTTGAGCGGCCACTCGGCGGTGAGCTTGTTGGCATGCGCGTCGAGGCGGACGATCTCATTCTTGTCCTCAATGTTGTCGAAGACGGTCCCCTTGCCATCTACCGCGGGAAACTCCGGTTTACCGGGCAGCGGAATGGTAGCGACCACCTTGCGCGTTGAGGCGTCAATGACCGTGGCGTCTTTGCTGCGTCCGTTGAAGGCCCAAACGGTCTGAGTCGCTGGCTCAAACACGATGCCGTCGGGGTTGGTCCCGGCGGGAATGGTGGCCACCGTAGCTAGCGTGGCGCGGTCAAAGACCACCACGGCATTGCCGCCGCCATCGGAGATGTAGCCGAATTTTCCTGCCGTATCGAAGGCCACGCCGTGGGTGCCCTTGAGTCCGGCGATCAAGCCCACCAGCTTGCCGCTCTGGGTATCGACTACATCGACATGGTTGCCACGGGTCAGGTAAAGGCGATGCGCCGGGGAATCGACGATCAGGTAGTCCCATCCGCCCTCGCCGCCGAGCTTCCATTGGTCCAGGACGCGATAAGGCTGCTGCCCAGCTAGCAGGGCAGGGGTGGCAAGAACGCCGCAAAGAAGAGCCGCGGCAAGAAGGCGAAATCTGCGAAGATCTAAGATGGAAGGCTCCAAATGGAACGAAGTGGAGATTCGGTGAAATTCACCGGCGGCTAGAAGTGCGCCACGGACAGTCTAAATCCCACACATCGCGTTGCGGCCTGGACGCGGAGGATCGAAGAAACGAAGGAAGCGCTATTGAGCCTTGCCGCGGGCCAATTCGCCTTCGGTTTCCATGTCCGGCGCAAGGCAGTAGCCTCGTCCGCGCAGGGTCTCAATCACCTCGCAGGATTCAGGCGCTGCCGCATTCAGCTTCTTGCGCAGATTGGAGACATGGGCCTCAATGACATTGGAGTGGTGCTCCCAGTTGTAGTCGTAGAGATGCTCCAGCAGCTCCTGCTTGCTGACCACGGCGCGGGGGCGGTGGATGAGGTATTCGAGGATTCGGTATTCAGTGGGCGAGAGTTCGATGGCTGTGCCTTCGCGGCGCACAGTGTGCGTCAGGGTGTTCACTTCCACGCCCAGAGCGGTCAGAATGGGATGCGCGGCGCCCTTGCCACGGCGGATCAGAGCCTTGGCGCGGGCGATCAACTCGCCCAGATCGAAGGGCTTTGCCAAATAGTCGTCGGCGCCGGCGTTGAGCAACTGAATAATGGAACTGGTGCTGTCCCGTGCCGTAAGAATGAGCACCGGCGTAGAGTCCTGGCGGCCGCGCAGGCGGCAGAGCACGCCCAGCCCGTCGAGCTTGGGCAGCATCAGGTCCAGTACAATCAAGTCGTAGCAGCGATTGCTTGCGCAGTCATCGCCCACCTGGCCGTCTTCGGCCCAATCCACGGCAAAGCCTGGACCTTCGCGCAAGGCTGCGGCCAGGTTGTTTGCCAGCCGGACTTCATCTTCCACCAGCAAGACGCGCATTGCGTGCAGGCCTCTACTTGGCCATTGTCGACGCAGAAGATTAAACCAGGCTGAAGTAGTGCGAAATGTCGCTGGACGGGCTATTGAATCTTCGGCTGCACAGATTTCGCCCGTCGTCTCGGTAAGGTCCGCTCCCGGCTGAACGGTGACGGCGCCGTGCATGGCGCTCCACAGATCGGAGCGTTTCTCCGTATCTCCCGGGAGGGAAGCCATGCCAGCGTCGCTGTTTGCGGATTTGCTCAGGCTTCCTCCGATACGGTCCATAAGAAGCGCTGCATCTCGAAAATGGACGGGCAAATCGCAGCCCAGGTCCTCTGACTTCATTCGTGTTACGGTCTAGTGAATTGATGCGGAACCGGCCTCGTTTGCGAGGGCCGGATGCGTTAACCTCATAGTCATAGTTGCGGGCCAAAACGGCTCCAGGACCCCTCCTTTGCGCATCGTTCTCTCGAACATCGGTACCCTGGGCGATACCAATCCGCTGATCGCCATTGCACTCGAACTGAGACGTCGCGGACATGTGCCGGTGATGGCGTTGCCGGCGGTCTACGAGTCGAGAATCCGCCCGTTGGGTCTTGAGTTTTACGCCATCCGCCCGGACATCGACCCTACCAACAGCATCATGGTGGAGATGGTCTACGACGTGAAGAAGGGGACGGAGCGGGGGCTACGCGACTTTCTCTTCCCCGCTCTCCGGCAGACATACGACGATTTGCTGGATGCGGCGACCAAGCCGGAGCGTGCTGATCTGCTGCTGCTGGGCGAGCTGAACTACGCCGGACCGCTGGTCGCCGAGATGACCGGCATTCCCTGGGCCAGCTACGTGCTGGCGCCCATCTCCTTCTTCTCCGCATTCGACCCGCCGGTGCTGCCCATGTACCCGCGGCTCGCGCGGGCAGACAGGAAGGTGCCGGGGCTGGGACGGCTCATTCGCCGGCTGGCGCGCTTCGTGAGCCGCAAGTGGCCTGAGCCGATCTACGACCTGCGCGAGGAGCTTGGGCTGCCCAGGGGCTCGAATCCGCTTTTCGACGCCAAGCACTCGCCGCGCCTCGTTCTGGCCCTGTTTTCCAAGGTACTCGGGCAAGCGCAGAAAGACTGGCCGCCCAACACGAAGATCGCCGGGTTTTGCTACTACGATGCGGACGCGGGCAACCAGGCGCTACCGCCCAATCTGGAGAAGTTTCTGGCTGACGGACCGCCTCCGGTGGTGTTTACCCTGGGGTCGGCGGCGGTGCTGGCGGCGGGCCGGTTCTACGAGTATTCCGCCAAGGCCGCCATGCGCCTGGGGCTGCGTGCGGTGCTGCTGATTGGCTCAGACCAGCGCAACCGGCCCAGCCAGGTCTTGCCGCCGTCGATCTGCGTGGCCGAGTATGCGCCTTACTCCGCGCTGTTTTCGCGCGCCTCGATGGTGGTGCACCAGGGAGGCGTGGGCACTACGGCGCAGTGCCTGCGGGCAGGCAAGCCAATGCTCATCATGCCTTACTCCCACGACCAGCCAGACAACGCGCGCCGGATGCGGAGGCTGAAGGTGGCGCGCTCCATTCAAAAGGCCAGCTACAAGCCGATGCGCGTGGCGCGCATGTTGAAAGCGATGCTGACCGAGCCACGCTATGCCCAGCAAGCGGAGCAGGTGGCGCACGTGCTGAGCCAGGAAGACGGCGTGCGCACGGCCTGCGATGCTTTGCAAGAGCTCTTCGAGGCATCGCGGCACGCGGGGTAGGGGCAGGGAGCTTCGCGGTTGTTCCCGATTGGGGAGAATGACGGTTTCTGGCGGAGAAGTGAAAACGCCGGCCTGGTTCCGCGGCAGGCACAGGCGAGGCGCTATCATTTTCAAGTGAAACACTTGCTCGTCTTTGCCGCCGCGATCACCTTATTCGTTTCTCTCAGTCCTGCAAATGCTCAGCGAGACGTATCTGCCGCCACCGCCCAACCTGCCGCTCACCCCGCCGCTTCCCTCATCAACGGCTATCAGCCTGCCTGGTGGAAAGAAGCCGTGGTCTACCAGATCTATCCCCGCAGTTTCCAGGACTCGAACGGGGACGGGATCGGCGACCTGAATGGCATCACCCAGCATCTGGACTACTTGCAGAAGCTGGGCGTCAATGTCATCTGGCTTTCGCCGCACTACGACTCGCCCAACGCCGACAACGGCTACGACATCCGCGACTATCGCAAGGTCATGCGCGAGTTTGGCACCATGGCCGACTTCGACCGCATGCTTGCGGCCATCAAGGCACGCCACATGCGCCTGATCGTGGACCTGGTCGTCAATCACACTTCGGACGAGCACCACTGGTTTGCCGAGTCGCGCTCCTCCAAGAGCAATCCCTACCGCGACTACTATTTCTGGTGCGATGGACGCCCCAACCCGGACGATCCCTCGCACCCGCTGCCGCCCAACAACTACCCGAGCTTCTTTTCGGGCTCGGCGTGGCAATACGACCCGGCGACACAACAGTTTTACCTGCATCTCTTTGCGGTCAAACAGCCGGACTTGAACTGGAACAATCCCAAGGTGCGCGAGGATGTTTTTTCTCTCATGCGCTTTTGGCTCGACAAGGGAGTCGATGGCTTCCGCATGGATGTGATTCCGCTGATCTCTAAGCAGCCGGGCCTTCCCGACCTCAGCGCGGAAGACTTGAGGAATCCGCCGCGTTTATGGGCCAACGGACCGCACCGCGACGAGTATTTGCAGCAGATGAACCGCGAGGTGCTCTCCAAGTACGACGTCATGACCGTGGGCGAGGCCATCGGCATCCCGCTGGCCGACCAGACCCGCATCGTCAACAGTGAGCGCCACGAGCTGAACATGATCTTCAACTTTGATGCCGTGCGCCTGAATCGCAGCGGGGGCTACACAGAGCGGGCCTGGACTCTGCCCGAGTTGAAGGCCATCTACGACAGCCATGCGCGCGTGCTGGGCAAAGCCGACTGGGACACGGTCTTCCTTTCCAACCACGACAACCCCCGGTTGGTCTCGAACTTCGGCGACGATTCGACGCCCGAGTTTCGCACCCGCTCGGCCAAGTTGTTGGAAACCATGCTCCTGACTCTTCGCGGAACGCCGTTTCTCTACCAGGGCGACGAGCTCGGCATGACCAATTACCCCTTCACCCGGCTCGACCAGTTCGACGATATCGAGGTGAAGAACGCATACCAGGCCGAAGTCCAGACGGGAAAAGTGCCGGAAGAGGAATTCATCGCGGAGTCGCATCGTTTTGGCCGGGACAACGCGCGCACCCCGATGCAGTGGAGCCCCGCTCCCAACGCGGGCTTTACCACGCCAGCCGCCAAACCGTGGCTGGCCGTCAACCCGAATTTCTCCACCATCAATGCCGCCGCGGAGTTGGCCGATCCAGACTCCGTCTATCACTACACTGAGAGCGCGATTGCCCTGCGCCATGCGCACCTGGCGTTTGTCTATGGCGACTACCAGGATCTGGACCCTGACCATTCACAGGTCTTCGCCTATACGCGCACTCTCACCGCGGCCGGGGAGCCGGCTCAGCGCTTTCTCGTGGTCTTGAATTTCGGTCAGAAGCCTGCGGAGTACGCACTGCCCAAGGGGGTGAAGGCAGGCAAGCTGCTGCTCGCCAACGTCCCCGGCACGGCCGAGGCGGGCACCTCCACGCTGCATCTGGCGGCCTGGGAGGCCCGGGTCTACTCCTACTGAGTCCTTATCCGCTTGTTCTCGTGCCACCTTCGTGCATTCCCAGGTCCCGCAGCCGGGACCTGGGGAACCGAACAGCCGGACAAATGCAAGCGGTCAAAGACCTATGACGGAGCCAGGGTCGGTTGAAACGGGAGCCCCGGCGTTCAAGCCGACGTGCCCGCCCCGCAACCTTGCATCGCTCACAGCAAATCGCAGCAGTCTGATTTTTCTCCTCATGCGCCTGCATCAACTCAGAAAGATCTTCGCCAACAAAGTAGACTGCGTGAAAGATGCGGGTGAGTGGTATCCACAACAGAGATGGCCGCTCATTTCTTGAAAGGGCACGACCTCACAGGTTGCGGAAAGACTCTGGTACGGCCCATTTTTTGAAAGGGCACGACTTCAGTCGTGCCGCAAAATGCTGATAATAAAGGGACGGGCTTTAGCCCCTGCGGGATGCTTTTGGGGCTTCGCCTTGCATTCGGGGTTTTTCCGTAGCCTGTTCAGTCGTGCCTCCATGAGCCTGCGGCCCACCCAAGGGCATGAAACCGGCCTGAGGCATTCGCCCCGGAGGGGCCGAGGGATGTTAGAGCGAAACCAGAGTTCCTGTGGCCTCGTTCGCCCTGTGCAGGATCGCCGCTCCCTGGGGTTCGCGTCGACTTGAATGCGGCGGCTTCGGGATACACCGACTCTGGTTCCGCTATAGCCCCGGACAAGCGAAGCGCAGTCCTGGGAAATGCCAACAAAATGGAGCCAAAGCCCCGTGGGGGCGTCTGAAATGGAAGTACAGATTCTAAAGTGGATAGGCAACGTTTTCGACCCTGCCGTAAGCGGCCCAAAATGGGCGGGCTTTAGCGCCTGAAGCCTCTTGCGGATTCAACTTGTTCGCGGGCTCTGGTAAATGACCCTTTTTGCGGAGGCCTGCACGAGCGGCTACCCTGCGCAAAATTCAAGAGGGTACAGGCATTCCGGTTCCGCTCCGATCTGGAGTGACCTGCCAAATTCGGCACAGCGCGACGTGTTGTCTCTATCGTTGCTTTTGCCGTCGATCCAGGACAGGGCCACTCCATTTCGAGGTGGGCTAGTACGCTGCTCGCATGGGAGCAGCCGTGAGAAAGCTCTAGCCCGCAGGCGGTGGAATGGCGGCCAGAACCTGCGCGGAGTGAACAGAGGGGTCCACCTTGGTCCAGACCTGCGCGATCTTTCCGCTGGGGTCGATCAAAAACGTATTGCGGCTGGCGATCTTCATCCCCATGAAACTTCCCAGAGAGCCATAGGCATCCACCACCGTGTGCTTCGGATCGGCCAGCAAACGGAAGCTCAGCCCTTCCTTGGTGCAGAACTGCTTGTGACTGTCCGGCGTGTCCAGGCTCACGCCCAGAATCACGGCGTTTTTTGCCTCGTAGAGCGCCAGGTCGCGCTGGAAGTTGTGCGCCTCAATGGTGCAGCCTGAAGTGCCGTCCTTGGGGTAGAAGTAAAGCACCACCCACTTGCCGCGAAAGCTCGCCAGCGAAATCGGAGTGCTGTCCTGCGAAGGGAGCGTGAAGCCTGAGGCAACCTGTCCCACGGAGGGAAGCGCGGGCTGGGTTTGCCCCATGGCGTAAACGGAATCGAGCGCGCTCGCGGCCAGCAAAACCGCGGCAAGGGGAAACAGAACAGACTTTCTCACAATGAACCTCCAAGTCGTTGGGCAGGGTTCGGGATCGGGAAAACTGAGCACCCACCGTGACCGTTAGATGCAGGAGCAGAGCGCAAGACTCCGATCTCTGTTCTCCGATCTACAGCCGGTCCCTGCGCGCCGCTCAGTATCGGCGCGGAGTGGCTACAATGGCAATGCCCGCCTGGCCGGCGCGCTCCAGCAGAGCATCGCGATCGAACAGCAGCGTGCGTCCTGCTTCGATCGAAAGGCAACTCGCCCCGGCGCGAATCATGGCTTCCACCGTAGCGATGCCTATGACCGGGACGTCGAAGCGCATGTCCTGCTTTGGCTTGGCCACCTTCACCACCGTCAGCCGGCGCCCCAACGCCGGGGTCCCCAGCGACGGGTCTCTGTCGCTGGGGTGAAACGCCGGGGTCCCCAGCGACGGGTCTCTGTCGCTGGGGTGAAACGCCGGGGTCCCCAGCGACGGGTCTCTGTCGCAGGGGTGAAGAGTGGAAGCATCTTCCTCCAGCGTGCGCATCAGCGCCCCGGCGCGCTCAATGGCGGCGTCAGTGCCTTCCATGGCTTCCACCGCCACGCAGGCCTGCGCGGCCACTACCACGGTCTGGCCAATGTCGAAGCCCGCCACGGCTCCGGCTACGCCCAGCCCGTAGTCAATGTTGCGGCACTCTTCTTCATCCGGGGCGCGGGCCGTCAACAGCCCTTCCTGCGCCAGAAGCGGCTCCAGGAAGGCGGTGGAGCTGATCAGCTCGATGCCCTCGTCGCCCAACACCTTGGCTACCGCGCCCAGCAGCATGTCGGTCGAACGCGTGCGCAGGTTCAAGAGCAGCTTCGCCAGCCGCCAATCCGGCCGAATGCTGGAGAAGATCTGCTTGTGCTTCACCTGGCCGGCCATCACGGCCTTGGAGACGCCTTCTTTTCGGAAATACTCGATCAGTCGCGACAGTTCGCCCAGCGAAAGCCACTCCACTGTGATGCCATCGTCCGCGGCGGCGCGCTGCTCGATCTCCGCGTCAGTCTCCTCGCGAATGGCCGCCACCACGACAGGCAGGCCCTGGGCGCGGGCCGCGTCCAGCAGCAAAAACGGAAACCGGCCGTTGCCGGCAATCAGGCCCAGTTTCATGGCTACTTGATGACCCCGCGATGGCTGCGTTCGATGAAGCCCACCAGCAGCGCCACGTCCTCGCCTTCCAGCTCCTTGATCTTCTCCAGGGCCTGCGTGGTGTTCAACTTCGACACCAGCAGCAGCCGGAAGGCCCTTTGCAGCGATCTGATACGCTCCGCGCTGAACCCGCGCCGCTCCAGGCCGACGCTGTTGACGCCGAAGGCCTTGTTTTCCCGCCGCGAGGAAGTTTTGGAGAATGGCAGCACGTCCTGGGTCACAATCGTACCGCCTCCGATAAACGCGTATTTCCCCACGGTGCAGCCTTGATGTACGGGGCTGAATGCGCCTACAGTGGCATAGTCCTCAATGGCCACGTGACCGGCCAGCGTGGCCGCGTTGGCCAGGATGCAATGGCTGCCCACCTGGCTATCGTGGCCGATATGGGCGCTGGCCATCAGCAGGCAATTGGAGCCAACCCGCGTCACCCCGCCGCCGCCCACCGTGCCGCGGCTGATCGTCACATTCTCGCGGATCGTATTGGCGTCGCCGATCACTGTCTCGGTGGGCTCGCCACGATACTTCAAATCTTGCGGCGAAATGCCAACGGCGCAGAAAGGATGAAACACGTTGCGCGCTCCGATGCGGGTCCGTCCATCGAGCACCACGTGGGAGATGAGCACGCACTCTTCCCCCAGCACGACCTCAGGACCGATGGTGCAGAACGGGCCGATGCTGCAGGAGGAGGGGACCTCGGCTCCGGGGGCAATCACTGAGCTGGGATGCACGCTCACTCGGCCGCCGCTTCCTGCCCCGCCAAGGGCTCTGCTTCAACCGGCCTGGACTCTGACGTAGCTCCATGGCGCGGAACAATCTGGCAGGTCAAAATCGCCTGGCAGGCCAGCTTGCCATCCACAAAGGCCTTCGCCTCCATCCGGCCCAGCCGGCTCTTGAACGCCAACACGTCCACCTCGATGCGTAACTGGTCTCCCGGCGTCACCGGCCGGCGGAACTTGGCGCGCTCAATGCCGGTGAAGACCGCCAGCTTCTTCTCCCGGTCGGGAATCGCGGACATCATGATGATGGCGCCGGCCTGGGCCATGGCCTCAATCACCAGTACGCCGGGCATGATGGGGTGTCCGGGAAAGTGGCCTTGGAAAAACGGCTCGTTGATGGTGACATTCTTGATGGCTACCAGGCGCTTGGCGGGCTCAAACTCGACAACCCGGTCGATCAGCAGAAACGGGTAGCGGTGGGGGAGAAGATCCAGGATTTCCTGGATGTCAAAGGTCATTCTCAGGCTCCAGCGAGCGCACGGAGTTCTCCGCTTCACGCTCGTCTGGATTATAAATCCGTCCCGTCTCCGCGCTCCCACTCAGGGGCTCGCGCGGCCTGCCGCACTCTACTTCTTGATTCTGTGCTCGGCCGCGTCGATGTCCCAGATCTCGGCGTCCAGGGCCTGGTCATAGACGGCGCGGTCCAAGTAGTACTGCCGGATCATGTCGTCGTTCTTGAAGCGCGTGATGGTAAACGGCGTGGGCAAGCCCCCAATGATGTGGTAGTCGTCGTACTCTTCGGCGTCCAGGTTCTTGTCCTTATAGAGCGGGTCGCGCCACTCGAAGCTGCGCCGCAGCGGCAGGTGGGTCTGCGCGTCCATCAAGATGGTCACAGCCTCGTTGCGCGCCGAGATGAGCGTCACCTGCTCGGCGAGGTGCCGCTCCGCCAGCCTCTGGCCTTCGTACACCAAGATCGTCTGCGGATCGCCAAGCCACGTCTTGATGACGGTCTCAATCGAGTGATCGCGGCGGCGCAGGTAGTCGTCCACCTGCTCCTGGGGCAACGGAGCCTTTCCCTTGTAGGTAACCTCCCAGCCAGCCCGCCCAACGTAGAACTGCACTACGTCGCGGTGTTTGGTGTATTCGATCCGGTCGTGATCCGGCCAGGCATGGAACTCCCAATACTCGGTGGTTCCGCCCGAGGGCTTGCCATGGAAAAACGCGGCCACGTGGCCCTGCCGCATCTGGTTCTTCATGTTAAGCCAGGCTTGCCCGCCCAACGCCTGCACCATGGCGTCCAGCGCCACGCGCGCCTGCTTGGCGTTTTTCAAGCTGGCTTCGTCGGTGGTCTGTGCCGTCAGCGGCAGTGCCAGCACCAACGCCGCCAACGCTACTGGAAAGATCCTGTGTCTGTGCATCTCGCCCTCTTGCCGAAAATCATCCAACCAGCACTGCGCCGCCATTCACGTTGAGCACCTCGCCAGATATGAACCCTGCAAGCGGCGTGCAAAGGAACAGGACTGGCCCGGCAATCTCTCGCGGACTCGCCACCCGGCCCAGCGGTATCCCGGCGACGATCGCAGCCCCCAGCTCGGGGTCGCCCACTGCGGCGGCAGACATCTCCGTGGCCACCCAGCCCGGCGCAACACAGTTTACGTGAATGCCCCTGGGCGCCAGCTCGCTCGACAGGCTCTTGGTAAGACTGATGAGCGCTCCTTTGGTCACGGCATAGTCGGCGTGGAAGGCCTCTCCGCGCTGTCCGGCGGTGGAGCTGATGAGCACAATATGTCCGGCAGCCTCGGCAGGCGTGCGCGGCTGCCGGTCCATCTGGGCTACTGCGGCCTGCACCAGCCCGAAGACCGAGTCCAGGTTGACGGCCATGGTCCGCCGCCATTGGGCCTCGGACATTTGCGCAATCGGAGCGTCTTCCGCGGGCCACACGCCGTGATTGGCGACAAGAACATCCAGCCGGCCAAAGGCACGCACCGCCGCGGCTACAAGCGCATGGCCGTCTGCCGGCGTGCTCAACTCCTGCTCCACTGCCACGCACAGGTCCGGCCCGCCGCATGCGGCCGCCAGGGCTTCTGCCCGTTCCCGCGCCTGCCTGTAGCTGAAGACTACCCGTGCACCCGCCTCGGCAAACAACCGTACGGTCTCCGCGCCAATTCCGCGCGCCCCACCGCTTACCAGGGCAACCCTGCCCTTCAAGATCAACGGAACACCTGTCATGGGCTCAAGCTAAAGCATTGTCCGAGGAAATGTCGAGCGAACTGGGGATTGCGAAGCGCTCAAGGGCAGCAGGCAAACCGCGAGGCGTGGCGAATCAGATGCCGCGCAGAACCCGTGCCGGAAGGAAAACGATGGCCCGCACCAGCTCCAGCGCGCCACCCACCGCGATGCCGACAATGCGAAACGGCAGAAGCAGCAGCCAGACAATTGGATAAAGCACCAGCGCGACCAGCGCCAGCGGCCAGCACAGCACCAGAAGAATGCACCACAAGAGAAACTTCATCATGTGCCTCAACGGGCAGGACTGCGCCCTCATGGGACCGTCTGGCCCCGGAAATCAATGATACGAGCGGGCGCCGCTCCAGGTTCCCGGCGCCCGCAAATGGCAGTCTCACCGTTGCCGCGGCGTTGCCTCCGTCGCGCAGGGCGGGAAACCGCGGCTCTCCGCTCGTCACTCTCCATCCGCTGACCGTCTACTCATGTGAGAATGGAAGAGTAGACAACCATGACAAACGAGAGCCTTCCAGAATCCCTGCCCACCCCCGAAAACACCCTGTTGCCCGCCGCCGAGGCCGTTCCTGAAGCCGCGTCCGAGCCAACCGAGTCCTTCGCCGATCTGCTTTCCGCCTTTGAGCGCACTCACTCGCACAAGTCCGAGCCCGGCGCCCGGCAGTTGCAGGGCGTTGTCGTCTCGCTCTCCGCGGACCAGGTGTTTCTCGACATCGGCTACAAGACTGAAGGCGTACTGCCCCGCTCGGCGTTTGACAACAACGCTGAAAGTGTTCAGCCCGGCGACAGTTTCCCGGTCTCGGTGACCGGCCGCAACGTGGAGCGCTACTACGAGCTCTCTCGCTTCAAGGTGGCCCAGCCCCGCGACTGGTCGGCCCTGGAGGCTGCCTTCGCCGATAAAACCGCCGTGGTGGGCACCGTCACCGAAGTCAGAAAGGGAGGACTCTCGGTCGACATTGGCGTGCGTGCCTTTATGCCCGCCAGCCGCAGCGGCACCAAAGACGCCGTCGAACTTGAAAAACTCGTCGGCACGGAGATTACCTGCCGCATCACCAAGCTCGACGTGACAGAAGAAGACGTGGTCGTGGATCGCCGCGTGGTCCTCGAAGAGCAAGCTCGCGGACTCACGCAGGCTCGCCGCGATGCCATGAAGGAAGGCGACACGGTGACCGGCACGGTGCGCAGCCTAGTCCCCTACGGAGCGTTTCTCGACCTGGGCGGCGTGGACGGACTGCTCCACGTGAGCGACATCTCGCACGCCCGCGTGAACAAGCCGGAAGACGTGCTCACCGTGGGCCAGGAACTCCAGGTCAAGATTCTCAAAATCGATCCCGAGTCCAAGAAGATCTCCCTCGGGCTCAAGCAACTCCAGGCAGAGCCCTGGGAGACTGCTCCCGACCGCCTCGTCGCGGGCCAGCGCATTAGCGGCACTGTCACCCGCCTGGCCGATTTCGGGGCATTTGTTGAGATTGAACCCGGCGTCGAGGGCCTGATCCACATCTCCGAGATGTCCTATGGCAAAAAACTGCGCCATCCCAGCGACATCCTCAAGCAGGGCGACCAGGTAGACGCCGTCATTCTGGGCATCAAACCCGAAGAGCGCCGCATCTCCCTCGGCCTCAAGCAGACCCTGACCGACCCCTGGGCAGAAGTCCAGAAAAGATTTCCCGTCGGTTCGCAGATCGAGGGCCCCGTGACCAAGCTGATGAACTTTGGCGCCTTTGTGCAGTTGGAAGAAGGCATTGAAGGGCTAGTCCATATCAGCGAGATCACCGCCGAGCGCCGGCTGAACCATCCGTCGGACATGCTGCGCGCGGGCCAGGTGGTCAAGGCGCAGGTACTGGCCATCGACGCGGAAAAGCGCCAAATCAAGCTCAGCATGAAGCAACTCATTCCCACCGACATCGACGAGTACATCGCCGAGCGCAAGGTGGGCGACAAAGTCACAGCCAGGGTGATCGAGGCCTCACCGGCGCTGACCTTGGTGGAGCTGGGCGACGGCATCCGCGCTGTCTGCCGGACCGCCGCCGGCCAGGCGAAGGCCGCCGTCGCGCCCGAAGCCAAGCCGGAGGGGAAGGTCGATCTGTCGTCTCTCTCGTCCATGCTGAAGGACCGCTGGAAGGGCAACACGCAGGCCGCCCAGGCCAAGCCCGAGCCGCTCGCCGAAGGCCAAATCCGCAGCTTCAAGATCGTGAAGCTGGATGTGGAAGCCAAGAAGATCGAGGTAGAGCTGGCCTAGTCGTGTCCGCCACACCGATATCGGTGCTTTGTGGCGCCGACCTCCTGGTCGGCTGTACTGGCGGCGTCCTCGCCGCCAGAGCAAAGCCTCCTTCATCCATACCCTCTGGGCAAACCGTGACGGAGCAAACAGTGTCCGGCGTGGGACGTGAGACCCACGGTGCAGCCGGCTACAAGGCCGACTTTACACATTCGCTGACGCGCCTTGTGAGAGGTGCGAATTAGAGCGGTTTCGATTCAACAGTTGCCATTTCGAAATCGTGCAAGGTGGCATTGTCTTGTGAAAAATGCCACTCGGCATCGAGCTTTCTGTAAAGAGCTGAATCGAAACCGCTGTAGCTTTGCCAGTGCAACGCGCTTCGGTTTGCATCAATCATTAAGCGCCAGCCGATGCACCACCTGGTCCGCTGTCAGCACGAGGAGATTCTTCTCCTTGCCCTTCACAATCCGCGCCGCCCTCACCGGCGATCCGAGCGTGAATCGTTTGCGCTCCTTGCCGGTCTGCATGTCCACCAGCAGGATCTCGTCCTCGCGATTCACCGCCGCAATCAGCTTCGCCCCCGCATCCGTTGCCACCGGAGAGCCGAAGAACTCGCCCACCTTGGTCCCATCCGCGATGCGGTAAATCACCGTGTTGCCATGCTCGCCGCGCGTCAGCACGAAGTCTCCCGAGACCATCGCCCGGCGCACATCGCCCCACCCGCCGGTCAGGTCCGCCTCGGGAACGACGACCTGTTGCAGCGGTGCGCCGGTTTCCGGAGCCACAATCTCAATCAGCAGGCCCTTTTTCTTGTTCACCAGCGCATCTGCCTGGGCTTGCAACTTGGGATAGTTCTTGATCTCCGCCTTCGCCGTTTCGACGCCGAGGTCCCACCCGAGAACCAGCCGGTCGTCCTCCGCCGGCCAGCACGCCGGCCTCTCATGCGGATAGTCTCGGGACCAGGCCACCGTCTGCGTCTCCATCTTTTTCACTTCAAACGTGATGTTATGGTTCATCGACTTGTCTTTGCCGAGAGGCTTGTAGCGTAGCTCGAAGTTGTGGTATTGCCACTCCTCGTCATCCAATTTGGCCAGCTCCTTCGCGGCGAGGGGCTCCATCGAGAGGCGCATCTCTTTGGGTTCCCAGTCGACGAACTTCGTGAACTGACCAAACAACTGGTCTGCACCATCCATCCATGCGCTCTGGAAAGGCCGGATTTGGCCCAGTTGCTTTCCTGTCTCCAGGTTCCAGATTCTTGCCCTGTTCTTCATCGAGATCGCCAGGTACTTGCCATCGGGCGAAAACACCGCAGCGCGAAGGCCGGGTAGCGGCCCCAGCGGCAAGGGAATCCGCTTCGTCTCAGCAGTGCCCACCTGGATGAGTTCCAAGCCGCCCATGGCGCCTTCCATGGCCACCGACTTGTCCCAGGCATCCAGGGCGGTGAACTTCGATGCGGCCACCAGCTTCCCCTGGCTCTCATCGATAAGCCCCACGGCATAGTCCTTGAGCGGCCAAATCCTCAGGAATTCGCCTTTGGTCACCTCGGCAACCTGCTGGTTGCCAATGTCGCTCTCTTTGATCAGCCGGCCGTCTGGGAAACTTAGCAATCTCCCTTGATGAAATCCGTTGCCCTTGAGCTCGCCCTCCACAAACAATTCGTTCTCGCCAATAAAGCTCATCAGCACCTGGCCGAGGTCTTTCAGTTTTCCGCCCAGCTTGATCTGCTCACGCTTTTCCATATCGAATGCCAGTAGCTGGCGTTCCAGACTGATCAAAAGGTACCGCCCGCCAGGCGAGGCCGATATGTTGACGAGATTGTACCCATTCAGCGTATTTCGCAGCATTCGCATGAAGCTGAAATACATCAGACTGTAAGGACCGGGCTCATAAAAATTCGGCTTCTCGAAGAAATATGTGCCGGTTTCCACATCGATCAGCCGCAGCCCTACGCGCACCGTGCCGTTGTGCTCGCTCAAATTGACGCAAACCAGAGCCTTGCCGTCCTGAGAAAGCAGTGTCTGCTCGCAGCCGTCCATGACCACTAGCTCTTTCACCGCCGTCCGCTGACCCGAGGCAACGCTCCACCGCTCCACGCGCAGTTTGGCGTCATGGAAGACCACCTCCTTTGAGTCAGGCGTGAACTGCGCCTCCTCAGCGTCCGGCGCCTCGATCCGGAACAAGACCTTGCCTGCCTCCTTGTCCGCAACCGTAATACTGCCTTCATCCTGCCCCAGAAGATAATGCCCATCGGGGCTGAAGCTAATTCTCCAGAGACTCGGCCGCAAGGGCGGATCCAGTTGCAGCGGACGGTCTCCAGTCGCACCTTCCGCCACCGATTTCACTCGCTCTTCCACCGTGAACTTCTGCCAGGCTTGAAAAGCGGCGCCACTTGCCGTCTGTCGCCCCTTGCACCCGCCGGGAAGAGCGCCGACCAGATTCAGCGCAGCACGGTAGCGCTGGCTCGCCTCGTGCGTAATCCCGACCAGGTCGGAGAACCAGTTGCCCGTCTTGCCCTTGTTGAGCGAAACCTGGTTGAAAAACGAGGGAAAGCTCTCTGCCGCGTAACCGGCCCGCACCATCGCATAAAGTGCCACGCGATCGGCCGCGAGCTCGCCTTTCTCCTCCTTCTCCTCACTCTCGTGGGGTTTTGCCGGCGTGCTCCACAACTGGTGGACCTTGGCGAAGATATCCGCGCGGTCGGTCACCTGGGTTACTCCCAAGCGGATACGGAAGATCCGGCTGAGCTCAATGGCTGTCTGGTGCGTCGAGATGTGGCCAATTTCGTGCGCGATGACCCCTGCCAACTCGTCCTCATTCTTCACTGCTGCAATCAGCTTCCGGCTGATGTACACACGGCCGCCCGCCAACGAGAAGCCGTTGACCTCGCCGGAGTCGTAGATGCGGAACCTGTAATGGACGCCGGTGGGCGGCAGTGTGGCAAGCAGCCGTTCCCCGATGCGCGTGAGCTGATCGTCTTGCGCGGGCGGCGCGAGGCGCATCTCCGGCTCGAATAGTTCGGCCAGCGCGTCGCCCAGATCCTGCTCCTGCCGGTCATTGAAGATATTCGGCGCGCTTGTTGAGAAGGCCGGTTGATCTACCGTGCATTCAGCGCTTTGGCTCGTCTGCGCTCCCGCGCCACAACACAGCCCGCTCAACAGCAATACGCAAAGAGTCCTTACTCCCCAACGTTCCATGGTTGACTCGATCTGCTTCCAGGATTGAATTGCCGCCAAGCATAGCACAGCGATTGAGAAGGTTCCTGTGATGATGTAGCCCCGTAACAAGCACGCTATGTATGAACAAATCAACACTTAACGCAAAAAGCGAGCCTCGCCGCAAGACATTCAGCGCGACTCATCTCCGGCATGGATGAAGGAGCACACCCCCCTCGCCCGCCGCCGGCTCTTCAACGTGGCACACGCAAAGCGCCCCAGGCCGAGTTGGAGACCTGGGGCGCTCAGATGCCGGGGGATGCAACGCTGGAAGCTGCGATTCAGCTCCCTATCCGGTCCAGCTCTTTGAGCGTTCGACTGCCCGATGCCACAGCGCCCGGCGCTCCGAGCGCTGAGCCAGATCCATCTTCGGCTCAAAGCGCACATCGTTCTGGCGCTTTGCCCGCAGTTCCTCAGGCCCTGCCCAGAATCCGGTTGCCAGCCCGGCCAGATAGGCCGCACCCAGGGCCGTCGTCTCGGTCACTTGAGGCCGCACCACGGGCACGCCGAGAATATCCGCCTGGAACTGCATCAGCAGGTTGTTGACCGCTGCTCCGCCATCGACGCGAAGTGCGCCCAGCGGTGTGCCGGTTTCGCTTTGGACAGCCTCAAGCACGTCGGCAACCTGGAAGGCGATGCTTTCAAGAGCCGCTCGCGCGATGTGCCCGGGCTTGGTGCCGCGGCCGAGGCCGATCATGGTCCCGCTGGCGTGCGGGTCCCAGTGGGGCGCGCCCAGGCCCACAAACGCGGGCACCAGCACCACGCCGCCGGAGTCGGGCACGCTGGCGGCCAGCTTCTCCACTTCAGAGGAGCTCTCAATCAGTTTGAGGTTATCGCGCAGCCACTGCACCACTGCGCCGCCGATAAAGACGCTGCCTTCAAATGCGTATTCCAGACGCCGCAGCGGGCTGGCCGCCACGGTGGTAATTAGCCGGTGCTTGGAGCGGGCAAACTTGGTGCCGATGTTTTGCAGCAGGAAGCAGCCCGTTCCGTAGGTGTTCTTGGCTTCCCCCTCGCCCCAGCACAACTGGCCGAAGAGCGCCGCCTGCTGATCGCCGGCGATGCCTGCAATCTCCACGCCGCCCAGGCCAAGCGTTGTGGTCACTTCGCCCACTTTCTGGCTAGACCACACCACTTCCGGCAACATGCTCGCGGGAACGCCGAAGATGCGCAGCAGTTCCGGGTCCCACTCGCCCTTGACGATATTGAAGAGCAACGTCCTCGACGCGTTGGTCACGTCGGTCACGTGGCGCGTGCCGCTCGTGAGGTGCCAGATCAGCCAACTGTCCACCGTGCCGAAGGCCAGTTCGCCGCGCTCTGCCCTGGCCCGCGCACCCTCTACGTGGTCCAGAATCCAGCCCACCTTGGTTGCGGAAAAATAGGGGTCCAGCACCAGGCCGGTGCGGTTGGAAACGTCGTCCTCAACGCCGCTCTGCTTCAATGCATCGCAGACCGAGGCAGTCCGGCGGTCCTGCCAGACAATGGCCGGATGGATCGGCTTGCCTGTCGCCCGCTCCCAGACGATCACCGTCTCGCGCTGGTTGGTAATGCCGATAGCCGCCACGTCGCGCGGCCGCGCACCCGCCTTGCCCAGTGCTTCCACGGCGCAGGACAGTTGGCTTGTGAGGATCTCCATGGGGTCGTGCTCAACCCATCCCTGTTGCGGATAAAACTGCTCAAATTCATGCTGCGAGGTTGCGACAATTCCGCCGCCCTCGTTAAAGAGAATTGCGCGGGAACTCGTTGTTCCCTGGTCCAATGCAAGAACGTATGACATTTGATCGATCCACCTTCGGGAACCAGTCAATCACGCTGGGGTGGCGGAGGGCAAACCGGGTTGGGGACCTTCTCCTGTTGGGAAAGGGACGCGCACGGCCGCCCCAGGGGTAAGATCGAACCATCATGCCGGATTCAGAGATGCAATCGACGGAAACAACGCTGCGCGGCGCGGTGATGGTGCTTTTGCAGTACGACGTGGCCGAGGCCATCCGTCTGGACCTGCTCCAGGAGTTGGTTAGCGCCCGCAAAGTCGCCAAGCCCAGCATGAAGCATCCCGCGCCGGGATACGTCCGCTACCAGCGGCCGCCGGTCGTCGTCCCCGTCGAATCGCTGGTGCTCGAAAGCGGCGAACAGCTTCACGGCGAGATCAAGTACTACGACTACGGCGTGCTCAGCGTGGTCTTCGAGCTGCCCTTCAGCGGCGGCTGGGACAAGCTGACCGCGCTGGCCAGCCGCTGGGTCTGGGATGTGGACTTTGCCGCGCAGGCCACAGCCATTGTCCGCGCCAGCCTGGAACGCGCCACCGCCGCCCTCATCAAGCCCTACGAAGAATGGCTCAGCGAAGACTACCTGATCTTCCATGTGCGAGAGATTGACGGCTCGCCCTCGGTGGCCGAGCTGATCCGCGAGCACGGCCCGCGCATCGCCCAGGTGGTGCGCGGCGACACCGGCCAGTTGGCCGAGAGCGAGTGCAACGAGGTGCTGCAATCGCGCATCTCCTACTATGCCAACGACCTGGCGGTGATCGGATGGAACGCCGCTTTCCTCTACGACAGCACCTCGGGCGCGGAGACCGCCGTGCAACTGCTGGAGTACGCCAACTCGCAGTTGCTCGAATTCCGCCACTACGACGATCTGCTGACCGAGGAGCTGGAGCGCGTCTACACCCTACTCGACAAGGGCACCGGCATCCTGGCGCGCTGGCGGCTGGCGCGCTCGGCTACCCGGCTGCATACCGTGCTGCTGGACGTGGCCGAGCTGACCGAACACGCCGACAATGCCATCAAGTTCCTCAGCGACATGTTCGCCGCGCGCCTCTACAAGCTGGCCGCGCTCAAGGTGGGCGTGCCCGACTACAAGGAGCTGGTCACCCGCAAGGTGCATACCGCCGAGGAACTCTACCGCTTCATGGTGGACCAGTTCAACCAGAGCCGCGCCTTCTTCATGGAACTGACGGTGGTGATTATCCTGGTGGTCGAGCTGGTGTACCTGTTCCGGGGGAATGTGTTTTAGGGCGCATCAACGACTTTGTAGCGCCGGCCTCCCGGCCGGCTGTAACGTGGGCCTCCTGGCCCACGCCGAACACAGCTTATTCAGTCACGGTGTGTGCAAACGGTATCTATGAGCGAGCAACGCTCTGGCGGCGAGGACGCCGCCAGCACAGCCGACCAGGAGGTCGGCGCTACAGGGCGACGATCTGGCGGTAAGAGTGCATCGGCATCCCATCTTGGCTGCGGAAACAGAGACCCCGCGAGGGTTGGGCATCTGGCTCGCGAGGTTGAGCTTTCTGAAGGGGCTACTTCTTGGGTTCCGGTGAGCTATCCTCTTGACCCTGCCTTAATAACAGTCCCGGTTTGCCGATATGGGGAGTCAACTTGCGTCTCCAGCCAGGTCTCATAATGAAATTCATACGGGCGTCTGCCCCGTTTACGGCCCCGCTCATGACTTTTTCATCCCATAAAAGACGACCAGTAATGTCAAAGCACTGAAAATAGACCGTCGCTCGTACGTATCCGCCGAGCATAATCTCACCCTGCTCCACCTTAATGTACAACAGACTATTGGCACCTGCCTTAGGGAGCCTCTGCGCAGGTGCCTGATTTCTTGACATCAAACCAGACGTGGCCGATTTCCCGACCTTTCGATCAACAATCGATCGAAAAAGGCATCTCCCGGCATACCTATTTGCCTCTGGAGGCCGATATCCGGCCTCCAGAGACACTACGCCCGTTGAGGGGCCAGCCGGTTGCGGTGTTGGTATAGATTCACCAGGGCGAAGGCCGCGCAAAGCCATTCATGGTTCTTTTTCAAGCCCCGGTAGCGCACCTTGATGAACCCGAAGACACGCTTTAAGATGCGAAACGGATGCTCCACCCTGGCCCTGACTCTGGACTTAGTCCGGTTCTTGCGCTTGCCCGTTTCGTCCACATAGTTCTTGAACTTGGTGCGGCGGTTGGTCATGTCCTGCGCATCGGGCGCGGCTTCATGAATTGCCTCGGTCTGTCCTTGATAGCCCGCATCGCCCCATACCTTCTTCTCTTTGCCATGCAGTAAGTCGGGTAGCATGTGCGCGTCGGCCACGCTGGCCGCGGTCGTGATCACGGAATGAACCACCGTCTCCTTGCTATCCACGCCGATATGCGCCTTGGCCCCGAAGTACCACTGCTGTCCCTTCCTTGTTTGGTGCATCTCGGGATCGCGCTCCTTGGTCGAGTTCTTCGTCGAACTGGGCGCGTTGATAATCGTCGCATCCACGATGGTTCCGGTGCTGATGCGGATGCCCTTGCTTCCCAGGTAGAGGTTCACCGTGTCGAGCATCTGGCCGCATAGTTCGTGCTGTTCCAGTATGTGGCGGAAGCGCAGAATGGTGGTCTCGTCGGGCGCAGCGGCCATGCCCAGATCGACTCCAGCGAAGCGGCGCAATGCAGCCGAATCATAGAAGGCTTCTTCCATGCCCGGGTCGGACAGGTTGAACCACTGTTGCAGAAAATAAGTCCGTAGCATGATGGCGAGGCCCACGGGTTGACGACCGTTGCCCGCCTTGGGGTAGTAAGGTTCTACCAGCGCCAACAGTTCCGACCACGGCACCACTTGCTCCATCTGGTCAAGAAACAACTCGCGTTTCCCCTTGCGACCAAACTTCTCAAAACTCCCTTGTGACGCCAGTGTTTGTTGCCGCATCGCCCTCACCCTCTACTTATCATTTTATCCAAGCAGAGCGCAGAGTTGAGACTTGTGCAGAGTCTCCTTAGGTAACATCTCGATTAGGGAAGAAAGAGGTATAAGGCCAGCTTCTTGGGTATTTGTTAGCTTTTGTGGCCCAAAATTGGCAATCTCCACGCCGCTGGCACTCAAGAAATCGAGCAATTCCGTATAAACACTTGAAAACTGAGCGGAACCGTGCCCGGCGACCCAAACGCCTCTGTGTTGTTCGGCCTTAAGTCTATCTTGGATAGTAATGGGGCTCGGTACCGTTCGCGCAGTATCTTCCAGCGCTTTCCGTTCTTTGTCTAGCCGTTCACGCTCGGACGTATCTCGCTCCACCTTTGCGGCCTTGTCTCGCGCCTCTTGCTCAGCCCTGTCTTTCGCCTGCTGCTCCGCTTTGCCTCGTTTCTCCTCCTCAGTTCTAAGCCGAGAATCGCGGACCAACTTGAGTTCGATTTTCACCGCCGCTTGCAAATCAGTCTTGGACTCGATGAGTTGACTGACCTGATCGGCGCCGTCCTCTGTCACGGCAGTTACGATGTGCTGGCCGAGTTCAACCATCGCCTTGACCGAGCCGCCTGCGTCGATACGGCCTTTCGCCTCGCCGTCCAGCTTCCAATTGCAGGCTAGGTCGCAAAAAACAAGCAATTTTGCGCTCACGGGCTTGGCTGTGGGTTTCTTTGGCCGCAGAATTGGCCCCTCGTCCTGCTGCGCCGTTGCCGAAAGAGCCCCAGCCAACAAAGCAACCGTCAGCGCCCACCCATACGCCTTCTGTTTCAGCATTTTGCCCACCGTGCTTTCATGCGACGGATACCCCGCCCTTCCTGGGCTCGTTGCAGGAAGGGCCGGGTACCCATGCCCCCAATCAGCCCTTGGCCCGGTCGGCCACCAGCATGGATTGCAGTATCTGCTCGGAGACATCGGTTACCGCGCCGGGCGAGTGAGACAAGAACAGCGTGCTGGTCTTGTCGTTTTCGCCGATGGACTTCAGCGTGTCGAAGTACTGCGTCACCAGCACCAGTTGCATGACTTCCTTGGACGAAGCGCCCTCGACCGCCTTCTGGAACTGTTCGACCGAGGTTTGCAGCCCCTCAATGATGGCCTTGCGCTGGTTGGCGATGCCCTGGCCCTGGAGCGCCTTGCTCTCCGCCTCGGCCTCGGCCTTCTTGACCACCAGAATCTTCTCCGCCTCGCCGCGGGCGTTGGCGGCCACCTGCTCGCGCTGGGCGGCGTTGATGTCGTTCATGGCCGACTTGACCTTGGCGTCGGGCACGATGTCGGTGACCAGCACGTTGACGATCTCGTAGCCAAATGCCGACATGTCGGAGTCCAACTCCAGCTTGACCGCCGCGGCGATGGAGGCCTGCGAGGCGAAGACCTCGTCCAGCGTCATCGAAGGCACGTGCCCGAGAATCACCTGCTCGACATAGCTCTTGATCTGGGCCACCGGGTCAGAGAGCTTGTAGAAAGCGTCGTAGACCTTCTCCGGGCGAACGCGGTTCTGCACCGAGATCGGAATCGTGACAAAGACGTTGTCTTTCGTCTTGGTCTCCATGGTCAGGGTGATCTGGTTCACGCGCAGACTCACCAGCCCAGCCACGGAGTCAAGGTAAGGGAACTTCCAGTTCAAGCCGGCCTCTGCCACCCGCAGAAATTTGCCGAACCGCGTGATGACGGCCACCTGGGCGGTATTGACTGTAAAAAAGCTGCCCAGAATCAACGACAGCAGGATAAGTGCCGCGATGACTAGCGGAATGAGAAAGAGCATATCCATTCAAATCCTCCATTGCCTCGTCTTGAAGCAACGGAGAATTATACAGAGCCGCCGAGTCACCCAGGTCAAGAGAAGCCTGAGCGCCTCCGCGCGGCAAAACAGCACGGCACGACGCGCCTTCGTATAATCGAGACGGACGCCACACGATGGAAGGGGAGTTGCCGATGCCAGCCTACGATTATCTTTGCGATGCGTGCGGATGCCGTTTTGAGAGGCGCCAGAAGATGTCCGATGCCCTGATCGAGTCCTGTCCGGAGTGCGGCGGATCCGTGAAAAGGCTCATCGGCGGCGGCGCGGGCGCCATCACAAAAGGAAGCAGAGGCCCCGAGCCGGCTTGCGGCTCCGGCGGGCCTTGCTGCGGACAGAGCGCCGCCTGCGCCAACCGCATGATGTGTGAGCAGTAGGAACGGCCACCGTTGGGCCGTTCCCACTCTTCCCCATCTCCCTATTCCCTATTCCCTACTTCTTCGTCCACTCGTCCACCCAGTCGTTCACCGTCTTCCACCACAGGCGCGAGTTCTGCGGCTTCAGCACCCAGTGGCCCTCGTCGGGGAAGTAGAGCATCTTGCTGGGCACCTTGAGCAGTTGCAGGGTGTCGAAGAGCTGGAATCCCTCGCTCACGTCGAGCCGGTAGTCGAGCTGGCCGTGGACCACCAGCGTGGGCGTCTTGAAGTTCTTGGCGTAGAGCGACGGCGACCACTTGCGGTAGGGGTTCTCGGCGTCCGGCTTGCCGTAGTAGTCCCACGGATGGCCCTTGAACTCCCAGATATTGAACCAGTCCTCTTCCGTGGTGCCAAAGGCGGACTCGGCGTCGAACATGCCGTCGTGCGAGACGATGCACTTGAAGCGGTCCGTGTGGCCCAGGACCCAGTTGGCCATGTAGCCGCCGTAGCTCGCGCCCAGGGCGCACTCGCGCGTCTTGTCGATGAAGGGGTAGTGCTGCTCGGCGTAGTCCAGGCCCGTCATCAGGTCGGTGAAGGGCTTGCCGCCCCAGTCGCCGTTCACGCCGTCGACGATGGCCTGGCCGTAGCCGGTTGAGCCGCGGAGGATTGATCATGACCACCACGTAGCCGTTGGCGGCAAACAGCTCGGCGTTCCAGCGGTAGCTCCAGCCGTCGCCCCAGGCCCCCTGCGGCCCGCCGTGGATCAGGAACTTGAGCGGGTATTTCTTCGCCGGGTCGAAGCCGGGCGGCCGGATGAGGAAGCCTTCGAGCTTGGTGCCGTCGTTCGCCGTGAACCAGAAGGACTCCATCTTGGGCAGATCGAGCTGGAAGAACACTAGCTCATCATTCAGGTTTGTAATCTGCTGAATCTGGCTTATGGTGATCGCTCCGAATCCGACAGCTCCCGGCAGGCCTTGGACTGTTGTCCTGGCTTGCGGATCGGGGCTGCCCGTCGCTGATGAAATCGCCACGACCTCACTCGGCGATGCAACGGTCATTCGACTTGCGATGACCTCCTGTTCGCTCGGGAGGGGATGAAGGTCGCTGAATTCGCCCTGATTCGAGATTGTTGTTATTGTGCCATCGAGCGCGGTCAAGAAGATCGGCGCTTCCCCTTTGTCGCCCGACGTGAAGTAGATTCTCTTTGAGTCGGGCTCCACGCGAACTCGTCCACCCAGTTCTCGAACTTGGGAAGCAAATCCTTGGTCGTTTTCGCCGCCCGGTCGTAGAGCATCAGCCGGAACTTGTCGGCCTCGTACCCCGCACGCGCCTCGGACCGCCAGGCCAGCTACTTGCCGTCGGGCGAGTAGGCGGGGTTGAAGTTGCCGCCCGCCGAGGTGCTCACTTTCACCGGCTTGGCTGCCGGGTTGGTCAGGTCGAGCGTAAAGATGCTGGCGCTGGTGGAGATGGCCGGCTCGGGGTCCAGGTTCTCGGTGAAGGCCAGCTCCTTCGCGTCCGGCGCAAAGGCAGAACCCGCCGCCGCCGCCCAAGCGAAAACGGCGGAACGTCGTGCGGATCGTTCGGCGTCAGGTCGCGCAGCGCTTCCAGTGTCCACCGAAGCCAGAAAAAGGTGGCTCCGCTTCTCTCCGGTGAAGTGGTTCCAATGCCGGTAAAGCAGATGAGTAAAGATCTGCGCCTTTACCTTGCTCGCCGCTTGCGCTTGGTCTCTGTCTGCATTGCACTTATCGCCGGACTGATCCCCTGCAGACAATGGCTGGACAGTCCGGGTAAACCGCCGAGGTAAAGACGATCGATTTGCCGTCCGGAGACCACAGGGCGTTGTCCGCTTCGGTCGAAATCGCCGTCAGTTTCTTCGCATTGCTTGCCGCACCGGTCGCCGGGTCGAAATCCGCCAGCCAGACCTGCTCGCCGCCGTCGCGCCCGCTGAGAAAGAGGATGCGTTTGCCATCGGGGGCAAACTGCGGGCCGGAGTCGCCGGGCTGGGCCACAGCCAGCTTCTTGGGCTCACCGCCGGCAATCGCCTGAATGAACAGCTCCGCCGTTTTGGTGTTCTGCTCCAGGTTGACGGTGGTCACGGAGTAGGCCAGCCACTTGCCGTCCGGGGAGACGGCGGTCTCGCCCAGCCGCTTCATCTGCATCATGTCCTCGAAGGTCATGGGGCGCTTGGGGGCAGCGGGGGCCTGGGCTGCGGCATTCCGGACGAGACTGGGCGCAAGCGCCGCAGTCAAAACAATGGTGAGAACGAGGGGTTTTCTAAGCATAGGGGTTCCAGTCCGCGCGGAAAAGGTACGGCTTGGCGCGAAGGAAAAGTTTACACCGCTGGAGGGAGCATGGGCCTTCAGGCCCGGGCCTTCTTCGCCGACCGCTTCGACCAAAAGCCCGTGGCTAAAGCCACTTCTTTTGAAGCCAAGCTTTCAGGGGCATGAATGCCCCTGCTCCTTCCGCCACGCCTCCACCTTGAATGGCCCCCAGGCGCTTCAACCCTCCGTGGCCAAGCATGCGTCTAATCTTACAGGCGGGGCATCAAGCTCTGGCAGGGCCGGATAAGCTGAGACAATCGGCATGGAGAGAATCAAATTGCTGAATCGATGGTGGATGACGGCGGTGTTGGCGGCAGGTTGCGCGGTGACTGCCTCGGGGCAGGGTAAGGACACCTTTACGCCCATGGCGATGGACGCGGGCTTCGGCCCCATGGACATCTCCGAGCCGGCCCACCCGCCGGAGGAGATTATCAAGCAGTTTGCCGCCAAGGAGAGCGAGTTCCAAAAGGCGCTGAACCACTACACCTATCGCCGCGTGGCTCGCGTGCAGGAGATCGACGACGACAATAAAGTCAGCGGCGAGTACTACGAGGTGGACGACGTGATCTTCAACCCCTCCGGCGAGCGGACCGAGAAGGTGGTCTACGCACCGGACAATTCGCTCAAGCAGGTCATGATGTCGCCCTCTGATTTGCAGGACATCCAGCACGGCTACCCGTTTGTGCTGACGGCTGAGAATATCGGGCAGTACGACGTGAAGTACGTGGGCAAGCAAAAGGTAGACGAGCTCGACTGCTACGTCTTCGACGTAAGTCCCAAGGTCATTGAAAAGAAGAAGCGCTACCTGCTGGGGCGCATCTGGGTAGACGCGACCGATCTGCAGATCGTGGTCACCAACGGCCGCATGGTTCCCGACGACACGCGCAAGAACAATGAAGACTTGCATCCGCCTTTCATGACCTGGCGGGCGCAGGTCGATGGGCACTACTGGTTCCCGGTTTACACCAAGGGCGAGGGGATTCTGCACTTTGCCGGCGGATCGGGCTACATGGCCCAGGACGTACATTTGCGCGACACGATCAAGTACTCCGACTACAAGCAATTCGGCTCGACCACCAAGATCATCTATGAAGGGAAGGATATTACAGCGCCGGAGCTGGCGCCGGATACGAAGCCGAAAAAATAGCGGCCGTCCTGCTGCGCACGATGAAATGATTCACTACCGGGCTGTCATCCTGAGCGCAGTCTGGCGCGTCTTTTGCGCCAGACGAAGTCGAAGGACCTTCGGTTGCTTTTCGGCAACGCTCTCTTCTGCGTTATCCCATTGGGGCTGGATCGATGGGTTCCTCACCGCCTTGAGCGATAGGGCCGTAGACACGGCCCAGCCTGTCTTCAGCGAGGCTCTTCAATAGGTCGGCATTGATGCTGATTGAAGAATATCCGTGCTTGTCTTTCCATGAACTGCTTCCGAGCCAGTCGGTATGTTCACCAACCTTCTCGACCAAACGATCATGCTCGATGAGGTACCATTCTCGGTTGTGAGGAAACGCAATCCAAATGTCTTTACCGCAGTACTTCTTGTTGATTGTCACTCTCGACTTCAACTGCACCTTCAATGTGGTCGTTCCGTCCTTGTGATAGGCCAGGAAATCCGCCCCCTGCCAATCGTCGGCCAGTTTGATGCAGTTGTACCCTAAGTCGGCAAGTGTGCCTGCTATCTTCTGGAAGTTGAATAACTCCTTTTGTCTTGCTGTAGCTCGCCGTGGTCGACTCCTACAAAGTGGATGCATTTCCGGGTCATGCCTTCCCCTGCGTAATCATACCTTCATCTGCGATGGCACGACCGCATTTTCTACCCAGAAGGTCGTTGAATCAAAACCGAACGAAGGCAAAAGCAACCGCAGGTCCTTCGACTGCGCTGCGCTCCGCTCAGGATGACAGTCTGCTGTTGAAGCAAGCGACATTCACCGAATCAATAGAACAAGTACTTGCGCCAGCGGTCGTCGCCGCGCCCTAACATGCGCATAATCTGGCGGCTGGTATGCAGCGAGAAGGGGCGAGGTTCGCGCACCAGCGCCATGTCGTCGAGCTCGCTCAACATGCGGTTGCCCTTGCGGCGATTGCAACCGTGGCAGCATGCGACAAGATTCTCCCAAGTGGAGCTGCCGCCGCGCGAGCGGGGAATCACGTGGTCCAGGGTGAGTTCGCCGGAGGGCAGCACCACGCCGCAGTACTGGCAGCAGTTGCGGTCGCGCAAGAGGATGTTCTTCCGCGAGAGGGCGCGGGTCTGGTAGGGGATGCGGCGGTATTCCAGCAGGCGGATGACCGAAGGCATGGGCATGCGGCTGCGCTGGGCATGCAGTGTCATGCCGTGCTCCTCCTCGGTGCGCGCAATGCCCTTGAGCACCAGCACCAGGGCGCGGCGCGCGCCGCAAATGTTGATGGGCTCATAGGATGCGTTAAGCACCAGCACCGGCATCTGCAGGATGAGGTTGGCTTGCATGGCAGTCTGTTCCCTGGGCTCCCCTGAAAACGCGGCGGCTCGGGCGATGGACTTCTGCTTGCGTGCATGAATCATGGCTTTTCCCAGCGACATCTCTTATCCCCTCGTCAAAAAGATGATTGGTCGTGCGATGAATGAATGCTTTCTCCTTGCAAGGCGGCGGGCAGCGCGTTGCCGTCCGGGCCGGAACTCTCCTCCATTTGTTCGAAAAACGCCTCGGAACCGCGGCGGTGCGGGTACGAACGCCGCGCCCTGGCCAGCGTGGCCACCCAGACAGAAGCCGCTCCGGCCCCCATCAGCGCTTTGCCGGCGGCGCGGGCCGTGGCCCCGGTGGTAAGAATGTCGTCAATCAGCAGAATGCTCTTTCCGGCGACGGCTGCCGGAGAAGAGACCGTGAATGCGCCACGCACGTTCAAGCGTCGCTGCCGCGAGGTAAGGCCAGCCTGGCTCTGCGTCGCGCGCAGACGCATCAATGTGCTCGAAGCCAATGTGAGTCGCCACTCGGGATGAGATTTGCGCAGAAATCCGAGCGCCTGCTCGGCCAGCGAACGCGCCTGGTTGAAGCCGCGCTCTGCGTACTTAGTGCGATGCAGCGGGACTGGGACCACCAGCATCTCTGCGGGCGCCTCGCCCGCCAGTTGGCCGATGGCTTGAGCCAGCATCCTGCCCAATTCGTGAGCCGCGGGGTGCAGACGTCCGTATTTGAGCGCGTGGATAGCCTCTTTCATGCGGCCTTCGTAAAGTCCGAAGGCGACGGCCCGCTCAAACGGAGGCGAAGCAAGGCGGCAGGCCCGGCACAAGGGTTCCTCCGAGGGGTCGGTCGCTGGGCCAGTCAGCGTGTCGCCGCAGCGTGCGCACGCAGGCCCGCTCTGGAGTGGAAACTCCGTCCAGCAAGCAGCACAAATTGGCACGGTTGAAAGATGCGGCAGAGGGGAGCCGCAGAGGGTGCAGAAGGCGGGGAGCAGGGCGCAACCAAGGGCGTCCATGGGACTTCGGAGCACGCGGGCCACCGCGCGCCAACGGGAAGTCTCCGATGGCGGAACGTCGAACGTCAGTGAACCGGAGTCCCTGCGGAAGACGCACCTCACTTTGGGGAGGCAGGGATGCGTACACGCCCCCTTGTGCGCAGTATACGCGGATGCGGGCGGCGATTCCATGGCATCTGCCCCCGGCTTGAGCAGAACGTGGGCGGAAATCGTTGCGATTCATGAGTCTTTCGCAGAGAAAGTTGGCGCCACCGACTGGACCGGCGCAGGGCGGGCCTCAGTTGCAGACTGGCCAGCTCCGCGATCCTCGCGGGAACTACAGCAGGTTGTGATCTTCCGCGAGCAGAACTTCGCGCTTTCTGCGCTCGGCTTCATCGCGCGCATCCAGCGCGGAGGCGACGCTATCTTTGCTTTCGCGGGCTGTATCCTTCAGCATGCCGACTGCGATTTCTACCTTGCCCTTGATCTGTTGGCCAGCGCCTGCGATCTGGGTGCCGGTGTTGCCGGTCAGGCTTCCTGCGTGGCGCTTGGCGCTTCCCACGATTTCGTCGATCGTGCCTTTTACTCTGTCCTTGTTCATCTCACTCCTTCGCGGAGATAAACTCCGATTCCACTGTGGAGGCGTTGGCAGGTCCCGCCAGTCTCTCAGTAGCGGCCGCGATTGACCGGGGGGCTGCCTGGATGAGATGGACCTTCACGGCGAAGAGTGGTACCAGGAGCAGCATCAGGGCGAGTTCCATGTGCCTAGTTACTCACGGCTTCCGATTCAGCCGCAGTATCGGAAGGACCACACGATGCGATTCAGTTTGGATTTTCCCGAAGCAGCGCGCTCTGCGAAACATGGAAAATTGCGCCAGCCAAATGGAAGGGGACGTGGACCCGACGGGACCGCAAGGAGCAGTTTTCGCATCATTCCTTCGCGGGGGTACGCGCGATTCGCGCCTGGCGCTCGGTCCATGTCGTCTTGATCTTCTCGTAGGTTGCCTGCATCTCATCCAGTTCCAGGTCGGTCAATCTCTCGATATCGATCATTTGGTCACGGGCTTTGTCCACCGCCCGAATCAGCTCATTGAGTTTCAGGTTGATGGCGCGCGAATCGCGGTTCTGGGTGCTTTGGATGAGGAAAACCATCAGAAACGTCGCAACGCCCGTTCCCGTGTTGATGGTCTGCGCCCAGGTTTGCGAAAAGTGCAGCACAGGGCCCGTCGTGGCCCACACCACCACCACCAGACCTGCGCCCGCAAACGCCCATGTCGATCCAAGCCAACCGCTTGCAGCGGCGGCAAATCTGCCGAAATGGTCGTGAACGGTCGGAACATTCGCTTCAATTGCAGGCTTGTTCAATTTTTTGCGCCTCCGGAGTCCTGGGACTGGTTAACCTTACGCTTGCGCCATAGTCATTGCCTGTCGCAACTGAGACAGACGGCTCATGCGGCGGCAGGAGCGCCGGTTACGATACACTTCAAGCCGTGGAGGACTCTCTTTGTTGCCTGTTCGCGGAGCATTTTCCGGCTTTCTGATTGCCGCTCTTTTTCTCCCCGGCGCGTGCCGGGCACAGCAGACCCAGCCGGTCAAATCTCCGCCGCAGCAGGGTATGGGCGGCGGCATCGCCGGTGGCCTGGGGGCTGCCCCGGTATACGACGAACTGAAACGGCCCATCACTGCGGGCGGCTTTGTCGATTCCGGACCGGTTCTTTTCCAGGACATTACCAAGGCCGCGGGCCTCTCCGGCTGGACCCACAAGATGGGCGTGCCAGAGAAGAACTTCATTGTCGAGACCAACGGCTCGGGCGTTTGCCTGATCGACTACGACAACGACGGCTGGCTGGACATTTATCTGGTCAACGGTTCCACCTTCGACGCGCTCGACGGCAAGGAACAACCGCCCCACGCCGCGCTCTTCCACAACAACCACGATGGCACGTTTACCGATGTGAGCGCCAAGGCCGGCGTGCAGAACGACCGCTGGGGTTATGGCTGCTCAGTTGCCGATTACGACAACGACGGCTGGCCCGATCTCTACGTGGGCAACTACGGAAAGAACCGCCTTTATCACAACAACCACGACGGAACGTTTACTGACAAGGCCAAAGAGGCCGGCGTGGCGCTGGGCAATTGGTCTCCAGGCTCGGCCTGGGGCGACTACGACGGCGACGGGCTGCTGGACCTGTACGTTACCGGCTATGTTCACTTTGACCGCGACAACTTGCCCGTTGCCGGAACCAAAGCCGTGGGCTACGCCAGTTGCATGTATCGCGGTCAGGCAGTGAACTGCGGGCCGCGCGGATTGCAGGGCGAGCCCGACCATCTCTTCCACAACAACGGCAATGGCACCTTTACCGACGTGACGGTGAAAGCCGGCGTCGAGGACAAGGACAAGTACTACGGGTTTTCGGTCCATCTTCATCGACATTAACAACGATGGCAAGCCGGATCTGGTGGTGGGCAACGACTCTGAGCCCAACTTCCTCTATATCAATAAAGGGGATGGGACTTTCGACGACCAAAGCTATGTCTCAGGCTTCGCGCTGAACAAGGACGGGCGCGAAATTGCCTCCATGGGCATTGCCGAGGGCGACTACGAGAATAACGGCCTGGTGGACCTTTTTGTAGACCGACTTTGGCGACGACTACAAGGTTCTTTACCACAACGACGGCGACGCCAGCTTCAGCGATGTCAGCTACAAAGCGGGGATCGCCCAGACCACCATTCCGTTTGTGGGTTGGGGCGACGCCTTCATCGACTACGACAACGACGGCTGGCTGGATTTGTTTACCGTCAACGGCCACGTCTATCCGCAGGTGGACCAGCACGACTGGGGCACCACCTGGGCCGAGCGCCCGCTTCTTTTCCACAACGTGCCCGATGGCAAGGGGCGCAAGTTCGAATACGTTCCGCCGGTCAAGGGCACCGGGATGGCGGTGGTCACTCCAGCGCGCGGAGCGGCCTTTGGCGACCTGTTCAACGACGGCAAGATCGATGTGATCATCAACCCCATCGACGGGCCCCCCACGCTGCTGAGAAACGTCAGCCCCGACCATCACCATTGGGTGGAGATGGGACTGGTGGGCGGGCCGAAAAGCCCGCGCGACGCCACCTGCGCTACGGTCTACCTCACGGCAAACGGAATGCGCATGCGCCAGGACGTGCAATCCAGCGGCAGCTACATCTCCGCCAACGATCGCCGCCTGCACTTCGGCCTGGGTGACGCCACCGACCCCGGAACCGCAGAGATTCACTGGCCGTCTGGAGCGAAAGAGCTGGTCAAGCTGCCCGCGGCCGACCGCATTTACACCATTACCGAGGGCCAGGGAATTACCGCGGCAATGTGCGGCGGCAAGGCCTGTGCGGCTGAGACCGCGCCCAAGACGGGGAGCAAGCCCTGAACGGGTTGTGCTTGCATGGGTGACTTGCGCTTCCACCTCTCTTATCCTTGGCGCGATGAAGTTGCGCCAAGGATAGAGCGCCGGGCCACCTGCCGTGGGGACAGCGTTGCCTGTTGAAGTTCGTGAATTTCCACACTTGCGGCAAAAAAAACAAGGGCACCACAAGGTCGGGCCGCCCAACTCCTTTGCTTATCCCAAAAGACATTCTTCGCTGGAGCGTTTCCTTAAAGCTGCTCTTCAATTGCTGTAGAGGGGAGAAGGGGACGGAGGGAGCAGGGGATTTTAGTCCCCTGAATAAGCGAGAAATTCAAGCGGGCTTCAGCCTCGGGCCTGAAAGCCAGTTCAACTCGTGTCTCGATTTCCTGGGGCTTTCCATGTTGCGGAAAAACTCTGGTATGGCCCATGTTTTGAAAGGGAACGACTTCAGTCGTGCTGCAAAATGCTGATCATAAAGGGACGGACTTTAGCCCTCCGGGATGTTTTTTGGGGCTTCGTCTTGCATTCGGCGTTTTTCCGCAGCCTGTGAAGCCCCACGCTCCCTCCTTCAACACCAATAGAATCTCCTCTACACCATTTAGAGATTTGCGCTCAATGGGCAGACTGTATTTCTGTTGGTCTCCCACCCTTTCCGCAGAAAAACGCGGAATGGGGCACAGAAGTCTATGGCAAAAGCAAAAATGCTCTATCTATAGGGAGTTTTCGACTTCCCGCACGACAGAATGCCAGTCGCCAGGCTGCGGCTGGCGGAAGAGGCGCATCGTGGGATACCAGGGGCAATCTTCGCGCTCCAGCAGCCAGCGCCAGTCTGGCGCGAAAGGCAGAAGAACCCAGACAGGCACACCCAGTGCGCCGGCCAGATGCGCCGTTGAATTGTCGATGGTGATTACCAAGTCCAGGGCCGCTACCTGTGCGGCGAATCCGTCGATGTTCTTCAACTGATCTACCTCGCGGTCCACCAGGAGCGGCGCTCCGGCCTCCGTCGCCTGGCTTTCCAGCTCTCCGTGATCCCCATATTGCAAGCTGATCCAGCGGATGCCCATCTTGGCAAAGAGCGGCGCGAACTGCGCCAGGAAGATCGAACGGAAGCGTCCTGTCTTGCGGTTATTTGTTTGCCAGGCCAGCCCCACGAGCCGCCGCCCATCGGCATAACGGGCACGGAACCGGTCCCGGACCGCTTGGTCGGCCACCAGGTAGGGCGATGCGGTAGCGGCGAACTCTGAGCTGCTCCTCCTGAAGAGGCCGGGGAGGCTGCCGGTGGGCAACTGCGCGGCAATCTCCAGCTCCGGATGAAGGCCTGGACCGCAGCCGGAGACGACCTCTGCGCCGGGAAAGGAACGGGCAAAAAGTGCGTTGAGCCGCGTCTCGCAATCCAGGATGCAGCGGTTGCCCGTCCGCATTGCGTCCGGAACCAGCCCGGCAAACATGATTTCGTCGCCCACGCCCTGTTCGCCCCAGAGCAACACGCCGCCGGAGTTCAGCCTTTCTCCGGACCAGGCAGGCTGGGCATAGGCGCGGCGGGGAGTGTCGTGATCTTCCATCGATTGCCAGCGCCGCTCGAAGTTCTGCCAGCCAGCCGTGAAATTCCCTTGAAGCAGCTGGGCCAGCGCCTCGCCGAAGCCGGCTTGCGTATAGTCCGGCCTGAGGGCAAGGGCCTGCGCGAAGCGCCCCAGCGCCTGGTCGACTTTCCCCTGCTCCCTGAACACGTTGCCCAGGTTGTAAATCGCCTCGGGGTACTCTGGGCGGAGTTCCAGCGCCTGGCGGTAAAATCCAACCGCCTCCTCCAGCCGGTCCACGGCCCGGTGGGCGTTCCCCAGGTTGTAGTAGACCTCGGCGTATTCGGGCTTGAGGGCCAGCGCATGCCTATAACAGGCAATGGCCTCGTCGATTTGCCCCTGCTCCTGACGAGCGTTTCCCAGGTTGTTGAAGGTTTCGGCGCAATTGGGCTGGAGAGCCAGCGCTTGCTGGTAGCACAGAACGGCCTCTTCCAATTCTCCCTGGACCTGGAGAACGTTGCCCAGATTTACCTGAGCCTCGGCCAGATTCGGCTTGAGGGCCAGCGCCTTCCGGTAAAGTGCCTTGGCTTCGTCCAGCCTTCCCTGAGCGTGAACAATGTTCCCCAGGTTGGCGTAATAGGAGGCTCCCGTGCCATGGATGCCAATCGCCTCGCGAATCAGCTCCTCGGCGGATTCGAGCCGCCCTGCCTGATAATCAACCATGCCCAACAAGTGAAGACAGTCCGCATGGCGCGGATTCACGGCGAGGATCTGCCGGTAGATTTGCGCAGCCTGGGCCAGTTGTCCAGCCCGATGGAACGCGAGCGCCTCCGCCAGCAAAGCCTGAACCGATGCAGGTGGATTCTGGTTCACCGTTCTGTCCCGGGGGCAGCCAGGGATTGCCGCTGAAAACTCATGGGCTCAGTTTATGCCCAGGGAGGGCCGCAACCAACCTCAGAGTGCTTGCAGGCACAGGCGAACTTCAGGGAACAGTCTCCCGATGTCTTCCGCTGCATCCCTGGAGGGGCGCACAAGAGCCGCAATGCCGCCTGCGCCTGGGGCATTCCGGCCGCCTTGCGCCGCCGCAGGCCGCGCCTGCCCTAAAAAACCCCGGCCAGATAGACTTCTGCCGGCTGGTGTTTTACTCCGCTCACGCCACATTCCGCCAGCAGCACCGGTGACAAGGTCATCACTGGGCATTGGGAGTGGGCAAGTACCTTGTAAACCACTCCGTGCCGAGTGATGGCGGCAAAGGTCGAAGCGCCCTGCGCCCCCAGCACGATGAGGTCAGCCTGCTGCGCCCTGCTCTGGTAGAGCAGTTCCTCAGTTGGATCGCCAGGCACCACAACGGCTTGCACAGCAATCTTGGCCCGCAGTTCTTCTGGAACCATGGCCACAAGATCGGCCTCCATCTGCTCGACGGATCGACCGGCAAGAGCATCCCGCCGCTCCTGAGGCTGGATGACATGCTGCAGCACCAGGCGCGCCTGATGCTGCGCGGCCAACTCGGCGCCAAACATGGCGACCGCATGGCTGCTTTCTAGCAGGCTCATAGCACAGAGAATGGTGCCGGTGGCAAACTTGCGATAGCTGCCTTCCACAACATCCGGCCCGACGATGAACACTGGAACCCTCGCGGTGCGCAGCACGGCCTCAGCCACCGAACCCACCAGCAGCTTGCCGATGGGGCCTGGCGAGTGAGTCCCCATCACAATGCGTTCAATCTCCCGCTCGCGCAGTATGCCGAGAAGCTGATCGGCGGCCAGCCCTGGGCGCACAATCACTTCGCACTGCACGCCAGCGTCTCGCACGCGCTGGGCAAGAGGCTCAAGATGCTGCACCTCGGAACGAGCGGCGGCGGCATAGTCGTAGTAGCGGATACCGGAACTCTCTGACGCGGCGACCACCAGCGTGTCGTACGCGTGAAAGATGATGAGATTCGCGCTGAACTCCGTGGCCTGCGCCAGAGCAAAGCCGAAGGCTTTTTCGTTGGCGGGGATCTCGGAGGCGAAGAGGATGGTGGAGGGTTTGCTCCAACCTGGCTTCATAACGATTGCCATGGGAACCTCCTGATGGTGCGACACTACTTTGGCAAACAAGTTGACAAACAGCGGTGCCCAGCGGCACAAAGCGGAGTGACCGCAATCACCTTGAAGCGGCTGAAAACGCTCACCCGCTTCGCTTTCCTGGGGCGCTTCCCGAGCGGTGAATGCGCTTTCTCCGGGCGGGGCTTCTCAGGACACGTAGTTTGCTCCACCTCCTGGATATTTGTCTATAGAAAGAAGGCGTCTGTACCGGATTCTCAGCGCCATGTGATCCCAATCACAGCCGCGGCCCATAAGAGGCTGCTTTTCTGATAGAGAATCGTGGCATCCCCCCGGCCGCTGGACACCGTTTCCAGACCGGAACACTGCGATTTCGCTGGAGGATTCATGCAGCCCATGCACAATATCCCCGCCCGTGGCGGGTTGAACTTTGACGAAACCCCGTTTCTTGCCATTTGGGAGATTACCCAGTCCTGCGATCTGGCCTGCAAGCACTGCCGCGCAGCCGCTCAGCCCATCGCTCATCCCGACGAGTTGTCCAACACCGAAGCCAAGGGGCTGATCGATCAGATCTCGGATATGGGAGTGCCGATTTTTGTCTTCACTGGCGGCGACCCCATGAAACGCAAGGACGTCTTCGAGCTGATCCGCTATGCCGCCGACAAGGGTGTGCAGGTGGCGCTTACCCCCAGCGCGACGCCGCTGCTGACCCGCGACGCGATTTTCAAGCTGAAAGAGGCGGGCCTGGTGCGCCTGGGCATCTCTCTGGACGGCTCGACTCCCGAGATTCACGACCATTTCCGCGGACTTCCCGGCGCATGGGCGCGCACCATCCAGGCCATCGAGTGGGCCAACGAGGCGGGCATTCCCATCCAGGTGCATACCACCATCAGCCGCCACAACGCCAACGATCTCGACAGCCTGTGTGCCCTTTTCGAGAAGATGGCCATCGTGATGTGGAACGTCTTCTTCCTGGTCCCCGTGGGCCGGGGCCAGCTTGGCGATCTGCTCTCAGGAGAGGAGTTTGAAGGGGTTTTCGGCAAGATCTACGAGCTTTCTCACCGGGTGAGCTTCCAGATCAAGACCACTGAGGCCATGCACTACCGGCGCTACCTCCTGCAGCATAACCTGGAGGAGCGCAAGATCGGACACGGCCACGGACATCCCGGCGCGGCGCCGCAAAAGTACGAGCCCGGAGCCCCCACCAGCGACGCCCAAACCCGCACCGCCAGTTGGGCCACGCGGCGCGTCAACGATGGCAAGGGCTTCATGTTCATCTCGCACGTGGGCAATGTTTACCCCAGCGGCTTTTTGCCCATCCACGCTGGCAATATCCGCGAAACTCCGCTGGCTGAGATTTACCGAGAGGCGCCCATCTTCAAGTCGCTGCGGGATACAAGCAAGCTGGAAGGCAAGTGCGGAGCCTGCGAATACAAGGAGATATGCGGCGGCTCCCGCGCGCGCGCATACGCTGTGACCGGCGATCCGCTGGCCCAGGAGCCCTGCTGCATCTATCAGCCCAAGCACTGGGACGCGGAGTTGGAGAACGCAGCCGCGGCCTTCGCGAAATAGGGTTGCCCCTGCGGCTGCCAGTTCCCAGCCCCACTCCCAGGTCTGTCCGTTGAGCCTGGGAGCTTCAGGCCGTTTGGCTTTGAAGAAACATCCAACCGGCGGCCCGATCTTGCAATCCAAGCTAGGTAGGAAGCTAGTGTGGTGTCCCAGAAGTTCGCATCATCATTCGACGACCCTCAACCCCCAATTAGGATGTCGTCCTGAGCAACGGGGCCCCAGACGCTTCTCAGATCCGGGGTGGAGTTCCGGGGTCCCCAAAGAGCGGTCTTTGCTCTTTGGGGTGGAGTTCCGGGGTCCCCAAAGAGCGGTCTTTGCTCTTTGGGGTGGAGTTCGGGGGTGGTGAGTCGAAGGATCTGCGGCTGCTCTTCGGGATTCATGCCAAGAACTTTGGAGACAAGAAGCTAGAACTTTCCCGGCCAGGGGAGGTTTTCTGCTTTCCTTGGGGCATAAAGGCAGCAAACACTTTAGGATTGGGTAGGGCGAATCGACATGCGGACAGCAATCATTGGTGGCGGCATAGCGGGGCTGGCGGCCGCTTATGAGCTGGAAAAGGCGCGCGGCGCGGGCCAGGCAATCGAGTACACACTTTTTGAGGCGCGCGGGAGGCTGGGCGGCTCGCTGGCCTCTGAGATCGTCAATGGCTCGGTGATCGAGCGCGGCCCGGATTCATTCCTGACCGAGAAGCCCGCGGCGGCCGAACTGTGCCGCGAGCTGGGCCTGGGTGCGGAGCTCATCCCCTCAAATGATGCCGACCGCAAGACTTACATTCTGGTGCGCAACCGGCTGGTGCCCTTGCCCGACGGACTGATGTTCCTGGTGCCCACCAAGCTCATTCCCACCGCGTTGACCAGGCTCTTCAGCCTCGGGACCAAGGTGCGCATGGGGCTGGAACTGCTGCATCCGCCCCGGCCCAAAGCCGACGTGGACGAGTCGGTGGCCGCGCTGGTGGAGCGGCATTTCGGCTCCGAGGCCGTGGACCGGCTGGCCGATCCGCTGCTCTCCGGCATTTATGGCGGCGACTCCGCGCAACTGAGCGCGCGCACCGTGCTGCCGCGCCTGGTGGAGATGGAGACCGAATACGGATCTCTGACTCGCGGCATGTTGGCGGCTCACCGCAAGATGCGGGCCAGGGTCAAGGCTGCGGCGCAAGACAACGGCAACGGAGCGGCGGCCGCGGCGGCGCGCCCTGCGATCCGGACCATCTTCACCTCCATGCGCGGCGGGATGCAGCAACTGGTGGACGCTCTTGCCGCCCGCCTCGATCCGGCCTCGGTGCGCCTGGCTACGCCCGTTGGCGGGTTGGAAAAGGTCGCGGAAGGCTGGCTCGTCCGGACGGGCAGTGGAGCGGAGCTGTACGACGCGGTCATCATGGCTTCGCCCGCCTGGGCAGCGGGCGTGCTGCTTAGCCCGGTGGATGCGGCATTGGGTTGCGACCTGAGCGCCATTCCCTATTCCTCGTCCATCACCATCAATCTGGTTTACGACGAGGCCAGGCTGGGCAAGTTGCCCGATGGCTTCGGTTTCCTGGTTCCGGCCAGCGAGGGCCGGTGCATGCTGGCCTGCACCTTTGTCCATCGCAAGTTCCTGGGGCGGACAAAACCGGGCAAGGCCGTGTTGCGGGCATTTCTGGGCGGCGCGCGCAATGAGCAGATGCTGGCGGAGCCTGACGAAGCTCTCGTGGAATCCGTTCGCCGGGAACTCAGTCAGATCCTGGGCGATAAGGTGATCCCATTTGCGGTCGAGCCGGAGTATGTCCAGGTTTCGCGCTGGCGCCGGGCCATGGCCCAGTATGCGGTGGGCCACGATGAGCGCAAGTCGCGCATCCTCAACCGTCTGGAAAGTTACCCAGGGTTGCGGCTGGCCGGCAACGCCTACGACGGCATCGGCATCCCCGACTGCATCCGCCTCGGGCGCCAGGCCGCCAAGAGCCTGATGGCCCAATTGATCTCCTCGTCCCGCGGCAAAGACGGCCGGAGCCAAGAGGCTGTGCGACCGGCTGCCAGCGCGCCGCAGTAGCCTGGCAACCAAGGAAACCAAGCTCGCATCTTGCTCGACAACAACTTGTTGGGCCGAGACGGGTCCTTACCGCTGTGGCGGCTCGTCACCGGAGCCGGGCCGCGGAGGGATTCGATGATCAACACTGGGCTATTTGCGCTGACGCTGCTTCGTTTCGGTATGGGGAGAGGGATTGGGGCTCTTCCGATGCTCGTTTTTCTAGCGGTCGCGGGGGCCATCGTATGGATGCTCACTCGGCCCAGTTCCAGTGAATCGCCAAAAGACTGAGCGAAGAGCGCTACTTCCTTCGAGCCCGCCAGAAGGAAGTGACGCTCAGGTAAAGAAAAACGACCATGATTCCGGCAGTTACCAGGAAGGTATTGTGGTCGGGGCCATGGGCATAGCTGCCGCGGATGCGCCACAGGGTTGGAGCAAAAACCACCACCGGCAGGAAGAAAAAGACACCGGTGACCTCAAGCCAAAGAATGCTGCCGACGCGGCGGAAGGGCCGCAGAAACCCGTTCACGCCGCGGGCAAGGCCTCGGCTGGCCTGACCGGCGGTTCGTCCGGCGGCCCGGCTCTGCGCGGCAGGCGCGGATCCGCCGGGCGCGTTGGGCGCCGATTGCGCACGGGCGACCGCGTCCCCGGCGATCCGTCCAGCAACACGCAGGCCAACGCCCAATGCCCGGCCAATGGTTTGAGGTTTCATCTTCGATATGATGGTAGCAGTGACGGTGGGGCGGATGCTTTTTCAAGTCTCCCTGCGATTCGCAGTTGCTCGAAGACAGAGACGGAAGTAAGGTAGATAAATCCCTTGCCGCCCCCGCGCCTGTCGCTCGCGCTGGCCGCCGCTCCAGGAGGTTCCCTTGACATCGCGCCTGCGTGAACTGATTCAGCAACTCGGCGAGGCCATCCACGAGTCGGTCATCGAGAGCGAGCAGATCGCCGGGGTGGTGCAGGATATTCGCCAGCATGGCTTCGACGTGCTCCTGATGCTTGAAGCCACCATCGGCCTCAACGAGGTTGCGGCCAAGGAAGCCGAGGATGCCGAAGGCGAAGACAGCGGCGAAGAGACTCCCTTCACCCAGAACGATCTCCACTTTCTGCGTTCCCTGCGCATCTCGGTCGAAGGCGAAGAAGAAGAAGACGGCGACGAGGCGGCAGACGCTTAGGCTTGACGCCGCAATCTCCGGCCGAAAAGAGAATTGGCCCCGTCGATGAGGAGCCATCTCCCGGTGATACCCGCTAACCTGCTTCTCCCCGCTGTGTAGAATCGACGGGGAGTTCCGATGCCATGATGAAACGCTGGATAGCCTCTGCCGGGCTCGTGCTTTCTCTTCTCGCAGCCGCGATTGCGGCTCCGGGATGGGCTCAGACCGTCCCCGCCGACCTCGTACTCACCGGCGATGTGACCGGCGCGCAGCACCAGACCTACTTTGAAGTCCCTTTCGCTGTGCCCCCGGGCGTCCACCGCCTCAGCGTGGATTTTCAATACACCGGCAAGGAGCAGCGCGCGACGCTGGACCTGGGCGTGGCCGATCCGGAGCGCTTTCGCGGCGAGAGTGGCGGCAACAAGAGCCACTTCACCATCGGCGAAACGGATGCCACCCCCTCCTATCTGCCCGGAGCCATTCCCGCCGGCCAGTGGCGCTTGATCGTCGCCGTACCCAACATGCGGCCGCAAGCCGTTTCCCACTACCGCGCCGAGGTTCGCTTCAATTCGCGCCAGGAAGATGCCAGCTTCACGTCGCAGCCCCTGGTTGCCGGTACACGCTGGTACCGCGGCGACCTGCACATGCACACCGCGCACAGCGACGGCAGTTGCGCCAGCCAAAGCGGCAAGATGGTTCCCTGCCCGGTCTTTGTGTATGCGCAGACGGCATCTGCGCGGGGGCTGGACTTCATCGCCATCACCGACCACAACGCCGACTCGCAAAACGACGCCCTGCGCGAGTTGCAGCCCTACTTCGACCGCCTGCTGCTGATTCCGGGCCGCGAGATGACCACCTTCCACGGACACTTCAACATCTTCGGCCTGACGCAGTTTGTGGATTGGCGGGTGACACCCGGCGGCCTGGATCTGAACAGCGTGCTGCGCGACATCCGCTCAAAGGGCGGCATCGCCTCGGTGAGCCACGCCGAATCGCCCGAGGGCGAGTTCTGCATGGGCTGCCGGTGGACGCACAAGGACGCCGACATGAGCCTCTTCACCGCAATCGAGGTGATCAACGGCGGCCGGTTCATGTTTTCCAGCGCCAGGTACTGGGACGCGCAACTGCGCCAGGGGTTCCGGCTGGCCGCCGTCGGGGGCAGCGACAGCCACAATGGAACCAATCCTCCCGGCCCGCCGGGATCGATTGGCTGGCCCACCACCGCCGTGGAGGCCAACGAGCTGTCCGTTCCCGCGATTCTCAACGGCATCCGCGCCGGGCGGACGTTTGTGGATCTGACCGCCTCGCACGACAAGGCGGTGGATTTCGAAGCCTCCAGCGGCAGCGCTCATGCGCGCATGGGGGAAGCGCTCAAGCTCACAGGCCCGGCGCCGGTCCGCGTTGAGGTTCATACCGCGGCCTGTGCCGGTTCCGTGGTGCACCTGCTGGTGGACGGCGAGGAGAGCTCCGGCGCTCCCCTGCCCGTGAGCAGTGCATCCGGCTCCGTGGAGTTTGCGGCTGCCGTTCCCGCCGGACGCCACTGGCTGCGCGTGGAGGTACGCGACACCAAGGGAAGCTTGCAGTTGGTGAGCAGCCCGCTCTATGTGAACTTTCCTGACTGAGGCGGCGGATTTCTGCAAGGTGTCCGAAGAGCGTGCCCCAGGGGGCCTTTGCCCGAAGACTCCAACCCATGGGCAACACGAAGAATCTTTGGGCAAGGCACTGACTTTGGCGGCCTCAATCTCAGCCGTCGCTGCAAGGACGGTGACTTTATGGCCTGCCGGGTTGGCTACAATCTGCCGGGATTGAAATCCTGATCGACAAGGAGGCGCTGAACGGCTTGCAACGGGCGGAAGCCGAGACTCCGCGCTACCATCTAATGATGTCCTATCCCTTTCTGGCAATAGTCATCCTGTCTTGTCTCTGTGCTTCGGCTGTTCCACAATCGCCGGAATCAGATGACCAGCTAATGGCTAAAGCTCGCGCTGCTTACGACGCTCCCTTTACACGCAATCTTGCCGCCTTCGATTGTGCAGTGCAGTTCGACTGGAAACAGCACTTTGCTGAGACGTTCGGGACTCTTCCTCCTGCGGTAGTACCGATGGCGGAAAAACTTCAGACCGTCAGCCACAGAGTGAACGTGGATCATACGCGGGCAACTGTTTCCCCATTCCCAAGGCAGCCGGATTTTAGTGGAGCAGAGCATGTGGCGGAACTTGAACAGCTTGAGCAGGTATTTATTGCGATGGTTTCAAGCGGATTGAACGCCTGGATTCCTTCGAGTACTAATGTCGTTCTCCCCGTTGGAAAGACCCAGTACGCATTTGAGAAGCTAGTGTCCGGTTACAAGCTGACCATGAAAGGTGACAATGTCGCGGGAACGCTCCTGTTGGAACCTGACCTTCGCGTGACGAGCGGAGTGATGCAGCTTCCGCAGCCATTGCAGTTTTGGACGAACTTTGCGGCTGGCCCACAGGGTTTTGTTCTCTCTTCAGTCAAAACGGTCGCCGGTGGCGAAGCAATTTTCGCCTATACCTATCAATCGGTCGATGGAATCCAAATCCCAGACATGGTTACTGTCACACCAGCGACGACATGGAAGTGGCATTACCGCCTCACCGACTGCAAGGTGGTCAGATTTGTTAAGATTCAGCCCTTACCACCTAGCTGAACTTGATCGCTCGCACGTGAGCGGGAATTTCGCCGGCCACCAGGCAGTTGCCATTTCATCAACATCGACTTACCCCTCGACCCAGCGCCTGGGGGATCTGGCTGGAGGCATTCCTGGGCAGAGTTTCGACTTCTTGGGCAAAGCCAAAAGCTTTCGCGCAAGAAGGTGTTGAGCCACTTTTTGGGCCGAGCCCTTGGACGGCCACATCACGGACCTCTGGGAATCAAGCCTAGAAAAACAGGGTCCAGTTCGCAATGAAATTGAGTGCATTGGGAACGCGCGGGGTAATGGCCGGCCCGTCGACATAGCTCGCTCCCAGGCTCAGGTAGTTGCCGCGTGAAGCGCGCAGCGAGTAGCTGCCGGTGACCGTCGTTCCGGCTCGCCAGACGGTTTTGCCCTGGGAGACGAGGTTGTTGGTAAAAATCCTGCTGTAGCCGGACCGGGACGCAACCACCGAAAGAACATCGTCGGGACGCGACCGAAGCGGCGCTTTCTTGTAGAGTCGCGCCTCTTCGTAGCGGGCGTATGCATTCATCGTGTCCGGAACCGTCATGTAGGATCCCCCGGCATAGAGCCCCCGGGTTGGATGCTCGCGGTTTGACTGGAACAATTGATAGTCCATCAGCGCGTATGCGCAGTAGTTATCTGACTCCTTCTGACCCGTGGCCGCATTCCTGTAAGCCGAGGTGTTGCGGATGTAGCCGGCGCGGAACCACGCCTCGCGTGTGTCGGCGTTGGCCGCGCGCAGGTACCCGCCTTCATTGATCAGGACGAGCTTGTCGCCGTGCGGAATGAAGCGGAAGCCGGTGTGATTCCGTCCAACTTCGGCCGGCGCACCGTTTGGATCCTGGCTCCTCTGCGCGGCGGTCTTGAAGTAGGTGTTTTCAGGTCCGCGAATCCGGAGATTGAACGACGGCGCCGTTAGAGGAAAGTAGGACATCCCCGCCTCGAAGGGCAATACGGCATAAACGCCCTGTGCGCCCGTCGCGGTCGATCCTCCTACAAAGAGGCCAACGAAATTCATGTTGTTGGCAATGTACCCCGCCTTCAGTTCCACGCGATTTGCCCCGAAGGCCTTGAAGAAATAAAGGGCCCACAACTGAATCGACTTTGGGCCGGCAGGATTCCAGCTTGCCCAGTTCCACACTCCGCCCAGGTAGAGCTGCGCGTGCTGCAAATGCAGTTGGCGAAGATCAGCCGAGAGGATGGGCTGCACAAAGTCACTTCCGAAGGCGCGTTGACCCACGTAGACCTGCTGATCGGCAGACACGGGCGCATCCAGCAGGTTCTGGGTGTACTGCGGCCCGGTAATGACTCGAAAAGCAAGGCCCTTGCTCAAGAGCGTCCGGCGGAATCGTGAATCGGGGTCGATGACGCTGTCGGAAAACGGCGGCATGGCGGCATCTCCTCCAAGGTAATTCAGATCCTCAATGGAACGCACGGCAGGGGTTGGGGAATCAGGCAAGGTCTTGCTTGCCTCGTTGCCTTGTGCTCCGCAAACCAAGCCGGCACACAGCAGGAGCGCGGCGGTAAACATTTTCACAAATCCTCGACCGTTCCTCTTTTGCATTTCCCCTGCACCTTCGGTCTTTCTCCCAGCAGTCCTGGCAATCAGAGCGATTCCACAATTCACCTACCCATGCACGCATCCGCCGGGTGGCATTCCGTTGAGGAAAATGCCAATCGAGGGCGGTGATTTCGGGATATGCCAATTGTGGATCCGCTATAGCCCACATCTCAACCTATCATCAAAGCCGCGTGCTCCATCGTTCGCGCATTTTGCGATGGGCCGCAGAGCGGGAGCTTCGACTGGTTCTTGAGCAGACTCCGAGCCCGATAGAAGCCAAGCCGCCTTCTCACTCGCGGAGCAGTCCTGGGCTGCGTTGCGGGCGACCGTTGTGCCCAAGCGGAACGCGGCGGATTCTCCTCAAGAAGAATCCGCCGCGGGGGTTGTGGGCAGGGGAGATCCGCCTGGTATGAGCTAGAAGACGATCTTGGCGGCCATCTGCAGCTCACGTGCGGGTAGGGTCGAGGTGATGACGCCGAAGGTGGTGCTGGAGGCGCCGTTGTACAGGGTGTTCGGTTCGCCGAAGTTGGTCCTGTTGGTGAGGTTGAAGGCCTCGGCGCGGAACTGCACGTGGGCTTTTTCGGTCAGGGCAAAGTCCTTGGTCAGGCCTGTGTCGAGCTGCCAGAAGGCCGGGCCGCTGACCGCATTGCGGGGCGAATTGCCAAAGGGCGCGTAGGGCTCCGGGGTGGAGAAGTTGGCGGTGTTGAAGTATCCCTGGTAGGACTTGTTCGCCGCCAGGGCGGGGCCGCTCTGGTTCGGCCGGTAGGAGTTGCGGCCGCTGATGGTGATCAGGGGCGAGACTTGCGTATCGCCGTCCGGGCTATAGGCAAAGGTAAGCGGATCGCCGCTGCGCGCCTGGAAGATGTCGGTCATCTGCCAGCCGCCCAGCACCATGTTCCAGGCGCGGTTCATGCCGTTTCCCAGCCAGTGACCCTGGCCGACAGGCAGCGACCAGACCACTGAAGTCACGTTGAGCAAGGGACGATTGTCGGCGGAGATGCCGCGGTCCGCCTGCGGGTTGTAGACATTCTGCACCGAGGGGATGTAGTTGCCGCAATTGTCGCAACCGCCGCTGCCGTCCTGGGCCTGTGCAGCCATGTCGATGGATTTGGACCAGGTGAATGAATCCAGCAGGTAGAAGCCGGACGAAAAGCGCTTTTCCACCTTGGCTTGCAGACCCTGGTAATTCGATGTCGCCCAGGGCAACGTGCCCAGGATCGAAGTGAAGTTGGGCATGGGAACGCGGCTCTGGAAGTTGGTGATGCATCCGCTGGTAGGACTGCTTTCGTTGGCGCTGGTGCAGGTTGTGGGCTGCATGACGGTGGCCTGGTTAATGTCGTTGATGATGACCTCGTTCAGGCCGTTGTTGCCCACGTAGGCCAAGTCGACCAGCAGGCTGTGGCCCAGATCGCGCTGCGCACTGAAGAACCAGCTGCGCACCTGGGTGTCGGGCGAGATGGCCGGCATGTACTGGAGGGCCACTTCAAGCGGGTTATAGTTGGTGGCGCTTACCATATTGGCCGGAAAACTGCTTTCGGTATTGAGGTAGGTGGACAGGCCCGGATAGACCAGCCGCGTTGCGCTGATACCGTAGGGCGCGTTCTGGGTCAGGTAGCTAGAGCCGGTGCGGTTCCAGTGCGAATAGCTGATTCCGAATCCGCCGCGCAACACTGTGTTGTGGTTCAGGCTGAAGGCCGCGCCGATGCGGGGGCCGAAGTCCTCTTTGTTCGGATTGACCGTATAGCGGTTGCTGGAACTGGCCAGCACAATGGACTGGGTTGTGGGATTGAAGTTGGAAAGCTGGTTGCTGGCTTCGTAGATGGGCGTGGCGTACTCGTAGCGCAGACCCAGATTCACGGTCAACCGCTGATTCACCTTCCAGTCGTCCTGCACGTAGCCGTCCCAGCCCCAGTCGCGGATGTTGGCGATGGGCGAATTGGAGAGGCCGATCTCGGCGCGGTAACCAAGCAGGAAGTCGGCATAGTCGAACATCTTGTAGGTCTCGGCCGTCTGCGTCCCGGCGAGGTAGGGGCTATACGCTTTGTAGCAGCCGTTGTAGTAGCAATAGCCGCTCATCTGCGCGCCATAGACATCGCCGCCCAGAACCGGATGCAAATCCTGCTGGGCCACGTGGAGCATGGTGTACTCGAGCCCAACCTTGAGGGTGTGGCGAGGCAGGATGCGTGTGTAGTTGACCTTGGGATTCCAGAGTGTGGGGTTCTGGTACTGGGGGCTGGTCCACAGCCGGCCCAGTGCGGTCAGGCCGCCATCTTCGAAGTCCTCATAGGTGATGCCGCCGGTATATTGCGGATCGGTGGGCAGGCCGGTAATGCCAAACTGCTGCTGCATGCTGGGTCCGCCCGCCAGCGGAGGAGTCTTGCCCGCCTTCATGCGCGAGAAGCCAAAGCGAGCCTCCAGAAGGGATTTTGGACTGATGGTCCAGGTGGCGCCGCCCACGATCTGAATCACCGGGGCTGTGACATTGCCGTCGCCGCCCTCGCCGGCCGGGCCTTGAATCGTGCCGGGATCGAAGGCATTGAACCGGGCTTGGGAGTAACGGGCAAAGAGGCGCAGGTCCTTGCGCAGGTCGTAGTCCACCTTTGCGTCGCCCTTGTCCTTATCAAAGGTGTTGGGGTGCAAGACGATGTAGTTGTTGCTGGTGTTGTTGTTGGTGGTGGCCGGTAGCAGTTTCAGCACCGACGCCGCATAGTTGATCACCGCCGTCGCGGGAATCTGCCCGTTGACGTACTGCGTACCGCCGTACATTTGCTGATAGGTGGCGCCCGCCGCGCCCAGACCGATGCCCACATAAGTCGAGTTGGTGCAGGGGTTCGCGGAGGTTGTCGGGCCGCCGTTGGGGCCGGTGTACGGGCAGGGGTTGTCGATCGGCAGATAACCCAGCGCGGAACCGGGGTTGTCGATCAGGTAGTAGCCGGCGGATGCGCCAGTAGTGGGGTTGAGGCCGCGCTCGGCCGCAGTAGGCAGGGTAGCCGTGTCAGTAAACGAGCTGGATTGGCGGAAACCCTCGTAGTCGAGGAAGAAAAAGAGCTTGTCTCTCTTCAGCGGTCCGCCCACAGTACCGCCGAACTGGTTCTGGTGCAGGGCGGGTTTGCCGCCGTAGTCGGGCTTGAAGAAGCCAGGGGCGTTGAAGTCGGTATTGCGCACGAACTCCCATGCCCGGCCGTGGAACTGGTTGGTGCCGTAGCGGGTGACCACGTTGATGGTGGCGCCGCCGCTACGGCCATACTCCGCGCTCATGTTGTTGGTGACTACCTGGAACTCTTGCACCGCGTCGGGAGACAACTGGACAACTTGATTACTGAATCCCTGGTTGGATGTGCCGTACATGTTGTTATCCAGCCCATCCAGCATGTAGTTGTTGAAGACGCTGCGCAGGCCGTTGATATTGAATGAGCCCTCGCGCTGCGTGTAGCCCGTGCCCAGTTCGTTCTGGTTGGGAACGACGCCGGCCGTCAGCTCGACCAACTGCGAGTATTCGCGCCCATTGAGCGGCAGTTCGGCGATTTCGCGTTCATTGACCACTTGCCCGCGCTCGCTCGATTCGGTCTCCAACTGCGTTACGTCGGCCGTGGTGGTTACGGTGGTAGCCGCCGTAGCCACTCGCAGGGACAAGTCCACGCGCTGGTGAGCGCCGACCGTCAGATCGAAGCTGGCCACGGCGGTCTGGAAGCCCTTGGCCGTTGCCTCTAGCCGGTAAGGGCCGATGGCAATTTCGACAAAACGGAACTCTCCCCGGTCGTCGGTGGCGGAAGTGTTGAGCGCTCCGGTGGCGGTATTATGCAAAGCAACCTGGCATCTTGGCACCACCGCTCCTGTGGGATCGGTCACCGTTCCCAAGACTGTAGCGGCATCAAACTGTGCCCTGGCACTGGCGGATATGACGAGAAAAAGAACAAATACGACTAAACGGCGCATGACTCCCCCTCTGCACTCGGCCTTCTCACAGAATTGCCGGTCAAAATCTCCGCTTGGGTCCGCAAATTTCCAGTTCAAACCGGAGCCAGGCCAGCGCTTTCGCACCGGGTCCGCCGTGAGGTTGGCTGTCGTTAAGATGAAACTATCTTGGAGGGATGTACTGTCAATGAATTAATGAAGATGCCGACCCTAAAATGCATACAAATGTGACCGGTCTCACAATATTCTCTCTTACCGCAGTTTGGTTCGGCGGGTGCAGAGTCGGTGTTCGCGCGGAAAGAAGCGAAGTGCTCGCTCCCGGGAAGGCGTGCTCGCGCCGAAGCTATCTCGTGTGGCTGGCCAGACGGGCGGCTTCAAACTCACTGCCCGGCTGCCATTCGACCAGCTTTGCTTGGGAGCTGGCCAGCCAGCCCAGCACAAAGCCGAAGCGCGCCAGTTTGGCGTTGCCGCGAAAATCCCAATCTGCGCGATATTCGTCAGACGGCTGGTGATAATGGTGTTCCACATAGTCCTGCGCCTGCGCGCGGCCCCATTCCGGGGTCTTACCCTCAAACAGGTACCCCTGATCCACTGAAAAGGAGGGGATGCCCACGCGCGCCAGAGAGAAATGATCTGAGCGGTAATAATGGCCAGCCCCTGGTGAGGGGTCGGGCTCCAGCGCCAGTCCGAATCTCTTGGTGGCCGCCCGGACGCTGGGCCAGAAGTCAGTAAGCTCGGCGCCTTCAACGTTCACCGCAAGCGGGATGCCCAGCGGAAGCAGCATATCGTAGTTCAGGTCCAGCGCAATCTGGCCCGCGGGAACCGGTGGATGCATGCCCAGATATTGCGAACCCAGCAGGCCCTGCTCCTCGGCGGTCACAGAGGCAAAGTAGACCGCATGGGGCGGGCGCAGGGAGGATTGGGCGAAGGCGCGGGCCAGTTCCAGCAGGATGCCGCAGCCGGTGCCGTTGTCTGCCGCGCCGTTGTAGATGCCGTCGCCCTTGGCGTCGGGGTCGATGCCAAGGTGGTCGTAGTGGGCGGTATAGAGAACGGCTTGATTCGCGGAACTCACGCCGGGTACGCGGCCCACAACGTTGGCGCTGGTATAGCGCCGGACACGGCTCTCCACATGGCCCTTGAGCCGAATAGGGAGTTCGACCGCATGAAACGCCCCAGGCTTTCCAGCGGCGTCGATGGCCTGGTCGAGATCGCCTAGCCCGGCCAGGTCGAAGAGCCGTTGTGCAACATCGTGCTGAATCCAGGCGGCGGCGCGCAGGGCGGGGGAGGGGTCGTCTTGCAGATAGCTCTTCTCAACGGCCTGGGAGTTGCGCACCACCTCCCAGCCGTAGGCGGCCAGATCGGTGCGGTGGATCAGCAGCACGCCCACGGCGCCGCGGCGCGCTGCCTCTTCGTACTTGTAGGTCCAGCGGCCGTAGTAGGTAAGGGCGGTGCCCTTGAAGAACTTCTCGTCGTTGGAGGGCGGCTCGTTGACGATGATCAGCGCGACCTTGCCCTTCAGGTCGATCTCCTGGCCGTTTGGGCCGGCGTAGTCGTTCCAGTGGTATTCGGGAGCGTGGATGCCGTAGCCGACATAGACAATGGGCGCGTCGAAGTCGGCGGAGGGCTGGCCGGTCTGGTCCTTGGAGACAATCTCGGTGCCGTATGCCAGAGGCAAGGTCGCGATCATTGCAATGCGGCCTGGGCCGCTCTTGAGATCGTCCTGGACCAAGTCGAATTTGGTCTTGTCCTCGATGGTGTGTACGGCGAAGAGCGGAACGCTGCTGAAAGTAGGTGCCGTTGTCGCCCGCAGGCTCCAGGCCATCCAGGGCGAACTGGGTGGCGATGTACTCGGCGGCCAACTCGGCCCCGCGTGTGCCGGGACCGCGGCCTTCCAGCAAATCGAGCGAGAGAAAGCGCACATGGGCGCGAATCTTCTCAGGATCGATGGATGCGGCGGCTGCGCGGGCGGCCGGCGGCAGGCCCGGAATCTCGGGAACCTTGGCGGCGGGCTGCTGTGCCGCGGCGGCAACGGCCAGCAGGCCGGCAACAATCAACAGGGGCGCTCTCTTACTCAAATGCATGAATTCTCCGTGGGCAGGCTGGGTTGATCGAAAAGACGCAAAAAAACAGCGCGGCAAAGGGATACAAGAGCTATTCTGCGCCGGTCACGGGGACCATTGCATCTCTAGACCCAGCAGGCAGCAGGCGGGCGCGGGAGAGCACCTTGCGCGTCAGCCCGGTGAGCGCCATGCCGGCGGCTTGTTCCAGCGGAATCCAGCGGCGCTCCCCGCCGGGGTGAGTCATGGCCTCCATATCGTCCTCAAAGACGGTGCGGATGCGCACGTAGTAGTTGACCTGCATGATGGCGTGGCGGACGGTCATGCGCAGATCCTCTTCGGGGACGGCTGCATCGCGCAGAGCGGGCAGCTCCCACAGGCCGGGCATCACGGTTTGCGAGGCGGGCCGCTGCTCCAGCAGCACCTCCCGCTTGCCCTCGCCTGGCTCAGCGCCGATGCGCACTGAGAGCGCGTAGCCGACTTCGCGGCTCTGCATGTGCGGCCGGGCGGGCGTCTTGTGCTCGCCGCGGGTGATGCAGTCGGCGGCCAGCGGGCACACCAGGCACTGCGGATTGCGCGGCAGGCAGACAGTCGCGCCCAGTTCCATCAGCGCCTGGTTGAAATCGCCCGGGCCGCCGGGGATCGACCAGTGCGCCGGCCAGGCTCTCGATTTTGCGCCGGAGTGCGGCGCCCCCGCCTTGCGGCTGCCTGCTTCCCAGCCGGCCAGGCGGCAAAGCACGCGCTCCACGTTGCCGTCCACCACGGCGATCGCCTCGCCGTGGGCGATGCTGGCGATGGCGGCGGCGGTATAAGCGCCGATGCCGGGCAGCTTGCGCAGTTCCGCTGCCACAGTGCGGCAGATTGCCCTGGTGCTTTTCCGCCACAAACTGTGCGGCCTGGTGCAACATGCGCGCGCGGCGATAGTAGCCCAGGCCGCTCCACAGCGCCAGCACGTCCTGCTCCGGGGCCAGGGCCAGCGAAACCAGCGTGGGAAACCGCGCCATGAAGGCCTGATAGCGTTCGATGACCACGGCGACGCGGGTCTGCTGCAGCATGATCTCAGAGACCCAGATGGCGTAGGGATTGGATTGCGCCGCCAGGGCAGGTCGCGCCGGTTGAGGTCGTACCACTCCAGCAATTGACGCCGAAGTCTGACAGTCTTCTCGGGTACAGCCTCTTTGCCCATGGGGCCAGCTTAAGGCATTTTGCCCTCCAGTGTGCACGCATGTTGTGCAAGCCGATCCAGTCCTGGCGTTGCACGGCAGGAAGTTCTTGACTTGACCATCTAGGTACATACCATCAAGGAAGGGGAGCCGATCCGGCTCAGATTTCGGCTTGACCACTCCTCGCCGTGCTAACGTTACGGAAAACGCCCGCCATTTGTAGACGCCGCGCGGCTTTGAGCCGTTATAGCGTTGGGGCCATGGATCGCCCCGCGTGTCAGCCGGCCCCACACATCCCTGGGAACACGTCCTTAATTGCCTGGAGGCATCTTCATGAGACCAACCGCTCTCTTCCTGTCTGTGGCTTTGCTGGCCACGCCCCTGGCGTTCATGGGCCAGACCACAAACAACTATCCGAACTACTCTGGCCAGCAAGACTCGCAATCCCCGTCGACGGGAAAAGCCAGAGTTTTGCCGGCGCAGATCTATCCGAAGAGGGTCGAGAGGCCCATCCGGCCCTTCTCCCGTCTTGCCGTCAGCGGCGGAGTCTCGGCCATGGGCATCAATATGCAGGCGGCCACCAATATGAACCGCCATCTCAATGCGCGCGGCACAGGCAATTTCTTCAATTACACGGTGACCAACATCGACGTAAGCGGGTTCAATGTGACCGGCAAGGTGAACATGGCGACAGGGGGCGCGGGCGTGGATTATTACCCGTTTCCCAATCACGGCCTTCGCCTGAGCGCCGGCGCACTGTTTTACAACCAGAACGCCGTCAGCGCCAACGTGCTGGTGACCGGCGGGACCAAGCTGACGCTCAACAACGTGAGCTACTACGCCTCGACCGCGAATCCCATTCTGGGCACGGGCAGCGTGGGCTTGCATACCCTGAATCCTGCTCCTACCTTCACGGTCGGCTGGGGCAACATGATCCCCCGCAAGGGCGAGCACTGGTCTTTCCCCTTCGAAATCGGCGCGGCAATGGTTGGTACTCCAGCCATCGCCCTGGGGCTCACCTCAGGCCAGGCCTGCGATGTCAACGGGCTAAACTGCGTGAACGTGGCTACGGACCCGACTTTGAATGCGAACCTGCAAGCGCAGATCGCCAAGTACAAGAGCGACCTGGACCCCTTGAAGTTCTACCCCATTGTTTCTTTCGGAGTTTCGTATAGCTTCAGAATCCGCTAGTGGCATAACATATTGCGGAAAAACTCTGGTATGGCCCATTTCTTGAAAGGGCACGACTTCAGTCGTGCCGCAAAATGCTGATAATAAAGGGACGGGCTTTAGCCCCGGCGGGACGCTTTTGGGGGCTTCGCCTTGCATTCGGGGTTTTTCCGCAGCCTGATCATCCACACAGATGGTCGTTTAGTCTCTGAATGGGCACGTTTTCAGTCGCGCGGCAAATCCGCAGCAAGGCAGAAGGGCCGCTTCCACAAGGAAGCGGCCCTTCTGCCTTGCTGCATATGCGGTGTGCGTCAGACGGCCAGCCCAGACAGGATGCTCGCCGCAGCCTGGAGCGCCGCGTCGATCTGCGCCTGATCCTTGCCGCCGGCTTCGGCGATCTCGGGCTTGCCGCCGCCGGAGCCACCGACCAGCTTGGCCACCGCGCCCACCAGCTTGCCCGCCTGGATGCGCTTGGTGAGCCCCGGCGTGACTCCGGCGATGAGAGCGACCTTGCCCTCGGGCTGCGCGGAGGCCAGCACCACCACGCCCTCGCCCAGCTTCTGCTTCAGGTTGTCGACCAGCGTGCGCAACTGGCCGCGCTCCAGCGAGTCGGCGCGCAGCGTGACCAGGCGAACGCCCTTCACCTCGACGGCTCGGCTGAGCGCTTCATCCAGCGCGCCGGCGGCGGACTTCATGCGCAGCTTCTTCCAGCTCGCGGCGCAGGCGCTTCATCTCGTCTTCCTGCGCGGCCAGCTTGGCGCGGAACGCATCCGATAGGCTGGCGCCCTCTGGCGGCGGGAGCAAGCTGCGCGGCAATCTGGGCTACAGCAAAATCCTCGCGGAAGGCATCCAGCGAGCCAAAGCCGCTGATGGCCTCCAGGCGGCGCACGCCCGAGGAGACCGAGCCCTCGCTGACGATCTTGATCAGGCCGATTTCGCCGGTGGCGCCGGTGTGCGTGCCGCCGCACAGCTCGGTCGAGAATCCGTCCGACAGCTTGACCACGCGCACCTTGTCGCCGTACTTTTCGCCGAAGAGCGCCATGGCGTGGTACTCGTTCACGGCCACGTCGATGGGCACGTCCTCCATGCGTCTCGACCTTGGCGTTGGCCAGCACCTCGCGGTTGACGATGGACTCGATCTCCTCCAGCTCCTCGTCGGCCACCTGGGCAAAGTGGGAGAAGTCGAAGCGCAGCCGCGTCGGGATCGACCGCCGAGCCGGCCTGCTTCACGTGCGTGCCCAGCACCTGGCGCAGCGCGGCGTGAAGCAGGTGCGTGCCGGTGTGGTTGCGGCGGATGGAGTTGCGGCGCTCGGCGTCGACTACGGTGCGGACGTGATCGCCCACTGCCAGGTCCTGCTTGAGCAGGGCCTTGTGGGCGCGAACGCCCTGCACGGGAAGCACGCAGCCCTGAATTTCGGCGACGGTCGTGTTGCCGTCGGCGGAGGTGAACCAGCCGGTGTCGCCGGCCTGCCCGCCGGAGTCGCCGTAGAAGCTGGTCTGGTCGAGCACCACCTCGACCTGGTCGCCAGCCGCGGCGGCGGGAACGCCCGCGCCGTCCTTCACGATGGCCAGGACTTCGGCGCCGGGGGCGATGAGCTGCTTGTAGCCCAGGAAGTCGGTCTTGGGCAGTTCGCGGAAGGCCGGGCTGGCCGACTTCTGGCTGCCGCCCTTCCAACTGGCGCGGGCGCGGGCTTGCTCTTCTTCCCGTGGCGGCCTCAAACCCTTCGTCGTCAAAGATCGACGCTGGCGTCGCGCGCCGCATCGACCATGAAGTCCAGCGGAAGGCCGAAGGTTTCGTAGAGATGGAAGGCTTTTTCGCCGGTGAAGGTGCCCTTCAGTTCCTCATTGAGGCGCGTGAGGCCGATCTTCAGCACGCGGTCAAACTGCTTCTCTTCCGCCTCGACCACCTTGGCCACGCGGGCGGCCGAGTCGACCAGTTCGGGATAAGCGCCCTGCATCAGGTCGCGGACGGCAAAGACCATCTGGTAGAGGAAACGGCTGTTCCTGGCCCAGCAGGCGACCATGCCGGATGCCGCGGCGCAGAATCTTGCGCAGCACATAGCCGCGGCCTTCATTTGAGGGCAGCACGCCGTCATTGATGAGGAAGGTCGCCGCGCGGGCGTGGTCGGCGATGATGCGGAGGCTGGCGTTGCCGATGAGGGCTTCGATTCCCTCAGGGGCTGAAGCCCTCTCCTTTTTGGGGGTCTCTTCGGCACGACTAAAGTCGTGCCCTGACACAAGCCCTGTGAGTTCGGCGGCTCGGGCAATCAGCGGCGTAAACAAATCTGTCTCAAAATTGGACACTTTGCCTTGCAGCACGGCGGCCACGCGCTCCAGGCCCATGCCCGTATCAATCGACGGCTTGGGCAGCGGGGTCAGCTTGTAGGTCGTCGCCTTGGTCGCCGGGTCCACAACCGCGGAGCGATCGAACTGCATGAAGACCAGGTTCCAGATCTCCACGTAGCGGGCGTCGTCCTCGCCGAAGGGCTTGTCGACCCCTGGGGTCTCGGCCGCCTCCATGCCCATGTCGTAAAAAATCTCGGAGCAGGGGCCGCAGGGGCCGGTTTCGCCCATCTGCCAGAAGTTGTCCTTCAGGCCGTACTGCCTGGATGCGCTCCTTGGGCACGCCCGCCTCGATCCAGTAGCCCTCGGCCTCGTCGTCGCGGGGGACGCCATTGGCGGGGTCGCCCTCGAAGATGGTCACGTAGAGCCGGTCCTTGGGAATGCCCAGCCACTCCGGGCTGGTGACCAGCTCCCAGGCAAAGGCAATCGCATCGCGCTTGAAGTAATCGCCGAAGCAGAAGTTGCCCAGCATCTCGAAGAAGGTGTGGTGCCGGCGGGTAAAGCCAACGTTTTCAAGGTCGTTGTGCTTGCCTCCGGCGCGGACGCACTTCTGCGAGGTGGTGGCGCGCGAGTACTCGCGCCGCTCGGCACCCAGAAAAAGATCCTTGAACTGGTTCATGCCCGCGTTGGTAAACAGCAGCGTCGGGTCGTTGGCAGGCACCAGCGAGGAAGAGTGCACGCGGCGGTGCCCCTTCGACTCAAAAAAGCGCAGAAAAGCTTCGCGGATTTCGTTTCCAGAGCGAGATTGCATGGCGTATATCAGTGTAATTGGAGGGTGGGCATTCTGGCATCGCCGGCGGTTCTGAAGCGGCCTGCCGCCCCGCACAAATCTCGATGCCCAGTGGGCGCACAGGCGCAGCGCTTGGCTGAGGTTACAGCTTTGCTCCTGCGTCGTTCACCGGTTATGCTCGACTTTGCACTCGTTTTGGTCCGGAAAGGTTCGCTTCATGATCAACTCCCTCCGCACGGCTACCGTGGCTGCCATCGCCTTTTCTGTCCTGGTGAGCTTCGCTCCCGGACAATCCAATCCACCGAATGCCGCCCAGCCTGCCTATCCCGGCTACCCCAGCGAGACGCCCGCGCAACTCAAGCCGGCCAGCGCGAGTTTCGATTACGTGAGCCGCGAGGCGATGATCCCCATGCGCGACGGGGTCAAGCTGCATACCGTGATCCTGGTGCCCAAGGGCGCCAGGAATGCGCCGATCCTGCTGACCCGCACGCCCTACAGCGCCGAGCCAGTTGACCAATCATGCCGCCAGCTCCCACCTGGGGCCGATGCTCTACGGATACGACAACGCCACCGACGTGATCGTTGAGGGCGGGTACATCCGCGTCGTTCAGGACATCCGCGGCAAGTACGGCTCGGAGGGCGATTACGTGATGAACCGGCCCATCCATGGGCCGCAGAATCCGACCCCCGTGGACGAGGCCACCGACACCTAGGACACCATCGACTGGCTGGTGAAGAACATCCCCGAAACCAACGGCAAGGTCGGCATCCTGGGCATCTCCTATGACGGCTTTCTGCCGCTGATGGCGCTGGTGAATCCGCACCCGGCGCTGAAGGTGTCCGTGCCCATGAATCCCATGGTCGACGGCTGGATGGGCGACGACTGGTTCCACAACGGCGCTTTCCGCCAGCAGAACATGCCCTACATCTACGAGCAGGAGGGAACGCGGGCGAACGACGCCAAGTGGTGGACCTCGAACTTCGACGACTACGACCTCTATATGCAGGCCGGTTCGGCGGGCGAACTTGGCCGCCGCCACGGGCTGGAGCAGCTGGGCTTCTGGCGCAAGATTCTCGCCCACCCCAGCTACGACGCATTCTGGAGCGACCAGGCGGTGGACAAGGTGCTGGCCGCGCAGCCGCTCAAGGTTCCGGTGCTGCTGGTGCACAGCCTGTGGGATCAGGAAGACATCTACGGCGCCATGGCGGTTTACAAGGCGATCAAGCCGCAGGATAAGGACAACGACAAGGTCTTTCTGGTGATGGGGCCGTGGCATCACGGGCAGGAGATCGGCGACGCCGCCTCGCTGGGGCCGATTCGGTTCGGCAGCGACACCGGGACGTGGTTCCGGCAGAACGTGCTGCGTCCGTTCCTCGATCGCTATCTGAAGGACGATGCGCCGGCGGCGGAGATCGCTCCCGGTTACGGCGTTCGAGACCGGCGCCAACCGCTGGCAGAAGCTTGCCTGCCTGGCCGGTCATCCCCAGCCATGCAGCCGCTCTATCTTCAAGCCGGGCTCAAGCTCGGTTTCACGGCGCCTGTAGTCTCCGGCGCTAGCCTTCGACGAATACATCTCCGACCCGGCCAAGCCCGTTCCCTTCCGCGCGCGACCCATCCAGCCCATCGGCTACGACGCCGCGGACTGACCTGGCCCCAGTGGCTGGTGGACGACCAGCGGGAGGCATCCGGACGCCCGGATGTGCTCGTCTTCACCTCCGACGTGCTCACCGCGCCGGTGCACATCAGCGGCCAGCCCATCGCCAACCTGGTCGCCTCCACCAGCGGAACCGACTCGGATTGGGTGGTCAAGCTGATCGATGTTTATCCCGACGAGGTCGCCGACCACCCCAACATGGGAGGCTATCAACTGATGATTGCGGCCGACATCTTCCGCGGACGCTATCGCGAGAGCTTTTCGGCGGCCAAGGCGATCACCCCGGACCAGCCGCTGGCTTACCGATTCGCCCTGCCTCCAGCCAACCACGTCTTTCTGCCCGGCCATCGCATCATGGTGCAGGTGCAGTCGAGCTGGTTTCCGCTGTACGACCGCAACCCGCAGACTTTTGTTCCCAACATCTTCTGGGCCAAGCCGGGAGATTACCGAAAAGCCACGCAACGCATTTACCACGCCCCAGGAGCAGCCAGCAGCATCGAACTTCCCGTAGTGACGGCAAACTAGTCGTGTCTGCCACACAGAGGGTCGCCTATGCTTTGAAAGGGCACGACTTCAGTCGTGCCGCACAATGCTGGTAATAAAGGGGCAGTCTGTATTGACTCGGCCCTGAAGTTCTGCATCAAGTCAGGTTTGTCATCCTGAGCAAATGACTCGCGATGCGAGTTAGGCCGGGAATGAACTGGTCGAAAGCCTCCCGAAGGGAGCGCAGGAGAATAGCCCAGGCCGGGGTCCCCGCGAACAGGTCTTCGTTCGCGGGGTGGAGGACAAGCGAAGCGCAGTCCTGGGTTGCAAGTCAAACAGGAGTTCTAGCCCCGTTGGGGCGATGCGAAACACGGCCACTGCAGCCCGTTCATTAGGCGCGAACGGGGCCCCAAACGTTCTTCAGTTTGGGGGTGGTGAGTCGAAGGATATGTGGTCGCTTTTCCTTCATCCCGTTCAATTGTTTCGGGGCCGGATCAGTAGTTCCTGCGGAATGTTTTTGGGGGCTTCGCCTTGCATTCGGGGTTTTTCCGCAGCCTGTTTAGCCCCAGGGGAAGCCCTTTTACGAATTCAGCCCATTCGCGGACATCGGTAAGTGATGCTGTTTTTTGAGGCGGCAACCATGAGCAGAATTGCAAAAGAGCCGGTTCGATGCGCATGATGATTTGGGAGGCGACCGCGCCGGGACCAGCACGCATCATGACGCAGGCAGGAGGCTGACATGAAGAGCAATACCATCAGGATCTCGCCGCGTTGGAGTATCCGGGGCGCATTCCTTCTGGCAGTCCTTGCGGATGCGCTTCAGGTCGTTCTTCTTCCCTTATTCGTCGAAGGAGCCGAATCGCCCGCGGACGACATGCTCGATCTTGGAATCGGCGCCGTGCTGACTTACCTTCTAGGCTGGCACTGGGAGTTTCTGCCCTCGTTCTTTGCCAAGCTCGTTCCCGGAGTCGATCTGGTTCCCTTCTGGACCATGGCGGTGGCAAACGTCTATCGGAAATCGAAGCGTCTCCCCATCACCATTGAGGGAATTCGCGAGGAGATTCCGGCGCGGAAAGACCCAGGAAACTCGTAAGAGTCCGCACCCGTCCGATCATGGAAGGGGAGAGCGAACATGCCGACGCCAACAAACGGGCGCGCACGGCACGCGAACTACACTATATCCGGATGGCCAGATCGATTGCGCCGTTTTTTTGCTGCCCCCGGTAGGAGATTCTTACTTGCATACGTCGGAGCGCCTCTACTATTCAGATTCCTTTCTCAGAACATTTTCCGGAGCGGTAACCGGCGTTCGCGAACTCACGGGCTGCAATGGAGAGCCGATCTGGCAACTGGCGCTGAGCCGGACTGCCTTCTACCCTGCTAGCGGCGGCCAGCCTTTCGATACCGGCCAGTTGAGCGCGACTTTGCCGGACGAAACAGCCTTGATCGTTCCCGTGGAGCAGGTGGAGGAAGACGAGCAAGGTGCGGTGTGGCATTTTGTGCGCAAGCCGCTTGCCGTGGGGACCGCTATCGAGGGACGGATCGACTGGGAGCGCAGGTTCGATCACATGCAGCAACACACGGGGCAACATCTGCTGTCTGCGGCCTTTTGGCGCGAACTTCAGGCGCCAACGATTTCGTTTCATCTGGGAGAAAGCTCTTCGACGATCGATTTGGCTGGCGGACCATTGGCGCAGCAGAGTCTGGAACGCGTGGAACAAATTGCGAACGAGATCATTGGAGAAGACCGCCAGGTAACTGCACTTGACGTGCCCCGCGCCGAGGCCGAAGCCATGCTGGCCGCAGGCCAAATTCGCAAGTTGCCAGACAGGCAAGGCACGATCCGCCTGATCGACATTGCAGAATTCGACCACAACGCCTGCGGGGGAACCCACCTGCGCTCGACGGGGCAGATCGGCGGATTACAACTGCGGACCGTGGAGAAAGTGAGCCGTGGCGTGCGCGTCGAGTTTGTCTGCGGATTGCGGGCTGTTCGGGCTGCTCGTGCAGATTTTGCCATCTTGCGCGAGACCTCGGCCCTGCTTTCAATCGGTGCGAGCGAACTGGCGCCAACCGTGGCGCGGCTGCTGGCTGAGGGGAAGGCCAACGCCAAGGAGCGCCAAAAGCTGCGCGAGGAGCTTGCGGTGTTTCAGGCGGCGAGGCTGGTGATGGAAGAGCCAATCGAAAACGGACTGCGGCTGGTGATGCGTGCATGGAGAGACCTGGACCGGGATTATGTCAGGCTGTTGGCCTCCCGGACAGCAATCGCCGCTCCGCGAACAGCCGTGTTCTTTTGCGCCAACGACGCCGACCCGGTGCGTGTGTTCGTTGCCCGCAGTTCCGACCTGGACTTCAATTGCGGGCAGATTCTGCGCGAGGCGCTGGTCCGCTTGGGCCTGCGAGGCGGGGGATCCGCCGATCTGGCCCAGGGAGAAGTTCCCGCGGAACAGGAATCAGCCTTGCGAGCTTCAGTACACGACGCCATGTGCAGAGCGGTAGCGGAGGCGCACAAGCAGTCGTAAGGAAAAGCTTGCTGCGGAAATGCAATATTGCCAAACATCCCTGAGGAAGCTCCGAATAGGTCCTTCCTGACGAGGGCCGCGTTCCCTCTGCGGCCAAATTCCAACCTGTATCATCAACCACTTAAGGCACGAATGCAGTCGGCCACTGTTACAAGGTTCGGCCCATCGGGAGGCTTTCCGCAGCCTGTGATATCGCGCCCTTTCAAAACAGTTGCTCTCTGTGATTCAGAGCCTTCATGCGGTTGCATTGGAGTAACCGCTGGAAGCTCTACTCCACATACAAAATGGCCCTCGTCGAAAAAGACTCCGCGGAATTGTGCCTGCCTGTGCCTCAACTCAGCTTCTTGGAGATGAGCAAATTGAGATATCCAAATGTCTCATCTGAACTGAATCATGATCAGAGCAAAGGGCAGCCATGCTCAAGCTTATTGCTCGTCAACTGGGCTTTCATGCCGGCTTTCAGCTTCTCGCCGCGGTGGCACTGGCGGCATTCGCTATCCTGTATCTGTTTATGCCCGAGACCCTCAACATACGGCTGGAAGACGCATGACCTGCTCGGGACGCATTGCAGTCACTCTGGCTATCTTCGCGGCGATGGTTACCTTGGTGGTGATTCGCCCGCGCCGATGGAATGGCGCCTGGTGGACGACGCTGGCGGCAGCGGCGATGCTGGCTCTTGGTCTGGTCACGCCGCCCGAGGCCCTCGGGGCGGTGCTGGCCGGGAAGAACGCACTGCTGTTCCTGCTTTCGTTGCTTGCGCTTTCCTTGCTGGTTGGCAAGAGCGGCTTCTTCGATTGGGCCGCGATTCGATGCGCGCAAGCCGCGCGTGGAGACGCGCGCGCGCTTTACCGGAACGCGTTCATCGCCGGGGCGGTCGTCACTGCCGTGTTGTCGCTGGACACAACGGCGGTGATGCTTACGCCGGTGATGCTGGCCTTGGTGAGGAGGCTCAAGGTGCCGGCGGCGCCGTACGTGGTGCTGTGTGCGTTCGTTGCCAATGTGGGTTCACTGCTCTTGCCTATCAGCAATCTCACCAATCTCCTCTTCGCGGATTCCTTCCGCCAGACGTTCACGGCCTTCGCAGCTCGAATGATCCTGCCCCAACTGGTCGCGCTTGTCGCCACCTACGCTATCCTGCGCTGGCACTTTCGCGGTGAGCTGCCCAGCCGCTTCGACGGCGAGAGCCTCCCAGATCCGGCGAGCGTGGTTCCAAATCACTTCTACTTCGTGGTCTGTATCGCCGTCCTGGGCGCCGTACTTGTCTGCTACTTTCTTGCACCGCTGGTGGGGCTTGAACCCTACGTCTTCGCATTCGCAGCCAGCACTGTGCTGGCGCTGCTCGGCCTGCTTACGGGACGCGTACAGGTGCGAATCGTACGGGAAATCACATGGGACCTGTTTCCTTTTGTCATCGGACTCTTCATCGCTGTGCAGGGGCTTGAAAACCTTGGCATTGTCGGCATTTCGTCCGGATGGCTTGCAGAGTTGAAGGCTGGATCGCCAGAGAAGCTCCTCACTGTCGCGGGGGCCACGGCCCTCGCCTCGAATATCGTGAACAATATTCCCGCGGCGCTGATCGCGCGCAGCGTGCTGATGCGCTCGAACGCCCACATGGGAACAGTCCTTGCCGCGCTTATTGGAGCCGACGTGGGGCCCATGATTACTCCGTTTGGTTCGCTGGCGACGATGCTCGTCCTGGCTTTTGCGCGGCGCGATGGAGTTGAAGTGCGCGCCGGACAGGTGCTGCTGCTCGGTTTATGGGCTGTGCCGGTCATTGTTGTCTTGACCACCCTTACCCTGTCCTTCACCTTCGTGCTGGTTCGGTGACGATTGCGGGACATCGACAGGCTGTTGCAACCCACAATGTCCATGCCAGCCCGGCGCCTTTGCCGCCACTGACACCAATCATCCACACAGAAGCCAGATGGGCATCACCCTTCCAGACGAAGAGTCCTCCCCAACATTGATCTTTGCCTGGCGTTCAATGCCGTGGAGAGTGCGAGGCAATCACCGCCAAACATAAAGGCCCTGAGGTCGATAGCCTCAGGGCCCTATGCGTGCGAGTGAGAGCGGGTTACTTTGCCGCGAGGACGGCCAGGGCCGCCTTGGCTGCCTTCTTCTTGTCCCGCTTGACCTTGGCCCACCGCTTTTGCTGAGCAGCGGCGATTCTGGCTCGGCCCTCATCGCTGATGCCACCCTTGGTTGCCCTTTTTGCTGGCGTCTTCGCTACCTTGGCTGCCTTAGCTGAGGTTGCCTTAACCTTCGGTGCAGTAGCCTCACCTTTCAAGCACAAGGCACGAGCCTTCTGCAAGGCGTTGATGCCGCGATCGATTTCAGCAAGTAGTTGTTTCGTGCTCATGAAGAATCCTCCTTTGTAAGTCTACTAAAGAGTCCCAGGTTCTCCCTATTCAGGAACCTCACGCCTGAGAGTTCCGCTTAAACAGGGCTGTATTGGCGTTGTCGAATCGCGCACGATCAGTTTCGGTTCGATCACGATCGACCTGGGGGGGAGGGGCTTCTTACTCGAGGTAAGTTGCATGGCGAGCTTGCCGGCGTTTTCGCCGAGAGTCTCGCTGAAGACATCGATCGACGAGAGGGGCACTCGGAACGATCCTGAATAGCGAAGATTGCCGGCGCCGATGAGCGCAATATCTTCAGGGATTCGCAGCCCGGCGGCAAGGATTGCATTCATGGCTCCGACGGCCGCGGGATCGTTGAAGCAAAACACGGCGTCGGGCCTGGGTTTCAGCTTCAGCAGCTTTTCCATCGCCTTGCGGCCTGTCGAATCGCCTGACTCGTCGGCGTGCCGGCGATTCATCATGTAGGTATCGGGAACCGATAGGTTGTGATGCGCAAGGGCATCTCTGTAGCCTTGCAACCGCTCCAGCGATGTGCTGGCGGACTTTCCTCCGATATAGGCGATTCTTCGGAATCCCATCTCGATGAGGTGTTCGGTGGCCATTCGGCCGATGCGAACACTGTCGAAGCCGATGAAGTTGGCCTTGAAGTCCTTGTATCTGCGATCCAGCAGAATAAGGGGCGTCTCCTTGGAGACCTCGATGAGATTCTTGGGGGTCTCCTGGCACGAAGCGACAATCAGCGCGTCTACCCGATGGCGCATCATTTGCGAGAGTTCCTCGCGCTCCAGCCGCGGGTCGTCGTTTGAGGAGGAGATGACCAGTCCATATCCCTTCTCGCGAATGACCTTGGCAATGCTCTTCGCAACTTCGGAAAAGAAGGCATGCACCAGGTCGGGAACGACCAGGCCGATCATGAACGATTGCCCGGACACAAGTCCTTGGGCGTGAAGGCTTGGCTGATAGTTCAGCTCCTTCATGCGGCGCAAAACGCGCTCTCGGGTGGCTGCGCCGATGTCCTTATGGTTGTTGAATACCTTGGATACAGTAACGGTGGAAACGCCGAGATCTCTGGCAATATCTTTCATGCGCACTGCCATCGCCGTCACCTCTCTCTTCGGCCCAACGTGCTTTTTTCGATAGTACAGCAACCCGGGCGGGACTCACCAGGTTGGGGAAGGAACAGAGGGAGCCAGGCTCAAATATTTGATTTCAGGTCGAATCCGGGAGTCAGAGCGTATTTCGGGCAGAGCCAGTTGCTCGGCTCCCTGGCCCTGCAACTCTTCGCTCGAATTTCAGCGGGTTCGGACGGCGTCTGAGAAACCAGCTAACAAGGAGGGACCCGGGCGCGCTGCGAGTCGATGCAGACGATCCCAAGTGCCGGCGCATTGTGTCCCCGCGAAGAATTATTTGTGGCGCGGCTAGTGTAAGCGTGATATGCTTTGCTTTATCGCTTACGTAGGCTCCAGCGAGGTCAAGGAAGATGGGTTGGAGGCCTGCGAGGCAGTCTATTCGCGCTTGCGGAATGCCGGCAGGCGGCGGAAAGAAAGTGAAGGAATCGGCTTATGAGTTCGACTATGCCCTGTCCCCGCAAGGAGCCCGCGACCCTCGATCGCACGACTCAATCTACCAACGAGGCTCCGAGGCCCGTCCGCGACGGCAGGATGCAGAGATTGTTGGACCGCCGCGACTGCCTGGGCCGGGAAGGCCGCCGCAGCAACTTCGTGGATAATGCCGAGTTTCTGGTCTATCACTGGTCGGGCACCGGCGAGGGCTTTGCTCCGCCCACCGGCGAGCAGGAGATCAGCGAGCGCATCAACATTGGTGACAACAACTGCCGCGTCTTCCTCGGCATTCCATTTCCTCATGCGGGGGAAATGCCCTCGCGGGTTAACGGCCTGGAGAACGATGTACTGAACTGGGCGCGGGACTATGCGTTCTTCCTGGATCACAATCCATGCGAGGTCCATCCCGAAGAAGAAGTCGTTGGCGAGTTCCATTGGCAGTTGGATGAGGCGCGCTGCTTCCGCTATCCAGACGAAGTGCACGACGCCGGCTTTGAAGCGCGCAGGCTGGGCGCGGGCGGCATCAGTTATGCACACACCTGCCCGGACCTGTCCATCGGATTGGAACTGGGCTGGGGCGGGCTGCTGAAGAAGGTCAGGCATTGGAAGTCGCGCCACGAGGCAAATGGCAACCTGGCCGCCGCGCACTATCTTGCCGCGCAGGAACTGGTTGTCGAGAGCATTCAGCGCTGGGTCAAGCGCCACGCCGAAGAGGCCGCCAAACTGGCGAGCGACGCGCCTGCCGATCTGGCAAAGCACTACCGGATCGTCGCGGAGACGTGTGAGGCGATTGTCAGCGAGCCGCCGCGCACGTTTCTTCAGGCGATTCAGTGGATTCAGTTCTTCCAACTCAGCGAGCGGATCATCGCGCACGGCAACGGATACGGACGGCTGGACCAGTTGCTGGCCGGCTTCTATCGCCGCGACATGGCCGCCGGACGCATGAGCCGCGAAGAAGCACGCGGCTGGATTGCCGAATTGTTTCTGAAGTACGGTGGTAATTACTTCTCAGTCGGCGGCAGGAACCGCGAGGGCAAGGATGCCACCAACGAGTTGAGCCGCGTGATTCTTGAAGCCTATGACTTGAACGGCGGCGACAACAACCTTGGCGTCATGTGGCATGAAGACATCGACCCGCAGTTCTTCAACTACGCGTGCGACGTGCTGGGCCGCCATGGAACGGGTACGCCGGTTCTGATCAGCTACGACGTGCTGCGGGACAGCGAACTGCGCAGCGGCGTCAGCGAGGACCATGCATGGGATGTGGCTTATTCCGGCTGCCAGTGGTTTTGCGTGGTGGGCCGCGAGTACAACGACCAGGATTTGAACTCGCTGGTGCTCTTGCAGCCGATGCAGCGCGCCATTCATCGCGCGGCGGAAGAAGGCGTGGACAACTTCGAGACGCTCTTCAATATCTTCAGCGCGGAGACGCTGGCCACGGCCAAGGCGCTGCGCGACTTCAAGAATTCGACTTATATGTGGCAGAGCCGCGTATGGCCAGAGATGGTTACTTCTCTCTGCATGCATAACTCGATCGAACGCGGCCGCGACTGCACGGACGCGGGCTCGGTGGACTACAACCTGACTTCAGTCAATGTTCTCGGCGTGCCCAACGTTGGCGATTCGCTGTATGCCATCAAGCGGCTTGTCTTTGACGAGCACCGTTACACGCTGGCCGAAGTGGAACATGCGGTGAAGTCGGACTGGGCAGGCAAGGAGCCGATGCGCCGCGAGTTCCTGAACGTTGAGAAGTTCGGCAACGATCTGGCCGGCCCGGATGCTTTGCTCGTTCGCCTGTCGGATATGGTGCGCGGCCATCTTGAATCGCTGCGCCAAAACAAGGGCGGAAATTTCCGCGCGTCGCTGTTTCAATACATGGGCCACACTTATGCAGGCCCCATGCTGGGCGCGACTCCCGACGGCCGTCATGCCGCCGAACCGATTGCCCACGGCATGAATCCCATGCACGGGCGCAACACCAAAGGCTTGACGGCAACCGCGAACTCTTTTTGCAAAGTGGATTTCCGCAAGTATCAGGGCGGTTCGTTCCAGATTGAGCTGGAGCCTTCCTACTTCCCTGAGGGAATTCGCCGCGCCGATCTGGTGGAGATGTTTGCCCGCACATTCTTCAAGCTGGGCGGCGTGCAAATCAACCTGAACATCATCGCCATGGAAAAGCTGAAGCGCGCCATGGAGCAGCCCGAGTTGCCCGAGCATCAGGCCATCGTGGTCAAGGTCACGGGCTACTCATCGCACTTCCTCATCATGGACCGCAAGTTCCAGGAGGAGTTTATCCAGCGCGTCAATTACCCGGCCCTGTAGCAAGCAGCGAGATGCCTGAAGTGGATTCATCGAGTTACGCGCAGGTCTTCGACATTCATCGCAACTCGACGCACGACGGGCCGGGCATTCGCACCACTGTGTTTCTGGGCGGATGTCCGCTGCGCTGCCGGTGGTGCCACAATCCTGAGAGCCGTTCAAGCAAGCCAGGTGTCTGGTGGTTCGGTCAGAACTGCATCGGGTGTTATCGCTGCATTGAATCGTGCGATGAACACGCATTGACGGCAACCAAGGATGGTATCGTCATCGACCGCGAGCGGTGCACTGGTTGCCAGGCCTGCGCGCAAGCCTGCCCGGCGCAGGCGATGAAGCCCATCGGCGTTCGCCGCGAAATCTCAGAGTTGCTGGATGAAGTGGAGCAAGACCGCATCTGGTACGAGGCCAGCGGCGGCGGGGTCACGCTCTCCGGCGGCGAGCCTTGCAATCAACCGGATTTTGCGCGTGAGTTTCTGGCCGGGTGCAGGCTGCGCCATCTGCATACCGCATTGGACACTTGCGGACAGGCTGCACCGGAGGTCTTCGCGCGGGTCGTCGATCACGCGGACCTAATTCTGTTCGATCTGAAACACTCGGACGAAGCGATGCACCGCGAGTTGACCGGCGCGGGGCTGGGCACGATTCACACCAATCTGCGCGAGTCTGCGCGCCGCGCGCGTGCGGGCGAGCTGAAGCTCTGGATACGGACGCCTCTTGTTCCCGGCGCGAGCGCCGAGGCGCCCGTGCTGAATGCGATTGGGAACTATCTTCGCGATGAGTTGCAGGACGCCGTCGAGCGCTGGGAACTCTGCGCCTTCAATCCTTCCTGCTCCACCAAGTATCGCCGGCTCGGACTGGACTGGGAGTATGCGGAGTGCGGCTTACAGACCGAAGCGCAAACGGCGGTTCTTGTGGCCGTCGCAAGGGCCGCGTGCGGCGAAGACGATCTGGTCCATCTGCAAGGAATCCGCCGCGGCCCGGCAGCAAAGAACTGAACTCTTCGTCTTGCAATCTCCTCGGAACTGCTGGAAAGACCGTCCGCGCCCGCTACCTTTGGCGGAGATACAATGGGTCTGTTGTCGCGGAGACAATTGCCTGCACGTGGAGATGAAATGAGATCGATTGGCTGGGTGAGACGCGTTGTCCAAAAGATGCCGCCTAACATGAAGATTGTCGAGGGTGTGCTCCTTTGCGCATTGCTGATTTGCTTTCTCGCGGCCGGATGGGCACAGAGCAGCCAGCACGATTCCTCATTCGAAGAGGCTTTCGGACTCGGGCAGGAATTGGTCCATCAGGGCAGGCTCGCCGAGGCCGAGGTGGCGCTGGAGAAAGCGAAGAGCCTTTCGCCGGAAGACACCCAGGTGCTCACTCTGCTCGGTAAGGTCAAAGGCCGTCTTGGCGAGTTTCAACCGGCAATTGTTCTCTTCCAACGAGTTGTTGAACTGAAGCCGAAGTCGGCGGATGCGCATTTGAATCTGGCCATCGTGCTCTCTGACGCCGGGGAACTGCCTCATGCGCTTGTGGAGACGGCAAAGGCCCTGGCACTTGATCCGAATCTCGCTGCCGCGCACTTCAACCGGGCGCGCATCCTTGACGATTTGAAGAGAGAACCGGAGGCAGGAGCCGAGTTTGCCAAGGCCTGCCGCCTGACTCCAAACGACGCTGACTGCTTTTTCTACTGGTCATTTGTGGAGCGCGCCGAGGGGAACTTTGCAAAGGAAACCACGCTGTTGCAGCGCGTGGTGAAGCTACAACCAGACAGAGCCAAAGCCTACGTTCTGCTGGGCAGCAGTCTGTTGGAGCAATCCAGAAGCGCGGAGGCGGTTGTTGCACTTCGCCGCGCGCTAGAGATCGACCCAAATTCGAGTGAAGCCACTTATATGCTCTCGCGAGCCCTCAAGACCAGCGACCCCAATGAATCCAGGCGGCTCAAGGAGCACTTTGACGCGCTCAAGCAAAAGACCGGGGCGCTGGAGCGCAGCAAGACGCTCGGCAATCAAGCCTATGGCGCTTCCACGCAACAGGATTGGGTGAAGTCTGAAGGCCTTTACAGAGAGGCGCTTGAAACCTGCGGAGACTGTGAGATTCAGGCTGCACTGCACAAGAATCTGGGCCTGGTGCTATGCAGGGCAGGGAATCTGCAAGAGGGAGGCAGCGAACTGCGAAAGGCGCTCGAACTGAATCCCAATGATCCCGATGTGGTGAAGGCTCTTTCGGTTCTGGAGCAGAACCAACGGTGATCTGTTGGTGGGTTGCGGCATTGCCTTGAACAACTGCCGCTCAAATCAGGGCAAACGCATGAAGATTCCGGGTGCAGGAAAAATGGAAGCGAAAGGGCACGACTAGTGCGGTTCCACAAATCACATGCCCTTTCAGGCATCGAGCAAGGTGGCATCTTCTTGAGAAAAATGCCACTTGATAGCGGTGGGTTCGGGGTACAGCAATTGTGGAACCGCTGTAGCCGGGTGACTCAAGGCTCGACGGTCGCCGCGCACTCTTCGACGCACGGCGGCAACTCCGCGGCCGGCGCGCGCCGGTGCGCAAAGAACGAATAGCAGCCGATGTAGGCGTATCCCAGCAGCGGTATGCAATCGGCAAACGCGATGTTCTTGGTTAGGTCGGCGATGATGCCCATCAGAGGCGTCAGCACGGCGCCGCCGATGATGGCCATCACAATGAGCGAGTCGCCCACCTTGGAGTCGGCTCCCAGCCCTTGCACGCCCAACGCAAAGATGGTGGGATACATCAGCGACATGATGAAGCTGGTAAGGAAGAGCGTCCACCTATCGTCAACTCACTCTGAGTGTGGCACCCTGCTCCTCCATCAGATTCGGGAATAGCCCCCAAATCCAGCCAGCAATGCAAACTCTCCGGCCGGGCCCACATGAAGATTGGGTCGAGTGATTCAGAGGAGGAGGGATCGCTGATTGAGCGTCAGCGGCCAGCCCACGGTTCCCGGCAAGCAAGAGCAAAGCCAATAATTTATTGAGGTGCTAGCACTACCAGCAGACCAAAGCGGCACTCAAGTACTCAAGGAGAAAATCGAATGGCAACCAAGGCGCAAATGATTGTGAAGAAAATAACCGCACTTCTAGAAACCCTCGCCGCAGAACTCGAAATCGAGTCCCCCCACGACCGGCGCCGACATCTACCGCATTCGCCCCGGCGGCCCGCTCAACGCGCTCGGTGTTGCGGAACTTCAACGACTCTTCGATGAGGGGCTCCCAAGTGCGGTGATCGCATCGAAAATGGACATTTCCCTCTCGGGAGTGACGCAAAGGCGCGCCCGGTGGGGCTAGGGAAAGCCCTTGAAGGCCGCGTTCCGACACCGGCAGGCGGGTAACGAAGGACAAACGAGAAAGGAAGGTCTCGCATGACGGACGGACGGATCGAGAATAGAGTTGTCATCCCCAAGAATATGGCCATGATCTGCAACATTTGCGATGTCATTTTCGATGGGCCAGAAAAGTGCCCACTCTGCGGCGACGACAGGCGTGCGGCGGTAGTGTTTCTGGAGATGGAGGCGGATGCCATGGACGTCTGTTCGAAGGAGATAGACAACATCGGGCGCGGCGGCGGCGCCTTCTGCGACTCTGGCTCGGCAGGCCGCATCCAGTGAAGGAGCAAGATGATAGAGATCTGGCTCGGCCACGATCGCGGAGCGCTGATCTTCAAAGGTTGCCCACAGGGATATCCATCTGTGGGTACCACTCAAGTGTTTCCTGAATCGAAGAGGACGTTTGGAGCAAGCGAAAAAGGGAGAAAGAGGAAAGAGAATACTCAAAGGCGGTGGCGAGTGACAGAGAGCAGAAGACCGAGGAAGGGGTCGGGCCGCATAGAGCATTTTTGCTTTTGCTATCGACTTCCGTGCCCCATCCATTCCGCGTTTTCCAGCGGAATGGGTGGGAGACCAACAAATTTCCGGTCTACCCAATTTACGAAAATGCTCGAATGCGGGCCACGCTCCTCCTGGTTCTTTCACGCTCGTCACCCTCGCATCCCCACCCGCATTCCTGCACCCGCGATTCACCCGTTTTGCAGGCATTTTGTTTGTGGGAATCGCCGTTTTCACGGTCCAGAAAGTGCTTTGCTTCCAATTCGCCTAACTAAAACCTAACTAAACTAAGAGAGCCACCCGAAGGCGGCTCATTCTAAAGCGTTTACAAATTTATGGTGCCGAAGAAGGGACTCGAACCCCCACACCCTTGCGAGTACGTGGACCTGAACCACGCGCGTCTGCCAATTCCGCCACTTCGGCACTAGACTCAAGTTCAGCGGTTTCTGCTGAACTGGCAGTAACTCTGAGTCTCGCAAATGTGGGACCATGTGTCAAATTTTGCCGCCGCGGTGGCCCCCAGGACCTCGCCGGGCCATAGGGATTCTGGCGGGACTTGGGTCGGTTTATCCCGAAGCCTCGGCATTCAATCCGACCCGGCCCAAGAGAGCTGCGGCCTTGCACAAAACTCAAGCGCCACCGGTACACCTGGTCACGTTCTAGCTCGCCGTAAGTACATTGGGCCTGTTGTTGGTCGCCAGGTTGTCCTCGTCGAACGGCAACAACAGGCTGCTGTCTTCCGTGCCATACATGTGTGAGAAAACCTCGTGCCGGGTGGCGACGAGTGCTGGAATCTGCTCCGGGCGAACGGGACGGGAAAGCAGGAAGCCCTGCAAGAGATCGCATTGCAACTCCCGCAGATGGGCCAACTGGCTCTCCGTCTCAACCCCTTCGGCCACAAGCCGGTGGCCCAGCGCATGAGCCATGGAAATGATGGCCTGGACAATCGAGTAGGTGCCATTCTTCGCCCCGAGCTGAGCAATAAAAGACTGATCGATCTTCAGTACTGAAATAGGCAGCCGATGCAGGCGGCCAAGCGAGGAGTGCCCGGTCCCGAAGTCGTCGATGGAAAATGAAACCCGGCGCGAAGCCAGGTTCGTCATGCGCTCTGAGACCTCTGTCAGGTTCCTCATGGCAACCGTCTCGGTCACCTCTAGATGGATCCATTGCGGGTCGATTTTGTGGCGCATCAGAGTGTCCATTACGCGCCCGGCAAAGTCGACGCGCATCAATTGCAACCCGGAGACGTTGACCGAGACGGGGACAAGCCGCATACCCTGTTCATTCCAGACATTGAGTTGGCGGCAGACCTCTTCCAGTACCCACTGGCCGAGGGGAACAATGAGGCCCGTTTCCTCGGCAATGGGGACGAATTCCGCCGGGCTCACGCTTCCCCTGGTTGGGTGATCAAGGCGCAACAGGGCTTCCAGGCCAAGAACCGAGCCATCGAAGGAGTAGAAAGGCTGGTAAGCCAGATGAAATCCGCCTGCTTCCAGTTGTGCGCGCATGTAGGCTTCCAGCTCAATCTGCTCTTCGGCGGCGCGGTTCAACTCCGGGGAGAGCCAAACGGTTTGCGCTCCGCCGGCCGCTTGCGCCAGCCGCAATGCGCTCTCTGCACCCCGCCACAACGCCTGCGGGTCCGCTCCGTCGTCGGGAAAGACAGCCAGGCCCATGCTGAAGGTGAGCTGAATCCTGAACCCCCCGACCAGGAAAGGCTCGGCCAGGATCTCTCGCAACTCGATGGCGGCCTGCTCCACGCTGGCCGCGCTTTTGATTGCGCTCAGCGTCATGGCGAATTCTTCGTCGCCAGTCCGCGCCACAAGGTCCTTGCACCGGGTGCGGCCCAGCAGGATGCCGGCCACATGCTTGAGGCACTCGTCTCCGATCTGCACGCCATAGACATCGTTGATGCGCTTGAAGCGATGGATGTCCAGGCAGAGGATGGCCAGTTTCTCCTTCGCTTTTCCCGATTCGCCGACTGCCTCAATCCACTTTTCTTGAAAAAGCAGGCGATTGGGAAGGCCAGTAAGGGCGTCATGCTGCGCCTGGCGCACCAACTGCCTCTCTAGCTCCTCCCGCTCCGACACGTCGATTCCCAACACAAAGCGGCATTGCTTTCCATGAAAAACAATGTTGTAGGGCGTAATGTCCATGGGCAAGACGCTGCCATCCTTGCGAAAATGCCGCGAAGCCCGGTTGGGGACAGGCTTTGGTTCGCGTGTCTGGCGTACCGCCTCTGTGGCCGCAGCCGGATCGAGAAGGTCGGTCAGTTTCATCTCCAGAAACTCTTCCCGCGTATATCCATGCAGGTCGAGCGCGGCCTGGTTCACGTTCAGAAACTGCAGCGTGGCGATCTCGAAAACCCAAAGGGGATGCGGATTGGCGTCGAAGAGAAGCCGGTATTCCTCGGTCAGTGCACGCGCCGCTCGCGTGTCTTCTTCAAACACCATCAGGATCATTCCAACAGCAACGCAGAACTTGGGAATGTTCCACATTTCCAGGCTGACGCCGGCCTGGGTCAAGAAATGATTCAGGAGGAGCGATACAGGAAAGACCGCTGCCCAGGCCACCAGCCCGGCCACCATGGTGCGCAAAGCCATGGTCCGGCGCCAATCGTTCTTCCAGAATTCAATCGCGGTAACCAGATAGACTTCGGTGAGCACGGCGCAGATGGCGATAGCCGGACGATTGAGCATTGCGCCGTAGAGCATCCATCCGCCAGAAAAAAGGCATACTGAAGTCACCACCGCGGCAATCGCGGGGCGATTCGCGCGCACCCTGAAAGCCATGAAGACAGCAAAAGCCTGCCGCGCCAGGATCAGCAGAACAAGAAGCCAAACGCCTTGCAGCCTGAAGACCACGAGGCTGAGGAAGAGCAACGTGGTAGCCGCGAACAGAAGACCGAGACGAACGCCCGTCCTGCGGTGCTTGGTCAGGACCATGGTGGAGACGCCCATGAAAATGCCGGCAAGAGCAAGCGTGTCCAGACTGGCACAGTCCCGAAGCTGAGTCAGCAAGGTGCTGGATGGGTTGAACGAGGCCGCGGCAAAGTGGGCCAATACGCACAACCAGCCCGCGATCCAACATCGCAGCCGGTCATCCGGACGCGCCCAGAAAACCACCCCGAAAAGAAAAACGAGAAGGCCCAAAACTACAATATTTACAATGATTGCCTGCAACGGGTGCACCAACTCTGGCGATGATTATTTACTCAATACTAAACGGTAACCTGCGCCGGTTCCGATACCCCAAACGTGCTAGGCGTGTCCGCCACACAGAAGGCCGCTTATGCTCTGAAAGAGCACAACCGGGGTACCCTCCGGGTCGCGTGCCGCCGACCGCTCAAAATAAGCGGAGCTTCAGCCCCGAGGGGATCCACTCTTAGGAATGCAACCATTCGCAGGTCTCGGTAAATGACTCAACTTGTAGTGGCATGCACTACAGCGGTTCCACAATTGCTGTACCTCGAACCCACCACGATCAAGTGGCATTTTTCTCAAGAAAATGCCACCTTGCACGATGCCGGAAAGGACATGTGAATTGTGGAACCGCTCTAGCCGGCCGTTCCAGGCAGAACCGGTTGCGGAATCAGTGTGAATGGCAGCCGCGGGTTGCTTTGCCGCAGCCATCTTCAAAAAGGGCGCTCCGGCTGCAGAAGCCTCCGCGGCCGGAACCACGACGCGCCCCGGAATTCGACATAAGCGGCTGGCCGCTCCTTATCTGCGTTTGCAACGCCTGGAGCGCATCGAACCCCAATCCCTTCCCGATCTGCGAATTAAACTAGCTTGGCGTCTAGCAAAATCTCAGTGTTATTGGCGAAGAGCTTCGAAATCGGGCAACCCGCCTTGGCGTTGGCTGCGGCCTGGTCAAACGCCTCCTGGGTGGCGCCGGGAACCACGGCTGTGGTGGTCAGAGCGATCTTGGTGATGGCGAACCCGCCATCGGTCTTGCCCAGCGTGACCGCGGCCTGGGTTTCAATCTTCTCCGGGGTGAGCCCCGCCGCGCCCAATTGCGCGCCCAGGGCCATGGAGAAGCAGCCTGCATGGGCCGCCGCAATCAACTCTTCCGGGGTGGTGCCGGAGTCCGCGCCTTCAAAGCGTGTGGCGAAAGAGTAGTTTGCATTGCTCAGGACGCCGGTTGCCGTGGAGATCGTGCCTTTGCCTTCCTTCAGTGAACCTGTCCAAACTGCGCTCGCCTTACTTGCCATTGTTCCTCCTTGGGGGAATCTGAAATTGATTGATTGAGATTTGCTTGCCTGCGCGCCAGGGAGCGATAACCTGCCCTGGCCCCTGTTCGATGCAACAGGCGCTCGCCGGGATGCCGCAACCGCGCTGCGACAAGCATAAACCATTCCTTTTCAACGCCCCATGCCGCTGATCTTAGATACTTGTGAAGTGTAGAGAGCGCGCCGAATTGCGGTATGCGCGCAGGCGGCCTGGTCCGCCGCGGGGTGGTCTTCTCTTGCCGGCCTCAAGCAATCTGTCCCAAGCAACTCGCACGCTGGCCGACCCCGGCTCGGCAATCAAGCCCCTGATCCTCTATCGCCAGGGTGCCGTGGGACGCTGGGACTCCTCTCGCCGCGTGGCTTGCAACCGAGAGCTTTCCATCGCTGGCCTCTCGCTCAACTGCTCTCATCCACTCGCCGATCCAAAGGATGCCCGGCAGCGCTCTTGCGGGCCTCAAGGCGCCGGCCTCGGATTCACGGCGTTGATTCACGGTGGTGGTCCGCCGGTTTATCCTTTCTTCGATGCGCAAAACCCTGTCAGTTGCCATGATCGCCATGAACGAGGAGGCGAACCTCGGTCGCACTCTCGAAACCGTCAAGTGGGCCGACGAGATTGTCGTTGTCGACTCGGGATCGAAGGACCGCACCATTGAGATCGCCCAGTCCTTTGGCGCCAAGACCAGCTACCATGCTTTCGGCGGCCACGGGGAGCAGAAGAACGTGGCCCTGGACCTGTGTACCTGCGACTGGATTTTGTTGCAGGATGCCGACGAGCCCCTCACGCCCGCCCTGCAGGATGAGATTCGCCAATTGCTCGCGGGCGAACCCCAATACGGTGCCTATTGGATTCCTCGCCTGAACCTGATCTTTGGCCGCTGGATGCGCCACGGGGGCTTCTATCCCGACCACAAGCTGAGGCTCTTCAAGCGCGGTTCTGCCCGGCTCAGCGAGGGCGTCGGCCCGCACTCCACGCCGCAGTTCGAGGGCCCGCGGGGCAAGCTCAAGCACGACATGCTGCACTACGCCTACCCCAACATGGTCATCTATCTCGAACACATGAATCGCTACAGCTCAGAGATCGCCGAGCTGCTGGTGAAGAAAGGCCGGACAAGCAAGCCTCTGCCCGTCTTTCTGTGGAACGCCGTGGCCAACCCGGCAGCCACTTTTATCTACAACTACTTCTTTCGCCTGGGATTCCTGGATGGCCGCGAGGGCCTTCTGCTGCACCTCAATCACTCGGTCTATATTCACTGGAAATTCATCAAAGCATGGTGGATGGCGCAGGGAAAAGTCTAATGGGGCGCACCCTGGCGCGAAGGGTTCCTCTCAGCGCCACGGTGCCAAACTGCGCATCACCAAACGCCTGGATGCAAGGTACGGAAGGGGTCGCCGGTTACCGCGGTCTCGATTCAGCTCTTTACAGAAAGCTCGATGCCGAGTGGCATTTTTCTCAAGAAAATGCCACTCGGCAGGATTTCAAAATGGCAACTGTTGAATCGAAACCGCTCTAGCGTGGTGTCCCAAAAGTTCGCATCATCATTCGACGCCCCTCAACCCCCAATTAGGATGTCATCCTGAGCAAACGGAGCCCCAGGCACTTCTCAGTTCCGGGGTCCCCAAAGAGCGGTCTTTGCTCTTTGGGGTGGAGTTCCGGGGTCCGCAAAGAGCGGTCTTTGCTCTTTGGGGTGGAGTCTGGGGGGAGTCGAAGGATCTGCGGATGCTCTTCGGGATTCATGCCAAGAGCTTTGGAGACAGGACTCTAGCGGCCCCCTCCGTCATGCGCCGATCATAGAATCCCTTACTGGACGAGCTTCAGAACAGCCTGCAACGCCTGGTTCGACTGTTGCAGTGCCGCCATGCCGGTGGATTGCAAGACGTTATACGAGGTCATGTTGGCCACGGTCTTGCCGATGTCGGCATTCTCAATGCTGTCGGTGGCGCTTTGCAGGTTGGTCACCGCATTACTCATGTTGCTGGCCGCCGCGGTCAGCCGGTTGACTGAAGCTCCGATCACCCCGCGCTGCGCGGAAACCTGATTGATTGCCGCCGTTACCGCCGTCAGTGCGGTCTGTGCCGAACCGGCGGTCAGAAGGTTGTTGCTGGAAAGGTTCAGCGACGTGGAGGAGAGACTCGCGATGGTGGTGGAGATCTGCGTCTTTGCCGCCCCTGTACTCACCCCATCCCCCAGATAGACGACGTTTGTGTCGTTGGTGTTGGGATTGGCCTCCATCGGTCCAAGCACGGTGTCGTTGGTGCTCACAGACAGGCCGGACGAGGCGGTATTCGGACCGATCTGGAGATGTCCGGAAACAAGCGAAGCAGTTGTGCCTGCGGAGAGCGTCCCCGCGCTGACCGCAGCGGTAACCGCTGCCTGCAACGTGGCTATGGTGCTGCTTCCCGTGGCCGAGTACACAAATGTGCCCCCGGTGGCCGCATCGGAGATGGTGGTCACTGAACCGGAAGTCAATCCGCTGGTTGTGGATAGGGATCCTTGCGTCGAGGTGAACGCTGTTGGGCTGTTGGAGTTGAAGACATTTTGGCCGTTGAAGTCGGTGGTCTGCCCGATCTGCGAGATCTCCGACATGATCGACTGGAACTCTCCGTCCAGTGCATTGGACTGACTATTGGTGCCGGTGGTGATCCCGCTCGTAGAAGCCTCAGTCGCCAGGGTGACCGCGCGGTTGAGCAGAGTGGACACCTGCGACAGTGCACCGTCGGCGGTCTGCAACATGCCAATCCCGTTGTTGGCGTTTTGCTGCGATTGCGTGAGGGCGGCGATGTTGGCTTGCATCCCCGTGGCAATCGACAAGCCCGCGGCGTCGTCGGAGCCTGAGTTGATCCGCAGGCCGGTGGAAAGCTGCTGCAAGGTGCTTTGCAGCTTTGCCTGCGTGTTCGACAGGGCGTTCTCCGCCGACAGGGAGGAGATGTTGTTCAGGATCGTGAGTGACATGGAGTGTATCTCCCTCTTCCCCGTCGCCATGCTGCTTGGCTTTCTGGCGAAGGCGGTTCCAACTGTGCGGGGTTCTGCCTTCGGAATCCCTGTTTTTCCAATCCGGCTGGAGAGTGCTGCTATCCAGTGACATCCTGCCGTCGATTGCCGTGAGCTGGCCCTGATCGGGGCATGAGCGGTAAGGCCGCTCGTTCCACACGGCTTCTGTTGCAATCTGAGTGCCATCCTCCATTAGATATTCATGAGCGATGCGCTCCGGCATCGTCGCCGCCCTCCTCCGGCGAAATCTCAACCGCAACAGTGCGTGTTCTCGCGCCGGGCCCCACCCTGACCGGAACCCCCACCTGTACTTCTTCCGGCGGCAATTGCCGGCGGCCAAAGAGCACCGCCGCCCACGCCAGTGGCCCCTGCTCGCACAGCTTGCGGTCAGCAGGGTCGATCAGACGCAGAGCGTCGGGCGTGGCGTCTGCGAAGCGGTCTGAAAAAAGAGCGGTCTGGCGCGGGGGGCGGAAACCCAGCTTCAGCGCCGTCCATGGCCGTGCACGAAGACAAACAACCGCAGCAGCAGAAGAGCCAAGGCAAACGCGACAAGGCAAACAAGAACAAGGCGATGCGCGCGCGATTTAGTCTTAGAAATCATGCAGTAGGCAGAAACCAGGCGAGACTCATCTTAGCGCGAATGCATCGGCTAGGAATGTGCAACCCTACGATTGGACCATCGATGATCATGAGTCGCCGGGAACATCTGGCTGTCGGGGCTTTTTGTGGGCTCCTGCCCCGCGCACGGTTGGCCTAAAAATCAACACAACGATTGGAAGAACGAAGGCCAAAAGGACCTTCTTCATCTCACACTCCTTGCACTCGTTGAGACGCACTGCGTTTCGCTACCCTGTCCCGGCTCAATTTGCGCCTCGCTTTTCAAGCAGTTCTGCCACACCGGCGTGGCCCTGCTTCCCCGCCATCACCCACTTCCTGCCGGGCCGGCAACCACTCCGCGCACAACCCAGGTTCAAAGCGCCGGAATCGCGCTTTCTCCCGCCCTGCCGCGTCGCACGCTTCTAAGCAATCGATAGCCGGGAACTCTACTCCCGCACAGGCCCGCTTGGCGTTCTATGCACTCTCAATCCGCGGACCGCACCGGTTCGTCTGCCGATTCCGCCCCTTCGGCGGCTTTTCCAGCCCCTCGTCGGCAACTTCGCTCCGGCTCGCCCGTCTTTGCGTAGTCTCTTCCCAAAGCCGAAAACGACCGGCCGGATGGTACACTCCGGCAACAAGGAGAGGTGAATGGGAGCAACCAAAATCGAGTTTCGGCTGCGCATGGCCATCATCGCGTCGGTCATCGCATTGGGCTTTTGGGCTCCGTGGACCGAGTATTGGGGACTTGGTCGCCGCATCTCCTTGCTGGACTGGCTGGCAATCAGCCTGACTCGCCTGGGGCTGCTTCCTTTTGCCGCCGCCATACCCCTGACCATCTGTGTGGCCGCCCTGTTAGCCGCCGCCTGTGCAGTTCTGCGCGTCTGGGGAACCGCCTACTTGGGCTCCGGCACCGTTAACCATGGCGAGATGAAAGCCGGAGCGCTTCTGGCCGACGGGCCTTATCGCTACGTGCGCAATCCGCTCTACCTTGGCTCCTGGTTCATGGTTGCCGCCATGGCTTTCCTCATGCCGGTCAGCGGCGCGCTCTTCACGCTGGTGCTTCTTACTTTGTTTCAGCTGCGGCTGATTCTGGGCGAAGAGGCATTCTTGGTTAGCCGGCTTGGCGAGTCCTACAAGGCCTACTTGCGCGCCGTGCCGCGCCTCGTGCCCCATATGCGCAGCAGTCTCCAACCCGCCGGGCAAAAGCCGCACTGGCTCCGCGCCATTGTCGCAGAGATCAACCCCATTGGCGTCTTCTTCATCCTGGCTGTTCTGTCGTGGACCTACGACAACTGGCTCATGGTGCGCGCCATCATTGTCAGCTTCGGCGTATCTCTGGTTGTGCGAGCGCTCTTGCCCAGGACTCCCGGAGGCGCGGCTGCGGATGAATAAGGTCCGCCCTCGAGAAAAGCAAAGGGGAAGAGCGATGCGCTCTTCCCCTTTGCGGTCCGCAGTCCAGAAAGCTACTTCTTGGTGGGGGCGATCACGTCCTTGGCGGCCTTGGCCACGCGGAACTTGACCACGGTCTTGGCCTTGATCTTGATGGCCGCGCCGGTCTGGGGGTTGCGGCCGATGCGCGCCTTGCGCTCTGCCTTCACCAAACGGCCGATGCCGGGAATTACGAAGACGCCGTTCTTCTTGGTTTCCTTGATGGCGGTTTCTGCCAGCAGGTCCAGGAAGGACGCGGCTTGCTTGTTGGTCAGTTGCTGTTTTTCAGCCAGGAGCCGCGTAAGGGCAGTCTTGGTCAGTCCAGTAGCCATGTGATGTTCTCCTTCTGGGCGTGCCCTTGGGGACGCCGGTGGTGCACGGGTTTCCGTCGCAAGATGCGTACCGCATGAAGGGAGTGCGACCGGTCAACCTGGGTGCGAAAACCCTGTGTTCATGCGGGTCCGGAGACCCCGTCGTTCGTTACAATGCGGCTTTCGGGGTCCTGAAGTCAATGGCAAAAGGCCGATTTCCACAATTTTTTCTGTGTTTTATGCCGGTTTGGCCTGTTTTTGGCTATATTTCCCTGTTTTTGCCGGTTTTTGCACCGTTCTCGTCATGCTACCAAAGCAAAAGGCGCTAAAGTGCGGAGCCCCTCAATCCAGGCCGAAAAGCACCTTTTTGCGTGGCGCCAGAGCGGCTGCGATGGGCGTATTGAGGGCCTCCACCACCGGCGCGGCCAGCTTGAAATAGCGGATGATTTTGGCGGCAAAGCCGGGCTCCAGCGCTTCGGCAGACGGTAGAGTGGTGCTGAGACCCCACTGGCGGCACTGAATCAGGTTCAGCGCAGGGTGGTCCTTGGGAAACCCCTTCGGCGGGCGGGTCAGCGAATTTCCCTCAAACTCCGTGAATGTCTTGCGGATGGCCGCTGTCTGTAAAACCTTGCGGAAGGCGGCGTGGTTCTCCAGCAGCCAATGCCGGATGGCGGCCAGTTGATCCTTCTCCGGCATGTAGGCTCCAGCGGCGATGATGACCTCCCGGGGGGCGACGTGAAAGTAAAAACCAGCCCCGCTGGTCTTCTCCATGCCTTGATGCGACCACCAGGCGGCCACGTGGGTCTTGTAGGGCAGCTTGTTGTTGCTGAAGCGGGTGTCGCGGTAGATGCGGAACAGGCATTTCTCCGCCGGACGCACAAAGCTGGGCGCAAAGCCCTCCATCGCTGTGGTTACTTTGCGCACAATGGCCAGCATCGGCTCTTTCAGCTCGGCCTCGAAGACCGCTTTGCGTGGCGTGAACCACTCGCGGTCGTTGTGCCGGGCGAGCGCGCGTAGAAAGGCAAGACCCTCGGGGCGAAGATAGGCAGGGGCATCGGAGGCGGGTTTCAGTTTGGTTGCCATGACATGGAGAAGTGTAGCGCGTCAGCGCAGCACGTTCTCAAAGTGGCGGACCGCCTTCGTCTCGTTGTGAATCGTGGCCTCGCCGACTCCGGCAAAGCCCACGGCAGCATGGAAAGCTTCTGAAGCCGGGTTGGGCGGCTTCATATTCACTTCGCAGACCACCCGGGTGTGCCCTGCCCGCTTCGCCGCGAAAAAAGATCGTCGTAGAACAGCCGCGCAATCCCCTGGCCGCGGGCGGACTCGGCTACGATCACGCGATCAATGTAAACGAACGGATCGTCAGACGCCTTGAACCATGCGAAGTTCGGGTTCTGGTAGGGGGCGTTGTCGTCGAGAGCAACCAGGAAGGCAGTTGCTCCGCAGTCAACTCCGCGGGGTAAAAGGCCATACCCAGCAGCTTGGACAAACTGCCTTCATCGAGCGCGGAGGTCTCTTTTGCGTGGGCGTTATTCAGTGGCAAGACAGCCGCGGCATCAAGCGAACTGAGATCTTCAAAGCCAAGGCTTCTTCTGCTCGGCTCCACTAACGCGCACATTTTCTGGTGGCCAGCCGGCTGGAAACATTCCACACATGCCCTGCCGGATCGACGATCCGCCCCACGCGGTCTCCCCAAAACGCATCCTCCACCGGCAGCAGAATCCTGGCGCCAGCCGCCACGGCCCGCTCCACCACCTTGTCCACGCCTTCAAGATAAAGGCAGATCACCACCGGCGAGCTTCCGTCGCCCTGGGGTGCAAGGCTCTGCAAGTGTCCGCCCTGGGAGTGAATCATCACCAGGTGGTCGGCAATCTTCAGCGTCGCATGGATCGGGCTTCCGTCCGCGCCCGGCCGGCGATGCAGCTCGACCGCGCCAAACGCCGCCTTGCAGAACTCGATCTCCGCAGCGGCCTCCCGGCACACCAGCATCGGAATCACCGCATTCACCCATTTCGCCATCTCGCTCCTTGCTTACCGGATCAACTTCAGCGCCCCGCGGAAAAGACCGTCGAAGTCAGCCGCGAGAGCGGCTTCCTTGGCTACGGCCTGCTGGATCGCCTTTTCGGCCGAGGGCCGCTGGTAGCCGAGGTTGATCAGGGCCGAAAGCACATCGTCCACCGCGGCGCCCTTCACAGACGACTGCACCGGCGCGGCGGCAAAGTCGTCGAGCTTGTCTTTGAGCTCCACCACCAGCCGCTCGGCCAGCTTTTTGCCCACGCCGGGAATGCGGGTAAGTTGCGCGTGATCCTGGCCGCGGATGGCCTGCACTGTGCGCTCGCTCGAAAGGCCGCTGAGCATCTTGATGGCCAGCTTGGGACCCACTCCGCTGACCGTAATGAGACGCTCGAAGAGCCGCTTCTCATCGCGGTCGAGAAAGCCGAAGAGCGCGATCTGGTCCTCACTGACCTGAGTGTGGATGTGCAGGGCGGCCTCTGCGCCGAGTGAGGGCAGCGCCGTGAAGGTAGGCACGGAGATGGCGACGTCGTAGCCGACGCCTGCGGCCTCGACGATGGCCTGGCCGGGTTCCTTGTGGATGAGCTTTCCGCGCAGGTGAGCGATCATGGGCGATCAGACCGCCAATTTGTCGAGATAACTCATTACCTGCTTATAGCGCACGTCATCGGAGACAGATTTCGGGTTCTTGGCGAGCTGAATCAACTCCTCCAAGTCTCGATAGACGATGCTCTCAGGAGTGAATCTCTCTTGCTTTCCGTCATTGTGGCTCAACGAAACAGACAATATTTCATTTGGGTCGGGGAATCCGGCCAAACCCACTCTAAGAATCTCCGCCAGAGGCTCTGTGGAGACATTCGCGACAGGTGGGCCGGACAGCTTGAAGCCAAGCTGCTTCTCATCCCGGCTGAGAACTGCTTTGATATTGTCTTCAAGCTCTGCCGAATAGAGGTACTCGAACTCTTGGGGGGACGATCCTTTCACGTAGTTGTGAAGAGCCTGACGTGGGAGATTGTCATCCTTCCAAGAGATTCTTCCCTCGCGCGTGCGCAGGAGCAGCTTGGCAATTACAAGCGCAGCCTTCTTCAATTCAATGTCGTTGGTCTGGGTCATAGTCCCTCCACCTGCGCATCAATTGCTCCATCAACCTCGTTCAACTTTTTGTAGACTGTGAGGCAATCCCGAACCATGCGATCTCGCATTTCCATAAAGATGGTCTCTTCGCTCAGGTAGTTGTTCACAAAATCCAGTAGCCTCACCACTTCATCCAGTTCAGCCGCGCTTTGCCTAAGCTCGATTTGCCAGCCCTTGCGGTGTGACAGGGCTCCAAGCAGATCGGTTGCTGCCCGCTGCGCGTCTGCAAAGTGCAAATTACGCACCGCCCTCAGCAAGTCCTTTGCGTCTCTGGCCCATTGAGCGAGGCTTCTAGACAAATTGCGAATGCGCACGGCTGCCACAGCTTCCCGCGCTGCATCCTTCGCCTTGCCCGCCTGGACCCATGCCATGCAACTGAAGACAACCCCGGCCATGCTTGCAATCGTTCCAGCGATCGTCAAAAGCCAGTTCCAGGCGCTTGCCGTCATTCTTGCTTCTTTCGCGGAGTGCCGTTGAACGCATTTTAGCCCTGTTTCCATTCAATAGGAAACAGCGTCCTCAACCTTGACTCGCTGTCCCTACTCCAAAATCCCCAGCCGCCTCGCTACCCGCTCCAGCGTTTCCAGGGCCTGGTCGAGCTGGCCTTTGGTGTGCTCGCTGGTGAGGATGGCACGGATTCTGGCCTTGCCTTCGGGGACGGTCGGGAAGGCGATCCCGGTGCCCATGACGCCTTCTTCGAAGAGCGCCCGCGAGAACTCCATGGCTTTGCGGCCTTCGCCCACGATGATCGGCGTGATCGGCGTCTCTGTGGCCGGGGTGGTAACGCCGCCGATGTTGAAGCCCAGGCGCTTGAGTTCACCCTGGAAATAGCGCGTATTCGACCAAAGACGCTCGATGCGCTCCGGCTCCGCCTCCAGAATGTCGAAGGCGGCGATGCAGGTGGCGGCCACCGACGGCGGGTGCGAGGTGGAGAAGAGGAACGGCCTTGCGCGGTGGTAGAGGTAGTCGATCAAGTCCCGCGAGCCGCAGACATAGCCGCCCAGCGCGCCGATCGCTTTTGATAGCGTGCCCACCTGCACATCGACCCTGCCGTGCATCCCGAAGTGGTCCACGCTGCCGCGCCCGTTGCGCCCCAGCACGCCTGAGGCGTGGGCGTCGTCCACCATCATGATGGCGCCGTACTTCTCAGCCAGAGCGGCCAGCTTGTCCACCGGGCCGATGTCGCCGTCCATGGAGAAGACGCCGTCGGTAATGACCAGCTTGCGGCCCGGCTCGTTGGCGACTTCCTGGAGCAGTTCCTCGCAGTGGGCCGCGTCCTTGTGGCGAAAGACCTTGATCTTGGCCCTGGAGAGGCGAGCACCGTCGATGATGCTGGCGTGGTTCAGCTCGTCGGAGAGGATAAAGTCGTCCTTGCCCAGGATGGAGCTGACGGTGCCCGCATTGGCCGTGAATCCGCTCTGGAAGACGACGCACGCCTCGACATTTTTGAAGCGGGCGATCTTCTCTTCCAGGTCCATGTGGATGCGCATGGTTCCGGCAATGGTGCGCACCGCTCCCGAGCCCACGCCGAAGGCGCGCGTGGCGGCCAATGCCGCCTCAATCAGCTTGGGATGGTTGGCCAGGCCCAGGTAGTTGTTGCTGGCCAGGTTGATCACCTGCTTGCCGTCGTAGTGGCAGACGGGCGCCTGCTGGTCGTCGAGCACGCGGAGCTTGAAATGGGTGCCGTTGGCGCGCAACTCGTCGAGGATGGCGGTCAGGTGGGCAAGCTGGGGGCGTTGGGTGGCTTCGGTCATGGCGATGCACCTCAAACAAAGAGGATAGACGAAAAAACGGGAGTAGGGAGTAGGGAATGGGGACACAGGGTAGGGGAGCGGACTGCGCCGTGGAAGCGGCTTTCTCTTCGGCGAAACGTCCAAAGAAGGGGTGCCCATGGCTAGGGTGCGCCCCCGCCGGATACAATAGAGGTTCTACGCTGCCGCAACTGGGCGAACCACGATTTTCTTGAGTTTTGGAGCAGGTGCACGTGAGAGGTATGATCCGCCGCGGTCTGCGGCTTGAGTTGGTTGCAGGACTTGGTATTGCGCTGGCGATGCCCGCGCTGGCATTGGCTGCGCAGGCATCGCAGACTTTGGCTACGCAAACCGCGCTGGCTGCTGAAACCCGTGACCAGGGTGGACGCACGCAGGCTACATTCACGGTGACCGTGACCGGCGAGGACGGGTTGCCCGCTGCTGGAGCCGTCGCCCTCAAGGATCGCGGCAGGCCGTTGGCTGGCGCCGCGCTCAATGCACAGGGCCGGGCCACGATTCAGCTCGATTTGCCGGGCGGCGATCACCTGCTGCGCGCGGTCTATACCGGCGACGCGACTCACCAGAGTTCCGTCTCGGTATCCAGCGCGCTTCACGCCATGAACAGCGGGGGTACGCCCGATTTTCAGATTTCGGTTGCGCCCGCATCGCTCACGCTGACCGCTGGCCAGTCTGGAACCGTCATCGCTTCCGTAACGCCGGAATACGGTGCATCCCTGACCGCTCCCATGTTTGTCACCCTCTCCTGCTCGAGTCTGCCGGATCAGTCTTCCTGCACCTTTACTCCGGAGAACGTCGAGATTCTGCCCGGCGCTACCGCGGCAGTGACCAGTTCGATGGTGTTGCAGACTGAAGCTGCCTCCACCGCGCTGGCCTCGCCCGCCCCGAAACCCGGCTCCACCCCCGTGGCCTGGGCGTTTCTGCTGCCCGGATCGCTTGCCCTGGTGGGCATCGCCTGGGGCAGCCGCCGCCGCCGCTGGCTGTGCCGGTTCTCGCTTGTGGCCCTGGTTGGACTCGTTTCTGTGCTGGGCACAACGGCCTGCAATCCGCGCTACTACTATCTGAACCATGGTCCGCCGACAAACCCGGCCACGCCCTCGGGCACTTACACAATCACGGTTGCCGCGCAGTCAAGCAACGGAGTCAGCGCTACCACTCACACCACCACCATGGCATTGACCGTCAAGTAAGTGGGCTACACCGCAAGAGCAAAAAAAGGACCTGCACCATGTGCAGGTCCTTTTTTGCTGCCCGCTGCCCAACCGGCGGCGACTCCTACTCCGGCTTGAGCAATACCTTGATCGCCTCGCCGGATGCCAGCAGTTCCATGGCCTTGGGGAACTCAGCGAGCTTGAGGCGGTGGGTAATGGCTGGCTCCAGGTCCAGCTTGCCGGTGGCCAGCAGCGCCTCCATCTGGAACCAGGTCTCGAACATCTTGCGCCCATTGATGCCCTGCACTGTGGCGCCTTTGAAGATGATGTCGCGGGCAAAGTCCAACTCGAAAGGCCGCGACGGAATCCCCAGCAGCGAGGCCCGCCCGCCGGTGCGAAGCAGCGCAAAGCCCAGCCGCATCGCTTCTGGATGCCCGGACATCTCCAGCAGCACATCAACGCCCGTGCCGCCGGTTGCTTCGAGGATCATCTTCTCCACGTTGTCCGTCGCCGGGTCCAGGGCCATATCCGCGCCCATGGTGGCGGCTACGCTGCGCCGGTGCGCGTTCACCTCAATGGCAAAGACTTTGGCGGCTCCGCAGGCTTTGGCCACGGCAATGGAAAACAGGCCGATGGCGCCGCAGCCGGTCACGGCCACCGTCTTGGCGGCAATCTCCCCGGCCAGCACGGTATGCACCGCGTTGCCCAGAGGATCCAGCAGCGAGGCGTAGTCGTGGGGAATCGAGGGCGACAGCTTCCAGATGTTGGTCTCGGGAATGATGGCGTAGCTGGCGAAGGCGCCGTTGGCGTCCACGCCCAGGATGCGCACGTGCTGGCAGATGTGCGCGCCGCCAGTGCGGCATTGCAGGCACTTGCCGCAGGCCACGTGCATCTCCGCCTGACCGGGTCGCCCTCCTTTACCGTGGTCACGCCGCGGCCCACTCCGGCCACTACACCGGCAAACTCGTGGCCGGGAATCAGCGGCGGATTGATGCGGCCCTGCGCCCAGGGGTCCCAGTTGAAGATGTGCAGATCGGTGCCGCACACGCTGGCCGCCTGCACCCGCACCAGCACTTCGCCGGGGCCTGGCGAGGGCACGGGCACTTCGCGCAGCTCGATTCCCGGAGCGGCCTGAGCCTTGACAACCGCCTGCATGGTATCGGACATCGGTGTGAACCCTCCTGCAACGCAACCAACCCAGTCTACAACTGCAAGGAGAGGATGGAACCGTGGAAGCGCTAGAATCGGGACGGGCGGCGGCGAAGATGAAAAAGCAAGGCGATTGTGTAGAGCACTTGTTGTCCATGAGTGCCGCAACAGGCCGGGTGCGCCAAGGCTCGGGGTCCACGACGACAGGTATTCGTCAATGGGGTGAGGAATCGATTCTGAGACCCTGGAAAGCACGGACTTCACTCTCACTCCCCCATCAAGTGCTTGAGCCAACAAAACGCTGTCGTGAGCGGGGCGCAGCCGGTGTCCCCAGCAACATGCCTTCGTTTCTGGGGTGGGCAGCGCAGTGGAAGGACCTGCGGTTGCTCCTGCCTTCATTGCGACCGAGCCGGCCCGGATGGAATGGCAACATTGTCCTGGCGCTCTTGCTGGCAACCGGTCTTGCCGTTAGCGCCCAAACCGCGGATCAGGCGTGGCTGCGCAAACCAAACCGTTTGGTCCTTTTCGGCAAGGTTGTTGCGCTGGGGGCCAGCCCGATTGAGCAATCCGCGGCTCAGGAACTCAGCCGCAGTGTGAGTCACCCTGCATCCGTAGAAGGCGGCATCTCCTCCACACTAGAGGAGCGCGAGAAGAGCCTGACAGTTGTCGGAACTGCCGAGGAGATTCGAAAAGCATACCCAACCGTCCCCATCCCAGGCGATTTGAAGCCCGAGGAATACTGGCTCTGGTGGAACGGTTCCCAGGAATCCAGCCTCTCTATCGTTGCGGGCGGCGACGAACGCGGAGCGCTCTACGGGGCATTTGCAATTCGCCGTCTACCCGCGACGGCGGAAATCGGCAAACTCAAGGCTGATTACCCCCATCGTGACCACCCAGCCATGCCCATCCGCTGGGTCGACGAGTGGGACAATCCCGACGGCTCGATCGAGCGCGGCTATGCGGGCCGGTCGATCTTTTTCGAAGGCGGAAACGTCCGCGAAGACCTGAAGCCCGTAGCCGAATACGCGCGCCTGCTGGCCTCGGTGGGCATCAACGGCTGCAACGTCAATAATGTGAACGCCGCGCCGCAACTGCTCGACGCCGATCACCTGAAGCAACTGGCAAGAGTGGCCGACACGATGCGCCCTTGGGGCGTTCGTCTGGCCCTCAGCGTGGACATCGCCAGCCCGCAGAAGATCGGCGGCCTCGCGACCTACGACCCGCTCGACCCGGCGGTGAAGGCCTGGTGGACGGCCAAGGTCGAAGAGATTTACGCGCTCATTCCCGATTTTGCTGGGTTTACGGTCAAGGCCGACTCCGAGGGCCAGGCCGGCCCCGCCAGCTACGGACGCACCCCGGCCGACGCAGCCAACCTGCTGGCCGGCGCTCTGGAGCCGCATGGCGGCGTGGTGCTTTATCGCGCCTTTGTTTACAACCATCACCTCGACTGGCGCGACCCCAAGGCCGACCGCGCCCGCGCCGCCTACGACATCTTCGCATCCGCTGGACGGCCGCTTTGCCGCAAATGTTGTGATCCAAATCAAGGAGGGCCCCATCGACTTCCAGGCCCGCGAGCCGGTTTCGCCGCTCTTTGCCGGGCTTGCGCCAGACCAGCCAGGCGATGGAGGTTCAGGTCACCCAGGAGTACACCGGGCAGCAGCGCCACCTGGTCTATCTCGCGCCCATGTGGAAGCAGGTGCTGGACTTCGATCTGCGCGTCGACGGTTCTACAACGCCTGTCCAGAAGATATTGGCCCGGAAGGGCCTGGGTGGCATGGTGGCCGTGGCCGGGGTGGGACGAGACGCATGGCTGGGCTCGCCGCTGGCCCTGGCCAACCTCTACGCCTTCGGACGCCTCGCGTGGGACCCGAATCTCAGTCCCGAAGAGATCGCCGCCGAGTGGACCCGCCAGACCATCGGCTCCGATCCCGAAGTGGTCAAGACTGTCGTCAAGATGCTGATGCAGTCCTGGCCGGCCTACGAGGGCTACACCGGCCCGCTGGGCGCGCAGACGCTCACCGATATTACCGGCAGCCACTACGGCCCCAATATCGAATCCAGCGAGTGCAATGGATGGGGCCAGTGGCACGACGCGGACGCGAAGGGCATCGGAATGGACCGCAGTACGACCACCGGCACCGGCTATGCGGGGCAGTATCCGCCCGAGGTGGCCAAGCTCTACGAGACCGCTGCCACCACCCCCGACGAACTGCTGCTCTTCTTTCACCACGTGCCGTACACGTACAGGCTGCACTCGGGCAAAACCGTCATCCAGTACATCTACGACAGCCACTACGAAGGCGCGGCGCAGGCAGCGGAACTGCTCAGCGAGTGGCAAACCCTGGAAGGCCACATCGACCAACCGCTCTATGAGCAGATGCGCGACCGGCTCAGATACCAGGCCGGCCACGCCATCGTCTGGCGCGACGCCATTGTGCAGTACTTCCTCAAGCTCAGCGGCATTCCTGACGAAAAGGGACGTGCCGGGCATTATCCCGGCCGCCTGGAAGCGGAAGACGCACGACTTACCGGCTACAAAATCATCGACGTGACACCGTGGGAAGACGCCAGCGGAGGCAAAGCGGTGAGCTGCGATGAGCCCGAAGCTCCCAAGGCCGGGACGAATCAGAAACCTTTCTGCGAAGCCGAGTGGACCTGGAACGGGCAGGAGGGGACGTACAACATCGCCGTCCAGTACTTCGACATCCAGCCCGGCAAGGCGGAGTTTGGCCTGGAACAGAATGGGCATATCGAGATTGGCCCAATTGGCCAAATCTGGACGGCGGACGCCGCGCTGCCCTCAGCCCAGCCCAACGGCGACAACGCCACGCGCCATATCGTCCGCGGCGTCTGGCTCAAACCCGGCGACGTGATTGGAATTCGCGGGATTCCGGATGAAAACGACCCAGCTGCCCTCGACTACATCGAAGTCACTCCGGCCACGCTCAACAAGGCGTTGATCACAGACCTCCCCTGCCCGCAAGGCAGGCTGATCGACAAAGGCGACGGGCCCGATGCAGTCAACGAAACGGTGGGACCGACGCTTGCCGGGTGGGCAGGCATTACAAATGTCGGCACGCCGGTGGAGGCCATGCAGGTCCAGGTCTTTCGCGGGGACGAGAAGACCCCGATTGCGAACACCCTCACCAACGAAGAAGGCGGCTTCCGCTTTTCCGGCCTGACGCCGGGGCGTTACACAATCCGTGCGACAAAGAAGGACTACTTTCCGTCCGTCGATATCGTCCGTCTCGATCCAAACGCCAAGGCGCAGGTCTGCTTGGTAGTCGAGGCATCGGAATAGGCCGCACTCTTCAAAAGGCGCGTCAACGAATTTGTAGCGCTGGCCTCCTGGCCGGCTGTCGCGTGGGTCTCCCGACCCACGCCGGACATGGCTTACTCCGTCAAGGCGTAGGCAAGCTGTACAGAAGAATGATGCTTTGCTCTGGCGGCGAGGACGCCGCCAGTACAGCCGACCAGGAGGTCGGCGCTCCAGACCGTCGATTTGGCATTGAGAAAACAGGGTAGCGGCGAAGTTGGGTGGGCATTCTGGCTTACTGCGCGCGCATGGCGATGAATTGCCCGGTCCACGCCCCGCCGTTCAGCGTGATGCCGCCCAGGACCTTGCCATCGTCGGAGAGGGCCAGCCGGTATTTGTCCAGGGCTTTGACGCCGTGCGGATCGCTGACCTGGTAGCCGTCCAGCACCAGCAAGCCCGCGCCCTTCATCTCGCCCTTGACCAGCTCGGTGGTGCTCATGTCTACCTGCAACACCAGTTCCGGAGGCGCGTTCTTCCCGGTCTTGCGCAGGGTCCACACGATCTTGCCGCGGATCGCGCCGCCGCTCACGACCGCGCAGGTCTTGCAGCCTGGACCTGCATCGAGCGTCATCTCGGCGCTGTAGACCGTGCCCGCCGGGCTAGTCCAGACGCCGCGCCACTCGCCCGCGAGGCTGTTGGATTGAGCGGAGCCTGCGGCCGCGCCCATCAAGATCAGAAAGAAGGCAAAAACTTGTTTCATTGCCGCCATCCTTTCGAAACGGCAAACGAGGGTTCCCGGCCCTTGTCGCCTATTTGCCGTCAACGATTTCTCGCGCCCTGGCGAAGGAGCCGAGGTTGTAGCTCTTTGCATAACCAAGGGCTTTCAACTTGCTCTTGGCCGCGCCGCTGCGCACCCCGCTCTGGCAATGCAGCAGGAGCACCTGGTTCTTGTCTTTAACCCGTCGCGGCAGGGCCGACTCAATCTCGTCGAGTGGAATATTGATTGCGCATTTGAGGTGCTCTGCGTTGTATTCGCCCCCGGTCCGCACGTCGATGACCAGGGCTCCATTCTTCAGGTGCTCCCGCGCATCCTTTGCGGAGAGCTGCCCGGAGCGCTTCATCAAGAGAAAGATCGCAGCCACGGCGACAACGATGAGTACATTCGTCCAATTCATAGGATCAAGGTTACTGCGTAAGGCTTGGGTCTGGATTTGTGGTCCAAATCCTCGCCACTTCAACCAGCATGGAATAGAACGTGGCTCCGGCGCCGAAGTCGGTGAGCCGCTCGCTGGTGAGGGCGTTCACGTTGGCGCCGTCCGGGCTGAAGCTTGGCCCAGTCCATGCGCGCGGCCACCACGCCGGGGGGCAGGCTGCCGTTGACCAGCGCGGTCAGGCTCAGCGAGCCGCGATCGTTCCAGACGCGCACCGGGTCGCCATCGGCGATGCCGCGGGCCCCGGCGTCCTGGGGATGCATTTCCAGCCGCTGGCTGGTGCGGGCTTCCATCTTGCGGTGGCCGTCGAGGTTGGCGAAGGTCGAGTTCATGTAGTTGTCGGCCTTGCGGCCCAGGAATTCGAGCGGAAAGCGCGCCGCGCCCTCGCCCCAGCGCGACTCTGTGGGGGGGATGAAAGCCGGGAGCGGGTCGAGGCCGGCGGCGGCCAGGCCTCCGAATAAAACTCGATCTTGCCGGAAGGCGTGGGGACTGGCCCGGCGGTGTAGGGCTGAAAGGGATGGGTCTCCGGCTGGCGATGGAAGGCGAGCGGGATGTGGCCCTGCTGCTTCAGATCCTCGAAGGTGATGTGCTCCATGCCGGGATTGGTCGAGTGGCCATCCGGCCCAATGGCCAGCGCCTGGCGGATGATCTCTTCGGGCGTGTCGCGGAAGCACGCTTCCTTGAAGCCCATGCGCTGCGCCAGCTGGCCGAAGAGCCAGACGTTGGAGCGCGCCTCGCCCGGCGGCTCGATGGCCTGCTGCGAGAGCTGCACAAAGTAGTGGCCGTAAGCGCCCTGACATGTCAGTGTGCTCAAGAAACGTGGTGGCGGGCAGAATGTAGTCGGCGTAGTCGGTGGTGTCGGTAAAGAAGAGCTCGTGGACCACGGTGAAGAGGTCCGGCCGCGCCAGGCCGCGGCGCACGGCGTTCTGGTTGGGCGCGACCGCCGCCGGGTTGGAGTTGTAGACAAACAGCGCATGAACCGGCAGGGCCTGTCCCGAGTCCCTGTCCCTAGTCCCTGCGCTTCGCAAGCGCCTGGCCGAGCGGCGACATGTTGACCACGCGCGCCTCGCGGCCCAGCGGCGAGGCCAGCGCCAGGTCGGGGCGCTCGACGGCTTGCTTGTCCCACTCGAAGGCGCCGGAGGTGGAGAGCTGGCCGCCTCCGCCGCGATGCTTCCACGCGCCGGTGAGCGCGGGCAGCATGGCGATGGCGCGCACCGCCGTGCCGCCGTTCTCGCTGCGCTGCACGCCGTAGTTCATGCGCAGCGCCGCGGGCCGGGTGGTGGCGTACTCGCGGGCCAGCTGCTCGACCTCGCCGGCAGTCATGCCGGTCCAGGCGGCCACGCGCTCCGGCGTGTACTCGCGCGCACGCTCGGCAAGCTGGTCGAAGCCGTGGGTCATCTCGGCGATGTAGGCGCGGTCTTCCAGGCCTTCGTTGAGAATCACGTGCATCATGCCCAGGGCCAGCGCCGCGTCGGTGCCGGGACGGATGGCGATGTGCCAGTCGGCCAGCGCGGCGGTGCGCGTGCGGTAGGGATCGATGACGATCAGCCGCGCTCCGTTGCGCCGCGCCTGCTCGATCATGGGCCACAGGTGCACGTTGTTGCCGTGGATGTTCGCGCCCCAGGCCAGCACCAGCTTGGCCAGCCGGAAGTCCTCGGTGGGCGTGCCCAGCTTCTTGCCGTAGACAAGGTTCCAGGCCGACTCCGCCGGCCTCGGAGCAGATGGTGCGGTCCAGTTGGCTGGCGCCCAGGCGGTGAAAGAAGCGGCGGTCCATGGACCCGTAGCCGAGCACGCCGATGGTGCCCGCATAGCTGTAGGGCAGGATGGACTCGGGGCCGTAACGCTCGGCGGTCTGCTTCAGGCGCGCGGCGATCGCGTCCAGCGCCTCGTCCCAGGAGATGCGCTCAAAGGCTTCGTGCTCGCGGCCCCTGGCCAGAGGGCCCTTTGGCGACGCCGGGCTTGCGCCTGAGGGGGTAGAGAATGCGCTCTGGCGCGTAGACGCGATCGAGATACTTGGCCACCTTGCCGCAGAGAAAGCCCTGGGTTACCGGATGCGCGGGATCGCCGGCGACCTTGATCGCGCGGCCATGCGCGTCCACCGTGACCAGAACACGCGCAGGTGTCCGGGCAGTCGTGCGAGCAGACCGTGTGCACGATGCGAAAAGGAGCGGATGGGGCAGCCGCTGTCATGCTGTCATTGTAAGCTGAACGCGGAGGGGTCCGATGCGAAGGAGTTTCCTGGTTCTGGTTGCTTTCCTTGTGGTTCTTGGCGCCGGGGCAACGCGCGCGCAGGTTGGCACGCAGCCCGTGGCAAAGCCCGTCGACGATGGGGAAGCGGCCATACGGGCGGCGATGGGCGCGCAGGCAGCCGCCTGGAATCACGGCAATATCACGGCCTTCATGGAGCCCTACGAGAACTCGCCGGAGACCACCTTCATTGGCGCCACGGTGCGCAAGGGTTATGGGCCTATCCTCGACCGCTACAAGCAGGCCTACACCACTCACGAGCAGATGGGCACGCTCAGCTTCACCGGAGTCGAGGTGCGGCTCTTGCCCGGTTCCTGCGGCAAGGTCGAATTTGCTGTGGTCACCGGGCACTTTCATCTGGAGCGTAAATCGAAGGGGGAAGCGAAGAAGGACGACGGCATATTCTCCCTGGTTTGGCGCAACGGCACACAGGGATGGAAGATCGTGCTGGACCACACCAGCTAAAGGCGCAAGGGCGCTTTCCGAATTGGCGACAATCTAGCCAGGATGGATCTCGCCCCGCGATCTGCCTACAAGATCGGAAAGGAGTGTCTTCGAATGCGCTATTTCTGGCTCGTGCGGTCTTGCTCCTCGTGGCGCTGCGCCGGGTGGACGGCGGCGTGGGCCTAGCCTCTGGAACTGCTTAATTCATGTGCGCCGTGCTCCGCAAACCACGGCACGTATTGGCTGTCGTCCTTCTGCATATGCTCGGTCATCCAACCGCGCACGAAATACATGCACTGGCTGTAGGCGGACTGGTCTCCCTGGCCATGACGAGCAATGAATTCCTGGACCTTCCGGGAGAGTTCCTGGTGTTTGGCGCGGTGATCCGCCAGGCCTGGAAATCCGGTGGACTCCATGAGCTCTTCTTCGGTGGCGAAGTGTTCCGCGGCGAGAGAGACGAGGTTGCTGACCAGAGGAGTCACTGCCTCATTCACATTGCCATCCAGCATGGATTCATGCAGTGCATCCAGGTGATCCATGATGGCTTGATGCTGCAGGTCCAGGTCTTTGACGCCCACTGAATACTTCCGCTTCCAACTGAACGAAAACATCGGGTTCTCCTTGGGGGGTACCAACTAGCATCTATCGGCAAATTGGCGAAGGAGTTCACAGGGGATGCCCGCGCCCCTGCCACGCGCCGTGTACACTGGTCTCGCCATGAGTTGCCTTTTTTGCAAGATCGTTGACGGAAGCATTCCTTCCACCCCCGTCTACCAGGACGAACTGTGCTACGCCTTCGCGGACATCAACCCCCAGGCTCCCGTTCACCTGCTGATCGTGCCCCGCGAGCACATCGCCTCGCTGGCCGAGACCGATGCTGGCAGCCCGCCGCTGCTGGGTCACCTGCTGAGAGTTGCGGCAGAGATCGCGCGTGCCAAAGGGCTTCCCAAGGGCTACCGCGTGGTCATCAATACCGGCCCGGATGGCGGCCAGAGCGTGGACCATCTCCACTTGCACCTGATCGGCGGACGACCGCTGGCTTGGCCTCCGGGATAATCCCAATCGCGCCGGCCACGCTTGCGGCAAAAACAACGCGGGCGCGCCCTGTGCGGGTGCGCCCTCGTTGCTTCCTTTCGATTCGCCCAGCTTACGCCGGCTGCGGCATGTGATCTTCTTCCTCTTCCATGCCATAGCGGCGCAGAAGGTTGGGCAGGCTCTGCGAGAAGGCCGATCGCGGCATCACTGCGTCGCATCCGGCCTCGATGGCTTTGGCCTTCAGTTCGCCCTGCAAGTGGTTGAGAAAGCCCACAATCGAAGTCGCTTTCTTGAATTTGGTCTTGAGCTTGGGGATCAGCGAGATGGGCTTGGCGTTCAGGTTGTTCAGGTCAAAGACCACCAGCGTGGGCCGTTCGGCCTCGGGCAGATCTGTAAGCTTCGCCACCGACTCCTTGTCGCCTTTGACGAACTCCACCTTCACGCCCAGCTTGCGGGCCGTCTCCTGGATCTTGGCCAGGAAGAACAGATCTTCAATGAAGCAGAAGATGCGGGTGGGGGCGTCTTCGCGGACTGGTATGGTGGCCGCCGGCACGAAGTTGTCCTGGTAGTGGCCGCCGTTGGTGATCTGAATCGTCGAGGGCGGGCCATCGGCCACGTTTCCGTTGGCTACGCGGTAGCTGTGGTCCATGGGACCCACAAACTCCCGGGGGCCCTTCTGCTTGCCCTTGCGCTGCTTGCTCTGCGGTTGATCCCGAAGCACTGTTGCCAGGCTGCGCTGCCGGAGCCGCACCCTTCTGGAAGAATTTCTTCTTCCGGCCCTGGGGCTGGCCTTGGTGGTTCTGGTGCGCGCTGGGCGCCTTGTGCCGCGCAGCGGGCGCCTTGGGCGGTGCCTGCACTTGCGGCGGCTGGGCCTGAGGCGGAGCCTGTTGCGCCTGCTGGGCCTGAGGAGCGCTTTGCTGGCTGGTCTTGTTCTTGCGGCGGCGGCGGCGGCGCCGATGCCCCTGCGATGGACCCTGGCCGTTGGCCTGATCCGCCCCTGGCTCTGCCTGGGGTTGCGTCAATTCTGTCGTCATGCGTGTACTTCCTGGCACTCTGCTGTCTGGTGCATTGCGTTTCTAGGTTCAGCCGTTTCCTGCCGGGCTCCGGGTTTCCTTGGCCAGCCGCAGGTCCAGTTCTGGACGGGGAACATGGCGGTTGGCGGTCCATGCATTGAAGGACCTCAAACAAACTGAGCCGGAGCCGGGCTCCGACCACAGTTCATCATGATTCCCAGGAGCCTTGCCGCAAAGTAAACAGGAACTCTCCGCGAGTTCCGTCCGGTTGTCAGGATCGATACGAAGCGGCCTGTACTTTCCTCAGGTGATGCCTTTCCTACGGGGACCTTCGCCGCTTCCAGTCTGTGAAGATTGAGCGGGCCAACGAAGTTTCCTTGCTTCGGCGGCGAGCTTGCTCTTCCCGCTTCCGGGTGGCAAGCGTCAGCCGCTTGATAGGCAAGTCCGATACTACAGCGAAGCTGCCCGGCTGGCAAGTGGTCTCGGAAGCCCGGCCGATTCAAAGCCAACCGCAAACAGCGCCAATACGAAAAACGCCACTCCTTGCGGAGTGGCGTTTTTGGAATCCTGCGCTGGTCACTGGCCTCCCAAGCAATATGTGGCCGGCGGTTGTTTCCGCCGTGCCTACTGCAGACCTTCCCGGCCGGTTATTCCCTTTTGAGGGCCGCTACATGGGCGGTGGCTCTTGCCGGGCATCTGTGTTCTTTGGGCTGGCCGGATTTCTCTCCAGCAGCCGGTTCATCACTGGCGCTTATCTAATAGCAATTCATGCGCCAATCCCTGTGCATTTTGTTTTCATAGATTTACAGAATTTCCCGAATCGCCTAATTCTGGATTATGGGAGGCTAAACGGGTCAAAAATGCAAAAAACCATAGAAGCCGTCCTAGCGCTGGCACTGCGGACAGTAATGCGTGCCCCGTCCCGCCACAAGAATCCGCCGGATCTCGGCTCCGCAGCGCCGGCAGGGCTGCCCTGTGCGCAGGTAGACACAGTGTTCGAGTTGAAAGAAGCCGCGCACGCCGTCCGCATCCACATAATCCGATACCGACGACCCACCCAGGCGGATGGCATGCCTCAGAACGTCGCACAGTGCTTGCCGCAGCCTCTCCAACTCTGCCCTGGTCAGCCGACCGGCCCGCCTGCGCGGGCGCAGACCCGCGCGAAAGAGGCTCTCGTCGGCGTAGATGTTGCCGACCCCGGCCAGCAGTTTCTGGTTGAGCAGTGCAGCTTTGATGGCCAGCCGCCTCCCGCGGAAGAGAGCCGCAAACGCCTCCGGCGCAATCTGCAGCGGGTCAGCGCCGGAGGCGAGAAAGCCCGCGCCGCGGTCAAGATCGCGAAACTCCAACCGGCCAAAGCGGCGCGGGTCTACAAAGCGCAACTCGCGACCGCTGGAGAGGAGCAGGCGAGCGTGGGTGTGCGCAGCCAACGGTCCATCCGGAGTGGTGACAACCAGCCTGCCGGTCATGCCAAGATGCACAATCCACTGCGCGTGGGGCTCATTCACCGCGCCCTTGGGGCCGCGACTGGGCGTCCGGGCGGAGCTGTCGGCAGTGCCAAGCTCCAAAACAAGATGTTTGCCGGTGCGATGTGCGGCCAGGATGGCCCGTCCTGTGAGTCCCTCGACCTGCTGGGCAGGCGGGGTCTTGAATGGCTCGGGATGAGAGCCAAACCAGGCTTCCACGATGAGATCGCCTTGAACCCGCGCATGAACGCCACGGGCAATCGTCTCCACCTCAGGTAATTCGGGCATCTGTCCTTTGTATCCTGGCACGAGGATTGTGCCGTGACCTGCTTCTGGAAAGGGGACTCAACTGTAGTCTTCCCGCAACTTTTCGTCGTCTGCTTCTCTTGCTCTGAAGCCGCCCCACTTTTCAAGATAAACAAGGCCCAGCGAGAGCCCCACGAGAAAGACGCCCACCGAGGAGTACTCCATGATGTCCAACCGGCGATCCTCCTCCACCGTCTGGTACACGACCTTACCATTGATGTTCCGCGGAGTCATGCGCAGCTCTTCCGGCGCCGGGGACGTGGGAAGCGTGTCCATATAATGGGTGGAAACCATCGCGGAAAGGATGAGCCCTGCCAGTCCGGGCAGAAGAAAGATCAACGAAAGGAACCTGAGCGTAGCCAACTGGCTTGCCTTCATGCGGTCTACCCCAGTCTGGTTGACATCCAGACAACTCGTAGTTCCGGGCTTGCACCAGGCTGTCCCTGTCCCAGGGCGCCTGTCCCGTTCTCAACGGGGAATGCAACATCAGAGACTTGCAGGCGTGTCCGAGGAATCTCCTTCAGGTGGCACATCCTCGCCGGGCGTCTTGCAATCGTCCATTTCCTGGGTTTTCATAGGATTTTCCCAGGATAAAGAATTCCATTCGGAGTATAGAACAACAATCGCAAGGCCGCGAGGGATTCTTGGAGGCAAGGTGCGCTCAATAGTAACCCGTAGTGGACTTCTAAAGTCACAGGTTCCGGAGTGACTACTTGTTTTGTCCGCTTACCTTCGTTCGCCAGGCTCGCGAATCCGGCTTGCCTCAAAGCTGACGATTTTCCATTTGCCCCGCTCGTCGCGCACATAAACCCGCGTATAGCGAAAGCCGCCCGTGACTTCCTCTCCCTCGGCATTGGTGCCCGCTGCCTGCGCCAGTGACGTGACCACCGCGGTGGCGCCGTAGAAGCGAACCTTGCGGTCTGAGAGTTCCAGGCTTGTGTAGTGCGCTCGTCCATTGGTGAGCCTGGCCAGGGTCTGCTCTTTGTTCAGCAGCATGCCGCGGGCGGTAATGCCCATGTAGTCGTCGTCCAGCAGCACCGACAACTTGGCAGCGCTTCCTTCCAGGATGGCGACCCGCCATGCTTCCTCCAGCCGGTCGATCTGGTGGCGGCCTTCGTGCTTCTCCCCGCGCGGCAGGCCGGCTGGAAGAGCGGCCGGGCTGACCAGCAGGGCGAACATGAGGGCGAGGGCGATCTTGCGAATCCGGCGGATGCGAGTGGTGCTCAGGGAGGCGGGCATAAACGTATCGGATAGTATTCCGAATAAGGTACGCGGGTCAATGCGTTTGAGCATGCCTCTTTGCAACGCCCGAACTACCCAGGAAAACACCTCAGACTGACCATTCCGGCAAAGCGCTCAGGCGTCAGACAGCATCCTCAAACCAGGGCAATCAGATTCTCCACGGCCCGATCTCGCATTTTCTGGTAAATCCCTGCCACCGCGTATTTCTTGAAGTGCGCCGACTCCCGGTGAGCCGCCAGCGCCTGCGCGTCCCGATACTGCTCATAGATCAGCACAGTATCCAGATCGTCTTCCGATTGGTGGGGAATATACGTGACGCATCCCGGTTCCTGGCGGGAGGCCGTGGCCAGCAGACGCAGCGACTCGGCTACATCGGCGCGATCTTCGGGGGCGAACTTGAGTCGGACGGCAAAGCTGATCATCGGAGCGGCTTCCTTTCGCCTGGCCTTCTGCACACCAGGATATGGGTGACGACTATGAATTCATGCGATTCAGAGCCTCGGCAAATGCGGGTAGCACCATCGTCTGGTTCCGATCGGGACCGGTCGAGACCATGCCGATCTTTGCCCCGCTCTCCCGTTCCTGAAATCGCAGATATTCTTGTGCGGCTACGGGCAGCTTATCGAATTCGGTAATCCCCTCGGTCGACTCGCGCCAGCCCTTGAGCGTGGTATAGACCGGCTTGATCTGCTCCAGCCCCTGCACGTCGGCCGGGATCATCGTCTGTTACCTTGCCGCCGATATCGTATCCGGTGCATATGGGGATATCGGCCAGTTCATCCAGAACGTCCAGCTTGGTGATGACCAGCCACTCGGCGCCGTTGACCTGGTTCGAGTAGCGCAGCAGCGGAATATCGAGCCAGCCGCATCGCCGCGGCCTTCCGGTCACCGCGCCGTACTCTTTTCCGCGCGCCCGCAGATCCTCGCCCACCGCGTCGTGAATTTCAGTGGGGAACGGTCCTTCGCCGACCCGCGTTACATAGGCCTTGGTCACTGAAATCACCGTCCCGATGGCGGTTGGCCCCACGCCGGTCCCGGTTGCCGCTCCGCCCGCCGTCGCCGAGCTGGAAGTCACAAAGGGATAGGTCCCGTGGTCGATGTCCAGCATGGTCCCCTGCGCGCCTTCGAACATCACGCTTCCGCCATCGGCCAGAATGCGGTTCAGCAGCCGCCCGGTGTCGGCTACAAACGGCCTGACCTGCTCGGCTGCCGCAGCATATTCGTCGTACATTTTGGCCGGGTCGAGCGGCTCGCTGCCAAACAGCGCGTGAGCAATGGCGTTTTTCTCCGCGCAGGCCGCCTCGATGTGCGTCTTCAGCAGATCCGGCCTGCAGCAGGTCCACCACGCGCAGCCCGCTGCGCGCCATCTTGTCTTCGTAGGCGGGCCCAATGCCCTTGCTGGTGGTTCCGATCTTCTTCCGTCCCGGCGCGCATTCGGCGGCCAGCTCGATCATCCGGTGGTAGGGCAAGATTACCTGGGCGCGGTTGGAGACAAAAAGCTGCTCGTCCACGGCCACGCCCAGTGCGCGCAGCTTGGCCACTTCCTTGAGGAAGGCGAGCGGGTCGAGCACCACGCCGTTGCCGATGATGCCCTTGCACCCCGGCCGCAGCACGCCGCAGGGAATCAGTTGCAGCACGAACTTCTGCCCGCCGATGATGACCGTGTGCCCGGCGTTGTGTCCGCCGGCGTAGCGCGCCACGGCGGAAAACCGCTCGCTGAGCACGTCCACAATCTTTCCTTTGCCTTCGTCGCCCCACTGGGCGCCCAGCACTACCGCCGTTTTTGCTCGCATTTGCCTTGTTCCCCGCAGCCAGTCTTTCAAAGAGATACCCCGGCCCACGCCGCCCATTCTCTTGGAAGGACCGCAACGCGCCTGGGTTGCAAAACAAGGGCGCAGCCGCCCCGGCTTGCACCATTTCCGATGATAAACCCTGGGCAGGTGCGGCGGGAGGCAGAGGATACGAGGCCGGATAAGACAGCCCTGCTACCCCCCGCTGTCCCACCGACCGGCTCCGCACGCCCAAACGACCACCGGCTAGCTGCAGAGCAACTGCCCTTGCAGGCTTTCAGCTCTGGCAAAGGCGTAGGGGCCCTCCGGCACCAAGGCCACGCGCGCGCCCGCCGGCAGGCCATCCAGCACGGCGGCCACGGCCTCGCTCAGCCCGCCGTACGCTCGGCAGGCAAGGCCTCCGAGCTGATCCCGCGAGACGCCGGGGGTGTAGAAGTAGAGTTCGTGCCGAATGCCGGTCAGCGCCAGCTTCTCCAGTTGCCACTGGTCCACCTCGACAGGCAAGGTACGAATTTCGTCAAGAAAGCTCTGGTACCCTTCCAGCCCCCTGAGCTTGTGGGCAAACTCAGGCGAACCCGCACCTTCCGCGCATTCCGCCACAATGAGAATCCTGCCGCCCGGCTTCACGATATGCTGTGCGGCGGTAACGCCCTTGACAATCTGGTAGAAGGTCAAGTCCAGGGGATACCCGGCCGCGCTGGTAATCACCGCATCGGCGGGCTGGGCAAGGACCTCCAGGGAGTTTTTCTCAACAAATGCAACACCGGCGGCATGAGCCTGCACGGGCTCGCCGGCAAAAATCCCTGAAATCTCGCGGTCCTGGGTCAGAGTCACGTCCAGGCTGAAGTCGTGCCGCGCCATGCGGGCGATCTCCAGCAGTTCGGCGTGCAGCGGATTTTCGGCGATCGAACCCTCGGTCGCCATCGGCTCCCGCATGAACCGCGGCGAATGGAGCACCTTGATCGTCTCCTGCGCTGCCAGGCCGGGTGCAATCAGCTTGCGCCCGCCGGAGAAACCCAGCATCAGGTGCTGCTCGATGAAGCCCAGGGTAATGTGCAAATCGGCGGCCATGAACCGCTCGTCGATGTATACCGGCGTGCCGCGCCGGGTAGAGCCCAGGGAGCGGTGCTCCGCCAACGCGCGGGCATCGTGGCTGACCACGCGATAGGCGGCCGCGATCTCCTTGCCCACAATGCGATTCACCTCGTCCTCGGTCGCCGCGCGATGCAGCCCGGTAGCGATCAAAATGGTAATCGCCTCCGCGGGAATTCCCGCCTTATGGAGCTTGCTGAGCAGCGGCGGCAGTGTAATCCAGTTCGGCGCCGGGCGCGTGATGTCGCAAATGGAAATCGCGGCGGTCTTTTTGCCTGCGGCCATGGCCTCCAGCGACACACACCCGATCGGGGCGTCGAGCGCCGCGTCCAACGCGCCTGCAGCGTCCTCTAGCGGGGCTACCGAACGGCTGGTGATCACCTGGCATTGAAAGGTATCCGGGACAGATACCTCAATGCCGCCTTCTCCAAACGAAAAATGTGCCTTCATCGGTTTGTCGGGACCTCCCCAGGAATTCTCCTCGGCGGCATCCTGGCTGCCAGTGAGACCACTCTATTTGGCGATTGGGGCCGGGTCAACACCCTCCCGTTCAGTCCTTGTTCGAGAGCGGATGACGCGCCGCAAAGAAGGGCGCTGCACTTGTTAACCAAACTCCACTCTCATTCGTTGTATGTCCAGAAGAGGCGCAACGCCTTCTTCCAGTCAGGGGAAACAAGAATGCATAAGCCGAGCCTCATTCAGCCTTGGGTCCTGCGCATGATCGCCGTGCCCGCCATACTGGCCGCTACTCTTGCCGCCGCACAAACCCGGCCAGCGCTGCCGGCCCAGGCCGCGCCGCCAGCACACTCGGCCGCGTCTGCCCAGCCGCCGGCTGCACCTGCGGCAGCTCCTTCGGAAAAGGAGTTGGCCATTACCCAAAGAGAGCTCATCCGGCTGCTGCGGCTCAGCCCCACACTCACCACGGTCGTGGCCCACGATCCATCTTTGCTTGCCAACCAGGATTATGTGAGCCGCAACAATCCGCAACTGGCGCAATTCCTGGCGGCACATCCAGAGATTGCCCGCAATCCGGAGTTTTATCTCTTCACCCACGCCAGACCGGAGGACGGCGGACCGGACGAAGCGCTGGAGCGCGCGGTTTGGCCGGAGTATGTGCAGCAGCACGGCGAGCGCGACCGTGGATGTCGTCGGGCCAATCGCCGCCGTCGTGGCGTTCGCCTGCTTTCTTGGGGCGCTCATCTGGCTGGTCCGCGTCTTCCTTGAGAATCGCCGCTGGGGACGCATCTTCAAACTGCAAAGCGAGGTGCATGGCAGGCTGATTGACAAGTTCAGCTCCAGCCAGGAGCTGGCGCTCTACATGGGCACGGAAGCTGGCAGGCGCTTCCTTGAGGCGGCGCCCATTCCGGTGGGCTTTGAGCCGGAACAACGCGTACCCAACGCCGTGGCGCGAGTGCTGACGCCGCTGCAAATCGGCATTGTGCTCTGTCTGCTGGGCGCGGGCTTCTTCCTGCTTCGCCACACAACCCCTGACACGGTGATTCCCATGCTCATCCTGGGCACAGTCGCCCTCATGCCCGGCATCGGATTTATCATCTCGGCAGGGGTCACCTGGGTCCTTGCTGCGCGGCTTGGCCTTATGCCAGACAACCCTGCGGCACCCGAAACGCCCTCCAACGCGCCCTTCACCCCACGGGACCGGCAGTGAGTTGGAAGGGATGCAGACCCCTTGAGAAAGCGCACCTCCATGCCCTGGGAATCCACCCTTCCGAACGTCTTCGCCGGCGCGCCGCAGGCAGCGGAAGCGCCCATGGATAGCGACGCGTTCGCCGGATTCTACGAGCGCTCGGCCCGCCCGCTCTGGGCCTATCTGGCGCGGGTATCGGGAGATCCCGCACTGGCCGACGACCTGATGCAGGAGAGCTACGTGCGCTTTCTATGCGCCACGCAACCGGACTCCCGTTTCACCGATGGCGAGGTGGCCGGTCGCCGCTATCTCTTTCGCATTGCCACCAACCTGTTGCGCGACCATTGGCGCCGGCCCACGGCCTCTTCCATCGAAGAGGTTCCAGAGCAGTTCCTGGCCGCAAGCGCCAGCTCGGCGCAAACCGATTCGCAGGCCACGCTGGGTCCGGCGCTGGCATTGATGCGCCCCCGAGACCGCCAGTTGCTGTGGCTGGCCCACGCCGAGGGCTACTCCCACAAGGAGATTGCGGAGGTAACCGGCCTGGCCAGCGCCAGCATCCGGCTGCTGCTCTTTCGGGCGCGGCGCAAAATCGCCCGGTTGCTGAGGGAACAGGACAAGAATAGCGGGAGGCAGCCATGACGCTTGACCCTTGCAAACGTGAAAAGGAAGTGGCCGAGTTGCTGGCTCAAGGCGGATGGCCCAGTGCCTGCGCGCCGGAATTGCGCGCCCATGTCTCCGCCTGCCGCACCTGCGGCGACCGGGTTCTCGTCACGGGAGCCTTCAAGAAAGCGCGGGCTCAGGCTGTCGGCGCAGCCACTGTCGCTCCTCCAGGAGCGCTTTGGTGGCGGGCCCAGTTGCGCCTCCGCAATGCCGCCGTGGCGCGCGTGAGCAAGCCCATCCTCGGCGCGCAGATCTTTGCCCTCACCACCTATTTGCTCATCGCGATGGCCTTCCTGGCCACCCAGGCGCGCCACGGGATCGGCTGGCTCACTTGGCTGGAGCAGCTTCCGCAAGCAGGCGTACTGCACCTTGAAGCCCTGTGGCCTTCCACGCTCTTCAGTTCCGGCTGGAGTCTGCTGCTGCTGATACCCGTGCTGGCTACCCTGGTGCTGCTGGGCGGCGTGGCCGTGTATCTGGCATCCGATAAGGGTTTAGGCCTTAGGAATTAGAAAAGAGGCTTGCCGGCGAGGAGGTTCGAGTTGGGCGGCCACGATGGCGTCGGCGATGAGGGCAGCCTCGACTGCTGGACGCACCGAGTGAACGCGAGCAATGGATGCTCCGTAAAGGATGGCGGCCACCAGGGCGGCCAGGCTGGCCGCTTCACGGGCTTCAACCGGCGCGTCTTTGCCGCCGTGGAGCGGAGCCAGCGTGCGGCCCAGGAAGGATTTGCGGCTCAACCCGGCCAGCAGCGGGCGGCCCAGAGAGAGCAGTTCCTTTTGGCGCGCCAGCAGGGCATAGTTCTCCTCGAAGCGCTTGCCGAAGCCGTAACCGGGGTCTAGCACGATGGCCTCGGCCGGAACTCCGGCAGACTGAGCAGCAGTCAAACTCGCCGCGAGCCCGGCGCGCACCTTGAAAAGCATTTCGTCCGACGCCAGATGCCGCTGCACACGCCAGTCTTCCGGCCGCCCGCGAGTGTGCATCAGGACGACGCCGCAGCGCGCCCCGGCACAAACGGCCGCCATCTCCGCGTCCCAGGAAAAGCCGCTGACGTCGTTGACGATTTCCGCTCCGGCGGCTAGGGCGGCGCGTGCGGTGGCGGCCTTGTAGGTGTCTACCGAGAGAACTGCATCCGGTCTTGCCTTGAGGATTCCTTCCACGACAGGCAAGAGCCGCGCCTGCTCTTCCGTGGCGCTGACCGCCGGGGCCAGCGGAGTGCCCGCCTCTCCGCCTGCGCGGGAGCCGGGCCGGGTGCTCTCCGCGCCCAGGTCGAGCAAGTCCGCGCCCTCGTCCAGGGCTTGCAGCCCGTGCGCGATGGCCGCTTCGGGCGCGAGATAAGAGCCGCCGTCGCTGAAGGAGTCGGGAGTAATGTTGACGATGGCCATCACCAGCGTTCGCGGGCCCAGGGCCAGCGTGCGGGTGCGGAGACGCCAGGATGTGGGCACTTTGATCACGGAATCACCGGGTGCTTGTCGGGTATCGCGGTGCGGAAACCAGACTCGGGCCTCGTGAAGAGCATACCGCAGAGACGAAATTCTGCAGCCGGAAGCCGGAGATTTTCGCGGAGCAGGGGCGTTCTCCAGGGCAATCGCAAGAAAATCATGGACCACTGAGAGCCACGATCCTCACCGATTGCCGCAGAGTTTCCTCCCCCTCGCAATCGGCGAATGCGCAGGGACTCACCGCGACTCGATGACCATTGTTCAAGGGGCTTTGCCCAGCAGCTCCGGCATCTTGGGCAAAGGAAAGAGCATTTGGGCAACGTCGTGACTCTTGGCGCAATCAATCTCGGCCGCTCCTGCCCGGGGGTGACTGTAATGTGATTTCCGGGTTGGCGACGTTACGACCGCAATGCGCGTTCGGCACCATCATCCTCTACCCACGGCAATGTCATCCTGAGCCGCAGGCGAAGGATCTATGGTTGCTCTTGGGACATCCAAGTGGTGTTCCTTCCGAATTGGCGACGACACAACCAGTTCGACGTTGTAACCAAACTCCCATGGACTTGTGCAGTGTCAGGCATATCCCCGGTTCAAAATGTCAGGGATGTGGCCGGTCCCTACCCTCCCCCCCCGTATTTTGGGAATAAAATCCTTGGTTTCAATGGGATACGGCATGGTTATCGCGCTAAAATCCTCATACCATTGGAGTTACCCGCAAAATCCTCACAGCAAAGGAGTTAGCGCCGGAGTTTCTCGCTTGCAGAATCCAATGCTCCTTGGAGCCCCGTGTGCCTTGGATTCCGCCTGGATTGCGGCCTAGAACAATTGTGCGCCAAAGAGGAGTAATTCCATGCAAAGACCGCGCAATTTCCGAATTGGCGACGATACGCGCAGAACGCGTGGAAGCGAACCCAACCGTTCCCCTTCATGAGTGAATCGGATGCTCGCAATACCATGCCGTACAATCGTCCGATGGCAAAGAAACCATTCGTTCTTTTCTTATTTGTGTCAGGTCTATTTGCACCAGCAATTGCATCGGCAACGGACCTGGTCGATTTCACAATCGTGAACCGTGTTCAATTCTCGGTCCCTGCCGACTGGCCGGTAATTGCGAACAAGTCTACAAGTGAAAAGACAGTGTTTGCATTCCAAGTCCCGAACGCTGCCGACCAAGGCACCTCGGACTCCTCAAATCTGTCGATTATCGCTACGGACCTGAGGACCCCTCAGGATAGAGATGCCTTCCAAACGCAAGCGTCAAGCACTGACCACAACGCGCTGGAGAAGAAACTCGTAGAAGGCTGGGGGTGCAGTACTTTTTCGCGAACTCAACACTCGACCCAGACTCAGTACGTAATCTGGGATTGTCGTCGTATAGTCGCCGATTGCGGCATTTCTGTTCGCATTGCGTGGCCTCACCTTCCTAAGAATCCTCCTGATTACGATGCCCAGATGGAGATTGTTCTCTCTAACTTTCTCACGAGTGTCGGCCCATTCAAAGGCGTGCCGAAATCTGGCGTTCTGCGCCGACCAGTGAACTGAAACCTCCGACTCATCAAGCGGCTGGCGAGTGCCAGATTGTGGTGCTGGTCGAATCACAGGCAATGGGGAAACTATACCCCTCAGGGCCTAAAGCCCACAGATGTTTCGTGGCATTGCGGCACGACTGAAGTCGTGCCCTGTTACAAGGCCCTCAACTCAGGCGGGATTTCTTTCGGGTGCAAACAACGCCAAGTGCAGCCGCAGATCCTTCGCTATGCTCAGAATGGCATCTAAATCTGGGGCAGTTAGTGTGTCACCGGCAGGCCAAAAGTTCCCTTTTAATCAATCTTTGCTCACGCCTCAATCTGGCGGCAGGAGCACCTGCCTCGAGGCATTCGCGGGAAGAGTTCTGGATTCTTGGGCAGGATGCGTACTTTTTCGGCAAAGCCGTCCATGGGGCTAAAGCTCGCTGATTCTGCCGACGTTACGCGCAGGATGAATCCCACGGCTCGTCCCGGACTAAATTGTGCTGGAGTTCGCGAAGGTCCGGCGGCGGGGCTGAATGCTGGTACACTCCGGGCATGAAAAGTTGTTGGCAAAAGCTGGCGTTCGCAGCGGTTCTGCTTCCTTTCACCGGGCTGGTGGCCCAAACACAGCACGCCAAGCCTGCCGTGCCTGCAACAGCGCACTTCCCCGCGCATTCCGGGGCCAAGGGGCCGCTGGCGGATCGCATTTCCGCCATTTTGGCTGAGCCGGCGCTGAGTCATGCGGAGTTCGGCATCAGCGTGACCACTCTGGACGGGGAGCCGCTCTATGGGTTGAACGAGGGACGGCTGTTTACCCCGGCCTCGAACGCCAAGATGCTGACCACCGCCGCCGCCTATGCCCTGCTGCCGGTGGAGACGCTCACCTGGACCACCAACGTGGTCGCGGGGGGCGAGGTTGACGCCGCGGGCGTTCTGCATGGGGACTTGATCCTGTTAGGCGCGGGCGACCCGACGATCAGTGCGCGACGGTACCCGTACCGCGCACCAGGGAGCACGACGAGCCCCACACCAGCGGGCGAGGCGGAGAAGCCGCGCAAGGCCATGGACACGCTGAACCTGCTGGCGGAGCAGGTGGAGCAGGCCGGGGTGCGCAGCGTGGAAGGCAGCGTGGTAGGCGACGACAGCCTCTTCCTCGATCAGCCCTACGGACAGGCCTGGGGCTGGGACGACCTGCAATGGAGCTACGGCGCGCCGATTTCCGCGCTCACCTTCAACGAGAATACCGTGGAGTTGGCGGTAACGCCCGAGGGGGCAAAGCCCGGCGAGCCCGCTCCGGACGCAACGACAGCCGAGTGGACGCCGAACCTGGAGTACTACGTACTCGACAATACGATGAAGCCGGCGGCCAAGGGCGAGATAGCGCGTCCGGGGCTGGAAAGAATGCCTGGGAACCGCATGGTGCGGGCCTGGGGCACAGTGGGAGCCGAAGGTTTTCGCGCCGGGTTGGCCATGGAGGACCCGGCGGAGTTTACAGCAGCGGCCTTCATTGAAGCGCTCAGAAGCCGCGGTGTTACGGTGGCTGGCGGAACGGCCACGCGGCACAGGTTCCCGAATGGGACGGCCGAGTTTGCCGGGGAGAGAGCCGAGCCATTGAAGCTGGAACGCAGGGATGAAGGCGACCTTCAAACAGTGGCCGCGCCGCAGGAGAACCGGCGGGTGCTGGCCTCGCATGTCTCCGTGCCCGTGGCTCAGGACATTACGGTCATCAACAAGGTAAGCCAGAACCTGCACGCCGAACTGTTGCTGCGGTTGCTGGGCAAGACCCACGGGAAGGACGGCAGCTTTGCCCAGGGAACACGGGTTGTCAGGCAGTTTCTTGTGTCGGCAGGCGTGGACGACGGCGACTTCTTTCTCTACGACGGGTCGGGCATGAGCCCGGAGGACAAGGTGGCGCCGCGGGCCTTTACCCGGCTGCTAGTCTATGCCGCGCGGCAGACGTGGGGCGCAGCCTGGCGCGACAGCCTGCCGATAGGGGGCGTGGATGGTACGCTGGCCGGGCGCTTTGACGACTCCCCCCTCAAAGGCAAACTGTGGGCCAAGACCGGAACCCACAGCGAGGCAAATGCCCTGTCAGGCTACCTGACGTCGGCAGGAGGGAAGACGCTGGTGTTTTCCATTCTGGTGAACGGCCACCGGCCGGGGAGCGAGGCCGAGATGCAGGCGATTGACCGCATTGTGGAAACCGTGGCTGCCGCGGAATGAAGAAGGCCTTGTATTATCGGAGGCAGATGCGGAAACGTTCCTTTGCTGAACCCTTTGTTGGTCTAACTGCGGTAGTTGGCCTGGGTGGCGTACTGGCTGGAGTCCTGGGCGGCTGCCGTGCGCTGCCCGCCTCAAAGCCCGAGGCGCTGTGGACCCTGGAGGAGCAGCGTGGGGCGCAGGTGTATCACGCGAAATGCGCCAAGTGCCACCACCCCACCACCAGGCGGCCTCTGAACGGGCCGGGGCTGCAGGCCCTTACCAAGGTCAAGGCCATGCCCTCTGGCGCACCCCCCACCGACGAGCGGATGACCTATACCATTCTCCACGGGCGGGCCATGATGCCTGCCACGCAACTCACTGAGGATCAACTCAGCGACTTGTTGGCCTATCTGCACACGCTATGAGTAACGAAGGCCTCAAGGACGAATCCCCGCCGGCACGCAAGGAACTGTTGCCGCTGCCGGGACTGGCCGCCATCAGCCTGTATCTGCTGGTGCTTGCCGGGGTCATGATTCTTGGGGTGGCCGGCCGGCACTATCCGGTGCTCTTTCTGGCCTTCGCTCCCTGCTTCATCGCCGCCAGCGCGGGATTGATGCGCCTCAAGCGCTGGGCCTGGGCACTCACTCTGAGCGCGGTCACTCTGCTGTCGGCCTATCACCTGTGGTTCTTCACCAGCCAGCACCAACTGCCTTCGCTGGTGCAGGGCCTGCTCAATCTGGTCTTCTTCCTCTACCTTGTGCGGGTTGAGGTAAGAGAACGCCTGCGTTAGAGTCAGGCTCCTCAACGGCACAGGCCTTTGAGCTTCTCGAACGGCTTGGGCTGGAAGGACGGGTAGGGGAGCTTGCGAGAATCCATGAACTGGTCGGGAAGGGTGCCGCCGTATTTGAGCGCGGCGTCGGGGTCTAACGAATAGGCTCGATCTCGCTCCACTTTGGTCAAGGGAGCAAAGCGGAAGCCCTGCTGGCGCAGAAGATCCACCAGGTCCGGCAGCATGAGGGTAGTGAAAGCCGTTGCGTGGAGGAGCAGCACGTTGGGAATCTCGCGGCCCAAGGCGATCAGCTCCTCTTGGCGGCCCAGGCGGATGTACTCCGCTGCAGTCTCAAGATAACTCTGGCGCAGCCAGGCGATGGCAGCATCGTCTTGGCTGGCAGAGCATCGGCCGTATGCGTCGTTCCAAGCGTAATCCTCGAAATCCAGCGTGACCTGGGCGACGCGATAGCCATGCTGGCGCAGATACGCCCGCACGGCGTGCCGCTTCTCCAGCGTGTCGCCCTCCCACAGAAAGGGATAGCGGAACCAGTGCCAGTCGCGAGCGCCGGCGTATTGGGTGAGCGCCGGCTCGTTCTTCACGATATTGTCCTCGAATTCCTCGGCGGTATGGCCGGTGAGGGAGAGATGCGACCAGGTGTGACTGCCGATGTTCATCCCTGCGTCGATCCAGGTGCGCAGAGCCTGCTGGGCGTCGGGATCGTTTTCCAGCTTGACGGCGTTCACAAAACCGTAGGTGCCTTCAAGGTGAATAGCCTTCAGCTCGGCGGCCAGGGAGGCGGCAATCTTGCTGCGGTTCTGGCCCGGCGGCAGACTGCCGGCGGCGGGCAGATCGTCGAATGTCAGCGCGACGACGGGGTGACGGGCCAGCGGCTTTGCCGAAACCTTGCCGGTTGCCGGGGAAGCCGCATCGTGCGAAGATTGCGGCACGCCCAGCGGAGTAACGGCAAAGACCAATCCCAGCAACAGCTTGTAGCGGTTCATTCGTGGCGCCTCCCGGCTGGCAGATGGCCAGGCCCTTGCCGGATTCTACCAACCCGGCCGGGTGGGGCCTGGCCGCACGCATGGGCTGCCCAACCTGCCGGTACAATGAAGGCGTGATGGATCTGATACAGATTGAACCGGCGCGCAAGGTCCCGGCGCCTAAACCGGAGTGGCTGAAGGCGCGCGCCCCGGTAGGCGAGAACTACCACAGCCTGAAACGCCTGGCGCGGTCGCATGGGGCTGAACACCGTTTGCGAGAGCGCGCAGTGCCCCAACATCGGCGAGTGCTGGCATCACAAGACCGCGACCTTCATGATGCTGGGCAACCTGTGCACGCGGCGCTGCGGCTTCTGCGCCGTGCCCAAGGGCCGGCCCGAGCCCATCGACTTCGACGAGCCGCGCCGGGTGGCAGAGGCAGTCGCTCGAGTTGGGACTGCACCACGCGGTGGTCACCAGCGTCAACCGCGACGACGACCTGCCGGGCGGGGCGCGGGCCTTCGCCATGGTCATCGAGGAGATTCGCCGCCAGGCGCCCGGCTGCAAGCGTCGAAGTCCTCATCCCCGACTTCCAGGGCAACGAAGCGGCGATCCGGACAGTGGTCGAGGCCGAGCCCGAAGTGCTGAACCACAACACCGAGTCGGTGCCGCGGCTCTACCGCGTGGTGCGCTCCGGCGCGCGCTACGAACGGACCCTCCGGCTGCTCGAATACGCAAAAGAAATCGAGCCCGGAGGAGTGACCAAGTCCGGCGTGATGGTGGGTCTGGGCGAGGAGACGGCTCGAACTGCTTGAGGTCTTTCGCGATCTGGCCGCCGTCCACTGCGACATTCTGACCATCGGCCAGTACCTGCGCCCCTCGCGCGACCACTTGCCCATGGCCCGGCTCTATACGCCGCACGAGTTTGCCGAGTTGAAGATTGAAGCGCTGAGGATGGGATTCCGCCATGTGGAGTCGGGACCGCTGGTGCGCTCAAGCTACCACGCGCACGAGCAGGCGGCATCGACGGGGCTGACGACGTTGACCTAGAACAGCTTACTTACCGTTCTTTACCTATCACCTTCACCGCATGCCGTTTGGTAAATATCGGGAAAGTTGGTTCGAGATGCCCTCACTTCGCGACCAGAAGACACGAGACGGGCTGATTCAAAGGCTGCAACGTCTCGGCCCTGAAACCAAACCCCAATGGGGCAAGCTGGATGCGCCCCGCCTGCTCAGCCACCTGGTGGACTCGCTGGCCATGGCGCTGGGCGAGCTGGCTACAAAGTCGGCAAACCGCAAGGTGTTCCAGCGCTTCCCGATGAAGCACCTGGTCCTCTATGTCTTTCCGCCGCCCAAAAATGTGCCCACTGCACCTGAACTGCTTTCAAGCCAATCCGGCGAATTCGAGGCGGACCGGCAGCGCGTGATCGACTCGATTGGCCGGCTGGCCGTAGCGCCGCAGGGGATGGGCGCCGAGCATCCATTCTTCGGACCGTTGACCAACGAGGAATGGAACCGCTTGCAGTGCAAGCACCTCAGCCACCACCTCAAGCAGTTTGGCTGCTGAGGCAATCGCGCAAGTCGCCACAGAGGGTGGGAGACCTATCCCCTCAACCTGCGCGCGGATCGGTGTTTCGGCAGCGGATTCCGCGGTTAAGCTATACTGCGAACTTGATTTTAGTAAAATGGCTGTTGGTAATTGGCACAGCGAGGACGAAACCCTATGGCAGTCTCAATCATGGCCGGGATTCCGGCGCTCAAGGAACTCAATGCCGACCTGAGGCGGCGGATGGACCAGGCCGTGGCCACCTTCCAGGCCAACCTGGCCTCCACGCGCACCGGCCGGGCCAGCGTGCACATGCTCGACCAGGTCAAGGTGGATTACTACGGCACGCACACCCCCATCAGCCAACTGGCGCAGGTCTCGGCGCCCGAGGCGCAGATGATTCTGATCGCGCCCTGGGATCCCACCATCCTGAAGGAGATCGAGAAGGCCGTGCGCACCGCCGATCTGGGCTTCAACCCCATCTCCGACGGCAAGGTGCTGCGCGTGCCCGTTCCGCCCATGACCGAGGAGCGGCGCCGCGATGTCTGCAAGCACCTGAACAAGGTGCTCGAAGAGCATCGCACCGCCGTCCGCAATGTGCGCCGCGACGGCAACGACGCCCTCAAGAAGCTGGCCAAGGAAAAGAAGATCAGCGAGGACGAGGAGAAGCGCGCCCTCGAAGAAGTGCAGAAGATGACCGACGAGGAAATCCGCCGCATGGAAGAGCTTTCGCACAAGAAGGAAGCGGAAGTGATGCAGGTCTGAGCGCGGACGCACTCCGTGTCAAGACAGATCTTTTCGTCGAAGGCATCCCCAACCAATGTTTTTCGCGCCCCAGGTCTCAAAATCAAGAACTGGGGCGCTTGGCGTAATTCCCGGAACGTGGGCTGGCGCAGCTCAACCTTGTTCTAAAGCCACCTGGGCCCAACCGTCGCGCCTTTCTGCCCAGTAGCCGCAGTTGACCATCCTTCCTCCCACCCTTTATATTCGCCCCGTCTGCAATGTGGCGAAATTATTCCCCTATAGGATTTTCGCCTTCAGGGCAGACCGGACTCTAGGTATTCTCTGCGGGTCCATCTCTCGGAGGCTCATGCAAAAGCGCTTCGCCGCAACCATGTTCTGCCTTGTTCTCTTGTTCGCGGAGGCTGCCTCTGCCGAGGTAAGGCCCGCCGCCCTGTTCAGCGACCACATGGTCTTGCAAGCAGGAGTGCCCGTGCCTATCTGGGGCACTGCCGAACCTGGCGAACGCGTGAAAGTCGAATTCCTTGGCCAGACCGGCTCCGCCACCACGGCCGCGAACGGCAGATGGATGCTCCGGCTGCGCAAGCTGAAGCCCGGCGGGCCCTATGAGATGCGCATCCAGGGCAGGAACTCCATTACCGTCCACGATGTTCTGGTGGGCGAGGTCTGGCTCGGCGGCGGCCAGTCGAACATGGTATTTACGGTATCGCGGAAGGCTGCTTCCTTTGCCGGAATGCTGGACGAAGACCAGCAGATTGCCGCTGCCAACTACCCTCGCATCCGCATGTTTACGGTGAAGACTGAGAAATCCTACACGCCCAGAGAGAGCGTAACCGGCGAGTGGCAGGTTTGCAGTCCGGCGACGGTCGCCGGCTTCTCCGCGGTCGGCTACCTGTTTGCCCGCGACCTACAGCAGCGCCTGAACGTGCCGGTAGGTATCCTGACCGTGGCCTATGGCGCCAGCACGGCGGAGTCGTGGCTGCCGCGCGAGGCCGTCGCCGCCGATCCGCAACTCAAACCGATGCTCGACCGCTTCGATGCGCTGGAAACTTTCTACAAGACGCATCCGGGCGCTGCCACAGCCGATGCGCCTCCGGCACCGCAAACCGTCAACGGCCGCGGCCCCAAGCCGGGCCCTCTGCGCGATCCGGTGGAGGATCAGCATCAGCCCACTGTGCTCTTCAACGGCATGTTACATCCGGTCGTCCCCTACGCCATACGGGGAGCGATCTGGTACCAGGGTGAATCCATCGTGGGAGGGAAAGAGGGACTGGCGCTCTATCCGCACGTGATGGAGACACTGGTCGGCGAGTGGCGGCAGTTGTGGGGCCAGGGGGACTTCCCCTTCTATGCGGTGCAACTTGCTGCCCTCAAGAACGTGAGCAACAATCCCCTGGTGCGCGAAGGGCAGGCACGGATTCTTTCGCTGCCCAACACTGGCCTGGCGGTAACCATCGATGTTGGTGACCCGGACAACGTGCATCCCAAGGACAAGGAGCCCGTTGCCGAGAGGTTGGCGCTGATCGCGCTGGCCAATACCTACCACCGCCAACTCGAATACTCCGGTCCGCGCTACGCCTCAATGATGGTCGAAGGCTCGGCCATCCGCATCCGCGTAACGCATGTGGGCGGGGGGCTGGCCGCCAAGGACGGCCCACTGAAGGGGTTTCAGATTGCGGGCGAAGATCAGCAATTTTTCGATGCGGAGGCAACCATCGACGGCGACACCGTGATCGTGAAGAGCAGCAAGGTGGCCGCGCCGGTTGCCGTGCGCTACGCCTGGGCCAACTATCCTGCAGGTTGCAACTTGCGCAACGCCGCCGGCCTGCCCGCTGCCCCGTTCCGTACCGACTCTTGGGACGCGTTGTCGGAGGTTGCCAAGGAGTTCACAACCAACGCCAAGTAGAGCCTGCCCCGGAACCTCGATTGGTTGCTCGCGCTACTTTATTGCCCGCTTGTAGAACGGCATGGGCACCTGCTTGGCCCGCACCTGATTGGCGCGCACTTGCACCAGGAGATCTTCTCCGCCGGCCGCTACGGCCGCCGGCACCAGCGCAAACGCGATGTTGGTCTTCAAGAACGGCGCCGGCGACCCGGAAGTAATCGTGCCGATCTCCGCCCCCTCCAAAGACAGTACGGAGTACCCGTCGCGGGCGATGCCCCGGTCCACCATCTCCAGGGCAACGACCTTGCGCTTGGGGCCGCCAGAAGCCTCGATGGCCGCCAAAGCCTCGCGTCCGATAAACGCTCCCTTGTCCATCTTGAGCCAGCGCGAAACGAACGATTCCCACACATTGATCTGGTCGGAAATCTCATGCCCATAGAGCGGCATGCCGGCCTCCAGGCGGAGGGTGTTGCGCGCTCCCAGGCCGCAGGGGCGAATAGCGAACTCCTGGCCTGCCTCCATCAGCGCATTCCACATTCTTTCGCTGGTTACCACGTCGGCGGGGATATAGACCTCGAAGCCGTCCTCGCCGGAGTAGCCGGTGCGGGCGATCATCACGTTGGGGATGCTCGCCACCGCGCCCCAGGCGAACCAATAGTTCTTGATAGCGGCCAAATCCACCTTGGTCAGCTTTTGCAGAGTTTCCAGGGCGCGCGGGCCTTGCACGGCCAGTTGCGAGTAGTAGGCGGAGTAGTCGCTGAGGTGGATGCCGGGCCAGGAGCCAACCTGCTGGCGAATCCAGGCATAATCCTTGTCCTTTGTCCCGGCATTCACCACCAGGAGGTAGTCGTTGGGGCTGAGGCGGTGGACGAGAATGTCATCAACAAACGTGCCTTCCGGTGTGAGGAGGGCGGAGTACTGTGCCTGACCGTCTTTGAGGCGCGAGGCGTCGTTCATGGTGATGTGCTGGATGGCTGCAAGCGAGCCGGGGCCGCGGAACTGAATCTCGCCCATGTGGCTCACGTCGAAGAGGCCCACGCCGGTGCGCACGGCCAGGTGTTCGGCAATGAGGCCGCCGCCGGGGCCGGGGTATTCCACCGGCATATCCCACCCGCCAAAGTCCACCATCTTGGCCTTGAGAGCGCGGTGTGTGGCATTCAGGGCTGTTTTTTTCAATTCAGGAGCGCCGGGGGTGTTCATGGGAAGTCCTTTCAAGCACAGCTGAGGTACCCTGCAACGATAGGGAGTGACCGGGGGCAGGGTCAAACTGCCAGCCGGGCGATCCCAAGCCCAAAAAGAGATGCGGCGACCTCCGATGGAGCGGAAGCCGCCGCATGAGCCCGCGCCACTCGCGGATGACAGGCTACTTTACTTCCCCAATGTAGACGCCGAACGGGCCAAGCTGAATGGAATCGAGCGAGGCTGGATCGGCAGCGCCAGGAGTCTTGAGCAGGGTTTTCACCTTGCCGGCGGCGCCTGGGCCGCTGAGGTTGACCGTCTGCGGGTCAGCGGTAAAGTTGACCGCGACCACTACAGCAGGTTCTCCAGCCGATTGGCGCATCCAGCTCAACACCTTGCTGTTGGCCGTGTCGAGCATGATTTCTTCGCCCTGCGCGACGGAGGGGTTAGTCTTCTTCAGGCGGATCAGGCCCTGGTACCAGGCAAAGAGTGAGTTGGGATCTCCTACCTCCGCCTTGACGTTGACCGCGGTGTAGGTGGGCGGAACGGGCAGCCAGGGAGTAGAGGACGTGGTAAAGCCCGCGTTAGCAGTCGCGTCCCATTGCATAGGGGTGCGCTCGCCATCGCGGCCTTTTTCCTTGGGCCAGCCGGTCACGCCTACCGGGTCCTTCACGTCTTCCTTGCGAGTAGGCGGCGTGGTCTTCATCCCGATTTCGTCGCCGTAGTAGAAGAGTGAAGTTCCGCGGCTCAGGAAGAGCACGGTGGAAACTACTCTCTGGATGTCGGTGTCGTGCACTCCGTCGCCGTAGCGGGCATCGAGCCGCGGATTGTCGTGGTTGTCGAAGACCAGCAGCGGGATGTTGCCGTTAAGCTGGGTTTCGGCATCGCTCAGCTTGGCGCGGAAGGCCGCTACATCCAGCTTGTTGATGAAGCCCACCTGGGTGTCCATGGGCAAGTGGAACTCCGGTTTCTCGGGTGTTCCATACTGCTTGGCCAACTCGGCGATGTTGGGCAGGTAGGTTTCGCCGATGAGGACCCGCGTGCCGGGGAATTTCGCGGAGTTGAAGGTGTCGGCATGCGCCCGCATCTCCTGCATCACAGGGTGCACGCCGGGCAGGTTGTCGGTCTTGCGAGTCGTCGAGCACGGGCTCGCCGATAGGCGTTGATCAGCGGGCTTGCCGTCCTTGTCCTTGACGATGCCCTCGTCGGCCAGGTTGGGATCTTCGAAGAGAGTGGTGATGGCGTCAAAGCGGAAGCCGCCCACGCCGCGCTTGAGCCAGAAGCCGATGATGTCCTTGAAGGCCTGGTGCACCTTGGGGTTGTCCCAGTTCAGGTCCGGCTGCTGGATATAGAACTTGTGGTAGTAGTACTGGCGGGTCTTCTCGTCCCACTCCCAGGCCGAGTGGCCGAAGTCCGACTGCCAGTTGTTCGGGGGCTCACCCTTGTCGGTGGCGGTTTCGCCTTTGCCGTCGTGCCACATATACCAGTCGCGGTAGGGGTTGGCGCGCGACGAGCGCGACTCCAGGAACCACTTGTGCTGGTCCGAGGTGTGGTTCATCACCATGTCCATGAGCATGCGGATATGGCGCTTGGCGGCCTCGGCCACCAGGCGGTCGAAGTCCTTGAGCGTGCCGTACTGCGGATCGATGTTCTCGTAGTCGGAGATGTCGTAGCCGAAGTCGGCCTGCGGCGAGGGATAAACGGGGGTGAGCCAGATAGCGTCCACGCCCAGGTTCTTTCAGGTAGTCGAGGCGGCGCGGTGATGCCGTTCAGGTCGCCGATGCCGTCTCCGTTTGAGTCCTGAAAGCTGCGCGGGTAGATCTCGTAGATGACGGCGTTCTTCCACCAGTCCTGCTCGCTGTTGACGGTTGGTTTTGCGGTGGATTGGGCGGGTGCGGATTGCCCTCCCGCGGATAGCGCCGCAGCCCCCAGAAACAGGGCGATGACGCCGCTTACGATGCTCTCGGTCCAGTGCATAGCGGTCTCCTCTTTTCCTTCCCGCTGCTCGTGGATTCGGCAGCGGTGTAATGCAAGTGAAGCTAACACAAACACGCGGACCGCGGCGGAGAATCCCGCCACAGCCCGGTGTTCATTTCTGCTGCCTGATTCAGGCGATTGGCTTGCCCGCCGCTCTATTCCACCTTGGCCACCAGCGCGCCAAAGGGCGGCAAAACAACATGGTCCAGCCGCACTGCCCCTGTGGTTCCCGGCGCACCATACAGTGGTGTGGCCTGGGCGCCTTTGACTCCCCAGGCGGTCAGATGGAAGGACAAAGTCCTGGCCCTGTCGCTCATATTCAAGGCCACCAGAACCGTCTCCCCCCGGCTTTGGCGCAGAAACGCAAAGACGTTGGGGTCGTCCTGGTTGACGGCCTGGTAGGAACCGTCGCGCAGGGCGGGGTCGGTTCTGCGCAGCGCCAGCAGCCGCTTGTAGGCGTTGAAGATTGAGTTGGGGTCCTTGCGCTCCGCCTCCACGTTGTAGCGGGCCGCGCTGGGCGGGACCGGCAGCCAGGGCTTGGCGGCGGTGGTAAAACCGGCGTTGGGCGTTGCATCCCACTGCATGGGCGTGCGCTCGCCGTCGCGGCCTTTTTCCTTGGGCCAGCCCAGTTTGCCGATGGGGTCGTGCACGTCTTCGATGCGCGCCGGATCTGTGGTTCTCATGCCCAGCTCTTCGCCGTAGTACATCTGCGGAGTGCCCCGCGATGCCAGCAGCAGCACCGCCATCAGCTTGGCGATCTGGTCGTTGTGCACCCCGTCGCCGTAGCGGTCCCACTGCCGCGGCTGGTCGTGGTTGCTGAAAAAGTACTCCGGCTGCCCGTGCGCGGTGTTGTTCTCCACTTCGTTGAACAGCTCACGGAAGCGCGGCGCGGAAAGGCGGTTCACGTCGGCAATCTGGAAGTCCATGGGAAGCTGAACCTCGTCGCCTTTGCCATACATCTTGGTCAGTTCTTCCACATTTGGCTCGTCCGCCTCGGTAATCAGAACCGGGTTCCCCGGATAGCGGTCAACCACGCGGCGCACTTCCTTCAGTACTTCATGCACCTCGGGGAAGTTGTCAGTGTACTTGTGCTCGATGTTGCGGTCGCCATAGGCGTTCGTTCCCGGCAGGTAGGGATCGTCGTGCAGAGCCGGGTCTTCGAACAGCCGGGAGACTGCATCGATCCTGAAGCCCGCTGCGCCATGGCGCATCCAGAAGTCCAGCACTCCGTCCATCGCGGCATGCACTTCAGGGTTCCGCCAGTTCAGGTCCGGCTGCTGGGCATAGAAGTAGTGGTAGTAGTACTGGCCGGTTTTCTCGTCGAAGGTCCATGCCGAGTGGCCAAACCAGGACTGCCAGTTGTTGGGCGGCTGGCCAGGCCCCTTGCCATCCCGCCAGATATACCAGTCCCGCTTGGGATTGGTGCGTGACGACCGGGACTCCTTGAACCACGGCGTGCTGGTCCGAGGTGTGATTGATCACATAGTCCATGAACACGCGGATATGGTGCTTGGCTGCCTCGGCAACAAGGTGGTCGAAATCCGCCATGGTCCCGTATTCCGGATCGATGGCCGTGTAGTCGGAGATGTCGTAGCCGTAATCGACGCCCGGAGAGGGGTACATGGGAGTGATCCAGATGGCGTCGATCCCGAGTTCATCAAGATAATCGAGCCGCGCCGTGATGCCCTTGATGTCTCCCATCCCGTCCCCATTCGAATCCTGGAAACTGCGGGGGTAGATTTCGTAGATCACCGCGTGCTTCCACCACTCATCTGCCGCGGGCTGAGTTGCCGTTTGCGATTGCTGTATGTGTTGCGGGGGCGCCGGTTGTCCCGTTGCGGCGATCGCCAAAGCCCCGATAGACAGGGATATAGCGCAGCTTGCGATGTGCTTGGTCCAGTGCATTGCGGACTCCTCGTCTTGTTCCGCCGCTCGTAATTTCGGCAACGGTGTGACGCAAGCCAAACTAACACATTTTCGCGGGCGAAAGGGGCCGGTTTGTCAGGCGCCAAGACGCAAGAAGCTCAGGGGTGGATCTTCCGGCAATTGAAAAGCCCCACATCTCCGCGCATTTCTTCTGCCGGAGGAGGGCCAGCGAGAATCCACCTCCTATGGCTTCATTCCCGGTCCCTGCGGCGCGCCGCGCTTTGTCCCGAGACCAATGCCGAACTTGGGATCCTCGCGCGTCCCTTCGATGTGTATGGGGACCTCCGCTCCGGCCCCATTCTTCTTGAAGAAACGGTCGGCGGGCTTCAGCAGCAGTCCCTTCCAGCCGCCCACCATCTGCGAGACTGTGGCGTTGGTCTTGGCGGTGCCCCTGAAGTCGAGTGCTCCCCCCTCCAGACCGTATGTCCCCGTGAGCTGGATTTCTGCCCCAGGGACCGTGTATTGCAGTTCGGGCAAGGAGACGACACCGCCGGCCAATTGGAAGTGCCCGAGCATGGCGGAGTGGACGCTTGCCGGGTCTGTGGTCTTCACATCGCTGGGCCGCCCTTGCCCGCGCAGGCTCAGCTCCTCGATTCGTTCCTGAATCTTGGCGCTGGTAAAGCGCGCCTGGTCCAGTGCAAAGCTGCCGGCAAGCGTCATCCGCTCCAGCACGGTCGCCGTTCCCGGAGGGATGTGCAGTGCGGCTTTCACCGTCAAGTCGCCGGTAAGCAGCGGCATGGCGGAGTGACTGGCCAGACGTAGAAAGTCTTCAATCCGAGCCTGGCCCACGTTGACCGTCAGGGCAATGTCGTGCCCTTTGCTCTGCGGCGGTTCGCCATTCACGGTCTGCACCACCCGCACCACCTGCCCCTGCGCCGTGAGATGCGAACGGCCCAGCGTCGCTTGCACTGGCTGCAGCCAGGTGTCGCCGTTGGTGGCGTCTACCCTGGCGTGAAAGTGCGCATGCAGGGGGAGGGAGTTGTCAAAGCGGCTCAGTCGGAAATCCGGCACATCCGCGTCTCCCTCGGCGGTCAGGTCGCGCAACGTGCCCTGGTAGTGGCCGGTGGAGTTCAGGATTCCTGCAATTCCCTTGAAGATGGAGAGGTCGGCGTGATCGAAGCGGTAGTCGCCAATGATGGGGCTCTCGCCAGGGTCGGCCACCTGCCAGGGGCCAAAGCTGCCCGTCGAGTGAATCGATCCCACTGGCCGCGGATTGGTCAATTCCGCGTCGAAGCCCATCGCCCCGCCAGAGCCGACTCCGGTCAGCTTGAAGTGGGCAACGGCAAACTCCAGGGGCAATTTGCCGGGCTTGTTAGTACCCAGCACCAATTGCGCCCCGTTGCACTCGATCGTGTCTATCTGGAAACGGACCAGACGCGCGCTGACTCCGGGAGCGGAAGGAGTTGCCGGGTTGGAACCATGGCCAAAGTGCGACCGGGGCGGCAGATTGACGTGCATGCCGGTCAATTGAACTTCAGAGAGGTGCAAAGGGCTGCCCGGCCGGTAGCGCAACGGCGCGTGGAAGCGAAAAGCGTCCAGGGCGATCAGAGGCTGTGCCGCTCCGCCTGCCTCGGAAGCGTTCGGCCCAGGTACGGTGACCCCTTCCACCTGAGCCGGTGGCCAGATGCGCAACCCCTTGCCCTCGGCCCACAACCCATCGACCAGAGAGACGTTGAAGCTGTCCAGTTCTACGCGCGCATGAAAGTGGCTTTCGAGCTCTTCGACGATGCGCGCTCTGAGAAACGGTTCGACGCGATGCAGCAGCAGGGAGATAACCGCGGTCACCAGGGCCAGCGCCACCAGCAACCCGCCCGCAACCCACGTCAGCCACCGATTCCTGCGCCAAAAAGATCTTCGATCCGCCACTGAACTTGCCTCCCGATTTGCTCTCATTGTCGCAGCAGCGCCCCACCCCTATTTTCTTAACGTGCGGTAAATGCCGTAGACTTCAAGGCACGAATGCAAGCCCACATTGAAAATCTCGTAAAGCTGCAAGCAGTGGATTTGGAGCGCACCCGGATTACAACCGCCATGCGCGCCCTTCCGGCGGAAGCCGCCGCCGCCTCAGCCGAGCTGACCGCTGCCCAAACTCAGGCCGCCGAAGCCTCGACCGCCCTTTCACGCGAAGAATCCCTGCGCACCCGCCTGGATCGCGAAATCGCCACCCACCGCAAGAAGGCTGCACATCTTCGCGTTCAGCTCGACTCCGTGACGACTCCCGCACAGGCGGAGGCCATCGAGCACGAGATCCGCTTTGCCGACGCCGAGGCCGAGCGCCTCGAAAATGAAGAGTTCGCCAGCTTGGAGCGCACTGAAGCACAGGAGGCCTCCCTGGCCGCCGCGCGCTCTTCGGTTGAGGAACTTGCAACGGCCCTGGACAAAATCCGCGCCCGCGCCGCGCTCCGCCACAAGGAATTTGACGGGGAACTGGCCGTGCTGACGGTGGAGCGCGACACCCTCCGTCAAGCCATCGACCCAGCCTGGCTGGTGCGCTACGACCGTGTGAGCGCCTCCCGCGGCACAGGCCTGGCCCGTGTGGAGAATCAACAGTGTACCGGCTGCCGCATGGGAGTTCGGCCGCAGATGTGGAACCAGCTTCGCGAAGGCGAGATGCTAACTTGCGATAGTTGCAGCCGCTACCTGTATTGGGACCCGGCGATCGCTCCCGCACCTGCCGATCCTCAGCCCGCTGCAGCACCCCAGCCCAGCGCGGGGCGCGCCGTCCGCAAGTAAGCCGCCTGCTCTGGCCTGCCGCATGCGTGTGCTTTTTCCGCGCTAGCCGCAACCTTCACGATGGAAATGAGTCTATACGGCCAGCGCGGGAATCCCGGGAGCGCTTTGCCAGCCCGATTCCTTCCGCACCCTTGAGCATCCTCATGGGCCCTGAGGGTACGCGGCTGGCCTGTGCCGGGCAGAATTCACCCCTTGCTTCATCAAGCGTGCGTGAGAGATTGACCCCATGCAGGATCGGTTCCTCACACCAAGGAGCCTGAAATGCGGAACAAGTCCTTGCTTCCTTTCGCCGCAGCCCTGATTTTCTCGCTTCTGACCGGATGCGGTTCGAATTCACAGACCGGAGGCTCCAATCCGTCTCCGTCGGGGCAGACTGCGCCGGTGTCCCTCACCATGACAGACGCCCCCCCGGCCGGAGTCTCGGTCCTCTTCTTCCAGGTCAGCCTCACCGCCGCTTCTCTCACGCCCGCTTCGGGCGCGACCGTCTCCCTGCTGCCCAACGGCGCCCCCATCCCGGTGGACGTAACTCAGCTTCAGGCACTTTCAGCTTTTCTTGGCGCTGCTGATGTGCCGGCTGGGACCTACAACAGCCTGAGCCTCACCTTCGCCAATCCGAAACTGCTGATCTTCAATTCCTCTGATCAGGCCATCGCCTCAACCTGCACGGTCGGTACCGTTTGCCAGCTCACTCCCACCCTCGATAACTCTGCCACGGTGAACCTTTCCAGCGCGCCCTTCCCTGTGACTGTGGCTGCGAATTCGCCTCTCGGCTTCCTCATCGACTTCCGGCTGAATACCATCATCCAGCCCGATCTCTCGGTCAATCTGGCGGCTGCCAATGGCGTCACGCTCTCCCAGTTGCCCCCCGCGGCGCCTTCGCTTCCTCCGCCCTTCGGCGTTCTCACAGGAACCGTACAGAGCGTCAACGCCAGCCAGGATCAATTCACTGTGCAGACGCCGCCCGGCCAGACCTTCACCATCGACACCACCAGTAGCACAACCTATGACGATTTCCCCACTAGCGCCTGCACAGTTGCGAGCATCTCTTGCCTGGCCGCCGGGCAAAGTGTGCAAGTCCAGGTCGCCAAAGTGCAGGCTGCGGCAACACTGGAGGCAGCTCAAGTGACCTACCTCCAGGCGGCAAGCCAGCAGACCGTGCAAGGAACCATCGTCGGCATGGCCCAATCGCAGGTGGTGCCCAATTCAACCACAATCATCCAGCTCATTCTGCACAACAATCCCTCGAATAGCACCAGCTTGCCGCTGGGCGGAGCCGCTTCAGTCACCATCGCCAATGGAGCCACTTTCTCCATTGATGCCAATGGCTTCGCCATTCCCTCCGGGCTGACATTTTCAGGCGTCAACAGCTTGGCCGTGGGTCAGACAGTACAGGTCAACGTCGCTTCCGGCTCATTGACCCCTCCCACCGTTCCACCTACCGCGCTAGGCTGGGGACCTCCTGTCCAACTCAGCTTTACCACCAATAACGTGCAATTGGAGCCCAGCCAGATCACCGGCACCGTGTTTTATCTCGGTTCAGGCGGCTTTACCCTCAGCCTTCTACCCAACATTTTCTCGGGACCGCCCTCTGCCACCGCGCTTCCGCTCCCGCAATCCATCGTGGAGACGACCTCCCAGACGACCTACCAGGGGCTCAGCCCGGATAGCTTCTCAGGCCTGGCGCTCGGCGACACGGTTTCAGTGAGCGGCTGGCTTTTCCCGCAGAATGGCGGCCTCGACCCGGCTGTCGGCCCGCCGCTGATCGTGGCGCAAACCGTCACCCTCCACGCCGGGGGATTGTTTTAGAGCGATTCTACAATTCACGTACCCATGCAGGCATCGTGCAGGGTGGGATTTTCTTGAGAAAAATGCCACTTGATTTCAGTGGCCTTTGGGTATATCGATTGTGGAACCGCTGTAGCCGGCGAAGGGTGACCGCTGACTGAAGAATCGCTCACGCGGCCTCATCGGGCGATGCGAATGAATCTCTGGGCGAGGTCGCAATCCCTGGCGTTTTTTGCTTTTGGGCAAAGGGTGGGAAGCCACAGACCTCAATTTGCCTCGCTCGCAAGCAGTACACCCAACGGGCAGCGTTGTGGATTCGCTCCACCCCCGGCTGCTACCCTTTTCATGGGCATCTCCCGCCCAGGAGCCAACGTGCTGCGGATTTGTGTGGATATGGATGAGGTCATGGCGGATACTCTCGCCGAGCACATCCGCCGCTACAACCAGACCTTCGACGAGGACGTCACCCCGGAAGACCTGGCCGGCAAAGGCCTGTGGGAGATTACGCCCCTCGACCGGCAGCAGCAACTCCGCGCCTTTCTCGATGCCGAGGACTTCTTTGAGGATCTGGCGCTCATGCCCGGCGCGCAGGAAGTGCTCAAGTAGCTCTCCGCGCGCTTTGAGATCTTCATCGCCACACAGGCCATGACGGTGCCCAACTCCCTCGGGCCCAAGTACCGCTGGCTGCAGCGCCACTTTCCCTTCATTCCCTGCACGCACTACGTCTTCTGCGGCAACAAGAGCATTCTCCGTGCCGACTACCTGATCGACGACCTGCCCAAGAACCTGCTTCGCTTTGAGGGCCAGGGACTGCTCTACACCGCCCCGCACAACCTGACTGCCAGCGGTTTCCTCCGCGTGGACAACTGGGAAGAAGTCGCGAAATACTTCGCCGCCCAACCGGGCTGATGCCCGGGCGCCCAGGCAAGCTACTTGTTCGGTTCATCGCCGGGCCGCGTCGGCGCTCCAGCGGGCGGTCGCGCGACGATTGTCGAAGTCAGGGGGCGCGGCGGCGCCGCGGCCGGCGGCTGATGCATGGTCACGATGATCGCCGTGGCGGCCTTCTTGCCTGCGCACTTGTAAGCGTGCGCCGTGCTGGCGTCGAAGTACGCCGCATCGCCCGGCCCCAGGATGCACTGCTGCTCCCCGTGTTGAAGGTCGAGCTCCCCCTCCAGCACATACAGGAACTCGCTCCCAGGATGCAGATGGGCCTTGGGCTCCATCTCCTTGGTCAGGGGAACAAACTCGGCAAAGTAGGGGTCCATGTGCCGATCGGGCACCATGTATCCCAGACTTTCAAAGAAGTATGAGGGGTAATCCACCCCGGTTTGCGGCAGCCTCACCCGCTCCTTGCGCCGGTGAATGCGGAACAGAGAGTGCGGCTCGGTCTCGAAGAAGTACGAGAGGTCCTTGGAGAAGACCATGGCGATTCGCGCCAGGTTCCGCAAGGTAGGCACCACCCGCCCCGTCTCAAGTTGAGAGAGAAAGCTGGCCGAAAGGCCGGTGTGCTTGCCCAACTCCACCAGACCCATCGACTTCTTGAGCCGCAGCCGCTTGATTCGCTCGCCAATGTGCTTCTCGGCAATGAACCGTTCCGCGGTTTCGGGGTCTACCTGAGTCTTCTGCATCTCTTCGTTTTGGGCATCTGCCATTTCGGTCATAGACCCTCCGGGCGACCTGTGTGGGACCCAACCCGACGCGGGTTGTTGCGTTGGTGAACAATTCTTCTTATCTCACTAAAACCATCTTCAAGTCCACCCCCTTTTGATATCCATCCAGGGCGACAAGCTGTCCATTCTGTGAAGGTGGCCTCCGCTGACTCGATCAACCCGCTTTTTCTCCTCTCGGGAGCCTCAGGCATGTTGGGCTCAGCCTTGCAACACGCCTTGGTTGCCCGGCATCTGCGCGTCTTGAAACTGGTGCGCCAGGCCGCGGCTTTGCCCGGCGAGCTGCGATGGGACCCGGCGGCCGCAAAGCCCATCTCCTCGCCGGAAGCGCTCGAAGGTCTTTGGGCCGCGATTCACCTCTCCGGCGCCAGCGTTGCTGCCCATCGTTGGACCGCGGCCTACAGGCGCGAGATGACGGCTAGCCGCGTTGGTACAACTCATGCCTTGGCCTGTGCCCTTGCCCGCCTGCAACGCCCGCCGCAGACGCTGCTGGTTGCCTCTGCCGTGGGCATCTACGGCCATCGCGGCGACGAGTTGCTCGATGAAGCCTCCGCTCCGGGAAGCGGCTTTCTGGCCGATCTCTGCCGGCAATGGGAAGCCGCGGCGCAGCCCGCCGTGGAAGCTGGCATCCGCGTCGTGCATCTGCGTTTTGGCGTCGTGCTCGGCCCCGGTCCCGGCGCACTGGCCCGCATGGCGCCTCTCTTCCGCCTGGGGCTTGGCGGTCGGCTGGGCAGCGGTCGCCAATGGATGAGCTGGATCTCGCTAGCCGACGCCATTGCCGCCATGTACTTCATCGTCTCGAACCGCAGCCTAGCCGGCCCGGTGAACCTCACGGCCCCCAGGCCTTCAACCAATGCCGAGTTCACCCACGCGCTTGGCCAGGTGCTCCATCGCCCCGTTCTTCTTCCCGTGCCAGCCTTTGCCCTGCGCCTGGCTCTTGGTCAGATGGCCGACGAGGCCCTGCTTGCCAGCGCACGCGTTTTTCCCGCAAAACTTCTGGCCGCCGGCTTCCGTTTCGCGCACCCGATTGTGGACGAGGCCCTCCCGGTTGCTTTCGCTTCTGAGAAGCAGTCCCGCTGCCCCGCGTTATTCTAGATAGTCCGGCTGCACAAGCATCATCGCGGCCCGCTAAGGAAACCCATGCCTGAAGAACTCGCTCCCTCTGAAGTCCCAAACCCTGCTGCCACGCAAGCGGCGTCTGTCCCGCCGCCAGTGGCCACGATCGCCACCCTCGGCCAGCATGAAGGCCAGTCCGTCACTCTGCGCGGATGGCTCTATAACCTGCGCGAGAGCGGCAAGCTCCTGTTTCCCATCTTTCGCGACGGCACCGGCACCGTCCAGGGCGTAGCCCACGTCAAGAGCGTTCCTCCGGAGGTCTTTGAGGCGCTCAAGGGCCTGACCCAGGAGTCCAGTGTCATCGTCACCGGCAAGGTCCGCGCCGACAAGCGCGCCCACGGCGGGTTTGAGCTGGACATCGAGGATGTTCAGGTCGTCCAGCGCGTCCCCGAGTCCGATCCCTACCCTATCACGCTCAAGGAGCACGGCGTCGACTTCCTCATGGAGCATCGCCACCTGTGGATCCGCTCCCCGCGCCAGGCCGCAATTCTGCGCATCCGCGCCGAGATCATGCGCGCCGCGGCAGAATACTTTGACACCAACGGCTTTATCCGCACCGATCCGCCCATTCTTACGCCCGCGGCCTGCGAGGGCACCTCGACGCTGTTCCCTGTCGATTACTTCGGCGACCCCGCCTTCCTGACCCAGTCCGGCCAGCTTTATATCGAGTCCACCGCCCTGGCGCTTGGGCAAGGTCTACAGCTTCGGCCCGACCTTCCGCGCGGAAAAGTCCAAGACCCGCCGCCACCTCACCGAGTTCTGGATGATCGAGCCGGAAGTGGCCTACTGCGACCTGGACGGCCTGCTGGAACTGGCGGAGAACTTCCTCAGCCACATTGTGCAGAGCGTATTGAAGAATCGCGCAGCGGAGTTGACGGTGATCGGCCGCGACCCGGCCAAGTTGCAAGGCATCTGCCCGCCCTTTCCGCGCCTGCGCTACGACGATGCCGCCGAAATGCTGAACCAGGCCTACAAGGACGGCCACTTGGAAGCGCCGTTCGAGTATGGGAACGACTTTGGTTCGCCGGACGAAACCTGGCTCAGCTCGCAGTTCGACAAGCCTGTGATGGTGAACCGCTACCCGGCGGACGTGAAGGCCTTCTACATGGAGCCGGACCCGGTGGACGCGCGTTTTGCCATGTGCGTGGATGTGCTGGCGCCCGAGGGCTACGGCGAAATCATCGGCGGCTCGCAGCGCGTCTCAAGTTACGAGTTGCTGAGTTCTCGCATCGAGCAGCACAAGCTGCCCAGGGAAGCCTTCGAGTGGTATCTCGATCTGCGCCGCTATGGCAGCGTGCCGCACTCCGGCTTTGGCATGGGCATTGAGCGCGCCGTTGCCTGGATATGCGGGCTTGACCACGTGAGGGAGACGATTCCCTTCGCGCGGACGCTGCACCGCATCTACCCTTAGGGCGTTTGGCCTTTTCCGTCATGCGGCCATCGCGTGAGTTGCCGGCTATTCGAGGCAACGAACATTCTGGTACCGATGCCGCCTGCTGCCGATAGAGTGAATGGCATGTTCCCGGTCAGGCTTTTTGGCGCGCTGCTGGTGTCGAGCCAGTTTCTGGTCCCGTTTGCGGGCGCGCAGCAGTATGTCTTTCAGCAGGATAGCCAGAACAAGGGACTGAACAGCTTGACCGTCAACTGCCTGCTCCAGGACCATACCGGGGTCGTCTGGGCGTGCACTGAGAATGGCCTGTACGAATACGACGGATCGGCGTATGTACGCAAGGGCGCCGAGCAGGGCCTGCTGGACAGCTATATCGTCTCAATGTACGAGGCGCAGGGCGGGGAACTGTGGGTTGGCACCACCAACCGCCTTTACCACGGCGATGGCGCCCACTTCAACGCACTGGATAGTTCAACCGGAGGCTTGTCCATCGGCGGAGGGCAGCAACTGGGCTCAACCGACGGCGACCATGTGCTGGCCGTCAGCGGCCTCAGGCTCTTTGAGGCAGCGCGCACCAGTGCTGGCGGACGATGGGAGGTCAAGCCGTATTTTTCTCAGTCTTTGCTTGGCGCCCAGCCGCTGCTGAACTCGATCCACAGCGTCTATGCCAGCCGCAATGGGACCATCTGGGCTGGGTGCGGCAATGCCATCTGCCAGATCTCCGGGAAGAATGTGCGTGTCTGGCAGGGGAACGAGGGAGTCGCCGCCGATACGTTTGTATGGTTTCTTGAGGACTCCGCGGGAAGATTGTGGGCGCGCGGATTTCGTCACATCCTGGAGCTAAACCCCCACGCCGCGAAGTTTGCAAACCAGGATATCCGCACGGCGGCGGTGAGCGCCAACAGCCTCATCCTGCCCATCATCGAGGATGCCCACCATCGGATTGTCACCCGAACCGACCAGGGGTTGGGCATCTGGAGTGAGGGCCGGTGGGAAACGCTGGGCGTGGCAAACGGCCTCAGTGGTCCCGGCATCCTGGCTTTGATGACTGATCGCGACGGAATTCTCTGGATGGGCACCCACGGGACGGGTGTGCAGCGCTGGCTGGGCAGCAGTGATTGGGAGACCTGGGCATCGGGCCAGGGGCTGGCAGGCAACGTGGTCTGGAGCATGTTTCGCGACTATCGCGGGACCCTTTGGGCAGCCACCGAGCATGGCATCCTGACCCTCAACCGGCAAGCGAGGCGTTTTGTCCCGTGGCACCCAAACCCAAGCGTAACGCGCGGGCAGGTCATTTCAGTGCGCGAAGCTCACGATCACGGCCTCTGGTTTTCCGCCATGACCGGGCAAATGCTGCATTACTTCCCAGAAACCGGCGCGCTGCAACACTGGGCGGTCCCCTCAGGCATGCGCGTGGCCTGGCAGGACTCCTCAAGCCGGGTTTGGGGACTGACGAATACTGGGCTCTTCGCCGTGAATCCGGCAACGGCAGCGCTCACCAAGGTAAGCAACGCCAGTGTGCCGGAGCGTGAGTTCTACGACGCTTGCGAGGATGCCAGCCACGGGCTTTGGTTTGCTTCCCATGGCGGGTTGGTCCATTTTGCCGGTGGCCAGTGGAGCAAGATCCGGTTTGCACGCCCGGAGGCGGTGGACGGCTTTGCCACCATTGCCTGTGCGGCGGACGGCACGCTCTGGCTGGGCGGCGCCTCCAACGGAGTGCTGCACGTGCGCGTGCAGGGAGACGCAGCCATAGACGCGCAACCGCAACCTCTTCCGGATGAGAAGTCCGTCGAAGTTATGTTCGTGCACTTCGACCGGAGGGGCTGGCTCTGGGTCGGTTCCGGTTTCGGCGTCTATGTCTTCAACGGCGCCACCTGGCGGCACATCACCGAAAAGGACGGGCTGGCCTGGAACGACATCAACGAGGACGCATTCCTCGAAGACACAGACGGAACGATCTGGATTGGCACCTCCAACGGCCTGGCGCACCTGCTGCACCCCGCGGATCTCTTCAAACAGGGGGCCTTGCGCATTGTCGTCACCAGCGCAACTCTGGGCAAAAAGACAGTTCCCATGGACTCCACGGCTTCATTTGCCTGGACGCGGGAACCTCTCAGCGTTCACGTTGCCGCCTTACCGCTCGACGATCGTTCCTCCATCGTCTACCACTACCGCCTGGTTGGCCTGGAGCAGGATTGGATCGCTACGGGGAGTCCGGACCTGCGCTACTCCGCGCTCCCAGGCGGCAATTACCGCCTGGAGGTGTACGCGCAGGACTCCGACCGCGGCATTCGCTCTCCGGTTGCTGTTCTCTCTTTCCGCGTCCGCCCGCCGTGGTGGAACAGCCTTCCCTTCCAATTCGGGATGGCCGCTGCCTTCCTGCTGCTGATCTATGGTGTGCTGCGCTATCGTGAGCGCGGTCTGGTTGCGCGGCAATCCCGGTTGGAGAGCCTGGTGCGCGAGAGAACCGAGGAACTGGAACAGGAGAAGCTGCAACTCACCCATGCCCGGGAAGCTCTCCGCGAACAGGCCAGCCGCGACGCCCTGACCGGGCTGTTGAATCGCGGAGCAATCTTCGAGCTGCTCTCCCGTGAAATGGCGCGGACCTGCCGCGACCACAGCACCCTCACCGCGGTGATGATCGACATGGACCATTTCAAAACCATCAACGACTCCTTCGGCCACATGGTAGGAGACGAAGTGCTGCGCGAGATTGCCCGCCGCTTGCGCGGCTCCATCCGGCCCTATGATGCCGTCGGCCGTTTAGGCGGAGAGGAATTCCTCCTCGTCATGCCTGATTTCGACGCTGCCCAGGACCCCGATCGCCTGGCACTGATCCACCAGTCCGTCTGCCGGGACCCCATCAAATTCCCCGGTGGGCAATTGAAGACTACGTGCAGTTTCGGGGTGAGCCTGCTCTCCGGCGATCGCGCCATCAGCGCGGAACAGTTCCTCGATCATGCCGACAAGGCAATGTACGAGGCCAAGCACGCGGGAAGAAACCGCATTGTCTACGACGCGACCGCCGTGCCAAGTTGAGGCGCAGGGCGATAAATTCCGCTAGCAGCCCTTTCGCCAGAAAACGCCAGACACAGGTCCAACGAATCCGCAAAGCTCAGGTCAACGGAGCACAGGGCGATTGTGCGGAATCCGGGACGGCTTCCATTTCGCTGGCGTGCGTTGAAGCCAGAGGTTCACGCACAGCCCAACCGGCAAGCAGCAGGCTGGGCGCGGCGGCGCGCGGGGCATCGCCGAGAGCGCCGAGCGTTGTGTAGAGGACCTTCTGGGTGGGCTGCGCGGCGTGGGAGACGATGGCGCAGGGGAACTCTGGCGGCAAGCCCTCACGCAGCCAGTCCTGCGCGAGCAGATTCAAGTCGCGCCCCGGCATGTAGACCACGCGGGTTGCGTCTTCGATCTCCGGCAGCGGTGCATCGTCTTGCTGCGCGGCGTGATGGCCCGTGGAGAAGATGACGTTCGAGGCATGGTCGCGGTCTGTCAGGGAGCAGCCGATGGCGGCGGCGGCGGCAAAGGCCGCGGTGATGCCGGGAACCACTTCAAACGACACGCCAGCTGCGGCCAGGGCCGCTGTCTCTTCGGCGGCGCGGCCAAACAGCAGCGGATCGCCGCACTTGAGGCGAACCACGCTGCGGTCCGCGCGGGCGTATTCCACCATCAGCGCGTTGATCTCATCTTGCGAGATTTTCTTGACGCCGCAGCGCTTGCCCACGTTCACCACCGTTGCGCCCGGCGACGCCAGTTCGAGAATTGCCCGCGGCACAAGGTCGTCGTGGAGGATCACGCTGGCAGACTGAATCAGGCGCAGAGCCTTGACGGTGAGCAGACCGGGGTCGCCCGGACCGGCGCCCACCAGATGAACTTTTCCCGTAGCGGCGCTCTCTTCCGCGAGCGGCGCAAGCGCCATCTGGCGCGAGGGGCAAGCGGGGGACTCGCACGCCGGGCGCTGCGCCAGCCGATGCAACAGGAGCCTGCGGTCCTCGCCGCGCGGATGCAGCGCGAGCACTTCGCGCCGGATTTCGCCCAGGTTCCTGAGCCACTCGCCCAGGTCCTCGGGCAGTTGCTCGTCGATCTCGCGGCGCAGGCGCTGGGCCAAGGCTGGGCTTTCTCCGGCAGTGGAGATGACAATCTGCAGCTCGCCCCGGCGAACCACGGAGCCGAAAAAAAAGTCGCAGTTGGGAATATCGTCAACGCTGTTGCAGGGGATGTTGCGCTCCACTGCGCCGCGATAGACCTCGGAGTTGACCTCCGGCGCATCGGTGGCGGCGATGACCATGAAGCTGCCGTCGAGGTCTGAAATCTCGAACCGGCGCGGGACCCATTCGAGCTTGCCTTCCGCGGCCAACGCGCGCACCTCAGGCCGCGCCTCCGGCGCCACCACGCGCAGGCGCACCCCGGTGCGGAGCAGGCTGCCAATCTTGTCCAGGGCCACGTTGCCCGCGCCCACCAGCAGGCAGCGCCGGCCATCGAGTTTGACGAAGATCGGAAGAAGGCTCATGAACGGCTCCTCAATCGGCGGCTGCCTCCAGCATACGGCCAGCGGGCAGATCGCGCTCCACGGCCGCCACCGCTTCGCCAGCGAGATGGGCGCGCAACTCGTCGTTGGAGTGGCGACTGAACCACGTGCGAAGATTCTCATCGCGCTGGCGCGTGGTCAGGTATTCGCGGAGCAGCCGCTCGATCGCATCGGGCACCAAGGGCGCGGGGCAGCGATAGCCCACTGGGCGCGCAATGGCGGCGTGCTGGCCCACCGCTCCGCCCAGGCAGAAGTAGTAGGCGTCCGTCAGTTTGCCTTCGTGCTTGATCTTCTTGCCCTCGATACCGATGTCGGCAATCCAATGCTGGCCGCAGCTGTTGGGGCAGCCGGTCACGTTCAGCCGAAGCTGCTGATCGAATTCTGGCAGGCGGTCTTCCAGTTCGTCCACCAGCCAGCGGGTAAAACCCTTGGTTTCAGTGATGGCCAGCTTGCAGAACTCCGTGCCGGTGCAGGCCACCGCACCCCGCCAGAAGGTCGAACCTTCAACCTGCAAGCCGATCTTGCCCAGTTCGCGAATCAACTCATGTGCCTTGCTGTTGGGAACATCGAGAAACAGCAGATTCTGGCTGACCGTGGTGCGCAAGGCCCCGCTGCCAAAACGGTCCGCCAGATCGGCGGCTGCTTCGAGTTGCTGGCCGGTGAGCCGTCCGCGCAGCACCGTGGCGCCCACGGAGCTGAAGCCAGGCTGGCGCTGGCGTTCGACGCCGACGTGGTCGCGCAGGATTTCGTCGGGCACTTGCTCGGGTACGCCCGGCAGCAGGGTAAAGTCCAGACGCGATTGCAGTTCGGCGAGAAAGCTCTCCGCGGTCCATCCCTCTTTCAGAAAGAGATACTTGAGCCGGGCGCGCTCACGGCTTTCGCGCAAGCCCTGCTGCTCACGGAAGATCTCGGCCACTGCGCGCACCACGCGGACGGCCTGCTCGGGAAGAATGAAGGCATCGAGGCGCACGGCAAGATGCGGCTCCTTGGAGAGGCCTCCGCCGACGCGCAGCGAGAAGCCTACTTGTCCTTTGTGCTTCACTGCGGTCAGGCCCACGTCGTTGATCTCAGGATGGGAGCACCACGAGGGGCAGCCGGTGACTGAAATCTTGAACTTGCGCGGCAGGTTATGGAACTCAGGATTGGCCGTCAGCAGTTGCGCGATCTCCTGGGCAACGGGCGAGGCATCGAGGATCTCATCGTGGGCCACTCCGGCCAGCGGGCAGCCGGTTACGTTGCGCACCACATCGCCGCAAGCGCCTTTGGGCGACATCCCGATGGCGTCCAGCGCGTCCACCACTTCGGGCAGCGACTCGATGGTGAGCCAGTGAAGCTGGATTGCCTGGCGCACGGTGATGTCGGCCAGATTGTTGGCGTGCTTGCGCGCCAGTCGCCCCGATGATGCGAAGCTGATGGGAAGAGACAATGCCGTTGGGGATGCCGATGCGCATCATGAAGTAATCCGAAGTGACGCCTTCGCCGCCCTTGCCGCCGGTGGCGCCAAGCGCCGTCGCCCTGGGTGTAGATGCCCCACCATTTGAAGTACAGGTTGGCCCATTCTGGCAACACGCTGGAGCGGCCCTCGCGCGCAAAAGCACGCACCTCGTCAAAGGCCTCCCAGGGGTTCTTTTCGCGCTTTAGCCGCTCCGCCCGTTGCGCCTTTGTTTCCTTCTCTTCCTTGGCCAGTATCATCTTCTCTCCCTCGTGTCGATAGAAATATAAAGCCCGCGACAGCTATGGCTGTATCGCGGGCTCGAAGAAAAACCGTGGACTCTTTACCGAACTGTCAGACCCAGGGTCACCCGTGCGCGCGAGGCGGCGTACAGCGGCGACAACAGGAGTGACCGATCATGTTTTGATTCTAGACTCGATGAGTCCACAATGCAAGAACGGCGGGCAGGGCAATCGCATTTGAACTGTTGAGCCGTCTTGAATCGGCACGGCTCAAGCCGAGCCATTTCAAAACACAGAGTTCTTCCACGACATCGAAAGCACAGCCCCTTCAGTCCCCTTGGAAAAAATCCAAATGCAATTGCCCCGCAGCCGGGCGGGATCGGGCGATACACTTGCCGGGGAGAATGTTCATGAAGATGAAGCTAGTTAACCGGGTGGGAACCATTGCGTTGATTGCCTTTTATGCCTCAATTTGCGTACATGCGCAGTTTTCAGCGCCGGGCGCAGAGCAGCCGGGCGCTGCCTCATCGGTTCCGCAGGCGCAGGTGATGCAGCCCGAGGCATTGGTCAAAATGCTGCAAAAGCCGGGCGCGGCAAAACCGCTTGTCTTGCAGGTCGGCTCCCACGTCCTCTTTGCCGAGGCGCACATCCCCGGAGCGGAGTACGCCGGCCCCGGTTCGCGGACTGAGGGGTTGCAAGCGTTGCAGCAGAGAGTGAGTTCGCTGGCGCGCTCGACGCCTATCGTCCTCTATTGCGGCTGCTGCCCGTGGGACCGCTGCCCGAATGTGCAGCCGGCCTTCGCCAGGTTGAAGCAGATGGGCTTCACCAATGTGAAAGTGCTTTACCTGGCCAACAATTTCGGCGCGGACTGGGTCAACAAGGGATATCCCGTTGAACAGGGGCGCTAACCTGAATCGCCATCGCGTGGGCGCGGTTCACGCCGCAATGGTGCTGGCCGCCGCCCTGCTGGCAAGCTGCCTTGCACCCGCCGCGGCGCAAGAGACATCCGCGTCGTTGCTGCACAAGAAGGCGCCGCAGTTTGCCCTGCTGGATCTGCATGGCCAGCCCGTAAATCTTCAGGCATATCGCGGCAAGGTGGTATTGCTCAACTTCTGGGCCACCTGGTGCGCTCCCTGCCAGCTTGAGATGCCGCGCTTCGTCGCCTGGCAAGATGAATATGCCGGGCGCGGTTTGCAGGTTGTCGGCATCTCGCTGGATGACGACGCGGAGCCGGTACGCGCGCTCGCGGAAAAGATGAAGTTGAATTACCCCGTCGCCATGGGCGATGAAAAGCTGGGTGCGCTCTTCGGCGGAATCCTGGGGCTCCCGGTCACCTACCTCATCGGACGCGATGGAGAAATCGTCGCGGAATACCGCGGAGAAACAGACCTCAACGCGATGGAGGAGCAGTTGAAACTGCTCCTCAAGGGCGAATGAAGGTCGCGAAATCCCACTTTGGTAGAACGACCGCTTGGAACTGGGAAATCCAGGCGAATCGGGGCGCGGCCTCCAATTAAGGCGTGACACTCGCCGGAATCAGTGAGAAGACATGCGGCTTGGGCGCGGCGGTCTCGTAAATCTGGTTCTCCTGCTGATCTTCAAAGGCATCGAGAACGTCGCCTTTGCCTGGCGCGGCTCCCGAGTCGACTTTGCGGATGAACATGCGCATGTGAATGAAGTGCGCCATTTCGCGGTCGCGCACCAGCCAGCCAACCCGCTGCGCCTGGGCGCGCATGGGCGTCGCGTAGTCGGCCAGATTGATGCCCTTTGCCAGCTCCTCGGCTGAAAATGTGCCGATTGCGCCTTCGTCGATGGCCAGCTTGTATTGCCCGGCTTCCAGTCCGGTTACGCGCAGCGGTTCCTGGTTGAGTTGCTGCTGGATGTCAGTCAGGTCCAACAAAAGTCCATAGATTGCGTTGTCGCGAATGAGCGGAAGTGGCAGCGACTTGTCGGTTTCAGTCCAGCGCAGAGATCCTTTGACGTGCTCGACGTACTCGACGGAGGCGTTCTGCGCATCAACAACCGCTCCCGCCTGTGCGTCGAGGGTGACGGAGGAGACCAAGGCGGGCGCGTTCCATCCCTTCAGCAGCGCCTCCGCCATGACCCAGTGGGCAAGCACGTCGGGGTGTATGCGGTCGGGGAGGAGCAGCTTTGCCACCCGCGGATCGAGCGCCTGCGCCTTCTCAAGCGCCGCAACCACCGGCGGATTGAAGTTGACGAAGCCGGCATTGAATTTCCGGGCCAGTTCCTGGTCCAGATCGGCGAAATGCAAAAGCGCCGCGTTATAGCCGCCGGGGAACATCGGTGGCCGGGTGACCTCGTCGTAGGGTGAGGGCCCCAGCAGCGTGATTCTCGCCTCTGGCGCGTTGGCGTGAATCGACTCCAGCAGATGCTCAAAGCCTTTGGTATAGGTGCTCTGAATCTCATCCGTGGTTGCGCGATAGCTGGCGTCGTTCATGCCCAGCATCACGGTCACCACCGTGGGCTGGTGCGCGAAGACGTCGCGTTTGAGGCGCTCGTCGACCGGACCGCCCATACCGCCGGTCACCCGGTCGCCGCCGATGCCCGCGCCGTAGAAGCGAACCCGCATGGCGGGGAAGCGAGTGGCAGTGTAGAGCGCGACCCACTGGTTATAGAGGTTCTGCTCGGTAATGCTGTCGCCGTAGAACACGACGGTATCGCCGTTCTTCAGCGCGAATTCCGGCGCATGGGAAAACGGCGTTGCAGGCGCAATGGCCACCGCCACCAGCGAGTCGGCGCAGCCGTAGTAGAGCAGCCACTGGTGGTTGAAGCTGACAAGGCCCTCGGCAAAGGTGGTTCCGGCTGCGTACTGGCCGGTCTTCTCATAGGGCAATTGGGGTTTGAGCAGAGGTTGCTCAGTCTGCGCCAGCAGATGCGCCGGGTCCCTGGCGTCGAACAGCGCTTCCCCGGCGGCATAGGCGTTCGGCCCCATCGCGGGGTCGCCCCCCTGGGGTGCGTTCTTGCCGTTGTAGAGGACCACAATTCCCGAATCGGTCAAGATGGGCGGCGGGCCGGTCTCAGGGAAACTGCTGTCGAAGTGGCCCCCGCGCGGGCGCAGCAATTCTACCGGCGCACCCTGCGCGTTCTCGACCGGTGTCCAGCGGATCAGGTCGGTTGAGGTGGCCAGACGGATCGCTCCCTCGCCCCAGTACATCCAGTACTTGCCGTTGACTCTGGCAGCAATCAGCCGGCCTTTTTCCTTGTCCAACCCGGTCAGGATTCCCCCCGACTTGTATTGGAGATTGGCATACTTGCCGCCGGCGGCCTTGAAGAAGGCGGGCCCGTGTTTGGTCCAATGCGTCAGGTCACGCGAGCTGGCGATGCCGATGGAGTAGGTCTGGCGATTCCATTGCGTGTAGGTCAGGACGTAGACACCGTCCTCCCGCTCCACCAGGCGCGGGTCCTCCACTCCGCCCGGCCATTCGCGGGCTTTCTGGCCGTCGTTTGCGGGGAAGAAGACGGGACCGGCGCGGCGGGTAAAGTGAATGCCGTCTGCGCTTTCGGCCATGCCCAGCCGCGAGGTGTGTCCGCCGATGGCCATGGCGCCAGAATCGTCCTCGGCGCGGTACAGCACCACCACCTTGCCGTTCCGGACGATGGCCGCGGGATTGAAGGTGTGCAGCGCTTCCCAGTGAGCCGGGGCCTTGAGAATGGGGTCGGCAAACGCCGACTCCGGCCGCGGCGCAATCACCGGATTACCTTCCGCTGGCCGGGTGAAGGGGCCGATCTGCCAGGGCTGGGCGGTTTGCGCCGGCAATGCGGCGGCGCAGAGGAGCGCCGCGCCAAGGAGCCATTTCTGCTGTTGCTTCATTTCATCCCATCCTTGCGTTTGCACCGCCGGGAAACAGGACCACTCCCGCCGTGGCTGATTGCCTCTGCCGGAACGAGGCGGTTTCAGTGGGCCCGGCGTGCTTTGAATGCATTGTGGCATCCCATCCCTGACCCGCGAAACGGGGAGAGGGCGGGGTCCCCAGCCTCATCCCCTGGGGGAGACAGGCGCGGCGGAGTAGAAGCTCAACGAGGCATCGCCCTGTACCAGCAGGCGCGTACGTTCCAGGTTGCCGAAGCGGTCTTCCAGCCGTTCCTTGCGACGGTGCTCGGCGATCACCAGCGCACCGGCCGCCAACCGTCCGGCCGCTGCTCCGCCCAGCAGGCCCAGGGTGGCTGCGTACTCCTGCCCGGCGTCATAAGGCGGATCGAGGAAGACCAGATCGAAAGGGGTACCGGACTTTTCCTTGCGCAGCCAGGCGCCCACGACGCCGGGATGAATGCGGAACCCGGCGCTCAGGCCCAGACGAGCCAGATTGGCGCGCAGAACCGAAAGCGCCGCGGGCGCCCGCTCCACAAAGGTCGCCTGGGCAGCGCCGCGGCTCAGGGCCTCCATGCCCACCGCGCCCGAGCCGGCGTACAAATCCAAGAAAGAGGCGCCCTCAATGCGAGGAGCAAGCACGTTGAACAGCGTCTCGCGCAGACGGTCGCTGGTGGGCCGGGTGGCCAGTCCAGCCGGAGCCTGAAGAGAACGGGAACGGAACGATCCGGCAATGATACGCATCGCAGACCAGCATATCCCACCGCGACCTACTACAATCTGGATATGCGAGGCTGGTCAATCCCGCTGGGCCGTTGGATGGGCGTCGAACTGCGCGTCCACGCCTTTTTCCCCTTGCTGGTTGTCGTCTGCCTGGGATTGAGCGCCACAGATGGCGTATTGCGCGGCCTGGGGCTCTTCCTGGTGCTGGTGGCGGCCGTGGTTGTGCGCGAGACAGCCCGCCTGCTGGTAGCCGCATGGCTCGGACTCCGGTTGCGCGCCATTCTGTTTTTGCCCATTGGCGGCCTGTTTGCCTACGCCAATCCCGAGAGCCAGGAGAACGCCAACCTGGGCGGCGGCCAATTCGCCATGGCGTTCGCCGGCCCGCTGGCAAATGGGGCAACCGCGCTGGTTCTGGCCGCGGCTTTTATGGGCGCCAGCGGAGAGATGAATCTTCTTGGCCAGCCCTGGATCACCTCCGCCTACCTGCTGCGCAGCATGGTGTGGATGCAGGCCGGCATGGCGCTGCTGCATCTTCTACCGGCCTATCCGCTGGATGGCGGACGGTTGCTGCGAGGCAGTTTTGCCCGCACGCAGGGCATTGCTCCTTCTGTCCGTGTGGCGGCCGGCCTGGGGCAGGGCTTGGCGCTCGCGTCCATGGTGGGAGGCATGTTCCTGCATAATTACTGGCTCATCATCGCCGGCTTCTTCATCATGATCGGCGCGCAGATCGAGGATCAGGGGGTCTTCTTTCAATCGGTGGTGGATACTGTGCATATGCGCGAAGTCATGCTCACCGACTTTGCCACGCTCTCGCCCTCCGACACGCTGGCCGACGCGCTAGCCCGATGCGTTCACTCCCTGCAGGAGGATTTCCCCGTCGTCCGTGGCCCGCAACTGGTGGGCATCGTCAGCCGCCAGCGCATTGTGGATGCTCTGCGCAACGATGGCAACGGCTATATTCAGTCGGTCATGTCCCGTGCTTTCCAAGTGGCCCGGCCCGAAGATACTCTGGGAACCACCATCCGCCGCCTCACCGCGGGGCACGGACTGCCGTTGATTCCCGTCACCGAGAGCGGCCGCGTGGTGGGCATTGTCAGCGTGCAGAACCTGATGAGCTCCATGTCGCTGCTGGCCGAACAGCGCCGCATCGAGCGCCAGGAATCCGGAGACTGACGGCTTGCATGGCGGCAAACGAACAGACTGACCTTGCTCCCGGTCTTTACCTGGTGGCAACCCCCATCGGCAACCTGGGCGACATCACCCTGCGGGCACTGGACGTTCTGAGGCGCGCCGACCGCATTGCCTGTGAAGACACCCGCCAGACGCAAAAGCTGCTCAATCACTTCGAAATTGCAACCCCCACGGTAAGCTGTCACCAGCACAACGAGCGCCAGCGCGCTTTGGAACTGGTTGAGGCTCTCAAGGCAGGCGGGCGTGTCGCCCTGGTCTCCGACGCGGGTATGCCGGGCATCAGCGATCCAGGCGCCTGGCTGGCGGCTGAAGCCATCGCCGCCGGGGTGCCGGTGATTCCCATTCCCGGCGCCAATGCGGCGCTCAGCGCCCTGGTTGCCTCGGGACTGCCCACCGGCGAATTTCATTTTATGGGTTTTTTGCCGGAAAAGGCAGGAGCCCGGCGGACGCGGCTTGAGGCTTTGGCGGCCGAGGCCGGCAGGGCGATTGCCGGGCAGGCAGCACGCACGCTGGTCCTTTATGAGGCCCCACACCGCATTCTTGAGACGCTGGCCGATCTGGAGGCCGTCTGGGGGCCGGATTTGCGCGTGGTCGTGGCCCGCGAACTGACCAAGATCCACGAGGAGTTCCTGCGCGGGACGGCCGGGGACGTGCGGCGGGAACTGGCGGCCCGCGACCGCATCCGCGGCGAAATTACCTTGCTGGTCGAGGCCCAACCCATCGCCGACGCGCAGCCCGCGCGCGCTCCCGTGAAGATCGCCGACCGCGTCGCGCTCATCCAGGCCGAGAGCGGAGTCGACGAAAAGGACGCGCTCAAACGGCTGGCGCGGGAGCTGGGACAGTCAAAGAGCGAGCTCTACCGGGAGTTGCAGCGGGAACGCGCACGAAGGCGCACTGCCACGGGATAGAAATAGAAGGCGTCGATCAAAAGGTACAAAATTATGACCACTCGCAGCATTCTCATTGCGGTCAAGCCTCCGGATTTCGACTTGAAGTGAGCATCTGCTTGAGCAGTGGCATGGCGCTGGCGAACTGCGGATAGAGCGCGTCAGCGTTGGCTGGCAGACGTTTTACCGGCGAGTTGGCGGGCCTCCGCATGGCTTCACCGGGTTTTAGAGCGAAACCAGAGTCCCTGTGGCCTCGTTCGCCCTGTGCAGGATCGCCGCTCCCTGGGGGTCGCGTCGACTTTAATGCGACGGCTTCGGGATACATCGACTCTGGTTCCGCTATAGCGGAACCCCGCCCTGCTGAATCCGGTAAGGGTGCACTGTCACCCTGGCAAGAAAGAACCACGGATATTGTGTCAACTCGATGTGTTCCACTTCAGCTGCATTGAAGTGTTTGCCGATGCGGCGAAGCGCCAGTTTGAGTGCGCTGGCAATCGCTTCCTGCGATGTATCGCCTACACCGCTGCGCAGCGATCCGTCGGGCATCTTGATGAAGTTCCAGCCGAGCGTGTGGATCTTCTTCTCCAGACGCTTTGCGTTGGCTGTCCGCGCAAAACTCCAACCTTCGCGGAACTCCTCTGTCGCTACCGTGAGCCCGGCGGGCAATTCGACACGTTCGCGCAAAAGCAGGCTCAGCTCTGCAATCATGTGCATTGCGGGCAACTCTTTCTGTTTTTCAGTCGCAATACGGGGCCGCAGCGAATTGCCTGGGTTGGCCCTCGTCGCGAGTTCTCTCCAGGGCCATTGCGGCCGCCTGGACAGCAGGGTCGGAGATGGCGTAGCGAATCGAACCGTGGCAGTGGACGCAATTCGCCTCGTGGAATTGTTCGGCAGAGCAGCCTGGAGCCTGGGAAAAAGTCCGCAGGCACTCGGGGCAGGTAATCGTCACACACGCCACACCGGACGAGTCGCGTTCGGCGAGCTGGGTCCAGACGGGCACGGCGGAGTGGTTAGGCAGCGCCCGCTCAGGCCGGGGCAGGTCTTCAAGAATTCTCAACAAGGAACCCAAGCTGCTGCCCTTTTGGTAGAAGGCATCGGCTGCCACGCCGGAAGGCACCTCGTCGCCTGAAAATGCACCGCTCATGGCAATGGTCGGAATCGAAGGGAAACGGCGTCGCACCACCGACAGCAACTCGAAGCCCGACATCCCCGGCATGTTGAGGTCGGAGAGAAGCACGTCAGGGATTTCATTCCGGAGTTCTGCTAGTGCGGAGAAGCCGTCTCTGGCAGAGCGCACGTGATACCCAATCTCGGTCAACACCAGCGCCATTGAGCTTCGAATGGAGGGTTCGTCGTCCACGATGAGGAGTTTGGCTCGCGTATCTGGCATATTTCACCTCACCTGGTGCACCACCGAGGGACTAAGAGCGAGTATGGAATTGCGGGAAAAGCGGCGCTGTTCAATTCAGTACAGAGGCGCCGGGGCGAGGTTGGCGCGCCTCCGGCTACGCTCGAGGAAAGTCGGGAATTGCCGGCTTTTCCGCATTATCGTCGGGCATCTGATCGTGAAGAATCACGTTCAGCAGCGAGCGGTGAACCTGGATGCGGCCGTTGTATTCAATGAATCCCAGCTTGCGAAACCGGTTCATGAAGAAGTTCACGCGGGAGCGGGTGGTGCCGATCATCTCCGCCAGGGTTTCTTGAGATATTTTGGGAATGAACGGCTCCGGTTCGCCCGCGCTGCCGAACTCCGCCATGAGCAGCAGAATCCTCGCCAGACGCTTTTCGCAGGAGTTGAAAAGCTGGTCGACAAGGTCGGCCTGAATCCTCATGCTGCGCTGCAGCATGAACTTGAGGAACAGGTCGGAGAAGGCATGTTCCTCGTGGATCACGCGAATCATCTCATCCCGGCCAATCTTCATGGCAGTGCAGGCGGTGATCGCGGTGGCCGAAGCCAGGCGCAGGCCCGCTCCTGCCGCCAGCGACTCCTCCCCCACAAAATCGCCTTCAGAGAGAAGCGTGATGGTGGCTTCCTTGCCCACTTTTGAAATGACAGTGACCTTCGCGCGCCCCTTTTGCAGATAAAAGACGGAATTCGCCGGCTCTCCCTGGAGGAAGAAGGACTCCTTGGGCTGAAGACGGACGACTCTCCTTCCCAGCCCGGCGCTTGCCAGGAATGCCGCGGTGTCGAATGCGGGTTTTTCTAGTTGGACCATTTCGGCGGCCTCAACCCGGATTCGGATTGGTCAGGGCCACTGCACGGTGGGCCCGGAGGAAAGCACGGACAAGGAATCTTCTCTTCAGGCGTCGATAACATCGCGTTGTGCGCGAATTATCCCACTCCCCGAGGCTGGAAACTGTCCCGTTTTGCTCACGCCCCTATTTTCTTCCGGTGTTCTTCGGCTCATTCGGCAGAAAGGCACGCTTTTCTGGCGGGAGCCGTCAACCTGGAGATGGATGAGGAGTGGCTGGGGATTTAGCACCCAGTCTTTGCCGCCAAAGCGGCAGAGCGCGCCAGCTCTCGCCTTTGGGAGCTGGAACGCATATCCGTCGAATGAAGAGCTTCTTCGCCGAGTGGCGATGGCTCGTCAATTACACAAGCCTTCCGGCGCTTCGGGGTCGGGGAGGATGCGGCCAGGGAGCCGCAGCAGGCGGGAAACATCCTCGGTAGTCAAGGGGCGCGCAAACAAATACCCCTGACCGAACCGGCAGCCCAACTGGCGCAAAAGCCGGTACTGTTCGCGGGTCTCGATGCCCTCCGCCACCACGTCCATGCCCAGTACACGCGCCAGCTCGATGATGGTGCGCACAATCTGCATCGGCTGGTCTCCCTCGGTCATGCGGCCCACGAAAGAGCGGTCGATCTTGAGCACGTCGAAGGGAAACGAATGCAGGTAGCTGAGCGAACTGTAGCCTGTTCCGAAATCGTCCATCAGCAGGGAGACCCCGAGCTTGCGCAAGCTGCCCAGCACCTCCAACGCGGTGCGCATGTTGGGAATCAGGCTGGATTCGGTCATTTCGAGTCCCAATTGGCGGCCGGCGACCCCGGTCTGCCGCAGCAGTGCCTCCACGTGGTCGGCCAGCCCCTCACGCGAAAACTGACGCGCCGAGAGGTTGACACACACGCGCAAGGAGCTGAGCAGCGGATCTTCGTCGGTCCATTTTCGAACTTGATTGCAGGTCTCCGCCAGTCCCCAGTCACCGATGGGGAAAATCAGCCCGGTTTCTTCGGCCAGAGGAATGAAGTCCATGGGCGGAATCAGCCCGCGCTCTGGATGCTGCCAGCGAATCAGCGCTTCCAGGCCCACGATCTTGCGGGTGGAAAGGTCGATCTCCGGCTGGTAGTAGAGCACAAACTCCCGCTGTTCCAGAGCCCGGTGCAGGTCCTGACGGCGCGGCCAGATTCCAACCGCGCTTTCAGTGGAACGAGAGGGGCGCAGGGCCGGCTCATTCAGGTGCCTGCGCAAGCGGCGAAGTTCCAGCTGGCTTGACACCATCTCAGCCATGCTCTCCAACATACGCAGCTCATCCAGCGCCATCTTGCGCCTGGCCTGCCGCCCGAAGATGGTCAGCGATCCAAGGATCTTTCCCCCACCCGAGCGCACCGGAACACTGGCAAAAGAAGCCACGTCCAGCCGCCGCAAAGCCATGCGGCCGCCCTCGAATTGAGGGTGTTTGGAGATGTCGGGGACAATGACCGGGCCATCCTCCGTCAGCACCATATCGAAAATGGACTGATAGCGAGGCAGCTCGCGAACCGGCTCGCCCCAGTGCGACTTGATCCACACCCGGCTCTCGTCGGCAAAACCCAAAAGGGCAGCATCGGCCTGGAAGTACTCCGCGGCCAGCCGCGTGATGGTGTCGTAGCTCGGCTCTGGATCAGTGTCGAGAATCTCCATGGAGATGAGCGCGGCTAACCGAGCGTCCTCCGGCTGCTGGTCGATTCTGATGGTTTCCAACTCTCCTGGCGCCATCTTCACTCCGGGCCCGCCGTCTCTGGCAGCCTGCTCCCGCCGGGGATTCCCCGGCCCTGGTTCCGCGCAGGCTGTCTGGATGCTCCATGGAACCAGCCAGCCATTCCGCGATGAACATGCGTGCAGGCCAGGAAGGCGATGCCCATGAAGCACCCTGTAGCAATCCCGCATCCCCCTTATCGGAAGAGAGCAGCTCCCGCAACAGGTTACTTATGGATCATTTAGCCGAGTACCAGCCCAAATGAATACGATTACCGGGCCCGCTGGACCTGCCCGGTCTCCGTCCATAGAAAACTCAACTGGTCTGCCTCATCTTCCATCTGCTGGTCCAGGCTTACTCCCGCCGAGTGGCCGCCCTCAAGGCTGTAGTGCAGCAAGATGGGCCGGTCGCTGATTGACGCCGCCTGCACCAGCGCCGTCATCTTGCGGGCATGCAGCGGATCCACCCGCGTGTCTCCGTCTCCGGTAAAGAACATGATCGCGGGGAATTTTGTCCCTGGTTTTACATTGTGGTAGGGGGAGTACTTCAACAGATAGAAGAATTGCTTTTCGTTTTCCGCCGAGCCGTATTCCGTGACCCAATACGACCCCACCAGGAACTTCTGATAGCGCAGCATATCCAGCAGCGGATAGCCGCACCATACCGCGGAAAATAGCTCCGGCCGCTGGGTAATCGACGCGCCCATCAGCAGGCCCCCGTTGGACCGGCCGGAGATGGCAAAGTGCTCAGGAGAGGTGTATTTGTTGGCAATCAGGTACTCCGCCGCCGCAAACCAGTCGTCGAAGACATTCTGCTTCTTTTCAAACATGCCCATCTCATGCCAGGCCTCGCCATACTCGCCCCCGCCGCGCAGGTTGGGCACTGCGAACCAGCCCCCCTGTTGCAGCCACCAAGCCACGGCGGGGCTCCAGAAGGGCTGTTCGCTGACGTTGAAGCCGCCATACCCGCTCATCAGCAGCCGCCCGGTCCCGTCCTGTTTCAAGCCTCTCTTGCCGGCCAGAAAGAGCGGAACCTGTGTTCCATCTTTCGATTTGTAAAACACCTGCTTCAACTCGTACTGGGCTGAATCGAAGGGGGCCTTGGTCCGGAAAAACACCTCCCGCTTGCCGCTCACCGTGTCCAGACGGTAAGAAGTGGGCGGCACGATGTACGACGAAAAGGAGAAATGGCCGTAGCGGTCCGTTGTCCGTCCAGAGAGGATGGAAGCCGACCCGATTCCTTCGTAGTCGATCCGGCCGGCTGGTTTCCCCTCCAGTGTGTATACCGCTGTCTCGGTTTTCACGTCATTGAGCCGGTTGACATAGATTTTTCCGCCCACGATCGACCAGTCCTCGATCACTTCCGCGCCTTCCGGCACAACCGTGGTCCAGACATCCGGCAGGATGCCCGGATCGGCCTTCAAAATCTTCCCTTTTGGCGCGTTGTAGTCCGTCTTCACATACCAAGCGCCCTTGGCGTAGATCGAGCTGAAGCGCGCATCCAGGCCCCACACCAGCAGGTCAAACGGTGATCCCGGGTTGCTCAAGTCGCGGAAGACAATATCCACGCGCCGGGCCGGAACCCCGCGTTCGATCTCAATCACCAGATAACGGCCGTCGTCGGTCACTTCTCCCGAGAAGAGGTCGTTCGGTCCCAGCGGCTCGCCACGAAACTCCCGCCCGAAGATCAGCGTGTCCTTTGAACTCCGCGTGCCCAGAACGTGCTGGTAGAGGAGGGTTCCGTCCTTGTCGTGGCGCGCGTAGTAAAAACTGGCGCCGTCCGGCGCAAAATCCAAGCCCTGGTAGCGCGCTGTGGGCAGCTCATCTTCCAGCGTCTTGCCGCTCCTCACGTTCAAGACATGGATACTGCTCTCGTCGGCCCCGCCCTGCTGCATCCGGTAGGCGAGCAGGCCCCCGTCGCGCGATATACCGGCAATGCCCACGGAGGTGTTCGCGTCCTTGCTCAGCGCAGCAGGGTCCACCAGCCGCTCGTCCTTCCCGGTCAAGCCGTGCCGCACAAAAATCGAAAACTGCTGCTCGCCGGCCAGCCGCTTCAGGAAGAAGAAACTGCCAGCGCGCTCAATGGGAGTGCGCGCCTGGGAGACATTCTCCAACTCGTCCAGATCGTCCAGCACCTGGGGCCGGATACGCGCTTGCTTCAAGTAGCGTGCCGTATAGGCATTCTGTGCGTCGATGAAGTCCCTGGTCTTGGTACTCCTGGCATCTTCAAGCCAGCGATAGCCGTCAGGGATCTTGATTCCAAAATAGTCGTCGGCCACGGGAATGGCCTCCACCGCCGGCGGCGCTGGAAGCGCGATGCCGTCGCGACCATGAATGTTCTGGGCCATTCCAATGCCTCCCCATCCGGCCAAAAACAGAAGCGCCAATCCAAAACTCACCCGCACGCTGCTCCTCCTGCCGACAGAATACGCGGAAAAGGGGAAAATGCCCCGCCTGCCGGTCCTCATTTCCCTTCATGCGGGATGCCTCGGCTCATTCCCGTTGCCGCCTCATACCGCGCGCCCTTGCCATGACCGTCCCAAATGCGCCCCAAACCCGCGCTGCACGAACTCGACATCCATGTCAGCCCGCCCGCTGCGGTCCCCCGGTAGAATCAACTTCAGTGGCAGGATGGCCCCCAACTCAATCTCTTCCCCCGGCACGTTCGCGGCGGGCCCGCGTCCTGGGGATGCTGCGCCCCTCCCACGCGCATACCGCTTTCTCCGCCACCATACTTCTAATGGCCGCCACCTTCCTCTCCAGGCTTATCGGCTTGGTGAGGGTCAAGTACATCGTCTGGCTCTTTGGCCGAGGGGTCGAGGCGGATGCCCTCAACGGCGCTTTCGTTCTCCCGGACATGATCTCCTACTTCCTGGTGGGAGGCGCGGCCTCCATCACCTTCGTCACCATCCTCACCCGCTATCGCGACACCGGCCGCGAAGCTGACGGGCAGCGCTCTCTGTCGGTCATCCTGACCACCATGTACCTGGTGCTGGGCGCAGCCATTCTTGCCGCCGAGGCCGTGGCTCCCTGGTATATCCGCTGGTGGTTCCCCGGATTCAACCCGGAGAAGGCCGCTCTCTGCGTGCATCTCACGCGCATCCTTCTGCCGGCGCAGTTGTTCTTCTTTGCCGGCGGCGTCTTTGGTGCGGTCCTGCTGGTACGCAAGCAGTTCAATGTGCAGGCGGTTGCGCCCCTGATCTACAACCTGGGCACGATCCTAGGCGGCCTGCTGCTGGTCCACACTTTTGGCGTTTCCTCGCTGGCCATCGGCACCGTCGCCGGCGCGTTTTTTGGGCCGTTCCTGCTGAACGCCGTCTTTGCGCACCGCGCGGGAACCCGCTACCGGCCGATCCTCGACTGGGGCGACGAGGGCCTGCGCGAGTGGGTTAGGCTGTCTCTGCCCCTGATTGTCGGCGTCTCCCTGGTCACGGCGGACGGGTGGATCATTGCCCATTTTGCCTCCGCAACCAACGGCGCGGTCTCACTGATGAGTTATGCCAAGCAGCTCTTCACCGCTCCCATGGCCGTGCTGGCCCAGGCCGCCGGAGCCGCCTCCATGCCCTTCTTCGCCAGCATGTGGGCGCGCCAGCAGCGCTACGAATTTGCTACCGGAGTGGCCGACTCGGTCTCCCGGGTGGCCTCGCTGGGGCTGCTGGCGGCCTCCGGGATGGTGGCCCTGGCCGCGCCCCTGGTGGAACTGCTCTTTCTGGGCGGCCACTTCTCTTCCGGCGACTCACGGGAGTGCGCCGCCTACTTTGCTGTTTTCTGCCTTTCCATGTTTCTGTGGTCGGCCCAGGCTATCTACGCCCGCGCGTTTTATGCCGCGGGCAACACGTTCATTCCCATGGCTGCCGGAACCGCCGTCACGCTTGTCTCGCTCCCCATCTATTCCGTCCTCTACCACCGGTACGGGGCCATGGGCCTGGCCATGGCGTCGGACCTGGGAATTGCATTGCAGACGGTGACGCTCGCTGTGCTGCTTCACCTGCGGCGCATGGTTTCGCTAGTCAGCCTGGACTATGCCGAGATGGGCCGCTGCCTGGTGGCCGCGCTGGCCAGTGGCGGTGGGGTTTGGCTGCTCATCCTCGGACTCGGGGGCCTGCCGGGCCGCTTCGGGCTGTCCCTCTCGAACACCCACCTCCGCGCCGTCGATTTGGGTTTGCTGGCGATTGGAACTGCCCTGTGGCTGGCGGTGGCGCGCTGGGTTCTGGAGAAGACTGGCTCTGCCCTGCCCAGAGTTACGATGAAGCGTCTGGGGCTTTCACGAGGCGATTCAAGGTCCTATTCATCCCATAGATTCCAAGGCCAGCGATGAAATTCGCCATCGAGCCGGCAAAATTGCTCCCTTGAATGCAAAAGCCCCGCCGGAGCGGGGCTTTTGAAACTGCGGATTGCGATGGACTGTTACGAGTTGACGACCCAGGGTGCGGGCTTTGCCAGGTTGGATACCTGCTTGGCCTCCGCCTTGCGGATGTCGATGCCACCCTTGAAAAAGGCGCCATCCTCGATACTGACGCGCGGCGCGGAAAGATCGCCGACGACCGCGCCCTCGGTGCGAATGTCAACTCGATCGGTGGCCGTGATATTGCCGCGAACCTTGCCCATGACAACTACCTCGCGGGCAGTGATATTCGCGGAAGCATGGCCGCTGCGGCCCACCGTCACCCGGTTGTCGCCGAGATGAATCGTGCCCTCGACTTTGCCTTCGATGATCAGCGAGTCTGTGCCTGTGATCTCACCTTTGATGACAAGACCCTTGCCGATCGTCGCAGGCTCGTTGGACGACAGTTGCGCGCGCTCACTGGCATCGGCTGACGAAACCGGCGATCCGAAGTGCGCAAGCTGAGGGCCGGAGCCGGGAGTGGGGGGGGCGAGTTGGTCGGGATTCAACATGAAATTGACTCTCTTCTTTCCGTGTCGACTTCAGAGTCGCGGTTCATCAAACTTGAAGAGTTAACTGCCACAACAGGCCTTGCATTGGCCGGGCACTCCGAATGGATACCTTTTCCTCTTCTGGATGAGGCTTTTCGCTACCGGCTTGCTGGGTGCGAATTGCCACAGTTTTCGTACAAGAAAGGGGCCTGTCGGGTGAATGTAAATATACCACAAAAAGAGCACCGAAACGGGAATTTCTCGGCTCCACAGCCCCGCCGGAACCGAGAGAAAACCTGCAAATATCAAAAGACATTCGACCGGCCAGGTCTCCAGTGTTCCCTCGCCGGGGAATGGCTCCATTTTGCAGGCTCATCTTACCCGCAGCAGCGTCCTAGGCGGAAATGCAACTGCTCCCACTCCAACAGATAACAACATCGATTGGAACGGAAGCAGTTTGCTTGATATCACAGAGCGAATGAAAGAGCAGGAGTGCGTCCTAGGGCAGGACACGCTTGGGCTCATCCGGCGCTGGCGCTGTCCGCGTTGCCGGGACTTCAGTGCCAGGCTCGGTTTTGCGAATGTCGATGCCACCCTTGAAAAAGGCGCCATCTTCAATGCTGATGCGGGCCGCGGTCACGTCTCCGGTCAGCGCGCCCTCGGCGCGGATGTCTACCCGGTCCGAAGCCGAGACATTGCCGTGGATCTTCCCCATGACAACAATCTCACGCGCCGTGATGCACACCGACATGCCTGCGCTCACCTGGCCATGAGCGCCCACCGTCACGCGATTGCCGGGCAGGTTGATGCTGCCCTCGACCTTGCCGTCGATAAAAAGCGACTCGGAGCCGGTGATCTCGCCCTTGATGACCAGGCCTTTGCCGATCGTTGCCTGATCACCCGCCGTAGGGATCGCGCGCGCGCGGGTCTCCGGTACGGCAGCGAGTGGGGCGGGCCGGGCTGGCTCAGGGTTGGTGGGGACGATCGATCCGGACTGACTTGGTTTCCACATAGCGGACACGGGATTTATTTCCTTTCCTGGAAGAAATGGGTTGCCAGGGCAAGGTGATTGCAATGAACCCAAGAACCTGGAATCTCTGGCTGCCGGCTAAAATGCCTTCGGCTGCCCTGTTTGCGGCCACAGCCTGATGGTATCTCTGCGGGCTCCGCAACAGCAACTCATGCGCGCAATTGTAATACGTTGCCCGGCAAGATTTCGCCACCGGCTTCCGCTCCCGCCGCGGAATCGGCCGCCTTCGCCCTCCTAAGTGCGCAAAAGGCGCATCCAGTTGCCTTCCAACACGAGTCTCGCGCTCTGTGGCCAGCACCGTTCGGCATCGAACAGGCTGTACTCTTGAGCTATGACCGATCGTGAACTGGTCGCCCACATTACCCGCTCTGCCGGCCGCAAGGCTGGATACAAACAATTGGTCCGCGAACTGGGCCTGGGCGGCGGGCGCGAGCGCCGATTGCTGCTGGAGCAACTGGCCCGGCTCACCGTTCGCGGCGAACTGGCCAAGCTGGATCGCGAGCACTGGAGCATTCCTCGCCCTCTGAACACGCGCGAGAATCTCTGCGCCGGCCGGCTGGATCTGCATCGCGACGGCTACGGCTTTGTGCGCCCCAATCCCCGCCAGGCTTCGGGCCAGGAAGACATTTTCATTCCCCCCAACGAGATCAACGGCGCCATGCAGGGCGACCAGGTGCTGGTCGAGGTGGAGCCTCCCAAAGCCGACGGACGCCGCATGGGCCGCATTGTCCGCATCCTGGAGCGGCGCAATCCCACGGTGGTCGGCATTTTTCATTACGCTCGCGCCGGCCGGTCTCTGGAAAATACTGTCGCGCCGTTCGACGAGCGCATGACGCAGCACATCCTGATCCGGCCCGGCGACGAAGTGCCGGCTGTGGACGAGGCCGCCACGCCCCACCGGGTTCTGGGAGCGGAAGCCGCCGTGGCCTCCACCTACGACGACCTGGAGGGCCTGGTGGTGGATGTGGAGATCATCGCCTGGCCCACGCTGACCCGTCCCCCGGTGGGCCGGGTCGTCGAGGTACTGGGCCATCCGGACGACTTCGGCGTGGATGTGGAGATGATGATCCGCAAGCACCAGTTGCCGCGGGTCTTCCCGGAGAATGTTCTGGCCGAAGCGCGCGCCGTGGCCCACTTTGACAGCTCCGCGGTTTTAACTCGTCAGGATTTTCGCGGGCTCCCAATCGTGACCATCGACGGCGAGACGGCACGGGACTTCGACGACGCCGTGCTGGTGACAGAGCGCGACGGCGGCGGCTATGAGTTGCAGGTGCATATCGCCGATGTGGCCGAGTATGTGCGCGCCGCCACCGATCTCGATCTGGAAGCGCGTCTGCGCGGCACCAGCGTGTACTTTCCGGACCGCGCCATCCCCATGCTGCCGCAGGAGCTTTCGACAGGTATTTGCAGCCTGCGCCCCGGCGAGGACCGGCTGGTCCTGAGTTGCCTCATGCAACTCGACGCCAATGCGCGCATCGAGAGCTACGAGATTGTCGAGGGAGTTATCCGTTCGGCGGCGCGCATGACTTACACGGAGGTGCACGCCATCCTGGAAGGCGACGAGGCGACGCGCGAGCGCTACCCGGCGCTGGTTCCCGAATTCGAGCGCATGCACAAGCTGGCCATGCTGATGAACAAGCGGCGGGAGGAGCGGGGCTCGATCGACTTCGACCTGCCCGAGCCGGTCATCGAGTTCGACGAGCAGGGGCAGATGCGCGGGGTGACCAAATCCGAGCGCACCTGGGCCAACCGCCTGATCGAGGAGTTCATGCTGGCCGCCAACGAGTGCGTGGCCACCTGGCTTGAAGACCTGGGCGTGCCTTCGCTCTACCGCATCCACGAGAAGCCCGAACCGCGCCGCGTAGTGCAGTTCGAGGAGCTGGCTGCCGCCTTTGGCTACACGCTGGGGCTGGGCGCTCTGCCGGTCAAGCGCATCCAGACTCGCGGCGACCGTCGCGACGCGCAGCGCACCCTCCGCAAGGCCCATGTGCACGAGGTGCCAGAGGACATTCCCGTCACTCCGCGCATGTACCAGAAACTGGCCGCCCGGATCGAAGGCAAGCCGGAGGAGCGCATCTTGAGTTATCTGATGCTGCGGTCATTGAAGCAGGCGCGTTACTCGGAGATCAACGAGGGGCACTTTGCGCTGGCCGCGCCCAGTTATACGCACTTTACTTCGCCCATCCGTCGCTATCCCGACCTGATCGTGCATCGCATTGCCAAGGCGCTGCTTGCAGCCGGCGTGCGCGGCCACGGCGAGGTGGCGGAGGGGCGGCATAGCTCGCCCTGGACGCACCCGAATGAGGGTCTGGGCCCGAGCCGCTTTCCGCATCTGCGCGCCCCGAAAAAGGCAGTGATTTTCGTCGGCGAGCCGCCCATCCCCGAGGCGGAGCTGGCGCAGATTGCCGAGGAAACCAGCCTGACCGAGCGCCGCGCCGCCGAGGCCGAGCGCGAACTGGTGGAGTGGAAGAAGGTTCGCTTCATGCAAGACCGGGTGGGCGAGGAGTTTGCCGCGCTGGTGCTGAATCCGACCAAGTACGGGCTCTTTGTCGAACTGACCGACCTGTTTGTCGAGGGGCTGGTGCCCATCGATTCGCTGCGCGACGACCGCTACACCTGGCGCGAGAACACCCACGAGATCATCGGCGAGCGCAACGGACGCCGTTTCCGCGCCGGGGATCGGGTGCAGGTGATTCTGGACCGCATCCTGGCGCAGGAGCGCCGCTTGCAGTTCTCGATTGTGGAGGAGGGCATTCCGTTGACCGGGAAGGCCGCCGCCAAGGTCAAGCCCAAAGCCAAGAAGAAGAAGGCGACCTCCGCGCCGGCGCGCTCCTTCAGCGCCAGGAGGAAGTTTGGCAAGAAGGGCAAGCGGCGGTAGGGCGGATTATCGGTTGGCTTGCTTCTCGGCCAATTGGCCAATAAGGGGCAGCTTGAAGCGCTTGCCGTTGAAGGCGCTGACAAAGACGACAATCCAGACCACGAAGATGGCCAGACCCACCAGTTGGAGGACGGTGAGCGTCAGGAATACGGCGGACGGGACCAGGTTCTGCACCACCCCGATGAGGATGTCGATTGCCGCCCATGCAACGAAGAAGAAGATCGACTGCCAGGCGTGGAAGCGGACAAAAGAGCTTTTCTTGTAGGGTTCGAGGATCAAAAACACAATTGCCGGGATGATGGTGATGTAGGCAATGCCGCCTGCGGCGTTGTCAGAGAGGCCAGAAGGATTCAGATCGGACATGGTAGCTCCTTTGGGACGAGGCCGCTCGATCGGAGCTTGAAGGTGCTTGCGAAGCCGAAGGAGCGCCAAGGAGATAGTGGGCCCGTCGAAGGGGGTTAGGCCGATCACAATTGCTCAAGCAGTTGAGGATCGTTGTTGCGCACGTTCCCGACGCGGTCGCTGACCGGCCAGACGACCATCTTTTCCGCCGGGAAGGGGCGCATCAGATCCACGGGAGGTCGGGCGGGGTCGCCGTGCTCGAGCCAGCGGTCGTAATCCCGCGGCTCCAGGATCACCGGCATGCGGTTGTGGAGGGGCTCCATCAACTCATTGGGATCGGTGGTGAGGATGGTGAAGGTCTCCAACGCCTCGCCGCCCTCCTTGGGCTGCCAGCGCTCCCACAAGCCGGCCAGGGCATAGGGCTCACCGCTCTTGAGGGCAATGGCGAAGGGCCGCTTGGTCTTGGCGGCAGGCTCGGAAGCGGGGCGCTGCCACTCGTAGAAGGCGTCGGCCGGGACCAGGCAGCGGCGCTTCTTCAGGGCCTCGCGGAAGGCGGGTTTGCCGGCAGCCTCCTCGGCGCGGGCGTTAATGGTGGAGTAGGTGGGCTTGGCGTCTTTGGCCCAGAAAGGCACCAGCCCCCAGCGCAGCAGGGCAAACTCGCGGCTGCCGGAGTCGCGGTTGAGGCGCACCACGGGTTGCACGCTCTGCGGCGCTGCATTGAAGGTGGGGCCGAACCAGGGCATGTCCACCAACTCGACGCCGAACCAGTCGGCGAGCACCTGCTGCGTGGATCGACGGGCAAAGCGACCGCACATGCTCCCAGAATAATCGCCGACGGGCAGACTTGCCTGGGGAGCCTGCTGGAATCGCCCGATCAGGGCTCTCCGCGCGGAAATGGGTTCTCGCACAACGGACATGACGGCTCTACCGGCACAATGGAAGCTGAATTCGCGGCCTTGCCAATCCGCTGAGACTGACTCCGTGGCAACCCTGGAGCGGTTAGTTCCGGGAGATTGGCCGCGCTTCTGCTATGCTGAGTGGTTTACCCGTTGAGGAGCATAAGGTCATGCCAGAGCACAGAGCAAGAAAGCACCACCAGGACCGGGTAGCGGAGACGCTGCGCGAAGAGATTGGTTCGATGATTGAGGGTGAACTCTCTGACCCGCGCATCAATTTCTGCTACGTAACAGAGGTCATCCTCAACCCCAGCGCCAAATCGGCCCAGGTCTACGTGGCCATCGACAGCGCGGTTCCCGACGTTGCAAAGGCCGAAGTGGATACAGTTGCCGGCCTGGAAGCGGCGAAGGGATTCATCCGCTACGAGCTGAAAGAGCGGATGGGTGTGCGCCACATTCCCGATCTCAGCTTTCATGCCGACCGTTCGGGGCGCTTTCAGGCGCGCATCGAGCAGTTGATGAACCGGTCGCGCAAGCGGCAAAAGACCCCTGTCGAACCGGCCGCTCCAAGTGAGGAGCAGGCTGCGGCGGAGTAGCCCTGCAGGCGTTCCTTCGGGATTCCAGGCAGGGGCGCAGCAGGCCGGGCTGGATTCGGCCCGTCTCGCTGAATGGAAATTCGCCATACTTGCGCCCCGGCGTGCTCCGCACCGCCGGTTGGCGGCTTGAGATTTGGCCCGAATCTGTTAGCCTTGTCCCTATCGAATCGCTGTAGAGAACTCGCACCTTTTTCGTCGGCACGAATCGTTCCCAGGCCTGCTCGCCTTGAGAGCACCCGCCTGAGCCGGAATCGCAAAGCTGAACAGAACAGGCTTGGGCTGGCCCGTGGGAGAGACGTCAGAAGTGGAAACTACTCTGGAACCATCCGCCCCGGATTCGCCTGAACCCCGGCGCTGGCAACTGCCCCGCAGGGCCACTGCCTGCGAGGCTGCTGTTTTCTTTGGCTTTGCCCTCTTCTTTCTCTTGTATGGACAGATCCCGGTGCTGGGTGGTGACGGCTTGGGCCTGGTAGGGGCGGACGAGCCTCGCTATGCCCAAATCGCGCACGAGATGCTGGACCGCTTCGATGCCGCGCCCACCCTGAAAGCCCGTCTCAGCGCTTGTGTGACGCCCTATCTTTATGGCCATCCCTGGCTGGAGAAGCCGGCCCTTTACTACTGGCGGGCGATGTTCGTGTTTCAGGATTTTGGGGTTCACGACTGGACGGCGCGCCTGCCTTCGGCCAGCTTTGCCTTCATTATGGTGGCGCTGATCTACCTGCACATGCGCCGCTTCCGCCCTGGCGGACACCTGGACGCGGCCATCATCACCGTGGCTTGCGCCGGCATCATCGGCTTTGCCCGCGGCGCATCCACCGACATGCAAATGGCTGCGCCCCTGGCCATCGGGCTGCTTGGCTGGTATGCCTGGTATGAGACCGACTCCAAGTTCTGGCTCTTCGATATCTACTTCTTCACCGGCGTGGCCACGCTGGCCAAGGGGCCTGTGGCGCCCTTTCTAGCCCTGGTCATTGTGGCCGCCTTTGCCTTCCTGCGAAAGGACCTGTCCATCCTCAAACGGTCCTTCTGGTGGCCGGGCGCGCTGCTCTACCTGGCCATCGTGCTGCCCTGGTTCATCGCCGTGCAGCACCAGAATCCTACTTTTTTCCGCGAGTTTTTCCTGGAGCACAACCTGGAGCGGTTCGCCACCAACCGCTACCAGCACGCCCAGCCCTTCTGGTATTACCTGGCGGTTGCTTTGCTGGCGGTCATGCCCTGGACGGTGATCGCGGTGCGCGCCTTTGCCGACGGCATCCAGACCTCGGTCTGCGAGTGGCGTTTGCGTCACTTTGGCCAATGCAAGCCCTGCGCCAACCGCCCAGGCGACGCTTTTCCGGAGTTTCTGGTCATCTGGGCGCTGATTCCCATCGTCTTCTTCTCTTTTTCCCAGTCCAAGCTGCCGGGCTACATTCTGCCTTCCATCCCCCCCCTCACCATCCTCACGGGTGACTACCTGTTCCGGCGCCGCCAATTGGGACTGAACTCCTGGGTCCTTCTGGGACACGCCGTGCTCTCGGGCATCATGACCACGTTTGCGTTGCTGCTGCCATGGTTTGTGTCGCACGGCCCGCAAATGCCTCCGATGTACGCTCTGGCGGCTGCGCTGCTGGCCGGCACAGGAGCGGCGTTGTTGATCCTCATTGTGGTCAAGGGCTTCGGCGTGGCCCGCTTGCGGCTGGTCACCTCTGGCGTGCTGATGGTGCTGGTTCTGTTTCTCTACGGCGTGGGCCCGTTCTTCGGGATTCCTGCAGTCGGCGCTACCAAACGCGTGATTCATCTGCTGGACCGCTCCTACTCCGCGCGCCCATTGGCCGCCAAGCTGGCGACTCTGGCGCCTGGGGACGAAACCGTCGCCGTTTTCCGCGTTCGCCGTGACATGGAGTACGGCCTGTCTTTCTATCGCAATCGGGAAACGGTGAACTACGAGGAGGACGGCGTTCCAGATACACAGCATCTACTGGTTGCGCGGGTCGCCGGCCGTGGCGGAGCCGACCTGCACACCCAGGCGGCCCTTGAGGAATACCTGGAAGATCGGCATTACGAGCAGCTCTTCAGTTGGCCTGAGCAAGGACTGGTTATCTATCTGGTCGGCAGCCGATAAGCTGATAAGCTGAATATCAAGTTGCATTTGGCCGCCATGCGTGGCGGTATGACCGCAAGGCGCCAGTGCTTCTGCGTTGCGAGTTTTGCCGGATGAGGCTCTCTGCGGTTCCGATGCCGCAAGGGACGATGTTGAAAAGGAAAGACCATGGCACCGGGCGTTTCCATCGAAATCCTCGACCTGCGGCATTTTCCGGCGCACATGCTGCGCCCTGTGCTGGAGGCCGAAGGCGAACTTTGGGAAGAGCGGCTGCACTGGGACTATCGGGCCTCAGCGCGCTTGCTGATGCAGTATCTAGACAGCCACATGCTGCCGGGATACGCGGCCAGGGAGTCGGGAAGGGTGACGGGATACGCCTTCTGCGTCTACGAGGAGACCAAGGCAGTGATTGGCGACGTTTTTGCCCTGGGCGGCCGGCAATCCGCGCACGAAGTGGAAACCACTCTGCTACGCCACATCTTTGAGCTTCTGCTGAACTCGCCGCAGGTAGACCGCATCGAGTCGCAACTGCTGGTCCATCCGGCCGGGTCGCACGCCGAGGCCTTCCGTAAAGCCGGATTCCAGGTTCACCGGCGACTTTTCATGGTTCAACCTCTTCCGGTAACTTCAGCGCCGCTTCAAGTGGAACTGCCCCCAGAGCTGGAACTGCGCTCCTGGCGGGAGGAAGATCTGCTCCCGGCCGGGCGACTGATCGCGACGGCCTATCGCGACCACCCGGACGCTGTGATCAACGACCAGTACCGCACGCTGCACGGTTCGCAGCGGTTTCTGCATAATATCGTGCGCTACTCCGGCTGCGGTGTGTTTTCCCCGCAAGTCTCCTACGTGATGGTGGAGCGTCAGAGTCGCGAACTAGCCGCGCTGCTGCTGGGCTCGCGGGTCAGCCCGCAGAGCGGCCACATCACCCAGGTCTGCGTTCATCCCCGCTACCGGCGCCGCGGACTGGCCCGGATCCTGCTCTCCGCTTCCGCTCACAGCTACAGCGACCAGGGCGCCAGCGAGATCTCTCTCACCGTGACCGAGGAAAACACCCAGGCTGTCGAGCTCTACTTGTCAGAGGGATACACCTGCGAGCACAGCTTTGACGCCGCGGTGTGGGACCGCGAGCGCAGGGCGTGAAGCGACGGGGAGCGGGCGGAGAAGTCTAGCGCGCGATGAGAAACATCAGCCAGCTCAACACAATCGCCGAGCCCACAAACAGCACAAAGCAGTAGATGCCATAGCGAATCATGCGTGGAGGCGTGTCGCGCTGAGTAATGCCGAAAACCACCGAGGCAAACAAGGCGAAGAGGACAACCGCGGCAAAATGAGAGGGCCGGAACACTAGGATTTCCTCCCAATGCGCAGATTGTGGGCGTCCACGGCGGAGATGACGTTGAGCAGGCCAGCCACCACGATAAAGCGCGTGCCGTAGTCGGCGGTGGTCACCTGCACCTGATCGGCGCCAAGGCCGAATATCCGGCTGAGAAAGAACAGCAGCCCGCTTCCAAGGTCGCCGGCCAGTCCCAAGAGGTCCAGGACGTCGTGCACGTTGGAGTAAAGCTTGCCCTGCATCGCGATTCCCAGTGCAAACATGCCCAGGATGGACGCGGAAACCAGCGCCCCCCGGCCCCACTTGCGCACCAGAAAATGCCCCGCGCCGGGGACCAGCCAGCCGGCAATCAGGGGCAGGTAAACGAATCCCTGGTGCGCCCCTTGTCCCGCTGCTACGTTCTTGATCGGCTGAGTTGCCATTCCTTTTTGACTATACCGCATTGAAACAGGGAATAGGGAATGGGGAGCCGGGCATAGGGAGCAGGAGCCGGGCAGCGACGCCGCTTGAACCGATTCCCTTTGGTTGTTTAGTTGGAATCTTTTGCCGTAGAAAGAGGGACCTTTGCACTCCGTTGCTCGAAGACTCCCTCGAACCCCAACCTGATCGTGGGAGTTGCCCACAGGCTATCCGTCCCGCGGCTTCGGCTGGCAGCGCTGCCAGCTACTTGGCCAGACCATGGTGATCGAAGCTGATGATGCGCGTTGCCTTCCAAACGCCGTCCTTGAATTGCCAGAGCATGATGGACTTGGCCTCGCCGGGAGCCTCCGGCTGCTGGCTGGCGGGATGGGAGAACCGGTGGACGCAAATCTCCACCGCGCCAAACCCATGAATGGGATACACCTCCAGCGTGCCCGGAACCAGCTCACGGTGCACCTTGCCGCAGATGTTGTTCTTCACTCCGTCGATGGTCTTCTGTTTGCCCACTGCCAGCCCGGTCTGGTCGTGGTAGAACTCCAGATCGTCAGCCAGTAGCGCGCCAAATTTGTCCAGATCGCACCGGTTATACGCATCGAAGAGGGCAGCATCCAGGCCGGTGATGGTTTTCACCAACTCATCGGAGGCCTGCGTGCCTGGATTGGCCTGCGCGTTTGCCAAAAAGACCGGTGCAGCCAGTAGCGGCAATGCAAGAAGAAGCGTGGAGATACGGCATAAATTGCTCACTGAATAAGTCCCTTCCAAGCGGTTGCCAACATACGATGACGGATCCAGCTCTGTTCCTTAATTCTCAAGGCAGCCTCCAACTTGTGTAGAGGGAGGAATAGAACAGAGAGAGCAGGGGACTCCAGTCCCCTGAATAAGCGGTGGAATCATTCGGCCTTCAGGCCTGGGCCTGAAGGCCAGCAAGACTCGCGTCGGTTTCGTGGGGCTGAAGCCCCACGCTCCCTCCGTCAATTCCACGCGAATCTCCTCTATCCCATCGAGAGAGATGCTTTAGTCCATCAGCCCCTTGGCCGCGCCTCAGTCATTCCCTTCTCAGCGCCCGCATGGGGTCGATGGAAGCCGCACGGTGCGCGGGCAGCAGGCACGCGGCAGCCCCCACGGCCAGCAGCACGCCGAAAGCACCAGACGCGATTCCGGGGTTGTACGGACTGACTCCGAACAGCAAACTGCGAACCACGTGCGCCAAGCCAAATGAGACCGCGATTCCAACCCCTGCTCCGGCCAGCACCGGTGTCAGGCCATCCCGAAGCATCAGCCAGTAGATATTTCCCCGTTGTGCCCCGAGCGCCAGCCGCAAGCCGATCTCCCGCTGCTGCTGGGCGACAGAGTAATTGACGACGCCGTAGATGCCCAGCCCGGCAAGCAGCAGGGCGCTCACGGCGAACAAGAGCAGCAGGTCCATCTCAAAGCGCTGATTGGCCAGCGAATCCGCGACCACGCCGCCCAGTGCGCGCACCATGGGGACAGGCACTTCAGGGTCGACGCTCCAAATCGTCTTGCGCAGAATATCTGACATCGTGTTTGGATCCTGTCGGGTACGGAGCAGCAGCCCGGCAGATAGATCGCAGCGGTACCAATACGGCATATAGACGATCAACGGGTCCGGGCTGGAGAGGGAAATGGTCCGCGCGTTGCCCACTATGCCAATCACGGTAAACGGTGACTCCTCATTGTTGCCTGCACGGTTGAATTGCAGGCCCACGGGGTTCTTGCCGGGCCAGAGGGTCCGGGCAGTCAACTCAGAAATCAAGGCGTAGTTCTTGCCCTCGTCGCTTGCGGTCAAAAGGCGCCCGGCGACGAGCGGCAAGTGAATGGTCTCAAAATATTCGGGACTGATCCAGCGAAAGTGCTCTGTAGGCAACTGCATGACGGGACGGGTTTCGCCAGAGACGCGAATCGAGTCGACCCATCGATCGCCGGCCAGGGGCAACTCGCTGATTGTGGCGGCGTGCTCCACGCCTGGCAGTTGCGCCAAACGGCGCAGCGCCTCCCTAAAGAATGCCGTGCGCGCTTGCATGTTGGGATAGGAGTTGCGAGGCAGGTCGATCTGCGCTGTCAAGGTGCGCTCAGTTTGATACCCCCGGTCAACCCGGAGAAGCTGAACGAGGCTCGCCGCCAGCAGTCCGGTCGTCAACACTAGCGTCATACCCACCGCTGCTTCGACTGCGACCAGCATCCTTCGCATCCGCTTGCTGCCGCGGGATTCGCTGGCCAGCCGCGACTCACACTGCAGCGCCTCCTGCGGTCCGGTGGCCGCAACCATCCATGCCGGGGCCGCGCCGGCAAGCAAGGTAGCCAGCACGGCAAGCAGAAGGGCGAAGCTTGCGCCTGCCCAATCCAGGTGCAGCGGCCCGCGGAAATCCAAAGCAGAAGGAAGATACTGCTGCATCGTTGGCACCAGGGCCGACGCCAGCAAAATTCCCAACGCGCCGCCCACAGCGGCCAGCACTGCCGTCTCGCGTATGGCCATGCGCAGCAAGGCGGAGCGGCTCGCTCCAAGCGCAGCGGCAACGGCGGTCTGCTGCCGTCTTGCTACCGCCCGCGCCAGCAGCAAATTCGTCATGTTGACGCAGCCCACCAGCAGCAATCCCGCCACGGCGGCCAGCAGGATGAGCAGCGGTTTTCGATTGTCGCCCACCAGCGCCTGCTGGAATGGCGTGAGCATCGCGCTAAGTGTGGCTCTGTCCTCGGCGGGCAGGCCGGCAACGATTGCATGCTGCAGCGCATCGATTTCCTGATTCGCCCGCGCCACGGAGACTCCCGGCTTCAGGCGAGCCAAGCCGAAATAATTGAATTCTCCCATCGCTTCCTGCAACTGCTCAGCAGAGAACGCCATCGGCAGCAGCGCTTCCACCAGTTGCGGGCGATGGCTGGAAGCGATCGTGAAGATCTGCGTGTTCGGCAGATGGAATGAATCGGGCATCACGCCAATCACCGTGTATGGGAACCCGTTGAGGGTGATGGTCTTGCCCAGGATGTGCGGATCGCTTTGGAATTGTTGCCGCCAAAGTCCGTTCATCAGCACGACAACGCGCTCGTGTCCGGGCACGGCCTCCTCTGGCATGAATGCGCGGCCAAGCTGTGGCGCGACATCGAGTACGGAAAATATGCCCGGTGTCGCTCGCAATACGCTGATCTTTTGCGGCTCACCGCTCGATCCCAGAGGCATTGCCTCTTCCTGCATCAAGGCCATCGACTGGAAGCTATGGCTGGAGCGTTGCCAGGCAACGAAGTGATTGGCATTCATGGGCAGCGTTGGATAAATGTCGCGGAACTCCGCCACCTGCTCCTCCATCACCGTCAATTGCTCAGGATGCGCATATGGCAAGGGCTTGAGCAACACATCGAAGGCCAGGGTGAAGATGGCGGCGGTGGCTCCAATGCCCAGCGCAAGGGTGAAGACGGCAGTGAGCGTGAAGCCGGGCGATTTCAGCAATTGGCGCGCGGCAAAGCGCAGGTCATCGAGCAACATTTGCATGGGAGCATCCAGGTGGCACGGCAATTCACCCAGTGCGGTTGCACTCGACCCGCCACACCCGGCATGGAGCAGGCGGCTTATTTTCAACCATTTACAGAGGAGGGGACACGATCAGACTGCCTTCGGACGTCCGATATCGCAAATGGCTGCCCGAAAACGGACAGTCAGGCGATGGATTCCCCTGCCATGGCTGCCCGCTTCATTCCCTGATTCCTAGATCCGCACCAGCTCATGCTGCATACGCCCTGTAACCCAGGCCTTGCCGGGGGCGGTCAGCATGTCGATCTCGCTGCGCACGCCGAACTCGGGCAAGTAGATGCCCGGCTCGACGGAAAAGCAGGTGTTGGGCAGCAGGCGGCGCTCGTCGTGGGTTTCCAGGTTGTCAAGGTGCGCGCCGGAGCCGTGCAGTTCCTGGGCGATGTTGTGGCCGGTGCGATGGGTGAAATAATCTCCGAAGCCAGCGGCGCGGATCACGTTGCGCGCGGCATCGTCGGCCTCATAGCCGCAGATCGGCCGGCGGGCGGCAAAGGCCTGCTCCACGGTGGCGATGGCGGCGTCGCGGGCGTCGCGCACGATTTCAAAGACGTGCTGCTCGCGCGATGTGGGCTCGCGGCCCACCACGCCGGTCCATGTGATGTCGTAAAAGACGCTGCCCGGCGTGTCGAGCTTGGCCCAGATGTCGATGAGCAGGAAATCGCCGTCGCGGATGGGAGCGGAGCGCTCGGAAGTTGGCTCGTAGTGGGAGTCGGAGCTGTTGGCGTTGACGCTGACGTTGGGGCCGTTCTCCCACACCAGGCCCTCGCGGCGCATGGCCTCGCTCAGCCATTGCACGTGGTCGAACTCGGTCAGCGTGCCGGGAGTGCCAAGAGCAGGACGCAGGCGGCGTCCGATCTGGCGCCAACCCTCAGCCAGGATGGTATCGATGGCCAGTTGCGCCACGCCGTGGCTGGCAACCTGCTCAGCGGTCAGCACCGCTTCGAACCGGGCCACCAGGTCGGCGGAACTCACGACCTGCTTGCCGATGCCGCGCAGGAACTCAACCGTCCCGGCATCGACCATGGAGACGTACATAATGGCGTTGTTGGGGGAGTACTGCATGGCCACGGTGTGGGCGTCGAAGAGCATGGCCTCCAGGCCTGCGGCCAACTCCTGCCAACTGGAGTAGAGCCCTTTGCCGCCCGGCAACGCATCCAGCCGGCCCTGCTCAATGCGGTGCACCAGCTTGCGCGGCTCGCCCATGGCAGGCACAAAGTAGTACCAGCGGCGCGTAATGTGCGTCTTTTCATCCAGCCCCAGAATGCGCCCGGCAATCGGATCGCGGTGATGATGGTCGTAGAACAGCCAGCCGTCAAAGCCGGCTTCGCGGAGTGCAGCCTGGATCGCATCAAGGTTCATACCGGCCATGATACCGCTCGGAACGCCCGGCAACGATGGTTGGACTTTGAGATTCCCCGGCAATCTCCCCGGCGGAGTCCTCTGAAAGATATCCAACATTGCCGCAACCACGCAGGATCGCCAACCCAGTACTATGAAAAGATTGGAGGCTTGATGAGTTTTTCAGGGGGGTTGAGCGGAGTATTTGCGTGGGTTGTGGTGTCTTGCGGGGTTACAGGGCTGACTTCTGGGCAGGCATTGGCCCAGATCAAGGCCGCGCCTTCGTCCGCGACCGTTTCCGTGGTCATGCTCAGCGACCTGCACTTGGATCCGTTTCACGATCCGGCCAAGGTGCCTTTGCTTGTCAAAGCTCCGGTGGAGGAGTGGGAGGCGATTCTCAACGCCTCGGACTCGGCCGATCAGCTGGCTGAGTTTGCCGCAGTGCAACAAAGTTGCAAGGGAAAGCGATCGGTCGACGCGCCCTATGTGCTCTTGAGCAGCGCCTTGCAGGCGGCCAATGATCAGGCGCCGGATGCGCGGTTTGCCGTGGTGAGCGGGGATCTGCTGGCTCACAACTTCGACTGCCGCTACCGGGCGGCTATGAAGCTGCCCAAGGCCGCGCAAGACGATCAGTCGGTGTCGGCTGCATTTGCCGAAAAGACGACAGTCTTTGTCATGAGGCTGGTGGAACGCAGATTCAAACACCTCCCGGTGTACTTCGCCCTTGGTAACAACGATTCCCGCTGCAATCACAACCGGCTGGACGTGCGCGACGCATACCTCAAGGCGACGGGGCCGGCAGCAATCGACGGCTTGGCTGGAGCCAGCTCCGCGGAGCGAGAGCAGGCCCTGGGCACCTATGAGTCGGCCGGCTACTACGCGGTGACCTTGGCCGCCCCGATGAAACGGACGCGGCTGCTGGTACTGGACGACGTTTACATGATGTCGAATTTCTCCACGTGCGAAGGGGATGCCATGGACCGCAAGGGCGCGGACGAGCAAACAGCGTGGCTGGAGAAAGAACTGGACAGCGCGCGGAAACACGGTGAGCCCGTCTGGGTGATGGGCCATCTGCCCCCCGGCGTCAATGCCTTGGGCACGCTCGCCAAATGGAGGGGGACGTGCGGAAACGGAGGCGCAGAGACCTATCTGTCGTCGGACGCGTTGGAGACCGCGCTGACAAGCCATGCGGATGTGGTGCGGCTGGCGCTGTTCGGACACACGCACATGGATGAGTTGCACCTGCTGGGCAACAAGGCGAGCGGAGTCCCGGTGAAGGTGGTGGCTTCCATCACTCCGGTAGACGGGAATTTGCCTTCGTTTACTGTGGGCAAGGTTGCTCCGGCCTCGGCTACCTTGATGGACTTCACGGTGTTTGTGGCATCGAATCCGACCGGCGTTGGAACCACTTGGACGAAGGAGTATGGCTTTCGCGATACCTACCATGAGGGGAGCTACTCGGCGACGGATCTGGAGGATCTGATCGCGCGAATGCGCGCAGACACGGAGGGAACCGGCGCCGAGGCCCAGGCCTACCAGCGGTACTTCTACAAAGGCATGAATCCCATTCCGCTGGGGCCGCTTTGGGAGAAGTATGTGTGCAGCCTCGATCAACCGACGGCCGAAGGCTTCAAAGCCTGCGCCTGCGGGACCAGGTGACGCGAGCGTAGGCAACCGCCAATTGGGTCATTTCCCGGGGCACGCGAATCGGTTGAATTTGTTGAAGCGGCTTCACTCAGGGGCTTTACACGTTACAGAAAAACTCCTTCTGCGTGCCGAGAAGTGTCAGGGCACGACTTCAGAGGCTGCGAAAAAACTAAGGGTTCGGCGCGCTTTGTAGCAGGGCACGACTTCAGTCGTGCCGTAAATAGCTGATAATAAAAGACGGTCTTTAGCCCCTGAGTAATGCTGTGGCGATTTTTCGCCGGTCCTTTAGGGCTTTCCGCCGCATGTAAAGCCCAGCTCATCTTCGGCCGTTTCAAAGAATGAATGCGCCTTGCGTGGCGGACACAGCTGAGGCGTTCTTGCCTCCTGTTTCTCTTGCAGCAGTTCGATGGGAGCCCTACAGCGCCGCCAGCGCCTCGGTCTGCGAAGAGAAAAGCCCGGCATACTTGGTAATCCCCACCATGGTGAAGACCTTGGTGAAGTGCGCGGAAAGGCCAAAGGCGTAGACCTTCTGGTCGGAGTTCGAGGCCTCGATCAGCATCTGAATCACCAGTGCGATGCCGCTCGAATTGATGTAGTCCACCTTGGTAAAGTCCAGCAGAACCAGCCGAACGCTCTCTTTGGGGAGCGCCTGATACGTGCCCAGCACGGCCTCCTTTGAAGTGCTGGCGATATCGCCCTCGAATCGCAGGACGGTCACCGGATGCCCGGCTGGGGAAGTGAGCTGGTCAACACGCGACTTGGTTTCGCTCTGCACGATCGATATTCTCCATTCAGGGGTCAGTGAACACTGGTCAGTTGGATATTGCTGACCACTGTTCACTGTTCACTGACCACTGGCTTTTCTGTTATTCCGCCACTTTATCCAGCCGGATGACCAGCCGCACATAACTGCTCTTGCCGTTGGTTCCAGCCACCCACTCCGCCTCGTCCACCAGCGCCTGGATGAGAAACATGCCCATGCCGCGGGGATCCTCTTCGCCATGCATCTTCTTGTCCATATCCGGCTTGGGCGGCAGGCACTTCATGCCCTTGCCGTCGTCGATAACCTTCACTTCCAGCGCGTCCTTGCCGGCGGAGAGCACGACCCCCACTGAAAGAGACTCATTGAGCCGGTTGCCGTGCTCGATGGCATTGATGCAGGCTTCTGCCACCGCTGTCTTCAGGTCCTCTACGCGGTCTTCGCGGAAGCCCATCAGCTTGGCCACCGCTGCCGCCGTGCTCATGGCTACCTTTTCGTAGCCCAGCCGCGAGGGCAGCCGGACCTCAACGGTGGTGGATTTCACTTGGCTCATGCCATCACTCTCCGCGGGAGCTGTCCAGCGGCATAGCGCCAGTGCGGTCATGTCGTCCCCCTGCGGGCCGCCTGTCAGAAAATTCCTCGATGCGCCGCCCACAATGCATCGAGAATATCATCGGCCTTCTTCTCCCGGCACTTGCAGAAACTCCTCCAGAAGCCTTTCGGAGCCAAACTCCTCATCGCCCCTGAAGACTTCAGTCAGTCCATCGGTATAGAACAAGAGCCGTGCCCCCGGTGTGAACACGCATTTCTCGCTGGAGTAGCGCATCCCCGGCAAAAGACCCAGCGGCGTGCCCGCGGCGTTCAAACAGGTGCGGCGCCGCGCCCGGCTGTACCAGGAACCCCGGATTGTGGCCCGCGTTCACCACCTCCAGCTCGCCCGTCTCGGGATAAAGGCGCAGGAAGATCGCCGTCACATAGCGCCTCCGCGCCTCTTCGCCCTCCGTCCAGTGGTGCTGGTTCATGCGCGTGGCCAAGCTCGTCCAGCGGAGGCCCGCCCGCGGCCATCGCCCTGAACGCCGAGCGGAAGCTGGTGGACATCATTGCCGACGCCATTCCCTTGCCGGCCACGTCGGCCACGACCATCAACAGGCTGCCGTCCGGCTGCTCCACAATGTCCAGATAGTCGCCGCCCACCTCGTAGCAGGTGTCCGAGCGGAAGGCCAGCGAGTAGCCGGGAATCAGGGCAACTTCTGCGGCAGCAGCGAGCGTTGAATTCCCCGCGCCGCGTCCATATCCTGCTGCACGCGGGCAAATTCCAGGTTGCGCTTGTGATTGCGGGCGTTTTCCAGAGCGACCGCAGCCTGCAAGCGCCAGACCCTCGATAAAGTCGGCCTCGTAGAGCGTCAGCTCGCGCCCTTCCGGGGCCGCCACCACCAGCTCCGCCATGCGGTGCCCCTCGCGGTCCTCCAACGGATAGGCTGCGCCGCGCCCGTTCACCGGCTCGTCGCCATACGCCAGTGCCGGCTGCCGGGAAAGGCCGCCCCGGCCATCTCCAGCTCGCGCACCACAATGCGCAGTACGCTCTCCAGCACCTCTTCTTCGCGGATGGTCGAGTGCACCTGCCGCGAGGCCTCAAGCAGCGCCTGCAAGCGCGCCACCTGCTGCTGCAAGTCGATCGTCTCGCCATTGCCGGTAAGCTCGATACCCGCCGCCATCGCCACCATCCCTCCGTGGTTTCTCACTCTACCAGATCGCGCCATGGCCCGGGCTGAGGAGCTTCACGAGGTCTGGAGCGAAGCTCCAGCTCGAATGCACCCATAGAGCGGTTCCACAATTCACATGCCCTTTCCGGCATCGTGCAAGGTGGCATTTTCTTGAGAAAAATACCACTTGATAGCGGTGGGTTCGGGGTACAGCAATTGTGGAACCGCTGCAGCCCTTGAGCTGCATCTGAGCCTGCGGGGCCATGCAGGAGTCATTCATGGATGCGATGCTTTCCTGGGGTGCCTTCAAGTCTTGAATCAGCGAGGTTCCAGAGAGATGAACCCGCCGAATCCGGTTCATCCGCTGAGCCCGCGAGCGCATTCACGCCGCAGCCTGCCTCAGGCTGGATTTCGCCAGATGGTGCGGGTCGTCCAGGTCCTCGACTCGCTGTGTGAGCAGCGCCGCCAGGACGAAGAAAAAGCCGCCCGCCACCACCGCGGCCATCCGGTTATTGTGCAGCAGATGGCCCATTACCCAGCCGAATCCAAGCGATGCGGTGATCTCCGGAATCACGATGAAGAAGTTGAAAATCCCCATGTAGACGCCGTTCTTTCCCTGGGGCAGCGATCCGGCCAGAATCGAGTAGGGCATCGACAGCGTGCTGGCCCAAGCGATCCCCACGCCGGTCATCGACAACAGGAGCAGGAACTTGCTGTGGATCACGGCCACGCCGAGCAGCCCCAGGCCGCCGCAGATCAGGCACAGGCTATGCGTCGTCTTGCGCCCCAACCATCGGGCCAGCACGGGCAGCGCAAACGAGAAGGCAAAGCACACCAGCGAGTACATGCCAAAGCAGACTCCGGCCCACTCCACACCGGTTGAATACAGGGGCGAAGTTGTATCGGACGCGCCGAAGACGTTATGCGCCACGGCCACCGGGAAGTAGAGCCACATGCAGAAGAGCCCCAGCCAGGTGGAGAGCTGCACCCACGCCAGTTGGCGCATGGTGCGGGGCATCTCGCGAACCGACACCGCAATCTCCCGCGCTCCGGCCAGCAGCCCTCTACGCTGGGCTTTCTGCCTGCGGAATTCCTCCATATTCTCCGGCGGATATTCCTTGGTCGTGAAGATGGTCCAGAGTACGCACCCCAGGAAGGCCGCTGCGCCAATGTAGAAGGAAAGGCGAACGGTGAAGGGAATCGTCCCCGCGGCCCGGGTCTCGGTAAAGTGGAAGACATTGGTCAGCAAGTACGGCAATGCCGAGGCAATCACGGCTCCGAATCCGATGAACAGGCTCTGCATGGCGAAGCCCCGGGTGCGCTGCTGCTCGGGCAGCAGATCGGCGACGAAGGCGCGAAAGGGCTCCATGCTGATGTTGATGCTGGCGTCCAGAATCCAGAGCAGGCCGGCGGCCATCCACAGCGCCGAGCAGCGCGGCATAAAGATGAGCGCCAGCGAACTGAGCAGGGCTCCGGTGAGGAAGTATGGCCGCCGCCGGCCCAGGCGGCCCCAGGTGCGGTCACTGGCCTGGCCGATGATGGGTTGCACAATCAGTCCCGTCAGCGGCGCCGCCAGCCAGAGAATGGGAATCTGGTCAGCCCGCGCGCCCAGGTACTCGTAGATGGCGCTCATGTTGGCCATCTGCAATCCCCAGCCAAATTGGATCCCGAGGAATCCAAAACTCATGTTCCAAATCTGCCAATACGAACGTGCCGGCTTGTTCATGGATGCCATTCTCCCGATGGCTGGTAAAGCTGTTAAGGGTCCGTCGTGCGAAGTGTTTCCAAAATCCCCGATAACCCAAACTGTCACTCAGAGCGAACGGAGCCCCGAACGCAATTCAGTTCGGGGGGGTGAGCGAAGAATCTGCGTTTCCCGGCCCGGATTCCCGATCCGCGTTTCGGAGCCAAGCCATTACCGATCGAACAGCGTGGCCAGCGACTTGAGCCGGTCGCTCAAGTCCGCGGTCAATGCGCCGGGACGATAGCGCCATCTCCAGTTGCCGCTCATGGAGCCGGGAAGATTCATGCGCGCGTCGTTGCCCAGTCCCAGCACATCCTGCAGCGGAATCATGGCCAGATCGGCCACTGAAGCCATCACCGCCCGGATCATGGCCCAGTGGATTTGGGCGTCGTCCCGGAGGTTCAGATAGGCGCGCGCCAGCGCCCGCTCTTCGCGGACATCCTGTTCGCTGCGCGTGCTGTCACCGGCGCCGGAACTCGTCCACCAGCCTGCGGTGGTGTCGTTGTCGTGGCCGCCGGTGTAAGCCGCCAGGTCGCGTGTGTAGTTATGGGGACGGAACGAAGATCCTTGCGGATCGGTGCCGAATGCAAATTGCAAGACGCTCATGCCGGGGAGGCCGAATTTGTGCCGCAGTTCCTCCACCGCAGGAGTAATCACTCCCAGGTTCTCCGCCACAATCGGAAGCTCGCCAAATTTCTCCTGGAGCGCCGCCAGGAGACTCTCGCCCGGCCCTTTGACCCAACGCCCGTTGATCGCCGTCGGTTCTCCCCCTGGAACCTCCCAGTAGGCTTCGAAGCCGCGGAAATGATCCAGGCGCACCATATCGAAGAGTGCCAGGGAGGCTCGGAAGCGCTCAATCCACCAGGCGTAGCCGCCGGCCTTCAGCAGCTCCCAGCGATAGATGGGATTGCCCCAAAGCTGCCCGGTTGCGCTGAAGTAGTCCGGGGGCACGCCCGATACCACCGTGGGATTGCCCAGGTCGTCGAGAAAGTAGAGCTCTGGATGGGCCCACACATCGGCGCTGTCGTGCGCGACGTAGATGGGGATGTCGCCCATCACGCGAATCCCGCGCTCCCGGCAATAGGCCTTCAGGGCCTGCCACTGGCGGGAAAACTCGAACTGCCAGAACTTGATGGCCCCGATTTGCGGGGCAAGCCGCTCCGTCCACTCGCCCAGGGCGCGCGAATCGCGCTGACGAATTCCTTCCTCCCAGGTGGTCCAGGCCGCTCCGTGGTGCGCGTCCTTCACGGCCATGAAAAGCGCAAAGTCCTCCAGCCACGCGCTCGTGCCCACACAAAAGCGGTCAAAGGCCGCGCGATCCGCAACGGAGGCCTCGGCAAAGAAGGTTTCTGCGGCACGCACCAAGAGCGGCCGCTTGAACTCGATCATGGCCTGATAATCCACCGAGTCGGCAGGGAAGTCGGGCGCTTGCGACAGATCCGAATCCTGGAGCAGTCCCCGGTCGCGCAACAGCTCAAGGCTGAGCAGCAGCGGATTGCCGGCAAATGCAGAGAAGCATTGGTAGGGCGAGTCCCCGTATCCGGTGGGATTGAGTGGCAGAACCTGCCACAGCTTTTGCCCGGCGGCGGACAGAAAGTCAGCGAATTCGTAAGCGTTCGGTCCGAAATCGCCTACACCATAGCGGCTTGGAAGAGAAGTGCAATGTAACAGGATGCCACTGCATCGAAGGAATTTCACGTGCCCAAAGATACGCTGCGCAGGTTGGCCGGTCAAGACAAGCGGCCAGCGGGCGCAATCTGGGAAAGGTGAGCCATGCAGTGCGGGACTCCGCCGGCTGCCAGGCGCACCATCCTCTGAGCATTTCGCGAAAGGAGGGAAGGCATGAGCTGCAACCAGGTTTTCGTCAAACTCCGATTTCGATCCATGCCAAATCCCAGAAACTCTCGTTCACGGCAGATCTGTCCCTGAGCCGGCAAGCTCCCTTCAACGCAAAAACAGAAAACTGCACCAATCCCAGCTGGATTTGCTTACAATTCCAGCCGTGGAGGGATCTATGCTCCTCTGGAAACGCGCACTGCTGCTGGGGTTCCTCAGTTGGCTGATTCCGTTTGCTGTTGGGTTCGCAGCTTTTCCCCTGAAGAGAATCAACGCCCCGCTCTTCTCCACCGTGATGTTTCTGGTGGTTCTCGCGACCGCCGGGCTCCTGCTGGCTCGCTATTTTCGCGACAGGCCGGTTTCAGCCGGCGGAGCCACGCTGGTGGGCGCGCTGTGGTGCGTCATGAACCTGGTCTTCGACTACCCGATGTTCGCCTTCGGCCCCGTGAAGATGACTTTGGCGGCGTACTACTCCGAGATAGGGCTGGTCTACCTCACCTTTCCCCTCTTTGCTTTGCTCGCCGCCCGCCTGGCCCGGCCGGAGGGCCGCCTTCAGGGCTCGCGGTTAAAATCGGGCCATTTCCCGCTGCCCACATCCCGCGCGGCTTCCAAAATGCTCTCTGGGCGGCCAAGATCGCGCCAATAGCTGCCGTCCGCGCGGAAGGCGGCGATCTTCTCTCCCTGGCCGGCGAGCCGGAGGTAGGCGTCAATGATGGAGAATGCGCCTCGTTCACTCATCTTGGCGAAGATTTCGGGCGAGAGAATGTGGATGCCGGAAAAGGCGAGCGCCTGCGCCCCTGCGGCTGGCCGGGCCATCTCTACTTTCCCGTCGCGTCCTGCCCGGCGGCCGCAAAGTTCGCCCTCCCCATCGAAGAGCAGAAAGCGCGACGTCTCCCGCTCTTGCACGGCCAGGGTAGCCAAGGCAGCGTTTCTTGTGTGGAACTGTGCCATGCGCTCCAAATCGATGGAGCTGACCACATCCACGTTGTGCAGAATGAAGGGCTGTTGCGGGTTGTCGCCGGTCTCCAGAAAGAAATGCGCGGCCTTCTTCAAGCCGCCGCCGGTGTCCAGCAGCTCTGGCTCGCGCGAGACCTGGACGCTCATACCGAAGTTGCCGTTGGCCTTGAGGTAATCGACAATCATGTCGGCGTAGTGGTGGGCATTCACAATCGCCTGGCGCACGCCAAACGAGCGCAGCCGGCAGAGAGCGATCTCCAGCAGCGTGCGTCCCGCCACGGCGACCAGCGCCTTGGGCCGGTCGTCGGTGAGCGGGCGCAGGCGTGTGCCCAGCCCGGCAGCCAGGATCATCGCCTTCATTTGGGCCACTTTTCCAGCTCGATGTGGCGCAATGCCACTTCAACGCCGCCGGTCCCGCGTAGGTGTCTGGCCAACTGCTCGGCCAGGTAGACAGAGCGGTGCTGGCCGCCGGTGCAGCCAAATGAGACCATCAGATTCTTGAAGCCGCGCTGCTGGTATCCGCTCACGCTGGCATCCACCAGCGAGAGCACGTGGGCCAAATATTGGTGCACGCTCTCCTGGCGGTGCAAATACTCAATCACGGGTGCGTCTTTGCCGGTCAGGGAGCGATACTGCTCCTCGCGCCCCGGATTAGGCAGGCTGCGGGCATCGAAGACAAACCCGCCGCCGTTGCCTGTCTCGTCGCCAGGCATTTCGCGGTGGAAACTGAAGCTGAAGATGCGCACCTTCAGGCTTTCAGCGGAGGAGGCCAGCCCCAGGAGCTTCTCTGAGACGGTCATGGCTTGCAGCGCGTCCATCAGCGCGGGCAGGGCGATGGGCAGCCTGGCGTTTGCGGCCAGCCAGCGCAGATTCTTCAGGGCAAAAGGCACGCTTTGCAGAAAGTGCGCCTTGCGCTCGTAGAATCCGCGGAAACCATAGGCGCCCAGGGCCTGGAGGATGCGCACGTAGACGTAGGCGTAATAGTGCTCCATGAAGGCGGTGCGGTCCACCGGGATGTAGGCGGAAAGGCAATCGAGATAGTGGTCGAGCAACTGCTGGCGCAGTTCCGGGGGCAGATCGGCCTTGCCATCGAAGAGCAGGGAAGCGATGTCATAGTGCAGCGCGCCCTTGCGGCCGCCCTGGTAATCCAGAAAGAACGGCTGCCCCTGGCGCAGCATCACATTGCGCGATTGGAAGTCGCGGTAGAGAAAGTAGCCGTGCTCGGCGCTGAGCAGGAACTTGGTCAGGCGGCTGAAATCGTCTTCCAGGGCCTGCTCGTTGAAGGGGATGCCCGCCAGGCGCAAAAAGTAGTACTTGAAATAGTTCAAATCCCAGGCGATGGACTGGCGATCGAAGCGGTCGCGCGGGTAGCAGACCTTGTAGTTCAGATCGCGGCCCGCTTCCACCTGAAATCGCGGCAAGGCAGCCACCACCTTGCGATAGGCCTCCACGGCTTCCGGCGCAATGGCGTCCCCTGTGCGATGCTGGCCGAGGAACTCGAAGAGCGTCGTATCGCCCAGGTCTTCTTCCAGGTAGGCGTCCTGGGTTAAATCCTCAGCGTAAATCTCGGGCACAGGCAGTCCGAGACGGCGAAAATGGCGGGAGAACTCCAGGAAGGCCACATTCTCTTCGTGCCCTGGATAGAGGATGCCGATGGCGCTGCGTCCTCCGCCGGTGAGCCGCACAATGGCCCGCCCGGAGCCGCCCAATTCTCCCTGAAGGGGGAGCACTTCTTCGGCCGGCGTCTGGTAATGCTGCTCGAAAAGCCGTTTGAGAACGTCCATGAGTCTCTTTCCGGGTATGGCCCACGCTGCTTCACAAAGATACCCAGCGCGGGGAAGCGGGCGCAAGGCGTGCAAGACGGCTTGCTCCGTGAAGGACCGCATATAATGGGCGTCACACCCCCTCTTTAAATTCGAGGCCTTCGATGTCCCATGTGAATCTGAAGAAGAGCTACCAGGCGCTTTCCGACCGGCTCAACCTGTTTCCGCAAGGCGCGCCTCCTTCCGAATTGCTCTTCCGCATTCTTGAGGTGCTGTTTACCAAGGACGAAGCGGCCTTGGTGGCGCTGCTTCCCATCAAGCCCTTCAACGTAGCCGCCGCGGCCAAGATCTGGAAGAAGCCCGCCTTGGAATCCCAGAAGGTTCTGGAGACCCTGGCTTCGAAGGGGATGCTGCTGGACATGGAATTGCACGGGGAGCAGATTTTCGTGCTGCCGCCGCCGATGGCGGGCTTCTTTGAGTTCTCCATGATGCGCATGGGCAATGGCTACGACCAAAAACTGCTGGCGGAGCTCTATTACCAGTACCTGAACGTGGAAGAGGACTTTGTGAAGAACCTCTTCGCCGGGGGCGAAACCCAGCTGGGCCGCACCTTTGTGAACGAGAAGGCGCTGAATGGGGACAACACCCTCACGGTGATGGATTACGAACGAGCCAGCGAGGTGATCCACACTGCCTCCCACATGGGCATCGGCTCCTGCTACTGCCGCCACAAGATGCAGCACCTCGACAAGGCTTGCGACGCCCCTATGGACATCTGCATGACCTTCAACGGTACGGCGCAGTCGCTGATCAAGCACGGGCACGCGCGCCAGGTGGACGTGAAGGAAGGCATGGCCCTGCTGGACGTGGCCCAGGCGCACAACCTTGTGCAATTTGGCGAAAACGTGCAAAACAGTGTGGCCTTCATTTGCAACTGCTGCGGCTGTTGCTGCGAGGCGATGTTGGCGGCCAAACGCTTCGCAGTGCTGAATCCCATCGCGACCACCAATTTTCTGCCCGAAGTCAGTGAAGAGACCTGCAACGGCTGCGGCAAGTGCGTGAATGTCTGCCCGGTCGAGGCCATGGGCCTTGTTTCCGCCGGCGACCCGCACAACTCCAAACGCCGCAAGGCGCGCCTGGACGAGTCTCTGTGCCTGGGCTGCGGCGTCTGTGTACGTGCCTGCCCGGAGTCGGGAATCATGCTCCAGCCGCGCGAGCAGCGCGTCATTACGCCGGTCACTACCGCGCACCGCGCCGTGCTCATGGCCATTGAGCGGGGCCTCTTGCAGAACCTCATCTTCGACAACCAGGCGCACTGGAACCACCGCGCCATGGCCGCCATTCTGGGAGTGATTCTGAAGTTGCCGCCCGTCAAGCAAGTCATGGCCAGCAGGCAGATGAAGTCGCGCTACCTGGCGCACCTCATGCAACCCAGAGACTTCGTTCACCTGGAGCATTGAAAAGCGCCAGCGCAGACTGCGGCAAAACGGGCGATTTACGGCAAGATGCCGGGCGGTTTGCCCAAATTCACCGTCTCATGCGGTGCGTTTGGTCCGTACCCTCTGACTCGGCTCGATGGCCATCTCCACGGCGTCCAGTTCTAGCGAAAAGAGCCCTGGGAGAGGTCCGTCAGCATGGCCCGGAGAACCACCAGAGCCGTCACAGTGACGGCAGCCAGCAGGCAAGTCCAGAACCCCAGCCGGCTGAAGGGGACAAAGAGGGGAGTCGGCCTCCCATAGAGGGTGAGCCCGATGCGGTCCGGCAGCAGGGCGCTGACGGCCACCGCCAGCACGATCCCGGCAGCCCACACAATGGCGATCCGCAGGGCAAGCTGAATGGTCTGTGCCATGATGCTCATACGACTCCTGAGGGCCAGCCAGAACCCGGCTCTGCACTCGACTTTTACGGCTTAACTTTACCTTGACCACGCGCAACGATACAATCGAATAAGCAAGCCGAAGTAGCTCAGTTGGTAGAGCAGCTGATTCGTAATCAGCAGGTCGTCGGTTCGAGTCCGACTTTCGGCTCCATAGAATCAGTCACTTACGGGTAGTCTGCAAAGACTGCCCGTAACGTGTCAACACTGTGTCAACACTCTGCCGGAGTGGCACGTGATGGCCTAAAGCCACTCATTAGGTCGGCACTATCCCCTTGCAATGCTGACTTCCCAGAAATAATTTCAACTCCTGGCGAGCAAAAGCTGCGCATTACGCGGGAATCAGAATCCTGTGTGCCTAAGCTGGGCTCCTATCCACCGCCAAATATTCTAGGGTTTATTCCAAGATGGTGGATACCCCAATCGCACAGGAATGGCCTAAGTTCACCGCTTTATATTCGTCTTACATTCGCCTACGCCGTCTTCATGTTCGGAAGCACCCCCACCAAGGATTTCGTAGTGATATGCAAGTGGTGCCTTGTTGAGGGGGGCTTCTGGAGTGCGGGAGTCCCCATTTTCGGTCCATTGTCGAGTCATACACCCCGTGTGGCCCGTTGAGACGCTACCTGCCCTCTGAGGTGAGCCGGGGAGTCTGCTATCATCTCGTTGATTTCCCGGACGGTACGAATGCCGAGTGTAGACAACCAACCTGACGAGGCCGGAGCTAGACTCCTCTCGCCGGATGAGACTTCCAAGTCCCGCCCGGCTTTCGCCGGGTTGACGCGAGGGCTGTCAGATGGCGATCTCAAGTCGCCGGGGACCCAAAAAATGCTGTTGGACTCTCTGGTGCGAGTTGAGGAAGAAAATGCATCTCTCAGGCGCTTCCAAGAAAGGTTCCACGAGGCTGATAAGAAGAACGCCGTGCTCGAAGAGAGACTTAGCACAAAAATCGCTTTTGAAATAGTCTCATCGGGGACTCTCACAATCGGGGCGGCGGCTCTGGGCTATGCGAGAACGCTCACATCCACCCCCTCTGGCGGCTGGTTTGCTCTCGCATTCGGGACGGTTCTCATCGGCGTCGGCATTGCGGCAAAGGTGATACGCAGATGAATTTAGAGATCAGGTCATTTGCTGACGCAGGAAACCACTCGAAGGAGCGGATTGTCTTCAAGGCGCTTGCAGACCTTGAGGTCGGTGACTATGCAGTGTTCCGGTCGGGATTAGGATCAAGTGGCAGGAAGCCGACTTCAGGGCGCAAGATCGCATATTGGTTTCCAGATGAAAAAGTGAAAGCTGATGACCTTGTGGTCTTGTACACAAAGGAAGGCTCCAGAGGCACCAAACAGCTCGATGGGGGGCGCACCGCCTACTTCTTCTATTGGGGCAGAACTGAGGCGCTCTGGGGTGACAAACAATTCGGTGCCGTTCTTCTAGAAGTTGCGGATTGGCAACTTGAAGTGCCCGGTTGAGTCTCAGCCCGCTCGGCTAAGGGCTTCTATGCACTATCACGGGGCATTCTGGTCGAGGTTCTTCTCGGGTTCCATAATGCGCCCCACCATTTTGGCACGCTATACACGGCGAACTAAACGTCATCCAACAGGACGCGACAGTCACGCTGCTTCGGTGCGTGGCCGAGAATGTCCCCGCTTTGCGGATTTTCTCAAGCAGCGGCATGGCTCATGATGTTCTGCCAGCGCCGGATGAGCCGCCTACCTCTTCTTCATCTGACTCTTGTGCAATTGATTGCAATTTTCAGTAGAGTCGGCGGCAAGGCTAGACTCGAACGACATCCCATGAAATTTCGTGTTGGATTCTCTCGAAGAGTTTTGGCAAGCGGGGCTGAATTACGGCCGGTCAGGAGTTCCATCGGCCTGATTTGCCGCGCTGGCTAAACCTGGAGCGATCCATTTCGGCAACAGGTGCTAGAATTCTGAGTTCGGAGCTGGTGGGTGATTGCGCCTAAGTTTCTGTCCCACAAAGACATCAGAGGAGGATCGAGGGTCTACGCCGCATTTCTAGACTCGCGGGTTTGACTATGGAAATCCTTGACAATGTGAGTCGCTTCCTGGGGGATGACCTGAAACGGTCGATCATTCCCGGCACAAAGGTGGCCATCGCTGCGTCGAGTTTCTCAATCTATGCATTTGAGGCGCTACGGCAAGAACTGGAGCAAGTCGAGTCTCTCCAATTCATCTTCACCACTCCGACGTTTGTCCCCAGTGAGGTGACAGACCGGGCCAGGCGGGAGCTTCGAGAGTTTCACATCCCCCAACCGGCAAACGAAAACGGGTTCTTCGGCACGGACTTTGAACTGAGACTGAAGAACAGGCTGACCCAGCGGGCCATCGCCAAGGAGTGCGCCGACTGGATTCGTCGGAAAGCCAAGTTTCGCTCCAACTGCATCGGAGCGCCCATGCAGCAGTTCGCCTGCGTGAAGTCACCTGAGCAGGAGGCTATCTATATGCCCTTGCATGGCTTTACGGCTGTCGATCTTGGCTATCAGCGAGGAAATGCCGTTTCCAATATCGTCAATCGCATGGATGAGCCGGTGGCCACCCGGACCTTCATTGAACTGTTCAATGAGATTTGGAAGGATACCGACAAGGTTGCCGACGTTACCGAGCTGATCTGCGACCACATCGCCTCCGTATACCAGGAGAACTCGCCCCAGCGCATCTACTTCCTCATGCTGTACAGCATCTTCAGCGAGTTCCTGGAGGATGTGACCGAGGATATGTTGCCGAACGAACGCACCGGCTACCAGGACAGCGTTATCTGGAATAAGCTCTACCACTTTCAGCGGGACGCGGCCACCGGCATCATCAACAAGCTGGAGACGTACAACGGATGCATCCTGGCAGACAGCGTGGGGCTTGGCAAAACGTTCACGGCGCTGGCTGTCATCAAATACTATGAGCTGCGCAACCGATCTGTCCTTGTCCTGTGCCCCAAAAAGCTGGCCGACAACTGGGTCACCTACACCAAGAACCTGAAGAACAACCCGCTTCTCAAGGACCGTTTCAACTTCGATGTCCTCTGCCACACGGACTTGCTGCGGGAGCGCGGAGAGTCGCTGGGCATACCGCTCAATCGGGTCAACTGGAGCAATTATGACCTGGTGGTCATCGACGAGTCGCACAACTTCCGTAATGACGATGCCTTCAAGGACCGCGAGACACGCTACCAATGGCTGATGAACCGGATCATCAAGCAGGGCGTCCGTACCAAGGTGCTGATGCTGTCGGCCACCCCCGTCAACAACCGCTTCAATGACCTCAAGAACCAGCTTGCCCTGGCTTACGAGGGAGAACCAGACACCCTCAGCGACAAGCTGAAGGCAAATCGTAGCATCGACCAAATATTCCGCCGCGCCCAGGCCGCCTTCAATGCGTGGTCCAAGCTCCCAGCAGAAGAGCGCACGCCGCAGGCGATTCTGGCCTCACTGGACTTCGACTTCTTCGAGTTGCTCGATTCCGTCACTATTGCCCGGTCCCGCCGTCACATCACCACTTTCTACGACACCAAGGAGATTGGGGATTTCCCCACGCGCCGTAAGCCGCTCTCTTTCCACTGTCCGCTAACCACGCGCCCGGACGTTATGGGCTTCAATGACATCTTCGTTCGGCTTTCGTCGCTGAACTTGGGGGTCTATACCCCGGTTACATACATTCTGCCGAGCCGCCGGGCGAAGTATGAGGCAATGTATGACACCGAAGTCAGTGGGGGCGGGGGAAGGCTGACACAGAAAGACCGTGAAATCAGCTTGCGCTCCTTGATGACGGTCAACTTGCTCAAGCGGCTTGAGAGTTCGGTCGCCGCCTTCCGCCTCACACTCCAAAGGCTCCAGCAGATTCACCTCAGCACCCTGACCAGAATTGAGACCTACCGGCGCACCGGCCAGGGGGGCTCGTTTGTCGATTTGTCTGCGGTATTCGAGGAGGCAGAGCCGGACGAAGATGTCGATTTCCCAGATGCTGAGGACGCCGCCGATTCATCTGCCGATCAGCAGACCGGAGGCAAGGTCAAGATTCAACTGGCAGACATGGATTTGCCTGGCTGGGAGCATGTCCTGAAGACTGACCTCGAAGTGATTCAGGCGCTGCTGGCGGAGATGGAGAAGGTTTCGCCCGCCGACGATGCCAAGCTCCAGCACTTGAGACAGCACATCCTCGACAAGATCGGATCGCCCATCAATCCAGGCGTTGACGGCGGCCCCGGCAACCGCAAGGTACTGCTCTTCACCGCCTTCGCCGATACCGCGGACTACTTGTACGAGCATCTCGCTCCTCTTCTTAGGGAGCGGCACTGCCTCCATACAGCCCGTGTCGTGGGCTCGGACCGGCCCAAGTCCACGCTTGCCCGGAAGGCCGACTTCCAGGAACTTTTGATGCTCTTCTCGCCGGTATCGAAGGAGAAGGACCTGCTGCTGCCCGATGTGCGCGATGAGATCGACCTGCTCATCGCCACCGATTGCATTTCCGAAGGCCAGAACCTCCAGGACTGCGACTACCTCATCAATTACGACATCCATTGGAACCCGGTCCGCATCATTCAGCGGTTTGGCCGCATCGACCGCATCGGCTCAAAGAACGCCTCCATCCAGCTCGTCAATTACTGGCCCGACATCTCTCTGGACGAGTACATCCGGCTCAAGGAGCGTGTCGAGAGCCGCATGGTCATCGCCGATGTGACGGCCACCGGCGACGATAACCCTCTCGATGGCCGCGCCAACGATCTTGCCTACCGCAAGGAGCAGTTGCGGCGGCTGCAGGAAGAGGTCATCGAACTGGAAGACCTGAAAACCGGAGTCAGCATCACCGACCTTGGGCTGAATGATTTCCGCATGGACCTGCTCAACTACGTCAAGACCCAGGGCGACCTCTCGCGGATACCCGGCGGGATGCACGCTGTTTTGCCTGCGTCCCCGGAACGCGGCCTGGTGCCCGGCGTGGTCTTCGCTCTGCGCAATCGCAATGAAGGCGTCAACGTCAATCAGCTCAACCGCCTGCACCCCTACTACCTGGTCTACGTTGGCATGGACGGTGAGACTATTCTGCCGCACACCGAAGTCAAGCGGCTCCTCGACCTGGTGCGCTCCGTCGCCAAGCCCTGTGATGCGCCAATCCTGGAGGCATACAAGCCGTTCAACCAGCGCACTCAGGACGGACGCGAGATGCGTGTCTACTCTGACCTGCTTACCGCCGCCATTCGCTCCATCATCCAGATCAAGGAAGAGAAGGACCTGGACAGCCTCTTCAGTGGCCAGAAGACCACCGCACTTTCTGGCCCGGCCACCGGTCTTGACGATTTCGAACTGATTGCGTTCCTGGTCGTCGAGCCGGTCGCTACGCCGTTCAACTGAGGCTGCAATGTTCCTCTATCCCGAACACGCAAAGTTCAATCGCGTTCTCCCCAAGAACAAAATCTACGGGAACGCGCAGCCCAGCCGCGCCATTCGGCAGCGGTTTGTCAGTGAGATTGAGGAGATTGTCTGGCTTTACACGCTGGGGACCAAGACAATCCGCCTGCCTGCCGCTCGTGGCGTCGAGGAGATTCAGGTCTTCCAGATCGCGCTCAAGACCGGCGAATTGCGCGAAGATGTTTTGCGGACCATCGACCGCGCAATTCCGTCTCTGATCTTTTTTGAACTCACCTTTCAGGGCAAGATCAAATTCATTGCCGCCTATAAGCGCCTCAGCGAAGGCAGCTCTGCCCAGCGGGTCGTCGATGCTTACTTCGAGACGCCATGGCAGGACGCCGCCACTCCCCGCCCCCCGCTGCCGGTTGCATTAGACCTGGGTAGTCTGTACGAGCAGATGCTCCGCGCCCACATGCGGGCTAGTCCGCTTGGATTGATCCCGCGAACGTCAGAAACCCTTCTGGAAATGGTCCAACGCGGCAACCAAATCCGGGCTATACGCCGGGAATGTCAGAAGCTGGAACTGAAGCTGAAAAGGGAAATCCAGTTCAATCGCAAGGTGGAGATCAATGCGATGCTGCGGCAGCGCATGGCCAAATTGACTGATTTGGAACGAGATGACAACCCCAGAGCGTAAAGTAGTAGGGAAACTAAGATCGAATCCGTACAGCCCCGGAAAATGCCAGGAACGCCAAATGGAAAAGCTGAAACTACACACGCCCGACCTGACCTCCCAGAACATCGAGAAGCTGGCCCAACTCTTCCCCAACTGCGTCACCGAGACGCGGGATGAGCAAGGCCGCGTTACGCAGGCCATCGACTTCGACCAGTTGCGCCAAGAACTCTCCGGCAGAATAGTCGAAGAACCCCGAGAATTCTACCGTCTTGATTGGCCCGGCAAGAGAAAAGCAATCGTGAGGGCAAATGAGCCGACGACAAAATCACTCCGTCCTTTTCGAGGAGAGAGCAAGGATTTTGACACTACGAAGAATCTCTTTATCGAGGGGAACAATTTAGATGCTTTGAAGCTGATTCAAGAATCCTACCTTGGTCAAGTGGACCTCATATACATTGATCCTCCCTACAATACCGGGAGCGACCTCCTCTATAACGATGATTTCGCCGAGGATCGGCAGTCGTACCTCTCCAATACAGATCAGCAAGATGAAAGCGGAAATCGGATGGTTAGCAATCCCGAGTCCAACGGGCGCTTTCATTCTGATTGGTTGACGATGCTCTACCCGCGCTTGAAGCTCGCATTGAATCTCCTACGTGATACCGGTGTGATCCTCATATCGATTGATGACCACGAATTGACTAATGCGACAAAGCTGTGCGAACTGGTTTTCGGTGCCTCCAATTGCATTGCGACCTTGGTTTGGGAAAAGGGGCGCAAGAATGACGCCAGGCTCTTTTCTGTCGGTCATGAGTACGTGCTCGTGTTCGCAAAATCTCTAAACGCACTGAAGGCTGCGAAAGCAATATGGCGAGAGGAGAAGCCGGGTGCACGGGAGATATGGGATAAGTTCATTGAACTTCGCGGTCGGTTTGCGGATGATTTCAAGACGATAGAGATGGGAATTCAAAAGTGGTTTGCAGAGCTTCCCAAAGCGCATCCATCAAAGAAGTGGAGTCGGTATCGACACATCGATAAGCATGGGCCTTGGAGAGATGGCGACATCTCGTGGCCAGGCGGTGGAGGTCCGAGATACGACGTTATTCATCCGAAAACCAAACTGCCGTGCGCTGTGCCTGAACGAGGTTGGGTGTTTGCCCAACCCGAAACCATGAAGAAAATGATCGAGTTGGGGATTGTTGAGTTCCGAGATGACCACACTGAGCCTCCATTACGCAAGCAGCACATTCGACCGATTATCTTTGAGATTGAGGCGCTGGCTGACACCAATGATGAAGATATGGACGTTGCAGAAGAGAACGAAGAAGATGAACTTGCAACCCAGGTCCGTGGCTCCTATTTCTACAAGCAGTCGCAATCCACGGTGAAATTCCTCCGGAATTTGATGGGGGGAAAAGTATTTGATAATCCGAAGGATCATTTCGAACTTGCTCGCTTATTTCAATATGTGACGAGTGGCAAGCCCGACGCGCTGATTTTGGACTTTTTCGCTGGGAGCGCGAGTACAGCCCATGCGGTTATGCATCTCAACAAGGAAACCGGCGACACGCGGCGATTCATTCTTGTGCAACTCCCTGAACCCCTCGATCCAGAAAAGAAGCAACAAAGAACTGCTGCCAAATACTGTGACAGCATCGGTTGCCCGAGAACAATTGCCGAGATCGCAAAGGAGCGGATGAGGCGTGCTGGCTGCGAAATCAGGGCAGCTATGTCTGAGAAGGAAAACCAAGTTGACGTGGGCTTTCGGGTCCTTAAGATCGATACCTCAAACGTGCGCGAAGTCTATTACACACCAGACGCTGTCCAACAGAGAGACCTGTTGGGGCAGGTGGACAACATTCGCCCGGACCGAACGCCGGAGGATTTGCTCTTTCAGGTATTGGTGGATGAGGGCGTTGACCTGGCACTACCGATTGCCGAAGAGACAATCGCGGGGAAGAAGGTCTTCTTTGTTGACGGCAACGCTCTGGCCGCCTGCTTCAACGATGGAATCACGGACGAGTTGGTGCAATTGATTGCAAAACGCAAGCCGCTGCGCGCCGTCTTCCGCGACAGCGGGTATGGGAACGACAGCGTCAAGATCAACGTGGACCAAATCTTCCGGCTCCTTTCGCCGCAGACGGAGGTTCGGTCGATCTAGCCAATGCAGGCGCGACCGCTTTAGCCATGAAATTCAGATTCAAAGTACAGACCTTCCAGACCGAAGCTGTAGAAGCCGTAGTGGACTGCTTTCAGGGCCAGCCCTTTGAGAGCTGTCCACGCTATCGCATCGACCCAGGCGTGACTCCGGCCGGTCAGATGGAGCGATTTGAGTTTGACGAGGGCTTCCGTAACAATGATCTGGCCCTCCCGCTCTCTGCCGTCTTGAATAACATCCATGCCGTGCAGGTGCGGCAGAATCTTACGGTCTCCGATGCACTCAAACACGCGAAGAATGCCGGAGTTTGTGATGTGAACCTGGACATCGAGATGGAGACCGGCACAGGCAAGACCTACTGCTACATCAAGACCGTCTTCGAGTTGAACAAGCAGTTCGGCTGGAGCAAGTACATTGTTGTGGTGCCCAGCATCGCTATCCGTGAGGGCGTCGCGCAGTCGCTTGCTGACACAGCGGAGCACTTTCTGGCGCAATATAGCAAGCGGGTCAGGTTCTTCATCTATAACTCTAAGGAACTGCACAACCTGGAGAGCTTCAGCTCGGATGCCAGCATCAATGTGATGGTGATTAACGCGCAAGCGTTCAACGCAAGGGGCAAAGATGCGCGGCGCATTTACGAGGAGCTGGACGACTTCCAATCGCGCCGTCCCATCGATGTGATTGCTAAGAACCGGCCCATCATGATCCTGGACGAGCCGCAAAAGATGGAGGGCGCGAAGACGGTTGCCTCCTTGAAGGAGTTCAATCCGCTCTTCATCCTGCGTTACAGCGCCACGCACCGGCAGGAACACAACAAGGTTTACCGCCTGGATGCGCTCGACGCCTACAACCAGAAGCTGGTGAAGAAGATCGCCGTGCGCGGCATTGCTCTAAAAGGCCAGGCTGGCGCAAACGCCTACCTCTATCTGCAATCCGTCGATGTGTTCACGGACAAGCCGCCCGTAGCCCGCGTAGAGCTTGAGATTCGCCGCGCTGGCGGCATCAAGAAGGAAATGCGCATTCTCAGCAAGGGCGACAGCTTGCATGTGAAGTCCGGCGAACTGGACCAGTACAGAGGCTACGTTGTGGCCGACATCAATGCATTGGACAACACGCTGGCCTTTACCAACGGCATGGTGCTGACCGCTGGTGATGCGATGGGCGATGTGAACGAGGCTGTTCTGCGGCGGCTCCAGATTCGGGAAGCTGTGAATGCCCACTTTGAAAAGGAGCAGCAGCTCTTTTCGCGCGGCATCAAGGTTCTGTCATTGTTCTTCATCGATGAGGTCGCCAAATACCGCTTGTACGACGGCGATGCGGAGAAGCAAGGCGAGTATGCGCAGGTTTTTGAAGAGGAGTACAACGCCCGGCTTAACGAGATTCTGACGCTGGAGGATTCTCCGTACAACAGGTACCTTCGAGGTATTCCCGTAACCCGCACGCATGACGGTTACTTTGCCAAGGACAAGAAGGGAAGGCTGGTCAATCCCGAGACCGCTGGCCGCTCCGACGAGTCGGACGACACAACCGCTTACGATCTCATTTTGAGGAACAAGGCGAAGCTGCTCTCGTTCGATGAGCCCGTGCGGTTTCTGTTCTCTCACTCCGCTTTGCGCGAGGGTTGGGACAATCCGAACGTCTTCGTAATCTGCATGTTGAAGCACAGCGACAATACGATCTCGCGGCGGCAGGAAGTGGGCCGTGGCCTGCGCCTGGCCGTGAACCAGCATGGGGATCGCATGGACGATCCTGCGACCGTGCATGATCTGAACGTGCTGACCGTGGTTGCCAGCGAGAGCTATAAAGAGTTTGTGGCGGGGTTGCAGAAGGATATTGCGGCGGCGCTGTCGGCACGCCCCCAGAAGGCGGACGAAGCCTATTTCACCGGCAAGGTACTGAAGACTGTGGCTGGAGACGTTGCGGTAACGCCGCTGATGGCGAAGGTGCTGACACGCTACCTCATCAAGAACGATTACACCGACACCGACGACAAGATCACTACGGCCTACCATGAGGCCAAGCAGGCAGGGACTCTAACGCCGTTGCCGCCCGAGTTGGCAGCATATACGGAGCCCATCTTCCGGCTCATCGATTCGGTTTACAGCGCCGATCAATTGCCGGAGTTTGAGAATGGACGAGTTCCCAAACAGAATCCGCTCAATGCGAACTACCACAAGAAGGCATTCCGGGATTTGTGGAGCCGGATTCACCAGAAGGCCGTCTATTCAGTCCACTTTGAGACCGCAGAGTTGGTTGCCAAGTGCGTGGCGTCCCTGGATGCGGAACTCAAGGTGGCTCCCCTCCAGTATGTGATCGAGCGCGGCCAGCAGACGGCAGAGACAACTTTCGAGGCGCTCCAGGCAGGAGAAGCGTTCCAAACACCCCAGACACAGACTGCGCGGCTGAGTGCTTCGGTCCACTCGGCGGTGCAATACGATCTGATCGGCAAGCTGGCCAAGGAGACCACGCTGACCCGAGCGACAATTGGCACAATCCTCCAGCAGATCAAACCGTCCGTCTTTGGGTATTACCGGGTGAACCCGGAAGATTTTCTGCGCGTGGCCGCCCGCCTGGTGAACGAGCAGAAGGCGACCGTGATTGTTGAGCATCTGACCTACTGCGCCACGGATCAAACCTACGGGATTGATCTGTTCACCCAGCAGCCCAAGCAGGACTTGAGCAAGGCAGTGAAGACAGCCCACCACATCTACGACTACGTCTTCACCGATTCCGAGACAGAGCTTCGATTCGTCCAATTGCTGGATGCTGGAACCGATATTGAGGTCTACGCCAAGCTGCCCAAGAGCTTCTCAATCCCAACTCCCGTTGGCGACTACACGCCGGATTGGGCCATCGCCTTCAAGCAGGGAACGGTGAAACACATTTACTTCATTGCGGAAACGAAAGGAGGGGTGACCTCCATGGAATTCCGCAAAATCGAGGAATCCAAAATCACATGCGCCCAGAAGTTTTTTGCCAAGATCACCTCAGACCAGGTGAAATACGCCGTGGTGGACAGCTACAGCAAGCTGATGGAATTGGTGCATTAGCCAACCGGCCTCAAGGTATGGAAATTGCAATTGATTGCAAAAAGCCAAGCAGGCTGAGGGGCCTGCTTGACGCCCACCGAATTAGTGGAAGGAGAACAAGTGTCCACCGCCGGACTCCCGGATGTCGCAAAGGGAGAGAGTGCTTACACCCCCATTTCAATGCCATGGCAGGGCATTTCCGGAGCCGCTTCTAGTTGCGCCAAAGTCCATCAAGTGCAGAGGGCTGACGGGGTTGTGCGAGAGTTCTCATGGGTTTTAGCTCTCGGCCACCGACCATGATTACGTTTGGCAACGTCCCTGCACGGCGCTTGCTTTGTTTTGTGGCTCGGTTGTCCTGCACCTCCGGATCAGACCAAACCTCGGCGAATGCCTGTTGACATAAATAGCCCCTTCACGTATTATTTTGATTCCCGCATAGCGGACCCTGTTGGGAGTCGGTAACGCCCTCAATGGAGAGGATTCTTCTGCAAAAGCAATGTTGACTCACGCCTACATCAATAAGGTAGCGCGCCTCATGGATCAGATTGGCGAGCTACGCCCTGGATTCCTGCAAGACGCAGCGACCCCCCTTGAAGGGTCGATGGAGCCTTGTTCCTCCGTTGGAGGAAAGCGCGCACAAGTCAGATCTTCGAAAGGTATAAGGTCTGTAAGAGTCTGGGTGGCGTTTGAAACCGATGAAGCCACTGGGGAGATTCGAGCCGTCCAAAAGTAAGCCAGAGAATGAAACTCGGAAGTCCGATCCACCTCGTTCTTGAGCGTCTCGAAGATTCCCGCCATCGGATTAAGATGTTCCGAGAACTGAAGGATGTGCTTCTTGACTGGAAGTCATCAACGCGCATTTCTCCAATATTCCCAGTCTCATTATCGGGCAGGTCTCCTTCCAAAGCGCATAAATTTCTCGGAAAATCCTCGATATTGCTAGTTGGACCAATACACCCACAAGAGGTTTCCACAGCCTGCTCATCCCCGATTGACGCGATGTGGGTTGGATTCGGTCTTCTTAACGTCATTGTCGCGACATCTTCCCCGCGAGACATAAGAGCAATACAGCAACTTGCGCAAGCCCGAGGCATAGCGGTTGAACACTGGCGATTGCTGGATGATGTCATTCACAAAGTGACTGCGTGCAAGACGAACGGGGTTGGCGACCTAGGCGCAAGACTTGGCCGACTTTCATCAAGATCTCTAATACCTGAAGTTAGAGAAGCTCTCAGCGAATTCTGCCCGCTGATGGCATCGACCCTCGCTCGCAGTCAGCATCTCCCGCCCGGAATTCGAGCTGGCCTTCTCAGTACGCTGGAATACATCGAGGAAGCAATCAAGGATGCCGAAGCGCAGAAGAATACTACGCCTTATCGCCTCCTCGGCCAGCTCTTAATGGTGAATGCCGGTCTTTCTCGCTTCTCCTCCCAGACATTTGCAGGAACCGTGCCTGTCTCTGAGACCGAATGCCATTTTTGGACGCATTCATTTCTTGGAATAGGAGTTGCCAGCATTGGTCTTTGGAAGCTGACAGAGTTCCTTGAGAAGACGCTAGGAAGCGCCCGTCTTCCCGAGAGATTCGCGGAGCTTAGAACGGTTAATCAGGATGTGCCCGATCTCTGTATTCTCGATGTGAACAGCTCTTTCTGGAGTACAGACCATATTGGTCAGGTGAATCTCAAGAGTCAAAAAGCCCAGCCTCTCGTTCCGTTAATTGCTTACTTCAGCGCACGTGACGGATTCCGAAGCACTCTCACAACGATCAGTGCGCCGCTTGCCTCCGTCGCTTCTTGCAATTCTCCTCGTTGGTCCTTGTTAACTATCACGCATGAGATAAGCCACATTGTTGTCAGGGGTATGCTCGCTTCTCTCTATCCAGACTTCGAAGACCCGAAACAAATTGACCGTTGCTTGACTCTTTTGGATAAGAAGAAGGGCGCAAATCTTCTTGAGGAGATCACGCGGCTCCTGTTCGTCACAATCACAATGATCGATTTGGTGCATTCTGATCGGAAGGAAGCTGTCGATTATGAAGCCAAGTCTTTCATCAAGCTATTGGAGCATTGGCAACGCGAGGTAGAAGAAGTCCTGGTTCATGTCTTCGATTTTGTGTATTTCTACGGAAAAGATGTTACGAAGTACATCAATGGAATATGGGCCTCATGGGGGACGATCCCGAATATCGGCACGCGCATCCCAGACTATGTTGTACGCACGATCACAACCGTTGTTGGTAATCACCTCCGACGACCGGGAGGAGAGGACGTTGCTCGTGAGCTTGTAGTTCGATCACTCACCGAGTTGCAACGAGGCACGATGGGAGGCGCGTACATACAAATTGCTCTTGACTATATTTCGAATCATTGGTCCGATGAGATTCGGCCACGTGTCCTCGCACGAAAAGGACTTGTGAAGATAGCTCAGACTTTCTTCTTTTCTGAATCTGTAGCAACCAATGTTCGGAGTGAACCTGAGATAAGTGGAGGTGCAACCGAGAAAGAGGGATACACGTTAAGAGTGGGTCAGCTAGATTTGAAACCAATCAAGAATCCTCTTCGCTTTTTGGAGCTATACAGCGTCTCAAATCAGCCTTCATTGACCGAATCTATTTGGATCTACTATGTCCTAACCTTCTGTGCGACAGACAAACATGAGCAATGACCATCGTAATTACAGTGGCTTGCTGCTCGAATCATCGAGCAGATTGATTCAGCGCGCAGATTTGCTGAAGTGTGCTGTCCTGACCTTTGAAGAAAAGATTGGAAACACGGGATGGGAGAGGTTCACATTCCACTCATTGACAGCCCTTTACGGTGAAGACATCAATCTCACCCGACCTCCGTTCCGGTATCCCGTGCTTTTCCGCAGAAGCGGGACTAGGCTCCTTGCCCTGAGTGTCACTCGGATGATCGTGGAGCATCTCGTTGAGTCAGAACTTAATGTCACTCTCGGCCATGGGTTCAGGCGCGTATCGATAGGTATAGACAGGCTAGTTAAGAACATCTCAAATCATCCAACAACTTACGCACTGAGCTTTGCACACGCGCGCGTGCCTGCCTTTGGAGCCTCTCTTCGGGCGGTCTCATTCTACGGGGAGGACCTGGCGGAGGCTTCGCTATTCCGAGATCAGCTATCACTCATGGTATTTTTTACTTGCGGGTTACGAGAAGCTCACGGAGGAGCAGAAATTGTTCGTTTGGGGGGCGATGGCTCTGTGTCGTTCATGCTTGGCAATGAACGAAAAGTTGTGGAAGTCGAGAAGGTCCTGTCCTTTCTGAAAGAAGAAGGATACTTGGCTGGCGAGAATTGGACTGTGGGATAGGAGGGCATCTTGACCCGGATAAGAATGGCAACAACCGACCAGTTTGAGGACCCCGACACGCTCCAAGGGTATCTAGGGGAACAGCTATCAAGTAACCGTCTCACAATGGTATTGGGGGCGGGGATTTCCAAACCGTTTAACCTGCCAACCTGGAGAGACCTCCTTATCAATTTGTACGCCAAGGAGAAGAAGACACCTCCGAAGAAGGACCCGAAACGACAGGCAGAGGACTATCGGAACAGCTTCTACAAAGATAATCTTGCCGGGTTTCTGGAAACTGTCAAGGTAACTCTCTACAAAGATGTGAATGCATCATATGAGGTGCTCCGGAGATGCGATGCGTTGGCCGCCGTTGCCTCACTTGCAATGAGTTCTCGGAGAGGGAGTGCGTCGGAGATCATTACGTTCAATTGGGACGACCTTCTGGAGACATATCTCGGTTACCACGGGTTTGTAACCTCATCTGTCACTTCGGATTCTGACTGGAGCACTTCGGCTGACATATCCATATTGCACCCACATGGCTTTTTGCCCCTTAGCGCAAAGCGTAAGCCTAGCTCTGATATTGTGTTCGATCAATGGTCTTATAGCACGATCATGGGCAAGGAAGGATCGTTGTGGCGACAGTCTCTTGAAGTTGCGATGAGAGGACACACCTGTCTATTTATTGGATTGTCTGGAAATGATGACAATCTCGATCTCTTGCTCAAGGAATGCGAATCAACTCATGCGAGCAGACAGGAAAAGACCGCCTTTTGGGCGGTCACCTACACCACAAGCAAGGAGGATGCTGACCTTGAGTTCTGGCGCCGTCGCCGCGTCTTCCCTGTCGTTGTGAAAAACTTCACGACTGATCTTCCGAAGAAGCTGTTCGGGATTGCACAAGCAGCGGCCTCATTGGACTGATAGATCAAATGAACGCTATTCCAGCGCGAACCAAACCCTTCGCCGACGAGGCCCACCTTGAAGACGTGTACAACACCGAGCGCCACTTGCTCTACGTTGCCTGCACTCGCGCCCGCGATCATCTGCTGGTAACGAGTACGGCCCCGGCGTCGGAGTTCCTCGACGACCTTCGCATCTGAGAGGGGCTTCCGCCCCACCCGGATTTTTGCAATTGATTGCAATTTCAAGGCGAGCAGCATCCGGCCAGGCGGATCACAACTCCGCTATCAACCCCACCATCCAGGCCGCTCTTCTTAAAATCATCTTACCGATTCGGCCGATACCCGCGTGCCGCGTTCCATCGTGCCCGCCGCGATGCTCACTTCATCGCTTCCAGCGACGTACAAGCATGTTGCCAACCTCCATCGCACGCTTTCTTATAGAAGGCGCGTGCCAGAGACAAATCCACCTGCACGCCCCATCCATTGCTGTACAAGTAGCCAATGGCCTCACAAGATTGCATGTCCCCATTCCCGCACTTTGTACTGTAGGGGCCAGCGGAGGAATTTTCCTCGGAATAACCCGAGTCCCTTTTGGCAACCTCTGAGTGCTCCTCTTGGGAATGCTTCAGCTCAGCTAGCCTGCGATCTACCTCTGATAATGCTGTCTGGACCTGCTGTAGGTACGTCCGAATCCATGCTCGTGATTGATTGCATCTCAAGTTGTAGGCTTGTCCCCCTGGGTCCACTGTAGAAGCATCTAAAAGGGAGACCAGCTCGTCGGAAAGTGAAAGGGCTGTTTTAAGGGCGTCCTGCGCATTCAGCACAAACGTCCTCCTTGCATTGAGGCATTCTTTTCCGTCGCATTTTTGCGGAGGCTTGATGTACTTACCAGAACCCGGATCAAATTGCTCAAGCAGAATGTTTATGTGCGCACGAAGTTGTTCAAACTGCACCTTGTTCGAGGTGGGTAGTAGAACTGGAGTTCCCGATTCAGATGCTGCGGCAGCCACTGCGGGGGCAACCGAATTTGTTGGCACTACGCTCCCTTGTGCTCTCGCGGAAACGGGCGCTGGCGTGGCCCGATAGGCGGGAGGTAAAGGAGAAGAAACATCCTTTGTAATACTCAGTGCCGACTGTGCAATTAGCGCCTTGCCGTCCTCTGCGCTGAGTGGTTCCAACTCGATAGTTCGCTGACCCGCGCCTGACACTGAAGCAAACACTACATGGGCGCGAAAATAGTACGTTTCTCCTGGCATAGCTTGGAATCTGGCAAGAGAAAGGGGTCGGGCATAATGTGCGAATGCAATTTCCCACTCAGCACAAAGATGTTGTTCGCCAGGATCAATAGATGCAGCAAAGTAAGAATTGTTGCTGTTCCCGCCAAACCAACCACCATTTAGGCCATATCTCGTTGGAAATGAACCCATCATCGCCACGTGGAATTCGTCTTCCTGGATGATATAGATGAGAGCGTGGCCAGCTTCGGGCATTGCCAGGGGATGTTGATTCTTCTCCGTATGCACCTTGACCTTTACGTCAACTGGACCACACGCCGCATCTCGATTTCCCTTCTCTCGCTCAAAATTCGACAGGCTTTTGGTTCCGGGAGACACGCTGGGACGCAGGATGCCTCTGATAACGTAGGTCTCGCTGTATATCTTCCCAGAGGCGTCGAGGCTCGGCTTCTCGAAGAAGAGTTTTACACTAGCCAAATGAAATTCTGCATCTATGTCTTCTGTGGAACCCGCGTCGGGCATTCGACAGTCTCGATAGGTTGCGGACGCAGTAACTCCAACCATCGCCGTAAGCAGGTCAGCGCCAACGCGCTCCTTTGCATTGCAGGCAGCAATCACAATGGTTCCATCTTGACGCTTGAGCTTTAGGACGGCTCCATGCACGTCATTAACCCCAGAACTCGCAGGCCAGAAATTGGATGTGCATGAAGAACCGGAGCACGAAATGGTATCCTTCCCATCAACCCACCAATTGTAAGAGGTAGTTGTCGGGATGTTCTCAATTACGGTCACCTTTTCGGTTGGCTTATCCTTTGCAAATGCACTTGAGCAACAAAGTGCAAGAATGAATGCTGTAATGGCGACTTTCATCGATCTCCTGACTGCAATTGTGCGTTTTCAAGAAGGTGTCATTGGTCGATAGGGCAGAGTAATGATCTGCTTTCCAACTGCATTTTGCAATTGATTGCACTCAGTTCTCATTGTGGCAATAACTGTCCCACTCCTCTTTGTTCTTCTGATCACGCAGCGCCTTGGACTGTTTCAGTTCGTTGCTGTCGCTGCCGAATGAACGAGTTGGATAGTCCCGAATCTGAATGACTCCCTCCCCATAAGGCAATATGTTTGGAGCGCCATCCCACCTCACCGTGAGATGGGCGATATAGCTAGTTATTGGGATTGACATCGTTTCAGACTGGGGGTCGTATGTGCCTTTGGCCTGGCCGCAAAGAGAATAGTGGACTTCACCATCTCTAATGCCCTCTTCGCCTTGGTGATAAATAACAGCATTGTCTACTGTTGGGTCAATGATAAGGAGGGTTTCTGTCTGTTGATTTTCAACCAGGGAAAAGAGAGCATCATGAGCGGCTTGTTCCATGTCGTGCACAGCGCGGGCGCGAAGTTCTTCTGTGCGACGAGGAACAGAAACGTTGGAATAGTAGACGTACCCGGCGGCCATGGAGAGGGCTGCTGCAAGGACGAACAGCGGTCGAGCTTTCAAGTGCTGCTCCTTTTTACAGTTGATTGCAGAGTGTCTTTCAACTTTGAACGGAGTTCGTGCGTATGAGAGACTCAAGTGTTTGAGTTGAACAGGAGTTATGGATCGAAAGTGATAAAGTGCGATACGGTGAGGAAACAGTTCACGCCGATTCAGGCGTCAAGGCACCCCGCTGCGATGCCCGTCAGAAAAGACGAGGCGCTTCACGCATTGAAGGCAGGGTTTCAAGCTGCTTGAGCGTCACAAATTCAGAATTCCGACGATTCCAACTTTCAGGCACAAAAGCGGCTCCCGCACGGCGTACCACTGCTACATTTTGCTGCCGCCCATACGATAGTGTGGATGAAGATTCCAGCTTACTCCCACCATAGTATGGATGGCAAGAGATATTTGCGTTGCGCTTGGGGGTCGGATACGGCAGTTGCGGAAGGAACGCGACTGGCGGCAGATTGATCTTGCCGAGGAAGCAGGAATCCACGAAAACTATGTTTCCGACCTGGAGCTTGGACGCAAAGAAGTCGGTTTGCGAACTTTGCTGATGATTGCGAAGGCTTTCGATCTGAAGTTGACGGAGCTTCTCAAGAACCTTGAGTAACGGGAGCGCCTATTCGTTGGCTTGCTTGAAACTGACACCCTCCACGGAAGAACAATAGCAGCAGGACAGCGAGGTCGGCTGCTGAGGACAAGCTGGATTTCTTCGGTTCTACACTCCTATTTATCTGGCTCATGGGATTGGGCACGCAGGATAATCATTGTAATTAGATTTCGGAAACCAAAGCTAGAAGGAATCCTGCTTTCTACAACCGTTGGTAGAATCGAATGTAGAATCTACATCCCGTGCCGACGCTTTTGCTGGTGGCACTCCATACTGCCACCCGTGCTGGTTTATGCTGCCACCCATTGCAGTGATTTGCTGCCAGGTTCTGCGCCGTCTTACTGCCAGCGGCGGCATCTGGAGAGCGAAAGTATCACCCACGCCCAAGGCGTGCGCGGATGTTTATCATCCAGTAGCTGACGGCTTGCCGACACAACCGTAACCGACAAAGATATACTCAGATTGGTCAACCAATGGACGAGCGAGTCGCAAAACAGCTAGTCGATGAAACAAATCTTCTTCTTGAAGATGACGCTACTGAATGGACCGCTGTAGAGGCTTTGTGGCGGCCACACATCGATCAAGCTGACGTAGATGCACAATTCCGACTGGCTGAGTTTTATCTTGATCATTTTGACGAAGGCCCGGAGAAGGAGATGGAGATGAAGAGGCTTCTCCGTCTCGCGGCTGATCAGGGTCACGCGGACGCAACCTATCGGTTACGCCAGCAATACGCCGAAGGCGCGGAGCGAGACGCGCTGTTGCTCAAAGCAGGTGAACTGGGCAGCTTGGAAGCGCAGCGCGATCTTGGCGCTCTCTACGCAACTGGAGACTGGACGGGGCCGCATGACGCGGTTCGTGCAGCCGAATGGTATTTACGTGCGGCCGAACGCGGTCACGAAGATGCGCAGTACAATCTCGGCTTCATGTACCTGCTCGGCGAAGGTGTCCAGGCAAATTCGAGCGAAGGATTGCGATGGTTGCGATGTTCAGCAGAGCAGGGAGACGAGCAGTCCATGCGACTACTTGCTGATGTTTATCGCAATGGCTACTTCGGTATTTCTGCTAGCGCGGTGGAAGCAGAGCAATGGGATGAGAGATACAGAAAGACCGACCTTTATCGACTACGGGAACAAAAGTGGGGTGCAGAGGGGGCCTAGAGTTTGGGTTCCTGGCCAATCACCGGCCACTCGGCCCCAACGCGAGCCAGATCACATCAGGGAAGAGTAGGCGACCACACACCAACAACCGCATTTCTTGATCTCGTCGCGTCGGTGTAGTCTGAACAAAACATGACTAGGGACATCGAAGTCCGTGACGTAGAACTGGGCAGTGGCGACGAAGCCCAGCTTGGCAAGACGGTTGTCTTGAGCTTGCGGGTATTCCTCCATCAGGGAGAAGAGGTCTTCCTTTATCCGGAACCGAAGGTCAGGGTTGATCTCAGAGGCCGTAACTGCATTGCGGGACTTCGTAGGGGGCTTATCGGAATGCGTGTGGGGGGTAAACGGACGCTCATCATCAGCCCGCATCTTGCGTACGGAGCCCAAGGTGTGCCGGGGAAAATTCCTCCCAACGCTCTTCTGCGTTATGACATTGAACTCTTGGATGTGCGAGAGCTGGGGGCAGGAAAACCAGAGGATTTCGCTCCGGGCAAGAGCCTTCTCATCTTCCACCCAGGTGAAGCAGCCCGAAACCTCCCGCGCTGGCAATTCAAGATGGATGAAGAGGGCCGCTGTGGGGCTCACGTTAGCATTTCCATACCCGGAGTATCGTGGCGTCACGCCCGAACGCGCACTGTGGCATGGCACCTTGATCCAGAGGCCGCATCCGCGCTGATCGAAGAGGCCCTTTCGTTGCCTGTGCGCTTTCCACAGGATTGTCTTTCTAATGACCGATTGTGGTCGGACTCGTCCGAACCGGCTAACGCGATCACTCGTGACCGTGACACCGATATTCTCTGCGTCACATTCTCTGTGGATGAGCGGGGTCAACACCTTACGTACTACGCGCTCAAGGAGAACGACGCAGTTCTACTAGGCTCAAGCATTTATCGAGGCATTGAGTTACGCATAACATCGATGCTCGATCCGCCGCTCATCTTCGGCGATACCACCGCTATGGGCGGTTGACCGCCTACTCGGCAACCGGCTACTCGGCATTTACTCAGTAGTAAATAGACTTGAAGTCGCAGAACCTCACTGCGCTCGGTGGCAGTATATCGGTGCCACAGGTCAGCTTCGAGGGCAGCAACAATTCGCGCCGGGGGGCAGCATTTCGCTGCTGCCAGCATTTTCAGGGAGCTGCGGGTTTCTCAGACGTTTCAGAATTGCAATTGATTGCAAAAAACTGCTCGACTGGGCAGGCCATCTGGAATGCGCTTTCGGTGGTTGAGGCGGAGTTCATGGAGTTTCAATTGCAGATCAGGTCAAGAGCGCACATCAGTTTGCTGGCCATGCTCTGCAACGCCGCCGCAGCATCCGGTATCTGGGCTACCTCTTTGGGCAGCGGGGTAGACTTCAGTTCACGATGTTTGGTTGTCGGTTTCTACTTCCCAGAAGAAGCGTACCGATGCCGAGTCCCTTGTTGGGCTCGAAGGTGCGACAATACGGGCCGATGTCTTGTCCGAGGCTTCCATCAGTCGCGCTTTGATGTAATCCGGATCACCTAGTAGCACACGGTAGCTGAAAGTCTTCTTCTTTGTCATGCGGAAGAAGGTGTCCAGATTGCAAAAGCTGTAGGTCCGCTGCTTGTTCTTGAGGTAAAGCTGGACTTCTGTTTCCGGCCAATTCACAGAAGTGAAGCCAGAACCGTCGTCGATCCGCCCGGTGGCTGCAAAACTGGCTTGGGCCGCCTTTTTGAACTCCGGCCGGTCTTTGATCTTTCGTTCCCAGTTGTAAGCCAGATCAAGATCGCCAAGGTCCGGCACATCATCAAGATAGCTTCCGAACAGAACGACGTTCACAATTCGGATCAAGAAATGCGGGTTGCCGTTAACCTCATGTACGCGAATCATGAAGTCAGTGAGAGCTTTTTCTGCTGTCTTCCGCTTAATGCGCTTTGCTGCCGAGGCACGTATCAGGTCCCAGCCGAGGTCCGTCGCCTCATAACACGGATCGTCCTCTTTTCTTGTCGAATCCCGAACTACAAAGCCGCCTTCCACGAGGCCATGCACGAGCTTGTGGGCTTTTGCTTTCGAGTATCCGCGCATCATAAGCCTGGAGATGCGCAGGGCTCCAGCGGATGCCCTCAGCAGGTAACGCACTTTGAGCGCGGGTAGGCCACAGATCAGTTGGCCTTTGGTGAGTTGCATCGTCATTCAGTGATCTCCTTTCATTGCGACCTTTACGGCTTTGGGGTTGGGATGGTTCTGGCGTGCATAAAGCTCGGGTTAATGAATTTGCCCCAGCACGGAATTGACAGTTACGAGTTCATTTCCTCTCGCCGTGATTCCATAGAGGCATTTCGGACTGGTGCCAGGTCGGGCGGGCAATGAAAGGCCAGTCGTGCTGCGGCTCTCGTCCATCATGTTGTATCTCATGAGTGATCCAGGCCGGAGGAAGGTCAAAGAACGACTCTGCCGTGCTCCAACCGCCTTTGGGGTCGGCATCCTCTGCCTCGATTGTCCCCAGGATGCGCCCATTTAGGCGGAAGTCATTCTCGATGTCGATGCGCAGCTTGGGGAAATCCGATTCGATGGTCAGCGAAGAAGTCTCAGTCGCGAGTGTGCTGAGATGACATCTTCGTGCCTGGAACATGAACCTCGTGCCAGAAGCGAGACGCACCTCAGATGTTCTCCCCATCACATCACCTAGAAAATGCGTCATGACATTTACGCCTTCTGGCACGGCAGCGATGACTATCAATTGCATCCGGAGTGTAAACTCCCTTTTAAAACTCTCACTGAAATTGATGAATCCGATGCCATCAGGCCAGAGTAGTGGTTCGGTTCGCCATGGTTCCGGCTCAATACCGCGAGCCCCTCCGATCATCGACTGGACGAAGACGGCGCTGTCGAGCGCGTATTGAGGCATAAGCTGGCGGCTGTCCAAGAAGTAGGACATGACCCAGTGCGGAAGGAGCAGCGCCAGCGTTGAGATTGGAAGCCTGCCCACTCTGACGGACGACTGGCGTAAATTCGTCGATTCCCGGCCTCGGCCCACACCCCAGGGCTGTAGCAGGGATGGGGTCTCCCAGTTTTTGAAGGCCCGCAGGAAGAATTCGTGGCGAGCAGCATCTTCCGGCTGAAGAAACTCTGGACGGGCCTGGCATATCCCGATAATTTGATCGACCAGCTCATCAATCGAGTCTGTCATGCGCAGTTGCCTGTCTTTCGAGAAGGAGAACACTGCTGCCCTCCATACGTAAACGAGAGGGTGTGAGGCTTGCTGCTGTGTGCTATTTGAGCCTATTGAATCCGCGCTCATTACGCTAACTCCTGTGTTATTAGTAACTTAGGATTAGCTTAGCACTGTGGCTGCATTAGTCAAGGTGTTAATTAGTCCACGGAGTACACATTCCTGTGGATGTTCGTAGGTCTACTGAGTTGTCTGCCGATCCGCTGATTGTTAGAAAATCTATTCAGGTAACTCAACTCCCGAGCTACTTGGGAGGGACACCAATGGACGGCAGAAGACGACGGACGGAAAGATGGTGCGATGGAGCGTGGAGTAGTTGGGTTTTACATTTCAGTGTTTGTGCAATCAATTGCAATTCTCTATTGGGTTCGGCTTGCTGACTGCCGAGACCTGCCTACCAGCTTGTTACCGGGCGATGCATCTGAATTAGTTGATGCACGAGTTAGTCCTATTGAGGTGCATATTCTCAGCCGTGATGGAACATAATTCCGCTTGTTGACAAACATTACGAGTCGCTCAGCCAGACGTTGTGCCCGGTCACCTGGCCAAGTCGTTCGATCAGGATTTGCCCAACATAACCTTGGCAAACTCGTCCGGGAACTGTTCACTCCACTTCTCAACCGCATCTATAAAGTAAATGTCAAACGCTGATTTCGAGACCTTAGTTGTGGAGATTGAAAGCATAAGATAAATGGCCGTGTCCGCGTGAGCTAGTAGAGTCCCGATGTGCGGAGCCTGTGGAACGCTTGGCAACTGGAATTCCGATCTGGCCTCAATGCAGAATCGCTCCCAATTTCTCAGCGCCCATTCGATCACGTCTCTTGTCAAATATCCCAATTTGCCTCGCAGCATCTTTAGTTGGCCGAGTTCCCTTGGCGATAGTTGCTTCTCGATACCGAAGAGGAGCTTCACTTGCTCTCTCCAGACGTTAACCAGATCAATCACCCGTAATCCTTCATTTTTCATAAGTGTCCTTTCGTCTCCTCCCATCTCTTATCTTTGTTTCGTTTTACCCAGGCAAGCTGTGCTTGCCACAAGAGACCGCTCGCTTTGCTCGCAAAACAAGCGGCTTCGCTATGCTTGCCGCGAGAAACCGCTCGCTTTGCTCGCAGAAGAAGCGACTACGCTGCGCTTGTCGCCAAAGCCGACTCGATTTCTTTCCGAAGGGCAGCTCGCTTCGCTCGCCTCAAGGGCGGAACATGCAGTCTGGTCAACTCACTCCACCGTTGCAATTCAAGGGGTGGTATTATCCACAATTGGACCCCGTGGATTGATAGGTAGGAACTGTCGGCGTAACATGACCAACTTCGGGAGTTTGCCTTTTAGTGAACTGCTGCGCTAGTGCGGGATGCCGACGCAGGTGCCTTCGCATACGCTTCGTAACTTTCTCTGCGGCTGCCGACGGGAGAAATAGGTGGAGCTTGTTGCTGGACCAATCTCCATCTGGTTTGTGGATGAGTTTCAAGACATATGACACGCCATTTCGGTTTGGATCGTAAGGCTTAACTACAGCACCTGCTCCATCACTCCGATTGCCCGCCATACTTTTCCAGTGGGCCTCGACGATTTCCGCTGTCACCGGAGCGACACAAGCTAGAACAAAATGATAGTGACGGGCACATGCGGGTTTTCCGCACCCAGAGAACCTCTTCTCATCTCCTCGTACATAAGCGACATCGCATCGTAAATGACGCTCTAGCCTGTTTATGAATTCCACGAAGATTCTGTTGGCCTGTTGATCGGACACCCTCCAAGCGAATGTAAATGTGCAAAATAGTCGCCAATCTACTTGCTTGATCCACTGCGCATACTCCTCAGCAGTATTCATGTCAGACTGGTAAGCCCAATGCTCCCGGTCATACCAACGAACAGCATCTTGCATCATAATTTCCTTTCTTGCGACGGAGAATGTTCACACATACGGAGTCGTCTCCACGCCGCAGGCGCAGTTCGTTTTATTTCACAGGCCCAAGCAGCCTCTGGCCAGATATTCCACCGGCTAAAAAGCGTGTCTGACCTCTCCTCTCAAACCTCGGGAAGAGTTCGCCTACTATTTGGTGCCGAGTTCATTTGTTTCTGGCCTGTTGCTTTACGGCAAGAGCATTGATCCTTGCCAAAGCGGAGAATTGGGATTCTACAGGCCGGTCAAGTTGATCGCAGACTTCATCCATTTGCCCCAAATCTGACTCTTGGCTTTGTCCCAGAGTAGCTGCGCCGCGTCTTTACCGAGACAGCCTGCTGTTGTCTGGAGATCAGCCATTCACGCACAGATTGAATTTGGTAGAGGATTGTGCGACCGATGCAGACGCGCGGAGGGCCGATACGCAACGCTTCCCAGCGATCTATGGTGCGAGGACTCAGGCCAAACTGGCGCGCGAGTTCTTCGCGTCGCAAGAATCCCTCAAGTACAAGCAGGGTTGGTTGGGTGTCCTGTGGATCAGAGATGGGCGTGCAGGGTTCCTGCAATGAGTCAGGCGATATTTCTGGCATAACTTCTCCAAGGTTTGGGATGCCTTTAGCTCCACTCCTTGGAAGGCTTTGCATATTCAGAAATTCCGTATAGAGAAGGAGATTCTCATTTCGAGACGACCAGCAAGGAAGAACTACCCGGCGGTCGGTGAAGTCACGGTGTTTCTAAGAATGCCGTGGCTTCATCTTAGCATGAAGCTACATGACGCGGGGACTTCGGACGTATTTCCTCGCCATTTGCCTCACTTGTTGGTGATGCACTGTGTTTTCGATAGTGTTATGTGCCAGATTTTGGCTTTTTCTGTTTTGCCTTGGTCTTGGCCTTGGCCATGGTGAATATTGCGCCAAAGCGATTGGTCGCATCTCGAAGTGTTCCATCCTGCAAATGAGCGTAGCGCATTGTTGTTGCCGCCTGCGTGTGCCCCAGTAACTTGCCTACAATGTGCAGGGACACTCCGTTTGAGACTAGGTGGGACGCATAGCTGTGCCGAAGGTCATGGATACGGACGGTGGGGCGGTACCGGGTGAGCATCTTGCGCTTGCCCTGAACCTCCGTAGTGACGACGAGGCCAGCGGCTTTGCAAGCTTGCATCCATGGCCGCCGCAGTGAGACGCGCGCTCCGCCCTCGGCTCCAGGAAATAGCGGCCCGACAGCATCCTCTGGGCTCATCGACTCAAGGAGTTTGAGTGCTGGACCGCTCAATGGGATGTGCTCCACGCGCTTCTGCTTTGTGTTGTGGCTCGGCTTGGTCCAGACCCCGCGCTCGAAGTCGAACTGCTCCCACTCGGCCTTAAGGACTTCGCCCTCACGCGAGCCAGTGAGCAGGAGCAGCCGCAGAGCGTTAGCCGCATTTTGGTCCGAGTAGGCGTCCAGCGCCTCACGGAATCGCTGAATCTCCTCCGTAGTCAACCACCGCTCACGCCGCCCTTCTTGGTTCCTGAGAATACCGCGTGCCGGATTTTCCGTCGTCCATTTCCATTCAATCGCCAGGCTGAACATCTTCGAGAGCAGAGACAAGACACGGTTGGCGGCGTAAGGACTGCCATTCATGGAAGCGTGAAGCGCCTCAAGATCGCGCCTCCCCACCGCCTTCAGGCGAAGATTGCCCATTTTTGGTAGGACGATCTTATTGATCATCTGAAGGTCCATTCGCAGGCTTGTAGGCCGCTTGTTTGGGATCGCATGGCGTTTAAGGTACTCTGATGCTAGATCACCGAGCGTCGGCTCCAGGCGGCTTTGGTTGCGCTCCTCCATTGGATCGTGACCATCGCGAATCCTCATCCGGAGTATCCCCGCCTCGGCACGGGCTGCCGCCACAGTCAGTTCTGGATGGCGGCCAATCGTGTATCGGCGCTGGCGGCCAAAGATGCGGTAGTCCAGGATGAAGCTAGTGACACCGGCAGCGGTGACCCTCACACCGAAGCCCGGAATCTCTGAATCCCATTCGATTCTGTTTCCTTGTTCAGGAGCACTCATCTTCTTAACGGACTTCTCGACAATTCGCTTTCCCATGGGCTCCCCGTGTCAACACTGTGTCAACAATTCCTGCGCGGCGGTGTCTGCCTGTGTCTTCTATTGTCGGCTAAATCTATCGTAATGTCAAGTAAATAAAGGACTTGCATTGTGTGGCTGTTTGTTTTCAACGTGCCCTTTTTGGTAGGAGTGCTGATTCGTAATCAGCAGGTCGTCGGTTCGAGTCCGACTTTCGGCTCCACTCCATTTGGATCGCGTCTCAGAGAGAATTCTCCGATTCCGGGATCCGCACCTCCAACGGCCTCTCCGCAGCGAGTGGCCGTTTTTTGTGCTTAGGGGGCGCGTGGGGCCGGGCCCGGCGGCAGGACCTGTCCGGCTGCGCTCCACGCCATTGGCGCCCGCCGTGACGCGTTCAAGGGCCCAGGTTGCGAAGGTCTCGCCGACGGGCTGGCGTTGGAGCAGGAAACAGGCTGCGGCGGACCGACAAGCATCTCCATCAATTCGCCCTTTCCGTCTCCGCGGGGAGTCGATGCGGCTCGATTGCTTCTTTCACAAGGGCCAAGTTTTGGCATCTGCCCGGAAGGCATCTGCGTCATCCAATACAATGGCATTGGGAGCATGATGAATGGCACACATGGTTTTTTGCGTTCGCAACAAGAAGGAGATGGAGGGCCTGGAAGAGCCGCCCTTCGACTCGGAGTTTGGTCAGAAGATTTTCAAGAACGTCTCAAAGGCCGCCTGGGCCGAGTGGGTTGAGCGGCAAAAGATGCTGCTGAACGAGTACCGGCTGCAGCCCTGGACCCCCCAGGCGCAGACAATTCCTGGTGGAGCAGATGGAGCAGTTCTTCTTCGGCGAGGGCTTGGGCCTGCCCCAGGAATTTACGCCGCCCGCGCACTAACTGCAGCGCAGTTTCGGCTTCACTTGGCCGCATTTCAATCTCAATCTCGTTCCAGGATCGGGCACGCAGGGCCCGGCTGGTGTAAACTAATTTGGACCCCGGAAGCCGGCTCCCCCGAGCCGGCTCCATTGTGTCGGGACGTGGCTCAGCCTGGTAGAGCACTCGCTTGGGGTGCGAGGGGTCGGCAGTTCGAATCTGCCCGTCCCGACCATTATTTTCTGTATTGTCTTCAGGTCAAATACGTTTGCGTGGTTCTGCCCTGTTTCCGACAGGGCAGATCTCGTTTTTTGGGTCGATCTTTGGGATTGCTGCTCCGTGCATTGCAGCCTCGAACCAAATACAATAAAAAACCTTCAGTAGCGAACTTCAGACTCAGGACACGAGCGCATCTTTGCATTTGCCATAGACCAACAGAATTGTGGTTCACACAATTTACAAGAAGGCTTTAGCAGCCTGTGGTGAAAGTCGAAAATGCCGAAAGACCGTCTCTCAGGGGCTAAAGCCCATGTTTATTTTGAATCACTTACGGCACGACTGAAGTCGTGCCCTTTCAAAACTTAACTTTCACCACAGGCTGTTCGGCGTGATGAGCGTCCTCTATCGTCTGGTGCGATTTTCTTGAGGGCGAATTCCATGCCCGTGGCGAAGTCTCAGTGCGGGAATGATCCACCCAACCTGGCGGATGTGACAAGAACGGCAGCGAACGGGGTAGCGAAACATCAACAGCGGGAGAATATCCGACAACCGAAGCCGTGAAACCCGCAACTTCGTTGACCCACAATGAGTGCAATTCATAGTCAGTCACACTCCAATGCAGAATCTGCTATCGGCAGGAAGGGCGGATTTCCACCGGAACAGCACAAGGGGTATGCCGATGATCAAAAATAGCACAGTCTTCGATTTGTATTGCAATAATCGAACCACCCCTATGATGGAGGGCTCAGTTAAGGCGGCACGTGCACTCGACGCTGATTCCTACCAGGGCAACAAACGGCGATACCGGCAACTTCCCGGTCGGTTACATCCTATGGAGCACCGGGGAATGTCCGGCGGGTTACCAAAGGAAGTAACTCGGCAGGAATGAGGAGCAATGTCAGGAGAAGCTCGGGCCTGTGGTGAAGGTCAAGTTTTGAAAGGGCACGGCTTCAGAGTTATCCGTGAATTGCGCACTTGTAGCGCCTGTCTCTGGGCATTCTCGACTTTCACTAGAGGCTTAAGACGGGAAGAGGGAATCCGAAGTGAGCGGCAGCGTAGCCAGCCGCGCGCGTTTGCGGGGCAGTCCGGGAGACGGAGTTGCCAGCAAACCGGCGATCTCGCGGAGCTCGGCCCGTGCATGGCCGATGACTGCGGCTACTTCGTCGAGCCGCTGGCCGGGGTCTCCCCCAACCAAGGGCAGACGCGGCTGCGGCTCCACGGGCCGGCGCCCTTGCTCCAGTGCCTGGCGGGCCCCGGAAAGCGTGTACCCCTCACCGTGGACCAGACGCTTGATCTCGAGCGCCAGCTCCACGTCGCGGCGGCGGTAGAGCCGCTGCCCGGTTCCGCTCTTGTTGGGCTTGAGTTGCGGAAACTGCGTCTCCCAGAAGCGCAGCACATAGGTCTCGACGGCACAGATCCGCGCCACATCCCCTATCTTGAAATAGAGGCGGTCAGGAATCGATGGCGAGTCAAGGACGCGCTTCCGGGATAGTTGCGTGGCCATGGTCAAGGTGAGGAGGTCGCTCCATCTGGCTGGAAACCCCGCTCTAAACGCAGTATAGGCCACATTTTGCACTATTTGTGAAGCAAAATCGGCATGGCTGTTCCGTCTTGATCAGGGGAAGCGCCGCAGAATGACGGAAATGCCTTCAAGGCCGGCCCGCAAGGAAAGAAAACGTGTGCCCGCACCCTCGGTTGATTCATGCGTTCTCAGGCCGAGCAACCGTGCTGTAGCGCGCGGCCGAGTGGCGGGGCGCGGCCCGTAGGTACTGTGGTGGCCAACTTGCTACCTCATCCAGCTCAGCGGCCGCATGCACCGGCCAGTAGGGATCGCGCAGCAGTTCCCGGCCCAGCAGCACCAGATCGGCATTGCCTTCGGCCACCACCGCGCCGGCTTGTGCCGCGGTGGTGATCAGGCCAACGGCGGCGGTGGCGATGCCCGCCTCGCGGCGGATTCTGCCGGCAAAGCCCACCTGGAAGCCCGGCCCAACTGGAATCTCGGCATTCGGAATCTGCCCGCCAGAAGAAACATCCAGCAGATCCACCCCATGTTCGCGCAACAGTCCGGCCAGCTCCACGCTTTCGTCAACCGTCCAGCCGTCTTCAGCCCAGTCGGTGGCAGAGATGCGCACGAAGAGCGGCAAGTGGGCGGGCCACACCGCCCGCACTGCGTCCACCACCTCCAGCGTCAGCCGGGTACGGTTTCTGAAGCTGCCCCCGTAGACATCTGTGCGCCGGTTGGCCAGTGGCGAAAGAAACTGGTGAAGCAGGTAGCCATGGGCCGCATGGATCTCAACAAAATCGAATCCGGCATCCAGAGCCCGCCGCGCGGCCTGGGCAAATGCCTGCACCACACCGGCAATCGCGTTGGGGTGGAGCGCTTTGGGCTTGGCGTAATCGGCGGAGAAGGCGAGTGCGCTGGGAGCCACCGGCTGCCAGCCTCCCTCAGCGGGCAGCAGCAGACGCTCCCCAGCAAAGGGGACCGCCATGCTTGCCTTGCGGCCGGCGTGGGCCAGTTGAATGCCGGCGCGGGCGCCCTGGGAGTGCAGAAAGCTCGCAATCCGTTGCAATGCGGGGATGTGCCTGTCCTTCCAAATGCCCAGGTCACCGACGGAGATGCGTCCCTCCGGGGTCACCGCAGCAGCTTCCACGATGACCAGGCCGGCGCCGCCCTGGGCGCGGCTGCCCAAGTGGACGAGGTGCCAGTCCGTGGCAAACCCGTCTTCACTGGAGTACTGGCACATGGGGGAGACGCCGATGCGGTTGGCAAATTCGACAGAGCGAAGCTGAAAGGGCGAGAAGAGGGGATGGCTCATAAAGTTGAGTTCGGTTCCTGGGGATCGGATTTTTGGGTGTGACCTTCTTAAAGCATGAACGGAACCGGTCAGAGTTGCAAGGTCGGGCCGGTTTTGCCCGAAGCGCGAAAAAAAAGCGGCCGGCCGGCCCCAACCGGCCTTACACTGACCGTGGAATTGCAGGGATGCCATGCCCGTTGCTCAATTGACCCTCGAAATCCGCATTGAGCACGCCCAGTCGCTCAAGGACCGGCGGCAGGTCGTGCGCTCGCTCAAAGACCAGTTGAAGCAGGGCTTCAACATCTCCGTGGCCGAGATGGACGAGGCGGTAACCTGGCAGTCGGCGACCATCGGGGTGGTGGCCATCTCCCGCTCCCGCGACTACCTGCACGGCCTCATCGAAGAGGTGGAGCGCGCCGCCCGGCGCATGCTCAACGAGCTGGGCGCGGAACTGGCAGACGCCTTCTGGGACTATATCGAGGGCTGAGCCCAAGCTTCTAGGAGCGGAGAGGGGAAGTCAATGAAAGTGCTGATCTTCGGCGCGACCGGCATGGTTGGCCAGGGAGTCCTGCGAGAGTGCCTTCAGGCCCAGGACGTAGAGTCTGTCGTCACGCTCGGGCGCAGCGCTACCGGGCAGCCGCACGCCAAACTGCGGGAACTGGTAAAGGCGGATCTTTCGAGCTACGCGGAGATCGAGAGCCAGCTCACCGGTTTTGACGCCTGCTTCTTCACCCTGGGAGTCTCCTCCAGCGGAATGAAAGAAGCGGACTACGAGAGCATCACCTACGGGCTCACGCTGGCCGCCGCGGAGCCTCTCAGCCGCCTCAATCCGCACATGACCTTCATCTATGTTTCCGGCGCCGCGACTGACAGCTCGGAGCAGGGCCGCGTCATGTGGGCGCGCATCAAGGGCCGGACAGAAAATGCCCTGCTGCGCCTGCCCTTCAAGGCTTACATGTTCCGCCCTGGATTCATCGAGCCCCTGGACGGGATTCAGTCCAAGACGCCGATCTATCGCATTACCTACAAGATTCTCAATCCGTTCATGCCGCTGTTGCGGCGCTTGTTTGCCCAACACATCCTGTCCACGCGGCAGGTCGGCCAGGCCATGCTGGCCGTGGCGCGAAAGGGCTACGCTCGGCGCATTCTGGAGATTTCCGACATCCAGGCCGTGCAGCAGGTCTGAACCGGGGGCGCGGTTCTTGCGGCCTGCCCGGCCAGGTGCTCCTGGCGGGTACACTGGACCCAACGACCCAATCGCCAAAGAGCGCCCGGATTTGCCATCCATGCCGCCGGGAACACGGCATGGATGAGGCGCCTGACGCGAATCAATCCAGGCCGGGTCGGTTGGGCCTTCGGCCACAAAAGAGCAAAGGGAGATGCCGTTTTGAGTCAGATCGCAGTGGATACCAGCCGGTGCAAGAAAGACGGAGCATGCGTGGCGGTTTGTCCGTCGAAGACGCTTGCCCTCAATGAAGACGGATTTCCGGAAGAGGTGAGGGATAACTGCATCTACTGCGGCCATTGTGTGGCCGTGTGCAACTCCGATGCTCTGACTCACACCGGCCTGCCGCAGGAAGCCCTGTTGCCCGCTGCCAGACAGTTGCCCGCTCCTGAGTGGATTGACGGTTTCCTGAACAGCCGGCGCTCGGTGCGGGAATTCAGGAGCCGGCCTATCCCCAGGGAGACGCTTGAGGCCTTGCTGGACGTGGCGCGGCGGGCTCCCACGGCCAGCAACTCACAGAAGCTGCATTGGATCGTGGCGGACAGCGGGGCAAAGGTGCATGCCCTTTCCGCGGAAACGATGAGCTGGATGCGGGCTGCGGGCGTCCGCCCAGGCATGGTGGAGCTGTGGGACCAGGGGGAAGATATGGTCCTGCATGGCGCTCCGGCGGTGATCGTGGCCTGTGCGCCCTCCGATTACGATTGGGGAAAGCAGGATTGCGCGGTTGCCCTGACTTTTCTTGAGCTGGCGACAGAGGCCCGCGGCCTGGGAGTGTGCTGGGCCGGATTCCTGACCCGCATTGCCGGCGTGCATGCCCCGTTGCGGGAAGTTCTCGCCGTCCCTGAGGGGTACACGGTGTGCGGCGGCCTCATGCTCGGTGAGCGCAAGTACACCTACCGGCTGGTGCCACCCAGAGAGCCGCTCAGCGTGCAGTGGCTCTGAAGTCTCGCCGCGCTCTCTTTGCGCATTGGAGAGAGAGCGGCTTTCCCGGTGGCGGAAAAGGGCCGCGCATTGAAAGAAAGCCTGTCCTAAATGACGTATGGCCGGTGCCGGGCGCATGGGCGGTGACGCCTGCTTCTCCCTTTGCATTGCGAGTCTTGCCGCGCAGGCCCGGGGGCGCAAAGCGGTTATACTTCTTGCCATGCAAAGCGACCCCGCAACGGACTGGCAGAGGCTCACCGAAGTCTACAGCAACATGTACGACGAAGAATTGCTCAACCTGGCAGCGGATTCAGCGGATCTGACCCCGGTGGCGCAGGAGGTTCTGCGCAGCGAGATGAAAAAGCGCGGCCTGGACGACCCCAGGGCGGCGAAAGAGCCTCCTGTTCGCAGAGTGGAGCGGAGCTGGGAGCCGGGAGCAGACCTGCCAGGCGAGGAAGAGCTATACAGCACGGACGCGCCGCGCGAAGGCGATCGCGAATACACCTGGAAGACGCAGCTTTGCGAGTGTGCTGACCGGGAGGAAGCATGGCAGCTTGCGGCAGCGCTGCGCCAAGCGGGGATCGAGTGCTGGTTCGAGGGGCCCGGCGCGAGTTCCTCCTTCGCTCAGTTAGACCTGCGCAATCCGGTTCTGCTCGTCGCCGCCGACCAACTCGATGCGGCGCGGGAGATTGCCGCCCAGCCCATCCCCCAGGCGATCATCGACGAGTCGAGGATGGAGGTGCCGGAGTTTGAGGCGCCTGTCTGCCCGGAGTGTGGCGCGGAAGAGCCGGTGCTGGAAGGGGTCGAGCCATGCAATACCTGGCTCTGCGAAGCCTGCGGGATGCAGTGGAGCGAAGCGGCGGCGGATGGGGATCGGAAGCTATAGCGGAACCAGAGTCGGCGCATCCCGAAGCCGCCGGATTCAAGTCGACGTGCCCCCCAGGGAGCGGCGATCCTGCACAGGGCGAACGAGGCCACAGGAACTCTGGTTTCGCTCAAGAAGAGAGCGATAGGTGAGCCGGCAAAAACGGAAAGAGCCGCCCGGCAACAGGGCAGCTCTTTCCTCAGGGAGAATAGTTCCAACGGAGGCAAAACCATCAGAACTTTCTGGCTGCATAGTAGGGGCGGGGGAAGGGAGTGTCAAGGAGAAATCTCGTCGGAAATAAAGTGTTTATATTCAATTACTTAAAAAATAAATAGAGGGCGGAAGGCGGTCAGGTCTTCGCCGTATCTTTCGCCTTTTCATTGCCACAGGAAACCGTCTTTTATGGGTGTTTTTCAGGGTTTATGTCTATTTTTCCACAGGATTTCCCTGCCGGTTAACCCTTCGGATGCGGCCTCGACATTCCCCCTATTTCTGCCTGCGGTCAATCCCGCAGGTTGAGACTGATGAACTCCGCTTCGTAGACCGAAGAGGCTGGCTTGCCGCGCGCGATGCGGTAGAGCGCCCTGAAACCGCCCAGGAAAAATCCCAGCAGAATGGCCGCGCTGGCTCCGATGATGACCAGGGTGGCGATGCCCAAGAGCAGCTTGGCCGTCTTCTTCACTTCGGAGTCGGTTTGCTGAGGGACGGAGATGATCTCGGCCTCATAGTGGACCGTGGCCAGCAGCTTGTGGCTCTCCTCGGGAATGGCGTCGCCGCTGACCAGGGCCACCAGCGGGCCGCTGCGGCGCACCTCCAGCGAGGCCTGATCGGAATCCAGTAGCGGCTTGGGCCAGGCAGGCTGGGCCTGGTTGCCGGCCTTGATGTAGGCGCGAATCCTGGTTTCCTGCGCGGCGGCCATCTGCGGTGTGGGGTAGTCGATGATGGTGAGCGTGGCCTGATTGGAGCGCAGCGAGTAGTTGGCGGTCACCGCCTCCGCGCCGCGGTCGAAGCCCACCAGCTCCGGCGGCAGCACGCCGCCCGCGCCGGCGTAGCTGGCCGCGCCAACGGCGTAGTGCGTGGTCTGTCCGTCCAGATTGTCCTTGGGCAGGCTGGCCAGGATGGGAGGCGTCAGCGCGCGGGTCCCGTCCGGGAGGGGCAGCTCGCCCGCCAACTCGCGCAGTTCCGAGCCGCACATGGGGCCGATACGGGAGAAATTGGCATCCACGACGGTATTGCCCAGCCAGAAGAGCACGCGGTTGTGGTTGGAGGTGGCGCCGGCGCCGATCTGCTCCTTGGGCCAGCCGTTCTGGCGATAGAAGGAATAGGCGCCGTAGGCGCCGCTGGCATCGTGGAAGCGAAGCGCGCGCAGGCTGAGGGTTTCGCCGCTGCGCTTGTAGGTGGCAATGGCACCGTCGGTGAAGTCGTACTCTCTGAGGGCCGCGGCGTTGGCCGGATCGGCCACGGCGGGGTCGGTCAGCCTCTTGGGCGCCTCAGCCGAGACCCACCCGGCGAAGACCTCCGGTAGCAACGCCTTGGGCACGGGGGGCAGCATCAGGTGCGCTGCGCCTTGGGGCGCCGGAGTTTTGGCGGGCGCAGTTTGCGCCTGGGAAGTGCAAGCGCTCCCGAACAGCGCAACCGAAGAAACTGCAACGACAATCCAACGCATCAAAATACTCCAACCTTCAGCCTACACGTTCTCGTGGGCGCACGGCTTTTGGGCGATCCCTGTGTAGTTGGACACTGGCAGCGCCGGAAAGGTTCCTGGGGGTGGATTCCTGGGTGTGTCAGGCCACCTGCGATGTTCTTTCGGAGGCCAACGGGGGTGGGGCGGAGGGAGGAAACAGGATGTCTCCCAAGGGCTTGTAATGGCCGCCGTAGTAGAGCAGGGCATAGCTGCGGATGTAGATCGCGAGCGGGCCCCCGAGGCTGATCGCAAGCACCGATCCCATTCCCAGGCCAAGCAGGATGAAGAGGAGCTGGAGAGCCATACGCAGGTACGCGGCCCAGCCGGCGGCGTCTTCCAGCATGGCGTTAAACCCCGCGGCCGACATGCCCAGAACGCCGAAAACGATCCAGGTGAGAATCGACCCGGTGATGATCAAGACAACCACTGCCAGAAAAGGCAAGAGCAGGCGAAGGATGAAGTAGGAGAGGAAGGTGCCGCGGTGGGCGCGGATCTGGTGGCGTACGGCCGTCCATGCTTCACGGAATGTCGCGTTCTCCAGCGCCATACGAGGGAGGATGAAGTCGTGCAGGACGACTTCGGCAGCCAAGGCTGCGAGAAGCAGGGCCAGGACAATCCCAAGGCAGGGAAAGAACAGAATGAGAAAGTTGCCGGGATCGAGCTTTCCTTCATCGGTGGGCGAGGAAAAGAGAACCACGACGGCCAGGACAATGGCCCCCACGGCCAGCGCGGCGAGCATGAGGAGAACCAGCCCGGCCAGCAAGCTGGCCTTGAAGAGCCGCATCGCCGGAACTCGATAGAGATCCCAGGCCGAGGCAATCTCCTTGGTCTCGTGAAGCAGGCAGTGGAAGAAGACGAAGCGCAGGCGGATGACTACATAAATGGAGAGGAAGACGAGAAAGATGGCTACCGCAACGGCCAGCACGGTAAAGGAAACGAACTCCGGAGCAAGCAGAGTGGAAGGGTCGATGGATCGGAAATCGAAAGAGCCTTCATTGGTGACCGAGAACCTGAAGCTGACCAAGGTTCCTTCGGTGATGACCGCAATCGCGGCGCATTGCAGGAATGGCGCCCACTGGAAGGGACGAAAGAGATAGCGGAAGGTTCGCTCGAGAGCAGGCCAGACTGCCTGCGAGGCAGAGAAGGCGTTCATGGGGCAGGCTCCAGGACAAGCCAGCGTAGCACAGCGGGGTCCTCGCACCGGGAGAACCCCGATCCTTAAATGCCGAGGAATGACCATCTGCGTTAGACATACGCCTCAGGTGCGCGCGGCCAGCGTTCGAATCGCAAGGACCCTCCATGCTAACCTGAGTTTTCCAGCCTGTGGAGAGAACCTCTTGCAACAGCCCGACTTTATCAAGGCAGTATTCGAATTCGTAATCCTTATTTTCTCGCTCTGCGTGCATGAGTGTGCCCACGCCTGGATGGCCTCGCGGCTGGGCGATCAGACGGCCCGTTTGCAGGGCCGGATCACGCTCAATCCCATGTACCACGTGGACCCCATCGGAACCCTGCTCTTTCCGGGGCTGATGATCTTTGGCCCCTTCATCGGGTTCAGCATGTTTGGCGGCATGTTGGTGGGGTGGGCCAAGCCCACGCCGGTCATCACCCGAAACTTTCGCAAGATCGTGCGCGACGACAACCTGACGACGCTTGCCGGTCCTGCCTCGAACCTGCTGATTGTCCTGGTGGCTTTCGTCATTCTGGTGATTACGGCCAAGTCCATTCCTGACGGCCGGCTGATCGTTCTTTCCTCCTTCGTCAGCTCTTTGAGCCCGGCCGGCGAGGTTCCTCCGCAGCCACTGATCCTGCTGTGCACCTTGGCGATACTGATTAACCTTTCGCTGTGTTTCTTCAACCTTCTCCCCGTTCCTCCCCTGGATGGCAGCCGGGTTGTGCGCAATCTTCTGCCCTACAACGCCGTTCAGGTCTACGACCGGGTTCCGATTTGGGCCAGCTACCTGCTCATGATCTTTGTGGGCCGGTACGTGCTGATGGCGCTGTTGAGCCCGGCGCTCGAATTGGTTTACTACGGCCTGATTCACAGCTAGAGGGGCTCTTTTTGCCTCTCGACGCCCCCGGAACAGCGAGAGCCTTGAGAGTGCGGGGCCAGCTGGCGCGCCGCGAATCACAGAACCAGCCTCTGTGGCCATTCGCTTCCCGGTACAATGGAACGAGTCTATTTTTGACGATTTCTTCAAAGATGGCCTCATTCTCCTGGCAATACCCCGGAATCGATAAGCAAAATGCCTGAATCCGCAATTTCTTCGTCCCGGCCGCGCATTCTCAGCGGCATGCGCCCCACCGGCAAGCTCCACCTGGGCAACTACATGGGGGCTCTGGCCAACTGGGTCAAGCTGCAAGACGAGTACGAGTGCTACTTCTTTATCGCCGACTGGCATGCGCTGACCACGGACTACGCTGACCCCTCGCAGATTGCGCCCAATACGCTGGACGTGCTGCTCGACTACCTGGGCGCGGGCCTCGATCCCGAGAAGAGTGTGCTCTTTTTGCAGAGCAGGGTCCTGCAGCACGCCGAACTCAGTCTCCTGCTTGGGCATGATTACCCCGCTGGGCTGGCTGGAGCGCGTGCCTACCTACAAGGAGCAGCAGGAGAACCTCGCCAGCAAGGATCTGACGAATTACGGTTTCCTTGGCTACCCGGTGCTGATGGCCTCTGACATTCTGCTCTACCAGCCGCAGTTTGTTCCCGTGGGCCAGGACCAGCAGGCCCACGTGGAGCTGACGCGCGAAGTGGCGCGGCGCTTCAACCAGTTCTACAAGCTCGAGTGGCGAAGAAGTGCTGCCCGAGCCCAAGGTGCTGCTGACGCCCTCGCCCAAGCTGCCCGGCACCGACGGGCGCAAGATGTCGAAGAGCTACGGCAACACCATTCAGCTGATGCGACCCGGAGCCGGAGGTCCGCAAGAAGCTCAAGACCATGGTGACCGATCCGGCCCGCATCCGCCGCACCGACGCGGGCGACCCCGACAAGTGCCCGGTGGGCGACCTGCACAAGGTCTTCTCCACGCCCGAGACGCTGGCCAAGGTCTATGATGGTTGCCGCTCGGCCGGCATTGGCTGCATCGAGTGCAAAGGCTGGGCGGCAGAGCGGCCTGGTGCAAATGTTGCAGCCGATTCAGGAGCGCCGCGCCAGCTTCACAGACTCCCAGGCGATGGAGATTCTGGAAAATGGCTCCAATCACGCGCGCGTCCGGGCCGAAGAGACCATGCGGCAGGTGCGCACTGCCATGCAGTTAAGCTATTCCTCTGAAAAATGAGCGAAGACGACGAATGCAAAGGGCTGGGCGTGAGAAGCTTTAGTCCGAGTGCGGACTAGGCCGCCGAAGGAACGCAAATGGCTGAAAAGACAGTCCCGTGGTGGCGCAAGGCCTTGAATTTCGCTTTGGGCGGAATTCGAACGGGATTTGGTCTGTTCTCGCGCATGGCAAAACCCGGAACGGCAACCGAAGCTGAGACAACGGCGCCCCCCGAAGAGATTCTGGAAGAAGAAACCGTATTGACTGAAGAATTCCCCAATCCGCAGGCTGTCGCCTCTGAGCCGGCTGTGAACCCGGAGCCCGCCGGCCTGGCGGAGGTTGTCGAGGTTGTGGCCGCGCCAGAGCCTGTGGCCGCGCCGCAGCCTGGGGTCTCCGCGGAGCCCGTTGAGATTGAGCCTATGGAGACTGTGGGTTCAGTAGGGCTGCTCGAGCCTGCGGAAGAGGCAAAAGGGCTCGATGTACCGGAAGTGGAAGCGCCAGCCGCCGATCTCGAGGACTTGAAAGAGAATGATCTGGAGCCGGTCAGCACGCCTCTGCCGTACGAGGTTGAGGAACTGCCGGAGTTGCCGGAGGCTCCGCAGTCAGCCGTAGTCGAGGAACCTTCAAAGGAAGAGGAAACTCCAGGCGCGGCTCCGGAAGAGCATCCCTTTGGCGCGGAACACGCAGCCGAAGAATGCGAGCCAGCGCCAAGCCGGGGTCCTGACATCGAGATAAAGGACGCGGAATCAACGGAGTCCTTGGCCACTGAGGCAAGCTCTACTGGACTTCTGCTGAAGCGCCAGCCTCTCTCCGCGGCCTCTGATCCCTCCCCAACCTCAATTGATTTTGCCGGGCAAACGTACGGGCTAAAGTCTCGGCCCTTTACTACGGTAGGGTTTTCCGCGGCCGGTTCGGTAGAGGAGAGCGGCGCAACGGAGGCCTCGTCCTCGTTCTTCGCTACTTCTGAGGGCCAATTGGAAGCTGCTGCCTCGCCGAGCTCGGAAGAGCAGCCAGAGCCGCCTGTCCAGCAGGAGATCGACCCGATTCCCGCACCCGAAGTGGTCCCTCCGCCGGTGAGTGAACCCGCACCGGCTGCTGAGGAGCATCCGGAAGCGGTTTCAATGGATGATCCGGAGGCCGCCGCCGAGCCCGTGCTGGTCGCTGAGGTTGAGCCTGCGCCTTCCGACGGCCTTGAGCCGGAATCCGAAGCGGCGGTCTCGCAGGAGGAACTTGCGGTGGAGGTCGCCTTCCCTACGCCTGTGGCTGAGCCTGCCCCAACACCTGAGCTGGAAACTGAACATGGCGCGGAAGAGCAGCCGGAAACGGTCTCGACGGAAGAGTCTGCATTCGCCTCTGAGCCCGAGCCCGCTGTCGAGACGGCGCTTGAGACCGCGCCTTCCGCCGAGTTAGAACCGGAACCCGAGGGCGAGGTTGCTTTCGCGGAGCCTGCGACCGACCCTGCCCCAACACCCGAGTTGGAAACTGAACATGGCGCGGAAGAGCAGCCGGAAACGGTTTCGACGGAAGAGCCTGCATTCGCCCCTGAGCCCGAGCCCGCTGTCGAGACGGTGCTTGAGCCTGCGCCTTCCGCCGAGTTAGAACTGGGACCTGAGGCCGAGGTCGCCTTCTCTGCTCCTGTGGCCGAACCAGTTCCAACACCCGAGCCGGAAGCTGATTTTGTGGCGGAAGAAGCCCCGGTGGAAGGGCCTGCGCTCGCAACCGAGCCAACGCCAACCGTTGCGGCCCCAACAGCCGCCGCGGAGGGGATTGAAGCTGCACCGCAGGCCGATCTGGCGGTTGGCGGGTCAGCCCTGGCCTTTGTGGCCTCCGCGATGCCTGTTGCCGAGGCAGCCACGGAACCGGCCCCTCCCGCGGAGGCTGCCGCTCCGGCTCTGGCGGCCAAGCATCCCATCAAGATCGAGTCGCGCGACAACGATGCCGATCTCTCCCCGTTCTCGGTGATTGTCGACCAGGTCTACGACGGCCCGCTCGACCTGCTGCTGGACCTGATCCGCAAGCAGGACATCGACATCTACGACATTCCCATCGCCAAGATCACGGCGCAGTTTCTGGCCTATGTGAACCAGCTCAAGGCCGGCGACGTGGATGTGGCCGGCGAGTTCATCTACACCGCCTCGCTGCTGATCCACATCAAGAGCAAGATGCTGCTGCCGCGCACGCCGACCGGCCCGGACGATGCCGCCGAGGACCCGCGGCGCGAGCTGGTGGAGCGGCTGCTGGAGCACGAGCGCTTCAAGAACGCCGCCCAGATGCTGCAACAGAAGCAGATGCTGGAGGCCGCCACGTTGGACCAATCCCGGCATGCGCGAGTTCAAGGACGATGCCGCCGCCGAGCCGGAGATTGCCGCCGACACCGTGGACCTGGTGCGCATCTTCCGCGACATTCTGGAGCGCGCCCGCAACCGCCCGGTCATCAACGTCGAAGAGGACTCGGTGACCGTGGGCCAGATGATCCAGTTCCTCGCCCGCCGGCTCACCATGGAAGACAAGCCGGTGGCCCTGCGCCGCCTGCTGAGCCACACCCGCTCCGAGCGGGCGCTGATCGCCATGTTTCTGGCCCTGCTGGAGTTGGTGCGCCTGCAGGCCATTCTGCTCCGCCAGGACCAGGCCTTCAGCGAGATCTTCATCAAGAAGCACACCGGCTTCGACGCAGCGATGAACGAGGGCCTGGCCAACGCGCGGGACGATTGGCGGTAAATGTAAGATGCGGAGCGGCTTCCACCCGAATTGGGTGGAATGCCCAACGGGAAGCTGGGCTCCGCCGCGGTCCTGTGAATTCGAGTGTCTATTTCGCACCGCGGATTCTTGGCGCCCCCGCACGGGCCGAATGCTGGCGTTCCCCTCCAGCGGTAACGTCCCATTTTCCACCGCCTTCCCGCCGATCCGGTGTAGAATCAAACCAGCAGAGCCTGAGGTTCGGCTCACCGAGCAAACAACTGCGCAGAAATGTGGTTGTTGGGGTTTTATGGACGCCTATTTATCCGGCTTTGATCTTCCCTCCCGCAATTCATCTCCTTTCTATTTGCAATATTATTTGTTGTTGAGTCTCAACCTGGAGGCCCAGGCGCCCCCGGAATGTTTCCGGCCGCTTTGGAGAATCTAATGGCCGACTTGGCAACGATGGTCGAGGAGCTTCCGGCAAGCGCATCGCTACCGGCCAGCGGATCGCTGCTCGACCGCAAATTGAAGAAGTCTTCAAGCCGCAGGGGCATGGCGGTCTTTCTGCTGGCCCTTGCTGGCCGGCCTCGGCTACATCGGCTTCCATGTGGCCAAGGATCTGGACGCGGTCACGATCACCAGCGTCTGGCCCTATCTGCTGCTGGCACTGGCCCTGCTGATTGCGCTGGGCTTCGAGTTTGTCAACGGCTTCCACGACACGGCCAACGCCGTCGCCACGGTGATCTACACCCACTCGCTGGAGCCCAACATCGCCGTGGTCTGGTCGGGAATTTGCAACCTGGCCGGGTGTGCTGGCTTCTACCGGCACGGTGGCCTTTGCCGTCATCACGCTGCTGCCCGTCGAACTGATTCTTCAGGTCAGCTCCGGCGCCGGCTTCGCCATGGTCTTTGCGCTGCTGATCGCCGCCATCCTGTGGAACCTGGGCACCTGGTGGTTCGGACTGCCGGCCTCCAGTTCGCACACCATGGTGGGTTCCATCATCGGCGTAGGCATTGCCAACCAGTTGTTCAATCCTCACAGCGGCACCTCGGGCGTGGATTGGGAGCAGGCCATCAAGGTGCTCAAGGTCCTGCTGATCTCGCCGGTGGTGGGCTTTGGCTGCGCCGCGCTGCTGATGCTGCTCTCCAAGCGGCTCATCAAGTACCCGGCTCTCTACGAGGCGCCCAAGAACAACCAGCCTCCGCCGTGGCCCATTCGCGCCCTGATGGTGCTCACCTGCACCGGCGTCAGCTTCTTCCACGGCTCCAACGACGGCCAAAAGGGCATGGGCCTGATCATGCTGATCCTCATCGGCACCGTCCCCACGGCTTACGCGCTGAACCACGCCGTCACCGCCCAGCGATATGCAGGACTTCATCGCCGCCATCGAGCAGGCCGGGCACATTCTGGACCGGCACGTGGACAAGAACGGCATCCTCGGCGCCGATGCCCGCGCCGAGGTGACCGACTACATCCGCACCAAGCAGATGCAGCCGGACACGATTCTGGCGCTGCGCGAACTGGTCGAGGACCTGAACCACGAAGTCGCTCTCTACAAGGTCTTCAAGTCGGTTCCCGCGCAGGACCAGACCAACGTCCGCAACGACATGTATGTGGCCAGCGAAGCCATTCGCCTGATGCAGAAGAACAACAATCCGGCCTTCACCGCCGCAGGAGAACGCCGCCCTCAAGAACTACAAGAGCAAGGTGGACAAGGCCACCAAGTTCATTCCCGACTGGGTCAAGGTTGCGGTCGCGCTGGCTCTGGGACTGGGCACCATGGTGGGCTGGAAGCGCATCGTGGTCACCGTGGGCGAAAAGATCGGCAAGGAGCACCTGACCTATGCGCAGGGCGCCAGCGCCGGATTGGTGGCCATGGCCACCATCTTCGCCGCCGACAACTTCGGCTTGCCGGTCAGCACCACCCACATCCTCAGCTCCGGCGTGGCCGGCACCATGACCGCCAATGGCAGCGGCCTGCGGTTCTCTACCGTGCGCAACATCGCCGCCGGCTGGGTCTTCACGCTGCCCGCCGCGGCGCTGCTCTCCGGGCTGCTGTTCTGGCTCTTCCGTACAATTTCCTAGACTCTCTGGAGTCTTTCGTGGAGGGGGTCCGGCCAAGCCGGGCTCCTTTTGTGCAAACGCGCGCCCAGGCGGTCCCAGGGCGACAGACTTGCTGGACGCCGGCTGCCTTGAGCCAATAAGCCTCGCAAAAATGGCCGCACACGTCCCCGCGTCTCTGCGGTCGCCTGCGGGGTTGGCGTAGCGAGAAACTGACCAGGAACCTCAGAGCGAACAGACTGGCCTTGCCGCTCGCCAGGTTTGTGTCCGGCAAGCGCCATGCAAGTGATGCCGCATTCTCATGAAATCAATGGGGAAAGCTCTCCGTGGGTTTCAGGCAGGTTTGCGCTGAAGCCCGCGGGGGTGGGGAAGTGTCAGGTTGCCGCCGCAGGGAATTTAGGCGGATTGAGGAAAGGGCTGCATGCGGATCTTCCCCGCTGCTGGCGGGGCCATCCGCACCTGCCGCGGTGCGGTCACTACGATGTCTGCTTGCTCTTCCGCGGACACAAGCGTGGCCTCGGTCTTGTGGATGTCGATGATGCCCAGGAAAGAAGCGCCATCCTCCATGTTCAGCCGGGCCGTGGTCACATCTCCGGTCACCGAACTCTGTGCGCGCAACTCCACCAGGTTCGATGCGGCGATGTTGCCACATACCTTGCCGAGCACTACGACATCGCGCGCCGTGATGGATGCGGTCACCTGACCGTTGCGCCCGATGGTGACATGACTGCTGGGAAGGTCGATGCTGCCTTCAACTCTGCCGTCGATGAACAGCGATTCACAGCCGGTAATCTCGCCCACGACCACCATGTCCTTGCCAATGGTGGATTGATCGCTCGCAATACGCGTGCTAGATGGAGCCGCTACCGGGCGGGTTGGCGCCGGGGCGGGAGAAGATGCGGGTACTTCGGTCTGGCTGAATTTCCACATATCGTTCGTCGAACTCCTTTTCGATCCTGCCGGACTGCAATGCAGCGGCCAAAGCACTGCCGCGCATCGCACTTGGAAGAAATCAACCTGGAACTGCCTAAAAAGCCACAACCCCGACGGCGAGGCTACGGATTTCGCCTGGCTGATGCCGCTCATGCCATGAAGATGGAATTCCTCAACCGAGGACAGGGTGTCGCTTCCCCTCAGTTGAACTGCCAGCTCCTCTATCGGCAACATCGACTTCAGCTTCCACGCGGACAGCCTTGAAGACAGCAAATTAATGGCCAAACTCACACCTGATTATGAGAGCCCTTCTCATCGAAAAGACGGCGAATAGCTCTAGGCGAAGGATGAACCACAGCACCCCGCCCTGTGACAAAAAAAACGGGTGCCGTTCCGAGAGAATGAACCATTTTGGTACCGGAGTCAACCACTAATCCGTTCTGAGCTCGTCATTCGCTCCAAGTTATTGATCATTCAGCCAATTCTCCCCGCTGCAAGGGCTCCCAGCCACTCTCCGCACGAGAATTTATCTTCTGTTTACATTGTTCATTTATCCATTGCAGGGTCTGGAGTTTGTCGCTCGAAGCGCTCCCGGACTGTCACCCTATCCCAAGAACTGGAGCCTCTCCATGGCCGATTTTGCAACTGTCGTTGAAGCCCCGCCTCCGGGCGCTTCGCTGCTTGACAAGAGAATGAAGAAATCCCACGCCATGATCAGCGGAGGCGTGGTGCTTGCGGCGCTGGTGATCGGCCTTGGCTTCATCGGCTTCAGCATCGTCCAGGACTTCACCGGAGTGACGGTCGGCAGCTTCTGGCCCTATGCGCTGTTGATCCTGGCGCTGGTGATTGCCCTCGGCTTCGAGTTCGTCAACGGATTTCACGACACCGCCAACGCCGTGGCTACCGTCATCTACACCCACTCGCTCGATCCCAACATCGCCGTGGTCTGGTCTGGGCTTTGCAACCTCTGCGGGGTGTTGCTTTCCTCCGGGGCAGTGGCCTTCTCGATCATTACCCTGCTGCCGGTTGAACTCATCCTCCAGGTGAGCTCTGGCGCCGGTTTCGCCATGGTCTTCGCTCTGTTGATTGCGGCCATCATCTGGAACCTCAGCACCTGGTGGTTCGGCCTTCCCGCATCCAGCTCGCATACCATGGTCGGCTCCATTATTGGCGTAGGCATAGCCAACCAACTGATGAGCATTCACAGCGGCACCTCCGGCGTGGACTGGGAACAGGCCACCAAGGTCTTCAAGGTCCTGCTCATCTCGCCGCTGATCGGCTTCGGGGCAGCCGCTCTGCTGCTGCTGCTTTCAAAGCTTTTCATTCTCACCCGGTGGGCCAAGAGCGCGGCAGTTCACTACAACGCGAACTTCAAGAAGCCCCATTGGGCAGCTCCTACCGTTGTTCTCACCGGCGTCATCGGCACGTACGCGCTGAATTTCATCCTGCCCCTGATTCTGGGCATGTTTGGCCCGCTGATCGCAATTTGGACGCCTATTCAGCATCTTGGGCATTCGCCATTGGGCCTGGCTTTCTTCGTGATTCTGGTGGGCATTGCCGGCCTCTACTCCCTGGCCCTGTTTGCCAGAATTGTGATCGAAAATGCCGATGTGCTCTTCACGGCGCCCAAGGGCAACACGCCTCCGCCGTGGCCCATCCGCGCCCTGCTGGTGTTTACCTGCTCCGGGGTCAGCTTCGCCCACGGTTCCAATGACGGACAGAAGGGCATGGGCCTGATCATGCTGATCCTGATCGGCACGGTTCCCACCGCCTACGCCCTCAACCACGCAGTCACGGGCCACGACATCCAGGCCTTCATAGCCGCTTCTGAGCGGGCCGGGAACGTTCTCGCCAGCCACGTGGACAAGAACGGAGTGCTGGGCGAGGACGCACGCGGCCAGGTTACCGACTACATCCGCACCAAGGAGATCAAGCCAGACACCGTCCTGGCGCTTCGTGAGCTGGTGAAGGACCTGGAAGGCGATGTGATCGTCTACAAGGAATACAAAGCGGTTCCGGCCAACAAGCAGGCCAACGTGCGCAACGATATGTATGTGGCCAGCGAAGCGATTCGCCTGATGCAGAAGAACCACAGTGTTCCTTTCACGCCCCAGGAGACCAAGGACCTTGCCCTGTACAAGGGCACGGTGGACAAGGCCACCAAGTTCATCCCTGTTTGGGTCAAAGTTGCTGTGGCCCTGGCTCTGGGCATGGGCACCATGGTCGGGTGGAAGCGCATTGTCGTGACCGTGGGCGAGAAGATCGGCAAAGAGCACCTGACGTATGCTCAGGGCGCCTGCGCCGAGTTGGTGGCGATGTGCACAATCTCCGCTGCGGACAATTTCGGGTTGCCCGTCTCGACAACGCACGTTCTCAGCTCGGGCGTGGCCGGCACGATGGCGGCCAACGGTAGCGGCCTCCAGCTCTCCACCATCCGCAACATCGCCGCAGCCTGGGTCTTTACCCTCCCGGCCGCCGCGCTGCTCTCCGGAAGCCTCTTCTGGCTCTTCCGGCAGGTTACTCATTGATTTCTTTTTGAGGATTATTCAGGGGCGTTCGGCTTTGCCGAATGCCCCTTTTTCTATGCGATTGAACCGGGTGTGAGTGAGTTGACGAACCCACTGCCAAAAGTTCGATCCGGGGCACTCCAGCTTTATAATGACCGATAAGCGGTGGGACGTGGAGACTCGCCATGGCGAGAACAAGCTCGTCCTGCAGAGCACTTTTGCGAGATTTAGGATCTTGTGTTTTTCGCGCGAAGCAAATGGGGAAGGCCGGCCATTCAATGCGCAGATGTCTCGGGGCGTTCGCTTTTTGTCTTATATCGATGGGGCTTTCTGGATGCGTCGGTGCGGGTACGGTTAGCGGGCATCCTCATGAGTGGGACGACAATGATCAAGCACGGTTTGGATTGTGCCCTATTGAATACGACAAAACGATCGTCTTTTGCTCGAAGAGTAGGATTCAGGAAGTTACACCTGAAAAACTTACTAAGTTGTGGGGGGCGCCCAAGACAGATCGCATTGAAAACGGCTATAGGAAGGTTGTCTATAACCAAAAGCTTGCATGGAGAGGCGTGGTCGTATTTGTTGTCGCGCCGGTACCTCTGTTAGTTCCACTTGGACACGATGAGGCAACGTTCATCTGGAAGAACGGCAAGCTTTCTCATGTCAGCTATTTAGACAATGAGCTCGATGCCGCCATATGCGGATTGCATAGTGAAGGTCCGAACGGTTTCGGCTGTATTTCTCATTGGCATTGACCCCAATCTTGGCGGGTTACACCCGCGTGCGATGGCGATCGAAATAGGAGAAAACCTTCGCGCTGGGCGACTCCGTTCGCAGCCAGTTTGCCGTTCCGGTTCTACAGTCGCCCATTCGGAGCCTGAATCGTCGCTCCGGCGTAAAAGCCAGCAACTTTCTCCGACTTCCGGTACCATACTTGAGGTACCTATTGCAGAATGAGCCTTAAAGCCAAGCTGGAAGCTGTTATCTACGCTGCGGAAGAGCCGGTCACTTTGGCCCAGCTCGCCGTCCTGTTTACCGCCGACGCCCTGGAGTGGACGGCGGAGCAGGAAGCCGCGCGCGCCGAGCAGTCCGCCGAAGCGGCCGCTGCCGAGCCCCTGTCTCTGGAAAGCGGCGAGTTCGCCTACCTGGAGCCCGATCCCGCCGCCGAATCGCCGCAGCCCGACGCCGAGCCGGCCGTCGATTCCCGCCCCGAAGCAGAAGCGGAGCCCGCTGCGGAGGCCAGTCCTTCCCCCACGGAAGCCGAACCGGTTGAACCGGATCAGGACCCGACCGCGGAAACAACGGCCAACGCCGAATCCGAACTCAAGCGCCTCTCTCGACAGCGCGACCGCGAGGTGCGCGCCGTGATTCGCCAATTGCTCGACCAACTGATCGCCGAGTACGCCTCAGACAACCGCGGCGTGGAGATTCGCGAGATTGCCGGCGGCTACCGCATGGCTACCAAGCCCGAGTGCCACGATGCGGTGCGGGCTTTTGTGAAAAGCCTCAAGCCTCCGCTCAGGCTGTCGTTGCCGGCACTGGAAACCCTGGCCGTCATCGCCTACAAGCAGCCCGTCACCGCGCCGGAGGTCAACGAGATTCGCGGCGTGGATTCGGCGGGCGTCTTTGGCTCGCTCCTGGCACGCAAGCTTATCGCCACGGCCGGCCGCAAACAGGTTATCGGGCGCCCCATCCTCTACAAGACCACCCGGGAGTTTTTGCTGCGTTTCGGTCTCAAGGACGTTACCGAGCTGCCGTCCATGGACGAGTTTGAGAAGATGGCCGCCATTGAACTGGATGAACCGGAAATGGCTTCAGACGGCGCGCCCGGCGCTCAATCTGGCCCGAAGCCGAATCTGGATTCCCGCCTGGAATTCGACGAGAATGCCTCCGAGGCATCCGAACAAGAAACCGACTCTGGCGCTGCGCCAGAGTCCGCCGAAACTCCCGCGGTGCAGGAGATGCCGGTTGCCGCAATGCCCGCTTCAATGCCAGTCGTGACGACTGCCCAGAACTCCGCGGAAACGCCAGCCGAGACGGCTGCCGGTCCATCCCCCGCAACCGAAGCGCCTGAGACAGATTCGTAGCCTCAGCCCCGCCCGATCCGCCCGTTGCCCGCTAGCCGGTATCCAGGCGGAATCCAACCCATAGGCCGCGCCTGCTGCGCCTTCCCCATAGAGCAGGCAGAAACTGAGATGTTCCCGATGACCGATGACCTCAAGCCCGAATCGACCGAGCCCGAGTTGGACTCCGCGTCTGATGCAGAAGTAGAAGCAACCGAACTGGAAACCGCGCCGGAAGAAGACTCCGCCGCACTCGACGCGCAGATCGACGCCGCCGACGAAGAAGAAGCAGGAGACGAGCCGGAAGACGAAGACGCCGAAGCTGAAGAAGAGGCGGAAGGCGAAGGCGCCGAGGGCGAAGAAGAAGACGCTGAAATAGAAGCGGATGAAGAAGACGCCGAAGAAGTAGAAGACGAAGACGACTCCGACGAGGATGCCGATCCGGAATTCACGCCCAAACCCCGTCCCCCGGCCAAGCTGGAGCGCCTGCAGAAGATTCTGGCCAAGACCGGCGTCGCCAGCCGCCGCAAGGCCGAGGAGATGATCGAGCAGGGCCGGGTGCAAGTGAACGGCAAAATCGTCACCGAGCTGGGCACCAAGGCGGATCTGGGCCGCGACCACATCCGCGTCGATGGCAAGCTGCTGCAAGGTGCGGAGCGTCTGCGCTACTTTGTCCTGAACAAGCCCAAGGGCTTTGTCACCACGGTCAAGGACCCCGAGGGCCGGCCCACGGTGATGCAGTTCTTCGACAAGATGAAGGAGCGTCTCTACCCCGTTGGCCGCCTCGACTACATGAGCGAGGGCCTGCTGGTCGTGACCAACGACGGCGATCTGGCCAACCGTCTCACCAAGGCGGCTTCCGGCGTGGAAAAGACCTATCTGGTCAAGGTTGCCGGCCAGCCCACCGAGAGCGAACTCGACATTCTGCGTGGCGGCGTGGCCATCGAGCGCGGCAAGCCTGGATCGTCCAAAGTCCGCACCTCACCGGCGCGCATTCGCCAGGTGCGCCAGGGCGACAATCCCTGGTACGAAGTTGTTCTCATTGAGGGCCGCAATCGCGAACTGCGCAAGATGTTCGAGGAGATCGGCCACTTTGTTGAGAAAATTCGCCGCGTCGGCTACGGCCCGCTCGTGTTGGACCAGGAGCCGGGCAATCTGCGCGAACTGGAGCCGGAAGAGCTGGATGCGCTGCGCCTGGCTGCGGAGGGCAAGTATCGCACCCCCAAGACGAAGGACGTCCGCCGCCGCAACGCCATGGACGCGGGCAAATTGCCCACGGTAGCGCCTCGACCCACCCAGTACCCGAGGCCCGCCAAGCCGTTTGCGCCCAAGCCATTTGAAGAGCGCTCTGCCAGTGCGGAGCGCCCTGGCGAATTCCGCCCAAGAAAGACCTACGGCGCGGCCTCTTCCAGCCAGGACAGGCCATCGCGTCCCGCCCGTCCAGCAGGTCAGGAGTTTCGTCCCGCGGCTGGGGGGCCCGCCGATCGTACTCCCCGCAGTCCAGCCCGTTCCAGCGACCGTCCGCAGCGCGCGCCGGGTGCAGGCCCAGCTCGCTACGGCTCCGCGCGGCCCGATTCCGGCCCCGGCAAGCGGCCCTTCCGCCGCGACGAAGGGGTGGGCTCGTTCGCGCCCCGTCCGGCTCGCCCGGCATGGAAGAAAGACGACCGCCCAGCCCGTCCGCCGGCGCGCTTTGATGCTGGCTCAACCGGCGAGAACCGCCCACCGAGCGACCGTCCCCGGCCTTCCTCTGCGGGAACGGGCAGAACCAGCTCGGAGAGCAACTTCGGCGCCAAGCCCGCCTGGAACAAGGCCGGCGCGCGCGGCGGCGGTTCCGGCTACCAGCGGCCCACAGGCCCGCGCCGCGAAGCTCCCGTCAACGACGACGATCTGGGTCCCATTCGTCCGCCGAACCTCCATATTGAAGAGGTTCCATACTCGGATCGTCCCAGCCCCAGCCGTCCTCCCTCGGGTCGTTCCAGCGGGCCGCGCCCCGGCGGGGCGCGTCCCTATTCGGATCGTCCCAGCACGGGCCGTCCCAGCGCTCCCCGGTCGTATTCGGATCGCCCCAGCTCCGGCCGTCCCTCTTCGGGCCGCCCCAGCCAAGGCCGTCCCGACTTCGACCGTCCCCGTCCCAGCTCGGATCGGCCGCGGTCGGACCGTCCCCGTCCCAGTTCGGGCCGTCCGGCGCCTTCCCGTCCCAGCCGCCCCTTCAGCAGCGAGGGTGGCCTGCCCCGCGCCTACACCACCAGCAGCGGTATGCCCCGCGCGGGTGGTCCGCGTCCCAGCAGCAAGCCCGGCAAGCCGGCCGGCCGTTCCTATAGCCCCGGTTCCGGTTCACGTCCAGGCCCAGGGTCGATCGATGCGCGCACCGGTTCGGGTTACCGCCCATCGGCCGCTCCCCGTTCGTCCCGCCCTTACACGCCGCGCATCGAGGGCGCCAG
>CAWITY010000019.1:0-94499 GCA_963839155.1 uncultured Acidobacteriaceae bacterium
TCGCTGCCCAACTCCGCGCTGGCTAGGTCGGCGGTGCTCTGGAAGTAGCGCTCTCCCGAGCCCTGGCTCATGGCGGTCAACGAGCCCATGCCGCGATAGCTTTTAAAACTGCGGCCCTGGTAGAGAATGGTCTCGCCGGGACTCTCGTCCACACCGGCAAACAGCGAGCCGATCATGACCGAACTGGCGCCGGCGGCAATGGCCTTGGTAATCTCTCCCGAGTATTTGATGCCGCCATCGGCGATGACCGGGATGCCGTGCTCGCGGGCCGCGCGGGCGGCCTCTGCGATGGCCGTGATCTGCGGCATTCCCGCGCCGGTGACCATGCGGGTGGTACAGATGGACCCTGGACCGATGCCCACCTTGATGGCGTCAGCTCCGGCCTCGATCAGCGCCAGCGCGCCCTCGTAAGTGGCGACGTTGCCTGCCAGCAGGCCGACGTGCGGAAAGTTCTTCTTGATGGCCCGAACTGCCTCCAGCACGCGCGAAGAGTGGCCGTGCGCTGAGTCGATGGCCAGCACATCGGCACGGGCCCGCACCAGCTCGGCGGCCCGCTCCAGGAAGTCGCCAGTGGCCCCGATGGCTCCGCCCACGCGCAGGCGGCCCTTTTCGTCCTTGCTGGCGTTGGGGTATTTCAGCTTCTTCTGGATATCTTTGACGGTGATCAAGCCCTTGAGGTTGTACTGGTCGTCAACCACCAGCAGCTTTTCCACGCGGTGCTTGTGCAGAATCAGCTCGGCTTCTTCCAACGTCGTGCCCACGGGGACGGTGATCAGGTCCTTCTTGGTCATCACGTCGCCCACCGGTACATCGGTGCGGGTCTCGAAGCGCAGGTCGCGGTTGGTCAGGATGCCCACCAGCTTCTTGCCCTGGGTGACCGGAACGCCGGAGATCTTGTAGCGGCGCATCACTTCCAGCGCATCGCCGATCATCTGGTCCGGCCCGATGGTCACCGGGTCAACGATCATGCCGCTCTCTGAGCGCTTAACCTTGTCAATCTCGCCTGCCTGGTCGGCGATGGAGAGATTGCGGTGCACAATGCCGATACCGCCCGACTGGGCCATGGCGATGGCCATGCGCGACTCGGTCACGGTGTCCATGGCCGACGAAAGCAGCGGGGTGTTCAGCGAAATTTCGCGCGTCAACTGGGTTTGGGTGCTTACTTGTACGGGGACTACTTCGCTGTAGGCGGGCACCAGCAACACGTCATCAAATGTAAGGGCTTCAGGCAGATTTTTGGTCAGCATATACTCCGACGCGCCCGGCGGCCCAGGGAATCCAGTCCCCGGCGCGGCAGGCGCTTCAGACTATTGTACCGGAGGCGCTAGGGGGCGGCGGAAAGCGCCGCAATGCGGGCCACGACGTGCTCGCGGATCAAGCGCACGGTCTCGATCAGTTCAGCGGCGCTTGGGGCCATGTGTTGAAAGAGCAGCTCGTATCGATACTCAACGGCGAAGTCGTTGAGATCGGAGAGAGGAACAGGGGTGGATGGAAGTGCCTCGCCCAGGTCTTGAGCTGCCTTGGCGAGGCGCAGAAGATTATGTGTCAGCTCAAAGGGAGCCAGTCGAGCGGAGATTAGGGCCTTCAGCAGCTTTTCCACAGCCTGCTGGGCGTGAAAGCCAAGAACTGCGTCCGGATTCCCAGTCGCCTGAAGCGCGGCCTCGTCTTCAGAGGCTTTGATCAGAAGAACCTGAGCTTGCGTGTAGGGGCCGGTGTTCATAGGCTACCTGTCCATCTCGGAGAATACGGTAATAGATCGAGTTGATTTCGGCGCGAAACCGATTGGCAAACTCCTCGGTTGCCATGACCAGGTCGATGCTCATCGGCAGCTCATCGAGCTTGCGTCGAAGGCTACGGCGCAGGCTGCCCAACTCCTGCTCGGCGGAGTCCGGCATCAAGACGGCCATATCCAGGTCGCTGTCCCATTTGGCCTCGCCGCGCGGCCACGAGCCAAACAGGATTACACGCGAGGGTTGCGCGACCTCGACTGCTGTCTTCACCGCCAGATCGACCTTCTCCTGGGTCGGACGGAGCTCTTCCAGCGCGGCGCGAACTTGTTCGGCAGCAGTCATTGAAACCCCTTGCAGACAGTGTAGCCCGGTTTCTTCATCTGAAATGCTGCAAATCGACCGCTCAACGTGTCAAGGCTGGGCTCTGGGGCAGTTGGTCGGCCACGGCAAGGCGTTCGAGAATACCGAGCTTGCGCGCCATCCCCTCCGAGATGCGAAAGGGTATCCGCTCCTGTCCGCCGAGCGTGAGCACTACGTAACGCCTGAAGAATCGCTTCGTTCGACTAACCACGATCTCGTTCCAAGGAATACAGAGCGGAGGATGGCCGATGCGAAATAGGAAGAGAACCGAAAAATAAAGGGCGTCTTTCGTTGCGACAAGGCGGATGACACTGCTGTAGTGGGACCAGAAACGAGTGTATACGGTGTAAAAGAACGGTCCAGCGCTGCGAGTTTCGCCGTAGGGGTCGGACTGCTTTGTGAACCGCCTGGAAAGAGCAAACCAGCCACTCATCCAGCCGACAAAAAATGAACTCCCGCACCACAGGGTTAAGAAGAAGATCGGGAAGGCGTAAGGGGTGCCGAACAAAAGGCCATTCTGACTTTCGTGCAATGTCCACCTCTATTGAAAACTTGACTTCAGGATACCGGGGCCACCTTCTTTGGGGACTTGCTCAGCAGTTGGATCTCACACCCCCACAGGGAACGGCCGCGGGCTGGTCTCTTCCGGCTCTTCCTTGGCTGCGCCCTTCCAGCGGTCGAAGCGGCCCTGCAACAGGCTCATCAGCCCGGTATACCAGAACCCCACCACAAACAGAATCAGGAACGGAGCGGTGAAGTAGTTGTGGTTCGAGAAGGTGTAGAGAATCGCGGCCACGAACCAGGCGCCCAGCAGCATCTCGATCCACGGGGCCAGCACCAGGCGCTTGCGGTACTTCTTGGCCTGCGAAACCTCGCCCTTCTTGGTGACGCGGAACTTGGGGGTGCGCACAAAGGCGCTCTTGACGCCGAACAGCGCCTCCATCACCGCCTTGGTGTTGGTCACCGTCAGCCCGATGCCGATGGCCATCAGCATGGGCAGATAGAGCAGGCACTTCATCCACGTCTTGGGGTAGAGTTCCCGCTGGCTCACCGCGTAAAACACGGCGATGGAAGCGGTCGAGGCCGTAAACAGCGGCACGTCGATGATCAGCATCTGGAACCAGCCCTGGTAGAAGCGGCAGATCATCGACGGCACCAGCAGCGCCGTCATGATCACCATCAGCGGGTAGGCGATATTGGCCGTCAGGTGATAGACCGCCTCGATCTTGCGTTTGCGGGTCATCTCCGAGCTGAAGATCTTGGGCAGCAGCTTGATGCGAGACCTGGATCAGCCCCTTCGCCCAGCGCGCCTGCTGCGTCTTGAAGGCGGTCATCTCGATGGGCAACTCCGAGGGGCACTCGACTTCGGGCAGGTACTTGAAGCGCCAGCCGGCCATCTGCGAGCGGTAGCTGAGGTCGGTGTCCTCGGTGAGGGTGTCGTGCTGCCAGCCGCCGCCGTCCACAATGGCCTGGCGGCGCCACATGCCGGCCGTGCCGTTGAAGTTGAAGAACTCGCCGGTGCGCACCCGCGAGCCGTGCTCGATGACAAAATGGGCGTCCAAGCAGAATGGCCTCAATCTTCGTTAAGCAGGCTGTAGTCCTTGTTGAGGTGGGTCCAGCGGGTCTGCACCATGCCCACGCCCGGCTCGGCAAAATGGTGGATCACCTTCATGATCCAGTCCGCGGGCGGGACGAAGTCGGCGTCGAAGATGGCCACGAACTCGCCCTTGGCCACATTCAGCCCTTCGTCCAGCGCGCCGGCCTTGAATCCGTGCCGATTGGTCCGGTGGATGTACTCGATCGGATGCCCCAGCGCCCGATAGCGGGCTACGATGTCGGCGGCCACCTGCACGGTCTCGTCGGTCGAGTCGTCCAGCACCTGGATTTCGAGCCGGTCCTTGGGGTACTCCATGGCGCAGACCGCCTCGATCAGCCGGTCGATGACAAACTGCTCGTTATACATGGGCAACTGGATCGTCACCCGCGGCAGCTCGTCGAAGTGCATGGGAGGATTGGGGTCGTAGTTCTTCTTGTACTTGAAGTACTGGTAGCACATCGTATAGCGGTGAATGCCATAGATGGAAAGCACAATCATGACCAGAAAATAGGGAATCAGCAGGGCCAGATCGAAGATATTCCAGTGGTAAAGCCCATGGAAGGTCTGATCGGCATTCTGCATGGCCTTGAAGTAATGGCGGAGGCCGGTCTGCGGGGCAAACGCAAGATACGAGGTCAGCCGCAACGGCAACGCGTTGAGCAGGCCGGTAGCGGGAATCACAAGGGTTTCAAGCGCGGCGAACAGGGCAAGCCTCCAGGGTCTGGATAACGGCAATTGTAGTCGATGCGGGCCTGCGCAGGCGGCCCGGCATCCTGCTTCAAGTTGCTCAAATCGCGCCTGCTGTCGTAATGTGGGCAGTGCCGAACGGAGGCATTCCTATGTCTAGTTCTGTTATTTCCCCCATCGTCGCCGCCCCCGGCGGCAGTTTCTTGCTTGAAACCCGCACCCCTGCCGAGATTTTTACCCCCGAAGATCTGAACGAGGAGCAGCGCCAGATTGCCGCCACCGCGGCCCAGTTTGCGCGCGAGGAGAGTCTTGCCCAATGCGGCGGCCATCGAGGCCAAACAACCAGGTGTCATGGCGGATCTGATGCGCAAGGCCGGCGAACTGGGCTTTACCTCGGTCGATATTCCCGAGGAGTACGGCGGCATGGGCATGGACAAGGTCACGCTCCACGCTCATCACCGATCACCTGTCTGTGCTGGCCAGCTTCTCCACGGCCTTTGGCGCGCACATCGGCATCGCCACGCTGCCGCTGGTCTGGTACGGCACCGAGGAGCAGAAGCAGCGCTACCTGCCCAAGCTGGCCTCGGGCGAGTGGATCGGCGGCTACGGGCTTTCCGAGGCCAGCTCCGGCTCCGACGCCATGAACATCCGCACCCGCGCCACGCTCTCAGCCGACGGCAGCCACTACACGCTCAACGGCGAAAAGAAGTGGATCACCAACTGCGGCATCGGCGAGCCTGTACACCGTCTTCGCCAAGATCTGACCGGCGGACGAAAGTTCTCCGCGTTCCTGATCGAGCGCGACACGCCGGGGCTGACCGTGGGCGCGGAAGAGCACAAGCTGGGCATTCGCGGCTCGTCCACCTGTCCGCTGGTGCTTGCGGACTGCAAGATTCCCGCGGCCAATCTGCTGGGCGAGGCCGGCAAGGGCCACCACATCGCCTTCAACGTGCTGAACGTGGGCCGCTTCAAGCTGGGCGTGGCCTGCATCGGCGGCGCGCGCCATGCGCTGGCGCACATGATCCGCTACGCCAAGGAGCGGCACGGCCTTCGGCAAGGCGATCGCCGAGTTCGGCCTGATCCAGCGGAAGATCTCGTCCAGCGCCACGCGGCTCTACGCCGCCGAAAGCATGGCCTACCGCACCGCCGGCATGATCGACGCCGGCCTGGCGGCGCTCGGCCAGCAGATGGCGCACGACCCGCGCGAGACCCAGAAGCGCATCGAGGAGTACGCCGTCGAGTGCTCCATCCTCAAGGTCTACGGCTCGGAGATGCTCACCCTGGTGGCCGACGAACTGGTCGCCACCATGGGCGGCTACGGCTACGTGGAGGAGTATCCGGCAGAGCGCTTCTATCGCGACGCGCGCATCAACCGGATCTTTGAGGGGACCAACGAGATCAACCGGCTGATCATTACCGGCTGGCTGATGAAGCGCGCCATGAGCGGGAAGCTGCCGCTGCTGCCGGCCATCAAGCGGCTGATGGACGAGGTGATGCAGCCGCCCCAGCTTCGACTCCGGGGGGGACACGGACGAGCCCCTGGCGCGGGAGGCCGAGGTGCTGGCAGCGGTGAAGAAGATGGCGCTGTTTGCGCCGGCGTAGCCAGCCAGCGGTTCATGACCGCCCTCCAGGAACAGCAGGAGGTGATGGCCGACCTGGCCGACATGATCATGCAGGTTTATGCGCTGGAGTCGGCGCTGCTGCGGGCGCGCAAGATGGCGGCGCAGGGATCAGGGGTCAGAGATCAGAGATCAGGTGCTGAGGGCGGTGGAGCTCAAGTCCTGCGGCCATGACGGGATTGCTGGCCGATGAGACCATGGCTTTGGCCGAGCAGGCGGCGCGGCGTGTGCTCGCGGCCTGCGCCGAAGGTGACTTGCTCCGCACCCAGTTAGCCATCCTTCGCCGGCTGGCCCGCTTCACTCCGGGCGATGCTGTGGCCCTCAGCCGCACCGTGGCCCGGCACTGCATTGAGGTGGAGAAGTATCCGTTCTAACTGGGAACAAGGCACTTCAAGAATCCCTGTTGGCCGAAAGCCAGCAGTTGCCGGTCGGCGGTAACAAGCGTGGCGTCGAGGTGGCGCGCGGTTGCTAGTTGGATGCGGTCGGCCGGGTCAGGGTGAACCTCCCAGAGAAGGCGCGTGCTGGCTGCGGCGATGGCTGGCGAAAGCGGTTCCAGGTGGATTCCCGGTAGGACGAGTGCGGCTTGCAGCCAGTCCGCCACATCGCGGCCAAGGCGCAGCATGCCCTTGGCCACCAGCATGGCGATCTCCCAGGGAGTGATCGCCGAGACTGAGAGACGGTCTTCATCAGCGGCCTGCTGGATCTGCGCGTGAACGGGATCGCCGATGCGGGCGGAGTCCTCCATGAGCCAGACGAGGATGTGGGTGTCGAGCAGCAGGCGCATCACTGGGCCGCTTCCCACTCGTTTTCCAGCGGGGAGACAATGTCGCCCTCATAGAGGACGCTGCCCTTCAGCGCGCCGCGCAGTTTGACCGCCGGGGGCATGGGCACCAGCGTGGCCACGGGCTTGCCAAATTTGGTAATCACCAGCGGTTCGCGCGTCTCGGCAACCTCGTCGAGCATTTGCAGACACTTCACCTTGAATTCACCGGCGCCAATCGAGGCCATGGGGCAATCTCCTTCCATGGTCTTCAACCATGGTCATATTTTGGCGGAAAGAATGCCCTTGTCAAAGATGCTGTGTCAGATTTGCTGCTTCCCACCCTTCCGCACGAAGAGTCTGTGGAAGAACGAGGGTACCGGACTCGATGAACCTAGTTCTTGATGAGACGAGGCAGGGCATTAAGGCCAGTCTTGCGCGCCGTGAAAAATGCGCGATATTTCAACTGCATCTGGCTTGATTTGGTAAACAACGATGTAGGGCAACGGTGCGAATGTCAGTTCGCGCCGTCCGGCCATGCGACTGCTCGCCCGCCCAAGATTGGGAAATTCCTTGAGTCGCCCACACTCTTCATAGATCGTCATGGCTACTCGGCTGGCTGCTTCGGGATTGTCTCGTTCAATCCAAGCACAGATGTCCTCGAGGTCCTCGGCCGCGGGTATGGACCAGCGAACTTCCATCAGGGTTTCAGGAACCGCTCAAGACGCTTGCCCACCTGCTCATGCGTTAGGTAGGCGCCTTGCTGTAGCGCTTCCTCGCCGCGTTTCACTGCGTCAACGAAACGGCTTTCCTCGTGGAAATAACGCGCCACGACTTGCCGCACCAACTCGTCGGGATTACGTCCCTGTTGAGCGGCGGACTCCGCCAGTTTCGCTTCCTGTTCGGGCGTGAAATTCACTTCCATATCGCTCAGATTACGGCAAAGGCCGGCGCGTAGCAACGCTGACTTTGGGGAAGGCCCCATTTCCGTTGAGCGGGGACGGTCGAGGGTGTCGGTTTCCCACCCTTCCGCGATGAGGCCGCGAAAGGATGGGGAATCCGGTAATCTAAAAGTCAAGCATCCTTCCAGAATGATGCGTCGATTGGAACTTGGGGCCAATTTGTCCATTCTGCGCGGGTCCAGTAGAAACGACGCCCAGTTGCATCCGACCAGGCTCCGCCAAGCAACATATGCACCCTTAAAGAGCCGTTTTTCAAGCCTTCAAGTTCCTCGCTGGTGACCGCTGTACTCTGAGCAAAATTATGGCCTCCCATTCCCGCCCCTAGATCATTGCCGGAATTCTTGAATTGCTCATAGCCAGTCTGAATGCTCTTGAGCATAATCTCTCTTAGCCTAGCTCCGGGGTTCTTGCCTGGATCAACGAATGCAACGACACCCCATGATTGGTTATCAAAAACAGGTCTTGCTCCTCGATTCGCGAAGTTGAACTTTATCTTTACTACTTCTCCGGCCCGTATGTCCCCCCCGGCAATTCGCTTCAAGTCATCTTCTCTCTCGATTGCTATCGCACGGCTCTCGAACTGCACGAAGCCGTCATTTGGATTGACAATTTGTGTCTCCTCGACATGTTTCGAAGGTGCCGCGCCGCCTCCCTGGTTTAGCTTCTCAATTATCTTTGCTACGAATTCATCAGGCGACGCCAGAGCATCCTGCTTCTTCGCCAGTTTCTTTGTGTCCACATACCGAATTGCTGCGGCCATCAGAAATCCAGTAAGGAAAAGGGCCGAACCGCTGGAAATAATTCGGTCCGAACATGTCCAGTTACTCTTAAGCGCCCACATAAAAATGCCGCCGACTGCATAAGCTGCCGCACAAAAGAAACATGTCTTGGCAATCTTGAAGTCATTCAAGGAAAGTACCCCAAACGCCACTGCGACGAGCAGGGGCACAAACACGCTTGTGACTTCCCACGAAAAAAGACTTTCCATAACCCCGGATTCTCGCATCAGCCTACCTTCGCGTCAAGAAACTAGCGAAGTCGCGGCCTACCGCGGATGGGATAAAAGCACAAACCAAACCCGGCCCGCCCCTCAGATTGAGGAGCGGGCCGGTTTGTTCTTGCTGCCAGGTTGTCTTACGCTTTGGCGGTGGTCAGCGCGCCCAGGTCGGCGGCCAGCTTCTCCGTCGAGAAGGCTTCGATCAAGTCGCCTTCCTTCAGGTCGTTGAAGCCGCCCAGGCCGATGCCGCACTCCATGCCGTTGGTAACTTCGCGGGCATCGTCCTTGAAGCGCTTGAGAGAGCCGATCTTCCCTTTGAAGATTTGCTCCGTGCCGCGCATGACCTTGACTTCGGAGTCGCGGCGGATGGCGCCGTCCAGCACCCGGCAGCCGGCGATGGTGCCGACCTTGGGGATGCGGAAGACGTTGATAACCTCGGCCTTGCCCAGGTAGTTCTCCTTGAAGGTCGGGTCCAGCAAGCCCATCATGGCCAGGCGGATCTCATCCTGCAACTCGTAAATGATCGAGTGCAGGCGGATTTCGATGCCTTCCTGTTGCGCCAGTTCGGCGGCCTTGCGCTCCGGGCGGACGTTGAAGCCGATGATGATGGTGTTGGAGGCCGTAGCCAGCAACACATCGCTCTCGGTGATCGAGCCTACGCCGGAGTGGATGACCTTGATGCGCACCTTCTCGGTGGACATGCGGACCAGCGAATCGGCCAGCACCTCGACCGAACCGGTGACGTCGCCCTTGATGATGAGCGGCAGGTCCTTGACGCCGGCCAGACGAATCTGCTCCGCCAATCCCTCAAGCGAGACACGGGAGCTCTTGGCGAGCTGTGCGTCGCGCTCCTTCATCTTGCGGTACTGGGCGATGCCCTTGGCCTTGTCGCGATCCGCGACCACCAGGAAGGTGTCGCCGGAGTCCGGCATGGACTCCAAGCCCAGCACTTCGACCGGAGTCGAAGGACCGGCCTCGGTGATCGGGCGTCCGCGGTCGTCGAACATGGCGCGCACCTTGCCGAAGGTGTTGCCCACGATGTAGCTGTCGTTCAGGTGCAGGGTTCCATCCTGAACCAGGACGGTGGCCACTGCGCCGCGGCCGCGATCCAGCTTGGCTTCAATGACCGAGCCCACCGCCTTGCGCCCCGGCGTCGCCTTGGGAGCGCGGATGTCGGAGACCAGGCAGATCATTTCCAGCAGCAGGTCGAGGTTGAGGCGCTTCTTGGCGGAGACTTCAACAAAGACTGTGCCCTCGTCACCAGCCGCCCACTCTTCGGGAATCAGGCCACGGTCGGCAAGTTGCTTCTTGACGCGCTCAGGGTTTGCATCGGGCTTGTCGATCTTGTTGACGGCCACGATGATCGGAACTCCGGCGGCCTTGGCGTGGTCGATGGCCTCCAGGGTCTGGGGCATGACGCCGTCGTCGGCAGCCACCACGATGACCACAATGTCAGTCACCTTGGCGCCGCGGGCTCTCATGCGGGTAAAGGCTTCGTGGCCCGGCGTATCGAGGAAGACGATCTCGCGGCCGTGTGCCGGGGAGCCTTCCTTGGAGAAGCGGACCTTGTAAGCGCCAATGTGCTGGGTGATGCCGCCCGCCTCACCGGCCGCCACATCGGTTTCGCGAATCGCGTCGAGCAGCGAGGTCTTGCCGTGATCCACGTGACCCATGACCGTAACCACCGGAGAGCGCGGAACCTCAAGCTCGCCCGTGTTCTCAGCTTCGAGAACCTCTTCGATGGCCTGGTTGGCGATCTCTTCTTCGTAGCTGATGACGGTGGCGGCGGCGCCGAACTTGGCCGCCATGTCCTTGACCATTTCGGCGTCAAGGGATTGGTTGACCGTAACGAAGACGCCGCTCATGAGCAACGTGGCGATCAGGTCCTTGGCACGGACGTCGAGCTTCTCGGCCAAGTCCTTGACGCTGATGCCTTCAGTGACGGTAATTTCACGGGTGATGGGCAGCGGCTCGCCGCCATATTGCACCCCGCCATACCTCGGCGGCGGCACAAAGCCCTTCATCGGACCTTCCTTGGTCTTGGGATACTGCGGTCTTCCGCCGCGGCCTCTAGGGGCTGCACGCTGCGGACGAGGCGCCTCGCCGGTGGGCGCAGTTGCGCTGCCCGGACGCGGCGGGCCGCCGGGACGCGGCGGTCCAAAGCCGGGCCGTGCGCCAAAGCCGGGACGCGCGCCAGGCGCGCCTGGGCCTCCCGGACCGGCATAGCCGCCCGGAGTGGTGCGAGTGGGATGCTTGGGCCGAGGGCCTGCGCCTGGGGGATACTGTCCTGGCGCGCCTCCCGGCGTACGCTGCGGATAACTGCCCGGTCCGCTGGAGGGCCGGCGATCGAAGATCGGCTTGCCGCGCTGAATGCCGCCAGCGGCGATGCCGGTATTGGCGGCGGGAACGGTGGGAACCACGATGGGCGCCTTGTACACCGGGCGAGGGCCGGTCTGAGGCATCACCACACGGCGGGCTGGCAGCCCAGGGGTCGGTGAAAGAATGTGGGTGTGTCCTGCCTGGCGATGCGCGGGTACCACGGGGGCTTTGGGTTCGGCTACGACACTGGGGGCTGGCGCAACTTCCTCCGGTACGGCGGTTGGCGCCTCGACAGGGACCGAAGCTGCAATTGCGGGAGTTACAACCGCCTCCACTACCGGAGCAACCGGAGCGGCGGCAACAGGAACGGCGGGCGCAGCGGCCACCGGAGCAGGAACTGGCTCGGGGGCAGCGGCGACTACGACGGGCGCAGTGGCCACGGCAGCCTCAACAGGCGGCGCAGGCGGCGGGGCGGGCTGCTTGGCAACAGCAACAACGGGCTCCTGCGGCAGGGGCTCAGCCACGGCGGGCTTGGCTTCTTGTGGCGCGGGAACAACAGGGGCGGCCGGTGGCACGGGGGGCTTGACCACAACCACCGCCGCGGGCGGTGCAGCGGCTACCGCCGGGCGAACCGGAGCAGCAGCGCCCACTGGAGCCTTGGCAATGACCGGGCCAACGGGGGGGCGCGAGGCGATGGCGGGCGGCGCGGCAGGAGGCACAACGATAGGAGGAGCCTGACGCGGCTGCGGCACGATGCTGCGCTTCTCTGGGCGGAAGGGCCCTGGAGGCGGCGGTGCGGCAACCACCACGGGTGGCGTGGGCCGGACTGCGCTGGGGGTGGGAGGAACTACCTGCGGCGGCGCCGGAGGACGAGGCGGCATATGACTCCGCCGGGCCTCTTCTTCCTGTTCCTTTTGCTTGGCCAGAATGGCCTTCATCACATCGCCGGGCTTGGAGATATGGGACAGATCGATTTTGGGCACGATGCCCTGGGGGGCGCGGGACGCAGAAGAACTCCCTTGACTGGAAGAGCGCGATCCGCGCTCGTAGTGCGCGCGAACCTTGTCGGCCTCATAGTCTTCCAGCGAGCTGGAATGGGTCTTGCCGCTGGCCAGGCCGAGCTCCGCCAATATATCCAGAACCTGACGGCTCTTGATTTCCATCTCGCGCGCGAGATCGTTGATTCGAACCTTACTCATCCGCCTCTTTTCAAATCCTGCTACCCAAATCCCATCAGTCGCTCATAGCTACCCCATGGTTTTGGCTGCTCTTCAAACTTCCGTGATTGCCCGATTGGCTAAGGAGGGTGGGGCGCATATTATGCGCCGTCCTCTTTGGCCGCCTGCTCTTCCACGTTTCCGTTTGCTTCTTCGATCTCTTCCGGCTGCTCGTCTGCATCGGGAACGTCTTCGACCGCCTCTTCGGCAGCGGTCAGCGTCTCCCCGTCGGACTCTGCAGATTCAATGCCCTCTATTTCTTCAAGAACTTCGGCGGCGTTCTCTGCCTCGGCTTCCGCATCCCCCACAACAGCGGGCGCGGTCTCCACTTCCAACTCGCCGGGCTCTTCCCCTGCGGCCGCTTCCGCGGCTTCGGGTACGTGGCCTTCTTCGCCTTCTTCAAAATGGCCGAAGTAGTGGCGGACTGCAACGCTGATCCGTTCCAGCGTCTTCTCGCCGATGCCGGGAATCTCTTCGAGCTGTTCGGGCGTCATGTCGGCCAGCGACTCGACGGTGGTAATGCCCGCCGCCACCAGCTTTTGAATGATGCCGTCGCCCAGCTCTGAAACTTGCTCGATGGGCGTCGAGGGCCCGCCGGAGAAGGCCTGCATCTGCTGCTCGACCTCCTGCCGCTTCTCCTCTTCGCTCTTGATGTCGATCTTCCAGCCGAGCAGCTTGGCCGCCAAACGCACGTTCTGGCCCTTCTTTCCAATGGCCAAGGACAACTGCGTGTCGTCCACAATGACTTCGAGCTGCTTTTCGGTCAAATCCGAGATTGAAACGCGGCTCACCTTGGCGGGCTGCAAAGCCTTCTCGGCAAAGGTGGTGATTTCGTCCGAGTACTCGATGATGTCGATCTTTTCGCCGCGCAGCTCGCGGATGATGGACTGCACGCGCATGCCCTTCATGCCCACGCAAGCGCCCACCGGGTCAACGTCCTTGTCGCGGGACTGCACCGCAATCTTCGTGCGTTCGCCGGCCTCGCGGGCGATGGCGCGAATGCTCACCGTGTTGTCGTAAATCTCGGGCACTTCAGACTGGAAAAGGTTCTGCACGAGTTCCGGTGCGGCGCGGGAAACGATCACCTGCGGCCCCTTGGCGGCGCGGTCAACCTTGAGCAACACGACGCGCACCCGCTCGCCGATGGTGAACTGCTCCAGCCGCGACTGCTCGCGCTTGGGGCAGCGGGCTTCCGCCTTGCCCAGGTCATAGATAATGTCCTGGCCCTCGATCCGCTTCACGGTGGCGTTCAGCACTTCCTTTTCGCGGTGGGCGTATTCGAGGAAGACCGTGTCCCGCTCCGCTTCGCGCACCTTCTGGAAGATGACCTGCTTGGCCAGTTGCGCGGCGATGCGGCCCAGCGGGCTGGTGTCTTTGTACGTGCGGATCTCGCTGCCCACTTCCACGCCGGGCGCAACCGCGCTGGCCTCGGTGAGGGATATCTGATTCAGCGGGTCTTCGATGGGCTCGTCGTCGGCTACCACCGTCTTGTAGACGTAGGCCAGAATCTCGCCGGTCTCCTTGTTCAGCTCCCCGCGCATGTTCTCCTGGGTCTTGTAAAACTTGCGCGTGGCCAGGGCGATGGCCTCCTCGACGGCGCCAACAACGATGCCGGGGTCAATGCCCTTTTCCTGGCTCAAGAGCTCGATGCTTTGATACAAAACGCTGGCCATACTCTGCTTGCTCTCTCGGGGTATTGCGTGCGGCGAAACCCGTTCAGGTTCCAGCCGGTTCATTTTCAGTTGATTTCGATCCACTTATCAAAAATGCCCTGACTCAGTTCACCCAAAACACTGTCTTCCTGAGCGGAGTCGAAGGACCTGCATTTCGGTCGATGCCCTTTCCGCACAGCCTGGAAAACTCCAAAAACTCTAAATCTCCGGCACCAGTTGCGCCTTCTCTACATTTTCCAGCGCAATCTCTACCGTGCTGACGCCCGTCTTCTTGGCCTTGCTGTTCTGCTTCACCGCATTCAGGTCCAGCACGATGGTCTTGAACGTCCCCGCCGCGGGTGCCCCCGGTCTAGAATCAGAGACCGGGGAGACCGTCATCCGCCCCTGCCAGTGCCGGTTGTTGCGGATGGCCTCGAAGGTCTGCACCTTTACCAGGCTGCCGGCAAACCGTTCGAAATCCTCCGGCTTGCTCAGCTTGCGGTCCAACCCCGGAGAACTGGCCTCCAGCGTGTACTCCGCGCCGGGAATCAGGTCTTCCACATCCAGCAGCACGCCAAAATCCCGGCTGAACGCCGCGCAATCCTCATGTGTAATGCCGGAAAGCTGCTCGACCTTCAGACCGCCCTCAAGCAATCGTTCGGGCAGTGCCAGTTCCTCAGCGCCGGACGCCGCAGCCTCGATCACCGCCTTCAGCCGCGCCCGCCCTTCGGCGTTCTTTTCCAGAAATACTCGAAGAATGCGTTCTTTCGACGGGCCGACCAACTCGATATCCACCAGGTCCAGCCCATGCGAGGCGGCCACTCGCGCTGCCGCCAACCGAATTTCTTCCAGCTTTGCTGCCATCGTCCCCAAACACCCCAGCCGCAGAAATCGCTCGCCGGGGAAACCGCACCGCACCGCCCAAATGCAGCAGTTACGGTGCAAATCCATCAAAAAATTGGCCCAAATAAAAAGTGGGCTGTAAGCCCACTCATCTCTCCGCCAGCCGGCGTGCCCACGGCAACTCAGGCGGACAAATTCGTCTGCATCCTTAGCATAGGCCAAAATGACGCAAATTTCAATGCGCAACTGCGGCGAACGGGCTGAATTCAGCCTTTCGAGGAGCCCCTCTTGCTGTGGGTTGTTACGGCCAGATGAACTTCGCCCCAGACGCACCCCAAAGAGCTCCGTGCCCCATCCTTGCGAGTTGTTCTTGTCGCAAGGGTGGGAAACCGATACCCTCGACCTGCCGTCTTTACTTAATCCCCAGTTTGAACGACTCCTGCCAATCTGCCATACTTTCCGCCATGATCCGGATTGGTGTTCGCTGCTTTGTATTTCTGGCTGCCATCTTGGCAGTCGTTGCCCCTGCGCCTCTACTAGCCGACGATGGAGCCGCGTCCATCGCCGCCGGAGGCCTGGTTCCCCGCCGCGAAACTCGCATCGTCATGGCCAAAGAAGTGCTGCGCATCGGCGAAAAGAAAGTCGTCGTCGATTACGACTTTCGCAACGATACGGACCAGGACGTGACGACCGAGGTGGCGTTCCCCATTCCGCCGTACAGGAATGACTTCGGGATTGGACCAGCCTTGGAAGTCCAGTCGTTTCGGAGCTTCAAGCTCTGGGTGGATGGCAAACCCGTCGATTTTGGATCAGAGGCTACAGCCACTCTCAACGGCAAAAACGTGACCGCCGTTCTGAAGGCAAATCACATCGACATTTCGACGTTTGGCCATTTCATCGATAAGGTGGATTCGAAGCACTTGGAGGTGATTGACTCGCCGGATTTTAACCGGCTTCCCAAGAACAAAAGGGATGAACTCGTCAAAGCCGGGATCTTCGAATCAGATACCCCTTCCTGGGGTAGGTGGACTGTTCATCTGCAATACCATTGGACACAAACTTTTCCAGCGCATTCAACTGTCCGCATTCGGCATGAATACACGCCCGTCGTCGGTTTTTCTTATATGACCGTCGATGCGCTCCAGGTCGCGATCGATCCGGGGACGAAGAAGAAGAACGCGAGCCGCTGGAGGGACTCGGGGGCCGACGTCATCTCCAGCTTCTGTGCCGAGCCGGACATTCTCCAGGGGTTGATTCGCCGATTCAACGAGAGCACGAACCCTCAAGGTGCGGGAATCTTCTATCCGCGGTGGGTCGATTTCATCCTGACCACCGCCAACACCTGGCAGAGGCCCATCGAGGACTTCACCCTCATCGTCGAGCGCCCTCAACCGGAGGGCGGCTGGCGGGATATAGTCAGCTTCTGTTCCCCGGAAAACGGCAAGGTGGAAAAGCTAGACGCCGACCACTTTCAGGTTCACCTGACCAACTTCGTGCCCGCGTCGGAACTGCACATTGGTTTCTTCGACGTGCCTTTAGCCAAGCCCGCCCAGCCAGCAGCAAAGAAGTAGGCAGGGCGAGAAGCGAATTCTTAGCAGAAGGAGGGACCGGGACCATGCACATCTTCTTCTTGGACGAGTCGGGCACGCCTCCAAGCGCGACCAAGCGCCGAGACAAGTACTTCGTCATTGGCGGGTTGGCGATTCCCGACGGCGTTTGGAGGAAGGTCCGCGACGATCTCTACGGTATGAAGCTGAGGCGCAAGGTGCGCGGAGAATTGAAGTGGCGCTACTTTTCTCCGAGCAACGACGACACTGCCAATCCGATGCGTGGGTTCAGCCAAGAGCAAAAGAATGAGATCCGGACGGAGATGTACCAGATCATCACCTCGGTCAAATCGATCAAGGCAATGGCCTGCGTTGCCTGCATCGAATCCGCATATCAAATTCCCTCTGTCACTTGCGCCGACGACCTTTACCATTTCACCTACAAGCCATTGTCGGAGAGGTTCCAATACTACCTGCAAGACCTCTCCAAGATCGTAGGCAGGATGGAAACGGGAATCATTGTCGCCGACCATCGCGGACCACAGCCAGACGCGAGGTTTCGAAATGCCCATGAAAGGCTACTCGGAGCGGAAGGGGACTTTACTTCGAAGTACCAGAACCTGGTGGAAAGCCTTTTCTTTCAGCCATCTGAGTCCAGCGTTGGGGTGCAGTTGGCGGACATGGTGGCAGGCGCGGTGTGGCGCAAATTCGAGAAGGGAGACGATTTCTGGTATCAACGCCTGGAACCGGCGATCCGGAAATCCGAAGGTGGACGCGTTGAAGGCTATGGAATTATCAAGTTTCCCAAGGGAACATGGAAGTGAAGGAGGGACGGAGGGGAAGACGCCGGGTCAGACCGTAGTCTGAACGTGCAGGAAGCCTGACGCACTCCCGGCACCTCCATTGTGCCACTCCTCCATGAAATGTCAAATGGTTCCATGCTCCATGAAACCCTCAATTCCCAACACAGGAATCAGCCCTAACCGAGTATTGGACTCACCAGATGCGCCTTACCCCGAACTGCTCGAATGCCGCATCGGGGCTGAGGACGGGAATATCCAGCGCCAAGGCCTGGGCGGCGATCATGCGGTCGAAGGGGTCGCGATGCTCGGCGGCCAGCCGGCCGGCGCGCAAGGCCGATTCCGTGTCGATGGCCAGCAACGTATAACCGGCGGTCTCCATCACGCCTAGATAGTTGCTCTCCAGCTTCTCCGCGCCGGGCAGCTTGCCCACCCGCACCTTGGTCGCAATCTCCCACGCCGACGCCGCCGACACCAGAATCGTGTTGCCCTCGTCGGCGATCGCCTCCCGCGCCTCGCGGCTGAGAGCGGAAGGGGAGAGGGTAGCCCAAAGGAGCGTGCAGGTATCCAGCAGGACTTTCACTCGCCGCCTCCGTTCCAAAGGCGAAGCTCCTCTTCCGGCAACGGCTCGAAAAATTGCTCGGCGATGACGAATCCGGGTGTCTCCAGAGCCCCCAGCCGCTTCTTCGCCACCGGGTGGATGGCTTCCAGGCGGGCCACGGGCGTCTTGGCCCGGCCCGAGGTAATCGTCACCACCTCGCCTTTTTGCGCCTGCTTGACGAGATGGGAGAGGTTCGTCTTCGCCTCGAAGATGCTGGCACGGATCATGTCGGCCTCCATCCTGCCAATATAGCTTAACCAAGTTTGGGCGCGATTTCAAGGCCCGCCTGTCCGCACAGAAGTCAGTACAAGCAATTCCGTTCCCCACGGAGGGAGCAGGGGGCTTCAGCCTCCTGGATGGGGGGGGAGCTTTTGGCCAGGGCTTCAGCCCCGGAGACGGCCCTTCTGGGTTTGTTCGTCCCAAGTTCGGCATCTCGGCTGGAGAAAAGAGAACCCGGGGCTAAAGCCCCTGCGGATAGAGACGCGGCTTCAGGGGCCTGAAGGCCTCTGCTCCTTCCGAAAAGACTTTGGGCAATGCGACTTGGCGAACCGGCCCAATCCACCCCCGGTGCTAGACTCAGCTATATCTATGGCTGTTTCCAATTCCCCCCGTTTGCCCCATTCCACTGCTTCCGCTGAAACCGTATCCGAAGCCCGCACCGCGCTGCTGAAGCGCGCCGCGCGCGACGCCATGGACTACCTCGAGGGCGTGGATGCCCGTCCGGTCGCTCCCACCGCGAAGGCCATCGCCGCGCTCAGCGCCTTGCGCGGACCGCTGCCGCCGGGGCCTACCAGCGCGGAGGCCGTTTTGCATCTGCTGGATACCTACGGCTCTCCGGCAACCGTGGCAAAGAACAACGGCCGCTTTTTCGGCTTTGTGAATGGCGGATGCCTGCCCATGGCGCTGGCCGCCTCCTGGCTGGTGAGCGCCTGGGACCAGAATGCAGCGTTCTTTGTGCAATCGCCCGCGGCCATCACTCTGGAAGAGATTGCCCTGGAATGGGTGCGCCAGATCTTCGGGCTGCCCGAAGGAACAGGCGGCGCGGTAGTCACCGGAGCCACCATGGCCAATTTCACTGCCCTGGCTGCCGCCCGGCACGCCCTGCTGGCCCGCGCCGGTTGGGACGCGGAAGCCGACGGCCTCTTTGGCGCGCCGCCCATTACCGTAGTGGTGGGTGAAGAGGCGCACGCCTCGGTGCTGAAAGCGCTGGGCATGTTGGGCATGGGGCGAAGCCGTGTGGTGCGCGTGCCGGTCGACAGCCAGGGCCGCATGAGGGCCGATGCTCTGCCGCATCTGGACGCGAACACCATCCTCTGCCTGCAAGCCGGCAACGTGAACACCGGCGCCTACGATCCGGCGGCGACCATCTGCCCCATGGCTCGGGCGGCCGGAGCATGGATTCACGTGGACGGCGCCTTCGGCCTTTGGGCCGCGGCTTCGCCGGAGTACCACAAGTGGACTAAAGGCTTTGAGCAGGCCGACTCCTGGGCCACTGACGGCCACAAATGGCCCAATATCGGCTACGACTGCGGCATCGCCCTGGTGCGCGAGCCCGAACAACTGCGCGCCGCCATGTCAATGGATGCGGCGTATCTGGTGCAGGGCGAGCACCGCGAGCCGTCCTACTACAACCCGGAGCTATCTCGCCGGGCCCGCGGCGTGGAGTTGTGGGCCGGATTGCGCTCTCTGGGCCGGTCTGGAATGGCGGAGATTGTAGAGCGCACCTCGGGCCACGCGCGCCGCTTTGCCGCCGGGCTCAAGGCTGCCGGCTACGAAATCCTCAACGACGTGGTCATCAACCAGGTGCTGGTTTCATTCGGCACGGCAGAGAAGACCCTGGCCACCATTGCCCGCCTGCAAGCCGAGGGGACCTGCTGGTGCGGCGGAACCGTGTGGCAGGGCAAGACCGCCATGCGCATCAGCGTTTCATCCTGGGCCACAACCCAGGAAGACGTGGACCGCAGCCTCGCCGCCATGCTGAAGGCCGCAAAGGAATAAAGGAATACCCTTGGCGTTGCCGGTAGTGGTTGTATAGCAGATCGGATGCAGCCGCCAGGCGACCACAGGCCATTTTTTGAACATCTCACTCGATTGCTCCGATGAATGACGTACCTGCCCAGGATTTGGGCCTTTCTTGAGATTCCGGCGGAGGTTCCACGGCGGTTTCAGATGATGCGTACCTTTAAGCAGCGAGTTCAGATCACGCTGGCCGCCACCTTTGTGGCATCGGCCTGCGGAGTCGTATCCGGCTTTCTGCTCGGTCGCGCCATCACGCTCCGGCTCACTGAAAGCAAGCTGCGGCAGCACGCGGCACAGACCATTGAGGAAGCCGACCGGTCTTCGCTGGAGGCGCGTACTCTGTTGGCCACGATGAATGCATCGCGGTATCCCTATTGCTCCGATGCTGAGATCGCCTATTTTCGCATGTTGACTTTCACATCGGAATACTTGAGCGAAGTGGGGCGCATGAGCAACGGCAAGCTCGATTGCTCGGCCACTCTTGGCCGTCTGGCTCAGCCGCTGGCCGAGGGCAAACCCGACTTTTCGCAGCCGGACGGCACCAACGTATATAAGGGGTTCGCTCCGTTCAAGGTGGGCAATCTGCCGGTGCTTAGCCTGCAACTGGGTGACTCGTACGTGATCTTCAATCCCTACATTGAAATCCGTCGGGCATCTCCGCCCATTCGATATATCTCCGTGGCGGTGAACGAACTGGCTGCACAATCGGGCTTGAAGATCGACGGGCTGTCGGGGGCCACCGGGTCGATCCTCACCCGGAACGGGCAAGGCCGCATCGGTGACAGCTTGTATGCCACTCGCTGCTCGGCCCGCTATTTCAACTGTGTGACGAACTATGTCTCCAGTCCAGATGCCCTGCGGGCGGACCGTACACACTTCATTGCGTACCTCGTCATGGGCGGACTCTCAGGCGCCTGCCTCGGCCTGGTCTTTTCGTTTCTTTTTCGGCGCAACCGAAGCATGGAGCGCCAGTTGCGCAGGGCCGTGGCCAACGATAAGCTGCGCATGGTCTATCAGCCGATTGTGAACCTGGCCAGCCGGCGGATCGTGGGAGCCGAGGCCCTGGCTCGCTGGACCGACGAAGAAGGCTTCCAGGTGGCTCCCGACATCTTCATCAAGATCGCAGAGGCCCGGGGCTTTGTAGGTGAAATCACCAAACTGGTGGTGCGCCACACCCTGCGAGACTTTGGCGCGGTGCTCCGCCATCGTCCCGATTTCCGCCTGAGCATCAACGTTGCGGCGGCAGATCTGGGCGATTCCGGCTTCCTGCCCATGTTGGACCGCTCCCTGGGCCAGGCAGGAGTGCAGGCGCAGAGCCTGGCGATCGAGATCACGGAAGGCTGTACCGCCGGGGACCCGGTTGCCAAGCAGACCATCCTCGGCCTGCGCCGGAGAGGCCATGGGGTCCATATCGACGACTTTGGCACCGGATATTCCAGCCTCTCCTACCTGCACTCGCTCTTGATTGACGCCATCAAGATCGACAAGTCCTTCACCCACGCAATCGGCACGCAAGCCGTAACGGTCTCGATCCTTCCCCAGATACTTGCCATGGCCGATACGCTGAAGCTCCAGGTGATTGTGGAGGGAATTGAGACCGAACTTCAGGCCAATTTCTTTGGCAGGACCAATCGGTTCCTGCTTGCCCAGGGCTGGCTCTTCGGACGGCCCGTCTCAGCCGATGAGTTCCATCGCCTGCTGGCCGAAGACGAACAGAAGGTGCCTGTTCTCAACAACCAAGTTTGAGCCTTCGCGGCTTGGCCCCTCGGTCTTCCCTTGACAGCCGCCGCGGCGTCCATGAGGCTGGTTGCATGTGTAAAGCGTCGCGTTCCAAGCTTGTACTGGCTGCGAAAGAACTCCTTCCGCTTGGCAAGAAGCGTCAGGGCACGAGTTCAGCCGTGCCGCAATTGCAACAACAAGAATGGTGGGCTTTAGCCCCTGTGGGATATTTCCCGGGGCTTTCGCGCGCCAAAAGGCATTCTTTCACCGGCCGTGTCGCCGTCCTGCTTTTCGCCATCCTGGCAATGATTGCTCCCCTTGCACACTCGCTGGAGAAGCAGCCCGCCGAAGTCTATCGCGCGCGGCGCGCAGCGCTGGCGGCCAAACTGCATGGCGGCGTAGCCGTGCTGTTTGCCGCCCAGGAGCCACTGCTGGACTTTGAGCCGTACCGCCAGGACGCTGACTTTTACTACCTCACCGGCTGGAACGAGCCGGGGGCGGCGCTGCTGATTGCCGCCGACGAGCCCAAGGCCGCAACCCCGCGCTCCTACAGCGAGACTCTGTTTTTGCCTACCCGCAACCTGCGCTTGGAGAAGTACACCGGGCCAAAGCTGGACGCGGCTACGCCCGATGCGGCAAGAATCGCGGGTGTGGATGCCGTGGAGCCCATGACCGCGCTGCCCGTGGAGCTGAACAGACTGATCGATGCCGACCGGCGTCTGGCCATGAACATCTGGGCGCAGCCTGAAGCTCCGCAAGCCAAGGCCGCGCTGGGATTTACCCGGACCACGCTGGGCATGGACGCAACCAGTTCCGCGCACGATGTGACCGACCCGGTTGCCGAGTTGCGCGTGGTCAAGGACGAGGGCGAGATCGCGCTGCTCAGAAAGGCGAGCGATGCCTCCATTCTGGCGCAGCGGGCGATGATCAAGGCCGCCAAGCCGGGCGTGACCGAGCGCGCTCTCGCCGGCAAAATGACGGCCGCGTGGTTCGAGGCCGGCTGCGAGCGGCCCAGCTATGCACCCATCGTCGGCTCGGGCATCAACTCCACGACCCTGCACTACTCCGAGAACACCCGCACCCTTGAGGATGGAGACGTTCTGCTGGTGGATGCGGCTTGCGAGTACTCCATGTACGCCAGCGACATTACCCGCACCGTGCCGGTGAACGGCCACTTCACCGCGCGCCAGCGGGAGATTTACAACATTGTGCTGGGCGCGCAGCAAGCGGCCATCGACGCATTTGTGGCGGGCAAATCGAAGATCAACGACCGCGACCGCCGCGATCCGGATTCGCTGGACAACGCGGCTTACAACTACATCAACACCCACGGCAAAAGCCTGGACGGCAAGCCGCTGGGTCAGTACTGGCTGCATGGGCTGGGGCACATGGTGGGCATCGACGTGCACGATCCCGCGGTATACCCGGCATTGCTGAAACCGGGCATGGTTTTTACCATCGAGCCGGGCGTCTACATCCCAGAGGAGAAGATTGGCGTGCGCATCGAGTGCGTCTTCCTGGTGGGCGCGGACGGCAAGCTCATCGATCTGGTAGCCGCGCTACCGCATACCGCCGAGGATGTGGAAGCGGCCATGCAAGCCAAATAGGAAAGGAAAGCGATGGACCCGCACGACGCGATGGAAACCGATCAGATGGAGCCGCTGACCAAGGCGTTTGTAGACCAGCTCATGGCCTGCCTGGATCAATGCGCCCGTGGCCGCAAAGGACTGTTTTCCGATGTCGAGCTATTGCCCGGCGAGGAAGAGGGCGGCTGGCCAGAGGCGACGCAGCTTCGCCAGCTGGCGATGGGCTTGCAGGCGATTCTGGCCCAGCAGGAAGAACGGAACGCCCTCTGCGACGAGTTTCTGGATCTGTGTTCGATGCACGGCGAGAGCCATCCCGGCGAACGCAAACTGGCACGGGCGCTCCTTGAGCGGATCGAACGGGGCGAGGTAGGCGTACAACCGGAAAAGGAAGCAAGACCATGGTGATTTTGCACGCGTTCCTGGCCCTGGCGGCCGGCTTTGCCGTCATGGTCGTGCTGGTGATGGCGCTGACCGGGCTCTTGCAGCGCCTGGTTCCGAGCTGGGTGGGCGCCGAGGGACGTCCGCAGCCGGGGTACGTCTTTGTCAACCTGGGCTACTCGTTCCTGGCCGCGGCGGCTGGCGGCTACGTCACGGCGTGGGCCGCGGCGGCCAATCCGCTCATTCATGTGCTGGCCCTTGCGTTGGTGGTGCTGGCCCTGGCCGCGTTAAGCGCCCTGCAACAGCGCGGCAAGCAACCCATCTGGTACCAGCTTTGCCTGGTCGCCATCTCGCCGCTGGGCGTGCTGGCCGGCGGGCTGGTGCGCCTGCGGGTCCTGGGAATCTTATAGAAGTTCCCACTTTTAAAATAAGTGGCACGATGCTAATATAGTGCCACCATCTGGTGAGGGTGGCACAAATGGGAGCTTTGGAAGTACAAAAGCCGGAAGCCGTCTGGGAGTGCCCCAAGTTCGTCGAGGATCATCGGGTGCGGATGCGCCTTGGGGCGAAAGGGCGGCTGGTGATTCCGGCCAAAATACGGGAAGTGCTGGGGATGGCGGAGGGCGAAGTCATCGACCTGCGGGTCGTGGACGGGGAGCTACGCATTGTGACGTTGCGGGAGACAATCCGGCGGGTACAAGCGCGAGCGAAGCAATACATCCAGCCGGGCGTCAGCCTTGCCGATGAATTGAGCGCGGAACGGCGCGAGGCAGCGAAGCATGAATGAGATCGTTCTCGACGCTTCCGCTGTACTCGCGGTGATTCAGAATGAGCGAGGCGCCGAGAAGCTGACGGCAAGTGTATTGAGCAATGCTGTCATCAGCACGGTCAACCTGGCTGAAGTCCAATCGAAGCTGGTGAAGAATGGGTACTCTCCAGCGCAAGGCTGGCAGGACGCTCTCAGGTTGGTTCCCTCTGTAGAGTCCTTTACTGCGGACCACGCTAGAATCGCCGGCGATCTGATTGCAACGACAGAGAAATATGGCCTGTCTTTGGGCGACCGCTCCTGCCTGGCGCTGGCCATTGCGCTCAACGCCCCGGTTTACACCACCGAACAGGCCTGGAAGAACCTGCAGGTGGGCGTGCCGATTCATGTGATCAGGTAGCCGGGTGGCGGGCATGCTCTGGCCAGGCTGACCGAAAGGGCCAATGGAAAGCGGGAGTCTTATGATGCAGTCCTTGGGCGTATAATTCCCCTTCGTTTGCATTGCGGAGGAAGAACAATGCTGAAAGTCTCAATGCTCGCAGTGCTTTTCATGGCTGCCGTGTCTGGTCTTGCTCAATCTCAACCAACTAACTTACAAATGCTGGTCGGAAGAAGGGCAATTGCCCAACGAACTCCCTTTTATCAACCGGGCACATATAAAGAAATCTCGAAGGAATATGCCGGGCAAGAAGTCACCATCATTGCCGTCAAGCCGTCCGCTAGTTTTGCCAGCATCCCCTTTCTTACGCCTCAAGTCATGGCTTCTTTACCACCGGCATCTAGAGCAAGCATGGAGAACCTGCGGAACGCCGCAACGATAATCGTACAATTTGCAGATGGCACGAAGGCCGATACGGGAGCCGCCCCTGTTATGCCCTCAATGCTGTCAAATTATCTTGAATTGATTCCAGAGAAGCAGCCGGCCGCTCAAGTAGCAAACTCACAGCCTGCAATTCCACAACAGCCACTGAATAACGAATCTGTAGTTAAGCTGCTAAAAGCTGGAATGTCCGAGGATCTGATTGTTTCCGCAATCGACAATTCGCCAGGAGGCTATGACACATCCGCGGATGGGCTCATCTCGCTGAAGGGTGCGGGCGCCACTGATAAGGTCATCGCCTGCGTGCTGCTCAAGAACGCCGCAAAAAGCCCTTCCAGTGCGACGCCCCCAGCGGATGCGTCAAGCGTCCCGACGGTCAATGGCCCGCAAATTGAGAGCACCGCGACACCGGATCACGCTTCCCGAGGCTTGAGGGACCCGAATCTTTTGACCGATGAGCAAGTATCGCGTGCTATCGATAAGGGACTATCGAAGCCCCATTCGATCGGCCTCACTCTGGTCGATATGCAAATGGCTCTTCTCTCCGGGTTGCTCTGCGATACCTGCCAGCAGTCCGGGTACACGGTAACGATCTACACACCCGAGGGATGGATTGAGCAACTGGCAGCGAATGCAAAGGGTGAAATGGTTCCGTTTACTGTCGAATCCGTCACCGACGAGATGCGCGCGCCGGTCTTGCATGTCGTTGCTCTTCCCAGCAAGGCTGCATACCTGACCGGGCCAGGGATGTCATTTTCCTCCTCGGTTCATCGAGTCGTGCTTACCGACAAATCGAAACAAACGATTATTCAGCCGCTGACCAATGAGAACGGCAGTGTGCAAGATAACAGCGCATTCCGTTCGATAAGCTATGGAACCGCGGCTTCGACCTTCAGTATGTGGGACGTCAATCGGATAAGGGGCGACGATAACGGGGAGTTCTTCGTCGTGGTAGTCGGCGACAATCAAAACAAATACTTCAAGGTAAAGACCAGGATGTTCAAGCAACTGTTCGGTGCGGCTTCGAAAGTCCCAAGTGCCGTTTTTCGGCTTGGGATACAAACCCGTCAGGTTAAGACCGTAGATATGGCGGCATTCAGATTGCCGAAACCTCAGGGGTTAGTTGTCGTGAATATCGATAAGGGCAGCGTGGCGGAAAAGATGGGGATGCGGAGCGGGGACGTCATTCTTGAGATCAACGGCTCAGAGGTTGAGGATCAGCAAACCGCCGTAGAGTATATTCATAGCGGCGCCGCAAGGACATTCCGAATGTGGCGAGATGGCCAAACAGTAGAACTTGCCGTTCCGTAATTCGTCGCAGGCTGTGTGGGCGTTGCCAAACAGCACAGGCCGGAGCAACCGCTCCGGCCTGTGCTGTTTCTCTTCACTGATTCACTTGTTCACTCATTCACTGCCGCTCACCCCTGGATATCGAACTGCTCGGGATGCAGGGCCGGGTCGCTCTTGATGAGGATGTTCTTGCCCACCAGCTCTTCGAATTCCGTGAGCCAGCTCGCGTTGTTGGCCTTGAGAACCTTGACGGTCTCGGGGTTCACACGCAGCAGGACATCGGCGCCTTCGAAGTGCTTTTTCATCTTGCGCAGCTCGGTGTAGATCTCGTTGCAGACCGTGGTCGGGCTCTTGACCATGCCGGTAGCCTGGCAGGTGGGGCAAGGAACCGAGAGGGTCCGCTCCAGGGATTGCTTGACGCGCTTGCGGGTAATGGCCACCAGTCCGAAGTCGTTGAACTGGAGCACCTTGGTGGGGGCGCGGTCGGTCTTGAGAGCCTCTTCCAAGGCAGCCATCACCCGGAAGCGGTTCTTGCGCTCGTCCATGTCGATGAAGTCGATCACGATGATGCCGCCCAGGTCGCGCAGGCGAATCTGGCGGACAATCTCCGGCACCGCGTCGAGGTTGGTCTTGAGGATGGTGTCCTCGAGCCGCGCCGACTTGCCGACATATTTCCCCGTATTGATGTCGATGGCCACCAGCGCTTCGGTCTGGTTGATGACGATCGAGCCGCCACTCTTGAGCCACACCTTGGAGCGCAGCGCCTTGGATATCTCGTCCTGAATGCCGAAGTGCTCGAAGAGCGGCACTTCCTTTGTGTAGAGCTTGACGCGCCGCACCAGGGTGGGCGAGAAGCGGTTGAGGAAGCGCACGATGCGCTCATAGTTCTCTTCGGAGTCAACCCAGATGTTGGAGAAGTTCGAGCTGACCTGGTCGCGCAGGATGCGCTCGATGAGCGAGAGATCGTGATAGATAAGCGCCGGTGACTTGGAGCTGTCGGAGCGGGTCTTGATCTCGTCCCACAGGTGCAGCAGGAAACGCAGGTCGGCGCGGAGATCCTCTTCCGACGCCCCTTCCGCTGCGGTGCGGACGATGAACCCGCCGGCTGCGTCGCCGCGCTCGCTGACCAGAATGCGCTTCAACCTCTGGCGCTCGTCGTCTGACGCAATCTTGCGGCTCACACCGATATGGCTGACCGTGGGCATGAAGACCAGGAAGCGTCCCGGCAGGGCGATGTGCGAGGTAATGCGGGCGCCCTTCTTGGCGATGGGCTCCTTGGCAATCTGAACCAGGATTTCCTGGCCCGGCTTCAGCAGGTCGCTGATGATGGGCAGGTCGGAGGTCTGGGCAGTGCGGCGGCTCATGCCACGGCCCTTGTTGGGGCCACTCGGGGCTCCCTGGGGTCCACGGCCGCGGCGGCCGCGTCCACCGCGATCACGAGACTGCTGGGCTCCGCCGGCGGCGGGCTGACCTTCGCCGGAGGCATCCTCGTCCTCGTCTTCTTCTTCGCCGTTCTTTTCGTCGAAGTTCAACTGAATGCGGTGGTCGAGGTGGGCTTCTTGCAGCATCTCGCCCAGATCGCCTGTGCGCAGATGCCGGGGCAGTGTCTCTTCCTCAAAATCGTCCAGCTCGTGGTCTCCACCCTTGCCGCGATGTTGGTGGCGGGGAGCCTCGAATTCCTCTTCCTCGATAACCTCTTCTTCAATGAGGCCGCTGCCGGGAGCATAGGCAGAAACCGCGCCCACGGTAGCGGGCTTTGGCTTGGACGGCGCTTCGTCCTCTTCCTTCTTCTTCTTGCCGCCCAGGCCAAAGAGCCTGAAGCCTGTAGAAGCGCCTGGGTCAACGTGATGGGAAGCATCGGCATCGGCTTCCGGCGCTGCCTCAGCAGTCTCGGGGGCTGCGGGTGCATCCGGCGCAGGCTCGGCGGTCACTTCGTCTTGCCGGGTAACAGGGGAGGCAAGGGGCTCATCCGCAGAGGGTTCCTCGATCACTGTCTCGACGGTGTAGTCGTCTGTCTTGACGGGAACCGTCTTATGCTGGTCAGCCTTGGCCGCTTGCGCAGCATCAACAGTCTCTTCGACGAGGTCGAATTCTTCGGCTTCCTCATCCTCTGCTTCTTCGCCAGGACCAGCGGGAGCCACGAATTCTGGCGCCTCGGGAGCAGATTCGGGCTCAGATTCCGTCATCTCCTCCACAAAGGCTTCTTCCTCGATTGCGTCGGCAGCTTCGGCCCCAGGCATGTCGGAAAAGACGCCATGCGGCTCAGGATTCACTTCCACCTCTGCCTCCGCGGGACGCCGGCGATGCTTTGATAGCGATTCGCCAGGGAGCAGTCCACTGCCGTCCCATTCGAGGGGAACTTCAATCAGCGTAGAAGGCTTGAAAGTGCTTGCGGGACGAACAGGCGTGGCAGCTTCAGAGGCAGATGTGGCATCGTCCGCCGGTGTGCCGCCGTACTTAGACAGCGACTCGCCTGGCAAGACAAAGGGCGCCACCTCGGCAGGTGCACGGTCCATGTGGGGTGCTGGCGTAAATGAAGTCGCGGCTTGAATTTGCGGCGCGGACTCAACTTCCGCGACTGGTTCTTCCAGCATCTCACTGGAATCGCTTGTTTCCGCTTGGCCCTCTGCAGAACCTGAACCTCCGCGGCCTCCACGGCGGCGGCGGCGTCCGCGCCAGCGCTTCGCGCCTGGCCCGGACTCATCCTGCGCATATTCTGCCTGTTCGGCGATGAGCTGCGACTCGGGAATAGCTGCAATTTCGTCACCGGGCTCGGGGATGGCTTCAACCGTCATGCGCCGGGCCTGGATGGGGCGGTCCTGGGCGGGGCGCTCCTGGCGCTGTTCCTGCTTTTGTTCCGGCTTGGGGGTGGGGCGCGGAGTGCGGTCCTCCGGGCGTCCGCCGCTCCGGGCAGCCTGGACTGGCGCTTCGGGCACATTGGTGTGCCGGACTTCGCGGGGAGGCTTGTTGCCGCCGGTGGCGGCGGCCTTTTCCAGCTCGTCGGTTTCTTCCGGGTCTTCCAACTCAAGGAAGTCGGTTACATAGAGGAACGCGTCCCGTTCCAGGCCCACGTCCACAAATGCTGACTGCATGCCGGGCAGAACGCGGGTGACGCGCCCGTTATAGATTGACCCTGCCAGGGTGTACTCGTTTTCGCGTTCGTAGTAAATTTCCGCGAGTTGATCGTCTTCAAGGATTGCAAGCCGGGTTTCATGCGGCGTGCTGGAGATGCAAATCTCTTTTGCCATCGTACCTTTCCGCCCAGCGGCGTCTGCCTGCTGGGGCCTACGGCAAGGCCGGATGAAGACGCGGGAGAACGGAAGGAGGGGGGATGTGCGGAGGGGAGGCCCCGTGATTCGCTGGCGTACCGAAGGCCGCGCGACCGGCTGCCCTGAAGGGCGGCGAACTGCGCGAGCTTTGGTGGATATCCTGCCTGACGAAACCTACGATGCTGCAACCCGATTGCAGAGAGTTTGTGGCCAACCACTCCGGAGACCCTGGCGACAGGGATCTGTCGCTGGGGTGGAAGCAAGCCGATCTTTCCGGCGGGGCCGTTCCAACCCTTCCAGCGTCACTGCCGGAGCGCGCGAAAGGGCCGGGACTTTTCCGCCCCGATTTACCTTCGCGTTCCGCGCAACTTGGACGCTGCCAACGGTTTTCCCGTCTCTGCGTGCTCATGAACCCAATCCTGCCGGGCTCGAGATCCATCCGGACCTGGCCGGCGAAATGCTTAAAAACCGCTCTCTTGTTGTCCGGACAATTCCGGGGGGATACAAGAGAAAAACTTCAAAATCCGCTTAGTTGACGAACCGGCGCATGCGCACATTCATCACCACGCCCAGCGCCAGGAACGTGAACAATACCGAAGATCCGCCGTAACTCATTAACGGCAAAGGGATTCCGGTGACGGGCATAAACCCGATGACCATGCCCACGTTGACCGCGATCTGAAAGGTCAACACAGCCACCACCCCCATGATAATCAGGGAGCCGGACAGGTCTGCGGCTGTTTGAGCGTTTTGAATCAAACGCATCAATATGGAAAAGTATAGCAGCAGCACCAAAAAGGAGCCTACGAAGCCGTGTTCCTCGCCAAACGCGGCAAAAATGAAGTCCGCGTGGGGAATGGGCAGAAAGTCCCCTTGCGTCTGTGTCCCCTTGGCCGCGCCCTTGCCCCACACGCCGCCAGAACCGACGGCAATCAGCGATTGGCGAATCTGGTAGCCGGTTCCTCTGGGGTCGTTGTCGGGATTGATGAAGCTGGTCAAGCGCGCCTTCTGGTACGGTTTCAGCAACTTGCCGCTGGTCCACACGCCGGCAACCAGCGCCAGGGCGCAAGTGCCAAGAATCAGCGCCTGGCGGACGTTGATACCGCCCAGAAAGAGGCCAGCGACCAGAATGGGGGTGTAGGTTAGCGTCGTGCCCAAATCCGGCTGCTTGATCACCAGGAGCATGGGAAGGCCCACCAAGGCAAAGGCCTTGAAAATATCTCTCCAGGTAAGGCTTCGACCGCCCAGATTGGCAAAGTAGCGCGCTACCGCCAGAATCAGCACCAGCTTGACCCACTCGGAGGGCTGAAACTGCATGGGGCCCAGCTTGAGCCATCGGCGTCCGCCCATCGCCTTATGCCCAACCACCAAAACCGCCGCCAGCGCCAGCAGGCAGACGCCATAGGCCCAGGGAACAAAGTCGAGCAGCCTGTGATAGTCGATTTTGGCGAAGATGAACATGGCCACCATGCCGCCGACTATATAAGAGAGCTGCTTGGTGTGGAAGTGGATGTACTTGGTGTGCAGCGTTGCCGAGTAGATCTCCAGCACGGAGATGGCGCACAGCAGCAGCACCATGCCGAGCAGAGCCCAATCGAAATCGCGGAAGCTCAAAATACGGCGCATCAGGGTTGAAATCCCTTCAAAGTGTGGAGGGGCAGGGCGGTCCCGGCTTGCGAAGGGCTGCCCATACGGTGGGCCGGGGCAGCGGCCGCTACGGGAGTGCCCCTTGTTTTGGCCACGGGTTGGCTCCCGGTGGCGGCGACGATCTGGCCGCGGTCTACAAAGAAGTGCCCAGACTTCATCTGCGCTGCCTGCTCAGGTTGCCCGCCGTTTTTGCCGCTGGAACCCGAGGGCGGCACGGACCACACGGCGCCCACATCCACCGGGGCCGGGACCTTGGCCTCTTCCAGGTTGTGCTCCAGGCGGCGCTTCTTCTCGACATAGGCCGAAACCACCTGGGCGCCGATCCGCGCCGGGTAGTAACTGAAGCCGCCGTTCTGCCAGAGCACGGCAACCACCAACTCCGGGTTGCGGCGGGGCGTTACCCCGACAAACCATACATTGGGAACGGCAGCGTGGGTCTTGGCGATGTGACTCAGAGAATCGTGGCCCACCACCTGGGCGGTGCCGGTCTTGCCGGCAAAGTCGATGCCCTCAAGGTGCGCCGAGGCAGCAGTGTGATACAGGCCGGGCTGGGTCACCTCGGCCATGCCGTCGGTGATGGTCATCCAGTTCTCCGGGTCGATGGGAAAGTTGACGTCGCCGCTCCCCGGAAAGGTCTCAAGCAGGGCGCTGTGGAACGAGGAGGGAAGCTGTTCGGGAAAGACCGTGTGCGGCCTGACCATGTGCCCGCCCGAGGCGATGCCGCCAATGATCCGCGCCAGTTGAATCGGCGTGGCTTCCACGGCGCCCTGTCCGATGCCGACGGAGATGGTTTCGCCGGCGTACCACTTGCGGTGGTAGCTCTTCAGCGCCCACTGCTCGCTGGGCATCAGTCCGCTCTGCTCGCCGGGGAGATCGATGCCGGTTCTCTGGCCGTATCCGAATGCGGTGGCGTATTTTGAGATTCTGCCGATGCCCAGGTGGTCGGCCAGCGTGTAGTAAAACGTGTCGCACGACATGGGAATGGCATTGTGAATGTCCACCGTGCCGTGGTGTTCGTCGCAATGGTAGAAGTGGCCGTAAAAGTTGGCTCCGCCGGTGCAGTTGACGCGCAGGTTCTGCGCCATGCCTTCCTGGAGCCCGGCGACCGACATGAGAATCTTGAACGTGGACCCGGGGGCCAGTTGCGCCTGGATGGTCTTGTTCATCAGAGGATGGTCAGGGTCGTTGATCAGCTTGTTCCAGTCGGTGCGGTTGATGCGGATGGCAAACGCATTGGGGTCGAAGCTGGGCCGGGAGACCATGGCCAGAATCTCGCCATTGCGCGGGTCCATGGCCACAATGGCACCGCTGCGGTTGCCCAAGGCCAGTTCCGCGGCGCGCTGCAAGTCGTTGTCGATGGTCAGCTTCAGGTCCTGGCCGGGAGTGGCGTGCTGGGTCCTCAGGTAGCCGACCTCGCGGCCGCGGCTGTCTACAATCACATCGCGAGAGCCGTCCTCGCCGCGCAGCACCTCATCGTAGGTCTCCTCGACGCCCGCCTTGCCCACGACCTCCCCCGGCTCGTAGGCCGCATAGCGAGGGTTATTCAGGTCATCTTCGCTTACCTCGCCCACATACCCGATCAGGTGGGCGGCGAAACCGTCGCGGGGATAAAGCCGCCGCTCCTCGTCGATGGTCTCCAACTCCGGTAGTTCGTTGCGGTGGGCCTCGATAAAGGCCTCTTCATCCGCCGTAATGTCCTGCTTGATGGGGATGGGCTGGTAGCCCGGAGCGGCCCGGAAACGGCGCAGCGTGGCTTGCAGATCGTCTAGATTGAGATTCAATCCGCGCGCAATCAGCGGAAGATCGGCATCCACGTTGTGCGATTGCTCGCGGACCAGGAAGCAAGAAACAGACGGGTAATTGTCCACCACCAGGCGATTTTCGCGGTCAAAGAGCTTGCCGCGGGCGGCCAGCACCGGAACCTTGCGGATGCGATTCTGCTCCGCCAGCACGCGGAAGTTGTCAGCTCCCAGAACCTGCAGCCGCCACAAGCCGGCCGTAAGGGCCAGCATCATGACAAGGATGCCGTACTGCACCACCGCCAGCTTGACGGTTGTGATTTTGTCGCCGCGATTTCCGCTGCTTGAATACATTCTGCCTGTGCCTTAGACTCCAGCCGCTCTCGTTGCGTTACCCGATTTCATTGAACTTCGACTGCCAGGAGTCCCTCAGTCCCTAGTCCCTCAGTCCCTGCTTCATCAATCCCTGATCTGCGTCCGATCCAAAAGCGGAAATAGCACCATGCTGATCAGCGAGTTCCCAATCGCCTTCAACAGCTCAGTGAGCCAGCTCCAATCGAGATCCAGTCCCAGCAGAATGCGGTAAATGAAGACATAAATCCCGCTGCACAGCACGGAAAGCAAAAAGATGAGGATCACGCGGATGGTGTGGTTCTCCACGTCGATGCGAATGCCCACCGACCCCGCCAGAAACCCGGCAATCGTCTTGGCGATTCCGTTGATGCCGATCGCGTGGTGGGTGAGGGCGTCCTCGCAGATGCCGAGGGTGCCGCCCATCATCATGCCCTGAATCGGGCTGCGCCGGCCCAAGGCAAAGTAGACCGCTACCAGCAACGGCAGGTCGAACCAGATGTAGCGCCCCACTACGCGTGGAAGCCAGACCTGCAGCACCAGCGCAGCCAGCGGAACGAGCGCGTAAACCAACAGGGGGAAGCGGCGAATCTCCACATCGCGGCGCACGCCTGCGCCCAGAGCACACATGGTTACGGATTCCTCCCTGGCGAGGCCGGTCGCCCCGGCTTCGGTTCGACCTTTGATGCGGGTTTCAGAGCCGGCTTGAGAGCCGGCTTAACCTGGTGCGGCTTGGCCTTCGCTTCAGGCAATGTCTTGGCCTTGGTTTCCGGCTTCACGTCCGTGCTTGCATCCGGCGTTGTGCCGGTAGCCATCCCCGGCGTGAACCGGTCAGGGTGCAGAGCCTGTGGGGGGTGGAGCACGGGATTCGGCGGGGAACTGTCCTGGAGCGGCTGCTGATCCGGAGGGGCGTTAGGGTCGATCAGGCCGGGAAGCCGCTCCGCCATGATCTCCGATGCCTTCTTTTGCTCCTTGATGGCGGCGACCTCGGCGCCCTTGAGCGCCTCGCTGGTGGCCAAATCCTGCTCCTGCTCGGGAGCGAAACGGGGCTCGATCGAGGTGATCACCAGCACCTCGTCCAAGCGGTCAAGATGCGCGGCCGGCTTCACAATCACGTCGATAAACGAGTCTCTCTCCGGGTCACGCACGATTTTTTCCACTACCCCCACCGGAAGCCCCCGCGGAAACACCTGGTCGCCACCGGCAGTGAGCACCTTTTCGCCCGGCTGGATGCGCTGGTCGGCCAGGATGCCCACAATCTGCAGCTGTCCGGCCGCGTTTCCACGCAGAATGCCCCGGTCCGCGTGGTTTCAAGAATCACACCCGCGCCGCTGGTCTGATCGTTGATGGCCAGCACCTGTGCCGAGTGCGGAAAGACATCGCGCACCTTGCCCACGATGCCGTCGGCGGTAATCACCGCCATGTCCCGGTCCAGGCCGTCCGCCGACCCCTTGTCCAGGTAGAAGACCCGCGACTGGTCGGTCCCGCTGGTGCCGATGGCTTGCGCGGCCACCGTCTTATAGATGTACTTCTCTTGAAAATTGAGCAGCGCCTGCAACCGCTGGCCCTGCTTGGCGTCTTCAAGCAGCGAAGCCTGTTCCAGCCGCAGCCGGTCGATGGTTTTCTGCAAATCCTGGTTCTGCTCGCGCACGTGGCGCAGGTCGAGGTAGTTTTGCCACAGGCCGCCGACGCCCGTTTTCGACGTCCGAATCAGAATCTCAGGCGGGTAGACCAGCGAATTGGCCCACAGCCGGATCAAGCGCACACCCGATCCGTCGCGCGGATCGAGGAGAACGCGCCCCGTGTCGCTCTGGCGCACCTGCATCGCCAAGCCAACAATCTGCGCCACCAGCATCGCCAGCAGCACGAGGAGATTCCGATAGCGAACAAAAAACGATTCCATGAAAAGGCCTAGGGACTGAGGGACTAGGGGCTAGGGACTAAGCACATTCTCATCGCTTCCAGAGTACCGCGACAAATGCCGAAAGTGCGCTGATAACGGACGCAATCGCGGAGACGACCGTGAGCGTCCAAAGGCGCGACTCACGATTTCTCCGCTCTGCTTCGATAACGCGGCGCTGCAACTCGTGATCCGGGGCGCGCGGAGATGTGCCAGACGCGCTCTGAGTCCGCGGCTCACCAGAGATGTCGATGCCCAACTCACGTGCCCGCCGTTCCAGTTCCGCGCTTTCAAGGAGCTTGGCCATGTCGGTGCAGCCCTCAGTCCCGAGTCCCCTAGTCCCTGCGTCAATCGATCTTGATCTTGCGCAGCAGCCTGAAGTCGGAGAGCATCTTGCCGGTGCCCAGAACGACCGAAGCCAGCGGGTCGTCGGCCACCGAGACCGGAAGCCCGGTTTCCTCGCGGATGCGCTTGTCAAGATTCTTGATCAGCGCCCCTCCACCGGTGAGCACAATGCCGCGGTCGCTGATGTCGGCGGAAAGCTCGGGCGGCGTGCGCTCCAGGGCGACGCGAATTGCGTTCATAATCACGGCAATGCACTCGCCCAGCGCCTCGCGGACCTCGCTGTCGTCGATGGTGATGGTCTTGGGCACGCCTTCAATCAGGTTGCGCCCCTTGATCTCCATGGTCAGCGGCTTGTCGAGCGGGAAGGCCGAACCAATCTCGATCTTGATGTGTTCGGCGGTGCGCTCGCCGATCAGGAGGTTGTACTTGCGCTTCAAATAATTGGTAATGGCCTCGTCCATCTGGTTGCCGGCCATGCGCACCGAGCGCGAGTAGACGATGCCCGAGAGCGAAATGACCGCGATGTCCGTAGTGCCGCCGCCGATGTCGACCACCATGTTGCCCGAGGGCTCGGTAATCGGCAGTCCGGCGCCGATGGCCGCCACCATGGCCTGCTCCACCAGATAAACCTCGCTGGCCTTGGCGCGATAGGCGGAGTCCTCAACCGCGCGCTTTTCAACCTGGGTAATTTCAGAAGGCACGCCGATCACGATGCGCGGATGCACCAGCATTTTGCGGTTGTGAGCCTTTTGAATGAAGTAGTTAAGCATTTTTTCGGTGACTTTGAAGTCGGCGATCACGCCATCCTTCATCGGCTTGATGGCCACGATGTTGCCGGGCGTGCGGCCCAGCATCTCCTTGGCCTCCTTGCCCACGGCTTCAACTTCGCCGGTGTTCTTGTTGATGGCGACGATGGAGGGCTCGTTGACAACGATGCCCTTGCCAGCCGCGTAGACCAGGGTGTTGGCGGTGCCAAGATCAATGGCCAGGTCGCTCGAAAACATGCTGAAGAGTGAGCGCAGACCGTGCGACCGCGAGGAGCGCGAAGGATAGCCGTTCATTGACATTGGAAAGGAGATTCTACCTCAAGCGTTATTGTACGGCCAGTGGGCCCAAGCCGTATTGCTGGTCAAGACAGGACGCAATACCCGGCACCACATTGGGAACCCTGCGGTAAACTCGGGAAGCTGTCTGGGCCGGGATTCCGCCTTGCCGGCGCGAGCTGTAGTCGCAAAACCATAACAAGCGCCAAACATCCGGCGCAAGCCATGGCTCCTGCGGTATGCTTTTCAGCGGACTGGGCAGGGCGGCTCCTGACCACTGTGCACTGTCCACTGTTCACTGCTTCTCAGAGGCTCCCATGACTCACCCCGTTTATCACAATCTGATTGGCGGCCAGTGGCTGCCCGCTGCCGAAGGCAAAACCCTCCTGAATCTGAACCCCGCCGACCACGCGGACGTGGTGGGCGCATTCCCTTCCTCGCACGCCGACGACGTGGCCCAGGCCGTGGCCGCCGCCAAAGAGGCCTTCGCCACATGGCGGCTGGTTCCCGCGCCCAAGCGGGCTGAGATTCTCGTCCGTGCAGGCAACCATCTTATCCAAAACAAAGAGAGATACGCCCGCGACATGACCCGCGAGATGGGCAAAGTGCTGGCCGAGACCCGCGGCGACGTGCAGGAGGCTATCGACGAGGCCTTCTACGTGGCCGGCGAGGGCCGAAGGCTCTTCGGCCAGACCACGCCCAGCGAACTCCAGAACAAATTCGCCCTAAGCGTCCGCATGCCCCTGGGCGTGGTGGGCCTCATCACTCCCTGGAACTTCCCCATGGCCATCCCCTCGTGGAAGCTCTTCCCTGCCCTTGTCTCCGGCAACACCTGCGTCATCAAGCCGGCCAGCGACACCCCGCTCTCCACCTACAACCTGGTGAAGGCCCTGATCGATGCGGGCCTGCCTCCCGGCGTGGTCAACATTGTCTGCGGCAACGGCTCGGTCGTGGGCCGGGCGCTGGTGGAGCACCCCGATGTGCGCGCCATCAGCTTTACCGGCTCAAGCGAGGTCGGTTCCCTGGTCGCCCAGCGCGCGGCCGCCGCCTTCAAGCCGGTTTCGCTGGAGATGGGCGGCAAGAATGCCCAGATCGTGATGGACGATGCCAATTTGGAACTGGCCCTCGACGGGGCACTTTGGGGCTCCTTCGGCACCACCGGCCAGCGCTGCACGGCCACCAGCCGCATTCTGCTGCAAAAGGGCATCGCGGACCGCTTCACCGCCGAATTCGTCGCCCGCGCCAGCAAGCTTGTCGTGGGAAATGGGCTGGAAGACTCCGTCGAGGTCGGCCCGCAGGTCAACGAGCACCAAGCTGAGACTTCAGCGAAGTATGTAGCTATCGCCTTGGCCGAAGGCGCAAAGCTGCTAACAGGCGGCCACCGGCTGACCGAGGGTATCTACGCCCACGGGACTTTCTTCGAGCCGACGGTCCTGGGCGGCGTCTTCCCCTCGATGCGCATTGCCCGCGAAGAGGTCTTCGGCCCGGTAGTTAGCCTGATCGAGTTCGACACCTTCGAGCAAGCCATCGAGATCGCTAACTCCACCGACTACGGCCTCTCGACCGCGCTCTATACCAAGGATGTGAACCGCGCCTTCACCGCCATGCGCGACCTGGAGTCGGGAATCACTTACATCAACGCACCCACCATTGGCGCGGAAGTCCACTTACCCTTCGGCGGAGTGAAACACACCGGCAACGGCCACCGCGAAGGCAACGGCGCCATCGACTTCTTCACCACCTGGAAGGCGGTGTATGTCGATTACTCCGACAAACTACAACGCGCCCAGATCGATAATGCGGAATAGTTTCGTCGATCTTTGCATGGGGCTTCGCGCCGCGGTCTAGGCGAAGACCTTTGCGCGCGAAGTTCTCGGAAACAGGCTCCAAAGTGCCGCTTTGCCGGAGCGAGATCGATTTCCATTGACTTAGCTGGATTCTCCCGCTAGAGTTCTGTGCACAAGAAACATCTAACTTTTCTCTGTCTGGAGCCAATCCTTGTCATTCAAATGTCCGTACTGTGGTCACGAAGGCCTGCCGTTTGTAGAAAAGAAGAAACTCTCAACCGGCGGCTGGGTTTTGTTTGCCGTTCTGCTGCTGGCGTGCTTCCCAATTTGCTGGCTTCCTTTCGTTCTGGATGCCTGCAAGCAAGAGGAACGCAAGTGCGTTGGATGCGGTATCAAACTGGCTTGATGCGCCGCTTGGTTCGTACTGTCGCTCTTGGTGCATTCCTCTTCTACTTGGTTTGGAATGCAGCCTGGATCACCGGAGGGAGTGTTCCACCCTCCATTCTGAAAGCGCTAACAGGACTTCCCTGCCCCACGACGGGCGGGTACAGAAGTGTTCTGGCTCTTTCTCGGGGCCAGTTCGCACAGTCTTTTTTGTTCAATCCTCTGACCACCGTCTATCTGGCGCTGTTCGGTTACTCCATAGCCGTGCTGTTGGGCCAGATGGTTGCCCGGAAACGCCTCGTCCTAAGCCCGCTGATCGCCAGGATCTGGTGGTGTTCTCTGCTGATAGGCTGGGTGGCGAAGTTTGCGCTGGGAAGGCAATATTGGTAAGCAGCCGGGTGGCTCGGGTCTCGCGTTCGAGACCTGGAATTGAGCAAGCTTTTCGCCCCCGATTCCGCGCTACAATCTTCCCATGCCGCGCTCCTACGAGGAAATCCGACAAATAGCGATTGCGCACCCCGAGGACCAGCGGCTCCTGCTGGCCGAGTCGCTTTGGGAAAGCGCCACCCCGGAAACACGAGCGGCTGGCGAAGCGCAATGGCGGGAGGAAGTTGGCGAGCCGGAACCCGGTTACGACAAATGGTTCCGCGCCGGAGTGAAAGAGGCTCTGGCGGACACCTCCGGCGACGTTCCCCATGAAGAGGTTGTGCAGGAGGTTCGTGAATTCCTTCACCATTTAGAAACGGAACCACTTTCGCGCTAGAATCTCCCCATGCCGCACTCCTACGAGAAAATCAGGCACCTCGCGATTGCGCTTCCCTATGACGAACGCGCGAAGCTGTCCGAGGAACTCTGGTGGAGTCTGCACCCTCCGGCGGAGGACTTGCCGCAGGAGGAGATCGACGCGGCTTGGGATGCGGAGATCAAACGCCGGGTCGAAGAAATCAAGTCCGGAACTGCTCAGACGATTCCGCTGGAGCAGGCAATCGCGGAAATGGATGCCAGGATCGCCGCTTGTCGTATTGGGGAAGGCCCTCGCAGCCGTTCGCCCGAGTGACTTTTTAGCCGCGAAGCTGAAAAGCAACCGCAGGTCCTTCGACTGCTTTTGGTGCAAGAAACCGCACCAAACTCCGCTCAGGATGACAGCATTTTTTGGGGCGAACTAACAGCCGCGCTAGCTCTTCCCTTCCAGCACATCCCTGAGCGCGAAGCTGGTTTCGAGCCTGGTAACTCCGGGCAGGCGGGATAACTCGTTCCGATGCAGCCGCCCGTAGTCGTCTATGTCGGCCACACGCACCACTAACATGTAGTCGTACTGCCCGGCCATGAGGTGGCAGGTGGTGATGCCTTTGCATTTGCGGATGGCGGCCTCAAATGCGCTCAGCACCGCTGCCGACTGGCGCTCCAGGCTGACGCGGATATAGACCGTCATGCGTTTGCCCAGCAGGCGGTCGTCGATGCTGGCGCGGTAGCCGAGGATGGCGCCCGAGGCCTCCAGCGCCTGAATGCGCCGCGAAGCCGCCGACGCGGACAGGCCCACCGCTTCGCCTACCTCGTAGTTGGTAGCCCGGCCGTGGCGTTCCAGATAGCGGAGGATGGCCTCGTCCAGCTCATCGAGGCCGGAGGGCGCCGGGGTTTCCGGGCGGTCTTTGCCGATTTCTGGCCAATCGACGCCCGATTCTTGCGCTAGAGCTTCATCCTGATCACGTTTTGTTCCCATATTGCACTTTTATCACGAAGTTTGCACACATTGGAAGCCCCCTGGGCCGTACGATTCTGGAGGTTGAAAAGATCAAACTCGCCCGGCGCCAATTTCGCCCTCCCTCCAAAAGGCAAAAAACGGCGCCGGGTATTTTTTCTTCTTCAAATGGCCCAGCGAGCATCCAACCCAGACAGGAGCAAACCATGATCATCGGCGTTCCCAAAGAGATCAAGGACAATGAGGCCCGCGTCGGCGTAACCCCGGCGGGCGTGAAGGCGCTCACCGAGGCCGGCCACACGGTGTTGGTGGAGACCCAGGCCGGCGCGCAATCCGGCTTTCCCGACGAGGAGTACCAGGACGCCGGCGCGGAGATCGTGGGCGAAGCGGGCTACGTCTGGGGCAAGTCGGACATGGTGGTCAAGGTCAAGGAGCCCATCGAGAAGGAGTACGCCTTCTTCCGCGAAGGGCTGGTGCTGTTTACCTATCTGCACCTGGCGCCGCTGCCGGCGCTGACCGACAAGCTGCTGGAGTCGAAGGTGATCGGCATCGCCTATGAGACGGTGCGCGACCGCCAGGGCACGCTGCCGCTGCTGACGCCGATGAGCGAAGTGGCGGGCCGGATGAGCGTGCAGGTGGGCGCGACCTATCTTGGAAAAGGAACGCGGCGGGCGCGGCATTCTGCTGGGCGGCGTTCCGGGCGTGCCTCCGGCGCACGTCACCATCATCGGCGGCGGCGTGGTGGGCACCAACGCGGCCAAGATCGCGCTGGGCTTTGGCGCCAAGGTGACCCTCGTCGACGTGAACCTGAACCGCCTGCGCGAGACTGGACGACATCTTTGGCGGGCGGCTTTACACGCTGGCCTCGAACAGCTACAACCTGGCCCAGGCCACGCGCGAGGCCGATCTGGTGATCGGCGGCGTGCTGATTCCCGGCGCGACGGCGCCCAAGACTGGTGACCCGCGCCATGGTGGCGCAGATGAAGAAGGGCGCGGTGATTGTGGACGTGGCCATCGACCAGGGCGGCTGCGTGGAGACGGCGCGGCCCACCTCGCACTCCGACCCCAGTTATGTGGTGGATGGCGTGGTGCACTACTGCGTAACCAATATGCCGGGCGCGGTGCCGCATACTTCGACGCTGGCGCTGACCAACTCCACCTTCCCTTATCTGCTGCGCATGGCCAACCTGGGCGCGCGCGAGGCGCTGCGCCAGGATGCGGGACTGGCCGAGGGGCTGAACACCTGGATGGGCGCGCTCACCCATCGCGGCGTGGCCGAGAGCCAACAGCGCCCCTGGACGGCTGCCGCAAGCCTGATTGGGTAAAACGTTGAGGCCGAAGGGGGCGGTGTTGTCGCGTTTCGACACTACAGCGGTTCCACAATTGCTGTAGTCGAGACCAGACGTACATTCTCGTAACAGGGCACGACCGGGGTACCCTCTGGGTCGTGCCCTGTTACAAAGCGGGGTCCTCGCACCGGGAGAACCCCTATTCTCAAATGCTGAGAAATGACCATCAGCGTAAGACTTACCACTAGTTAAAGATGGCGCCCACGGATACGTTGGACTGGTTGCTGCATGTGTAGGTTTGGGTTTGGCTGCTGAGAGTGCAACCGCCTCCGACCTGAACCACGCAGTAGTTTGGCCCGGTCGTAGTAATGGCGGGGGCGGGTGTTGTGGGGCAGGCGCCCGTGCCTGAGTTGTACGTGCAAGGAATGCAGGACGACAAAGGTGACGACGACCACCCGCCGAAATTGACAGACGGGACGGGGTTGGTCGCTGGAAGCGATTGAGCCTCCACCACCACCGAGGTCCCGTTGGGATAGGCCGCCTCGCAGACAGAGCCTTCCGGGGTTGCTTGTTCCGCCGTTCCGCCGCAATGGATGACATCCGGCGTGCCCGTGGCGGTTGGGGCGGTAATCAGCCAGCCGCTGGTGTTCACCCCAGCGTTGAAGACGGTCAGCGTGGTAAGCAGCGAGTCTCCAACGGTGAGCGAGTTGCACGTGCCGGGGCTGAGCAGATCGTTATAGTCCGTGGTCGTCGTGGTGGTGCCGTTGGCATTGGTGACGGTGATCGTACCGTAGGTGGGCGCTGCGTAGGGGCAATTGAACGTCGCAATTGGGCTGTACACGAGCGTGCTATCCGGGTTCGACGCGATGGCATAAATGTCGGCAACTCCGGCTGAAGTGGCAGTGGAAAGCCCACCGGTGGCTCCCGCGGTTCCCGCAGAGTTCACCGGGAAGTTAAAGGGGTTGGTTGAGACCCAGTTGGTTGGTTCAAACGAGCACTGCGCGTACGGCAGGTTGGTCACAGGAAGATTGGCGGCGGCATCGGCGGCGAGAGCCTCGCTATTGGCGGCTGCATAGGCAGCGGTGCAGCTGGCGGTGGGGAAACCGGCATGGAAGAAACCGTTGGTGATGTCCAGCACGGTGGGAGCGGTCGAGAAGGTCCCGTACGCCAGAAACTGCGCGGTGCCGTCCAGGTTCAAGTCCGTGACCACGGAGGGCAGAGTGAGGATCGAAAGCAGAGGCTCGGCCGCGGGTGTGCTCGTAACCGTGACCGTAGCTTGAGCCGTCACTACCACCGCCGGAGTGCTCCCGGCAGCGGGAGTGTTCGTCCACTCGGCTGTGATGTTGGTTGAGCCCACGCTCACTCCCTTCACCATGCCATCCGGGTCGTTGGTGCACACCTGTACGGGCGGTACGGCGGTGTTGAGGGTGCAGGTTTGCGTTGGCGCCAGAGGGGTGCTGACCGTTGCAATCGCCGGATTGGTTGAAATCCAGGCAATCTGCGGCGAACTGGTCACATCCTCCACAAGGCCAGTGCTGCCGGAAGTGCCCAGCGCATTCAGGGTGCCGGGTTGGCCGGTTGCAGAAAGCGTCAGCGTGTTCGGAATGATGCTGAGGGCCGTCAATTGTTGTGCCGATCCGCCCGTGACGGTGAACGGTATAGTCGCGTATACCAGCGAGCCGTCTCCCGTGTTTTTCGCCGTGGCCGTAATGGCGGTTGTGCCCTGGCTCTTGGCCGTCACCAGTCCGTCGGTGGCGCTGGTACAGGGGAGAGGATCACCGGCGGTGCAGACCGAAGCTACTTGTGGATTGCTGGAAGTCCATACAGTGTCGTAGGCTGCGCTGCCGGTCAAATCTTGCGTGAAGGGAGCCTGCGCAAACGTTCCGATGGCGGAGAGTTGGGTGGTTTGAGTCGGGAAGGGCACCGAAGGCGCAGTTGGATTGATGGCCAGCGACAGCAAAGGCTCTGCCGCCGGACCGGTGACCGTCAGCGTCGCCGTCGTGGTAACCACGGTGCTGACCGGAATGGAAGCGGAAGCGACATTCGTATAGGAAGCTGTGATGGTGGTCGTGCCTGGACCAATCGCCGTGGCAACCGCCGCGATCGCTCCGGGAGCGACACTGATATTGCAGCCGCCGAGCGCACCGCCGGGGCAAGTGGTCGTAGGCACCACCGCCGGATTGCTGGAGGTCCACACGATCTGGGAGGTTACATTGCTTTGCAGACCGGCTCCGTTGGTGCCAATCACGACCAGGTCTATGGTCGGATTTGGCTGCCCAACGACGGGCATGGCAATCGACTGGGAGCCGGGGACGATGGAGATCCCCGTAATCGCGGCCGGACCGGTCCCGGTCACCGTAAGGGAGGCGGTGCTGGTCACTACGCTCCCATCGGAGGTTCTCGTCACCAGAACCGAAATAGCGGTCGCGCCCTGGCCCACCGCATACGCCGTTCCGGCAGCCAAATGGAGGGTGTTACACACCGCCGGATCGCTGGAGGCAATCCCGTTGCAAATCACCGCAACCGACTGATTACTGGAAGACCATGTGACCGTATAACCGGTGACCTTCGACAAATCCTGTGTCCCCGGTGTGGATGAGGAGGCAGAAAAGGTTCCGAGGGCCGTGAATGGGTTGGTCTGCCCCACCGCCGCTGTCTGGGCACTGGGCAGAATCGACACGGAGAGCAGCGGCTCGGAGGTGGTGAGCGCCACAGCCAAGGCAGCGTTGGCGCTGACCACGGTTCCGTCCGGAGGATTGATCCCAATGCCGGGGTTGGGAACAATGGCGGTGATCGCTACAGCTCCGCCAACACCATTCGCGGCAGGCGCGAACTCGCCACCGCCGTTTGAAACTGCGATTCCCGTGTTGCTGCTGTACCAGGTCGCCTGGCTTGTCAAATCCACCGTCGTCCCGGTCCCGGTGGTGCCGATGGCGCGAAATTCTGCCAACTGGCCCGCGGCGGTGATGGTCTGTGAACCGGGCACAATGGCCAATGAGACATACGGCTCGACTACAGTGGGTACCGTCACCGTGTAGGCCGCGGTGGCCGCTACCACTGTGCCGTCCGGATTGGTGACCCTGGCAGTAATGGCCGTGGCGCCATTGCCTTTGGGCGTCGCCACGCCGTTCGTCGCGATGATGCTAGCCACGGCGGAATTACTCGATGTCCAGTTTGCCGCGCTTACATACGCCACAGGCAAAGTTCCCGGAACTGCCCAAGATTGTGCGGTAAGGTCCACCGTGGCGCCCGAGGAGGTGGTGCCGATGGCGACGAAGTTCACGTTGGCGCTGGCACCGGTGGCCAGCGAGGTCTGCGTGGAAGGAACGATGGCCAGAGAAACCAGAGGCTCCGCATTGGAGGGGATGGTCACCGTCAGCAGCGCGGTTCCCGTCACCGCCGTTCCGTCGCCTGGGTTGGTGGCGATGGCTGTGATGGTTGCGGTACCGGAGGACTTGGCGGTTGCAATTCCGCTCAGTGGATCGATGGTGGCTACCTGCGTATTGCTGGAACTCCAGGCTGCCGCTTTCACCGTCACAGCGGGCGTGCTGCCGGGAACCGTCCACGTTTGATCGGTCAAATTCACCGTTGTGCCCGACTCTGTGGTGGCGATGGCGATGAAGCTGGCGGTCTGGCCCACTGCCGTTTCCGTCTGCGAAACTGGATCGATGGCCAAAGAGAGGATCGGTTCCGACACCGGAGCAGCGGCTGAAACGATGATGGTCGCGCTGGAGGAAAGCTGCCCAGTGTACCCCGGCATGCTCGCGGTGATGGTCGCGGTGCCCGCGCCTTTGGCGGTGGCCAGCCCGTTCCCGTCCACAGTGGCCACGGCAGACGAACTGGAGGACCAGGTCACCTGAGTGGTGACGTTCTGCTCACTGGGATGACTCGCGCTGCCATAGGTGCCGGTCGCGGTAAACTGCGCCGTTTGACCCACCGTGAGCGACTGGGAAGAGGGCGTAACCACAAGGCCATTCACCTGCGAGGTGACACAACCCGTAATCGGAACGGCGAAGCCTGCGAGCAGAATTGAACCAAGCCAAAAACGATGCATCATGTCGATCTCCTCGCGTCTACAGCCGGCCGGGTTGAATAAAAGCCAAGATCCGGCCTCGGATCTTCGGTGGGTTACAGCGGGTTGAACGCCCCCGCACCTGCCTGCGCAGAGCGGTAGCGAGTCAGTTTCCGATATTGTTCTACCTTACGACTTTAAGGCTTCAGGGCGCCGTACCGCCTGACCCGCAAAACCGCATTCGCCGAACGGAATCAAAACGGTCAATAAACACCCATTCCATCGGCACAAACAGGCGTCCCATGCAGGTTTTACGGCACTGAATAGGACAATAGCTCCGCACCCTGCGGCTCGTCGAGCCCCGGCCGGCGACGAGGCAGGATGCCGGATCGCCGCAGCCCGTTGTTTGTGCAACTTGGCGCCTGCCACTTTGCCCTCAAGGGCGGCAACGGCTACACTTCTCCCATCATGGCCATTGCGCGCGACAACACTCCGGAACGTCTGGTCAGCGCCTCGCGCGCCGACGAAGAGCAGGGGTTTGAGCTCAAATTGCGCCCCCGCTGGCTGGGCGAGTTCATTGGCCAATCGAAGGCCAAAGAACAACTGGCCATTGCATTGGAAGCCGCCAAATCGCGTGGCGAGGCCCTCGACCACGTATTGCTCTTCGGCCCTCCGGGACTGGGCAAAACCACCCTGGCCACCATTATCGCCAACGAGTTGGACGTGGGATTCCAGCAGACCTCCGGCCCGGCCCTGCAGATTCAAGGCGACCTGACCGCCATCCTGACTAACCTGCGCGAGCGGCAGGTGTTGTTTTTGGATGAAATTCACAGAATGCAGCCAGTTCTGGAGGAAAAGCTCTATACCGCACTCGAAGATTACAAGCTGGACATCATCATCGGCCAAGGTCCGGCGGCGCGCACTCACGTGATGGAGATCAGACCCTTTACCTTTATCGGGGCCACCACGCGGCCCGGACTGTTGAGTTCCCCGCTGCGGTCGCGCTTCGGCATTCTGCTGCGCCTGGAGTTTTACACCGAAGACGACCTGCGCTTCATCGTCACCCGCTCCGCCGAGGTGATGCAGATCCCCATCGACCAGGACGGCGCGGCGGAGATTGCGTTGCGTTCCCGCGGGACACCGCGCATTGCCAACCGGCTGTTGCGCCGGGTGCGCGACTACGCCCAGGTACGCGGCAACGGGGTCATCGACAGGCCTACCGCCAACGCCGCCCTTACCCTGCTGGAAGTGGATGCGCACGGCTTCGACGAGATCGACCGCAAGCTGCTGCTGGCCATTATCCAGAAATATGACGGCGGCCCGGTAGGCCTGAGCACGCTAGCCGCCACCCTGGCCGAGGAACAGGACGCACTGGAAGAAGTCTACGAACCGTTTTTGATCCAGATCGGCTTTCTGGATCGTACTCCCAGGGGACGGGTTGCGACGCGGCTGGCCTACGAGCACTTCGGACTATCCATGCCCGGCCGTCAGGCGGGGCTCTTTTAGAAGCGCAATGGAGTTTCAAAGAATCAACCCAGGAGCAGAGTATCGTTTGGAGGGTTCGATCATGAGACGGCTCCCCGTTTGGACGGCCCTTGCAGTGCTTCTGCCGGCCTGCGGCCCAATGCTTTGCCAGCCCTTGCCGCGCTGTCAGACACGCGATCTGTCGATTCGTGGACTCGGCGCCTTGGTCGGAGGGGGCGGGAAATTGGTTTGGGGATTCATCCTGACCAATCGCAGCCACCAAACTTGCAATCTGTCAGGCTATCCGGCCGCCGTCGCGTTGGATGCAAAAGGCGGGATTGTGAGCGGAATCAGCTTCGAGCATCAGCCCGGTATGATTCCGGGGCCGGAACACCAACCTATGAGGACGATCCAGGTGAAACCCGGCGGTCACGCATGGTTCCAGGTCTGGGGCAACGACGGCATGGGAGCGGAAGATATCACACCGTGCGAGATCGTTGCACAGATTCGCATCACGCCACCCGGCAGCGCTAACCCTTTTCAGAAGACTCTTGATTTTCATACATGTCTGGGGTACCCCACGACGATTTCATTTCTGGTGCCTGGAGCTCCAGAAAGATAAACTCTGCATTCCGTTGAGTTCGAATCACAGCAGCATTTCCATTTTCGAGGAGATCACATCATGGCTCTTACCGAATCCACCATGCTTGAACTGGGAACCACAGCGCCGGACTTCGCGCTGCCCGAGGTAGTGACAGGCAAGACCGTCCGCCGCGACGATTTTCGCGGCCAAAAGGCCCTGCTGGTGATGTTCATCTGCACCCATTGCCCCTATGTGAAGCACATCGAAAAAGGCCTGGCGGCGCTAGGCACGGACTACGCCGGCAAGCCGCTGAGCATTGCGGCCATCAGCAGCAACGATGTGGTCACGCACCCTGCCGACAGCCCCGCAGGGATGAAACAGCAGGCTGAAACCTTCGGCTTCACCTTTCCCTATCTGTACGATGAATCGCAGGCCGTGGCTCACGCCTACAAAGCCGCCTGCACGCCCGATTTCTTCCTCTTCGACGGCGATTTCAAGCTGGTCTATCGCGGGCAATTCGACCGCAGCCGCCCCGGCAACAGCCTGGCCGTCACGGGCGAAGATCTGCGCGCCGCGATCGACGCCGCGATTGACGGCAAGCCGCCCCTCGCGGACCAGCGGCCCTCCATCGGATGCAATATCAAGTGGAAGGAATAACCTGGCGTGCTATCCCAGGTCTCAGAATCGAGACCTGGTGCGCCCAGCATTGGTGCAAATACAAACGCTTGGAGAGATAGAGCGTTTTTGTGAATTGTGTAACCCGCAATCCTGTTGGTCTACCACCCATTCCGCAGGAAACCGCCGAATGGATGGAGCACAGAAGTCTATGGCAAAAGCAAAAAAGGCCCTCCTAGGGAAGCTCTGATCAAGTGTCGGATTTCCAGATCAAATTCCCTCAGGGGCTAAGCAGGCTGCGGAAAAAGCCCGAATGCAGGGCGAAGCCCCCAAAAACATCCCGCAGGGGCTCAAGCCCGTCCCTTTATGATCAGCATTTTGCGGCACGACTGAAGTCGTGCCCTTTCAAAACGGCGACTTATTCAGAGGTTCCCTAGGCGACGGTCTCCGAGGTCATAGCCTCCGCGGCTACCCTTCCCTGCCGGTTCTTGTAGCTCGCGGTGATGAACTCCCGGAAGAGCGGGTGCGGCTCCAGAGGCTTGGACTTGAACTCGGGGTGAAACTGGCATCCCAGGAAATACGGATGGCCGGGCAACTCGACGATTTCGACATAAGTCGCGTCAGGAGTGGTGCCGCTTATCTGCAAGCCGCCGCCGGTGAGCAGGGCTTCGTACTCGCGGTTGAACTCGTAGCGGTGACGGTGGCGCTCGCTGATTTCGGTTTGTCCGCCGTAGGCTTTGGAGGCCAGCGTGCCTTCCTGCAAGATGCAGGTCCAGGCGCCCAGACGCATCGTCCCGCCCATCTCTTCCACGCCCAGCAACTCGCGCAACTTGTAAATGATGCGGTGCTGCGACGCAGGGTCGAACTCGCTGGAGTTAGCGTCCTTCAAGCCGCAAACATTGCGGGCAAACTCGATGCAGGCGGTTTGCATGCCCAGGCAGATGCCGAAGTAAGGGACCTTCTTCTCGCGGGCATAGCGGATAGCGTTTAACATGCCCTCGATACCGCGCTTGCCAAAGCCGCCGGGAACCAGAATGCCGTCGAATCCCTCTAACTGCGATTCATAACTGCGGTCGTCGGGAGCCTTCGATTCCAGCCCCTCGGCTTCGATCCAGGTAATGTTGAGCTTCAGGTCGTGGGCGATGGCGCCGTGAGTCAGCGCTTCCTTCAGCGACTTATAGCTATCCTCGTACTCCACATACTTGCCCACAATGCCGATGTGCACTTCGTCCTGGGGGTGGTAGCAGCGATAGACCAGTTCCTTCCAGCGAGTGAGGTCGGCCTCGGGAGCATCCTTGCGCAAATATTTGAGCACCAGCGCGTCCAGGCCCTCGTCGGCAAAGCGCAGCGGCACCTCATAGATGGATGGCACGGTGGTTGCGCCGATAACGGCCTTCTCTTCAACGTTGCAGAAGAGAGCAATCTTCTGCTTCATCTCGCGGGGCAGCACGCGGTCAGAGCGGCAAAGCAGAATGTCGGCCTGTATGCCGATGGAGAGCAGTTCCTTGACCGAGTGCTGGGTGGGCTTGGTCTTCAATTCCTGGGCGGCGGCGATCCAGGGCACCAGCGTCAAATGCACAAAAACCGTGTTTTCGCGCCCCAGTTCCTGGCGCATCTGGCGGATGGCCTCAAGAAAGGGCAGCGATTCGATGTCGCCCACCGTGCCGCCAATCTCGATGATGGTCACATCCGCGCCGTTGGCCGACACCTTGCGCATGGCGTTTTTGATCTCATTGGTGACATGGGGAATGACCTGGACCGTCTTGCCCAGGTAGTCACCCCGCCTCTCTTTGAGAATGATCTGCTCGTAGATGCGGCCGGTAGTGAGGTTGTTGTCTCGGGAGAGCGGCGCGTGTGTGAAGCGCTCATAGTGACCCAGATCGAGGTCGGTCTCGGCGCCGTCGTCTGTGACGAAAACTTCGCCATGCTGGAAGGGCGACATGGTGCCCGGATCGACGTTGAGATAAGGGTCGAACTTCATCATGTTCACGCGCAGACCGCGGCTCTCAAGCAGGCAGCCGATGGAAGCCGCAGCCAGACCCTTACCTAAACTGGACACAACTCCGCCCGTCACAAAGACATACTTTGCCGACATCAGTGCAACCTCATTTTGGATTGTTGGGATTGGACGTACCAGATGGGCACAATCAAGTATGGCAGAAATTGGGGAGATGAATAAAGTGGAAAAACAGCGCCGGCGCTTTCTATACCCAACTTTTCTGTTATAAAACGCGTGAATTGAATCATTTAGGCGCAAGCATGGAGCGTCTCAAACTGGGAAGAAATGTGCCATGGAAACAGCAACCACGGACAGGGACTCTCAGATCGCGCCCGCAACGCCAGTCTCGAACAGGCCCCACTCAAAAACACCGCGAGAACCCTCTTGCGGGCGGGAGGCCGCAAGGCTAGGATGCTCGATGGAAGGTGCGAGACCATGACGACGACAGCTCAATTCCGCAAACTGGGGACGACTGGCCCCGAGGTTTTCCCTTTGGCCCTGGGCTGCATGGGCATGAGCGGAATGTACGGCGCAACGGACGATACCGAGAGCCTGGCCACCATCCACGCGGCCATCGATCGGGGCGTGAACCTGCTGGATACCGGCGACTTTTACGGCATGGGGCACAACGAGATGCTGATCGGCATGGCGCTGCGTTTCTTCCGCGAGAAAGTCCTGCTGTCAGTCAAGTTCGGGGCGCAGCGGGGGCCGAGCGGCGTGTGGCTGGGGTTCGACGGCCGGCCAAACGCCGTGAAGACCGCGCTTGCCTACTCGCTGAAGAGGCTGGGCGTGGAGTACATCGACATCTACCGGCCATCGCGCCTGGATCCCCAAGTGCCCATCGAAGATACCGTTGGGGCCATCGCGGAGATGGTAAAGGCGGGGTACGTGCGCTACGTCGGCCTCTCCGAGGTAGGGCCGGAGGCCATCCGCCGCGCCGCCGCCGTGCACCCCATTGCGGATTTGCAGATTGAGTACGGGCTGGTCACCCGCGGGCCGGAGGCGAGGATCTTTCCCGCGCTGGCCGAGTTGGGCATTGGGGCAACAACTTATGGAACGCTCTCGCGGGGATTGCTTTCAGGGTCTCAGCCAGCCAAGAATGGGGACTATCGCGCCTACCTGCCGCGCTTCAGCGGAGACAACCTGGCCCGCAACCTGGAGTTGGTGGCAAAGCTCAAGGAGATCGCCGGCAAGCGGTGGATCTCGCCCGCGCAGTTGGCCGTGGCCTGGGTGCTGGCCAAGCAGCCGTGGGTGGTGCCGGTGGTCGGCGCGCGGACGCGGGCGCAGTTGGCCGAGAGCCTGAGCGCGCTGGAGATTAAGCTATCGCCGGAAGAGATGGCTGAGATCGAGACGGCGTTCCCCCCGGATGCCGTGGCCGGAACGCGCTACGGCGAGGAGCAGATGAGGAATCTGGACAGCGAGAGGTAGGAACTGGCCCTGTTCCCCTTGACTCGAAATCGAGACCGGAACACGGGGCAACGCCATTCGGAGGGAGCAGGGGCCTTCAGGCCCCTGAAGACTGGCATGAGAGAAGTGTGGCTTTAGCCACGGGCTTTTCGCTAGCCGCAGGCTCATCCCTTCTCCACAGGCCCGAGCTTTTCGCCTTTTGACCGCAAGCCTAATTCAGCTAAAAATTGAACGTCAGCTTCGCCGTCAGCGAGCGCGGCGTGACAAAGTGCGTGCCGCTGAAGGTGGAGAGGAAGTTATACAGCGCGAACTTATCGGTGAGGTTGACGGCGGTCAGGTCCAGGTTCACCTTGTAGCGCTCTTTGTGGAAGATGTTGTCCTGGCCTAGCGATGCGTCGAACAAGCTGCGCGGGGCGATGCGCGGCGGGTTGTGATCGTCGTTTTCGGTGCCCGGCGTGGGGATGGAGATCATTGACGAGGTGTACTGCCCTGGGAGGCAGGACTGGAAGCCTGAAGTAGGCGTGGCCCGGACGCCGTTGCAGGCGATGCCTGACTGCGCCTGCTGATCGTAGCTAAGGCTGCTCAGATTGACTGGCGTGGTGAGGTTCACCGCGAAGGGCATGGAGCCCGCAACCTGACCGGAATCGAAGCGCCAGTTCCAGCCCATCCAAAGGCCGTTGAGCGCGCCATGCTTGGAGATTTGATACTGCGCGTGGGTGGTCTCGTTGAATTTTTCGTCGTGATCGATGCGGAAGGCTTCGCCCGCGGTGGTGGCGGGCACGGTGCCCAGTCCGCCAACCTGCGGCGAGAAGAAGCGCGCTGCTACGCTGGACATCACCACATCGGCACTGAAACCGTGGAAGTTAGGCACGCTGGCGTTGGCCGCAAAGCCGGGAATCTTCGACCGGCTCCAGTCGATGGGGAAGGTGATGGGTGTATTGCCCAGCACGCTGAAGTCGAAGCTATTGTGGGTGTACTTCCAGATGTAGTCGCCACCCAGCACAAAGTGGCGGCCCATGCCCTGCTGGAATCCGGCGTGGAATTCGTTGCGGAAACCCGACGGCAGCGAGGCGGTGACGCAGGGCACCAGGCCCTGAATCACGGGGTAGTTGCAGCCTTCGCTGGAGAGCACCAGGTTCTCGTTGAAGGGCGTCTCCAGCGTGCGCGCGTAAGAGGCGCGCAGGACGGTGCCGCTGGGCTTGATGTGGTAGCTCAGTCCCAGGCGCGGCTCGGCCTGGCGAGCCACGGTGAGGCCGTTGTAGAGGTCGCCGCGAATGCCCACATTGAAGAGCCAGTTGCCGGCGGTGATGGAGTCCTGAATATAAAGCGCGGCTTCCTTCACATCGGTGCGACCTTTGAAGCGGTAATCGCCCACGGCACCCACGGCGCAGCCGTCGTTGGCCGATGGCGTTGGCCGGGTGAGGTCGTAGCAGCCCAGGATGGGGATGAACGGCGTGGCGGCGTTGAGGTTGGCCGCCGTATTCGGTTGGTAGCCGGCAGCGGCGCACTGCGAGGGATCGGAGAACCCCGGCACGGGGTTGTTGCTGGAGTCCAGGCAGGGCGCGTTGAGCGCGGGATCGACAATGCCCAGACCGTCGCTCTCGCGCAGGAACGTCTGCTGATAGGTGACGCCGGCTTTCATGTTTTGCCGACCGCGGCTCCAGGAAACGTCGGAGTGGATGCCCATGTTGGCCAGGCTGCGGCTCTGCGAGACGGTCTCTCGCTGGAGGTTGGCCGGGCCCAGGTCAGAGAGCGGATTGCCGCTGGGGTAGTAGTCGAACTGGTCCTTGCGCACAAAAGCGCCAGTGTTTAGCACGGTCTCTTCATTGACCACGTGCGTCCAGGTGGGCGAGACGTTGAAGGTGCCGATCTTCGATCGTTGATCGGTCTCAGGCAGAGAACCCGAAGCCAGCGCGCCGTTGAACTCCGCGGGGTTCAGGTTGTCGTAGCTGTTGGGCGTCTGGAACCAGGAGCGGGTATAGCCCAGGTTCAACTGCACTGTGTCGTTGGCGCTGATGCGGTAGTCGGCGCGGTTAAAGAAGTTGGCCTCGTTGCCGCGATCATGGATAGCCTTGAACTCCGGCGGATCAAGGAAGCGGCTGGTATCAAGGAAGTTTCCGGCAATAAAGTCGCCCATCTTCTTGCTGCCGCCGGCCAGGTTGAACCCGGTGTTGACCGAGCCGAAGGAGCCGTAAGATTCGTAAATATTCCCGGTGGGCTTGGGCGTATCCAAACCGGAGCGGGTGGTGACCTTGATGACCACGCTGGTCTTGTCGCCGAACTCGGCTGGGGGCGCGCCACTGATGACTTCAAGCGATTGCACGGAGTCAAGCGGAATCTGGTTGGAGAAGACCTTGCTCTGCTGGTCGGTGATGGCCTGGCCATCGACCGAGAAAGAGTTTTGCGCGTGGTCGCCGAGGCCGTGAAAGAGGCCGTTGGAGTCGGCGGAGATGCCGGGCGTGGAAAGCGTCACCAACGAGCTGAGACCTGAGGACTCGCTCTCAAGAGGCAGCTTGTTGAACAGCTCGCGGTCCACATCGGTATGGAAGGTAGAGTCGTTCTCGATCAAATCTCCAGATGCCTCAACGGTTACGGTGGAGTCTGCCGTGGCGATCTGGAGGACCACCTTCAAGTTCGCGCCAACCACGGAGCGAATTTCGATGGCCTGGCTGAGTGAGGCAAACCCTGGGGCGGAAACGGTGAGCCTGTAGGGGTTGAAAGGGATGTTGCGGAAATCGAATTGGCCGGCGGCATCGGTGGATTGAGTCCGGTTCAGCCCGCTGACCACGTTGGCGAGATTTACGGTCGCGCCGGGAATCACCGCGCCGGTGGGATCGGTGACGGCGCCATGCACACCACCGGCGTTGCCGTTTTGCGACGGCGGCTCAGCAGCCGCCAGAAGCAAGACAGCAAGGGGAAGAATGAGAAGAATTGCGCCGGGTTTGAACGGCATATGGGGCCTCCAAGGGGCTTTCGGCTGCTGGATGCAGGCTGCGGGGGGAATCCGCTTAGCCTGAGGAATCCCGGAGCATCGCTTCCGGCTCTCGAAGGACCGCCCCTTGGGATGGCCCAAGCTGCTCGCTTGCGGGAGCAGGTCTGGGCTGGAGGGCAGACAAATAGAGAGAATTCCGAAAGACGAACTAGCAGCCGTCTGGAGGAGGACGGGTAAAGAGCTTGGGATGACGGTGACGGACCACAACGCGCGCTTCAACGGCAGGCGCTTGGGTTCCAACCCTGACCAGGACAACCAGAGCCGCAAGCACCGCAACCGGCGCCGCCGATTGCATGGCGATGCAGAGCTGGCAATGGTCGGCGTCGTTGCCCATGGGGTGCATGTGCGCCACCTGGGCTACAGTCAGCAGCGCCAGCAGGGCAAGACACAGCACGGTGACCGCCGGCAAAGCACGCAGCTTTGACGAGCGACCTCCGCGGAATTGTGTCTGAAATCCTGTCAAATGGACATCCCCATATCTCAAGGATACACAGATTAGACGCGCGAGGAGGACGCAAGGTTCCAAAGTCGGGCTTGTTTCGGCTTGCGAACCGCCAACCACGACCTGCCCGCTTCGTCTAAACTGTGGGACGATGAGGCACTTCAAGCAATTGCGGCTCGTGTGGGCGGGATGCCTGGCGATCCTGCTGCTGGCGTCCACTGCGGCGGTGGCACAGACCCAGACGCCCCTTCCCCTGAAGCCTGATTTGCCCGGCATGGCCACCAACCACCGCCTCATTCTGAAAGACGGCAGCTACCAGATGGTGCGCAGATACGAGATTGTCGGCGACCGCGTGCGCTACATCTCCGTGGAGCGCAACGGCGAATGGGAAGAGCTGCCGGTGGATCTGGTGGACTGGGACGCCACGCGCAAGTGGGAGCGGGACCACGCCAACCAGCCGGAGGAAGCACCTTCGCCCGCCATGAAAGAGGCTGAGGAGATCGACAAGGAAGAGGCCGCCGAGCGCGACGAGCAAAAGGCCCGCATGCCCGAAGTGGCCAAGGGGCTGGAACTGCCGGACGAGGATAGCGTCTTTGTGCTGGACACCTATGAGGGGAAGCCGGAGCTGGTGGAGTTGCTGCCCTCGGAACTGGGAATGAACGCCAAGACCAAGCGCGGGTTGAGCACGCTGAACCCCATGGCCGGGGCAAAAGCCAGCCTGGAACTGGAAGGCGCGCACGCCAAGGTTCACCTGCACGTAAACGATCCGGCCATCTATCTCTCACTGAATGCACGGGACGATGCCGAAAAGGTTATCTCGCACGCCCTCACCGTCAGTACCGGCGGGGCCAAGGAGGTGGCCAACCGCAAGCATGGCGCGCACTCGCCAACTTCCGGCTTCGCTATTGTCAAGGTGGACGAACGCAGGGCGGTGCGTATCGTTGGCGCCATCCACATGAGCGTGACCGGCACAGCGACCCAGAACGAGGATGTCATTCCGGCCAAGGTTGAGGTCATGCCGGGCAAACACTGGCTCAAGATCACGCCCAACGAGCCGCTCGCCATCGGCGAATACGCACTGGTGGAGATTCTGTCGGCGTCGGATATCAACCAATCAGTGTGGGACTTTCGCGTGGATCCGCAGTTGGGCGACAACGCGGGTTCGCTGGGACCGATCTTCAAGTAGCTTGCCGGCCAGCCCGTGGCCCACGGCATTCGCAAGGCTTGTCGACACTCCGCGCGAAACTCCGCTATGATCTGCGCGGCAGGACCAGAGAAGACATTCCCCAATCACGTTTCTGGCTGCCCGGAGGCATTCCATATGGCAAGTGAGGAATCCACGGTTGATTTTTGGTCCTTGAGCCCCGCGCAACTGAGTGAGCAAATCGCATCAATTGCCAACGGAGACTCCCCGACAGCCAGCGACGCCACCCGCGCGGAGGCCGGCCAGTTGGCCGCGGAGTGGCAGCAAGCCCGCAATCTGCCGAACGCTGCCTTCGAAGACCAGGAGCGAAAGGCGGCTCAATTGGACTCGCTCCAGAAGCGAATCGTCGAGATTCTCATTGGCGCAAGCCAGCGTTCGTGAACCCTTTCAGCAGGCTCCCGGCCACTGGAGCAAAGCCTGGGACAAATGGCAAACGACTCGCCTGGACTGTATCGAGACTCTAAAGCTGCTCTCCAATTGGTGTAAAGGGGAGAAAGAGACGGAAGGAGCGGGGGACTTTAGAGCGGTTCCACAATTCACATGCCCTTTCCGGCATCGTGCAAGGTGGCATTTTCTTGAAAGAAATGCCACTTGATAGCGGTGGGTTCGGGGTACAGCAATTGTGGAACCGCTGTAGTCACAAAACTCAGTCGATTTGGCTCTGTCATGACTGCCTCGGCAACGAGAGAGATGTGCTCCCATTGGCAAGGCATTTCAAGTCCAGCCCGCCCCTACTCTGCCGGGTCTTCGGCCGTGAAGGGCGAGCAGCAGGGCTTCTCAGTCGCGTGAAAATTCATCAGTTCCAGCCGAATCCCATCCGGGTCGTAGAGGTTGAACTGGCCTTTGCCGTCCTTGCCAATCTGGGTGTGGGCGTCGTGCACGCCGCCAAGGCGGTTGCCCTTTTCAAGCTCCCGGTGGGCTGCGTCCACTGAAACCACTCCGATGGAGAGGTGGTCGAGCACGCCCAGGTCGTGCTGGTTGATGTCGGCGGGGATGCCTGATCCATCGGGGCGCGCGCCTTTGCCCGCGCTCAGCATGTACTCCAGCCAGTCGTGGCTGTCGGGCGTCTGCTGGCTCACCCAGTCGAGGCGCCCATCGACCATGCCGCCGAACCAGTAGGGCCTGAAGCCCAGCAGATCGCGGTAGAAGGTGTCCTCAACCACCCTGCTTTGCACCATGAGCCCCAAGTGAATGATGTGCCGGCCGATGACGTTGGGCGCGGACACGGGCTTGGGCAAGTGTGTCGGCTCTACAAACTCCACCTTGTTGCCTTCGGGGTCCTTCACGGTGAACCACTGGCTGCCGTCTGCGCCTTTCTCGACATTGCCAGGAGTCTTCCAGGCCTTGGCAGACAAAAATCTCCGCAGCCCTTCCGCGTCCTCCGTGTTGTAGGCGGTGTGGTCAAGGCGGTTGATGCCCTGGCCGGGCGGCAGCGGCAGGACTTCAATAAACTGCACATCGTTGATGGCGTACTTCACGCCCTGCGGATTCTCCGGGTCAGCCAGCCTGGCCGCGCCAATGATCTCGCGATAGTAGTGGTCGGCGGCGGCCATGTCAGACGCGTAAACCGCCAGGTGCGAGATGCCGGTGATCTTCGGGCGCGTGATGGGTTTGTCGGGCATCTGAGCGGCAGCGGAAACGGCGACAGCAACGGCAAACGCCGCGGCAAGGAACTTCAAATGCATTCTGCACCTCGAAAGTTGGGCCGGCTCCACGATAAATCGATTGCGCGCCCGGCGCAAACCGTCCCGCCCCCGCTGCTGCCTCAAAACTCACTTCATACGTGTTGAATATGTGCGTCCTTCACCCGCTGCGGAGAAACTCGCCATACTTGGCAACAAGTGTCAGGGCACGCACTCACAACTGGTGCGGAACAACATAGAGGAGGATCGCAAAGAAGTGGAAGATGCTGCCCGCCAGCACAAAGATGTGCCAGGTGGCATGGAAGTACTTCAGCCGGTCAAGAGCGAAGAAGATGATGCCGAGGGTGTACGCCAGTCCGCCGGCGCCCATCCACGCGATCCCGCCCCAGCCGATGGCATGGTAGAGCGGGAAGGCGGCGAAGACCACAAACCAGCCCTGGAATAGGTAGACCAGCGCCGACGCCACTTGGAAGCGGTCCACGGCGAAGCACTTGAAGACCACTCCGGCAACGGCCAGACCCCACTCCACGCCGAAAACAGTCCAGCCCACTGGCCCATGCAGTGAGATGAGGGTAAAGGGCGTGTAAGTGCCGGCGATAAGCAGGTAGATGGACGAATGGTCCAGAATGTGAAAAACATGCCGCGCCCGCGTGCGGACCAGCGAGTGGTAGAGCGTGGAGCACAAATAAACCAGCACCAGCGTGGCGGAAAAGATGGAGCAACTGACGACATGCCAGGCCGTTCCCCGCGTGGATGCGGCAATCAGGTAAACTCCGCCGGCAATGGCCAAGCCGGCCCCGATGCCATGGGTGATGGCGTTGGCCAGAATATCGCCCAATTTGTAGTGGTTTTGCACACATTGATTTTAGACCGCGGCCGCCGGGCTGAAACAGCACGGGTCCTCTGGTCCATGGGAGCGGCAACGCGGGAGTAGGCGGGATTTCCCACGGCAAAGGCCGACAGGGAGCTCTTCCCATGACGAAAATCCCCTTTCCCCGCCTTGCTTTGAGACCCCTTTGCACCGGATTTATCCGTCGGCCGCAATCTGCCGATAGTAGTCGCCAGGGACCGAACGATAAGCCGCCGCGCACGGAGGAAGCGTCTCAGAAGACCTCCGCAGGAACGCAATGGCAGGCGCTCGGTCGCCAACGCGTATCCGGGAGCTGAAAGCAACATGGAAACACTGAAACATTGCGCGTACAACCAGACCAGCGATTGCATTCTGGGCAGCGATGTAGATGCCGCGGACTTCTCTGACGCGACCCTCCATGAGCGCATTCCGGAGTTGGTTCCGCAATCGGGCGCGGGCCTGTGGATGGTGCCCTTCCGGGGTATTCCGGCCTCGGGCGTGCGCGCCCCGCTCGATCTGCTTTATCTGAACGAGAACTGCCAGGTGATTGACCAGGTGGAGTCGTTTCCTACTTTCCGTGTTTCCGCGTCCAGTCCCACGGCCTCAAGCGTGCTGGCCCTCCCCGCGCAATCGATCGCCGTGTCGCGCACTCGTCTCGGCGATCAGTTGGTGGTGTGCCTTGCCAGGGAAATGGAGCGCCGGATTCATCGGCGGAATGGTTCCCCCGGCAGCTTTGTACCCTCTACGGATTCGCTGCAACTGGGTTCTCTCAGGAGCGGTGATCCCGGCGCAGAAAGGGACAGCGAAGAAAGGCAAGTCAGGTCATCGCAGCAGAGCACGCCGGGCTCCTTTGACCCATGGCAGAAAAATACGAAGCCCAAGAGCTGGCTCGAACGCTGGTTGTCCCCGGCGCCAGTGGACCCGCGAAGATCTCCCCGCGAGCCCTTTCCCGGCCTTACCGCCTATTTCTGGACCGGCGGGACTCCCGAAGCGCAGATCATCCGCGATGTCAGCGCGAACGGGTTGTACGTTGTGACAGAGGAGCGCTGGTATCCCGGCACGCAAATCCGCATGACCCTGACCAAGAAGGGCTGCGGGGGAAGCGAGGCGGAGCGTTCCATCTTTGTGCAAGCCAAGGCGGTGCGTTGGGGCAATGATGGCGTGGGACTCGAGTTCGTCCTACCCGACAACCGCAATCTGCGCCGCGGGGCGGCTCCCCCGGTGGATGGGGCAGACAAGCAGGACTTCGAGGAATTCCTGCAGCATCTCAAGCAGGCAAGAGACCAGGGGCGCTCTTAGAGCGGTTCCACAATTCACTTGCCCTTTCCGGCATCGTGCAAAGTGGCATTTTCTTGAGAAAATGCCACTTGATAGCGGTGGGTTCGGGGTACAGCAATTGTGGAACCGCTGTAACAGCCTCCGGCGCCATTCTCCTTAACACGATCAAGAGAGATGCTCTCATTCAGCAGCGGGGCGTGGCTCTCCAGACGATCTCTTGCTGCGCGCACCGCTTCGCGCCAGGGTCGCGGCCAGCAGCGCCACCACCACGCCATACAAGGTCACCTCGATGGCCATTGAAGACACCTGCTTTGCTGGATCGAGCGGCAAATACAGCACCGTCGCGGCTCCCCCTGGAACAGCGCGTCCCTTCCCCTTGAAATCGAGCGGGTTGAGAAGGCGCGTCTTTCCGTCGATCAGGTCGATGCGCGGCGGCGGTGGCGCATCGCTCACGAAGAGGTAGTCGTCCAACAGGTAGTCCTGCTCGATGGGCCACCAATTCTCAGGATTGCGCAGTGAGAGCGAGGTGCCTGTCGCATCGCTGTAAGTGACTTTGACGACGGCGTGCTCCATGCGGCTGCATTGCGGATAGGTTGTCCCCGCCAGCAGCAGGTAGATTCCCTCCGCGTGGCCGGAGAGAGCCACGCGGGCGGTGCTTTTGTCCCCTTTCCAATGCGACAGGAAAAAGCAGTTGGGCAATTCTCCTGCGGGTGTGCGGAACGGAACGCCAAGCGCCGTGTCCAACAGGCCGCCCGCCGTGCGCAGCCCCCGGTCGTCCACGGCTGCGGAGAAATCCATATTCGCCCATCCGCCCAGCAGTTGATTGGGCAGCGCGAGCGAGCAGAAGGGCGAACGGGGCGCTTCATACCCCCGCGTGAAGATGTCGGTAATCCGGTGCCGGAGGAGCGAAGAGATGTCGAGAGGTTCAGCCTTTTGGTGCTCCTGCAACGCAGGCACCGGCTCCCAGGGCGCGGTGCGCGGCTTGACGGTGAAGCAGATGGGAAGGGACCACACGCACTCCCCTTTCCGCATGTTGGCAAAAACCGTATGAAAGCCCGGCGCATTCGTCCGCCCTCGGCAGAGGCAGTGTTGCGGATCGTCGATAGAGGCCGCGGAGACTCCTGCCGGAAGTTGCAGCATCTCCCCGTGCAGGTAGGTCGGGTGGCTCACGGGGCGGGCCGGAGGCTCCCCTTGCCACCGCACTTCAACTTCATACGATCTAGACGGGGCCAGGGAGACGATCACCGCCGGTGCACCGATCGATTCCCTGTCAAAATGGCACGCCACGCCTGAGCCGCCTGAGATGACTCGCGGCAGTTCGGTGGTGCGCCCAGCAAGGATGAGCGTTACGGGAACCGCCTTGGCCAGGCGGCTGGTGAATCGATAGAGATCGCGTGCTCCCTCCCGGCGCCATTTGAAGTCGAAGTCCCTATGCTCCATTGCGGCTTCTTTCCAGTCGCTGGGGAAGCCGGGGCGGATTGTGATCCTGTTTTGAATCAGGTTGGGTTGCACCCCAAAGAGACCCTCAATCAGTGCGCGCGCCACAATGCCGATGGGGTCGCCGGAATCCCGCTGTGCTTCCTGCCGGTGCGCATCCAGTTGCGACGTCATATGGAAGTTCCCTGGAGTGAGCCCCTGGAACATGGAATCGAGCAGGTTTCCCTTCAGCAGGTTGTAAGGCTCATCCGCCATGCCCGCCTGCCACATGGCCAGCGCCATGTGCGCATCTTCAGCAAGGGCCAGCAGATTGAGCGACCACAGGTAGGGCAGCCAGTTGGAGCATGACAGCAAATACCACGGTCCGGCTGGGACCCGCTCTCCGTGAACGGGAATGCGCCGCAGGGCAGCAAGCCGCTCGGCAATCGCCTGCCAGGCCTGGCGCGGCGTCGCCGCCTCGCTGTCAATGACGTGATACACGGTCCACAGGGCGGGATTGTTGTAAACGGTCTGCGGGCCAAGAGTGTCCTTCGACTCCGCGAAAGCTCCCTGGGCCGGCAGCCACAACAATTGCCGCATCGCCTCAAGGATCAGCTCAGACTCGGCTTCAAAGGGAGCCGGATCTTCGCCGAGCAGCTTGGCCGTCTCTGCCGCGACGCGGAAGGCAAAAAAATTGTAGGCCGATGAATGAGCCGCGCCGCCTCCGTTGTACTGCAGGTTATCGCTGGCCCAGATGGCGGCATAGGCCTCGTAAAGAGGAAGCTGGCGGCCATCGGGAAGGGTATACAGCCTACGAAATAGACGCCGTTCCCAGGCAAGATGGCGCTTCAGCGCAGGCCACGTCTCCCTGGCAAATTCCAGGTCGCCGGTCCAGCGCAAATGCCGCAAGAGCGCATCGAAGAAGACCATATTCATGTCGTAATGGCTGGATGAAAGGTCTCCATTCGAGTGCAGCAGGTTTTCTTTCCGCGCCAGATGCGATTGCGGATCGGCGGGCCCTTCGGCGGGGTCTGAAGTCTCAATGGGAGAGAGATTCTGGCGCTTCAGCCAGCGCCTCAGATGTTGCCGCATCCGCTGGTGGTCGCCCAGCGCATCCAGACAGTAGGGACCGCGCCATCCCGCCAGCTGCACGCGCCACGCCACTCCGCCGTGCAGTACGCACTCCAGCGCGGAATCCCACAGAGCGTCAGCCGCCACGCAGAGTGCCGGTGCGCAAGCATTCAGGTACGGATCGGGGGTACGCATTTTGAGCTTCGCGGCGAGGCCGGCAACGTCTCTTCCGCGCCGCTCAAATGCGCTTTCTGGATCTGCTTCCGGCTGCTGCTCTCCAGCCCTCAGGCGCCGGATGGTCAAGTACAAGGGATGACCGCCGATGGCAACGGAACCGGTAATGATGGGAAGCGTTGGGGGCGCGTCAGCCACAGAACTGGCAATGAAGACCGGCGGCAGGTTCCAGCGCTCAAAGGCCTCCACGGCCAGCTGCGAGCTTGCTGGAAAGGTGAAGGAAAGATCGCAAAACGGGCTATGCATCCGTGCCGCCGGACGTGATTCCATGCCTTTCGCCTCCGGATCGGAAAACGAATACCGATTCCGGGCGCATTCTTCCGCCCGCAGTTGAAACAGGCTCGATACCGGCTCCAATTCGCAGCCAATGTCCCCGTTGCGCCGGCCCTTCCTGCCGCTCGCGCCGCCAAAAGCCCAGGCTACGCGCGTCGAGACAGGCACGTTCGCGGCATCGACGCGCAGCAGCAATCCGGGACCGTCCCCCGCGGTGAGCAGCTCCATACGAAGTGCGCCCCGCCCCAGCAGCCGGTCCTCGATTTCGTAGATCATGCGTCCCGGGCGATAGCGGGCGACTACGGAATCGGCCTGCACGGCCCACTTGGCTCCAGCATCGGTCAGGATCCCGATTTTGAGATTGCCACCGTGGCCAGGCAGATAGAGTGAGAATTCCGGAAGATCCCCGGCATCCACACGGAAGTCGATATTCGGGCCATACAGCGGGCGGTTGAATGTCTCTTTGCCGTTCCTGGCCACAAAGTCGTCCTGATCGGGGATGTAGCGCAAAGGACGCCCGGTTGTGCCCGCCAGCAGCGGAACAATGCCGCCCGTAATCACTCCCGCGGGAGGCATGACGGAGGCCGCTTCTTTTGCAAGGGCGGCGCTGGCGCTCTGGGCAAAACCAGTGCGGCGACCGGCGAAGTAGGCCAGAAGCGCGCCCGATGCCGACAGGAACCTGCGTCGAGACCATCCCTCGAAGAACGTCATCGGGTCCTCGCGATTCGGCCTGCCGCCCGGCAAATCTCCCTGGCATGGACTAGAGCGGCACACACCATGCTCGGCTCATGAGGAGGGGCTGCCATGGGTTTTCTCATCGAAATTCACTGTAGTCCGCCCGCCCCGGTGAATCGCGAACGACCGTCGGGCACAATCCGGGGCGGCTCACGAAATATGCACGGAGACAGCCCCTGAAAGAACAGGCTGCGGGAGATCCATGAGCTTCTGGATCTCCCGCAGCCCGCGTTGCGTCGTTTGCCTGCTTAGAAGGTGTACTTGAGTGAGAACTGCGCGATACGCGGCCCGCCCTGCGTGCCAGTAATGGTGCCGAAGGAGGTGCTGCTGCTGGCCGGGTTAGTGGTGTTGGGGTTGCTCAATTCGGTGTGGTTGAGCAAGTCGAAGTACTCAGCCCTGAACTCCATCAAAGTCTCGCGGAAGACCGGGAACGAACGAATGACGGCTCCGTCCCAGTTGGTAAAGCCTGGGCCGCGAAGCGAGCCCTTGGTCACGTTGCCAAAGCCGGTGCCCGGACCCGTATTGACCGGAACCGAGAAAGCCGCATTGCTCAGCCAGTTGACGCAAGACTTGCCCGCCTGGCAATCGCCGGAGCCGCTCTTCTTGGCGTAAGCCGGCTTGGTAAAGTCCTCCTGCGCACGGTCCTGAGCAAGGCCGGTGAGCGAGATATCAGGAGTTGTGCCCGTTCCTGAGGCCATGGTTGTGGTCAGCGTGTCTCCGGAGTGGTGCTGGATCAGGCCGCTGGTGCGCCAACCGTTGGCGATGTATTTGACGATGCGGTTTCCGTTCTCCAACTTGGGCAGGTTGTACACATAGGAAACCGAGATGGCCTGCGGATGATCGATGTCCGAGCGGCCGCGATCCAGCGCCTTGATGTCGCTGACGTTCGCTCCCGCCGGGATTCCCGTTGCATTTTGCGGATACAGCGGATACACATACGATTCGGACGCATTCAAATCTTCTGTGTTTCCCACCTTGAGCGCAAACGGCAGGTCATCCCTGGTAGACGACCAGGTGTAGTTAGCCAGCAGCGATACGCCATGCGACATTTTCTTTTCCACGGTTGACTGAATCGAGCGGAAATTGGCTGCCCCGATCATCGCAGCTTCCACGATGTCGGAATAGTTAGCGGCGCAACCCGTGGCCGTTGTGCAGGGGCCCACGGTCGGAGCCGTGTTGTAGACACGCCGTTGGTTGGTGCTGAGTCCGGAGCCGTTGTTCACTGCCGGGTTCAGTTCCAGATTGACAAACTGATGGCGCGAAGCGGAAGCGACGTAAGCGATCCGCATCGACCAACTGGAGGCAAGCTGATGCTCGACGGTCAAGTTGTAGTCGTAGGTGACCGGCACCTGGAAGTTGCCGGAAGGATCGTACTCCACGATGGTAATCCCATTCGGGAAAGTCTTCGTGGACGCGAACGGCAGAGTGAAGGGGAACGGATTGGGAAGCGCCCCAGCCGACGCAGAAAGAGGTGGTGACGCAATATGGATCGCTGAACGGGCCTCCGACATTCGCGCCCGCGCTCGTGCTGTACATCGCGGCATTGGCCGTCGAGATGGAGATGGTGTTGGGCACAAAGCTGGCCTGGCTGAGGTTGAAGAAGCCCGGCATGCGGTCCTGGTAGAACATGCCGCCGCCGCCGCGTAATACCGTTTTGCCGGTACCAAACACATCCCAGGCGAAACCGGTGCGCGGCATGAACTGAGTGTACTTGTTGTTCAGGCCATTTTGAGGAATGCCCGGATCGCCGGTCAGCATCATGCCGGCAGGCAAGGTGCTGAACTTGCTTGTCCCCTTGAGGGCTACGTAGTTGGCGGGCAAGAATTCCTGCTCGGCTGAGTTCCTGTTTGCCCAGGGAGCAAAATCCTCCCAGCGAACGCCATAGTTGAGGGTCAGCCGGCGAGAGACCTTCCAGCTATCCTGCGCATAAACGCCGGGGAAGTGGTTGCGGTCGTTCACCTGCTCGTAGTTCCCTTGACTGAAGGACGTCAGGAATCCCAACTGAAAATTGGCCATCGCGTTGGGATATTGATAGGTCGTGCTGCCAATTTTGTTGGTGGCTGATGCAAAGCCAAAGCTGCCATAGGATTGAAACACGTTGGTCACGTCGAATTTGCTCAGCTCGAAGTGGCCGCCAAACGCCAGGTTGTGCGAGCCCTTTACCCAGTGCAAGTCGTCGTTGAATGTGTAGTTGTTGCGCCCCCAGCCGGCAAACGCGGACGACGATGCGCCAAAGTAGCCGGTGATGCTCGCCGCCAGATACGGGCCCACGGCAGGCTGCCAGAGATTCTTGACGCCGAAAGCGGTGATGTCCGGGCTGCCCGCAGGCCCGCCGCGCAGCGCAACGATACGCTGATAGTTGAGGATCAGGTTGTTCAGCAGGTTGCTGTTGAATGTATGCGTCTCAGCGATCAGCGCGCTCTGATAGCGGGTGCTGAAGTACGACTGGTAGCTGAGCAGGTTAGTCGAGTTGTAGTCCGCCGCCTGCTGGTAGAAGTTCTGGTAGTAATGGCCAAACAGGTGGTCATTCTCGCCAAAAGAGTGGTCCACGCGCGAGACGTATTCATTGAAGAACTGAACCGTGGGCTTGAAGTAGCTGACCAGGCCTCCGATCTTCCCCGCCGCTTCGGTTCCCGTAAATGTCGGGAAAACCTTCTCGAATGCCACCGAGGCCGGGTCGAAGTCCGTCGCGGGAATCTGGTTCTTTGCATACGGCACGTTGGTGAAGGGATTGGTCACCTGCTGGGTCGGCACCCACACTCCCGCCGCGGTGACGCAAAGCCCGTTGGAGTTGAATGAATTGGGCGAGGCGCAGAGATTGCCATAGTCGGCATAGGTTGCACCCGTGGCCAATCCCTCTTCCGCCAGGGTCGGAACGGTCGACGAAGCGGCGTTCGAGTTCTGGTGAACGAGCGTGTGCTGGTAACCGAAAAAGAACTGGGTGCTCGTCCCTTTGGAAAAATGGGGGATGATCACCGGACCGCCGATGGTGCCGCCGAACTGGTGCCTATGCAGATTGTCGGCCACTGTGGCAAAGTACGGCCGGGCGTCGAAGTAGCCATTGCGCAGAAACTCGAAGGCGTCGCCATGGAATTTCTCCGTGCCCGATTTGGCCACGATGTTGACCACCGCGCCGGCGCTTTGCCCGAACTCGGCATTGTAGTTGCTGGTCTGAACGCTGAACTCCTGCAACGCGTCGGGGAATGGAAACGGCCCGTTTGCGTTGGTCATTTCGTCCACGTTGTTGCCGCCGTCGAGAAGATAATTCGACTGGGAGGGCAGCGTGCCGTTGGCGCTCGTCACCACCGCTGCGGGAAATGTCTTGCCATTGCCCTGGTTGGTGCCATTACCCTCGTTGGTGGCGTCCACGACGCCGGCTACCAGCGTGATCAACGAAGCCGCGTTTCTGCCGTTCAATGGAAGATCGACCACACGGGACTCATCGATGACCTGGGACAAGGTGCCCGTCGTGGTGTCCACCTGCGGAGCATCGCCGACGACGCTGACCGTCTCGGCAGAGGAGCCGATGACCAGTTTGAAGTTGACCGTCAGCGACTGATCTGCCTCAAGAACAATGCCGGTCTGCTTGTAGTTTTCAAATCCTTTTGCAGATACCGAAATCGCATATTCCGAAGGTAAAAGCGCGGGAAAAACATACGCGCCTTCGGCTGACGTCTTGACTGTTGATGTTGCGCCCGTTTGGGATTGTGTCGCCATTACCGTTGCGGACGGCACTACCGCTCCGCTTGGATCGGTCACGGTTCCGACGATCTTTGCATATCCTTGTGCGTGAAGGCGAGCCGCGGTACAGGCAACCAGCAGAAAGAGGATGATGCTGAACCGGGCTGAATTCCGAATACGAATTGTTTTTCCTATTGGCCTCATAATGGCCGAACCCTATTCGTTGCGATGGACGCCTGTCAAGTCATTTCTGAAACTTTTTTCAATGCGATAAGATTTTTCATAAACTTCCCGTAACCGGGCCAACAGGTCGCCCATTTTCAAAGAAGTATAGAATTTGCCGAAGATTCGCGTTCTTCCTTCCAGAGCGGCGATTCGCCCCCCCCCGAACCGGGCAAAAGGGGTGAAGCCGGCACGCCGCGCCGGGCAAAGCCGGAATCGCCCCGCCCCTGTATCGAAGGCAATCCACGAAATCCAGGAACCGCAAGGGCCGGCAAGCCGGGTTGGGCCCTGCCCCTCCCCGCTGCGGCGCCGCGGATTCTCTGTTGACGCCGATGGACGGCGGCACATATACTTCTCCAGAATTTCAGTTGGAAAATATTCCCAATACGAAATTTACCTCCCGTGGAATCGGCCCCGTTGGGGCGAGGGATCCCCGCGTTTGCCCGCGCAGGACTTCTTTGTATCTGCCTTACCGGTACGCAAATCCGGATTCGCCGCTGAGCGCGCGGGCCTTGTACGATACTTCCGCAAGCCAATATGAGATCGCAACGCATCGAACATAGATGATTGGAGACACTGGCATGAAGCACATTGAGAGACTCTGCTACGCGGTGCTTTGCGGAGCCATGGCGCTCGGCGCGGCACAGCCCACCCTGGCCCAGGCGGGCGACAATTTCAGCAACTGGCCCAAGGGCGCTTCGCCCGAGGAAGTGGGCAAGAAGGTTGCCGAGCACTTTGTGGCCAGCCCCCACCAATACACGGCCACCATTCACTACTCTGAAGTCGCAGCCTGGTACGGTGCGCTGACCTACGCTCAACTAGCCCACGACAGCGCACTGCAAGCGGAACTGATTCGCAAATTCGAGCCGTTGATGCCGGGCGGAGCCGAGGCTGCGCGCATTCCTCAGCGCCGCCATGTGGACGACTCCATCTTTGGCATCATCCCCCTTGAGATCGCCATCCAGACCAAGGACCCCAAGTATCTCGCCGAAGGCAAAAGATGGGCCGACCGTCAGTGGGAGAACCCGCAGCCGGACGGACTCTCCGCCGAGACCCGCTACTGGGTCGACGACATGTACATGCTCACCATCCTGCAACTTGAGGCCTATCGCGCCACCGGCGACCACACCTACCTGGACCGCGACGCGCGGGAGATGGTGGCCTACCTGGACAAGTTGCAGCAGCCCAACGGTCTCTTTTTCCATGCCCCGGACGTGCCCTATTTCTGGGGCCGGGGCGACGGCTGGTTCGCCGCCGGCATGGCCGAGATACTGCGCGATTTGCCTGAGAATCATCCCCAGCGGGCGCGCATTCTGGCCGGATACCGGACCATGATGGCTTCTCTGCTGCGTTACCAGGGCAAGGACGGCATGTGGCGTCAACTCATCGACCACGACGATGCCTGGCCGGAGAGTTCCAGCTCCGCCATGTTCACCTTCGCCATGATCACCGGCGTCAAGAACGGCTGGCTCGACGTCGCGACTTACGGACCCGCAGCCCGGAAGGGTTGGCTTGCGGTGGTGGGCTACATTGACCAGAACCAGGATGTGACCAGCGTCTGCGAAGGCACCGGCAAACAGAACGATCTTGGGTACTATCTAGCCCGCCGCCGCCGCACCGGAGACTTTCACGGGCAAGCGCCTGTTCTTTGGGCCGTCTCCGCCCTTTTGCGCTGAGAAAGGTGCGGCTCGACCATTCTCGTCGATGCGAGCCGGAGCACCTCCTCCGGGAAAAATACACTCTGACCGCGGCCGGGCACTCGCCGGCCGCACGCATTCTCAGGGGGCATCATGGACAGCACATCGGCACGGCGCGATTTCTTGAAGTGGTCCGGCGCGGGATTGGCTGCGGTAACAGCAGGAGCGCTTCCGGCCGCAGCCGCGCAGCAGGCCGGCCCCACTGCAGCCACCATTCCGCTCTACTTCGATGTGCGCGCCTACGGCGCCAGGGGCGACGGCAAGACCATTGACACGCAAGCCATCAATGCCGCCATCCTGGCAGCGGATGCAGTGGGCGGTGGCATGGTCTTTTTCCCTGCGGGCGTCTATGCCAGCTACTCCATCCGCCTCAAGAGCAATATCCACCTCTGCCTTTCGCAGGGCGCAACCCTGCTGGCCGCGCCCTCGCCCGCCTCCGATTCCTCGGTCAGCACCGGCTACTACGACCTGGCCGAGCCCAACCCCGAAGGCAAGGACTACCAGGACTACGGGCATTGCCACTGGCACAACAGCCTGATCTGGGGCGATGGCCTCAACGATGTCTCCATCACCGGGCCAGGCCTCATCTGGGGCAAGGGGCTCACCACCGGCCGCCATGCCGAGCAACCCGGCGTGGGCAACAAAGCGATTGCCCTGAAGAACTGCCGCAATGTGATTCTGCGGGACTTCTCTATCCTCGCCGGCGGCCATTTCGGCCTGCTGCTCACCGGCGTGGACAACCTGACCATCGACAACCTCAAGATCGACACCAACCGCGACGGCATGGACATCGATTGCTGCCGCAATGTGCGCGTCTCCAACTGCACCGTCAACTCGCCCTGGGACGACGGCATCTGCCCTAAGAGCTCCTATGCCCTGGGATACGCCCGCTCCACCGATCATGTGACCATTACCAATTGTTTCGTCACCGGCATCTACGAACTGGGCACCGTGCTCGACGGGACTTTCAAGAAGTTCGCCCCCGATGCCCGCGTCTTCCGCACCGGGCGCATCAAATGCGGCACGGAATCGAACGGCGGATTCCGCAATATCACCATCTCAAACTGCCTTTTCGAGGGCTGCCAGGGCCTGGCTCTGGAAACGGTGGACGGCGCGCTGCTTGAAGACATCGCCATCACCAACATCGCCATGCGCGACATTGTCACCGCGCCCATCTTCATGCGCCTGGGCGCGCGCCTGCGCGGGCCGGCCGGCACCAAACCCGGCACACTGCGCCGCGTGCTCATTGACAACCTGGTCTGCTGCAACACGGCTGAGAAGATCGCCGGCATTCAAGTGGGCAGCCCGGCAGAGCACATCCTGACCCCCTGGACCACGCCCCATCAGCTGGCCTCGGTCATCAGCGGCATTCCGGGCTATCTGATTGAAGACGTCAAGATTGCCAACGTCTACGTGCAGAACCAGGGCGGAGCCAAGGCGGAGGCAGCCAATGTCCTACCCCCGGAGCGCGAAAACGGCTATCCTGAGCCGACCATGTTTGGCCCGACGCCCGCTCACGGCTTTTATATCCGCCACGCCCGGCACGTGGAGTTGAGCCATGTCGAGGTGGCTACCGTAGAACCAGACGCCCGCCCCGCCGTAGTGATGGAAGATGTAGACCGCGCCGACTTCTTCAATCTGGAAGCGCCCTACACTGCTGGCCAACCAGTCATTTCGGCTCGCAACATCTCCAATCTACGCGTCCTGCAAAACCGCAACTTCGACGACGTCCATCTGCACGGCCACCTCGACCGGAAGGACCTGTAACCAGATCCGAGGCGACCCGGAAACCCGCCTTTTCGCGCATTCCCCAGCCCAGACGATGTAGGCTTGGAGTCAACCCTCCCGGAATGCGCCGCTCGATTGCACTTTCGCTGCTGCTCCTGTTCGGCTTGCTGCCGATGGCGCCTCTGCTTGCCCCGGATGCCGACGCGAATCTCCCTGCCTGCTGCCGCCGGAACGGCAAGCACCATTGCATGATGCGCGGCATGGCGCAGGATGGCGGCGGCCAGAAAGGGTTTGCGTCCCTCACCGAGAAGTGCCCCTGCCAGCCGCCCGCCACCGCGGCTGTTCATGGGCCATCCTTCGAGCCCGGCGGCGCAAGCAATTTCTTCGCCCAGACGCCGCGGCCTTTGGTCCCCCTCGCACAGCCCCGCTCCCTGACGCAGGTCTTTTTTCTTCGCAACCATCGCAAGCGCGGCCCTCCTTCTCTTTTTGTCTAACTTTTCCGCGGTAGATTGCGACGGGGCGAAGCGCTGTCCCTTCGCGCGGTCCTGCGCATCTTGAAGAAAGAGAAGAATCGATGAAGCTCAAGTTTTTGCTGGCCTTGTTACCAGCCGTTTGCCTGTGCATCCTGGCAACTTCGCTGCATGCCCTGCAAGCCCCGGAGGCCGCGCCTTGCGCAAAGGGGAGCCCCGCCACCACCGGCCGCATCGCCGGAGTCGTCAAGGATCAAACCGGAGCGGTGGTCCCGGGTGTGAAGATCGAGGCGCTGAATCCCGCCTCCAGCATGAAGAAATCCACCGTCACCGGCGGCACGGGCCGCTTTGCCTTCGACACGCTCGCCGTTGGCCGCTATCAGATTACTGCGGTCGCCGCAGCCTTTCAGATTGCGGTCCTGCGCGATGTTCCCGTAAACCCGTGCGGGGATACAGTGCTCAGTATCGTTTTGAAGATCGCGCCAGAGAAGACCGACATCGAGGTCATTTCTCCTGACACGCAAACCTTCGCCGCGACTGCCCGCAGGGTAGACGACAGCGACCGGGCGCGCAGCCGAAACGCAGCCGAGTTGCTCGCCGCCACGCCCGGCGTGAGCCTGCGCGACAATGGCCAGCTGGCCTCGGTCCCGCTGCTCCATGGGATGGGCGACGAGCGCGCCAGGCTGCTGGTCGACGGCATGACGGTCTCTTCTTCCTGTCCAAATCACATGAACCCGCCGCTTTCCTACATCGCCAGCTCCCAGGCGACGGCGATTACAGTCATGGCCGGTATTACACCGGTCAGCATGGGCGGCGACAGCATCGGCGGAACGATATCCGTCGAGTCGCGGCAGCCAGTTTTTGCCGGCCCCGGCGAAAAGCTGCGCGAAGAAGGCGCGTCTTCCGGGTTCTTCCGCGGCAATGGTCAGAACTATGGCGGCTCGCTCTCCGAGTGGGTCGCCGGACGCAATCTGGCCATCGGCTACAACGGCGCCTGGACCACCAACAGCGATTACTCCGACGGCAGCGGCCACAAGGTAACTTCAACTTACGCGCAGACGACCGATCACGCGGTAACTCTGGCGGCGCAGGGCGCTGGGAACCTGCTTGTACTCGATGCCGGTCTGCACCACACTCCCTACGAGGGCTTCCCCAGCGAGCAGATGGACATGGTGCGCAACTATGCCGAGTCGCTCAACCTGCGCTACCATCGCAGCCTTGGCCAGGCCGCGCTCGACGCGCGCGTCTACTGGCAGGGCGCATGGCACTCGATGAACATCGGCCACGACAAATCGACTTTCCCCATGCCCATGTGGATGCCCATGAACACCCACGGCAGGGACCTTGGCTATTCGTTGCAGCTTGATCTGCCGATTGGCGACAAACACACACTCAAGGCAGGCAACGAACTGCATCGCTTCGTGCTCGACGACCGCTGGCCCGCGGTTCCAGGCACGGCTCCCATGATGGGACCCGATACGTTTGTCAGCATCAACGATGGTCGCCGTGTCCTGCTCGGCACGTTATGCCGAGTTGGCCAGCAAATGGACGCCGCAGTGGACCACGCTCTTCGGCTTGCGCAACGATACGGTGTGGAGCGACACCGGCCCGGTGCAAGGCTACTCCGCCATGATGTACAGCGCCGATGCAACGCCTTCAACGCGCTCGAGCCGCGCCAGGACAGATGTGCATCTGGACGCAACGGCCATGGCTCGCTACGAGCCCGGCAACCACGGCACATACGAGTTTGGCTACGCGCGCAAGACCCGCTCGCCCAACCTCTACGAGCGCTATGCATGGTCAACCAACTGGATGGCCAGCGGCATGATCGGCTGGTTTGGCGACGGTAACTACTATGTGGGTAACGTCGCACTCAAGCCGGAGACCGCCAACACAGTGAGCGCCACGGCCCGCTGGCACGACCGCGCGCGCAAGCAGTGGAATGTCGAAGTAACTCCTTACCTGACCGGCATCCAGAAGTATATCGACGTGGACACACTGGCGACCGCGACCTACGGCATGAGCACCTTTGCTCAACTGCGCTTCGCCAATCACAATGCGCGCATCTACGGGGCCGATTTATCGGCGAGCGGCACGCTGTGGAATAGCTCCGCTTTCGGCCAAGGAAAAATCGGCATCGTGGGCGCATGGCTGCATGGCGAAAGGCTCGACACCTCGACCGGCCTCTATCAGATGATGCCTCTCAACGCACAGGTGAACTTCGACGAAGAGATGAGGGGGCTCACGGCCGGAATCGGAGTCCAGGCGGTGGATCGCAAATCGAATGTTGACCCGCACCGCTTCGAGCAGACCACGCCGGGCTACGCGCTATTCAACTTTCACTCGGCCTACAAGCGCGGGCATTTCGAGGCGAACATCGGCGGCGACAATCTGCTCAATAAGTGCTACGAACTGCCGCTGGGAGGCGTCAACTTCGACGACTACATGGCCAGCATGTGGATGGGCCAGATCAAACCGCTGACCGGACGCGGACGATCGTTCCATGGCGGCTTGACCGCGCGGTTCTGATTCAGATAGAGCGATGGCCGTGCGTCGAGTTGACGCACGGCCATCGCCGTTCGAGCTATCGGAAGCACTCTCCAGGTCGGGATCAGGCAGAACAAAACGGAGGGAGCAGGGGACTTCAGTCACCTGAATATGCGAGAGGATCGAGCGGGCTTTAGCCCCGGGCCTGAAGGCCCGTTGAACGCGTGCCTCGGTTTCGTGGGGCTGAAGCCCCACGCTCCCTCCGTCGATACCGCGCGAATCTCCTCCATACGATCAAGAGAGCTGCCTTAGTACCGGTAGCTATCCGGCTTGTAGGGTCCATCGACTGAAACGCCGAGATAGTCGGCCTGCTTGGCGGTCAGCGTGGTCAGCTTCACGCCGATCTTTTCCAGATGCAAGCGGGCTACTTCTTCGTCCAGGTGCTTGGGCAGCACGTAGACGTTCACCTTGTAGCTGTCTCTGTTCTTCCACAGGTCGAGCTGCGCCAGGGTCTGGTTGGCGAAGCTGTTGCTCATCACAAAGCTGGGATGGCCGGTGGCGCAGCCCAGGTTCACCAAGCGTCCCTCGGCGAGGATGAAGATCTCGTGGCCGTCGTCGAACCGGTACTTATCCACCTGCGGCTTGATGTTGACGCGCTTGGCGGTCGGGTCGGCGTTCAGCCGATCCATCTGGATCTCGTTGTCGAAATGGCCAATATTGCAGACAATGGCCTGATCCTTCATCTTCTGCATCTGCTCCAGGGTGATGATGTCCACATTGCCCGTGCAGGTGACATAGATATCCCCGCGTCCCAGCGTGTCTTCGATGGTTGTGACTTCGAAGCCGTGCATGGAGGCCTGCAGCGCGTTGATCGGATCGACCTCCGTCACCACAACCCGCGCACCCAGCCCGCGCAGAGATTCCGCGCAGCCCTTGCCCACATCGCCATAGCCGCAAACCACAGCCACCTTGCCGGCCACCATTACGTCGGTCGCCCGCTTGATGCCGTCCACCAGCGATTCGCGGCAGCCGTAGAGGTTGTCGAACTTCGACTTGGTCACTGAGTCGTTGACATTGATGGCCGGAACCAGCAGCTTGCCTTGCTCCATCATTTTGTAGAGCCGGTGCACCCCGGTGGTCGTCTCTTCCGAGACGCCGCGCCACTCGCGCACCACATTATGCCAGTGAAGAATATCCTCGGAATGGACCTTCTTGAGCAGATTCTTGATAACCTGCTCCTCTGCGCTTTCTGAAGGCGTATCGACCCAGCCGTCGCCATTCTCCAGCTCAAAGCCCTTGTGGATGAGCAGCGTCACGTCGCCGCCATCGTCCACCACCAGCTCCGGCCCCTTGCCGTCCTTGTGGCTCAGCGCCTGATAGGTACACCACCAGTAATCCTCCAGCGATTCACCCTTCCACGCAAATACAGGGACGCCGCTCAAGGCAATTGCCGCGGCAGCATGATCCTGCGTGCTGAAGATGTTGCAGCTTGCCCAGCGCACGTCAGCGCCCAGGTCCACCAGCGTCTCAATCAGCACCGCCGTCTGGATGGTCATGTGCAACGACCCGGTGATGCGCACGCCGGCCAGCGGCTTGCCCGCGGCATACTTGCGGCGAATGGCCATCAGGCCCGGCATCTCATGCTCTGCGATACCGATTTCCTTGCGCCCCCAGTCGGCCAGAGATATGTCTGCGACTTTATATTTCAGGGCGGTTTGTTCCAGTGCAACTGTGGCCATGCAAAAACTCCTTGGAGAATGTTGAAGATACATGGAATCGAGTCTGAAGTGCCGCCCGATGGGGGAAAACAGCCCGCAACTCGGCAGACTCGCCCGTCTGCGTAGGATAGCATTCACGCACGATGACATGCGACTCCGGCCGGGGGTGCGCAGGGCAGACGCACCATCTCAAAAGAATGGCTTTGAAAGGGCTCGGCTTCAGCCGTGCCTATGGAAATGGCTTCAATCGGATGGGCTTCAGCCCCCAAGGGAAGATTGATCAAGGAGAAGACCGTCCCTCAGGACCTAAAGGTCGCCATTCGATGCGGCTTTGGGCGGTACCCTTCGGCTTCGCTCAGGGCAGGCTTCTGAAGCCGCGCCCTTTCAAAGATAAAGATAATGTCCCTACGCTTTCCATTGCATGATGCGTTTGCCCTGGGAGGTGCGAGGCATGCCGCTCACGGCTTGGGCCGATCCGCCAGCTTTGCGCAATTTCGATCTTCGAACCGTACGCACCTCTCAAAGGTCTTTCACAACCAGTGCAACCCGGCCGGCGATCAGGTCGCCGGGCAGTTCTCCGGGGGGCACTTCGATCAGTTCCACGGGAAAGGCGAGGTTGTGCGGGCGCAGCACCAGCCGATTGGCTGCCAGGTCCACATAGCGCAGCGTCAAGTGAGCCGCATGGCGCACCGCGCAGAGATTCGGCCGACTTGGCCGGTAAGGCATGAGCGAGTTGTAGTGGCGATCCAGAAGGACCGTGCACTCCGGCAGGATCAAAGGCTCCATCGGAAGGGCGTCGGCCGCCGGAATGCGCACGGCGACAAACCGCTGCCAGGAGCGGCGAGACATGGATGCCCGAGCCCGGATGTAGTTAAGCGTGCCCTCTGGCAGGTACAACACAGACTGCACCGCGGAGGGCCGGATGTAGGGCTCAAAGAGCGCCGTGGCATGGGAAACAATGGGAATCCTGGTGCTGTCTTCGCCGCCCAGCGCCGCCTTCGTCTGGCTGCTTGCGGGCAGCAGATCGGCCGCTGCCATGAGCTGCGCCGCAAGAACCCGGTCCAGGGCTTCCAGCGAGAGTTGCCGCCGGCAGTGCAGAAAATTGGAAATGTGCGCTTGAGCAAGCCCTGTCTGGCGGGCCAACAGGGAGACGCTCACCGTTCCCCGCTGTATCCTGCGCAGCAGTTCCAGGCGGAGCCGTTCGTGCATCTGAGTGAAGTTCATGTGTGGAAAATTCGTCACCAGCTATGCGGGCGATATCCCCGAGTTTTCCTACAGAAATCTCAGTATGGCCGATTTTCCTTTATTTTCCGCGTTCCTGAAAAGAATGAACAGCCTTGCAGCGGAAAAGCCCTTGCATGGATTGACGCAGAAGATACGCATCTCTACATTGGCTTTACTCAATCTCGATCAGCTTGTGGGAATTATTGGGGGATTCGTTTCCTTACCAAGGGCTTGAATCAGGGCTAAACACCGTTGGAGAAGAGTGCAAATCCTGCGGTGCGGCCTTTGCCCGGCACGGCGGCCCTCTTCCCATCCTCCCCCGCCTGCCAGAGGCGTCTGGGCCAGGCCGATGCGAGAATTCCAGGATCTGCGCGCTATGAGCATGACAAATAAACGAGAGAATGCAGGCGGCCATCCCCCATCGGGACGCAAGAAACCCGAGTGGCCATGCCTGGTTCTCTTCACCCCGCGGAAAAACAATGTCAAGCCAAAACCGTCGGGAGAAGTCGCACATACGGAGATCTCGTCATGGAATTGCGCGTGCAATTGAAAGTTTGCGAAGGGTGCGGTTGTCTTTGGTACCGCGCCCAGACCCAGGGGAGTGTGTACTGCCAGGGATGTGAGGAGAAGCTGAAAGACTTTCCCACGCCAGAGAGCCGCAAGCGGCGTGGGCGCCCAGGACGAAAAACGTTGACAAGAGTCTGGGCGGTCGCCCAGGCAACAGGAGGCGCGCAATGAGCGCCGCCCTTCAGTTGCCCATGATCTGGGGAGCAGGCAGTTCACAAAGAGTCTGGCAGGGAGACTGCCGCAGCCGCCAGGCAACACCGCAAGCGCAGACTGCCAAGGCAAAAGCAAAGGCCCCCGCGGACGAACCGCTGGTCAGCCTCGGCTTTTACCGGAAGCATACTGAAAGCATGTTACGGCGCTATCTGTATGCCTCCATGCAGGTGGGCCGGGCGCCCTCCATCCTGGGTGAGCCAATTGCCCGGGGGTGGGCCTCCAGCCGGCCGATCCGCACCTTCGAGGACGCGGTCATCTTCGTCCTCGACATTGAGAAGTGCCTGAACCAGTTGGATACCCTGGACCGCCAGATGCTTTCCCGGATCGTTCTTCAGGAGTACACCCAGGCTGAAGCGGCAGCGATGCTGGGCATAAGCCTGCGCACGGTCTGCACCAAATTCCCCACGCGCCATCGACCGGCTCACAGAGAAACTGCTGGAAGCCGGCCTGCTGGTTCTGCCGCATTGATCACGCAAAAGCCAACCAACCGGGGGAGTGGGCTCTCGCCGCTCCCCTTGGCTGCCCGCGCCAGCCCCTGCAAGAAGAAACTGCAACCGAAGGGGCGCGCCGTCTATCTCTTGTATAGAGAGCGGTTTTGCCCTTGCGGCGAAAACGTATACAACACCCGCCCTCCTTCTAAGGAGCTCCATCTCATGATCGGTTCGTCCCGCTTCGCAGCTTTCCTGCTCGTTTTGGCCTCGGTTGCGCTGGCCGCCCAGCAGCCCACTCCCCCGCCCACCACCGCTGCCGACGCCCCCAATCGCGACACCAGCTTCATTGATGCGCAAGGCACGGCCCATGTCTCCCGTATCGTGCCTCTACCCGCCACCATCAGCCCCCAGGCACAAGCCGCGCTCGCCAAGCCTGTCCCCGATCAAGGTCCCGAGGTGCCCTTGGCCCTCCGCCGCAGAGGTTTGGACATGTACTCGGCCGGCGCCCGCGTGGCTTGGAGTCAACTCTGCCCCAACCAACTGGTTGAAGACAAAATCGCCGGAGTCCCGGTGCGCATTGTCACGCCGGACGGCATGCCTGAGGCCAATCGCGACAAGGTGCTCTTGAACCTGCACGGCGGCGGCTTCGACTCCGACTCAGGTTCCATCACTGAGACCATTCCTATCGCCGGCTTTACCAAGATCAAGGTCATCGCCGTGCTGTACCGGCTATCGCCCGAGAATCCCTTCCCCGCCGCCGTAGACGACTCGGTGGCCGTTTACAAGGAATTGCTGAAGACCTACAAGCCGGACCACATCGCCATCTATGGCACTTCGGCCGGAGCGATTCTCACCAGCGAAGTGGCCGCCAAAATCAAGTTGCTTGGCCTGCCGCTGCCGGCGGCCCTGGGCATCTTCAGCGGCGCGGGAGACTTTGCCCGCGCGGGTGACTCCTCGGCCCTGTTCAGCCTGACAGGCCTCTCCGGCCATCTTGACACGCCCGGAACGGGGCAGCCCCCGCTTTCAGCCTACGCGACCACCACCGACCGCAAAGATCCGGTGCTCTCGCCCATCTACTCGGATCTGCATGGGATGCCGCCGACGCTATTCATCACCAGCGAGCGCGACCTGCTGCTCAGCGGCACCATCAACCTGCACCGCGCCTATCTGAATGCCGGAGTGGATGCGCGGTTGGTGGTCTTCGACGCGCTGACACACGCCTTCTGGTATAACCCCATGCTGCCTGAGGCGCTTGAAGCCAACCACATCATGGCCGACTTCTTTGTGAAGCAGCTGATCAAGTAACGGGATGCGATAGACGCCCGTGAACCACCCACCCTTGCGACTTCTCCTGGTCGCAAGGGTGGAAGACCTCAAACCGCAAGGGGCCGGAACGGCAATTTTGCGGGATCTATCTCCGGCCCCCGCGCTTGGATCTCAGCTTCTGCGCTTTCTCAGCACCCAGGTCGTCATGCAGCGGTGATCCTGCACAATGGTGGTCTTCAGGGGGTCCACCAACACTGCATCCATCTCTTCGGTCAAATCCAACAGCATATCCTCATCCACCAGGAACCACTTCGAGCCGTCCGGAAGCAGGAAGAGGTTGCCCGGCAATCGCTCGAAGTCCATGCCAATTCTGGAGCCCAACCGGCAAAACAGCAGCCCGCCCGGCTTGACGACACGCCAGAGTTCCGCCAGCATGGCCCTGAATTGCTCTTCATCCCGCGAAAAATGAAGCACTGCCGAGCAGAGGACCACATCGGCAAGCCCCTCAGGAAACGGCATCTGCTCGATCGACCCAGCTTTAAAATTCTCTACCGGCAAGCCGGTCTCAAGCGACGCGGAGAGCTGGCGAACGTGCTCAATCGCATCGGCATCCTGGTCCAGAGCAAACACCCTGCAGCCCTGGCGCAGCAGATGCACCAGATTGCGCCCGTACCCACACCCGGCGTCGAGCACGGTCATGCCCGGCGCAATGTTGCCGCGCAGAATCTGATCGAAGACGTAGATGTCGATCTGCCCGAACTGCTCTTGAATGCTGAGGGTCACTGCGCCACCGTCCTTGTTTTCCGCTTGAGACGGCTCACCCTTCCACCTTCAGATACAGCCGATAATGCTCCTCCTGGATCGCGGTAAAGGGCCGCATCGTCAGCGTGCCCTCATTACTCTTCGCCTGCCAGTCAGTGGAACCAATAGCGACCTGCGAGGCGGCGAGAAGCTCCTTCTTGCCGATCTTTGCCGGAATCGCTCCCACGCTGAACAGCGCCAGTGGCCCATGCACCGGCGCCAGCAGATCGGGATGCTGCTGATCGACGGCTTCTAGCGCCGTCCTCATGTCAAACTCGATCTCGATGCGGTCACCATTCTTCCAGGTGCGGTCCAGCCGCGCAAACTGCCCCGGTTCGGGATTGGAGACAATCGGCATTCCGCTCACCGCAATCCTGGTCTTCGGCCCAGCCCATGCGGGAATGCGCAGATAGACCGGAAACGCGGCAGGCTTATCGGTTGAAACAGTAATTTCCGTCGTGGGGCTGTGCGGGTAGCTCGTCTTCTGCGTCAGCAAGACGCGATCGCTGCCCCGCGCCCACGTCATGCGCGACGGTACATAGAGGTTGACATAGATGCCGCGCTCGTCGTGGAAGTAGGCGCTGATGCCGTAGTCGGCGGTAATCTGCGCAAAGGTCCCGGTGCAGCAGGTCCACTGGTTCGGGTGATAGAACTTCGAGCCGTCATTGTTGTAGTCCGAGTAATAGAACCCGTGCCCATCCTTCTGGATTGGTTTGGCGCCCAGGATGGTGTTATAGAGAACGCGCTCCATGCTGTCGCCGTAACGGCTGTCGCGGGTCACGCGCAGCAGCGAGCGGGTGATTTTGAAGTGCGCGTAGGAGCCGCAGGGCGTCTCGAAGCTGGAATGCGTCTTGGAGAGGCTCTGGCCCATCTCGCCGCTCGCCGGATCGCGGAAGGTCTCGTCCGGCCCCCATCCGCCGGTGGCGAAGCTCTGCGTATTGCGCAGGAAGTCGAAGCCTTTCCGTGCCGCGCGCAGATGTTTCTCACTGCCCAGTACAAAATACGCCGCCATCGCGCTGCTCAGCGCGTTCACGTGGCTATAGGCATGTTTGCCGGGCAATACGTTCTCGCCTTTGGCCAGCGGATCGAAGTACCAGTCATCCGCCAGGAAGCGCGCTGCCAGATCGCGATAGCGGCTGCCCGCGCCGCGCTTGTAAGCCAGGAAGAGATTCTCCGGCAGGGTATAAAACTCGTCCCAGCAGAACGACTCGTCGGTGTGCGGGCGTGCATACTGCTCCGCGCGCGAAAGCGGCTTGGCCGGCAGATGCGGCAGCACGGCATCGACCGCGACGTCGAGAGTGCGCAGAGCGATGGGGTCCGCTGCAAACTCGTGCGCGTCGAGCAATCCTATCGAAACCTTGTCGTAGATGTAGGCCGGGAAGCGGTTGCCGTCGTAGAACTTGGTCGAGACGGCCTCCGCATAGCCGCGCACCAGCCGCTGGATCTTCTGCTGCGTGGGCTTGTGGCCGGTGGCGGCGTAGTCGCGCGCCAGGCCGCTGAGCATCTGCCCAAAACTGTGACCGGGGCAGAATCCGTGCATGTTCTGGAGCGTAAAGCCGTCGTACCAGTCGTACCATCCGCCCATGTCGTCGCCGGGAGCCGGCTGCCCCGCGCGCAGGCGGAAAGGCTTGAGCAGGCGGTCCTCGTCAAGCGCGCCATAGAAGGCGTGGTTGGTTTCAAACTGCTGGCGCATCGGGCCTTCCAGCAGCTCAACGTCCCCGTAATCGAACTGGCTAAGCGGCTGGGCGGCGGCGGACTCGGCGGCCAGCGCGGAAAGGGCAGCGTGCGGCGCGGCAAGCGATGCGGCGACCGCGGCGCTGGATTTCAGAAAGCTTCTGCGGGATTGGGGCATGGCGATTCTCCCTGGACTGGGCGGCGAAGAGGGCGCACGCCCGGTAAACGTTCTCCATCCGAACCACACCATTCAAACACAGCGCTGCGAAGGTTGAGAATCGCTGCTCGCGCCTGCGTGGCTCCCCTGGTGCAAAAACAGCGAGAAAATGCCTGAAATCCGCGCTCTCTCGTGTTGCCACAACAGAAAAGCGGACGCCTTCCCGCGAGCTCATGACAGGCTCCGGGGCGCCCGGCGGTTGCGCCGAGTCCTGCCAGTACTCAATCTCCTCCTTCGGCCTGTATATTGTGTATGGAATTGAGGGAGATGAATGGGGCAATCAGGGTTGTCAACAACGGATGAGCTTCGCACTTTTGCGGAATTGCGGAAACGGGCACTGGAAGCGGGCCCCAAACGGGTTGGAGTGGTTCTGGCAGATGACGAAGTGGCCTTGGCCGCCATGGCAGACGCCTTCCGAACCGGCCTTGCGCTCCCAGTGCTGATTGGCGATGAGCAGCACATTCGCGCCAAGGCAGAGTCGCTTGGCTTCTCCGATCTGGTCGCCAACGCGGAGTTCGTGCACGCCGGCGAGGGCGCCGCGGCGCTCGCGGTCAAGATGGCGCGCGAGGGCAGCATCGACATCCTCATGAAAGGCCACCTGCGCACCGACCAGCTGATGCGCCCGGTGCTCGACAAAGAGCATGGGCTGCGCAACGGCCGCCTGCTCTGCGATGTGGCTTTTTTTGAAACCAGGCACACGGGCGAAGCCAAGCTGATCGGACTCACGGATGGGGGAATCAACGTCGCGCCCAATCTCGAACAGAAGAGGCAGATTGTTCTAAACGCCATCGATTTGATGCATTGCATGGGCTTGCACCGTCCCAGGATTGCAGTGATGAGCGCAATTGAAGTGGTGACGGAGGCGATGCCTTCCACGGTGGACGCCCATGCGCTGACCCAGATGGGTCTGGCCGGTGAATTCGGCGAAGCAGATGTGTTTGGGCCCCTGGCGCTGGACAACGCGCTGCTGCACTACGCCGCCAAGGCCAAGGGAATCAGCAGCCGGGTAGCGGGAAACGCCGATTGCCTCATCATGCCGAATGTGGAGGCGGGCAATCTGCTGGGCAAAGCGCTCTTCGTTTTGGCTGGATTGGAGTCAGGCCACGTGGTGGTTGGCGCACGAGTCCCCATCCTTATTCCGTCCAGAGCCGAAGACGCCAACACCAAAGTCAACACCATCTCCATGGGGGTTCTCTACGCCAGCGGGCACTGCACGCATGGAGCAACTGGGGTGGCTGGGTAGTGGCTAGAGTAGTGGCCCCGAAACAGGCTGCTCCATGCCCCAGAAGCAAAGCCTGGAGCAACCTGCCCCCCAGCTACAGTGCCTCGGCGGTTGGCGCCTCGTCGAGAGCCTGGCGCAACTGAAGAAAACAGTCGCGATTGAATTCGTAGGCGCCTGCCTTTGGTCGGCGTTGCGCAAGCTCATTGCCTGTCGTCCACGCTTCGTTCGCCTGCTCCACGTTGTTCTCGATCCAGTGAAGCGCGCTCTTTGCCAGCCAGTAGACCTCATCCAGGTTGGTTGCTTTTTTGGCCTCCATGCGATTCCACCATTGGCGCGCGCTGGCGGCGTCGCGCTTCAGGAAGGCGTTGCCGAAAACAAACAACATGTGCCATTCCGCCGGAATGTCTTGGGCGGACCGATGATAGACCGATTCCGCATCGTCCAATGCGTGGCAAGCCTCGGGAATCCGGTTGCAGTCATGGAAGTAGTTGTATGCCAGGAAGCGCAAAAGCACGGCCTGGTGTCCTTCCGTCAAGGCGCTCGAAGCTCGCTGAATGGCCTGAATGTCATAGTCCCGCGGCCGCAGTGAAGTCACCAGAATGGCGCCGGCGAAGTTGAGCGCCCGGCGAAAGTCGGCCATGGGACCGCCGCGCAGAAGCTGGAAAATGAGCGCTCCATCGGAGTAGAGGGGCTTGGGGCGGAAAGGAATCAGGTTCACCGCAAACGCGACCAGCCCGAAGGTGGCGATCAAGGCGAGAAGCTCCCAGGTCCGCTCGTAGGGGCTGCCCTTGGCCAACAGCGCGGCGACCAGCGCAATCAGTCCGGTACACAGGCTGGCCAGGGGCCCCGCCGCGATCATCCAGATTTCGCGCCAGCGGCTTTGCTCCGGATCGACGGGAACCATGCCGGCTGCGCCTCCTCCCGAGAGAATCTTGTTCAGAAGGAACTGGAACTTCCATTTGCCGTCCCGGATGTGCCATTGAAATGGGCCGACGACGAAGGCACGGAGTCTCATTCCCAGGGCCAGACCCACGGCAATGTGGCCGCACTCGTGGGCCGCTGTTTCAAGCAAGCCGGCAGCCAGGATCAGCCACAAGAACTGAAACCCACTGCTCACTGGCAAATGCTGCGCCTGAGCCCAGCGCATCCACAGGGACTGCCCGGCGAAGTAGCCGCAGACTCCCAGAATCCAGGCTAGTCTGTCCACAATGGCGCTGGTCCCGTCGCCGGCAATGCGCGCCGGATGGGTGGCCTCGGTGGAGACTTGCGCCGCCGCGCCGCGCCGCGCAAAGGCCACCAGGCCAGCCACTCCAAGAGCGAGCGCAATGCCACTGAGAACCAGTTGGTGCACCCAATGTCCGCCACCGTGAGCCCACTCGAGATAAGCCACGAGGGAAAATGGAATGCTCTGGAGAAGAATGGCCAGGCTCGCGGCAATCGCCCAGCCCCTCGCCGAGGCTTTGCCTCTCTTGACCGACCACCACGCCATTCCATAGAGGACACTCAGCACCAGAGGAAGCGCCAGCACCAGCCGTGCAAGCACCCCGAGGCAGATCGCGGCGATCAAGGGGACTCGCGCGGAGTGGACCGGCGGCAATAGGCCGTACTCGTGAATCCGGAAGACAAGCGAGGGCAGCGTGCCGGCAGAAATGACGAGAAAGAGCAGGGCCAGGAATCCGAAACAACCGCACAGGAATTTTCTTAGTTTGAGCACGTTGTCGCATTGCCGATCGAAAAGAAATTAGCCGGAGTCCTAACTCTTCCCTCCCGGCTTGCAGCCACTATATCCTGCGCCGCACGCGTTCAGACGATCAAAACAACCGGCCCGTTCCTTGTTATCTAATAACAAGCCATGCGCGAAAAGTCCTGTGAGCAAATGCCGATCTGGAATCCGGGATCGTCTCATGGGCCGAAGCTCCGTTGAAATTTCTGCGTTCCCAGTACGAGCTAGAGCCCGTACCTGCTTCAGAGACGCGCCCCCTCGGCCCGGAAAGGGCCTTTCATCCAGTGTGCTTGCCGGTGTGGCTACAGCGGTTCCACAATTGCTTTACCCTGAACCCACCGCTATCAAGTGGCATTTTTCTCAAGAAAATACCACCTTGCACGATGCCTGAAAGGTCATGTGATTTGTGGAACCGCTCTAGCTCAGTTGACTGACCTTCAGCGCCAGCTTGTCAAACTCCACCGTTCCCAGCCCGCGCGCCTGGGCCATTAGCAAATACGGCATGTGCTCGGGATCGAGGTTCCAAAAGGCTTTGGCCACATAGGCGTCTATAGCTACCGGGTCTGTTCCCGCGACCATGGTCTTCTTTGTCGCCACATCTTCCAGGTTGCCGCCGGTGGGGCCGTTGCGCAGCAGGATGCGGTAGCAGTCCAGCATGGTGAGCGTGGGCAGCATGAAGTTGGCCAGGTCCACCAGACTCTGGTGAATCTGCTGATGGAGCCGGTTGCGCTCCCCGCCCAGGATGCCGTACCAGTTCTTCATGCCCAGCGTTGCGCCGGTCAGAACATGGTGCTTGGCGATGGGCATGTTGATGATCTTGTCGGCCTCAAGAAACGGCGTGAAGACCGGCCATGTCTTGAGCACCACGCCACCCATGTCCACTTCGCGGAAGAGCGATCGGATCAGGCAGAATGACCTCGGCGCCGGCGGCATGGGCAGCGTCCTGAATGCCGGAGCGATGGAAGCAGCGGCGCGGCTCGTTGCAACTGACATCGGTGACGATGACCCGCTTGGCTCCCGCCTGCAGGCACTGCCGCACCACCTCGGCCACTGCTTCTGGATTGGTGTTGGCGGCCTGCTCCGGCGTGCGGTCCCAGGCGATGTTGGGCTTGATCACCACCACATCCTGGCGGCTGACAAAGCGGCTGATGCCGCCCAGGTCGAAGAGCGCGCGAGTAACGAGCGCGCGCCGGTTCTCCGCCTTGCACAACGGCCAAATGTGGCCATTGCGTATTGGTGGCGATGCGATGGTCGCGTTTGGCCTGCTCGCCTTTTGACACAACCGGACGGAAGCTATGGTCGCTGAGCCAGACGCCGAGGCCCGCCGCGCCCGCGGCCACTCCGCCCACGCGGAGCAGTTGGAGCATGGCCTCGCGGCGCGTGAGGGGAGCTGTCTGCTGGGGCTTGCGTGCGGTTTCCTCGGTCATGGTGCTCCTCCCGATGATGGATGCGGCCCATTTCAATATCGAGCTGTCATCCTGAGCGAAGCAGGGAGCGTCGTTTGCTCCCTGCGTAGTCGAAGGACCTGCTTGTTGGACTGCCTGTTGTGCAGCAGAAACTCCCAGACAGACAGTTACACTTCCATCACATGAATACGCTGCGGATCGTTGACGCCCAACTGGTGCGCGGCATCGGCGGCGGTGGCAATGTAGCGCGGCGGCGCGGCCTGCGGCTTCCAGCGTGGGCACGCCGGCCTCGGCCCGTTTGCGCTCGATCATCTGCCAGGCGGTGTGGTCCAGGGCCACGCGGTCTTCGCCCACGATGAGGGCGTTGGGATACCAGAGATGCTCGGGATGGAAGCCCGGCCCGCCCTGGTATACCGATGACATGGCGTCGCCGATGGTGAAGCGCACCTTGTCGCGAATCACGGGAATGCGGTTCAGATCGGCCACTCCGGGGTTGCAGCCGTTGGCATGAAGATCCCACGGGCGGCTGACCACGCCATACATATTCTTCATGGCAAACGTAACGCCCGCCAACTCGTGATCCTTGAGAATGGGCAGGCCGATCACCATGTCGCACTCGCGGGTGAGAATTTTGGAGAGCTTGACGGTGGCCGAACCAAATGTCACCGCCTGATCCTCGTAGCCCGCGACGTCGCTGCCATAGCAGCGCACACGGCTGGGGTCGGTCTTGATGGTCAGGCCGCAGGCTTCAAGGTCGCGCGCATTGCGGTCCCACACAATGATGTTGCCAGGCTTGACGCCCGCCTGCTGCATCCGCTCGCAAACAGCCTCCACCAGCGCTTTGTGGGTGGAGATCCCTCTGCCGCCCAGGCCGTTGGTCTTGAGGCCGATCACCTTGCCCGCGGGCACGATGCGCTTCCAGGCTTCGACAGGGTTCTCGAGGCCGGTATACGAGGCGATGGCGCGATCCAGCAGCGCCAGCACGCGCTTCTCGTCCGGCTTCGAAGTTGTGTTGCCGGCTGATCCATGCAGGGCCGCATCTTTGGCGACCACTACGCGGGACTTGCCCAATTCGGCTTGCGCGTCCAACATGCCGGCCAGCGCTAACTTGCTCTGCGAACCCAGCACGACAGCTCCGGTGGCTGCAACTTTAAGAAAATCCCTGCGGTTACTCATGGTGATTCCTCGCAATAGTTTGTTTGGCCGGGTTTTCGGCCATTTTGATTACAGTTTCGCCTCTACGCCACGCGCCAGCGCAAGCAGAGCCTGCGGTGCCTCGGGCGTGGAATCGTAAGCAACAATGCGCACCAGATACGGGCCTTTGCGAAAGATGACGCTCTGCGCAAGCGCGGTGCCCGCATCGCCCAGTTTGACCGTCTTGGCGTCCTTGGATTGCTCCTTCTCCAAGAATCTTGCGCGCGCCCGCCGCGTCGCCCATGGTGTAGACGTCTACGGTTGCCTCCAGCTTGCCTTGATATTTGTAGTCGGAGGTCGAGGTGGTCACCACGCCGGCCGCGATGTACTCCTCGGCGTCGCCATCGATGTACTCATACAAGTTGCTGGCGGCAAACGTGCGCGTCTCGCCGGTCTTCTGCCAGCCCGCGACTGCACCCGATGCCGGGAACGGGTCGGACTTGGCCTTCTTCGCTTCCGCTGCTGGCGCCGGAGGCGGGGCCACGGCGTTTTCGCGCACCGGCTGGGACGGGCTGGCTGCCGCCAGTGCCGCCGTAGCGGGCTCGGCGCGGCTCAGCAGAATCTGGCTGCTGGGCGAACGGCTTTCGCCGATGCTGGTGACGTACACGGCGGGGTGCTCCTGCAAGCGGGCAGGCATACTCGCACGCGCCGCAGCCCACGCAGCGGCTGGGATCGACGCGCGGCTGCTTCAGCGTCTTCATGTTGCCGGCCGAGTCGATGACCTGCGCCTCTTGCACATAAATGGCCTTGGGCGAAACCGGGCACCACTCCTCGCAAACAATGCAATCGGTGGCCATGGCCCAGGGCAGGCAGCGGCCGCGGTCATAGAATGCAGTGCCCAGGCGAATCGGTTGATCTGGTTGCGGCCCACGCCGACCACCCAGCCCTTTTCCTTGGGCGTGATCTGCCAGATGGCGCCGGTGGGGCACACCTCGGAGCAGAGCACGCAACTGGGCTCGCAGTAGCCGATGCGCGGCACCAGCGTGGGCGTCCAAAGCCCTTCGAGGCCCGCTTCGTCGAGCGTGGGATGCAGCGAGTTGTTGGGGCAAACCTTCATGCACTCGCCGCAGCGGATGCAGCGGGAAAGAAAATCCGTGCTCGTCGAGCGCGCCCGGCGGACGCAGCAGCCGCTCGTGGCGGCTCTTGCCCAGGCCGGTGTTGGCGCGCATCAGCGGAACGACGGCCGCGCCGGCCGCCAGCCCGGTCAGTGTGCGTGCGCCGGCCCAGGTCGGGCGAGGCCACTTCATGCTCATTGCGGAAGAATGCGGAACTGCAGGCTGTGATGCGGGCAACTGCCCACGCAGTTCATGCACATCAGGCACTCGGCACTTGCGCCACGGCACGCCGCCGATGGGATCGTCGCCGCCCTGGCAGTTGAGCAGGCAGCGGTTGCATTTGTCGCAGCTTGCCGGGTCCTTGTGCAGCCCCAGAATCGACCAGCGCGAGACCGCGCCCAGCAGCGCGCCCAGCGGGCAAATCGCCCGGCACCAGAGCCGCGTGACGCGCAGGCTGGCCGCAAGAATGGCGAGAAACAGAACGCCCAGCACCAGGCCCTGCGCAAAGTGCGGCTGGCGGAAGTCGAGCACCAGTGAATTGCAGAATCGCGTGCAGCGTTTCGCCGGTCGCTTTGATGGCCGCGACGTGGCTGTGTTCCAGCGGCGCCAGCACCGCGCGCACGGCAAAGTTGAACGCCGGCAGCAGCGACAAGACCAAAGGAGCGAACCAGCAGGCTGAAGGGATCGAGCCAGCCGATGGCCACCGAGCCGAAGCACGCGGCCACCAGCCCGGCGATCAGCACCACATACTTGCACCGTCTGCCAGCGCTTGTAGCGGTTGGAATCGAATGCGCTGCTTGCCGCGCTTGGCCTCCGAGGGCATGTTGCCCACAAAGTGTTGCAGCGTGCCCATGGGGCAAATCCAGCCGCAGAAGAAGCGGCCCAGAAACAGCGTGGGCAGCAGGATCAGCAGGCTCCACAGCAGCCCGCGATAGAGCGCGTGGCTGGCCAGCGCATTGGCCAGGGCCACCAGCGGGTCCCACTCGAAGAACAGCCGCACCGGCGCGCGCAGATGGATGTCGCTGGCGCCGCCGGGCAAAGATGCGCAGCGAAGTGAAGACCAGCAGCGCAAGAAACAGCAGCAGAAAGAAGATCTGCGAAATCCTGCGCAACAGCGGCAACCTGGAACGGGCCACAAATCTCCTCCACACGCCGCGTGCAGCGCGACGCTACGGACATAGGAAGATGATTGGCGCTCAGGCGGTACGCCGGACAGTGATCGGCGTCACGCGATCGGCCGGTGGCAGCGAATCAATTTAGCTCTGTGTAGAGATTGACGGATCAAGACTGTGCTTCGATGTGCTCACATGTGATTGATCAGCGAAGCGATGCAGGCCGCGCCGAAGCCGTTGTCGATGTTGACCACCGAGACATTGGGCGAGCAGGTGTTCAACATGCCCAGCAGCGCGGCCACGCCGCCAAACGACGCGCCATAGCCCACGCTGGTGGGAACGGCCAGCACCGGCGCGTTCACCAGGCCCGCCACCACGGTGGGCAGCGCGCCCTCCATGCCGGCGCAGACAATCAGCACGCGCGCCGATTGCAGCGATGCCTTTTGCGCCAGCAGGCGGTGGATGCCGGCCACGCCCACGTCGGCAATCAGTTCCACGGTGTTGCCCATCAGGCGCGCGGTCACCGCGGCTTCTTCGGCCACCGGCAGGTCGCTGGTGCCGGCGCAGACCACGGCGATGGTTCCCTTGCCCGGAGCCGCGGGAGCCTGCGTCAGGGTGATGGCGCGGGCGGTCTCGTGAAACTCGGCGCGCGGCTCAACGAACGCTGACTGCCTCGTACATCTCGCGGGAGGCACGCGTGGCCAGCACATTGCCGCCGGCCTGGGCCATGCGCGCAAAGATCTCCGCCACCTGCGCGGTGGTCTTGCCCGCGGCAAAGATCACCTCGGGCATGCCGGTGCGCAGCGCGCGATGATGGTCGAGCTTGGCAAAGCCCAGATCTTCAAAGGGCAGATCGCGCAGGCGATCCAGCGCCTCGATCCACACCGGTCCGGCCCTCGCGCACTTCATTCAGCAGCGCTTCAATGCCGGTGCGATCCATCAGAGCCCTTCCTTCTTTGTGCCTGCGTCTTCTGCCGCGGCATTCTCTGCTTCGGTAGCCAGGTAATTCTGCATGGCTTCCTGCATCACTTGCTTCAGCGGAACGGAGAACTGCGTGGCCAGCAGGCGGCAATCCTCATACTCCGGCGAGGCGTTGGCGATCTTGCCGTTGGGCCAGCGCGCGATCTTGACGCACACTTCGCCCCAGGTGGTTCCCACGTCGCAGAACTCGCGCTTCAGCGCTACCTTGTTTTCCAGCCTCCAGCGCAGGCCGATGGTGGTGGTCTCGCGGAAGATCAGGTCGCGCAGCACGGGCATGAGCTCGGGGCGGCAAAGCACTGTCAACTGCACGCCGGTGCGGCCTTTCTTCATCTGCACTGAGGCCCGATAGACATCCCACGCGCCGGCAGCCAGCAGCTGCTCGCTCACGTAGGCCAGCACTTGCGGAGTGGAGTCGTCGATGACCGTTTCAATCACCGCAACCGGCTCGCTGGCTGCCTCTTCGGCGGCGTCGCCCACCAGCAGGCGCAGCAGGTTGGGCTGGCCCGGCGTCTCGCGCCCACCCGCTCCATAGCCGGTGACCTTCACGCGCATGGCGGGAAGCGATCCGTAGCTCACATCCAACATCCGCAACAGAGCGGCGCCGGTCGGCGTCACCCGTTCCATAGGCTCGCCCGCCGCGTAGACCGGCGCATCGGCAAGCAGCGCCAGCGTCGCCGGAGCGGGAACGGGAAGCGTGCCGTGCTGGCACTTCACCGTACCGCTGCCCACATTCAGGGGCGAGGCCAGCCAGCGCTCCACGCCCAGCGCTTCACAGCCCACGGCGGCGCACACAATATCGACGATCGTGTCCACCGCGCCCACCTCGTGGAAGTGCACCTGCTCAATGGGAATGGAGTGAATGGCCGCTTCCGCCTCGCCCAGCAGTTGGAAGGCGCGCATGGAGCGCTGTTTCACCGTTGCAGAGAGCGGTGCGGAGCGAATGATGGCCAGAATCGCCGAAAGAGACCGGTGCGCCGCGGGGGTGTGCGCGGGTTCGTGCGCATGACCGTGTTCGTGGTCATGCAAATGGTGCGCAGGCTCATGGGAATGCGCATGTTCCTCATGGTCCTCGTGGGAATGGCCCTCGTGTCCATGGTGTTCGCGGGTGTGTTCGGCCGCATTGTGGTCCGGACCGATCACATCCACTTTGGTGGCGGCCAGGCCGCCGCGGCTGACCTTGCGCATCTCCAGCCGCGCGTCCACATGCAGCGCGTCCGTCGCCTCGGCAAGCGTGGCAAAAGGCACGCCCGCATCCACCAGGGCGCCCAGCAGCATGTCGCCGCTGATGCCCGAAAAGCACTCGATATATCCAATTCGCATCGAGGCTGATTCTAAACTGTTCCGGCTACGCACCGCGCCGTGCCAGCACTTCCACGGGGAGAATCTCGTTCATCGCACCCGACCTGAAACCCGCGCAATCCAGCGTCACGTACTGAAAACCCACCTGCCGCAGCGCCGCCGAAATCGCATCCAGCATCTCCAGGGTCAGGGCGCGGGGCAGCTCGGCGCGCGCAATCTCCACCCTGGCCAACTCGCCGTGGTGGCGCACGCGCAACTCGTGAAAGCCCAGTTGGCGCAGGCTCTCCTCGCCTTTCTCCACTTGCTCCAGCACTTCGCGGGTTACGGTGCGGCCGTATTCCACCCGCGAGGCCAGGCAGGGCGCGGCGGGGCGGTCCCACAGCGGATAGCCGGCTGCTTTGGCCAGGGCGCGAATCTCCGCCTTGGTCAGCCCGGCCTCGGCCAGCGGCGCCAGCACCTCGTTCTCCGCGGCGGCCCGCTGCCCCGGACGAAAGTCCTTGGTATCGTCGGCGTTCATCCCGTAGGCAATGTTGTCGTAGCCCAGCTTGCCGCCCAACGCTTTCATGCCGGCGAACAACTCGCTCTTACAGTGGAAGCAGCGGTTGGCATCGTTGCGCTGGTATTCCGGCTGGTCCAACTCCGCGGTTTCAATCACATGCAGAGGCATGCCCTGCGCCTGGGCAAAGGCCCGGGCCTGCTCCATGTCGCGCCGCGCCAGGCTGGGCGAGTCGGCCAGCACGGCCAGCATCCGGCTACCCAGCACGCCATGCGCCGTGCCCGCCAGAAATGCCGAGTCAACACCGCCGGAGTAGGCTACCATCAGGCTGCCCAACTGGCGCAGGCGCGCCTCCAGCGCGCGCATCTTCGCCTCCATTTCCACACCGGCGGCTGAGGCCGCCGCGGGCTCTGCCTGCACGTTCTCGGCCACCGTCTTATTCGTCTCTGCAAATGCCGCCATGGGGCCGATTATACCGCCCCGCGATTTTCGCCGGGCAACCACCAACCGTAGCCGTCAGGCCAACCGGTTGCGGTACGCTACTCAAAGAACCTCCAAAGAGGAAAGCCTCCATGAAAATCGGCGTAAGTGCCTTTGCCTGGACCACCAGGCTCGATCAATCCCACCTGGACCTGCTGCCCCGTCTCCGCGAGCAGGGACTCGACGGCTTCGAAATTCCCATGTTCGATCCCGCCGATCTCGACGCCTCCGGCATCCGCCGCGCTTTTGAGGGCAGCGGCCTCGACTGCACCGTCTGCGCCATCCTGCCGGAGGGCGTGAATCCCATCGCCCCGGACTCTTCCCTGCGCAAGAAGGCGCTCGCCCATCTTGTGCAGTGTGTCGAAACCAGCGCCGCGCTGGGAGCGCATCTGCTGGGCGGCCCGCTTTTTGCTCCCATCGGCTACCTGCCCGGAAGGCGCCGCAACGACGATGAATGGGCCTGGGCGGTCGAGTGCTTCCAGGCGCTGGGCAACGCGCTGGACGCCAACCGGATCACGCTCTCCATCGAGCCGGTGAATCGCTCTGAAAGCCTCTTCCTCAACACCGCTGCCGATGCCGCTGCGCTATGTGCGGCCGTCGCTCATGCGCGCGTGGGCGTCACGATTGACACCTTCCACGCCAACATTGAGGAGAAGAGCATCGCCAACGCAGTGCGCGCGCTCGGGCCGCACTTGAAGCACATCCACGCCAGCGAAAACGACCGCGGCCTGCTGGGCTCGGGCCATGTGGACTTCCCGGCCATCGTCGCCGCCCTCAAGGAGATTGGCTACGACGGTTCCCTGACGATCGAAGGCTTCGGCTTTTCGGACAGCGAGACCAACACTCTGGGCGCACTCTACGCCGACCCCGGCGTCTCGCCTGAAGACATCGCCTTTCAAGGTGCACGCTACATAAGAGGATTGCTGCAATAGATCAGCGAGAGACGAAGGCCGCATCGCTACAGCGGATCCACAACTGCTGTACCCCGAACCCACCGCTATCAAGTGGCATTTTTCTCAAGAAAATGCCACCTTGCTCGATGCCGGAAAGGGCATGTGAATTGTGGAACCGCTCGAGAGCTGGAAACGCCTGATGCGGAACGGGCGCACCGGAAATCCCTTGCCCATCACGCTCATCATGTTAGAGATGCCTTCGCCGGCCCACCGCACTTGGTGGCGTGTTTCTTCTGGTTGGC
>CAWITY010000020.1:0-307327 GCA_963839155.1 uncultured Acidobacteriaceae bacterium
TTCTCCGTGCCATGCCTTTCAGAGCGGCATCAGCGCGAATATGGATCCGCGGGCCGGTCTTAAACGCCCCTAGTACTACTATGTTAGAAACTAGATCCCCATGGTTGATTCACCTGGCAGAGGAGATTGTTGGGTAGTACGTTGATGGAATGAGCCTTCGCCAACCGGATTTCTCCCGTCAGGCGGATCGCCTCCAGGTTTATCTGGATGGCCTCACAGAAGCCGCTGGACATGCTGATCGCAAGGTTCCCATGGAGAACTACGCCCAGGGACTCATGCTTCCAATCGAGCGCAAGAGCGTCGAGCCGATGGCAGCGCGTTTGGCGCCCGGCAACGTGCGGCAGATGCACCAGTCGTTGCATCACGTCGTTGCCGATGCAGCCTGGAGCGATGACGCGCTTCTGAAACAGGTTCGTAGCCAGGTGCTGCCTGCCATAACGCGGAAACATGCACTGGCAGCCTGGATTGTGGATGACACGGGATTCCCCAAAAAGGGGACCCATTCGGTTGGAGTCGCCCGCCAGTACTGCGGGCAGCTGGGCAAGCAGGACAACTGTCGCGTGGCGGTGAGTGTATCGCTGGCCACCGAAGAAGCAAGTATTCCTGCGGCGTACCGGCTCTATCTTCCAGAGGTATGGGCAAACGACAAGGAGCGGCGCAAGGAGGCTGGCGTCCCCAGAGAGGTAAGCTTCCAGACCAAGCCGGAAATTGCACTGCAGCAGATCCGTTCGCTGGTCAGCGAGGATGTGCCGCGTGGTGTAGTGCTGGCCGATGCCGCCTATTGAGACGACAACGGCTTTAGCGAAGGGGTTGTGTCGTTGGAGCTTTCCTATGCGGTTGGCATTCAGTCCTCGACCACGCTTTGGCCTCCGGGCATCGTGCCATTCCCGGCCAGGCCGAAGGGCAAGACGGGCCGTCCGCCGCGGCTGTTGCAGAGAGACGAACAGCATCAGCCGCTTACCGCCAAGGAGCTTGCCTTTTGCCTCAGCGCCACCGATTTCCATAAAGTGGGCTGGCGCGAGGGAACACGCGGTGTGATGCGTTCACGGTTTGCCGCCATCCGTGTTCGTGTCGCCCATCGCGATTACTTGCTCAATGAACCGCATCCTGAGCAATGGCTGCTGGTCGAGTGGCCAAAAGAGGAAAAGGAGCCGACGAAATACTGGCTCTCGAATCTTCCCGAGTCGATCTCCCTGCGCAAACTGGTGGCCGTTGCCAAACTGCGCTGGCGCATCGAGCGCGACTATGAAGAACTGAAGCAAGAACTCGGCCTGGGACATTTCGAGGGGCGCAATTGGCGCGGGTTTCATCACCATGCGACCTTGTGTATCGCTGCTTACGGCTTCCTGGTTCTGGAACGGTGCCTTTTTCCCCCCTCCGGCAATTCGCAATCAGTACAAGCAGACAATATCCAAGTTCAAATACCCGCAATGCGACCCGACTACACGCCCCGCGGCGCTACCCGTAAGGACAGAACGGCATAATCCCCAATCCATCGCTACCCTGCGCCGCCAGATCGCAACCCACCTCGCCCGATCTCTGCCCAGGTGCCCTTGTTGTCTGCGGGGACTCTTCTAACACAGTAGTACAAACAGCCTGTGGTGAAAGTCTGAAAATCACGAAAACCTCCCCTCAGGGGCTGAAGCCATGCCGTTATCTTCAATGTCTTGCGGCACACGACCCCGACCCAAAGGGTACCCCGGTACCACGGTCGTGCCCTTTCAAAACTCGACTTTCACCACAGGCTGCCATGCTTGTGAATGTGTTCCTCCGGGAGCCCCGCTAGAAATCGTTCGACTTTAGTAGCAAGACATGAAGCGGAGCGGTGGTATACGATGCCTCGAATCGTCATGTTCAGTCTTCGCAAGCTCGTCCTCACCATTGCCTCGCTCGCCGCGCTCCCTTCTTACTGCCAAACCGAGGATCTGTTCTCCGATGCCACGCGCCATGTGTGGCACGTGCAGGACGGGTTGGTCGATCAGGTCGTGCAAGCCATTGTCCAGACCCCGGACCGGTTCCTCTGGATCGGCACCACCAAGGGACTCATCCGCTTCGATGGCCGCAACTTCGCGCCCTACACTGGAGCGGGCGCGGCCGCGCTCAGTCACGGTGTCACCAGTTTGCTGGTGGCTCGCGACCACACACTCTACATCGGCACCGAAGGGGGCGGGCTGCTGCATCTGCACAGTGGTGCAATGGACGAGATTGGCCCGGCCAGCGGACTCGGCAACTCGATTGTCCGCTCTCTGCTCGAGGATCGCGCGGGCCGCTTGTGGGTGGGTACGGATCGCGGTTGCTATCGAGGCGCAAACGGCCGCTTTGTTGAATTCGAATCGGCGGAGAGCTATCAAAACATGGGTGTCGCCAGCCTTATCGAAGACCGCCATGGTGCGATTTGGATCGGCGGCAGCAAGCTACTACGCATCGCCAATGACCACATCGATGAATTCGTTCTGCCTGCTCAAAACGGCTCGATGCGGATCAAAACGCTCCTTCAGGATACGCGCGGAGCAGTTTGGGTTGGCTCGGTCTCCGGACTCTTTCGCCAGACGCCGAATGGGACCTTCGAAAAGGTCGCGGGAGTCATCGGCACGGTACGCACTTTGGGCCAGTTGTCTTCAGGTGCATTGTGGGTTGGCACGGTCGGCGAAGGAATCTTCGTACAGAAGGACGCCGGCTTCGCCCAGCTCAAAGCGCCGGAGGTCCTTCCCAGCAATACCGTCCTCAGCCAGACCACCGACCTCCAAGGTAATCTTTGGATCGGAACCCAGGCGGGGCTACAGCGCTTCAGTCGTACCGGCATTCATCTGGCGCAATTGCCTCACGGTCTCGACTCAGATTCGGGTACGCTGATGCGCGACCAAGACGGCGCGCTCTGGGTCTGCTCCAGCCGTCTGTTCCGCATGATAGACGGGAAACTAACGCAATATCGTTTCCGCACCTTCCCCGACATCGGCATCCGTACCATGTTTCGCGAGAGTTCCGGTGCGCTCTGGCTGGGCACAGCGGGTAGTGGCGCCTATCGCATTGCGCCCGGCGGCAAAATCGACCACTACACTTCGGAGATCGGCACCAACTACATTCGGGGCTTTCTTGAAGCCCGCGACCACAGTGTCTGGATCCAGACCGACGGCGGCATCGGTCACTACAGCAACGGCCACGTCGATAACTATCATGAGCTACCTACGGCCCCGCACCGCATTGTCCTCTCTCTTGCCGAAGGCGCCGACGGGCGCATCTGGGTGGGCACGCTTCATGGCCTGATGATCTTTCGCGGAAAAGAGTACGTGGCTTCCGGTGTGAGCGACGAGTTAAGCCAGGAAGCCATCTGGGCTCTCTATCTGGACGAGGACGGTGCGCTCTGGATCGGCACTGGAGCGGGCCTCTACCTGTTCAGGAACAATCGTCTCTTCCACTTCCAAGATGTTCTCGGCGGTCCATCCCGCGCGGTCTATCAGATCATGGGCCGCGGCGAGTTGTTGTGGATTAGCGGCCCCACGCGCGCCGCCCGCTACAGCCGCTCCGCACTCCTTGCCGTGTCTGGCAACGCGCAAGCCGCAATTCCTCCGCACGATTTGTTTCTGGTCACCGCCGAGTTGCCGGCTGCCGAGTTCTATGGCGGCATGCAGCCCGCCGGGCTTCTCGATCGCGATGGCAGCGCCTGGCTCCCATCCTCGGTCGGCCCCATCCATCTAGTCGCATCCGATAGGCCCACACGCATCGCCATACCACTGGTGATCGAACATGTCCTGATCGACGGCCAGCCCCACGACGGTGCGGCTACAGTCGACCTACAGCCGAGCACCAAGACCATCGAGATAGCCTACGCTCCTATAATGCTCGGTTCGCAGTCCGGACTTACCTTCCGCCACCAGTTGGAGGGCTTCGACAGTTGGAGTATGCCCACGCATTCGCACTCCGCTGTCTACACCAGTCTGCCCGCGGGCCGCTATGTCTTCCACGTCCAAGCGCTCTCTTCGGACTCTGCCAGCCCAATCGCCGAAGCAACCATCGTTGTCGTGCAGCGCGCGGTTTTCTACCAGCGTCCATGGTTCTGGATGTTGTGCCTCACCGCAGCTTTGGCCGCTGGCTTGGGGTTCATGCGCCTGCGTGTGCATCAGATCAAGATGCGAATGCGCGCCGTCTCCAGCGAGCGCAATCGGCTGGCACGAGAGATGCACGACACGCTGCTGCAAGGATGCATCGGCATCTCCACGTTGCTGGAAGCCTGCGCCATCCCAGGCTCCACAGAGAACTCCCGCAGCCACCTCCTGGACTGCGCGCGTGCCCAAGTTGCCGAACTTATCGGACAAACACGCGATGCGATGTGGAATCTGCGCGGCCATGAGTACGAACATTGCGACTTTGGACCTTGCGTTGAAAAACTGATGGACAATCACGTGAGGGCCACCGGCATCGAAGCGCGCTATCAGTATGCGGGCGACCCGCTCTCGGTGGAGTACCGCATTGCCTACGAGATTCTGATGAGCATTCGCGAGGCCTTGCTCAACGCCGTTGCGCACAGTGCTTGCTCGCAGATCGATTTGAAGCTCACCTGTTCGGAAACCGAACTCGCAGTCGTAGTCGCCGACAATGGTATCGGTTTCTCCCTAGACAAAGAGCCCGCGCAAACCAACGGACACTATGGGATACGCGGGATGAGAGAGCGCATTCAAAACATAGGCGGCAGCATCGGTATCGAAACTGCGCCTGGGCATGGAACGCGTATCAACATCGAGGTCCCGCGCTCGGCTCTTGGACATCCGCCCAATAGAGACCTGGAGATTTGAGATGAAACAAGGTACGATCCGCGTTCTAGTGGTCGACGACCATCCGATTGTGCGCCTGGGCATGACGGCCATCATCGACGCGCAACCCGATATGACAGTCGTCGGCCAGGCATCGGACGGCGAGGAAGCCATCCGGCTCTTTGACAGTCTGCACCCGGATGTAACGCTTATGGATCTTCGCTTGCCGGGCGTCGGCGGCGTACAGGCCATCCGCAACATCCGTACGCGCCACCCGGATGCGAAGTGTCTGGTCCTCACGACGTACGAGGGCGACGAGGACATCTTCCAGGCGCTCCAGGCCGGCGCGGTCGGATATCTTGTGAAGGGGATGGCACACGATGTTCTGGTCAAGGGCCTGCGTCAGGTATATGAAGGACGCCAGTATGTTCCCTCGGAGATCGCACAGCGGCTCAAACAGCGCAATCCACTGGCCGCGCTGAGCGGTCGCGAGCAGCAGGTGCTTACCTATCTGGCGCAAGGTAAGAGCAACAAGTCAATCGCAGAGCTGCTCGGCATCACCGAAGCAACCGTCAAGCGCCATGTCAGCGTGATCCTGCAACAGTTGAACGTGGAAGACCGAACCCAGGCAGTGCTGGTCGCGCTGCGCCGCGGACTTGTGCACCTCTAGCGGGAGGCCGTTTGTGTTGTTCTCCCGTTAGAAAACTGATGCTACTTAAGTTGGATTACACCTCCTTTTCCCCTCCCTATAGTTCTTATCGTGACGGGATTCGCGCGTTCGTGTGTTCCGTACGCACCAGCGTTCACCGCAAAGAACGAATAAGGGGCCATTCACTGTTCAACAAGGCGGCATTCCAAGTGTTCTTATCCAAGAAATCCAATTCCATGGGCATGATCCTGTGCAGCGTGCTTTTCGCGCTGCTGGCATGTGTGCTCCCGGGACTCTGTTACTCATGACCACGAAGACCTTTCGTACTGCCCTGTTCCTGCTTGCTTCCAGCTTCATTCCACTTCGCCCAGCTGCCGCCCAGCTTTCCTGGCAGACCATCCAGATGCCCACGCGCGATCGTTCGTTCCAACTATTCGCCGATCCGCCCTCCGTGTACGGTCCAGACATCTATTACGAACTAGACCACGCCACTGCCGAGTCCATCCCCGCCGATCTCGATCGCATCCGCGGCATGGGCTTCCGCGCCGTCACCTTCCAGGCCGGTCGCGAAATGCCCGCGCCATTTTTGAGCCCCGGCTACTTCGACCTCGTGAAGGTCCTCGCGCGGGAAGCAACTCGCCGCGATCTACGCCTCTGGATCGTCGACGATGCCGGCTACCCGAGCGGTTTCGCAGGAGGCAAATTCTCCGCCGAAGCGCCCAACCTGCGCATGGAGGCGCTATCCATCGCCAACTCCATCGATCTCACGCCCGGCATGGAATTCGAAGATGTTGTCGCGCCGGATGTTGTCTCCGCCATCGCTTACAATCTCGACACGAGTGCCGTAGTTCCCCTCAAGGCCGTCAACAGCCACATTCGTTTCACTCCGCCTGCGGGCCGTTGGCGCGTACTCATCGCCGGTCACGTCTACCGCACTTCGCTTACCCGGTCGGTCACCAACCCCACAGGTGAAAAAGACGAAACGCAATCGCTCGAGAACTATCTCGATCCGGCCGCTACGCGGCAGTACCTCAACTTCGTGCATGAGCAGTACCGCAGGGCGCTCGGCGAGGAGTTTGGCAAAACCGTGCTCGGCTTCCGTGGCGACGAGCCCGACTTCTCCTTCTTCGGTCTGCCCTACGCGCCAGCCATCTTCACCGAGTTCAAGCGGCGTAAGGGTTATGACATCCAGCCCATGGCCGCTGCTCTTCTGCTGCCCCAGCTCACACCCGAGCTTCAACGCATGGCAGCGGATTACGCCGACGTCTGGTCCACGCTTTTCAGCGAAAACTTCTTCCGCATCCAGGCCGAGTGGTGCCGCGCGCACTCGCTCGAATATCAAGTGCATATCAACCACGAAGACGATCTGCCTCGCCTGGCCGCAACCGAAGGCGATTTTCTGCGCAACATGACCGCGGTTCAGGTTCCGGGCATCGACACTATCTGGCATCAAATCTGGCCTGGCGTCACGCCCGATTTTCCGAAGCTTGCTTCCTCGGCCGCACATCTTGGCGGCCATCCGCGCGCATTCACAGAGAGCTTTGCCGCCTACAATCCTGTGCCCAACCTTGCCCAGGCATCCTTCATCCTCAACGAGCAGATCGTACGCGGCGTGAACCTCGTGGAAGTCATGAACTTTTCGCACGGCAACCGCCTGAGCGCCTTCATGGGCGATCCCGGATTCCCGGCTCTCATGACGGCGGTTCGCCGCACTACGGCCCTGCTGAGTCAGGGCCGGCCTGCCACCGCCGTGGCGCTCTATATTCCTACACGCAATTTCTGGATGGCCGACGAAACTGCCAACCCCTCTTTGCTAGCGCTTTCCCGCAAGCTGCTCAATGCGCAGTACGACTTCGATTACATCGACGACGACTCACTGCGCACAGCGGTCACGGTTGCCGATGGAGGCCTGATGACCGCTTCCGGCAATCTGCTGCGCACTGTACTGGTGCCTGCGGGCGCCCTGCTGACCCTCGACGCGCTCCATACGCTCGAGGCTATGCTCAAGGCAGGCGGAAAAGTTGTCTTCTTCGGTGCGGCGCCCACACAGGCTGCCGGCCAAACCATGCTGCATATGCTGCCGGCTCCCGCGATTCCTGCGGCCACCATTGAGCCGGAGGAAGAACTAACCCCGCGTGTGCGCGCCGCGCTCCCCAGCGCAGATCTTCACATCGATCCACCAGTTCCCGGCCTGCGCTACATGCATCGCGTGCTGGCGGATGCGGACATCTACTTTCTCTTCAACGAGTCGTCTTCGCCCATTCACGGCATACTGCAGCTCGCTGGAGCTGGCAATGTCGAGCAGTGGTCCGCAGAGCTCGCTGAAGCCCACCTCATCGCCTCAGACCCTGCCGGCGTCAACTTGCGCTCCATGCAACTGGACCTTCCTGCCCAGGCCTCGGCGCTGTTCTGCGTGCGTCGTGACCGCCATTGATGCTGCCCTACAACCTGCGCGGCGCTCCATCCTTTTCGCGGGCCCGATGTGAGAACAGTTGCGGAAAGGCTGCCCGTCTCTCCACGACCGGCTCTGCGGTCCGGTGTTTCTCCGAATTCGGTATTGTCCTTGCTCCCTTCGTTGGTGCGTCGAATCCGTGTTCGGGACAATGAGATCAAGCCCAACCGAGAACATACCGCGATGATAGTTCAGCCGCCATCATGGATCCCCGACGAGCCATGGAAGCAATGCTCCATCGAGAGGTCGGAGCTGCCGGAAACAACATTTTGCCGCCACGTAGTGCCTTCGGAAAGCCGCCGTTTGTGACAGCCCCGGTGCCCGATCACCTTGCGTGACCCGGTAAGGCGGATTTTACGAACTGAATCGCCGTGCCCTCAACTGCCAGTCCAGCCCCGCGACCGCATCGGACATGCGGACGGAGCAACATCGGATAAGTCTGGCTTGCCGTAAGCGAGGTTTGTACCAGATTCATCGATGGAGTATCGCACGTGGAAGCAAGTGGCTGATCCCGCAGGGCGTCTTATTTCAGCTCCTCGAGAATTTGGCCGGTCGCGTCAATTAATCAGGGGGAACACATGGGAGTATCGGAAATCCTGGCAATGATCGATCTCCTCACCCTTTAGGGGATTGAAGTTATGGGAATTCAGGATTGGACTGAGGGCACTATCGTAGTTGGCTGGCACGGAATCGACTAAAAAACTACATAATAAACCACTTGCAGTCATCACTTGATCTAGATTTGTGCCAAATTGGGGCTCAACAGATGAGAGAACCGAGGATTTGCGAAGATTTGAGAAAGTGAAGGTCTGCGAAGGTTGGCGGTACGGCCCATTACTTCGGGGCTCATCGTACTTCAATGGGCGTGAAGCGAGTTGAATCTATCGAAATCCTGCCTGGGCGGATCCGTCACACGAGTCAGGATCCCTGAGCACTTTCTCAGTGTGGCCGACGCCAAGACCTGGAGCGATTCCCCTGTCATTCTGCGCCACTTTTACTGCGACGACCGTCCGGTTTTAGTCCGACCGCTCCCAAATCGAGCCCAATTTTCTCCGATTGACCACGATTGAGTGCGGAAAAGACACACCTTCGGGCAGGTGTGGATAACAAGCCTACTATGCTGATCTTGTTGAGTTTATAGGGGAAAGATTGGAGGCGCGGGCCGGGATCGAACCGGCGCATAAAGGTTTTGCAGACCTCTCCCTTACCACTTGGGTACCGCGCCTTGGCAGGGCTGCCCGATCTATGCGTATCGTTCCAAACCACCCTAGCCAACCCGGCGGAAACCGGAGGGCGGAATGGAGCGGGAGACGAGATTTGAACTCGCGACCCTCGCCTTGGCAAGGCGATGCTCTACCACTGAGCTACTCCCGCTTGTTGCAAGTTTGAGTATACCGGGCGACCGAAATCAGGTCAAACTATGGCCGGCGTCCCCGACGCGTTCGATAGAAACGCGGCAGACCGCGAGCCCTTTTCCTCTCGCACAATCTCTCCGTCGCGCATATACAGAATCCGGCTGGCAATGGACGCCGCCTCAGGATTGTGAGTAATCATCAGCGTGGTCTGGCCCAGTTCCCGGTTGGATCTGCAGCAGCATCTCCAGCACCGCGTCGGAGTTCTTGGTGTCCAGGTTGCCGGTCGGCTCGTCGGCCAGCACAATGGCCGGCCGGGTGATCAGCGCCCGCGCAATGGCCACCCGCTGCTGCTCGCCGCCGCTCAGCTCCGAGGGCCGGTGCTCCAGGCGGCCCTGGATCGACAGCAGATCGCTCAGATGGTCCAGGTACTTGAGGTCCAGCGGCTCTTTCTTCCGTGAATGGCGCGTCCGCTCACGGCATGGGCGATCTCGATATTGCCCATGGCCGAGAGCGTCGGCAGCAGGTTGAACTTCTGGAAGACAAAGCCGATGCGATGCTTGCGCAGCTTGGTGCGCTCGCCGTCGGTGAGCGTGGCAAAATCCACGCCGTCAATCACCACGCGGCCCTCGGTGGCCTGGGTCAGCCCGCCCAGCAGGTAAAAGAGCGTGGACTTGCCGGAGCCGGAGGGGCCGACAATGGCGACAAACTCCCCAGGCTCGACGGCAAGCGAAACCCCGCGCACCGCGGTGACGGCAATTCGGCCCGCCTTGTAAACCTTGGTCAGGTTTTCGGCGAGAATGATCGGCGAAGACTCTTCGGGCTGCACATTTGTCATTGTAAATGCGCCGCCGGCGCGGCTGCTCCCTTAGAATGAAAACGCAACGATCTCGACATAGGATCCCCTCCCATGAGCGAAGCGCTGAACACCACCCTTGTCTCTTCTCTTGAAGCTGCCGCATCGCAGGCCAGCCTCGTTCTGGTCTCTGTCACCCAGGGCGACGACCTGCATGGCCGTCCAACGACCGTTTTTCAGCTTGGGCTTCCCGGCACGGAAGCAGCCGGGCGGACCCTCCAGCTTCAGCTCAGTGGAGCTTTCCAATTCGACAAACCGCACCTGCTGTCCGACATGGCTGCCCATCTGGCCGCCGAGGCCAAGCGCCTGCGCAATCCCCGCCCCGAGTGCTACGTCACGCTGGCCGGTCTGCCGGTGGCCTTTGGCCAGTTTCAGTGGCCTTTCCACCGCTCCACCTCGGGCGCAGACACCTACATTGTCCACGGCGAAATGCATCTGGCTGACGGCGGCACGCAGAATCTGCATGCCAAGGTCGCCGCTTCGGTCACCCAGACCTTTGCCGAGATTGTGCCCGCCATGGAGCAGCCATACGCGGAAACCTTCGTCTACAACGCGGTCCGAAAAACCGTGGACCTGGGCCAGCTTGAATTCCAGAAATCAGGCAACCGCCAACCGGTGCCCGTCACCACCCGCTACTACAGCCGCTGGCAGAAGAAATTTCTATTCACCGAGACCAACGACACCGAGCGTCTCGCTTATCTGCTGCGGAAGGTCTACTGGCTCTCGGGCGTGTTGGGTGCGGGGCAGCCGGTATGGATCGCCGACCCGCGCGACGCACAGTACCTGAACACCACTGAGCAGGAGCTATTGCGCATGGCGGGCCACGAAGCGGGCGAAGGGCTGCTCGTGTTGGAAGGCGAATTTGCGGCAGCCGCCCCCGCGCTGCTGGCACGAGCCCCGGAATATCAGGCCGCGCTTGAAGCAGCGCTCAACTTCACCAAGCCGCACTTCAACGAGTCCATGCGCTCTGGCCAAGCGAATATGTAAGCGCGAATGCTGGCTCTTCGATACGGATGTCGGCCCCTGGGGCTCGATCCGGGGGCTGCCGGCCCGTGCAGGTCAACTGAGGACAGCCGCAACCCGAAGCCCTGGAAGAAACCCGCAAAACTGCCGGGATCTCCCCGAGGAGGCATTCTGTGCCAAGGCGCACGAGCAAGACTGAGGCGAAAGAGCCGGGATGCCGGCCAGAACAAGAGGATCGCACTCCCGCTCCAGACGAGGGAGGACTGGCTCTGGATGCGCGGGATATGGGATTGATGGGCCAGCTTGCGGGAGGGCTGGCTCACGACTTCAATCACCTGATGGGAGTCATTCTGGGCTACTGCGAGACCCTGGAAGCGGAGCCGGAGTTACCGGAACCGATCCGCAAGACAATCCTTGAAATCCACAATGCGGGATTGTCTGCCAGGAGCCTGGCGCAACGGCTGCTGGCCTCTAGCCAGCGCAAAACGCCGGAACGCATGGCCCTGAACCTGAACCAAGCCGTGCGGCGCATGGAGGGGATTCTGGCCCGCCTGGTCGGAGAGAAGGGAGAACTGGTCATCTCATTGAGCAGCGGACTGGGAACGATTCACGCCGATCCCAGTGAGATCGACCAGGTGCTGATGAATTTGGCCATCAATGCTGGTGACGCCATGCCCCAGGGCGGGAGAATTGTACTTGAAACCGCCAACGTCGAGATCGATGAAGCCTCCAATCGCCAACACCCCTCTGTGAGGCCGGGGAACTACGTGATGCTGACGGTGAGCGACATGGGGCAGGGAATGGATCCGGAGACCCAGTCCCGTATCTTCGAGCCGTTCTTCAGCACCAAGCCTCCCGGCCAGGGGACGGGACTCGGCTTGTCGACAGTTTCAGGGATTGTGAAGCAGTACGGAGGGGCAATCGGCGTTTCAAGCCAGCCAGGGGCGGGGACTACGTTCAAGGTCTACTTCCCTCGAGCCGCCGAAGCACGGACAGCTTTGCGGCTCGGGAAAGATACGCCTCTGCCGTGTGGGGTTGAGACGATCCTGGTAGTGGACGACTCCGCCGCGCTGCGGAGCCTCATGAAGCGGATACTCGAAGAGAAGGGATACCGTGTGCAGGAATTGGGCGACCCTGCCCAGGCTTTGCGATGGGCTGAAGTCCACAAAGGGCCACTTCCCTTGCTGATTACTGACTTGGTCATGCCGGAGTTCAGCGGTGCAGTTCTTGCCGAAAGAGTCGCCTCCCTCAGGCCGGAGACAAGGGTCTTGTTTGTAACGGGATACAACGACCAATCCCCTGAATCCCTTGGCCCGTTAGGGCGTCACTGCGCACTTCTCGCCAAACCCTTCACCAGGGGGGATCTGCTGAGGAAAGTTCGCCAAATTCTGGACTTATCAGAAGAAGCTTCCGCGCGGCCGTCCCACTAGCCGGTGCGGTGGTCGTTCATAGCCGTCTCCATTGGCCTGCTTCTCCGGTTTCCACTGGATGAGAACCTGGGTGCTGCCGATAGGGGGGAAGCGAATGTACGGTCTGTCGCTGGCATCTCCGCTATTTCCTGGTCTTTCGGGATCTGACGGAAAGTACCGATCAGACGGGATGGAATAGAGAATGTTCTCGATTGGTGGAATTCTTCTTGTCTTCGCCTGCGTTATCGCGGGTTACCTGATGGAAAAGGGCAGGATCGGCGTTCTTCTTCAGCCGGCGGAGCTGCTCATCATCGGTGGCGCGGCGATCGGCACCGTGTTGACGGCCAACCCGATGTACGTCCTGAAGAGGATACTGGGCGGGCTCTTGGGCGTGCTCAAAGGGTCGCCATTTCCCAAGAAACGATACGTCGAGACGCTGAAGATGATGTTTGACTTGCTGGCCAAGTCTCGCAAAGAAGGCGCCATCGCCATTGAGAGCGACATTGAAGAGCCGGACAAGAGCCCGATTCTGTCGAGGTACCCGAAATTTCTCGCGGATCACCACGCACGCGATTTTGTGTGCGATACCATGCGCATGGCGATCACCGGCGGTGTGAGCGCGTTCGACGTGGACCAGATGATGGAGTTGGACATGGATGTCCATCACAATTCGGCGACCCAGCCAAGTCAGGCGCTGACCACCATGGCGGATGCGCTGCCCGGTCTGGGCATTGTAGCCGCGGTGCTCGGCGTGGTGGTGACCATGGGCTCGCTCGGCGGACCTCCCGAGGAAATTGGACGCAAGGTGGCCGCTGCTCTGGTCGGCACGTTCCTGGGGATTCTGCTGTGTTACGGCTTGGTAGGGCCGCTGGCTTCGAATATGTCAAAGCTGGTGGACGAGGAACAGAACTACTACCACGTTCTCCGGGTGGTCATGCTCGCCTTCATCAAGGGCACCTCTCCGATTCTGGCGGTTGAAATGGGCCGCCGCGCAATTCCGGAACACTCCCGCCCCAGCTTTTTCGAAGTAGAAAAGGCGTGCCGAGAGAGAGCTTCGGAACCTGAAGCAGTAGCGGCATAGGGGCGCCATTTCATGCCAAACGACGATCAAATCATTATCGTGAGGAAGAAGGGCGGGCACGCCGCGCACCACGGCGGAGCCTGGAAGGTGGCTTACGCCGATTTTGTCACGGCCATGATGGCTTTATTTATCGTGCTGTGGCTCATGAACAGCAGCAAACCCATCCAGACGGCAGTCGGGGGCTACTTCCGCGACCCGAATGGATCGGGCCAGAAAACTGGAACGAGGCTGGGTGGGGCCGGTGACGCGGGCGCTGTCCAGCAGCAGGATATGTCCAAGCTGAAAGAAGATCTGATGAGGGCCATGGGCAAAATGGCCAATTTCGAGAAGCTCAACAAGCTGATCGAGATGACGGTCACCCCGGAAGGCCTGCAGATCGAGCTGATGGAGGATCCCAAAGGAACGTTCTTTGAGAACGGCAGCGCGGAACCGACTCAAACCATGCAGAACCTCCTGAAAGTCCTCTCCCCAGAAGCGGGCAAGTTGCCGAATTCGGTCTCCATCGAGGGACACACGGATTCCACGCCTTATTCCGACTCCACCCGCTACGGCAACTGGGAGCTCTCAACGGAACGCGCCAATGCGGCCCGGCGAATGATGGAGAACAACGGCTTGCGCCCGGAGCAGGTGGTGCAAGTGCGAGGCTATGCCGACCGGAAACTACGCAAGCCCGGACAGCCTACCGATGCCTCCAACCGAAGAATTACGGTGCTGATCCAATATATGGACAACAACACGGAGCAAGCCGTGACGGGTGAGAACGGCTCTCTGCCGCCGGTCAAGCCAAAGTAGCCGCGGGGCGGCTCCATGCCGGCGCGACAAGGCACCGGCCGCCTTTGTGTGCCGGCGCATGGAGCCCCAGGTGTGTCTGCTGAGGGAAGGCGAATCTGCGCGGCCGATCTATAACAGTCTTGCAGTTGTAGTTGAGCGTGGGCTCGTGGCTGAGTGGCCTTTCCTCAAGAGAAAGGCACCTTGTCGGAAGCCAGAAACGTCACACAAACTGAAGAGCCGGCCTAGGGAAACGGAACGACCTGCGAATCAGCGGTTTGGCTGGCGATCAGGGCGATATACTCGATGGTCAATTCGCGTTCCCATGAGGTCTTGAAGCGGAATTCTAGGCCGACTTGAAATCGATCGATATACGCCACCTGGGCTTCGATTTCCAAAACGCCGGCAGGATGGCGCAGGATAAGCAAGCCGGAGTCGCCAACGGCCACGGAGCCCTCGAACTTGGCCCGGATACCCGAGTCGCTGACATCCCGGCATAGACCCTGGATCGTCTCACCTGCGGACACAAATTCCACATTGAAGCCCGTCGTGACGCGGCATGGCCGGTATTCAAATCTTCGGACGCTCTCCAGTTCGCTCATCTCAATGGGTCCCCCGGTTCTGGAAGCTGGACGAACATGCCGGCCAGACAGGTCATGATGTCTATCGGCTGAAGGTCTCGTGAAATTCAGTGTAGTGCTCCAAGGCCGCTTTTCGCAGGCCCAGCGGAGCCTCGGGGTTCGATTACCGCCAAAGTGCCGCAGCCGCCTGATGGGAAAGAGCCCGGCCCGGAGGGGATGCCGATCAGGGGCGGCAGGGAAAAATTGGAAATATCTCCTTTATAATGAGCAAATCGTGCCCTTATGGCAGGGTGGTTTGGATAATTGGAACACATTGTATAATATTGAACGGGTGCAAGGTTTGAATTCTCAAAATTTCTCGCCGAAATTTCCCGAAGGAGATGTGTTTCCTGGTGGCTCCGCAGCGGCGCCAATCTCGGACGAGTCCCCCTGCGATCCATCGGAGGCCGCGGCGGGGCCTAAGATACTGGTTGTCGACGACGATATTTCGCTGGGGAAGTTTCTTTCGCGCGAACTGAAACGCAGGCATTTCTCCGTCGAAGTGCGTCACGATGGCGAGGCGGCGTGTGACGATCTTCGCGAGTCCATCTACGACCTCGTGATTCTCGACCTGAACCTACCCCGGATGGACGGCATGGCGGTGATGAAGCAAGTGCGCTCGAATCAGCCCCGCCTGCCCATCCTGGTGCTGACCGCTAGAAACCGAACCGAAGACCTGGTGCTGGCCCTGGAACAGGGTGCAGACGATTGCCTCATCAAGCCCTTCTCGTTTCTGGAATTGCTAGCGAGGGTCCGGAGCCTACTGCGCCGCAACTCTGTTCCCCCGGCCAGTTCGTCCAAGGTCGGCAACCTGGTGATCAACCGGGAAGAACACTGGGTGATGCGCGGCGATCGGCGCATTGACCTCACTTCGCGCGAGTTTGTTCTCCTCGAGTATCTGATGAGCAACGCGGGCAAGGCCGTATCCCGCAAGACGCTCATGCGGGAAGTTTGGAACATCGAGTACGACTCCACTACCAACATCGTCGATGTCTACATGAAGTATCTGCGCGACAAGGTTGACATCGAAGGGGAAGTCAAGTTGATCCGCACCGTCCGGGGCGTTGGGTATGTCCTGAGCAATGATTGACAAGAGCGATTCCAGGGGATTGCCAGCGCCGATATCCGCTGCCGAAGTGCTATGTTCCAATCTTTCTCAGGGCTTGCACGCCGCCGCGCAGCCTCTCGCCATCCTCCGGGCCAGCCTGGGCGATTCCCGCATTGATCGAATGAGCGAGGAGGAACTCCGGGAGCTTGCGGCCACGACGGCAATTGAGGTTGAGCGGGTTTGCACCCTCTTCAGTTGCCTGCAGCAGCTTGTCAGCATCGAATGCGTCAAACCTCATTTGATCCCCACTGCAGCCCTGCCGCTGCTGGCGCAAGCCGTTGACGGCGTAAATCTGCTATTCGTTGAAGATGGAATGAGCCTGAACGCTCTCCTTCCCGAGGCCTGTCCGCCGGTGATCATCGACACTTCGAGGACGCAGCAGGCACTGTCGAGTGTCTTGTTGGTTGCCCATGGGGTATCGCGCGGGCCGGACACAGTGGAGTTGATCGCCTCCACATCCGGCGACGCACTGCGAGTGGTGATCCGCAATCTCAACTCCCGCGTCGACTGTCTGAACGCGGAGGCACGGCTCAGCATGGCCATGGCAGGGGCGAACATCCGCAGCCAACGGGGCGATTTGTCCTGGACGATGAGACCATTTACTGTTCAGATCGAGTTTCAGAACGCTCCTTGCGAGGGACCATGCTGATATTGAGTTCTATAGAATCATTCAAGAACGGCTGGAACGTCGGTAATTCCGGAAGGTAGATGGATGAACGCGCCCTCTCTCCCCAAATTTCGCTCGGACGATAGCACCACCATCGGTGTGTTGCTGGTCAGTCCCAACAGCAGGCTGCGCGTTGAGCTGCGTGAGAAGCTCAATCAAGCCCGCTGGAATCTGACCGAGGCGGCCAGCGGCGCCGAAGCCCTTGAGTGCCTGCATGAGAACGTGAGCGAGATTCTCCTGCTCGATCCCTTGCTTCCCGACCTTGAATCCAACGAATTTAGCGCCATGGTGCGGGATCAGTTCCCCAATATCCAGATTCTGTCAGTGAATTCGCATACCGGCCAGCTTGTCTTGGGCACCTCCTCGCCCACCATCCTGTCGACTCAATTAACTGAGATGCTATATGGCGGCGGCAATGCGCAATCCAATTCGGTTTCCCCCGAGCAGTTGTACCGGATGCGCACCAGAACCGAAGGCAGAGTAGGCATTCGCGGCATGATTGGCGACTCTGAACCGATGGTGCGCGTGTATGAATTAACCCAGATGGTAGCCCGCCGGGATACAACGGTTCTGGTTACCGGGGAGAGCGGCACGGGCAAGGATCTGATTGCGCAGGCCGTCCACCTGATCAGCCCACGCCAGAAGCAGCCCTTTATCGTCATCAATTGCGCCGCGATCCCGGAACCGCTGCTTGAAGCCGAGCTGTTCGGGTACGTCAAAGGCTCGTTTACCGGCGCCGTCCAGTCGCGGATTGGCCGCATTCACGCGGCGCACGGCGGAACTCTCTTCCTGGATGAGATTGGCGACATGCCGCTTTCGCTGCAAAGCAAGATTCTGCGGTTTCTTGAGCAGGGTGAGGTGCAGAGAATTGGCGGCAACGACAATCTGAAGGTGGATGTGCGTGTGGTAGCCGCGACCAACGCCGACCTTCCTACCCTGGTCAAGCAGCATTTGTTCCGCGAAGACCTGTTTTATCGTCTGGCCATTTTCCCCATCAAGTTGCCGCCTCTGCGCGAGCGTGGCGGAGATATAGAAAAGCTGGCCGAGTCGTTTCTCGCAAAGTTTTCACCCGGTGCAACCCTGAGCGTTGGGGCAATGGACGCTCTGCGGCGTCACGACTGGCCAGGAAACGTGCGCGAATTGCGCAACGCCCTGGAGCGGTCCAGCATCCTGCTCGGTACGGAGCGGGAGATCCTTCCCCGGCACATCCTTATATAGGCGCGGTGACCCAACCGGCGATTTGTCCGATCTTGACTCCGCGACGGCCTCGGAGCGGTAACACGGAGCATCTCGCTTGAGGATATCCTCCGACTCATCGAGATTGTCTGCCCTTCAGCGGCGAATTTCACCCTGCTTTCACCAGCAAAAGCGGCGCGGCAGCGCAAGCCTGAGCCCGTCTCCGTTTTCCACTTTCCCGTTGCCCGGCAGGTTGGCCCTCGCCGTGCATAGTCAATAGGCAGATGCTGCCTAGTTCTCATCCCGCGCCAATAAATGCCTCGCTCGCCGGTCACCAGAGCGACGGGGGATTTAATGCGCAAGTCGAATCTTTTGAATTCGATGCGATCACGCACAGGCACGACCGTTCAGCCGATGAAGCAGAGATGCAGGCAAAAAATGCCGTGTTGCTTGCCAGCGAATTCTCAGAATTCATCTCTGCGGCCTCCCGGCTTGAAAACTCCTACCGCACGCTGCAAGAGGAAGTCTCGGTGCTGGGCCTGGAACTTTCGGAGCGGAATGCGGCTCTGAATACCAGCTTGGCGGAGAACGAGCGCATGCGGCTGGCTCTGCAGCAGATTGTTGATTCCATGCCTTGCGGCGTGCTGGTTCTTGAAGACAACGGGGAGATCACGATGATCAACCCGGAGAGCATGCGGCTGCTTTCACTCGACGCGGCGCAATTTGCCGCGGAGACCAGGATCACCTTGGGCCAGATTTCGGCCAGCAGCGGAGTGAACCTCGAAGCGGCTTACGAAAGCGCATCGAGCAGCGCCACTGGACTTGAGTTCTGCGTACACGACGGCGCAGGCAAGCGCTGGATCGAAGTCCGCAACCGCCGACTCTTCCACGAGGTGGCGCAGGCCAGCGCATCGCAGCAGACGATCCTGATTCTGCGAGATATCACTGCGCAAAAGCGTTCCGAGGAAGAGCGCGAAGCAGGCCGCAAGGCGATGGCCTTGGCAGAGATCAGCACCATCCTCGCTCATGAAATTAGAAACCCATTAGCCAGCCTGGAGCTGTTCGCCCAACTGATTGAGGAAGACGGAGAGGGCCGCGCAGAGTGGATCTCGAATCTCCGCGCCGGAATCCGCTCATTGTCTGGGACAGTGAACAACGTTCTCAGCTTCCATGGTTCCGGCGCCTTGAAACTGGCTCCCGTTGCGCTCTCTGAAGCGATTGGCAACGCGATGCGTTTTGCCCAGCCTCTTGCGGACCAGGCGTCGGTCTCACTGCAATGCCGCTTGGAGGGGAACCTGACGCGGGTGTTGGGCAATGAAAGCGCGCTCCAGCAGGTCTTCTTGAATCTGGTTTCAAATGCGATTCGCCACACGCCGGCGGGCGGCCAGGTGTCGGTTTCCCTGCGGCCCGATCGAAACGCGGCCAGCAGAAAGAGCACGGGCAACGCCAGCAGGTTTGTCGTGGTGGAATTCTCCGATACCGGCTGCGGCATTCGTCCCGACCAGATTGACCACGTCTTTGAGCCCGGTTTCAGTGGGAGTGGCGATACCTCCGGCCTGGGCCTGGCAGTTTGCCAGCGAATCATGAAGCAGCATGGCGGGACGATTTCCGTTTCGAACGGGGTTAATTCCGGCGCACAATTCACGCTTTACTTTCCTTCACTCCAAATGGAGCTGGCGACAGCATGAACAGCCTTTCTTCCAACGATCGGAACTCCTCCGTACTGGTGGTCGACGACGAGCCCGGCATGCGCACCGCACTGCGGGCCAATTTCCTGCGCTACGGATGGCGCGTCGAGACAGCCAGCGGAGTGCGCGATGCGGCGAGAGCATTTGAGCTGAAGAGCTTCGATCTGGTGGTGAGCGACATCCACATGCGGGATGGCGACGGCTTCGAAGTGATGTGCTCCGTGCAGAAGAGCTCGCCGACCACAGCGGTCATTCTGTTGACGGCGTTTGGAAGCGTTCCTGAAGCGGTGGAATCGATGCGCAGCGGAGCCTTTGATTACCTGACAAAGCCGGTTTCCTTTGAACAGCTCCAGGCCGCGGCTGCCCGCGTGATGCAGCGCATGAACGAGACGACGGCCACCAACAAGCCGCTGGTCAAGGTATCCAATGCAGAAATCGCCGGCTGCGGGATCGTGGGCCGTTCTCCCCTGCTGTTGCAGGCTCTGCAACGCGCCCGCGCCGCTGCCAGCACCGGCGCCGATGTTCTGGTGGAAGCGGAGAGTGGAACCGGCAAGGAACTGCTGGCCAAGTTCATTCATCAAACCAGCGACCGCAGCCGCAAGCCATTTATCGCGGTCAACTGCGCGGCGGTGCCAGAGCACCTGCTGGAGAGCGAATTGTTTGGCCACGCCAAGGGGGCTTTCACCGGGGCCAATGCGGCCAAGGCGGGCAAGTTCGAATTGGCGGACGGCGGCACGCTTCTTCTGGACGAAATTGGCGAGATGCCGCTCAACTTGCAGCCCAAGCTGCTGCGCATTCTGCAGGAGCGCGAGTTCGAGAGGCTGGGCGAGACGCGCTCCATCCATGTCGACATTCGCGTCATCGCCACAACCAACGCATCCTTGGCTACGATGGTGGAGCAGGGTCGCTTCCGTTCTGATTTGTACTATCGGCTCAATGTCATCCCTCTTTCAATCCCCGCTCTGCGCGACCGGTCGGAAGATATTCCGGCGCTGGCCATGCACTTTGCGGAGAGGTTCGCGGTGGAAACCGAGAGCCCGGCGCCGCAGCTCGATCCGAGTTTTATCGAGAGGCTTCAGGCTCATGGCTGGCCGGGCAACGTAAGAGAACTGGCGAACTTCATGCGCCGCGTGCTCTCGCTGAACCGGGGCGCGACCATCGACGCGGAGTGCTTTGACAGGGAGTTTCACCCGCTGGGCAAACTGCAATCCGCTCCTCTGGCCATGCCGGTTCCTGCTGCCATGCCCGTCCCCGGAACACCGATCTCGGTGCTGGAAAGAATGCATCTTGAGAACACGCTGGCTCTGGCGCACGGGAACCGAACGCACGCTGCCGAGATGCTGGGAATCAGCCTGCGCACGATGCGCAACAAGATCCGGGAGTATGGGCTCCCACCAAGGAGATATGCATGACACCTGCCACGCCATTGATCTCGACCTTGGAAACATACCTGAAGCTGACCGAAAGCCGCGCTCAGGCGATTACGGCCAACATGGCGAACATCGACACTCCCGGCTACAAGACGCGGGACATCGATTTTCAGGGCGAGTTGAAGAAGGCCATGAATGGTGTTCTGAGCCAGACGGCGGATGGCGGAACGGCGCATTTGACTCCCGTGGTGCAGGAAGTCACGGGCCTCATGGAGCGGCCAGACGGCAATAACGTCAGCCTGGACCGCGAGGGCCTGCTGATGTCCGAGACCCAGTTGCAATATCAGATCGGCGCACAGTTGGTTAAGCACCAGTTTCACCAGATACTCAGCGCCATCAACGGCGGAGGCCAATAATGAAACTTTTCGACTCACTGGCAGTCAGCGGATCGGCTCTGGCGGCAGAGCGCCAACGCTCAGAGATCATTGCGGCCAACATGGCCAACGCAGAGACAACGCACACCGAAGCTGGCGGACCGTTCCATCGCAGGCAGGTGGTCTTCCAGTCGCCGGGCGCGTCTACCTTTCGGCTTGCTCTTTCCAACATCGGCAATACCAGCGGACCGCCCGCGGGCAGCGTGCAAATCTCGGAAGTGGTGGACGATCCCACACCGCCGGTGATGCGCTATGAGCCAGGCCATCCGGATGCCAACAAGGATGGATACGTGGCTTATCCGGCGATCAACCCGGTCTCGGAAATGGTAGATCTTATGAGTTCCGTGCGGGCCTATCAACTGAATGCATCGGCAGTGGCCGCGGCCAAGCAGATGATCCAGCAGTCGATTGACCTTCTCAAGAGCTAGGCAGGAGAGTTAAGTGATGAGTAGCCCAATTTCAGGTCTCGGCTCCATTGGCCAAATCAGCGAACTGCCCAAGCTGTCGCCGTTGCAGCCATCGAATGAAGATGGCGGTTTCAGCGGAGTTCTCAAGAATGCGCTGCAACAGGTGGACCAACTGAACGGCGGCGCAGAACAGCAGATTGGCAATCTTCTGAAGGGCGGCAACGCGGATGTCAGCTCGGTGATGATCGCGGTTGAAAAAGCGGATGTGGCCTTTCAATTGATGATGCAGGTTCGCAACAAGATCGTGAGCGCTTATCAGGACATCGAGAAGATGCAGTTCTAGCGAAGCAGTTACAGTCACTTTGCAGGCAACAATGCAGCACTAGAGAATCGGCACTGGGCCTGAGGGTCCAGAAGAGCGGCGGAATCGAAGACCAATGGCGGCCAAGAACCAAATAGCGACCACGAAACAGGCACAGGGCTTTGACCAGGTGATGGATCGCGCGAAGATCTTCTGGGCGGGCCTTCGCCCCCAGCAGCAGGTCTATCTGGGCATCGGCCTGGCCATCACCCTGGCGGCCGTGGCGTTCTTCGTGAAGATGATTGCCACCCCCGACTATAAGCCGCTGATGAAGGGGCTTGAGCCAGCCGATGCGCAGGCTATTACCACCCAGCTTGCTGCCAAGAAGATCCCATACCAGATCAGTCCGGATGGAACCTCCATCAACGTTCCCGCAGACCAGGTGGACGCGGCACGGCTGGAAGTCGCGTCGCACGACACGCCGCACAGCGGTCGCATTGGCTTTGAGATCTTCGACAAGGTTTCCTGGGGGCAGACGGAGTTCGACGAGAAAGTGAACTATCAGCGTGCGCTCGAAGGCGAATTGGAGCGCACAATTCAGACCATAAGCAACGTGAAGAGTGCCCGCGTGCACTTGGTGATGGCCACCGAATCGGTATTTGTGGACCGCGAGCGAGGAGCAAAGGCGTCGGTCACTCTGCGCCTTCGGCGCGGAAGCCTGTCGAGAGAAGAACTGTCGGCTATTTCACGACTGGTCTCCGGGGCGGTTGACAATCTGAAACCGACAGATGTCGTCATTATCGACGCGGACTCGAATCAATCCCTGGGATTGGGCGGCAGTTCAACCGAGGGCAGCGATAGCGTGGAGCGGGATCTGACGCAGCGTTTGACGACCACGCTGGCGCCTGTTGTCGGGGCGGATCATCTGCGCGCGACAGTCAACGTTGAATATGAAACAGGCAGCAGCGAAGAGAGCCAGGAGAAATACGATCCAACCGTTAGCGCGACGCTGACCATGCAACACTCAGAAGAAGGATCGGGCTCGGGGGCGATGGTCGGCGGAGTGCCGGGGACTTCAAGCAACGTGCCCAAGCCCAAGGCGGCTGATACCAAGGCTGCTGCCAAGGATCTGGGCCAGTACTCAAAGACAGACAACAACACCTATGGAGTGAACAAGATTGTTCGCCACGTAATTCAGCCGGCAGGAAGCATTCGCCGCCTCACCGCGGCGGTCCTGCTGGACGATGCGATCGAACGCAAGCAGGAGAACGGAAAGTGGGTCGAGCTTCACCACAAGAGAGCGCCCGAAGAACTGAAGCTCATTGAAGATCTTGCGCAGGCGGCAATCGGTTTCAACAGCGCCCGCGGCGATGTGATCAGCGTGCAGAACCTCACGTTCGACCGCGGAACGCCCGTGGAAGAACCGCCGGCTACATTGGTCGACCAGGCGCGCAAAGGGCTGACCGACTATGCCGTGGTGGTCCGCTACGCGGTATTGATGGTGCTTTTCCTGCTGGTCTATCTGCTTACCATCAGGCCCATCCAGAAGCGTGTACTAGCTACGCCGCGCGCGCTTCCTGTTCCGGTGACCAACACGGCGCCTCGCGAGGATCGTGAGATTGTGTCGCCCGATTCGCCGGCAGGTCTTGCGCAGCGCTCCATGATTCTCAAGAAGCAACTCGCGGAATTCGTTAAAGCAGAGCCTGAGAGCAGCACCACGGCAGTGAGAGCGTGGCTGCGTGAGGAGACGCCATGATCGCGCCCTTTGAAAAAGCGAAAATCAGCGGCGCCCGCAAGGCCGCAATCCTGCTGACGGTTCTCGGCGAGGAGCCGGCTGCGACGGTATTCCGCGATCTGAACGAAGAAGACTTGCAGCGGGTGGCCGACGAAGTCGCAAATCTGGGGACCATTCCGGTGGAACTGTCGATCCAGGTTTTCGAAGAATATCAGCGCATGACGCAGGCGCAGGATTACCTGATTCAAGGCGGCTATGAGCTGGCCCGGCGCCTTTTGATCAGAGCTTTTGGAGAAACGGAGGCCGAAGGCATCTTGCAGCGGCTCACCAAGGCCCGGGAACTCAAGCCGTTGGAGATGTTGCAGAGGGCCGACCCTCAGAAGCTTGCACGATTTCTTGAAAGCGAGCATCCGCAGACCATCGCGCTGATCCTCGGCCAGCTCGGCGATCGTCAGGCTTCGGCATTGCTGATGAGTCTACCCAACGACATTCGTGCCGAAGCTGTGAAGAGGCTGGCGAACCTTCGGCGTTTCTCGCCGGAGATGGCGGAGAAGGTTTCCATTTTGCTCAGTCAACGGCTCAAGGCGGTTGGCGAGCAAGGCAAGCGAACCTACTCCGGCTTCCAAAGCGTGGCGGACATAATGAACTGCATCGATACCACCGTGGCGCAAGAAATTCTGGAGAATATCGAGAACGAGGAGCCAACGCTGGCTATCAGCATTCGCGACTTGATGTTCACGTTTGAAGACCTTCTTCAAGTTGGCGAGGCGCATATTCGCGAGCTAACCGGAGCGCTGGACAAGAGAACCCTGGCCATGGCCCTGAAGGGGACGGACGAAGGGCTGAAGAACCACTTCTTCAGAACAATGTCTTCGCGAGCCATTGAGATGCTGAAGGAAGATATGGATTTGCTCGGCCCCGTCCGCAGCAAGGACGTGAGCAAAGCGCAGGCAGAAATTGTGGCGATTGCCAGGCAACTTGAGACCGAAGGCAAGATCGTTTTGAAAGGCGAGGCGAACGATGAATATCTCGTCTAACGAAAAAGTCAACCATGCATCCCCGGTTCCGGTCACTGCGTTCAATTACCGGGATATATGCGCCCCTGCGCTGCCTCCCGTGAAAGAAGCAAAGCCGGCCGAAAGCGCGGTCAACAAAGAGAGCGCGCAGCCGGCGCCGGGCCCATCGGCGCAGGAGATTAACGATCTGCTGATGAAAGCGCGCGCCGAGGCGGTTGCCGAAACCGAGAGGCGGCTGCGTGCTGAATACGAGGCAAGGTCGGCTGCGGAAGGGGCTAACGTACGAAAAGCGCTGGAACTGTTTGCGGCAGAACGGAAGAGCTATTTCTCCAGAGTCGAATCGGACGTGGTCCATCTCGCCCTGGCCATTGCATCGAAGATACTCCATCGTGAAGCGCAGGTCGACCCGCTTCTGGTAGCGGCCTTGGTTCGCGTGGCAGTGGATAAGCTGCACGACGGATCGAGCGTATCGGTACGCGTATCGCCGGCAATTGCGGCCAAATGGCGCGAATATCTGGCGAGTCCCTTAAACGGTTCGACCATTTCCATTGTCGAGGATGCTCACCTGAGCCCCGACGATTGCATTCTCGAAACCGATCTCGGCTCGGCAAACTTCAGTATCGACGCGCAGTTGAAAGAGGTTGAACAGGGCTTCTTCGATCTGTTGGCGCAGAGGCCACAGGTCAAGTGACGACGACGCGGCCGCTCGCTCCCTTTTTCGATCGCCTCGATCGCGGTTCGACGCTGCGCTGGCGCGGGCGTGTATTGCAGGTGGTTGGAAATCTTGTAGAGTCCGAAGGGCCGTTTTGTTCCATCGGCGAGTCCTGCGAGATCACCAACGCGCGCGGCAAGAAATATTCTGGCCAGGTGATTGGCTTTCGCGGATCGACCATGCTCTCCATGGCGGTCGAGAACCCGCAGGGCATCCGCTTCGGGGATCGGATCGTTGCTTGGGGTACGCGGCCATCGATCCGCGTGGGCAGCGACCTGCTGGGCCGGGTAATCGACGCCACAGGCGAGCCTCTCGATTCGGCCGGCGAATACCGTGGAGAGCGTGCGATGTGGGTGGATGGCTCGGCTCCGCTGCCGCTGGATCGGGTACCGATCCGCGAAGCGCTGGGCTGCGGCATTCGCGCATTGGATGCGTTCGTGACCTGCGGACGCGGCCAGCGCATCGGCATCTTTGGCGGCAGCGGCGTGGGAAAGAGTACACTCCTGGGCATGATGGCCCGCGGGACGAGCGCCGACATGACGGTGCTGGCGCTGGTAGGTGAGCGTGGCCGCGAAGTGGGCGAGTTCCTCGAAGTGATTGGCGCCGAGGGCCGGAAGCGTTGCGTAGTCGTCGTCTCCACCTCCGATCAATCCCCTCTCTTGCGCATGCGCGCCGCTTTGTCGGCAACCGCAATCGCGGAGTATTTCGCCAGCACGGGAAAGAATGTTCTGCTGGTGGTCGACTCTCTCACGCGTTTCGCCATGGCGCAGCGCGAGATCGGCCTGTCAGCCGGGGAACCGCCAACAGCAAAGGGTTATACGCCCTCGGTGCTGAACATGCTTGCCCGCCTGGTGGAGCGCGCAGGTTGCTTCAAAGGGGGCAGTATCACTGCTTTCTATACGGTTTTGATGGAAGGCGACGATCAACAGGACCCGGTTGCCGATACGGTCAGGTCCCTTCTCGACGGCCACGTGATTCTGGATAGAAACCTGGCGATGAGAAACCACTATCCGCCTATCTCTGTGCTGGAGAGCCTGAGCCGTCTGATGCCGCAAGTGACTTCGGAAGAGCATATGCAGAAGTCCAAGGCACTTCGTTTGCTGATGGCTTCCTATGCCCGTTCCGAAGACCTGATTCGCATCGGCGCCTATCAGAAGGGCGCGGATCCCACGCTGGATCGGGCAGTGGAAATTCTGCCCCAGTTGAATGCATTCCTGCACCAGCGTCCCGAGCAGATTGCCGTCTTTCCCGACGTAGTGAAATCTCTCCTCGAGGTTCCCAGCTAACATGGCCTTCAAGTTCTCTCTCGCCACGGTGCTTCGGGTGCGCGCGGTTCTTGAGGAGCAGGAAGAGCGCATGCTGCAGAGAATTTTGTTCGAGATTGCCCAAGCGACAGAGATGGTCGCTCGCATCGACGCCGAGATTGCGGGAACAGATGCAATGCGCCGCGCAGATGTCTTCAAGTCAATGATCGGGCACGATATTCAAGCCGCCTATGGAAGTCTGCAGCAACTGAAGCAGCACAGGAAAGAGCTTGAAGAGAGGCTTGAAAAACTGGGCCAACTGCGCGTCAAGCAGGTTGCGATCTACGAGACGGCAAGGCGCAACCGGGAGATGCTTACCGATATGCGCGAAGAAAAGCGCGCCGCCTATGAGGCCGAATTGGCACACAACGAACAAAAAGCCCTGGACGACAACTTCAATTCCCGCAGAGGCCGAGTCTGATCGTTGCGCCTGTCAGTGATTCGCTTTTTGCAGTGCGGGCAAATTCCAGCACACGCCGTGTTCTTCCCATTCAAATCCAGCTTGTAGAATATCCCCCTTCCTTTTCATCGCATACATCGATGCGGCCGCCCTTGGTATTGTCGCGGCGTGAGGCCCCGTGGGGAATGCCGCAGCAGACTGCATTGCGCTTTGGCTACCTGCAGCGCCGCATCCCGGCATCCTTTGCCTAGGCAATATGCGGCAAAACTTGCCTAGCTTGCCCAGTACGTGCCGCGCATTGTCAGAGGCAAAAACGCAGGTGATTGATTCGATTAGAGAAATTGCGCGCGTCCGCAGTCGAAAACAGCCAATCAGTTTGGCCCGGCGATTGCCATAGTAAGGGCGTGAATGCAATAGCCCATATCGAGATGCCCATGCAAGCGCCAGCAGCGAATCACGGCGCGGCGGCGGCTCAATCCTCCGACCAGCCTTCGCAGTCATTCAGCGAATCGCTGGCTGCGGCCTCTCAAGCTTCTTCGCAATCCGATACCGCAAGCGACGGCGGCAGCAAGTCGACACGCCGGCAGAAGCCGGATGCTGAAGACGCCAAGACGCCAGCTTCGGCCTCCAGCGACCTTGCAACACAGGCCCAGGTGCTTGCTCAACAAACGGCTCCACAGCAGTTGGTACCGGTCGCTCAGCAACTGCAACTGAAGGTCGCGAACGGCACGGGAGCGAGTCTGCCAGCCACACAGCAGGCCGTCTCCGCGGTTGCGTTGCCTATCGCCCAGCCGACCGTCTCCGCAGTTGCATCGGCTGCTGCTCAACCAAACGTGCCCGCGGTTGCGTTGCCTACCGCCCAGTCAACCGTCTCCGCGGTTGCAACAGCCTCTGTGGAGCCGGCGATCGATCCGCATCAGGTTGCATCGCTTCTGGCGAGCGCCAAGACCCAGGACCACAGCCTTCCTGTCGAATTCATGCCGAAGACTGGGAAAGACGCCTCAATAACGAACACGAATGCAGGCACCAGCGCGGATCCGGCCGCCGCCAAAAAAGAAGTGAAGAACGCGGTTGTCGATCCACTCGTTGCGAATCAAGGTTCAACGCCCGCGCAGAGTGACGTTCAGAGCGCAATCCAGAACGCGATGCAGAATGCCAGCCTGTCTGAAACCCGCAATGGAGTGCAGGACGCGCTTCCCAAGGTAGATGCGAACGGGACCTCAACCGCAGTGACAACCGCGGCGACGAATGCGGTTGCCAGCACGCCCCGGCAGAACGCGGCTACCTCAGCCCAGGATGGTTCAGCCAATGCGGTTCAGAATGCAATTCCGGTTGCCGTCCTGAATGCTGCCTCGAATCCGATTCCGGTCGCAGCGCCGCTCCCGGCTCTTCACATCGAGCTGAATTCACTCCCCAAGGGAGCCATCGATTCGGTAATGAGAAGCGGCGCGGCGGATCATGCAGCCCCGCAGGCCGCATCCGTAAAGAGTGCGCCGGCAGCCAGCCATGGAGCCGCTCCTACTGCATCCACCTCGGCTTCAAGTTCGGTGCAGCCGGTCACATCACAGCCGGCGGCCAATCTGTCCACTTCTTCGGCAACGAGCCCCGCCTCAGCCGCGAAGCCCTCTCTATCCATCGGCGCAGCCAGCAAAGATGCGTCGAAGGGTGCAGACAACGGCGCCGCGGAACAGAAGCAACATACACAGACTGCAGCAGACCAGACGGATTCTCAGACCGCCCCCCAATCTGCTACGGCGTCGGCCGACCAGAGCCTCGGCATCGTCGCTCCACAGGGGCAAAATGCGGTTCTGCCGCAGGCCGATTTCGCCAGCCACGCAGTAGCCGCCATCAATCCGGCGCAGAGCGCGGCCGTCTCCTCGCCGGTGCAGGCCGCTTCCATGCCGGCGGGCGCTGCTGCTCATGCCGCAAAGGCGCCGGAAAGCACAGTATCTACTTCCGCTGCGGAGCCGCAGGCACTGCCGGCCATCAATTCAGCCCGCCTGATCCAAAGCATGGGCCAAACGGAAATGCGCGTTGGCATGCGGTCGAATGAGTTCGGGAATATCTCCATTAGCACATCCTCGAACAAGGACCTGATCTCCGCGCAGATTTCGTTGGATCACGGCGAACTCGCCAAGACGCTGGCCGCACATCTGCCTGAAATACAGGCCAGGCTGGGCGGCGATCAGCCCGCGAATGTGCGCATCGATATGAACGGGACAAGCTCCGGGATGGGTACGGGAAGCTCCGGGAGCATGTCGGACGGCTCGGCCAGCCAGTCGCACAGCGGCAGGCAGCAGGCCAACAATGCGGCTTCAAGCTACGCAGGCAGCGGGGTTGCGGAGATTCAGTTTTCGCCCGCCGCCGCGGCGATGGCATCCAGCGCGGGCCGGCTCAATGCCCGCCTTGACATCACGGTTTAAGCAAGGCAACGCGCAGTAGCGCTCTTGAGGAGGAACGATCATGCACAGTGTTCTAGCAAACTACACCATGCCGACGATTTTGAACTCGATCAGTCCGGCTGCAGGCATGCCGCTCGCAAAGTCTGCCAGCGCGAAGGCCAACGCCGCGAGTACGGCAAGCACGAGCGGATCAACCTCAAGTGGCACCTCGGCAAGCGCCTTGGGCAGCACCTTTCTGAGCCTTCTGTCGCAGGAATTGCAGAATCAAGATCCCACGGCGCCGGTGGATCCCACGGCCATGGTGGGGCAGATGATCTCGCTCAACCAGTTGGAGCAACTCATCAGCATCAACCAGGGGATCACGGGTGTCACTAGCTCGGGTACGACATCGGCTGCGCAACAGGCGGGGGCGACGTCTAGCACCACGGCGCAGACCACGGCTAACGGAGGCATCGCGAGCACGCTTTCGCCTTCCGCAGCCGCCGCGGTAGCCAGCCAGTTGCCCTTCGATCCCAACACGATGATGCCCATCGGCGCCACTAACTCCGGCGCGGTCTCGGCCAGCATCAATTCATCCATCAATGCCCTGAACATGGGCTTTTCCGGCACGAACACCAATATGTCAGGAGGCAAGTAATGGGTTCCTTTTCTTCACCGCTCTCCGGTCTCATGGCAGCGCAAGAGCAGCTGCAGACTATCTCCAATAACCTGGCCAATATGAACACCGATGGCTACAAAGACCAGAACTTGACCTTCAGCGACGTATTCGCCCAGACTGGCGCCACCAACGGCAGCGGTGACCCGGTGCAAACAGGGTCAGGCGTTTCGGTCTCCTCCACCGACTCCGATTTCACCGAAGGGAACCTGAACAATACTGGCACTTCATCGAATATGGCCATCTCCGGCAATGGTTTCTTCGTCCTTCAGGGCTCGGGCAGTTCGGTGAATTACACCCGCGCCGGCGACTTCACTACCAACAATGCCGGTCAGCTCACCACGCCTGGCGGGGAACTGGTGTTGGGATATCCCGCGGTTGGCGGAACTGTGAATACCTCGGCGGCCTTGCAGCCGCTACAAGTCGGCAGCGTGACCAGTCCGGCCGTCGCAAGCACTACGATGCAGATCACCGCCAATCTCGACGCCGCCTCTTCGGTTGGCGCCTCCACCAGTAGCGCGCTCAGCGTGTACGACTCCCTGGGTACCGCACATGCGCTCTCCATCACCTACACCATGAGCGGGCCGAATACCTGGAGCTACCAGGTCACCGTCCCCTCCAGCGAATTGACTCCCGCCGGCACAGGCACAACGACGGTGGCCTCTGGCTCAATGAACTTCAACAACGAGGGAGTGCTGGTCTCCACCGAACCAACGGGTGGGACAGCTACTCTCGAACCAAGTGCGGGCATTGCCGTCTCCATTCCGCCGACTGGTTTCTCCTTCACCGATGGCGCTGCGCCGATGGCGGTCAATTGGAGCCTTCTGGCCAATGGCACTCCCACCATCACGCAGACAGCTTCGGCAAGCGCAACCAGCGCCAGCAGCACGAACGGCTTCGCTAGCGGCACGCTCTCCAGCTACGCCGTGCAGGGAGACGGCACGATCGTCGGCACCTTCTCCAGCGGCAACACCCTCTCGCTGGGACAAGTCGCGGTCGCTTCCTTTGCCAATACCCAGGGCCTCACCAACATTGGCAGCAATAATTATCAGCCAACCGCAGCATCGGGATCGGCCGTTGTCGGACTAGCGGGAACGGGCGGTCGCGGAACCATTGTGGGCGGCTCGGTGGAGCAGTCGAACGTGAATATTGCCACCGAATTCGCCAAGCTGATTGTGGCGCAGCAGGCTTACTCGGCGAGCGCCAAGTCCATTACAACCTTCAACCAGGTTTCTCAGGCGACACTGCAAATGATTCAGTAAGAGGTCGACTTCGGGAATTCTTAGCATTGCATTAGGGCCCCGCCGCTCAGCCCGCGCGCCGAGCGGTGGGCCCTGAATTCGATGAACACCTCTCATGTCTGCCTCACCAAGCGGCGTCAATTCAAGCTCACGGCCTGTCGCGGAGGATTCCGCGGTTCTGGCCACCAGAGCGCTTTCTCCTTATTGCATGCATATTTAGCCCTCTTTTCCTCCGCCTAGCGGGCGTTCCGCCCGGTCCCTCTTCACAAACGGTCTCCCGATTGCTTTCACTCTTGTCGAAGGGGCGGTGCGCGCACTTCGCCGCGTGCGTTTCATCTTCCCTTCCGGCAGACTGCGAGGCGTTCTCCGCGGTTCGGCTCAGGAAATGGACAGCAAGGGAAGAGAGACCAATGAATACCGCAATGAGCACCGCAGCGCCGATGGTGGAAGCGAAAGCGGTTCCGGGTCCGCAACTGGTGGAGAAGCACCAGGACAAGGACCCCTGTGAGCTGTTGCCCTGGCTACCGTGCACCCTCGCGCTCGACATCCCGGTGGTCAAGTTTACCGTGCGCGACTTGCTGGGCCTCACGGCGGGCTCGGTCGTTGAGACGGCGCACCACCAAAGCAGCGATCTGCCTCTCCGGGTCAATGGACAACTGGTTGGATGGACTGAATTTGAAGTCGTGGGCGAACGCCTTGCCGTGCGACTCACGGACCTTTCATGAAAACTCAACGCGCCAACGCATTCACGCCCGCGAAAAGACCCGCGCTGCCCTTTCCGGTCTTTCCCGGAGGCGCTTCTTTGAAGCCTCTGCAGGGATCAACTGGTTTGCTCTCCAGTCTCTGGAGATGGTTCCGCGCGCGCCAAGCAGCTCACTCCAACACTCGGCGGATCCAAGTGGCCGCAACCGCATCGCTCGGTGAAAAGCGATTTGTCGCACTGATCAAAATCGACGAGCTTCAGTTTCTCATTGGCGGCGGGCCTGCAAACGTGGTTCTGCTTGCTCAAGTAAATGCCAGCGAACGCTTTGACGAGATGCTCAAGGGCAATCTGTCGGAGCCGCAGAAGCAGGCGGCAAAGAGGCCGTACAAGCCGATCGTCAAGCCGGCAGTGAAGCCCCATGTCAAGCCCACGGCAAAGCTGGCCATCAAGCCGGTCTTGCATCCGATAACCAGGAAACCAGTCAAGGCCGCCACTAAGCCGGTTGGCAAACAGGCAGTCAAGCAGGTTAGGAAGCAAGCGTGAAGAAGTTTTCCATCGTCCGCGTCACCCTTTTGCTGATGCTGTCCCTGGCGGGGACATCGGCAAAGGCCATGTCCTGGCCGCTCCATGCGGATGCGGGTCATGTGGCGGGACTCTGGCGGTCGGCGCCGGTGTTGTTGGCCGAGGTGCCGATTGAACTGAACGCCGCGCCACAAGATGGAAACGAGTTGAAGATCACTGGTTTGGGCGGAGGGTCGGCGCAATGGACGATCGTCATCCTGCTCACCTTCCTTACTCTCATTCCTTCCATACTCATCTGCATGACGCCGTTCGCCCGACTGCTGATCGTCTTTCACTTTCTTAGACAGGCGCTCGGACTCCAGACGACGCCGTCCAATCAGACTCTGGTAGGGCTGTCGGTCATCATGACGTTCTTCCTCATGCAGCCGATCGGCATGACCATCTACACCAACTCCGTGGTGCCCCTGCAACAGGGCAAGATCACGGCGCTCGATGCGCTGGCCCGCGGCGGCGTGCCGATGCGGCAATTCATGTCGCACTACGTTCGCGAAAAGGACGTCGCGCTCTTTCTCGAAATGGCCAAAGAGCCGCGCCCTGCCTCGATCAACGATGTCTCTTTCCGCGTGTTGCTTCCCGCGTACATCCTCTCCGAGCTGAAGGCCGGATTCCAGATCGGCGCGGTCCTGTTCTTGCCCTTTCTGGTAGTCGACATGGTCGTAGCATCGATCACCACATCCGTCGGCATGATGCAGTTGCCGCCGGTTGTGATTTCAACGCCGCTCAAGCTTCTTCTGTTTCTCATGGTAGACGGCTGGCACCTACTTATCGGCGCATTGATGAGGAGTTTCAACTAATGGACGTAGATCAGGTTGTTTTGATGGGCCGTTTGATGCTGCAGGAGGTTGTCATCCTGATTGCGCCGATTCTGCTGGCGGCCATCGCCGTCAGCCTGGTGGTCAACATCCTCCAGGTACTTACCTCCTTGCAGGACCAAACACTTTCTCATGTCCCTCGCCTGCTTGTGACAGGTGGAACCCTCTTCATGATGATGCCGTGGATGTGGCGGCATCTCGCGCACTACACCATCGATCTCCTCACCGACTTTCATAAGGTGCTGCAGTAGTGAACATATCCCTGGTCCAGGTCTTCGGAGCAATGCTGACCATCGGTGTCCGGCTGACCGGCATCATGCTCTTCGCGCCCTTCTTCGGAAGTCTCGCGATTCCGACCCGCGTGAAAGCGGTGCTGGTGCTGGCCCTGACTGCGCTCCTCTATCCGGTGATCTCCCCGCAGATACCTGCGATGACCATAAGCCAGTGGCCCATGATGGTCTTCAGCGAATTGCTGGTCGGCGTTGCTCTTGGGGTTGCCACGAATATTGTCTTTGACGGCGTACAGATGGCCGGAAGTGTATTGAGCATGCAGATGGGCTACTCGCTGGTTAATATCATGGACCCGCAGACCCAGGTTGAATCGACTGTCGTAGCTACGTTCCATCAAACCATCGCAATGCTGATCTTTCTCCGCCTTAACGTCCACTTCTGGATCCTGCATGCTCTGGTCCGCAGCTTCGATTACCTGCCTCCGGCTTCAGGGCACTTCGGTGCAGACTTTGCAACGGCCACCTTGCGCGCTGGAGCGGACGTGTTCTCGATCGGCATTCAAATCGCCGCGCCGGTGCTCTCTGCCACGCTGCTCGCCGACGTCGCTCTCGGCCTGTTGGGCAAGGCTTCACCCCAACTTCCACTCATGCTCCTTGGTCCGGCGGTAAAAAGCATCCTCGGACTGTTGATTCTGATCTCCGCGCTCAAGTACTGGCCCAATCTATTTGAGAATCTCTTTCTCAGGTCGATCGATCAGGCCGACCATCTCCTCCACCTGGCTCGATAGGGACTTATGGCAGACAGTAGCAAAACAGAACAAGCAACGCCGAAGCGGAAGAATAAGGCGCGCGAACAGGGCCAGGTCGCCCGTTCGCGCGAACTTCCCGGCGTCTTTGCTCTCGCTGCCGTGGCCGGGGTGACAGCGCTGATGGCGCCGTCAGCGATTACGCACTGGACATCCCTCTATCGAAATACGCTCTACGCTGCCTCTGGAGATCTGGAGAGCAATGGCCCCGTGCTTTTCTGGAGCGCCTTCGAGGTGATGCGGTGGATCGTCCCCATCCTCATGGCCGGAATGACGTGCTCTGTGCTTTCCGGATTGGCGCAAGGCGGAGTGAATTTCGCCCCCGAGGCTCTGACGCCAAAATTCGATCGATTCAATCCCGTGAGCAAACTCGGGCAGATCTTCTCGCCGTTGGGACTCAGCAATCTGCTCAAGTCTCTGCTGCCGTTTAGCGCCATTCTCTGGATCGCGGTCAACGCGGTGCGTTCGCACTGGGAGACCATGACACATGCATCCAGCCTTGGGTTGAGGCCGTTTGCTAGCTTTGTCGGATCGATGGTGCTGGAGTTGACCTGGAAGTCCGGGCTTGTTCTGCTGGCCTGGTCCGCGGTCGATTACTTCCTGACTCTCAGGAAAATGGACAGCGACATGAAGATGACCAAGCAGGAGGTGCGCGAGGAGTACAAGGAGACCGACGGCAATCCTGTCATCAAATCCAGAATCCGCCAACTGCAAAGGGCCATGCGCAAGAAGCAGTCCTTGAAGGCCGCCGCTACCGCGACGGTTATCGTCACAAATCCAACCCACTTTGCCGTGGCGCTGAAATACGAAATGGACATGCCGGCGCCCATTGTTGTCGCCAAGGGACGGGATCTGCTGGCTGAGAAGATCAAGCAGTTAGCGCGCGACAACGGCATCATGCTGGTAGAAAACAGGCCGCTTGCACAGGCGCTCTACAAGAGCGTTGAAGTAGGCGACTCGATTCCGTCGAAGTTGTACCAGGCAGTGGCCGAGATTCTTGCCATGGTCTTCCGCGCCCAAGCCGAGGTGCGACGCGCCGAATCCGACCGCAGCTCAAGGAACGCGTCGGGCCAAAAGACAAACAACGCATCCAGTTCATCCTCAGCACAGAAGGGCATGCCGCAATGATGGAACGAATCTCGGCAATTCTGCGAAAGTCCGGTGAGTGGATCGCTCCTATCGCCGCGGTATCGATGGTTTTCGTGATGCTCGTGCCTCTGCCGAGCTTCATGCTCGATCTGCTGCTTACCATCAGCATTACCGCATCGATTCTGGTTTTGCTCACGGCAATCCAGATTCTGCGCCCGGTGCAGTTTTCGGTTTTTCCCAGCCTGTTGCTGCTGCTTACCCTGCTGCGGCTGTCGCTCGACTTGGCTAGCACGCGCCGCATTCTGCTGCACGGTAACGAAGGCACGTCGGCAGCCGGCAAGGTTATCGAGGCATTCGGCCAATTCGTGGTCGGTGGCAACTACATCGTCGGCTTTGTTCTCTTTCTGGCTTTGATCGCCATCCAGTTCCTGGTCATCAGTCATGGCGCGGTACGCACCGCGGAAGTTACGGCAAGGTTCACTTTGGACGCCATGCCGGGCAAGCAGATGGCCATCGACGCCGATTTGAACGCCGGCCTCATCAACGAGCAGCAGGCCCGCGCGCGCAGAGAAAGAGTGGCGCGCGAAGCGGAGTTCTGCGGCGCGATGGATGGCGCGGCCCGTTTCAGTCAGCGCGATTCTCTGGCCACGATTCTCATCATGGCCATCAACATCATCGCCGGGTTCCTGATCGGCGTCTTTCAGCAGGGCGTTCCTTTCCAGGAAGCGCTGAAGACCTACACCATCCTCACGGTGGGCGACGGCCTGGTCACAATTCTGCCCTCGCTTCTGGTTTCCGTTGCCGGCGGCATCGTCGTAACGCGAGCTGCGTCGAAGGAATCGCTGGGCGTCAACGTTAGCAAACAGTTGTTGAACAGTCCGCGCCTGTTCTGGATCGCCGGCGGCGCGCTTACCGCGCTGGGATTGATTCCCGGCTTGCCGAAGTTCTCCTTCTTCAGCCTGGCCGCGGGCCTGATGTTCGCGGCGTGGAAGATGAAGCCGCAAATTCTCAAAGACGAAGTCGACGAACTGGAGTCCCTTGCCAAGGCCGCGCAACCCGGCGGAGCCGCTGCTCCGCAAGTTGACCCGATGGATGCGATCCTGAAGCTGGATGAACTGATGCTCGAAGTCGGCGTGGGTCTGGTGCCTCTTGTCGATGCGCAGAAGGGCGGGCAACTGCTGAACCGGGTGAAGTCCATGCGCAAGAACCTCGCGCAGCAACTGGGCTTTCTTGTTCCTTCGATCCATATCACAGACAATCTTTCTCTGCGTGAGCGGGAGTATGTGATCTACCTGCGCGGGGTGGAAATCGCCCGGTGGGAACTCCGCAGGGACAGCTTGCTGGCAATCAGTTCCAATGCCAATGCAGCCGATCTGCCCGGCCAGGATACACGGGAGCCGGCTTTCGATGTGCCGGCCAAATGGATCACTCCGCAGACGCAGGGGCAGGCCATCGCGGCGGGATATGCGGTGGTGGATTCGACCTCGGTGCTCGCCGCCCACTTGGCTGAAGTGATCAAGCACAACGCCAATGAGCTTCTTACGCGCCACGAAACAAAGAGGCTCATCGACCGGCTGAGCGAGTCTCACCCAAAATTAATAGACGAGCTCATTCCCAAGCTCATGAGCCTCGGCGAGGTGCAGAAAGTTCTGCAACAACTGCTGCGCGAACAAGTCTCGATCCGCGATCTGGGGACCATCCTTGAGACGCTGGTCGATACAGCCTCGTTCAACAAGAATCCGATTGCGCTGGTAGAAGCAGTGCGCCATACGCTGGGCCGGGCCCTCATTCGTCCGTTGCTGAACGAGCAGGGTGAGCTCAAGGTAGTGACCCTCGACACGTCAATCGAAGACGAATGCCTGCGCGGGTCGAATCAGCAACAGAACCAGATGATCTCCAGTCCTCAGCAGGTGACTTTGGCACGCCGCGTGCTGGATGGATTACGTGCGAACTTCGGGAAGGATATTGGCTCGGCGCCGCCGGTGCTTTTGTGTTCCTCCCCTGGCCGATATTACCTTCGTCGCTTATTGGAGCCGTTCATCCCCAGAATTGTCGTCATCTCTCCTGGGGAGATTCCGCCCATGACGCCGGTGCAGTCTGTAGGGGTTCTTCGTTGATGTTGTTCGGAAATGAATCTGGGATAGGCACGCTGAATCCCGGAAACGGGAAAAGTGTTTCAAGCGCTGATGAACAAGCGAGCAAGCGCTTCACAAAGGGAGTAATGGCATGACAACAGCAGAATTGGCCTATCGTGCGAGTAGCGATGACATGGATGAGCGCAACGAACTTGTGATGCGCGAGCTTCCCCAGGTCTATTACGTGGCTGCGAGAATCCGCGAGCGATTGCCCAAGCATGTTGAGATGGAGGACCTGGTTCAGGCAGGTGTCATCGGCCTGCTTGAAGCTTGCCGAAGCTACAACAGCTCTAAGGACGCGCAGTTCTCCACTTTTGCGAAGTTCCGCATTCGCGGCGCGATTCTCGACAGCTTGCGCAAGCTGGATTGGGGTTCCCGCACTCTGAGAAGAAAAGGGCGCGAAATTACCTCCTCGGTGGCCAAGCTCGAATCGGTTCTGGGAAGGCAGCCTCTGGAAGAAGAGATCGCCAGCGACATGCAGATGGATCTGGACGAATTGCAGAACACCATGTCGCAACTGGATGGCCTCTACCTCGTCGGTCAGCGATCGAATCCTTCGCAAGACCATGCCGAAGCCTACGATCTGATCGAATCGGCTCCGAGCACCGGCGAAGACGATCCTTTCGACCTTTGCCTGGAAGGTGAAAGAAAGGCGCTGCTTGCGGAGGCGGTATCGAAAATGTCTGAGAGGGAGCAGTTGATCCTCTCCCTCTACTACAGAGAGGAACTGACGATGAAGGAAATCTCGAAAGTTGTGGGTATCGTTGTGTCCCGTGTTTCGCAGATCCATGCCGCTGCAATGATCAAGCTGCGCGCTTCTCTGAGCCATCTGCGCGATGGAGAGACAGTTCCAACCCAGCATCTGCAAGCGGCCTTTCAGACCGTGGATAGCCGGCAGACCAGGAGGCAGCAGCTATGATCTCTTCGGCCGAGCCAGGTGAAATCGTCAAGTCGGCTAAGAGTGTGGCGCAGGCCCCGAAGGCGCGTCTAATTCACTCCTGCAACTTTCGCTATGCGGGCCGGCTATCGAATGAAAATGCTCGCGCTCTGACTGCTCTGCACGAGAAGTTTGCCATGAACGTGACCACCGCCTTGGAGCTTTACCTGGGCACTTCCCTGCAGATGAAATTGCTATCCCTGGAGCAGATGGCAATCGCCGACTACATCGGCGGCATCGCCTCGAACAGTTACCTGCTGCCCTGCGCGCTCAATGTGATGGAAAGCAACATCCTGATGGAGATGGACATATCACTGGTATTTCCCATCATCGACCTTCTCCTGGGTGGCGCGGGCACGGCCTCGGAAGAGGCGCGCGAACTGACCGAGATCGACGAAGAAATCATGCAAAGCGTGACTGCCCTCATCGTCAAGCAGATGGAGCGCTCGTGGCAGACGCTGAATCTATCTTTAACTCCCGGCCGCTGCATCAAGCCCGCCGTGATTCAGCAGATCTTCCTGATGAACGAAAAGCTGGTCCTGCTGATGTTCGAGATGACCGTGGGGGGCGCAACAGGCTCGTTCAATGTGGTCCTGCCAACATCGTTTGTCGGCTTCCTGCTAAGACATCTGAAGGCGGCGCAATCGAAGAAGGTATCGAGTCTTCGAGCGCTGCGAAGCCCAAGTCTTCGTGAGAGGATTCTGGACTGTGATTTTACGGTCGCCGCGGACATCACGCAAATGCGGGCGCTGGTAAAGGATCTCATCGACTTGAAACCGGGGACGATCCTGAAGATGAAGGCGCCAGTGAGAAGTCCCGGCCGGCTCACCGTGGAAGGCGTGGATATCTTCGACGCATTGCCGGTTCGGAATGGCACGCGCAAGGCAGCTCAACTCTCTTCCCGCTCGCAGGAGCCGGTCGCAACCAAGGAGTAGCATGACGGCGAACAAGGCAACAGACAACAAGCGCCAGTTCTTCTCCAGCGCGTTCTTCAACTCGCTTCTTGAAGCCATGTCAGAGGCCTGCGGATCGCCCTGGTCGAGCGCCGCCGCCTCCGACGAGGAGATCCCTTCGGCTGAGTCTGATCCCATTCGTGCGAAACTCACGCTCGACGGCAGCTTGCGGGGCGAAGTCCTGCTGGAGTTCGATCGGGCCGGCGCGGCTGTCCTGGTATCGAAGATCCTTCGCCAACCCGTAGAGGAGTTCGGAGCCGGGCACACGGAACCCCTTCTCAGGCTGATCAAATCGGCGATAAGCAAGTTCGTCTCCGCGCGTGCGCAGGAACTGGGCGCGTTCACCGTCAGGGCATCTTCAACTTCAGAGCCACCTTCCAGCGAGGCAGGCGTTGCTCAGATGTTCGCCAGCGATGGTGAGTCCAACCGGGCCTCCATTCTCATGTACATGAATTCGGTGCTGACAGAGGCTATTTCGCTTCAATCGCAAGGGCGGAGCCCGGTAGTGGGCAGCGGAAAGTCCGCGAAGGCGGCCTCGGGCAAGACGACTGCTGAACCGGTAAACCTGAATCTGGTGATGGATGTCGAACTGAACGTCACCCTTCGTTTCGGGCAACGTCAACTCACGCTGCGCGAGGTGCTCGACCTGACCACTGGATCGGTCGTCGAACTGGATCGCCAGGTTGAGGAGCCGGTGGAACTGCTTCTCGATGGAGTCGTGATTGCTCGCGGCGAGGCAGTGGTGGTGGATGGCAACTACGGCTTGCGCGTGACAGAGGTGCTGCAGCCCGTTTCTGCCACGATGCTGAAGTAACAGATCGAATCAAACGCAGCACACAACCTATTTACACGGAGCTAAGAGTCATATGAACCTGATGAATGCAATACCGGTACCGGCCTGGGCTGCCGGGTTCAAGGTTGTCACATCCAGTTGCGACTACTGTCACCGATCGATGCCGATGCGCCAGATTTCCGCGCGCAAGGTCGGGATCAGAATGGGCGACCGGTGGTATTGCAGCTCGACATGTTTCGGAGCTGCGGCAGAGACCAAGCTCGCGGAATTGCTGACGTCGAGAAGGTTGGAGCAGACCAGCCGCGCATCTCGCATGCCGCTCGGCCTGAGTTTAATGAGCAGGGGCCTGCTCACCAAAGAGCAACTGAAAGAAGCGATGGACGACCAGAAGCAAACGGGCGAGGAGATTGGCGAGCTTTTGGTGCGGCAGGGAACTGTGAATGAAGACCAGGTGACAGCTGTCCGTGCCGCGCAGTGGGGATGCCCGGTCTATACGGTTCCCAAAAATGTTGTCCAAGACAGTATTCATATCCCTTCCACTCTTATTCGGCTTTATTCCGCGATCCCTCTCCATTACGTCGCCGCCACAAAGCTGCTGCTGATGGGTTTTGTTCATGGTGTCGATTATGGACTGCTCTATGCGGTCGAGCAGGTCTGCGGGTGCAAGACGCAGGCTTGCTTTGTGACGCCCAGCGATTTTCAAAGTCAGTTGGAAGCGGTGGAGTCGGTTCAGGCTGAATCGGGAGACACTGCTCACAGGGAGGTGACCTTTGAAGATCTCGAAGCGCCTGCGCAAATGGCCCGGACTCTGTGCGGCTACGGCGTCGATCTCGAAGCGGAGGAAGCCACCATCGGAAAGTGCAAGGAATTCTTGTGGGCGCGCCTGAAGTGCGGCCCAAGGGATGTCGATTTGCTCTTCAATGCCGTTTGAACTTCACCTTGGCGACGAGGCCGGAGCATTTGTCTTATATCACAACTCGCAGTGCGCGCGGCGTTATTTAACAAATCGAAAGTAACGGGAATCTCTTGGAAGTATTCTCCGCCTCTGCCGATAAGAACGCAGCAGGTGTGAGACAGTGCTCAATCATGCATACGAACCGGTAATCGACCACAGTTGGATTCCATCATCCGCTTGGCGTTGTCTCCAATTCCCGGAGCAGAACAGATCGGCGCAGAGGAATGCGGATTTCCTGGATGATGTGCCGGTGATGTCGGCTACCGTCCTCGGCTTGGAAATGCTTCTGCATGAACCATATATCGACCTGCGGATGGCTTCAGAACTCATCCTCAGCGATCTTGGCGCGACGATCCAGATTCTGCGGCTCATTGGCCGGGAGTACGAGTACGCCGCCGAGCGTCCCACCCGGATGGGAGACTGCCTGGCCAGTCTCGATGTAGACGACTGGTTTGGGGCCATCTCTGCGCGGACCTTTGTGTGCGATCGGGAACACGCGGCCACAACCTCTGTGTGGAAGCACTGCCGGCTGGTGGCGCAATACGCACAACTTGTGGCTGAGTCGATGGAGAGCATTTCTCCTGAAGATGCGTACTTGGTTGGCCTATTGCATGGGATCGGAGAGATTCCCATGGCCTTGGGCTGGCCCAACGGCGGCCCGGACGCCAGAGACCCAGGCGCCCTGTTCGAGATGGAGGGGATGCTCCCCTACTTCGTCCTCACCGCTCTGCGCAGCGTGAACGATTCTAGTCCTTCTTCCGTATGGCGGTTTATTCTCACCACTGCACACGAGCTTGCCGGCGTCCGGTCAGACTCTTACGAGCCCTCGGTCCGTGACGCGGGGACAGCAGGATACGGCTCACGCTGGCGGAAGAATCTTCCCGCATTCGACGATGGCAGTTCAGTCTCTCCGCTTGAGGCAGGAATGAGCGTTTGCCAAGGGTACGATTATCCACAGTCCCAGGGCATGCGGTCCTCCAGCCTGATTCCCATGGCGCCGCCTGCGCAACTGAACCAGAGGCGACAGGCCTCGCTGAAAGGCAGTAGCTAAAGGCCTCCGCAGAGTTTGGATTTGCGTTGGAAAAGTTCCCGCGGAAGGGCAGGCGAAGCCGGCCCTCCCGCGCATTTCTCATGGACTTCTCATCGCCGCACCCGCAGCACTCATAGATTATTTAACATCTGCGACAAAATCCACTGAAAACAGGGCTAAATCCGGCATGGGCTAAATTGGCCACCAGCGTGCATATTGCATAGGCGAGGCCTCACCATGAGCAGTGGATACTATGCAGCCTGCGCCGGGCTGATGTCGCGAACGCAATCGTTGGAGACAATCGCCAACAACCTTGCCAACGTGAGCACCCCCGGCTTCCGTGCAAGCCACAACATCTTCAGTTCACTTCTCGCCGCAACGGATGGCGCCGATCTTTCAGTCCTTAACCAGGACGCGAACGACTACGGACTGTTGAGCGGTTCGCGGCTTGACACCTCGCAAGGCGCGTTAACTCCGACCAGCAATGCGATGGACTTCGCCATGGAAGGGCCCGGATACTTCGCAGTGCAAACAGCTACCGGCACGGAGTACACGCGCGGCGGGAACTTCCGCGTCTCTCCGCAAGGACAATTGGTCACCAACGCCGGCGACCCCGTGCTGGGCGACAACGGTCCAATCACCATCGTGGGCCAGCCTATTACAGTCAGCCCGGATGGAACCATCTCGGCAAACGGAGCGATTTCCGGACGCTTGAAGATGGTCGAGTTTCCTCCTTCAGTGGCTGTTCAGAGCGCGGGCGGAACCTACTACACCGCTCCGGCGGGCACGGCAGTTGCCGCCACCAAGTCCCAGGTGCGGCAAGGGATGCTGGAAAGTTCGAACGTGAATCCAGTCACCAGCGTGGTCGAGCTGATTACCGCTCAGCGCGAAGTTGAGTCCATGCGCCGGGTGCTTACCATGTTCCACAACGAGATTGACAAGACCGCAACGCAGGACCTGCCACACGTAAGCTGACGCAAGGTCGAATGCCAGCTGAGACGACTTTGAAAGGATCTCGATATGTTTCGTGCACTCTATACCGCCGCCAGTGGAATGACCGCCCAGCAATTGAACCTGGACAATATAGCCAACAATCTTGCGAACTCCAGCACGACGGGGTTCCAGCAGCGCCAGGTCAATTTCACTGACCTTCTTTATCAGAACCAGATCATGCCCGGCTCCGCTGCGACGCAGCAAACCACGGTGGCCGCGGGTCTGCAGATCGGTCTCGGAACGCGGCCGGCTGCCACAGAAGTGATCCAGACGCAGGGCGACTTCTCCACGACCGGCAACCCCCTCGACCTGGCCATCCAAGGCACGGGGTTCTTTCAGATCCTGATGCCCAACGGCCAAATCGCCTACACCCGTGATGGCTCGTTTCATCCCGATGCACAAGGAGAGCTGGTCACTGCGGAGGGCAACCCGCTGCAACCGGCAATTACCATTCCTGCTGACTCGCTCAGTGTGACCGTGGGTAGCGATGGAACGGTCAGCGTAACGCAACCGGGCCAAACGGCGGCCACGCAGGTGGGCATCATCCAGACGGCGTTGTTCATCAACCCCGGCGGGTTGAATGCGGTGGGAAACAACATGTACCTGCCGACCACAGCTTCAGGCGAGCCTGTGGTGGGTTCGCCCGGCGGCGCGGAAGGGCTGGGAACCCTGCAGCAGGGCATGTTGGAGCAGTCGAATGTGAGCGTCGTGAACCAGTTTGTGGCCATGATTCTGGCGCAACGTTCCTATGAGTCGAACTCGCGCGTAGTCAAGGCCGCGGACGAGATGCTGCAACAACTTAATCAGTTAGCACAGTAGGTGGGTAGGTTTCTTGATTCGATGCTGCGCCAAAGAGGAGCTATGACGATGAAATGGTTAGCGGGCCTGTTCATGATGGCCGTAAGTGTGCCGGCGTGGGGACAGTCCCTGCCGCCTGGCCGCTTTGCGCTCACCGTGGAGCAAGTCGCGCAAGCACTGTCAGGCAAGGGAATTTCCATCGCCAGCGAGCAAGTCTCGCTCTTAGCGAATGTAGTTGCGGCCGAGCCACATCCATTGCTCGATGTGCTTGCGGTAGAGCGCCTCGGCGATCGGTGGTCGGGCCAGCATGCGGAGCCTCGTTCCCTCATCAAGCTTGCATGCCATGCGCAAGCTACGTGTCTGCCGTTCTATGCCATTGTGAGCTGGCCGGGCGGGGCGGCCGGCAGTGCTTCCGTTCCTTCACTCGCCGCTGCGGATGCAGCGCTGAAGCCGAGCGGTGCCATCACCATGCGCGCCGGCGCCCACGCGACTCTCGTGATGGACGATGACCGCTCGCATATCCAGATCGCTGTTGTAAGTCTTGAGAATGGAGCTATCGGCCACAGGATTCGCGTGGCGAGCCCCGACCACAAGCAGATCTACATCGGTGAAGTGGTGAGTGCCAACCTGCTGAAGAGGAGCTTCTGACATGCTTTTAAGATTCATGCCTCACGGACGGATCGCGGTTCTGGCAATGCTGGGAGTCTCTTCTGCCTTTGCCTTGGGGGCAAGCACGCAGAAGCCGAAGTCCAAGAATCCTGACCAACTGCGCGCGGACTACATTACCCGATTGCAGGAGAAGAATGTTCCGACGGCCGACGATCATACCGTTGGGAGCCTGTGGACGGCACAAAGCCCGCTGGGCGATTTCTCAACCGATTACAAGGCGCACCACCTGAACGACACAATCACCATCCAGGTCTCGGTGCAGACCACGGCAACGCAATCCGGCACGGTGGACAGCGAGCGCTCCTTCACCACCACTTCAGGCATAACCGGCCTCTTCGGCCAAACGCCTTCGGCCACAAATCCTCTCTTTGCTGCGAATTCGTCTCATGCACTCAAGGGACAGGGCTCTACAGCGTCGAATACCCTCTTCCAGACCAACCTGACCGGCCAGGTGATCGCCGTCCTTCCTAGCGGCAACCTGGTTGTGGAAGCAGGGCGCCAGATCTTCATGAACAACCAGCATGAAAATGTCATCGTGCGCGGCATGATCCGCCCTGGGGATATTGGTCCGAATAACACGGTGCTCTCCTCGGCGCTCAGCAATCTCGAAATTGAGATGAAGGGCAAGGGAATCATCTCAGACGGCACGCGTCCGCCAAACTTTCTTACCAAGGCACTCCTATGGCTGCTGAACTTTTGAGCGACATGCGACACAATTCGGGATTCTGGAATCGGTCCAAATGGCCGGGGTGGCTTGCTCTGCTTGCCGCTCTGCCAGGCCTATTCCCGCTTGCGTCGCTGGCGTCTGAAATTGACCGGAGGGTGATGATCCGCGACGTGACGCAGATCGAAGGCGTACGCGACAATCAATTGGTCGGATACGGTCTGGTGATTGGGCTGACCCGCACCGGCGATACGCAACAGACATTCTTCACTGTCCAGACGCTGGCCAATACACTGCAGCGCATGGGAGTGCAGATCGCCCCCGGCGTAGTCGTCGTAAAGAACGTCGCGGCCGTCTTTGTGACAGCCACGCTGCCGCCGTTCGCGCGGCCCGGCATGAAGCTCGACGTGACCGTTTCTTCCGTTGGCGATGCCAAGAGCATTCAGGGCGGCGTTTTATTGATGACCGCGCTCCGCGCGCCCAACGGAGAGATCTACGCCGAAGCGCAAGGCCCATTGGTCATCGGAGGATACTCTGAAGGTGTTTCGGGCAACTCAAAGAGCGTGAATCACCTGACGGTGGGAAGAATTGCCGACGGAGGTGTCGTGGAACGGGACGCGGCGGTGGACCTGAGCCGCTTCAAGATCGTCTCCTTGCTTCTATTGAACTCCGACTTCACCGCTGCCCGCGACGTGGCTGACACCATTAACAAGGAGTTTGGCAAGCCGATCGCTACGGCGCTCGATAGCCGCCGCATCGATGTGGATGTGGCCGGCAGCGGCGCGACTTCCGTGCCGATCCTCATCTCTCGGGTTCAGAACCTGTCGATCAGTTTTCATTCCCCGGCCAAGGTGGTCGTCAACGAACGCACAGGCACAATCGTGATGGGTGGCAACGTCAGGCTCTCGCCGGTTTCGGTCATTCACGGCAGCTTGACGATCGACATACAAACCACGCATGTGATCGTGCAGCAACCGCCAACATTCAATGGCAAGACGGAAATGCCGGGAAAACCGGAGATTGTGGACGAAACCAAGACCACCGTCAACGATGCCCCCGCGCAGTCGATTCAATTGGAAGAAGGAGCGAATGTAGACGAGTTGATCAAAGGATTGCATGCCATAGGCGCCACATCCCACGACATCATTTCGATCCTCCAGGCCATCAAAGAGGCCGGCGGATTGCAGGCCGATTTGGAGGTGATCTGATGTCTTCCATTCCGGCGTTTGGCAACCTCTCCGGCGTGCAACTCGGGGCTCCGATCGCGAAAGCGAATCAGGCGATTCCGCAGTCGACCGCGGAGCACGCGCAGAACGCGAAGATCGAAAAATCGGCGAAGGATTTCGAGTCGATTCTTCTCAGTAACTGGCTGCAACAGGCAGAGCAGAGTTTTGCCTCGCTTCCCGGCGGAGACGACGATGGCGACGCAGATTCGGGCAAGGAACAGTTCCAGGGAATGGCCATGCAGTCACTGGGAACTTCAATGACTGCTGCCGGCGGGATAGGTATTGCCAAGATGATTTCAACGCAACTCCACAAGGCGGAGGACGCACGTGCAGCAAGGGACGAAAAGGCACTCCAGATTCCCCAGAAGTTGTAGAAACAGCAGGGCAAGTTGATTGTTTGCAGTAACGTACATTGGTAACTGAAACGTTTTGCAGGATGCGCCGATAGAGGTACCGTTGAGACAGGAGAAGTAGCCATGAAGATTGATCTGAACAGTCCAACGGTAAGTTTGCTGCCAGTCGACGCGGGTGCGAAGAAGGTATCGTCCGCGAGTGTATCCGGAACCCAGAACGTTACGCAAGACCGTACTACGTTCCATTCCGACACCCTTTCGGTAGGGTCGTTGACCAGCCAGGCCATGAATACCCCAGAAGTTCGCCAGGGGTTGGTGGATGCGCTCCACCAGTCCGTGAACAGCGGCGAGTATCAGCCGAGCGCAAAACAAACCGCAGGCGCAATCATCGATAGCAAGGATGTATAGGTGAACGGCGCGGGCGGGAGAAAGGTTTCGTTGGCCGGGGCATAGTCTTTCGGCCAATAGGACTTGTTGATGGACGCTGCAACCCTCCAGCCGCGCGATCGGATCGCCGCCACCTACCTGCAACAATTGCAGGAATTGGCGTTTGAGATCTCCGCGGCCACGGAAGCAATTGCCGCCAACGCATTGTTCCGGTTCCAGGAAAGCGTCGCGAAGCAGGAAATGCTTTGTGCCAGCCTGGCATCGATGGCCAACACCGTGAGCCAAGGGGTCCGTTCTTCCGACCAGCCTTCGGTCCCCGGTATCGACACATCAATTGAGCGAAGAATTCAAGTAGCAAGCGAAGCACTGCGCGAGCTGAATTTGCAATACGCCGCGCTGTTGCGGCATTCGGGCCGGTCGATTGCCCTCCTTTCTTTGTTGTGCAAAAGTCACATGGGACAATTTCAGGAGGCTCGCGGGCCCAGGTTGAAGCATCAAACCTGGTCTTGCGAGATGTAATTCATGGCATCTCTCGGCAACTCTCTATCGATCGCCGTGCAATCGCTGGGCGCGGATACTGCCGCCCTGCAGGTGACGAACAATAATATTGCGAACGCCAACACTCCGGGCTACACCCGGCAAGTGGCAGTGCTGCAAGAGGCGATGCCCTCAACCGATGGCGGCCTGAGCACCGGCAGTGGCGTGGATCTTGTAGGCTATCAGAGCATTCGCGACGAACTGGTGCAGAATCAGATTCAGCAAGAGACCGGGGCGCAGAGCGGGGCCAATGCACAGTTGGCCACATTGAATCAGATACAGCCTACCTTCACTACCTCGACAGACGACATCGGGACCGACATGTCGGCCCTGTTCTCAAGCATTTCAAGCCTTTCCACGAATCCGACCAGCTCGTCTGCACGCCAGGCAGTGCTGACCGCGGGGCAGAATCTGGCCACGGCCTTCAACACAGCATCCAACACCTTAACCTCGCAGCAAACCGGCCTCAATACCCAGGTCTCGCAGGATGTAAAGCAGATCAATCAACTCACGCAGCAGATTGCCGCGCTGAACCCGCAGATCGCCCAGGTAGAAGCGACCGGTCAGGATGGTGGAACGTTGGAGGACCAGCAAAATCAGTTGGTGCTGCAACTGTCGAAGTTAACCAACGTCTCTGTGATCAACTCCAACGATGGCATTACGGTGAGCACGGGAAGCGGAACGGCACTGGTAGTCGGCTCGCAGAGCTACGCGCTACAGACCGCAACGGGTACCGGTGGCGCACAGCAAGTACTCGATCAAAACGGCAAGAACATTACTTCGTCGCTGAGCGGGGGAGATCTGGGCGGAACGGTTCAGTCTCGCGATCAGATCATTCCCGGCCTCTTGACTCAATTGGATACGCTGGCCAATCAATTTGGAACCGCCATGAACGCAGCCCAGGCAAGCGGTTACGATCAAAACGGGAATGCCGGACAGAACTTCTTCACCGTCTCCTCGACGGTTGCAGGCTCGGCCGGTTCCATCAAGATGGCCATCAGCGATCCCGCTTCGATCGCCGCCAGTTCCGACGGTTCCTCCGGAAGTAGCGGAAACCTCACCAACATGAGCGCGGTTCAGACCAACACTCTTGCCTCTGGACAGACTCCCGGCGATGCGTATGCGAGCCTGGTCTATCAGGTGGGCAGTCTCACCTCGAATGCCAACGCAGAATCGTCTGCCACGACCGCCAGCCTTTTGCAGCTCAACGACCAGCTCAACTCCGTATCGGGCGTATCGATCGACGAGGAGTCGACCAACTTGATCACCTATCAGCAGGCATACGAGGCCGCGGCCCGCGTGGTTACTACCATTCAATCGCTCTTTACGACGACCATGAGCATGGGCACCGCCTCGGCGGAGTAATAAAACCAGGACGCGGCAAGCCGCGCAAAGAAGGTCAAGATGCGAGTTACATCCATGGTCCCCGACATGCAATACGCCATGCAGCAGAGTCAACAGGCTCTCTCGGCGGCAGAGGAGCAGGTGGCTACCGGCCTGCGCGTCAACCAGCTCTCCGACGACCCTCAAGCATCGGCCAATATGGTGGTCTCGCTCGCGGCTTCGGCCAATGTCGATCAGTACACCAGCAACGTCACCTCCTTGCAGTCGCAGATGCAAACAGCAGACTCATCCATCAGCGCCATCGTTACAACGTTGAACTCGGCGATCACGGCCGGAACCTCGGGCGCGAACGGGACCAACACGGCCGCGGACCGGTTAGCGATTGCCTCCCAGGTACAAGGGTTTCTCTCCAGCGTGGTAGCTCAAGGCAACAGTACTTATGCGGGGGCCTATCTGTTCGGCGGTTCGGCCAGCGCGACAGCTCCGTTCGTGGCCGCATCCACAACCTACACTTCGGCGAATGGTACAACTTCAAGCCCGCTGTCCACCACAACCGCGCTCACCGCCGGATCCGTTACGACAATCAGCGATGCCACCACCGGCGAGACAATGACTTACAAGGCAAAAGCCGGTGACACCGTTGCAACGTTGCAGTCGGCGATTGCCAGTGCGGTTTCCGCCGGCACCCTCTCCGCCGGCACCAGCGCCACTGTAAATGCCTCAGGACAATTGGCGATTGGAACAAACAACAGTGCGGATGGCATTGTCGTGAGTTCCAACGATGCAGCTCTTGGCTCCATGACTGCCGCGGCGAACACTGCCGTTGCCAACGCGTACGCATATGTGGGAAACAGAAGCGTTAACAATGTGCAAGTGGGGGATGCGCTGAGCGTCTCCACCAATTTGCCAGGAGGCCAGTTGCTCACTTCCGGGCCAAATGTCATTGGCTCGCTCGGCAGCCTGATCTCCGCGCTTCAGAGCGGATCGACCACAGATATAGGGAATGCGGTGAGCGCCGTCTCTTCGGCATTGACTTATGTGAGTCAACAGCGTATTCCCCTGGACAATACCATCAGCCAATTGGAATCGCAGGACACCTACCTTAGCCAGGAAAAGGTGACATTAACTACGCAACAGTCCTCGCTTGTGGGCGCCAACCTGGCCGATGCGGCCACTACCCTCTCACAGGCGGAACTCCAGAACAACGCGGTCATGGCCGCTGCGGCCAAGGTCCTGCCCCAGACGCTGCTCGACTTTTTGAAATAGGCGGGACCCAACTGCGGGCCGCGCTGTGCGAGCACGTTGGTTCTGAAATGACTTCTTCGTTTTTCGCGGATCGCGGATTGAGATAGGCGCCATGTCATGCGAATCGTCTTTGGTGGCGCGGGTTTCCACAGTACAAGGCTTTCTGCGCATCAGGCAGTGAGCCGTTCCAATTGACAGCGGTATCCTGCTCCTCGCAATGCAAGGAATCATGGCGGAGCGCACTCTTCAATCAACGTCAACTCCCCGCCGGGATGGAAGATTTCTGAGTTCACGGCGCGGAATCGGCCAAAACCAGCACCAATGTAACATCGGCACTGAAATGATTTTTAGAGGTGGTCGATAGAGTGTTTGTCCAAGACGACCTCCTTCTCGACGAACCGGCGCCTCAAAGCAGGCCCCACACAAAAAGCCGAGTGCAGGCGCAAAGGGCAAAAAGGAGATACACCCCATGTCACTCACAATCCTGAATAACATCTCCTCCCTGTCGGCGGAGAATGCTTTGTCCAATACGCAGGCCTCCCTGCAGAAGACACTGACCCAACTGTCCACCGGCCTGAGAATCAATTCAGGCTCCGACGATGCTGCAGGCCTGTCGATCGCCACCGGAATGCAGGCCAACATCGCTGCCCTCACGCAGTCCCAGCAGAATGCCAGTAACGGTATTGGCATGTTGCAGACCGCCGACGGCGCCCTGTCCCAGGTCACCACGCTCCTCAACCGCGCTGTCACTCTGGCCACTGAAGCTTCCACCAGCGGCATCACCACGGGTACCAACAGTCAGGCTACCGCTCTGGACGGCGAATTCCAGTCGATCATGTCGGAAATCACGCAGATTGGCCAGACGACAGACTTCAACGGCCAGAACGTGTTCAACTCCAACACGCCGACCACCTTCACCTCGACGCAGGCTTCGCTTACTACGGGCACCGCATTGTCGGCCGGTACGGTCGACATCAGCGATGCGACCACGGGCGGCACGTTCGTGTTCACAGCCAGCACCTCCACCAAGGTTTCTGACTTGCAGGCAGCCATCACCTCCGCGGTCTCCGCCGGCACACTCTCTGCTGGCACATCCGCGACTCTGAGCAGCGGCCAGCTGGTGATTGGTCCGAACTCTGGATCGACCGGCATCAGCGTCACAAGCAACGTGGCCGTGCTGGGCACCATGAACGCAGACCCGACGACCAACAACACCAACACCGTATATCTTGGTGACGGTGTGGTTACAGGCGCAGCGAAGACGCAAATTACCACCACAATCAACGCCCTCTCGGCGACGTCGCTGAACCTCAACTCCAACGTGCTGACCAGCGCCTCCTCTGCGCAAACCGCACTGACAGCGGTCACAGCGGCCATCAACCAGATCTCCGCACAGCGCGGCGTCATTGGCGCCTCGGTCAACCGTCTGACGGCGGCCAGCAGCAACATGAACAACGCCGTCACCAACCTGCAAAGCGCAACCGACAGCATCGAGAATGCCGACATCGGCAAGACCGTTGCCAACATGACCCAGTACAACGTGCTCCAGTCCACCGGCATGGCAGCCCTGCAACAGTCCAACCAGGCCCAGCAGGCTGTGTTGAAGCTGGTCCAGTAACCTAACGCAACAGTGACGCACCAAGGAAGGTGGCGCCGCAAGGCGCCACCTTCGCTTCATCCTCGATGAGCGGATCCTTCGCCGGATTCTGGCCTTGGTTGATTCGTCACAAGTTCTTGGGTGAACCGCTGGAGCGCAGAGGCTGGCACACTGTCAGAAACAGGTAGAAGCCATGAGTTCCGTCTCCTCTGTCAATTCGCTCTTATCGTCCACGGCGAGCACCAGCACCACAAACGCCGCAGTCAGCCTTAGCACGATGCTGGCCGCGGAGTCGGGCCAGAGCACGCCGGGCATTGACGTCACCTCCGCGGTAGCAGCGGCTATCTATGCCGACCGCGCTTCGGAACGGACATGGCAGTCGGACGTGACCACCCTCAACAGCCAGACGACGGCTCTGACTGCTATTCAGACGGCTACTGAAGCTCTCGCGACAGACATGGAGAACCTGAACACCTTGACTGGTCCTCTGGCGGCGCGGACCGTTACTTCTTCAGACAGCAACGACCTCTCAGCAACGGCTGCTACCGGTACCGCAGCGGGCGTGCATTCCGTCGTTATCAACAACCTGGCTTCAACCGGGTCCTGGTATTCGGATATCGCATCCAGTCCGACGGCGACTTTGCCCACCTCATCGCTCACCATCACCTCGGCGAGCGGCACAACAACCACGATCGCGACGGGCCTTGGGAACACCAGCGGCGATACGCTCAACGATCTTGCCGCGACGATCAACAAAGACAACCTCGGCTTAACTGCAACGGTGGTGAGCGACACCACTGGCTCCAGGCTGGCAATCATCTCCAATTCCTCCGGCGCGGCGAACGATTTTTCCATCAGTTCGCCGAATTATACGGGTACTTCGTGGACGTCGCCCGATATGGCCTCTGGGGTGACTCTTGGCGCCAACAGCGTTACCTTGACGAGCGGTGCCGGGACAGCAACCATCGCCACAACTTCAGGCGAAACCTATGCGCAGCTGGCAACTGCCATCAGCAACACAACCGTCGCGCCCACGAGCTATAGCTCGGCGGCTTCGTCTCTGACCAGCACGACACCTCTTACTGCCGGCATGGTTACAACCATCAAAGATCCTGCCACGGGCAGCACATTTACCTTCACGGCAACCGCGTCCAGCACCGTTAGCGATCTCAATAACGCAATTGCCGCCGCGGTGACCGCCGGAACGCTTTCCTCCTCCGTCACGGGCACGATTACCGGCGGGCAGGAAGTCATCTCTGAGGGGCCCACCAATACGGGCATCACTGTGTCGAGCAATGACCCGGCGCTGGGCACGATGACCGCGGCTACAGAGACATCGGTGCCTCTTGGCCTTACCGCAACAGCAGGCAGCGATACCAACGGCACACACCTGACCGTGGCCAGTACCGACGGGACCACTCCTTTCACCATCAACGAGCCGGCCTTCGGCTTCACACAGGCCGTGGCCGCGCAGAATGCTTCCCTGACCGTGGACGGCGTCCCTATCCAGAGCGCCACGAACACCGTCACGGGCGCCATTCCGGGAGTTACGTTGAGCCTGCTCGGCGCGAATCCAGGAAGCCAGATCGACCTGACTGTTGCCGCGGACGCTACGCAGATCTCCACGGCGATCAACCAGTTTGTCACGGATTACAATACGGCTCTCAACCTGGTGAACGCTCAGTTCCAAGACACCAGCACCACCAGTTCCAGCGGCGTTACCACCAGCGCGCAAGGACCGCTTGCATCCGACCCGACGGTGAGAAACCTGCAAAGCTCCATGGAAGAGGCGCTCGCCTTTACCGCGACTCCGGCCACTGGTACCACCACTACGGTCAATTCTTTGGCCGACCTGGGCATCACGGTCGCGGACGACGGAACGCTCTCGGTGGATTCAACCACCTTGGATAATGCACTGACCAACAATCCCACCGACGTGCAGAACTTCTTCGAGGGCACGGCCCTTAACGGCTTTGCAAACTCGATGTACAACGTGCTAAATACCTTCACGAGTCCGGCGCAGGGCGCCTTCAAGGTGGATCTGAGCGGCATCAGTTCGTCGATTTCTTCTCTCAACTCGCAGATCAACGATTTTGAGACCAACTACATCTCTGCACAGCAGACAAACCTCACCGCCGACTTCAGCAAGGCTGAAGAGGCGCTCCAGAGCTTGCCTGAACAGATGCAGCAACTCAACGCGGAACTTGGATTCAACAATAACAGCAGCAACGGATAACTCAGATGACGACAGAAATGACATATCGCAGATCTTCCATCGCCGGCGCCAGTCCCATCGGCCTGATGATCGCGCTCTTCGACACGCTGGCAGGCGATTTCCGCCGCGCGGCGGGGGCCCTTCACAAGAACGACATCGAGACGCGGTGCAAGGAATTGAACCATGCCACGCTGGTGCTCGGCCAGTTGGAGAACTGGCTCGATCTGGAGAATGGCGGAGAGTCGGCGCTGAGTCTGGCCAGATTTTATGCGTACCTGCGGGCCAAGATGATTGAGGCAGCGGGAACCAAGTCGGCTAAAGTGCTTGAGGCACAGATCGATTTGATTCTGCACGTACGGAGCGCCTGGCAGCAGCTCGATGCTTCTCCATTGAGAGCATCGGACGAGCCGGGGGGAGCCTCGGTGGACCGTGTGAGTTCTGCTTATGCAGCGGCTCCTGACACCATGGCAGACAGGATACCTTTTTCGCAGTCTGCCTGATTCAGCACGGTAGATTTGAAATGTGAATGGCGTTCAACGTGCTACTCGAAATGTGGAATTCGTCAATCTGGTGAGTTTGAGATTAGGGCGCTTTTGCAAGGATGGCTTGCAGAGCAGAGAAGCGGTGAAACAATGAAGGCGCTTGTAGTGGAAAGCTCAAACACAATGAGATCCGTCCTGCGCCGCATCCTCTCCATGCGGGGGTTTGAGGTGGCCGAGGCAGACAACGGCCAGCAGGCCTTGAATGTGCTCCATGGCATGGGAAAAGCAGACCTGGTCCTTGTGGATTGGGATTTGCAAGAGATCAATAGCCTTGAATTCATCACTCGTTTGCGGCATGAGACAGCGCACGACACCATGGTCATCATGTTGGCGGCGGTTGAACCAGGAATGCGCGAACTCCATCGAGCCCTGGTTGCAGGCGCGAACGATTACCTGTTGAAGCCATTCACCTCTTTGCAGATCGATGAAAAGCTGATTCAGGCAGGGCTCACTTGGCAGTAGGGGGACCCCCTGACCGATTTGCTCTTTCTTGCCGATAGTATCTCTTCAAGAACGTCTCAGACCGCCGTCTCGCAACGTTGAACTTGAATCAGCCGGCGAGCGAGTTTGCGGCGCGCACGGGAGGAGTGCAACCATGACCGCTTGCCAGGTTCGCCAGTTTCCCGAAACGCGTGCGGACTTGACCGCAGCCTGGACGCCAGCGCGGACGGCCCCTGCGGGCATCCAGCCAGGGAAAGGCGGAGCTATTTCTGCTGCAACCGGTGGCGCAAATCTCTCCGGCCTGCGCTCGCCCACGGTCAGTCTGGCCAACGAGGCGGGGTTCATGTGCCCGACAAGCCAATGCACACGGCTCTCTAAACACGTCAATGTGCAATTCCAGATGCTGAAGAGCCCGGAGGGATTCCAAGTTGAATAAGGGCACTTTGGGCGGCATTGGCATAGCGATCTCAGGAATCGCGGTGGGCCTGTTTCTTGAGCACGGTCAGATTGGCCAGATGCTGCAACCAACTGCGGCCCTCATCGTCTTCGGTGGCACTCTTGGCGCAGTCATGGTGCAGTTTCCTTTTCCAGTCCTGCTGCAGGCGACTCGGCAATTAAAGGAAGTCTTCTTTCGCATGCGGGACCCAGCTCCGCAACTGATCGAAGACCTGACGCGTTATGCGGCCAGAGCGCGCCGTAACGGCATGATGTCACTGGATGCGGAACTTGAGCTGATCGAGGATCCGTTCATGCGAAAGAGCCTGACATTGGCCGTGGACGGCATCCATGTCCCCGAACTTCGCCAGACGATGGAACTGGAGATGGACCGGGCAGCAGATCGCGAGGAGCAGATTCCCAAAGTCTTTGAGGCCGCAGGCGGCTTTGCGCCGACCATCGGCATTCTGGGCGCAGTGATTGGACTCATCCAGGTGATGCAGCGTCTGGAGAACATCAACGAGGTCGGCAGGGGAATCGCGGTTGCCTTTGTGGCCACCATCTATGGGGTGGGTTCAGCAAATATATTCTTCCTTCCCTGTGCCGGCAGAATGAAAATGTTGATGCGTAGACGACAGGTCCTTCGTGAACTGATCCTGGATGGAGTCACCTCTATCGTAGAGAGGACCAGCCCTAGGGTGCTTGAGGCCAAACTCGCTGTCTACCTGAGCGTGCCTGCTCCGGCAGGGAGAGACAAGAGGGCGCCTGAGAGAGAGAAACTGGCAGCGAAATGAGAAGACCAAGAAGAATCGAAGAGGACACACATCCCGAGCGGTGGATGGTGTCATATGCGGACTTCATGACCCTCATGTTTGCTTTGTTTGTCGTGCTCTTTGCCTCCGCCTACCATGACAAGAAAGCGGTGCAGAGAGTCTCTGCCGCGGTAAAGGATGGCTTTCAAGAACTGGGCTACGCCACAAGCAACTTGGGCGCACAGCGGGCCGGCAGCTTGCAAAGCTCAAGCGCGGGCGCAGCTCTGGGAGATACCGGAATCGATGTCTCCGAATTGCACCGAAAGCTCAACAAAGCCCTTGGCAAGGAGATAGAGCGCCAGGAAGTCAATTTGCGCATGACTCCCGAGGGCTTCGTGATCAGCCTGCATGAGTTGGGATTCTTCGACAGCGGCGAAGCGCAGCTCAAGCCTGGCGCCGGTGAAAAAATCAAGCGCATTGCCAACGTGCTAACGCAATACGGTTTGGATATGCGAGTGGAAGGGCATTCCGACAATGTTCCGATCCACAACGCCTCATTCAATTCAAATTGGGATTTGTCTACCGCGCGAGCCATGGCTGTCGCTATGATGCTGATCGACGAGTCCGGTGTCGACCCCCAGCGGATGTCGATCGCCGGCTACGGGCAGTATCACCCGGCAGCGAGCAACGATACTCCGGAAGGCCGAAGCGCGAACCGGCGCGTGGATATTGTCGTGGTGGCTTTGACCAAACCCGCCGAGACCGCGACGCCTTAGCTCCGGAATGTCCAGAAGGCCGCTACAAGACACAAATCTCGTTCAGGAATTACGGAGAGCGCGGATGGGCGGCGAGGAGCGCCATCCTTCATCGCGAGGGGAGTTTCGTCGGAACGAACGGGGCAAAAATGCTGAACCTGCCGCCCTGGTAGCCTTCCACCGCGACAGTGAAATAACTACGCGAGAAAGGCTCTTTCAGAACTTTCCCCGCAGTGCCATCGACGAAAAGTGGATCCATCACCATCTTGGCAAAGACTGCTCTTCCCTCGGTTGTCACAGCGGCCGAAGCAATGTTCAGCACCTCTGAAATGGAGTCGCGCAGAAGTTCCTCGATAGGTGTGATCTTCAGGTGCTCTTTCACGGCCGTATCCGGCAGGCCAACGAGGGCGCCTGCAATGGAGCCGAGGAGTGTAAGATCTGCCTTGACTACAACCGCGCTTTCAATCGGAAGAAGGTTGTAGATACCGTAAACCTGTTTGTTCTTCATGTCGAGCGACATGGACGTTTGGACAAAAGTCACCTTGCGGTTAATCAGTTGCGAAAAGCATCGCGAAAGAATGAATGGACTTGGACCCGCCATTTGCTAACACCCGCCAAGAATTGGAATCAGGGCCTTCTGTACATCTTCCGGCGTAAAGGGTTTGGAGATGAGGAACGTCGCGCCCGAACTCATGGCAAGCTCTCTGATTCCTTTCGATGTCTCCGAAGTAATGAAACCGAAAGGGACATCGTTCTGCTCTGCCCTCACGCGCATGAGAAAATCTATCCCCGACATTTCAGGCATGTTCCAGTCAGAGAGAATGAGCTTGGGCTGTTCGGTGCGGAGCTTTTCCAGCGCTTGCGCTCCATTGTCCGCTTCGCCTACTGTGAGTCCGCGATAACCAGCCTGCCGGATGGCCCGCTGGACGATCATGCGCATTGTCCGGCTGTCATCCACGAGAAGAATATCCATTTCGATGCCTCATGAATAGGTCTTGGCGCGCGCCCCCCCCCATACCAGGAGGGCAAGGTACTACGCCGTTCTGTTCCTTATCGGCACATGCTGGCCAATCGGTTAATTCAAGGGCCTGAGAAACATCCTTCCAAACGAGTCGCGAATCTGTGGCTTACGGTGTCAACGCGCGATCGGCCTGCGTGGGCTGCTCCCAGAGAATGCCACAGAGCAAGTCGCGAATCGCGGTTCGCACGTTCCGGGAAGGGGGCTGCACGGAAGCCCAACTTGTTGCATCCGCGCCGTCTGTCAGATTGTCTACCATACGCGAACCTTTAGGCAAGATGCGCTGGCGGGCCAGAGTCCTTCATTTCGCGGGACCGGCCCCGGTTTTTTGTTTCCGCTTGAAGTGGAGGGGGCAAAGTGCCGATAATTTCAGAGCAAGCCCGTTTTTGGCAGATGCTCGTCGAACGAATGCCTGAAGCGCGACCAAGGACTTGATTCGTGAGTCAACTATATGACCTAAAGGTGAAAATCGAAGCGAAAATTGTGGCTGAAGGCTTGGATCCAGCAGAAATAAAAGGCAAAATTGGACTCAAATCGGGTAAGTTGCTGGCGTTCATCTCCCCGGCTACGCCAGACGATCCGGTGGTTCTTGCCAAACTGAAACAAGCTGCAAAAGATGTGCTGAACATCGTTCTGTGAGGAGTCCCTGCATGAAGATCAGGTCCATTCAAGCCAAGGTTCTGGTTGTGTTGATGGTCTGCATGGTGTTCGGCACTGGCTCCATCATCGGATTGATGCGCTACTTCACAGTCGAAAACTCAAAGGCCATCGCCACGGAGGCGGTTACCGGTTCACAGAAGTTGTTCGGCATCCTGGAAGCCAGGGAAATCAGCAAGATGACTGCCGTCAGCGAAGTGCTGGCTGCAGATCCGCAGGTGAGGGACGCCTTTGCCGCCAAGGACCGCGGCCGCCTGCTTGAGCTGACTGCGCCGCTCTATCCTGGCCTCAAGAGCGAAGGCATTACCAACTGGATGTTCCACACTCCCGAGCCCGCCATGTCTGTGTTTCTTCGCCTGCACAACCCGGCAAAGTACGGCGATCAGCTCAATCGATTCATGGATAAGGAGGTTGTACGCACGCATAGCCTTGTGAGCGGCAACGAGCTGGCCAGGGCTGGGTTTGCCGTGAGAGTCATCCGGCCGGTCGACGACTCCAAGGGCAAGGTAGCCGGTTATGTCGAGTTTGGCGAAGAGCTGGGACAGTTCATCCACACATTGAAGAGCCAAACCGGAAACGACTACGCGATCTTGCTGAACAAGAAGTTTGTCGACCAGCAGTTCTGGGCGGATTCGAGCGCAACCTGGAAGCGCCGCAACAACTGGGACGACAATCCGGGCTTCGTTGTGGCAGACAATACTACGGCAAACGAAGAGATCATCCGCTTCCAGGGAGATTTGGCAGCGATTCCTGACACCGGAACCGTGCTGGAGCGCTACCGCGACGGGAACGCAGTTTTTGTGCGGGGCCTCTTTCCCATTCGCAATGCCGCGGGCGATCATGTTGGTGCAATGTTCGTTGTGCGCGACATCTCAGCCACGTACGCCGCCATGCGGCATACGCAAGAAGTCCTTCTGGTAGCTACCGTTCTCTGTTTTGCGGTCGGCGTGCTTCTGTTGCTCAAGCTGCTTGACCGAGTGATCTTCCGTCGCTTGAAGCACATCATCACGGTCGCTACCCGCCTGGTTGGCGGCGACTTTGAAACCGCAATCAAGGCTGATTCCGACGATGAGGTTGGTCAACTCGAACAGCTTTTCGAGCAGTTCAGGAATGTCTTCATTGACGTCCTGGGGCAGGTCGCCGGCCAAAAGGAAGAATAGCGGACCTTCGCGCCCAGCGGATGAATCGGCTGAGCCCGGCTGCCTGCGCATCGTTTGCGGGGCAGCCGGGCTCTTGCCTTTGCAGGGGTTGTTCAAGCGTTCTCGTTGATCGAGTGGTTGGCCTCAGGTCGCACCTTGCGATATCAGGCAGTTGCGGACAGCGCCCCGGATATCCTCCAGGCGAATTGGGTATATGGACCCTCTGGCACTCCCTGTGCAAGACGCCTGGCCCCAGCGAATGGAATCCTGCACTGAGCTCGTCAGTCCAGCACAGCCGTCGGTGATCCCTGACGGATTCCGCGTTCGAATGCGAGCCCAACCCCGCCGCCGGTCCCGATTGTAGAAGCACGATAGCTTTTCATTTTCTCTGAGCGAAAGCGGAACCGGAATCGACGTTCCCGCTTGAGTCTTATTGAGGGTGTCCGCAACCTGGCGGTTACCTTGACGCGAAAGAGAAGGCCTCGGCGCACACCTACTCCGGCTCCTCGATAGGCATCGCCATACGGCTTGAATCCGGGTATATTTTCTGCCAATTCGCCAAGGCCGTGAAAAAAAGGCGGCGCCGGCTTGCCAGCTTTGAATTTGTCCTGAAGACCTGCCGATAGAGCAGACTCGGACACACACTGCCGCCCTGCTTTCGCAAGCCGCGATACAGAGATTTGCGGCACCGGGGAATGAGAGACGGATCATGGATAACACCAGCATGGAAGATATGGAGACGATTCGCGAGTTTCTGGTCGAAAGCCACGAAAACCTCTCGCGCTTGGATCAAGATCTCGTCGAACTTGAAAAGCACCCGCGGGATGCGGGCCTGCTGGGGAGTATCTTCCGCACGATTCACACGATCAAGGGGGCCTGTGGCTTCCTGGCGTTCACCACACTGGAAAAGATCACTCACCAGGCCGAGACCCTGTTGAGCCAGTTGCGCGACGGCAAGAGGGAACTCAACCCGGCCTTGGTCTCGCTGATTCTGGAGACGGTCGATGCGACCCGCCAGGTGCTGGCTGCGATCGAGGCAAACGGAAAAGAAGGTTCGCAGGCTTTTGAAGACTTGACCGGCCGCTTGCGTGCAGCCGCGGAATTGCCTGTGCCGGCCGCCAAGCCGCCCGCTCCAGTCGAGCTCGCCGCGATCGTGGCACCGGCGCCCAAAGCGGAACCAGTCGTGGCACAAAAGGCCGCGCCTCTCCCGCAAGTTGTGCCTTCTCAACTTGAAGCGGAAGAAGAACGGCGCAAAGGCGAAGACAGACGGAAAGAAGAAGACAGACGAGCAGACGATGGGCGCAGGGAGGAAGATGTCGAGCGCCATTCCGCCGCTGTCGATGCGAACATCCGGGTGGGCGTCGGCCTGTTGGACAAGCTCATGGATTTGGTGGGCGAGCTGGTGCTTACGCGTAACCAGATCCTCCAGTACAACACCGAGCGAGAGGACGTAGCCCTCAACGCCACCAGCCAGCGCCTGAATCTGATCACGACGGAGTTGCAGGAGGGCGTCATGAAGACGCGCATGCAGCCGATCGGCGTAGTGTGGAACAAGTTTCCCCGCGTGGTGCGCGACATGGCGGTTTCTCTCGGCAAGCAGATCCAGTTGGATATGGACGGCGCGGAGACGGAACTGGACCGGACCATCATCGAAGCCATCAAGGATCCACTGATGCATCTGGTGCGCAACTCCTGCGACCATGGCATCGAATTGCCCGATGTGAGAGTGCGCGCGGGCAAGCCGTCACAAGGCAGGCTCACCCTCAGGGCTTTTCACGAAGGAGGGCAGGTCAACATTGAGATTGCCGACGACGGAGCGGGCATCGACGTTGAGCGGGTGAAGAGCAAGGCGATCGAAAAGGGCCTTCTCCGCCCTGAGCAGGCCGACAAGCTCAGTGACCGGGAAGCGCACAATCTGATCTTCCTCCCCGGATTCTCCACGGCTCAGGCGGTGACGAACATCTCCGGGCGCGGCGTTGGCATGGATGTGGTGAAGTCCCACATCGAAAAGATTGGCGGCATTGTCGATCTCTTCAGCCGGGGCGGCGAAGGCTCCACGGTAAAAATCAGGATCCCGCTCACCTTGGCCATCATTCCCGGCCTTGTCGTAACTTGCGGCGGGGAACGATTCGTGATTCCACAGGTCAGCCTGCTTGAACTGATCCGTCTGGAGGGTGACACCGCCGGAAAGCATATCGAATATGTGCATGGAACGCCAGTCTATCGCCGGCGCGGGAGCCTTTTGCCCATCACATATTTGAATGAGGTGCTGCGGCTCAAAGCGGCTGACAGATCCGAAGCGGTCAGCATGGTGGTCCTGCAGGCGGAAGATCGCCAGTTTGGGCTCGTCGTGGACGGCATTAACGACACGCAGGAGATCGTGGTCAAGCCTCTGGGAAAGCAGTTGAAGGGGATTACCCTTTACGCGGGCGCAACCATCATGGGCGACGGTCGTGTGGCACTCATCCTGGACGTGCTCGGCATCGGCCAGTGCTCCGGTGTGTTCGACGAATCGCGCGAACAGGCTCGCTCCGCGGAGAAGGAGAAGAACCAAGCAGAGTTGGAGATCGAGAAGCAACGTTTGCTGCTCTTTCGGGCTGGTTCCTTTGATCGCCTGGCGGTTCCGCTATCCCTGGTTGCGCGCCTTGAGGAGTTTCCGCTGTCGGCTATTGAGCACGCAGGCGGCGGACAAGTAGTGCAATACCGCAACGGCATCCTTCCCTTGGTGTCTCTCCGGGAAGTCCTGGAGTCCGGCGTTCCTGGCCCCAGCGAGGTTGCCGACCCGGTGCAGGTGGTGGTCTTCAACGATGGCGACCGCAGCGTGGGCATGGTGGTTGACGAGATCGTCGATGTCGTCGAAGAGGCAGCCAAGGTGCGAAAGAAGTCCGATCGAAAGGGCCTGCTGGGTTCCGCGGTGGTGGGCAAGCGCGTTACGGACTTCCTCGATCTCAATGCAGTCATTCGCGCCACCGAAGGAAGCTGGGATTCCAACGTGGGAGGGCAGGCAAACGGCAAGACGGTCCTCATCGCCGATCCCTCTTCGTTCTCGCGCAGCATGACCAGGGCCGGGCTGGACATGGCAGGGTACATGGTTCTTGAGGCCGCAACTCTGGATGAGGCAGTGCGCAAGCTGGAGCACCAACCGGTGGATGTCATTGTTGCAGCGCTGAACCTGCCCAACAAAGGAAGTTCAACCTTACTGACAGCTTTGCGCCGCAGGCCAGAGTGGGTTGGTATTCCGGTTCTGGCGCTGGCTGAGTCGTCCGATCCGGTCAGGGCATCGGCAGCACGCAAGGCAGGCTTCCGCGACTGCCAGGCGAAGTCAGACCAGGAACTCGTTTTGGAGTCGGTCGCGCGCATGGTCGCTCCCCCAGCTTCCTACGAAGCAGAACTGGCAAATGTGGGAGAGGAGAGATAACCCATGGCAACTGTTACGGCAACCCCGAACTCCCAGATGGTGCAGAACAGCGGACAATTCTCCACGTTTTTTGTGGAGGACATGTTCTTCGGCGTCGATGTTCTCCAAGTGCAGGAGGTATTGCGCGCTCAGCAAATGAGCCCGGTGCCCCGGGCCCCGGATGTCATCGAGGGTCTGATCAATTTGCGCGGCCAGATCGTTACCGCAATTGATATGCGCCGCCGGCTCCAGTTGGAACCGCGCGCCAGCGAAGAGCCGCCAATGAACATTGTGGTCCGCACCTCGGATGGCGCCGTCAGCCTGCTGGTCGACGAGATCGGCGATGTGCTGGACATGGATGCGGCAACCTACGAACGGACGCCGGAGGGCCTCGATCCTGCTGCCCGCGAACTGATTCGCGGCGTCTACAAACTCAAGGACCGGCTTCTCTTGGTGTTGGATACCGAAAAAGCAATTGAGGTTGGAGTCAACTCAGTTTCCCGCAGCGAAATGCGCGAAGCCCCAAGCCCGGAGGGAACCCCGGCTCGCAGGCGGACCGCCCAAGCGGCCGCCGATACCAATCTGGCAGGCGTTCCTCCGCTGCAAGGGCCGGCAAGAAATGGGAACAGGAAAACGACGGTCAAGAAAGCCAATGGTGCGGCACGCGGGGGGCAAGCGGAGCCGGGATAGCCGGCAGCCTGCCGTGGATTGAGCAGAACGAAGGAATCGACGATTCACGAGGCGCTTCTAAAAGCAGCGTCTCCCGGGGCATCACGGGATGGGTGCTTGAGTGAGCCTGGCGGGGCCGGGTAGTTGATCAGGGCAGGAAGGCTTGCAAAGAAGCGCGACCACCCGAAGGGAGCAAAGAAAATGAAATGGTTTTATGACATGAAGATCGGCAACAGACTCCTCGCGGCTTTCGCCATCGTTGGTGCCATTACCGCCTTCGTCGGCTATACGGGCATCGCGAATCTGGGTAAGGTTGCGGACTTGTCCAAGGTGACGTATGAGCAGGAAACGCTCGGCTTGGTTTACCTCAAACAAGCCGACATAGACGTTGTAACCATGGACAGAGCTGCGAAGAATCTGCTGCTTTCCAATACTTCGGAAGAGCGCGACCAAAACAAGGCCCAACTGGATGCGTTCAAGGGGTTGGTCGGCGATGACCTGGAGAAGGCAAAGCCCTTGATCCGCAGCGACAAGGGCAAGGAGTTGCTGACCCAGGTCGAACAGGCCTGGAAGGAGAGCCAGGAGTCGAACGATCAGCTTGTTGCTCTCGCCATGAAGGAAAAGCTGGATCAAAAGCGGTCGTCGGTCGAGTTTTCCTTTGGCGCGGGCCGCGCGAAGTCTGACGCGGTTGAAGATTTGCTGGCCCAATTGTCGTCTGCCAAAGAGGATGCTGCCAAGAGCGCCGAAGAGCAGACGGAGAAGACCTATCGCAGCAGCCGCACACTCCTGCTAATTCTGATTGTGGCGGGTGTCCTGCTTGGCGCGGGACTCGGGATATTTATCTCTCGCGGCATCTCCAAGCCGCTCGGCCTTATGGCGGATGTGGCGAAGAAGATCTCCCAGGGTGATGTGAACCAGAAGATCGATTATCGTTCCGGTGACGAGGTTGGAATGTTGGCCGAGGCTTTCCGCTCACTCGTCGATGCCGTGAAGGCGTTAGTCAAGGATGCGGCCATGCTCTCGGACGCGGCCGTGGAAGGGCAACTGACCACCCGCGCCGATGCCGGCAAGCACCAGGGAGATTTCCGCAAGATCGTCGAAGGCGTGAATCAAACCCTGGATTCCGTCATAGGACCGCTGAACGTAGCGGCCAACTACGTTGACCAGATATCAAAGGGCATTGTCCCGGCCAAGATCACCGGCGCTTACCACGGTGACTTCAACACCATCAAAAGCAACCTCAACGCGTGCATCGACGGCCTCGGCGGCTTGTTGGAAGCGAATGCCGTCTTGCAGAAGATGGCGGTGAATGATTACAGCGTTTCGGTTGAAGGAAAGTATGAGGGAGTCTTCGCCAGTGTAGCCGAGGCTGTCAATGAGGTGAACGCAAGGATTTCAATTCTGACCAGCTCGGTCAAGAAGATCGCTCAAGGGAACCTCGAGGACTTGGACGGATACAAGAAGGTCGGGCAAAGGTCTGAACGCGACGAACTGATGCCTGCTGTAATTCTGATGATGGAGAGCATCAAGTTACTGGTCGATGACGTCAATTCGCTCACATTGGCGGCGGAGGACGGCAAGTTGTCAACGCGTGCCGATGCATCAAAGCACCATGGCGGGTATCGCAAGATTGTCGAAGGTTTCAACGGAACGCTGGACGCAATTCTGCAGCCGATCGAGGAGGAGATTCATGTGCTCCGGCAGATCCGCGGGTGCAACCTGCGCGAGAAGGTCGAGATTTCATGCAAGGGAGATCACGAGAAGCTGAAGGATGCCGTCAACGGCGTTCATGACTGGCTGATCGAACTGGTGGCCTTTGTAACCAAAATCGCCAACGGCGACATGAGCGCAGCCATCGACAAAGCTTCGCAGCAGGATCAGATTCACGAGTGGCTGTCGCTGATGAAGAGCAACATCAATGGGCTGGTCATCGATGCCAACATGCTGGCCGCGGCCGCGACCAAGGGAAGATTCGATACCAGGGCCGACGCCAGCAAGCACCATGGAGACTATCGCAAGATCATTGAGGGAGTGAACCAGACCCTGGAAGCAATCATCGCGCCGCTCAAAGCTACGTCGGAAAGCGCAAGCACGCTGGCATCATCCTCCGAGGAGCTCACGGCGGTAAGCCAGGTCATGGCCAGCACCGCAGAGGAGACCGCGGTACAGGCCAACGTTGTATCGGCGGCCAGTGAACAGGTGTCGAGGAATGTTGCCTCGGTGGCCACGGCTTCTGAACAGATGCAAGCTTCCATCCGCGAAATCTCGAAGAACGCCAACGATTCGGCGCGGGTGGCCAAGAACGCGGTGGGCATGGCGCAATCGACCAATGACACCATGCGCAAGCTGGGCGAATCCAGCATGGAGATCGGCAACGTGATCAAGGTCATCACCTCGATCGCGCAGCAGACCAACCTGCTGGCTTTGAATGCGACCATCGAGGCTGCGCGCGCCGGAGAGGCGGGCAAGGGCTTCGCGGTGGTGGCCAACGAAGTCAAGGAACTGGCCAAGCAGACCGCCAAGGCGACCGAGGAGATCAGCCAGAAGATCGAGGCCACGCAGGATGTGACCAAGGGCGCCGTCACGGCGATCGAAGAGATAGGCGCAATCATCAACCAGATCAACGACATTTCCAATAGCATTGCCTCGGCGGTGGAAGAGCAGACGGTGACCACCAATGAAATTGGCCGCAGTGTGGCCGAAGCCGCCCAGGGCATCAACGACATCACCAAGAACATCACTGGCGTCGCGACATCGGCCCGGAACACAACACAAGGAGCCAACGACACCAAGTCGGCTTCCCTGGAACTTAGCCAAATGGCCGCCATGCTTCAATCGGCCGTTTCCAAGTACACGTACTGACCGGAACAGCCAGAGTGAGGCACTGTCCGGCAGACGGCTTGCCGCCTGCCGGGCCGACTCTCAAGTCAACGAAGGTGGATGAAGAATGAGCAAGGCACTGGTTGTAGACGACTCCAAGACAATTCGCATGATTATCCGCAGGATCCTGATTGAGTTGGGCTACGAAGTCCGCGAGGCCGGCAACGGCGTTGAGGCATTGCAAGTGCTTGATGCAGAGAGGGCCGACGTGAAGTTCGTTCTGGCCGACTGGAACATGCCGGAGATGAACGGCCTTGAACTCGTACAGCGGATTCGGCAGGATGCCGGGCTGTCCTCGCTCAAGGTCATCATGGTCACCACCGAGACCGAAATGAGCCAGATGGTATCGGCCCTGCAAGCGGGGGCCAACGAGTACGTGATGAAGCCCTTCACGAAAGACATCCTGTTGGAGAAGCTGGAACTGGTTGGAATCTGTCCCTTGGCGAAGGTGTAAGTATGGCCGTATTGAACCAGCGATTTCTTCAACCCGGTGAGCGCGTGCGTGTGATGGTGGTGGACGACTCGGTAGTCATCCGCCGCCTGGTCACTCATGCGCTCGAACAGGACCCTGTCCTCGAAGTGGTTGGAGCCGCCTCCAACGGTGCAATCGGATTGCAGCGCATCCCGCAATTGAATCCAGATGTCATTACTTTGGATATCGAAATGCCGGATATGGACGGTCTGGAGATGCTGCGCCGCATTCGGCGGGAGTATCCGATGGTGCGGGTCATCATGTTCAGCACTCTCACCGAGCGCGGCGCCGCCAAGACGCTCGAAGCCTTGACGCTTGGCGCCGACGACTATGTGGCCAAGGTTTCCAACGAAGGCTCGCTCGATCTCTCCATGGCCCGCCTGCGCGAAGAAATGATCCCCAAGATCATGCAGTTCTTCCGCGTGCCGGCGCAAGCCCGCGCTGCGGTCGCGCCTGCGCCAGTCAGCGCTACCTCGCCGCCGGTCCGGCGGGTTCCGCAAGCCGCGCCAGGCATGAAGGTGCGGCCGAAGATCCTGGTCATCGGCGTCTCCACGGGAGGCCCGACAGCGCTCGGCAATATCCTGCCACATTTGCCGGCCGACTTTCCTTTGCCGGTTCTGGTGGTGCAGCACATGCCGCCACTCTTCACGCGCTTGCTGGCGGAGCGCCTCAATTCCACCTGCAAGCTGCGGGTCGAAGAGGCTTGCCAGGACAGGATCGTTGAGCCAGGCACAATCCTCATTGCGCCTGGGGACTTTCACATGAAATTAGCTTCCAATGGAACCGGTGTTCGTGTCTTCCTGGATCAGTCTCCCCGCCAGAATTCCTGCCGCCCCGCCGTCGACGCGCTGTTTGCTTCCGCTGGCGAGATTTATGGCGGTGCGGCTCTGGCCGTCATCCTGACTGGCATGGGGCAAGACGGCTTGCACGGCACGGAAATCCTCAAGGCTCAGGGAGCCAATGTCCTTGCCCAGGACGAGGCTTCCAGCGTGGTCTGGGGCATGCCGGGCGCGGTCGTGAACGCGGGTCTCGCTGACCGCGTGCTTCCTCTCGATCAAGTTGTGCCTGAGATTCTCCGCATCACGGGAAGGAACTAAGAGGGAACACCATGGCAAGCCAGTCACTCATCACGGAGATCCTCCCGGAGAACTACCGGTTTCTTCAGGCGCATATCTATTCCCAGGTGGGAATCGTCCTCGAAGACAACAAACATTACCTCTTTGAAAGCCGTCTCGCGCCCATCGTCAAGCAATTCAGCCTCGGTTCCATCAACGCCTTGTGCGACCTCCTGCTTGCCAAGCGCAATCCGGAGATTGGCAAGCAGGTGGTTGAGGCGATGACCACCAACGAGACTTATTTCTTCCGCGATCCGGCACAGTATGAAGCCATTCGAACGGTCTTGTTGCCCGCCCTGAAAGAAGAGCGACAGGCCACCAGAAAAATGCGCTTCTGGTCGGCCGCCTCCTCTACCGGGCAAGAAGCGTACAGCCTGGGCATGATGCTCCACGAAGAGGGCCTGAAGGACTGGAACATTCAGATACTCGGTACCGACTTTGCTTCGAAGGTTGTCGAGCGTGCCCGGGCTGGCGTTTACCAGCAGCTTGAAGTGAACCGCGGGCTGCCGGCGTCCCTCCTGGTGAAGTATTTCCGCCGCTCCGGCCTGGAATGGCAGTTGAGTGAGCCGGTCCGGCGAATGGCGAGTTTCGACACCATCGATCTGCGCAAGAGTATGCGCACACTGGGCCCCTTCGACCTTGTCTTCTGCCGCAACGTGATGATTTATTTTGACAATGAGACCAAGCGAAAGATCATGAAAGAACTCCACAGCACCATGTTTCGGGGCGGCTGGCTGCTCCTGGGCGGCGCAGAGACGGCTTTTGGCCTGGATGAGTGGTTTGACCGCAAAGCAATTGGGAACGTCACTGTTTACGTGGCGAGATAAGAGGAATTCATGCTGACTGAAGTAAGTGTGGAAATGCTGGCGGAGATCGTGAAATCTGTTTTCGCAACCATGATGGACCTGGAGGTCTCCTCCAGCGAGGCGCCATGGCATCCCGGCGGTGACCGATTGACATCCTTCGTGCAATTGACCGGCGAGTGGAGCGGAGCAGTCCTGTTCGAATGCAACCGGCATCAGGCGTGCCACTTCGCGGGCAGGATTCTCGCCATGGAGCCTCCTGAAGCCGTTGACGACGATGTGCGCGACGTGCTCGGCGAACTAGCCAACATGATTGGCGGAAATATGAAGTGCGGCATGACGGCCGGGGTTCGCCTCTCCATGCCCACCGTTCTCGACGGGAGCGACTATGACTTGCGGGTCGTTGGATCGCAAATTGAGGAGAGGCTCTCGTTTGAGTGCGCCGAAGGCCACTTCTGGGTCACGGTCCTCGCCAAGGGGTAAGACGCTCCCTTGAGCGAGGCGGGGGGCGGTCACTTCCCCCGGACTGGCAGCGCCCTGCGAACCGGGTTGCCGTTGCTGCATGCAACCCGGAGCGACTGACCCGCGTCCGCCCCATGAGAGCCTGGATTCTGGTACACTTGTCGAAGCGGACTCACGGGGATTTCGCGCCAGGCAGCGCCCCAACGATACGCTTCTACAACCCATGTTCGGGGAGTGGCTCAGCCTGGTAGAGCACCTGGTTCGGGACCAGGGGGTCGGAGGTTCAAATCCTCTCTCCCCGACCATTCAAAATAAAGAAGATAGCGAAGCATCTTCACCCAAGTATTTCTTTGCCGCCGCCTCTTCCGAGGGTGTGGCAAAATTTGCGTCCAGTGAGCCGACCCAATGGTCGGCTTTCCTGTGCCCAAAACCGCGAAGGCAACGCCTTCGCCGTGCAGTCAGGCGAGCCGCGCCGGTAGGTTGCCGCAATCTACCCTCGGGCCATCGAATGACGGCCATGGACAACACGCTGTGTGCTCCGTTCGGCCGACATTGGTTGCATCCACGCGGAAGAGATACAGTGTGCTCGGGCTCAGGCCGACCAGGGCAGCCGAGACTGCCGTGCTGCCGGAGTGTGCCGCAATCGAGGACGGGCTTGCCGTCGCCGTGGAGCCATACGAAGTCGTTGTTCCGTCCTTGAAGTTGACTGTCGTGGTCGTCCCATTATCGTTGAAGGTGCCGTTCAGAGTGGAGCTGGTTGTAACGATGTTGTCCGCCGCGATGGTTGAGGCCGCGGGCGCCGTGACCAACGTGCCGAACTTCTGCACCTCTCCCCAGCCACTGTAACAAAATAGATTAGGGGATACATTGAGATCGATCACCAGAAAATTGATATAACCAGACCTGCATTGACCATCGGTGAACGCTGCTCCATCCGTTTCCCCGCGCACATCCTCAAGGAAAATGGACCCCTTTTTGCGGGAGATTGCGCGCAGGCCACTACAAATGAATATCGCGGCTTTTCGCGCGCCAAATCGCCGGCTCACGCGGCAGCTCAGAATCTCAGCCGTAAGCCTGCCTGCAACTGGCGTTCGCGGTAGAAGTTGGTCCCATTGATGCTGAGCGGCTGCCCAAAGGCGGTGGTATCAGGCTTCTGGCCTGTGAGGAAGTTGAGCGTTGGGAGGCCGCCGTTCAGGCTGCCGGACTCAATAGAGTAGCCCGTCGTTTCCAACTCGGTCACATTCTGGTGGTTGAAAAGATTGAAGCTCTCGCCCAGCAACTCCAACTGGCGCATGTGCCCCAGATCGAAGCGTTTGGCCAGGCGGAGGTCGGCCTTCCATGCGGTCGGATAGCGGTAGGTGTTGCGGCCCACTCCGTAGACGCGGTTATCTCCGCCGGAACCATTCATGCCTGTTCCTAACGCCACGATGGCCGCGCCGGACGACGCCTCGAACTCCTTGGCCAGAGAGCCGGCGGTGCGCATGGTGTATGGCAGGCCGCTCCGGAACTGGCCGACGCCTGAGAGCATCCAGCCGTTCGCCAACCGTCCTGCCGGATTGCGCAGCTTCCATGGCGCCTCCCAGATGGCAGTAACCGCAGCGGAGTGGCGTACGTCCAGGTCGCTGGTTCCGTACTCCTGGCGGAAATCCGCCGGGTCGAGCACGTCGCTGCCTGCCACAAGCATGCTCTGGTTGGGGTTCCAGTCCATGGCGTGGGCATAGGTGTAGCGAGCACGAAGGCTCAGACCGCGTCGGCCATAGCGAACTACCCGTAGTATGGCCGCCTCATAAGTGGAGTTGGCCCGGCTCATAATCTGCGTAATCTGCTGGTAGTCGGGATTGAGCCTGCCCGAAGCGCCATTGGGCGAAGGCCAAGTCGCGTAGAACGGGACCGTGATCTGTGTGCCCTTGATGGGACCCTTGCCGGTGGCGTCCACTACGCCGTAGGTGATGGCTCCAGGGTTGGCCGTGGGATCGAAATTGGTGTCGATGGAGATGGGCAGCCTCCGGCCCAGGCTGGCCATCGCGCTGGCGGTGACCTGCACGTGGCCAGGCAGTGATTCCTCCAGGCCGACCACGCCCTGGTCGACTTCGGGAGTGTGGAATCCAGGCGCAAACTCGACGGCCCCCGGCTTGACGACAGTCAGTGGCTCCCCGGCCAGCACGTAAGGAAACGGTGGCGCGCCGCTGGTGCTGGTGGCGGGGTTGAAGCCGTCGGTGGAACGGATGAAGAAATTCAAATCGCCATTGAGAGAGCCGGTCTGAGTCAGCGCGGTCTCCAGCGTATCGTTTTGCACCCGCCCAAAGTACATGCCGTAACCGAGCCGCAGCACCGGCCAGCGGCTCTCGCCCGTTCCCCAGGCCAGACTGAAGCGCGGCCCCCAGTTGCTTCCCAGAGCAGGCACTCCCTGGGTCAAAGGAAGCTCGGGGTTGTTGAGACGGGCAATGGGCGGCGGAAGCTGCTCCCGCTCCCAGCGCAGTCCGGCAGAGAGGGTCAGCAGCTTCTTTGGCTCCCATTGGGCCGTGGCGAAACCGGCCCAGTCGTTGGTGCTCAACCACCAGTTGGTGGGGCCCATGGTCTGCGAATAGTACGAATAACAGGGAAAAGGTCCAAGTGTTGGGGGCACGCTGGAGGAATTTGGCCAGGCCATGCCGGTCTGACTGCAGCCGTGCTGGTTGTTGGAGTCTCGCCATTGCGAGGGATGCTGAAATACCAGCGCATCGGAAATGAAGTTCTGCAGATAGGTATAGGAATAGGTCCCGGTTTGATTGCGCAACAGGCTGGTCGCGTCATGATTGTGGCTCAAATTGAACCCTGCTTTGACAAGCAACTCGCCGCGCACCCAATCCACGCTCTCCTGCGCCTGGTAGAGATGCTCGTCCGGGTAGCTGCCCGCGCCGAATCGCGAGGGGTTGCCGAATGTGAAGCCGTAGCGATTGTCCACCACAATCTGGGGCAACTGCCCCCAAATACTGGGACTGAGCAGGGTTTGCTCGTAGCTGGAAGGAGTGTCCGGCCTGGCGCTCAGCAGATTGCGCCCCGCCGAGGCCTGGGTTACAGCCAGCAAATTGGGGGTCAGAAAAGCTTCCCAGCGGCCCAGCAGCCATTCTTCCAAAGCCTGGCTGGACCCGAAACTGTGGCTGCCGAAGGTTTCTTCGATGCGCGTCAATCCTCCGCCGGGCGCACTCCAGCGCGCGCCGGTGCCTTCAAGGGTGAAGCGGTGCCGTTCGGCTGCCTCCCAGTCGAGGCGCCCAAAACCGACCCACTGCGCAGCGGTGCGAGGAGCTGGTCCAAGTAAATTGGCCAATTGCTCCATCATGCCCAGGTCGTCGCTATAGGCTTGGTCCACGTCTTCGTCAAGACGGGCGCTCAGCACCTGGATCCCTGGGTCCGCAGTCGAGGCGGGAACAGTGAAGAACTGGGCAGGGTTCTTGACCGTGGCCAATCCTGGATCATTGCGCTGATAGCGGTCCACTGCGGCGAACCAGAACAGCTTGTCACGGCGAATGCGGCTGCCCAGGCCAACGCCCCAAGTGGTTTCGTGATCTGGGGGCGTATACGGCATCGACGCGAATACAGGGGCCGCGGCGGCGGGCGCGGTGTTCTGCACCCACTGCGCAAAAGGATTCTTTGCACCCCAGGTGTTCTGGCGATCAAAGCCAAACGCCTGGCCGTGGAGCACGTTTGATCCGCGCTGGGTCTGCACGCTCATGCGCCCACCAGCCGCGCGCGACGCAGCCGCTTCCACGTTGCCCTCGACCGTCTGCACCTCACGCACCGCTGCTTCGCTCACGGCTGGCCCCTGCCCTCGCGTCCATTCTCGGCTGCCGCCGCCAAAAGCCATCCCTCTGCCGGCTCCATCCACGGTGAGGGCGAGTGGCTCCTGAACCTGACCGCGCAGGGCGTTCTGCTCATCGCCCGAGACTGGGGTGGTAACCGCGGGCGTCTCCAGCACGAAGTCCTGCCAGCGCCGCCCACTTACCGGCAGGGCCTGCAACTGCTCGCCCGTCAGCGTGCCGGTCACCGCCGGGCTGGCCGGTTCGCTGGGATGCTGCTCCATCCGGCCTGCCCGCGTGGGCGGCTGCGCTGCCTCCATGGCGGCCCGCAGCACGGAAATTGCCGCCAAGCCAGCGGCGAAGCCTTGCCCGCCCGCCCAAAGCTGCGACAGCGCTTTCACTTCTGCGGCCTGCCCTGGCCCACCCGCGCCGGCAAGGGGCAAACCCAAATCCACGTTCGTCGCCCTGACACCTGCGGTTTGCTCACCGATCCCGTGGGATGGGCTTGCTGCGGGTGCAGCGTCTGGGGGCTTCGGAGAGCTATGCCCCACCAACGACAGCGTTTGCAACGGCCTGGCCTCCAGAAATGTGTTCAGCTCCATCGCCGTGGTCTGTGGCGATGGCTGCATCCATTCTTCCCAAGTACGAGCGCGCACGGCCAGAATGCGCAGCGAGTAGACCTCGAATGGAGTGTTTAGGAGCATCGCCGTGGTCTGTGGTAATGGCTGCATCCATTCTTCCCAAGTTCGCGCACGCACGGCCAGCGTGCGCAGCGGCTCCGGCCCAACCGCGGCGTTCAGAGCCAGAGTCTCCGCATCAATCCGGTGACGTACGATCTCGAACGGAAGGGGCGGAGGGAACTCCAATTGCAAGGCGGTCTGGACACGCGCCTCTTCTCCGGCGGCTATCAGAATGCCTTCCGCCCTGCCACGGCCAAACTCGACGCTTTCGGCATCGAGTGTGTATTCGCCGGCCTCCAACCCGGTGAAGAAGTAGGCCCCGTTCTTTTGGGTGGTCGCGCGCACTTGCGCTCCGGTGGTCTGGTTGCGGAGAACCACCGTGACGCCGGATAAGGGCTTGGAATAGAGGTCGGTCAACCTGCCGGAGAGGATGCCGCGCGCGTCTGCTTGCGGCCAGACGGCAATCCCCGCGCCCATCAGCAGCGCAACCACAGCCAACCGTTTGGTCCAACCCCGTCCTACTTCTGCCATCGAGACCCCAACTCGCGGCAGACCAAGGGAAAACGCAGGACAACGAACTGCCCCGCTCTGCTGGCGGGTTTAGGTCAGGTCGCGCGAAACGGCTGATTGAGTGGGTCACGGCACGGAGCTGTCCCAAAATAGGGCGTTCCCGTTTCGAAACGCAAAATCGTCATTTCGCTAAGTTGCAAGCGATTGTATGCCTACTCCGGTAAACTGGAAAGACGTCATTTCCATTTCGGGATCGATGGCGCGCGCTGGTCAAGCCGACCACTGACAACTGATCCCTGATTGCTGGTTCCCCAAATGTTCATCGATGAAGCAAGAATTCGCGTAAAGGCCGGCGACGGCGGCAATGGCTGCATGGCCTTCCGGCGCGAGAAGTTCGTTCCCCGCGGCGGCCCTTCGGGCGGCGATGGCGGCCGCGGCGGCGACGTCCTGATGGTGTCTTCGCAACGCCACAACACCCTTATCCACTTCCGCTACAACCCGGAGCACAAGGGGCAGCGCGGCGAACACGGCATGGGCTCCAACTGCTCGGGCTCTGACGGCAACTCCGTCACGCTGCAAGTGCCTGTAGGCACCGCCGTTTACGACCAGGACACCGGGGAGCTGATTCACGACTTCCAGGAACCGGACGAGCAGGTGGTCATTGCCAAAGGCGGACGCGGCGGACGCGGCAACCAGCATTTTGCTACCGCCGTGCACCAGGCGCCGCGCGAACACGAACTCGGACGGCCCGGCGAGGAACGCAACTACCGGCTGGAACTCAAGCTACTGGCCGATGTGGGACTGGTTGGCTACCCCAATGCGGGCAAGTCTACACTGATCTCCCGCATCTCGGCGGCCAAACCCAAAATTGCTGACTACCCGTTTACGACGCTGGAGCCAAACCTGGGCGTGGTTACCGTCGGCGAGGAGCCAGACCAGGATTCCTTCGTGGTGGCAGATATGCCCGGCCTGATCGAGGGCGCGCACCTTGGCTCTGGACTGGGCATCCAGTTTCTGCGTCACATTGAGCGCACCCGGCTGCTGCTTCACCTGGTAGACGTCTCGGACGCTTCGGGACGTCCCGATCCGGTGGAGGACTTCAAGGTCATCAACAAGGAGTTGGCCAGCTTTTCCGTCACGGCTCCCGAGCAGCTTATGGACGACACTCGCGGGCCAGAAATTGAATTCCCGCTGGTGAAGAAGACCATGATTGTCTGCGCCACCAAGATTGACTCCGCCAACCCGGAGAAGCTCAAGAAGCTCCTGACCCACTTGAAGCGCAGGAAGCTGGAGTTTCATGCCATCTCGGCCGTTACTGGGGCGGGGATCGACGAGCTCAAGTGGTCGCTGGCCAAGCATCTGCGGACCGATGCCAGCCTATAGTAGGGCAATCGTATGAAGATCGTGAATCGCGAGCGCAAGTGATTTGAAAGGGCACGGCTTCAGCCGTGCCACTACCGAGGCTTACGATGCGCCGGCTTTAGCCGCTGAGGGATGCTTTTTTGAAGACTCAGAGCCTTCCCTCAGGGGCCAAAGCCCGGGAGTTTTCTCGCCGTTCTCCGGCACGACTGAAGTCGTGCCCTTTCAATACCCGTTTCCCTATGCCCGGAATCTTCATGCGATTGCCGTGCAGCCGATAGGCAGTTTCAACCAGAACGACTATAACTCTGGTTGAAACTGAAAGGTGGCGCATATGGCCCCATGGCAGCTCCAGCAGGCGAAGACGCGCCTGAGTGAATTGATCGAAGAAGCACAGAGCAAGGGGCCGCAGATCATCACCCGGCATGGGACTGACCGGGCGGTCGTTCTGTCTATAGGGGATTACCGCGCACTGGTCGCCCATAAGCCGGACCTGAAGGAATATCTGCTGGGCGGCCCGAAGGTAGATAGCTTCGAGATCGAGCCTGACTGCGATATGGGCCGGGAGATCGCATTGTGAGCGGCCCCAGCGCCTATCTGCTCGATACCATCGTTTTGAGCGAGACACGCAAAAAGAGAGCCGATGCGGGAGTGATTTCGTTTCTCGAGGGTGCAGAAGCTTCGTCTCTCTTCATCAGCGTGCTCACGTTGGGCGAGTTGCGTAAGGGGATTGTGGCCAGGAAGCTCAAGGACCCCGACCCGGACGCAGGCAAGCGGCTGGCGGCTTGGGTCGAGGGCTTGGAAGTCAGCTTTGCCGACCGCATCCTAGGCATCGACGCGGCCACGGCCAGGGTTTGGGGAGAATGGTCTGGCCAGCGGCCAAGGCCGGTGGTCGATACCCTGCTGGCAGCCACCGCCATGCTCCACGATCTGACCTTCGTTACTCGCGATCTCCGCGACGTGCGCGGCATCCCGGTGACGCTGCACAATCCGTGGAGCGGATAGACGCACGGATTCCAATTCCTTTGAAAAAAAGACGCTGGAGTTTCTTGCAATCGCGGCGGAGGCTGAGCAAGCCGCCAAGGGGTTGATATGGTTAGCCGGAAAACGAAACGATGCGGGAAATATGAGAATCTGAGCTGACCTTCGTATTGCTACCGTCAACCAAAACTCCCTCATCGAATCGCACGCACGAGCCTTCTGACTCGTCACAATTTGGACCATCCATCGACAGGCATCTCAGGGGGTGGTCGAAATAGCACCCCGCATCTGCCAAAGGCAGTTGACAAGATGATCGCGCGTTGAGCCACCGAAAAGGTGAAGGCGCTGATCAGAGATTAAGGCCAAGTGGAAGTGGTGCAACATGTCGCTGAAAGGTTTGGCCGAGTGTCCTTAAGAGAACCATTTGGGAACTTCTGAATAAGTCGGCGCTTTGAAAGGGCACGACCGGAGTGCCTTCCGGGTCGCGTGCTGCAAGTGAAAAAATGGTGGCGGGCCTTAACCTTGAGAAAACGCGATTCGCAAATCGGCCTCGATCAGAGCGCCCTTAGCGATGTTGCGACTCGGGAGTTGGACTTTCCAGCACAGACATGTGCGGCGGAGCAGCCATTTACTTTGAATGTCTTACCGGAAATCGCGGTTGTTTCGTCCATGGGTTCCCGTCGCCTCGGCGAGTCAGATGTGGGTCACCCAACCTAGGATGGAGTTTTAGCAAGAGACACACTCCCTTGCCGTAAAAATCGCCTCATAGCATGGCTCCCTGCCTTGCCCGTGCCGGTAATCACTGCACCGGTCACGGCCAAGGAGTTGAATCCTATTGGGAATGCCATGCTTTTAGCTCTTCAGGAGGCCCGTTGCAGCAATTCCTGCTCAGCCCTTACCCAGTCCTGCAATGCGTATCCATGCTGGCAGCCGCGCTGCACCCAATACAGATACGCAAGCTGCGCGATCTTTTCACGCGATACAATCGCCGGCTGTGAAATTGCCACAACATTATCTTTCTTTGCCGCAAGGTTGCGCGGCTTGGTCGTCGCATTCTGCTTCTTGGCTGCCTCAGGCTCCGCAACAAGCGCAATCTTCTTGCGCGGGGTTGTCGTTGGCTTTGCAACTTCAGCAGCCTTCTCATTCTTTGCTGAGGCTTTGCGCGGCGTTGCAGTCGCCTTGGTGGTCTTCACGGTATTTGCCATGTAAGTCTCCTGCTTGCTGAATTCGCCGCCAGCGAGTGGGGCGTCATTATGAGACTAACAAACGGCTTTGTCATTATGCAAATTCAAAGTTGAATTTTGCGGCGCATTTGATCGATTTTCAGATAGGTCAGATCGTCAAACTCATCACCTTACGGTTTGGCAATCGTTATCGGGAACTCTGAGTCAAGCCTTGGATCACGGAGGCGAATACTACAACGCAACCTATCTTGCCCTTGCTAAAGCATGTTGAAATCTACCTTTACACGATCCGTCTCGCAGGCCTCGGCAACGAAGATAATCGGCATTGCATGATCAAGTCGAGGCTTCCCGGTATCCCCGCCGAGTCTATTGTCCTGTTCGTTTTGATTTGCGGTTGATACATTTTCAGCTCGTAGGGGGACGTGAGGCTACAGGGCCGCCTTTGTCCGGGTAGACAGTTCGATCTGCGCAGACATTTTTGGCTGGGTCGCTGCCGCGGCACAGTCTTGCGCAAAGTGGTGTATACGATTACATTTCTGGGGGGTGATTTTCCATGCGCTTTTCGTCTTTCCCGCGCCTTGCGGCGCTCTCCAGCCTCGTTTTCGCCGGGCTCCTGGCCCTGATCGCGCTTCCGCGGGCACTGGCCGTTGAAGCTCCTCAACTTGTCCAAAAGGACGGCCGCTACGCCCTCATGGTCGAAGGACGCCCGTACCTGATTCTGGGCGGGCAGATTCACAACTCCAGTGCCTGGCCCAGTGAGCTGCCCCAGGTGTGGGAGTCGATGGCCGCTTTACATGCCAACACCATCGAGGCGCCGGTGTATTGGGAGCAGTTCGAACCCCAGCCCGGCCACTTCGACTTCACCAATGTGGACCAGTTGGTTGACGGCGCCCGCGCTCACAACCTGCACCTCATTTTCTTGTGGTTTGGCACCTGGAAGAACGGCAACATGCACTACGTCCCGGCCTGGGTAAAAAACGACCCGGTTCGCTTTCCCCACACGATTCGCGCCGACGGCGAGCCGATCGATGTGCTCTCGCCCATGTCGCGCAACACGCTGGAGGCCGACAAGGCGGCGTTCACCGCCCTGATGCGCCACCTGAAGCAGATCGACAGCGAGAAACACACCATCCTGCTGATTCAGGTTGAAAACGAGTCAGGCAACATCGGCAGCGTGCGCGACAACTCCCCAGAGTCCAACAAGGAGTTTGCCGGGCCGGTTCCTGCCGACCTTCTGGCCGCCGCCCACAAGCAGCCAGGAACCTGGAGCCAGGTTTTCGGGGGCGAAGCCGACGAGATCTTCCAGGCATATCACCAGGCGAAGTACATCAATGAGATTGCCGCTGCCGGCAAGGCAGAGTTTGCCATTCCCTGCTACATCAACGTTTGGATCGATTACCCGTTGCCGATGCTGCCGCAGCGGCAGTTGGATGTGCCGGGAATCGTCTACCCCAGCGGCGGCGCAGTGCAGAAGCTGGTGGGCCTGTGGCGAACCCTGGCGCCGGCGATTGACATGATCGGCCCGGACATCTACGCCAGCGACCCCGGTTTCTACCGCTCGACCGTTGCTGCTTATCACCGTCCCGACAATCCGCTATGGATTCCGGAGACCGGACGCGACGATGGCTACGCCAAGTACTTCTTCTACGCCCTGGGCGATGGCGCTCTTGGGTTCTCTCCTTTTGGGGTGGACCAGACCGGGTGGAACATCCTGGGCGATCAGCCTTTCAAGGCACATGCCAGCAACTTTGCCTTGATCGAGCCAATGAGCCGCGAGATTGCCAAGCTGGAGTTCGAAGGCAAGCTTAAAACCGCGGTTGAAGAGCCCGGACAGACCTCGCAGGAGATCGACTTTGGCGGCTGGCAGGCAACAGCCTCTTACGGATTCCCACAGCCCGATGGAGGCCGCGCGCCCGGCACAAAGGATGCGCACGGAGCGGCGCTGGTGGCGCAACTGGGGCCGGATGAGTTCCTCGTCACCGGTGTCGATGTGAGCGTCAGCTTCCATCTGCCCGGCAAAATGCCCTGGATTCATAGCCAGATCATCTCAGCCGAGCAGGGAACCTATGAGAACGGCGTCTGGAAGCCGATCCGGTTGTGGAACGGAGATGAGACCGACCGCGGCCTGTGCTTCTACCAAAAGCCCGAAGTCGTGCGGGTCAAGTTGGGACGTTTCTAGCGAAGGGCCCAAAGGCTGTCAAAGCACCAGCGCTGAGAGCATTTTCCGGTTGGTGTAGAGTGGACCTTCTGCCTGGCTCATGGCTGCCGGTCGCTGCAAGAACAGGGAGCGCCGGCTTCCAGGCCGGCTGTCGCGTGGATCTCCTGGTCCACCCCGCACTCTACACCAACAGGAAAAACGTGCCAGTGTCCTGAGTCCATAGTTCGCTAAACAAATACACTGTCATCCTGAGCGAATGACTCGCGATGCGAGTTAGGTCGGGAATGAACTGGTCGAAAGCCTCCCGAAGGGAGCGCAGGAGAATAGCCCAGGCCGGGGTCCCCGCGAACAGGTCTTCGTTCGCGGGGTGGAGGACAAGCGAAGCGCAGTCCTGGGTCGCAAGTCAAACAGGAGTTCTAGCCCCTAAGGGCGATGCGAAACACGGCCACTGCGTCCCGTTCATTAGGGGCGAACGGGGCCCTGAACGGTTCTCAGTTCCGGGGTGGAGTTCGGGGGTGGAGCTCGGGGGGGAGGAGCGAAGAATCTGCTTTTCCTCGCCCCCGATTTCTGATGCGAATTTCAGACTCAGGACACTTGACCTGGGGCGTCCAGCAAAGAAGTTCAGGGCACCCTGAATAAACCATCGATTTGAAAGGGCACTACTTTAGCAGCTGCGGAAGAACGCCTTCTGGAAGGCAAGAGGCGTCAGGGCACGACTTTGGTCGTGCCGTAAGTAGCTGTAAAATCAACAAGGGCTTTAGTCCCTGAGCGATGGGTCGTCCGAGGTTGGAGACTCGATCAGCGCATCTTTAGATCCATAACCTGCGCGCTTGCGGCAACCGGTTAGCCAGCGAGCGCGCTCTTCCTCAGCAGATCGCGCACCGCCGCATGAATCCGTCCGACAGCCGCCCGCCGGTAGTTCCAGCGCGGGTCCTCATCCGGCGGTTCGACGACCATGGTTGCGTTGGCTTCAAAGAGCAGAATCTCGCCCGCCGCGTTGAGGCCGAAGTCGATTCCGCCATAGTCCAGGCCAACCACCTGCTGCAAACGCGTTAGCGCCTCCATCGCCTGGCCGCCCAGCACACCCGGCATATCGGCGAGGAACTTCTCTTCTTCCGCGCGATGATCGGCGCGTTCCGCCATGTCGGCGCTGAAGTAGTGAATCTTCCAGTCGTTGGAGATGGCCAGGTGAAGCGGATAAAGTTCGCCGCCCACCATCATCGCGCGGTACTTGCGGGCGCAGCCGTCCGGGCCGCGCGCATCCAGGTACTCGATTGCCAGAACTTGAGCATCCGGCATTCCCGCTCCCGGCATTTCGTCCACGGCGGCAGCCAACTCCGCAGCCGACTCAACCATGACAAAGTGCTCTCCCATATGGAAGCCCGGCGCCCGCAGAAGCAGCGGAAAGGCCAGGCCGCGCGCGGCCAACGCCGCTGGCCCATCCGGCCCTGCCAATAGCGAGTGGGGGAAGAGCAAGGTTGCAGGAGCGATGAGCCCTGGAAGCTTGCCCAGGCGGATGGCATTTTCGCAGCGTCCCGTTGCCCGCACGGCCGCGGGCGCATTCAGAACCGGCGCCGTGGTCGATTGCAGCAGAGCCTCGGCCGCATCCAGCGCCTCCCCGGCCAGGTCGGCATCGCCAATGCCATTGATCACCAACCGGTGTGCCGGCAGAGCGTCTTTCCTGTCGTAGAAGTCCGCGGCGATCACCCAGGTTTCAAAGACGCGGTCGTCGATCAGTTTCTCGATCGGCGTTCCACCCCCCAATGAAGCCACTAGCAGCAGCACGGGAATGGGGGGTGACTCGCCCCGGTATGGGTTGCGGAAGATGCTCTTCTTCCCGAAAGATTTGCGCTGATGCAGTTTCGCCGCCTCCGGCTCACCCAGTTTCTTCAGCGCGTAGTACATCCCACCGTGTGCCTGGGGAAACTCCGGGTCGATCCGCAACGCGGCTTCGTATTGCTCGCGCGCCGCCGCGGGCTCGTCGCGCTCCAGCAGCACACTGCCCAAATTCACCCGGCACACAATATCCTCCGGGTGGTGCTTCACTGCTTCTTCGTAGACCATCTGTGCGCCTCTGCGCCGCCCCATGGTGGATAGCAGCTTTCCCAGTCCGAACAGGTTTTCCAGGTGGGTAGGGTCCAATTCCAGCACTTTCAGATGGTCGGCTCTGGCTTCCAGGTTGCGCCCCATCGCGGCCAGCAGCGTGGCCCGCTCAACGCGCAGAGCCACTTCGCGTTCCGATGACCCCTTTCCCGGCAACCCCAGTTGCCAGTCCAGCTTTTGGACCCTGGCTTCCCGATCCAGCCATGGCTGCCACTTGTCCGCGGTCGATTGGGCTGGAGCAGTGGGCTGCAATCGCCGCCCCGCTTCCAGCGTCGCCCTCACTAGCGCATCGATTTCAGTGCTGCTCGTCCGGTGGTTCACGATGGCGGCGCGGATGCACAGGCGTCCTCCTATCACCGTTGTGGACGGAGCAACTTTGCCCGCTTCTTGCAGCTCGATGACGATCTGCCGGTTGTTCCGGTCTGAAACCTCTTCGGCCTCAGTGCCTTCCGCCGCCGCAAATCGATATCGGAAGCAAACGATATTCAGCTCCACCGGCGCCATCCGCTCCAGTTCCGGCGATGCCAGGATGCGATTCTCAAGGTAGCGGGCCAGTTCGCAGGTGTGGGCGATGACTGCTCCAATGGCATGAGCGCCGTAGACCTTGAAGGTGGCCCAGGTCTTCAGCGCGCGAAAGCCCCGCGAGAGGTCCAGGCCCAGGTCGCAGGGCCATGGCGAACCGGCAGACATCCCTCGTTCCACGCGCACCAAGTACGCGCTGGAAGAAGAAAACGCCGCCCGGTGGAGCGCCCCATCCCGAACCAGCAGGAAGCCGGCATCGTAAGGCACTTGCGCCCACTTGTGAAAGTCAAAGGCTAGCGAGTCTGCCTGCTCGATTCCTTTCAGCCGGGGCGCCAATTCCGGGGCCAGCATGGCCAGAGCGCCAAAGGCCCCGTCCACATGAAACCAGAGCTGGTTTTCCCTGCAAATCCGGGCGATACCGGCCAGATCGTCGATTGCGCCGGTATCCACGGTCCCTGCGGCGCCGGCCACGAGAAATGGAGTGAAGCCAGCCGCTCGATCGGTGGCGATAGCCTTCTCCAGAGCCCCCAGGTCCATTCTCTGCCAGTCGTCCACGGCAACCAACCGTAGCCACTCGCTTCCCAGCCCGGCAAAATCCATTGCCCGAGCCAGACTACTGTGCATGGCCACAGAGGCGTAGGCGGTCAGCTTGTGCTCGCTTGCCGCCATCCCGCTTCGGCGAACCTCGCTTCCCAGCCGGGCATCGCGCGCCACCAGAATCGCCAGAAAGTTCGCCATCGACGTGCCGGTGACAAACATTCCGGTTGCCCCGGCGGGGAAACCGAAGAGGGTGCGCATCCAGCCGGTCACCTGGTTCTCCACATCCAGCGGGATTTGGTCGCGGCCTCCGGTGTTCGCGTTCAGGCCGGCGGCCAGCATCTCCGCCAGCATCCCTATGGGAGTGCCTCCACCCTGCACCCAGCCCATGAAGCCGGGGTGGGCGTTCCGGGCCGTGAAGGGGAGAATGTAAGTCATGAATTCCGCATGAACCTGCTCCAGCGAAGCGGGTTCATGCGGCAGGTCCTGGCGAAAACGCGCCCGCACCTCCTCAGGAATCTTCTGCCAGACCGGGCGCTCTCGAAGGTTTTCCACAGCGCCCAGCATATCGTCGAGCATGCGGTGGGCCTGCTGGCGAAACCCGGCCCAGTCGGCGGGATCCAGCGATGGGGAGGTGGGCGCTGCCTTTGAGCGGGAAGCGCGCTCCGCAGCCATCCTGCTTCCTTCCGGTCGTCTCTTGTTTTTCTTCTTCAGAATATCCCCGATCAAGCGCCCTTTTGAGAGCACGCGTCTTACCGATTCCGGCGGTAATTGATTCGCCACTCACGTCCGCACGAACAGTTGGACGCAAAATCCCGAGGGGCCATGCTTCTCGGTGCATGAACTGCCAGCCATCCAAGGCTACTGCGCTCGCCTGCATCAAGCAACGGCCGGCGTTTTCCTTCCAGGCCTGGAAATCTCCATAAAAGGCTGCCTTCTCATCTTGCCCTGAGTCTAAAGTTCATTCAACACATACGCTGTGATCCCGAGTGCCAAACGCAGTCGAAGGACCTGCAGTCCGGGATGCGGAATACGGGCACATATTCCCCACACAGAACACTAAAGGGGGAACCAAAATGAGTACCTCTGGCAGAGCCGGAGCCAATAGCCGCTGGCCCATCAAAAGGGCCCGTGCAAAACCGCTCCGTCGGCAGCAATTCCTCGCCCGCGCCGCAGGCGCAGTGGTTGTCAGCACTTCAGCAATGGGGTCGAACACCAAATGAAGTCAACCGGAGTCCCGTAGGGACGGCGCTCAAGTCCCGCGTCTTCAACGGAGCGGCGACGCGGCACAAAACTCAAGCGGGTACAGCCATTCTGGCTCTTCTTCAATTCCTCAGTTCCTGGTCCCTACAGCGCTCTACCCGCCGCCACACCCGAGGCCCAGGCCCACTGGAAGTTGAATCCCCCCAGGTGGCCAGTGACGTCGACAACCTCGCCGATAAAGAAGAGTCCTGGCACGTTGCGCGCTTCCAGGGTTCGCGCCTGCAAGCCGGCGGTATCCACGCCGCCCGCCGTCACTTCGGCCTTGTCGAAGCCCTCGGTCCCCACCGGGTGAAGTGCCCAGCGGTGCAGCTCGCGTTCGCGGGTCTCCAGCGCTGCATTCGACCAGCCTTGGAAAGCGCCGGCCTCCGCCAGAAAGCCAGCCAGCCGTTGCGGCACTACCTCGCGTAGCGCCTGCTTGAGCGCAGCCATATCGCGACGCGACTCAGGCCGCATCAGTTCCCCCAGAACGCCGCCCTTCGAGCCCCGATCAGGCGCAAAATCCAGCGCCAGCGTCTCCCCCGGCCGCCAGTAGGACGAAGCCTGCAAGACCGCCGGCCCGCTCAGCCCGCGATGCGTCACCAGCATCTTCTCCCTGAACTTTGCCTTGCCCGCCTGGGCCACCACTTCGGCAGCTACCCCGGCCAACTGCGTCCAGGCCGCCTCCGCGCCGCCCAACACCAGCGGAACCAACGCGGGCCTCGGCTCCACGATCTTCAACCCGAATTGCCGCGCCAGGTCGTACCCCAACCCGCTTGCTCCCAGCTTGGGAATCGACAGCCCCCCGGTGGCCACCACCAGCGACTCGCAGGCAAACTCGCCCAGCGGCGATGAAACCAAAAACTCGCCCGGCGTTCGATCCACTGCAATGGAGTGTGCATTCAGAGCCAGCTCCACGCCGCCTTGCTCGCACTCGGCCAGCAGCATGTCGAGAATGGCTCGCGCCGACCCGTCGCAAAACAGTTGCCCTAGCGTCTTCTCGTGCCAGGGTATTCCATGCCGGTCGACCCGCTCTAAAAAGTGCCGGGGCTGAAACAGCGCCAGCGCCGACTTGGCAAAATGGGGGTTTTCCGAGAGAAAGTTGGCCGGGCCGCAGTGCAGATTGGTGAAGTTGCACCGCCCGCCGCCCGAGATGAGAATCTTGCGCCCCGGTTGCCCATTATGTTCCAGCACCAGCACCCGCCGCCCGCGCTGTCCCGCCGTCGCGGCGCACATCAGCCCTGCCGCTCCCGCGCCCAGAACAACCACATCGAATTGGCGGGCTGCGGTAGACATCGGCTCAGTTCAGAATAGCCGCTTGCCGGGCTCTCTATGGATTTGGGTCGGCCGGCGCCGGCAAGGCCGGGGCGGGGACCTCGCGCTCCACGAGCATCACGCGCTTGATCTTGTTGCGGTCAATGTGCTGCAGGATGCCGGCAACACGAATCTCCACATCCATTCCTGTAATGGACACCAGGTCGCCATTCAGCACGCTGCCATCCCGCAATTCGATGGAGTCGAACGCCGAGGCTCCGAGCTCAAAGCTAACGGTTCCACCGGAGACATCGTCGCGGCTGATCTCCAGCGGGAAGTTGCCCGCGGCGAATCCTTCCTTGCTGAAGCTGAGCGTGTGTTTGCCCGGTCCCACGGCAATCATCCTCGGAGTGGCGCCCATTGCAGCGCCATCCAGCTTCAGCATTGCGCCTTGCGGCACGGAGTTCACGGTGAGCGAGATGGTTTTGGCGGCTTCGGAGATTTGCTCCAGCGAGACTGAAGCTGGCGCCCCCGAGGTAGAAACCGTGGTCTCAAACTTCACCGTTTCGCCGGGCCCCACATTGCTCAGGGCAATCACATCTTCGCCAATGCGCGCTTTGTTCTTGTCGAAGAGATAGACAGAGAATCGCGCCTGGAGGATTCGCTTTGGCGAAAGATTCTCCGCCGTCGTATCCATGACATAGCCATGAAGGCTGCCCATGCCGGGGAGCGGCTTGAATCTCCCAAAGGTGAAGCGCACGGCAGGAGTCCCGGTGGAGGGCCAGTCGATGGTCTGCAGCGGCGCATCCTTCGCCAGCATGGGGACCGTGAGCAGCATAAGCGCGAATGGCAACAGAAAGATTCGAGAAGAGATCGGGGCGCCAATCATGATGGAAACATCATAGTCTGGGGAACCCCCTGGATTCGCCGGCGCTCTTCGTAACATTGGAGAGTGTAGTCCGAGTGATGGAAAACGGCTCGCCCAGGCAACCATCGCCCACAGCGCCACAGGTTCGATTCGCCGTGGGCTGGCACGAAGATGCGCTCCCTCAGCGCTCGCCCTTCCACCGAATCTGCCGCGGGTGGCGCTTCTGCCCCAGAAGAACAATGTCAATGGGGCCACCGATCCCGCTCGGCGAAGGTATGAGCTGTGTCGTGCGGCTGGCTGCCTCAATGATGTTCGCGGCGGCGGCAACAGCCTCGTCCAACCGCACCCCTGCAATCGGCTCATCGAGCAGAATGAAGCCCAGGGTCGAAGCGGTGAGGTATCCCCTGCCCACGCCGCCGAATACATATTTGTTCAGGTAATCTGTCTCGCCATATGACCAGACCCCGCGCCGGGTCTGCGAGGTCATCGCGATCCGCGCAAATCGGCTCGCCGCAGCCTTGCGCGTGATCGCGTCAATTCTCACCGTAAAATTCAACACCAGGGCGCTCCTGGAGCCTGGGTGATAGCTAGCGATCACCACCGAAAACACTTCGCGGCCGGCATAGGCCTGGCCTTCCAGCGGATTCAGGTCAAGGAATCGCTGAACCGCCCGCACGCACTCCGCACTGGCCTCTTCAAACGAGAGCTTGGATAATTCGGTGTTCCTCGCTTCCAGAGAGTGCTTGACCACCGATGGAATATCGATTCTGCGTGGAGCAGAAGCCAGGTAACCGCACAGATCCCGAACCTGCGGGCCGGGCGGCTCAATGAACGCTACATCCCCTGTCACGGCAATTACAGTCCGCCTGGGCCTTCGCAACACCGCGATTTTGTATTGGCTGTCGCACGTTGTGCCCAGGAAAGATGTGCGGCTATCTGCGGCAACCACCAGGCCCTCCCTTGAAGGGACCATCACCACCAGGGTACCGCGCGCCGGCGTCGCCAGCACGAGGACCAACAACACCGCAGCCAATAGGCGTGTCATGCTGCCCAGTATGGCGCACCGCTCCCGGCGCCGCAAAGCGCCCGGTCCTTCCAGGGTGCGGTAGACCCCCGTGCCCCATCCATTTCGCGTGTTTCTGCGGAATGGGTGGGAGACCAGCAAAATTAGGCTATACCCTCTGCAAAAATGCTCCGGTTCCTGCTGCTTACATCCCGTCGTCGCGGAACATCGGGTGCGGAATCAGGCGGCGGTAGTCTTCCTGGTGAGCGCCGTCGAGGCAGGCCTCGATGATCTTCTTGCCCAGCGGGTCCAGATCGGGCACCAGGAACTGTTTCAGCTCCTGAGCGAAGAACTCTCGCCATTGGCGGGCTCCCTCTTCGTAAACCTCGCGACCGCCTTGAATCTGCTCCTCGACGCGCAGGAAAACCGGAGGAATCATGGAGCCCTCCACGCGCAGCTGGTTGGGAATGTAGCCCAAAAGCGGGCAAATGGCCTCGACCACCTGTTCGCGGGCAAACTTGGCGCTGCCGCGGCGCGCCAGGTACTCGCGGGCGATCCACTCCGCCATGAAGCCTACTTTCCAGGCTCCGATGTGCTGGTTGGGAATGAGCACGTAGCGGGTTTCCGGCGTATTGACGATCTGTTGCAACAGCAGGTTGGCCTGGTCCACGCGGCGTCCGGTGGCAAAGGCCCAATAAGAGCCCACGCCCTCCGACTCCATGCCCTTGGACTTGCGCGCCTGGATGCTGGGGTTGGCGTGGCCGCGCGGGGCTACCAGCCTCCACAGCCAGCCCAGCGCCGGGCTGAGCACATGAATCATCGCCAGGATGCCATAGAGTTGGCTGTCCTTGTGGGTAGGAGGGCAGCGCACGCCAAAGCTGCGCACGTCCACCCGCTGCGGTCCGGTCAGAATGTCCTCGACCATCCGCCGGGGCAGAATCACTCGCGGATTGGGGCAGGGCTTGCCCGGCGCGTCCTCGGTGTGTTCCCAGGTCAGGCAGGTCCCGCCCGGCACGATGTAGTGGTTCAGAAACACGAGCGGCTCCGGCGGGTCGATGCACAGCCGTTCAAGGTTCGGGGCCGTTCCATAGCTGTGAATGTGATCCACGCGCACGAACCAGCCGTTCTCGGCATCGGCTACGGTGAGGCGGCCGCTATTGCCCTGGTTCTTGGGATGCGCGCAGGCCATGTCGTCGGCGATGGGCCGCAGGTGGCAGGCTTCGGGCAGGTTCAGGGTACGGATGTCCTTGGTTACCACGTTGGTGCCGATCAGCAGGCGGCCGTCTTCCATGCGGTGGATGTGCTCGGTCATCTCGCTCTTGCCGCCGCCGGAGGCGCCTTCGTGCATGATGATGATCTGGTTCTCGTAGGGCGTAACCACGGCCACGGCGGCGCAGTGGTTGGTGGTCCAGCCCTCACGCTCCCCAATGTCGAGCAGCATGGAATAGACGCCCTTTTTGGCGCTGGGTCCCGGATAGAGGTTGTAGGCGAAGATCTCCTGGTGCGTGCCCTGGCGGTCGTGAACCACCACCTGGCGGCCGGCGAAGTGGGTGTGGCGGAAGGGCGGCGCCACAAACAGCACTCCACCCGTAATCTTGAAGTCCGCCGGAACCCGGCTGCGGGGAATCATGCCTTGCAGGTCGGCCAGCGCGGCGGCAAAGAACGCTGCCTGGCGGGGTACGATCAGCAGGGCCCCATAGCCCAGCGCGTCGGTTCCCGCATAAAACGGCATGGCAACCAGTTCCTGCGTCTTGAGCCAATCCAGCGACTCCTGGCGGGTTTGGTCGAAGGCCTTGCCGAAGCGTTGCTCATAGGTGGGCTTATCGGTGGGCAGGGCATCGCCGATCACCATCGCCTCCGGGTCGCGGCGGCGCATGGAGGGATCGGGGAAGTTGATGGCCAGTCCGTTGCGCGCTTTGGTGATGACCGCCTCGATAATGCGGCCCAGCCCCGGCGTTTGAAACACCGCCTCGTATTGGCCGTGGTCCTCGCGATTGCCGAGTGTCCAGTCAGTCTCTCCCGTGGCCCGGCCAAGTGCCCAGTCGAGCAGTTGCTGGCGGGTCTCGGGGGTCTGCACCAGGGGCGCCGCGCTCAGCACCTCGCGCACATGGGCGGGCAACTCGAGCTCGGTCCAGCAGGCCTGAAAATCGACAAAAGCGCCGTTAACTGCTTCGGTGGTCATAGTTTTCTCGCTTTCCGGGGGAGTGGGCATGCACGAAATTCGCTCAAAAAGCGAAAAAGTGCACACCTTTTTTATCTCATCTACCGTCACACTTGGCAGTGCGCCGCGTCACAATATGGGAAAGCGGAGTGGATGTTGGCGGCGGGATGACACTAAACGAAAATACTATTTCATTCAGTGTCGCTATTTAAAATACTGTTTACGTATGGTTATCCGTCGCTTTTGGCTCGATCTGCTGGAAAAGGCCTGGGAGGAGCGCTCGATTCGATTCTCTGGCTTTCCGGCGTGCGCCGCGCAGGAAAGACCTTCCTTTGTCAAAGCCTGCCGGAGATTGAATACTTTGACTGCGAACTTCCGCGAACGCGCCGCGCAATGGAGGATCCGGAGGGATTCCTCGATGGATTGCGCGGCAAGCGGCTTGTCCTCGACGAAATCCATCGTCTGGCCAACCCGGCTGAGTTGCTCAAAATCGCCGCCGACCACTATCCCGACATCCAGATCGTCGCGACCGGTTCCTCCACTCTTGGCGCATCGCAAAGATTCGGCGACACGCTCACCGGCCGCAAGCGCGACCTGTGGCTCACGCCCATGTGCCTCCAAGACTTGACCGATTCCAAGCTGACCAATCTGGAGCGCCGGTTGCTGCGCGGTGGATTGCCTCCCTTCTTTCTGGGAGAGAAAGTGAACGAGCGAGATTTTCAGGAATGGATGGATTCCTATTGGGCAAAGGACATCCAAGAGATGTTTCGTCTCGAACGCCGGGACTCGTTTCAGAAGTTGACCGAGCTAATTCTGACCCAGAGCGGCGGCATCTTCGAAGCAACCCATTTTGCCGGGCCTTGCGCAGTGAGCCGTCCCACGGTGACCAACTATCTTCGCGTTCTTGAAGCCACGTTTGTGGCCCATGTGATCCGTCCATTCAGCGGGCGCAAGCCGGCAGAGATCGTCTCCGCGCCCAAAGTTTACGGTTTCGACACCGGATTCATTTGCTATCACCGTGGCTGGCGCCAATTGCGCAAGGAAGATCTCGGGACCCTGTGGGAACACTTCGTGCTCAATGAAATGATGGCGCGCATGCAGACGCGCGAGATTTTCTATTGGCGAGACAAGCGCGGGCATGAGATCGATTTCGTTCTGGCCCGGCGCGGGTCCGATCCCATGGCCATCGAGTGCAAATGGTCGGCCAGCGGCTTCGACTCCGGCAACCTTGAGGCCTTTCGCAAGCAGCATCCAGATGGTGAGAACGTGGTGCTGTCTGCCGATGTGAAAGCTGCCTACCAGCAGAGCTTCGGAACGCTGAAGGTTCGCTTCGAGGGACTCGACTCGTTTGTGTCGGGCCTAACGAAAGGCCTTGGAGCGTAACGACGGTACCGTTTCAGGAACGGGGCAACCACATTTTCTTGGACACAGCAAGAAGCGAGAAACGCGCGCCTTCCTGTCTCATCTACCGTCACACCTGGCAGTGCGCCGAGTCACGATATGGGAAACGCGTCCTGGCGCGCCCGGAAAACCGTGCCGGCCTCTCTCATGGGATGCGCATCGCGGTCAAGCTTGTCGGCTGCTGCACCGACGGGAACGGCGAGCCGACGAGCGCGGAGAGAGCGCCAGTCACAGCGTCTATGCGGTAACCGTAAATAGTGCTGTCCGTGTAGTCCGTCACGTAGAGGAACTTTCCCGAGGGATCGATGACTACTGCCAGGGATGGCGACTTTGCCGCGAACGGAGAGCCCGCAATGGGGCTCAACGCGCCGCTGGCGGAGTCGATGGAAAAACCGCCGATCGTGCCCTCCTGGTAATTGGAGCCATAGAGAAACTTCCCCGAGGGGTCCACGCAAAGATGGTCCAGGTCGTTCGTCTTCGACGGGAACGGCGAACCCGGCACCAGGGTCAACGCTCCGGTGAAGTTGTTGACGGAAAAGGCCTCAATCCCCGTCCCCGAGGAGAGTCCTGCATACAGGAACAACGAGCTGCCCGAGCCTCCAAATGCGACATAAGTGGGCAGATCGCCCGTCGGCAGGGAAAAGGGCGAACCCGCAGCTGCCGTCAAAGAGCCGTCCACCTGGTTGATCTGGTAAACGAAGATCCGGCCCTTGAGGGCATCGCCGACAAAAAGGAACTTCCCCGCGGGATCGACGATCCCGTCTCCAAGCTCCGAATTGTTTTCAGTAAGCGCGGGGCCTTCATAGAGCGATCCGGTGGTTGCGACTGCGGAAATTGTCTGGACGATCGAAGAGAACCCAGGTCCGGATTCGGTCACATACAGAAAATTGCCGGCCGGCTGTTTGGCCATGGACCATGGATAGTTCGATAAGCCCACCGCCGTTGCGGCTCCCCCGGCGTACTCGATCTTGAGGCCGGGCCCGAGCATCTGAAAGGTCTCCAACCCGTAGGTCGCCGCGGTAGGCGCGTACAGGAGATTGCCAGACGTGGAAAAGGTAAAACCGGAATAGCTCACCAAACTGCTTGTCAGATAGCCTGTGTTCGACGGCGAGCCGAGCCAACCGGTTGTGGCATCGATCGTGGAATAATACAAGCCGCCCTGCCCGCTCACCTCCCACAGATACTCTCCGCTGGCCGGGGCGACCGCAGGGGGGGTGCCTCCTCCCGTGGGTACACTGTTTGCCGAGCCTCCTCCGCACGCAGTGAGACTGAGAGCAGTTGCAACGGCGGCAATCCAGACGCATGAGGGGAAGGGTCTTACGAGGGCGAGGTTCGAGCAGATCATCGACGGCCATCCAGAATAAGAGCTTTATCGCTCAAGTAAATGCTTTTTTTCAACCATACACCTCCGGGAGGGAGCGCGCACCCCGGCGGACGTCCTCCTCCATCCAAGACTCTCGAACAGTGGCTCTGCGACTCGAAGGGCCTCCAGGAAGAGAGCTTGCACCCTCCCCTTCAAATTCCCCAGGCTCACAAGACTTGTGGCCTCGATGTTAGTTTTTGGACTGCGGGCGGATTGCCGCCTCGCCGGCAGCAGGGACAGGGAATCTCTCCTTGACCAGAGCAAGAGCCGCTTCGGTGGTGCCGATCAGCCCTTCGAGTTGGGCGTCTTCAACCGCCCGCAGCATCTCTTTGAACCCCGCTCCCGGCGTATAGCCTGCGGCAATCAGTTCGCGTCCGGTAATCAGCGCCAGCGGACGCACCACCTCTTCCGGCATCGCCTCGTAGCGCCCACGCACAAATTCCCAGTGGTCCAGGTTGCCGCTGGCGGCCATGCAGTCCATGCGGTGCAGGGCCAGATGCTGCTCGAAGCTCTCCAGCCGGAAGAAGCGCTTCAGTGTCGAGGTCCGCATCCTCGCCGCGTCGGCAAAACGCATGTGGTTCTCAATCAATGCCAGAATCTGGTGCGTCTCGTCGTTGGAGAAGCGGAAGCGGCGGCAAATCTCCGCGCCCATGGCCACTCCCATTTCCACGTGTCCGTCAAACCGAATCCGGTCCGGGGCGCGGCGGAAGGTGGGAGGCTTGCCCACATCGTGCAGCAGCGCACCCCAGGCCAGAGTGAGCGGGCACCCGGTTTCCAGTTGGTCCAGCAGCAGCAAGGTATGCGTCCACACGTCACCCTCGGGATGGAATTGCGGCGGCTGCTCGACGCCCTTCATCCGCGCCACTTCCGGCAGCACCTCCTTGAGCAGACCGGTTTCGTCCAGAAGCTCGAAGGCTCGCCGGGCGTGGCCCTCTGTCAGCATCTTGGTCAGCTCGTCACGGACGCGCTCCCGGCTGACGGCGGCCGTTTTTGCTGCAAGTCCGCGGATGGCGGCAGCGGTGGCGGGCTCCAGTTCGAAGCCGAATCGTGCAGCGAAACGCACTCCGCGCAACATGCGCAGGTGGTCTTCTTCAAAGCGCAGCTCGGGGCGGCCGATGGCGCGGACCACCCCGGCATCCAAGTCCGCCACTCCGCCGACGTGGTCGATGACCGCCGCGCGGAGGTTTGGAATTGAATCAGCCGAAAAACGTCCTTCAGGGGCTAAACAGTCCTTGGAGAAGCTTCCGATGGGCCGAGTCTTGGAACAGGGAACGACTTCAGCCGCGCCGTAAATCGTTGATAATGCACGACGGTCTCTAGCCGCCGCCGGAGGGCTTCCGGGCATTTCAGCTCGACTGAAGTCCTGCCCCGACGCGAGACTGTCACTTTCCGCCGGGTGCCCCAGGTCTCGATTCTGAGGCATGGGGAAACACACATCGAGCTCAACCGGGTTCAGCAGCAGTCCATTGATGGTGAAGTCCCGACGCCGCACGTCCTCTTCGGCGCTGACCGTGTACTTGACCGCATCGGGATGCCGCCCATCCGAGTATGCCCCGTCCGATCGGAATGTAGCCACCTCCGTGACCGCATACCCGGGCTCCGGCGATTCCGCCTCTGCGGCGCAAGCCCTGTCTGCCGCACCGAAGGAGCCATCGCCGGCAACAAGAACCACGCCGAAGTGCGCGCCCACGGCAAAGGTGCGCTGAAAGAGCCCCAGCACCACATCGGGCGTGGCCGAGGTTGCCACGTCGAAGTCCTTGGGCTCACGGCCCAGCAGCAGGTCGCGCACGCAGCCGCCTGCGAGATACGACTCATAGCCGGCAGCCCGCAACTCCCCGATCACCTTCACAGCCGCTTCAAATTGGCGCGAAACCGTAATCATGGCTGCTCTATTCTCGCCCGTCCGGCCCTGCTACGTCAGTTCACTGGGTATCCGCCACACAGATGGTTGTCTATGTTTTGAATAGGCGCCACTTCACAGGCCGCGAAAAACTCCCGACAGGCCGAGTCCTGTAACAGTCCGGCACCAGCGCATCTGACCCGCGATGGACGAAACAGCCCGACGTGGACGTGGCCTTGCGGAGGGAGCAGGGGCCTTCAGGCCCCTGGATCGCGTTCAATTTGTTCCGGCCTTTAGGCCCGGGCTTTTGCATTTTCACACGGGCTTGCGCTTTGTCTTTGTTTTGTTGGACTTGCCTTTTTTTATTAGGGAGAGACTTCAGTCGTGCCGTAAATCGCTGATCATAAAAGATTAAAGATAGCCCCTGGAGGCTGTTCTTCGGGGTTTTCGCCCGCCTTTCGGTGTTCTTCCCGCAGCTTCCAGAATTCGTTGTCCGCCGTATTCCGCACCCCAGAGCGCGGGAAATATTGCCATTGCGCCCACGGCGCAAAATCATCCTGCCGCGATTTCCGGTGAAAAATTCAGGCTTGCGGATTCGCCGTTGGCAAGCAAGCGCAGTGAGCTTGCCGCGTCCATCAGCGAATCCACATATTCGGGTCACTCACAGAGACGGAACTCAGCCCTTGCGCCAGAAGATCTTCCACTTCCTTCATGGTCTGGATCAACCCGCCGCCCACCACAGGCAGCAGGGGCGAGATGGCGCGCACGCGTTCCAGCAGCTTGGGCGCGGCCAGCGCCGGCAAAACCTCCACGGCGTCCACCTGCGAGTTCTTCAGATGGCTGGTAATGTTCTCCACGGCGCCGCTGTCCAGCAGAAAGGTCCGCTGAATGGCGTACATGCCGATGGAATGCGCATGCCGCAGGGGCTCCATATGCGTGGAAATGATTCCGCGCGCACCGGCACGCTTCAGGAAGTTGACCGCGTACTTGTCGCGCGACAGCCCGCAGATCAAGTCGAGATTGACGATGGGCAGCTTGCCGGCGGAGAGAATCTTCTGAATCATCTCCCCACAGGTCTCCGGGTCGCCAGCGAGCAGATAGACAATCTTGCCGTGTGCGGCAATGGCCAGGTCCAGGGACTCGGCCTTGCGAACTGCCGGAATGATGGGGGTTTCTTCGCAGTAAACCCGAAGCGGTATCGATTGGTCCTGAATCATGCGCGCGCGTTCCTCTGAAGGGACTCTGTCTGCCTCGGCGTACGCAAATCCTGGCGTCAATTCCCTCGGCTTCTCAATCCTGACGATGTGAATCGAAGCCCCATTATAGACATCGCGCCCCAAGCTGCGCTCAGTGGGCGCTCCAGCAGGGGCATGATGAAGGGGAAATAGGGCAATTTGCCGATTCTCCTGGGCCAAACGGAAAAGACGCGCCCAAATGCATTTCGGCGCAGTTTGCAAGCGTGGCGCATCGTTGGCAACGCGAGAAAAATGTCGCACATGACGGCTTTTCGGCAACGTACAACTGCGATCGACTCGGGTGGTTCGTAGAGCATCAGAAGATTGCGACGGCCATCACTCGCTAGAAGGAGCTGAAAGGTTGGAGACGAGCAAAGAAGTTGGCGCTCATTGAGGCCATGAACCCCGTCTGGGCGGACTTAGAGCGATTCCACAATTCACATACCCTTGCAGGCATCGTGCAGGGGGCATTTTCTTGAGGAAAATGCAACTCGACAGCGGCGGTTTCGGGGTATACCGATTGTGGAACCACTGCAAGCCGCGATTGGTACGACGATGAGCCTGCCGATTATCGACGCGCGCTGGATCGAATGGATTTTTAAGAAACAACCGCAGATCCTTCGCCTGCGGCTCAGGATGACACTGCCCTGGGTAGAGGATGACGGTGCCGGACTGGCATTGTGGTTGGTTCGTCGCCCATCCGGACATGACGCAGTGGTTGCAGAGAGTTATCCTCCGTTGGCGCACAATCATCCCATTGAAACCAGGGGTTTTATTCCAAGAATACGGGTGGGGGGCACCGGTGCACCCCTGGGACTGCCGGGTGTCCCAGAGCCGGTCTTGAGCTTGTCGAAGGAAACTGCGTTTCGGACCTGGGAAAGCACAGCCCAATACGAGGTTCCTGTTCCCTAATCGCTGTTCCCTGGTTTCCCCGTCCCCTCCGTCAGCGTTACAACCCGGTCCACGCCGGGCACGGTGAAGTGCTCGATCTTGCCACTGGGCCAGTGGACTTCAATGTCCTGCACCATTGTGGCTTGACCGAGGCCAAAATGCGGGCGCGGGTCGTCGCTTGAGAGATAGCTGCCACCGCTGAGCACGTCGCCGCGCTGCTTCATTCCGTTGGCGGTGACGTAGACCGTCGCGCCGATGGCGTCGTGCGGGCTGCTCGGTTTGGTCCCGATCTTGCCTGTGCCTACCAGCTTCAACTCCAGCCAGTGATTGTGGTCGGGGTTCACGTTACGCAGCAGGAGCGGGTGGCCGTCCATCACGTTGATGACCGCGTCCAGCTTGCCGTCGTTGAACAGGTCGCCTACTGCCATGCCGCGCCCAGGAACCACCGCGGCCAGGCCCGTTCTCTCGACCGCCGGGACATTCTCGAACTTCTTGCCTTCCAGGTTGCGCCACAGCATCGGCCGCTGCGCCCAACTGGTGCCCCAGTTGTACTTGTCAGCCTCAGGGTAGACGTGGCCGTCGGCCATGAGCAGATCGCGCCAGCCGTCGTTGTCGTAGTCGATGAACGCGTCACCCCAGCTCAAGAAGGGAACTGAGACCTCCGCAATGCCCAACTGGTAGCTGATGTCGGTCAGGTTGCCGTCGCCCTCGTTGCGGTAGAAGGGCTTGTAGTCGTCGGAAAACGTGGTGTCGAAGATGGCCAACATGCCGTTGTTCTGGTAGTCGCCCACGGCGATGCCCATCGATGCAGTTTCGCGGCCGGCCTCGTTCAACGCGAAGCCCGAGGCGTAGCTCACGTCTTCGAAGGTGCCGTCGCCCTTGTTCAAATAGAGATAATTAGGGGTCGAGTCGTTGCCCACCAGCAGGTCAACCTTGCCGTCATTATTGATATCGACAAAAAGTGCGCCCAGGCCGTAGTACCCAGGCTTGTCGTCCACACCGGCCTTCTCGCTCACATCGGTAAAGGTGCCGTCGCCGTTGTTATGGAAGAGATGGTCGGGCTCGCCCTTGAGGCCGCGTGGGCCGCAGGCGACAACCTCGCCGCGGAAGGTGCAGTAGGCGTTGGTTGCCCCGCCGTCGCTGCTTACCGGCAGGTTGTTCCAGTCCCAATGCAGGTAGCCTGCGACAAACAAGTCAGGCAGCCCGTCGCCGTCGTAGTCGCCCCAGGTGGCTCCGGCAGACCAATTGCCCAGTTGCACGCCGGCCTTTTCGGCCACGTCGGTGAAGGTGCCGTCGTGGTTGTTGTGGTAGAGGCGGTTCCTTCCAACATTCGACACGAAGATGTCAGGCCAGCCGTCGCCGTCGTAGTCGGCAATGGCCACGCCGGTGCCCCAGCGATCGTTGGTCACGCCGGCCTTGGCCGCCACGTCGGTAAAGGTGCCGTCGTGGTTGTTGCGGAAGAGGGCCGCGTGGGGCGGCGTTTCCTTGCCGGTCAGCGAATCCACCGTTGCCCCGTTGACCATGTAGATCGACAACCAGCCGGAGTTGTCGAAGTCGATCAGGCCCACGCCGGAGCCTTTGGTCTCGACGATGTACTTCTTCTCCGGCGTGCCCATCTTGTGGGTCCAGTGAGTCAGGCCGGCCTTCTCCGAGGCATCCTCGAAGACGACGGGGCCGGTTTTCACAAAGCCGCTGGCGGTGATGGGCGGCTGCTTGCCGCTGGACTGGGCCGGGTGCGGCGATCCGCTGCCCATGGGAACGAGGGGCGCGGCGGCAGGTTTCTCGGAGGTTTGCCCTTGGGGAAGAGCGCCGGGAGCTGTGACCTGGGCGGAAAGGAGCGCAGGAACTCCTGCCGCCAGCAGTCCCAAGAGAGTGGTGGAGCGCAGAGCCTCAAACATGGCAGCAAGTATACGGGGCCGGATGGCCCGAAGTATCGACCGAAGGATGGAGGGTGGCTTCAGGGGCCGCAATCCTTGAGCTTCCACCAAGGCCAAAACTGGCCTTTGCGGAAAACATTGCGGCCCCAGATCGCTATTGCCTCAATTTTCCAAGTTGTTCGTCTCTAGATTGATCTGCTGGACCCTCTTCCCATAGCAAATCAGATGCTTGCCGTCGGACGAAACTTGAAGTTTGGTGACGGAGCCATTCACGGGAATTCGCCTCTCGACCGTCGCGGTATGGACATCGACAACTGTAATGACGTGGCCTTCCACGTCCAGGGCGAAAAGGAACCGGCCGTCGGGACGCGCCGCTAGCGATTCGTTTCTGATGAAATTTGGCGTGAAGATGATGGTTCCGCCCGTCGCCATCGACAATCCAAACGCCGCCACGAATCGGCCCGTCCGAATCCCGGCTATCTCGCCAGAACTCATGGTGGGAATGATGGCATCCACTTGGAGTTTCTTCAAGTTCACCAAGGCCACCTTGTGTTCGGAGCCGCCATGCTTGTTGTTGATCTGGATCGCGGCGTAGTCGTTGCCCAAGGAGAGCGTTTCGCCTGGGAGGCCTTCGAGAAGCGCGGAAGCACTGGCTTCCCCGTTCTCTCCCGATCTCACTGGCCTATTGAGCGGAATGCGCCGGCCTGTCGGCTCTCCCGTCTCAGACAACGCCTGCATCTCCTCGCTGCCCAAGATCCAAGGCTCCTGATTCGATCCTAGGCGGAAAAGCCTGGTGGGATGGCCGGTAAGTGGATGATTGACAATCGTACCTTTCTCAACGTCCAGAACCGCCAGCGACCCGTCGGTTTTCTTGTCTCCTTTGATTGCGGCAAAGAGGAGCTTCTCGTCCTGCGAAAACATCGCCGCCGCCACGTAGCCGCGTGTATCTGCCATGGCGACTGGCTTGGAGGAACTGCCTAAAAAAACGGTTAGTTTTTCGTCGATTTCCTTGGACCCCATGACCTTGGACCAGATAATCAGCCTTCCTTGTTTGTCGGCCGCGAGGAGTTGATTGGCGAAGATCGGGTTCTTTTCCTGGCTCGCGGGGAAGCTGTCAAACCAGTCGTAGGTCGCGACGACCTCGTTCGATGAGGTGTCGATGACGGTGATTTTGGGCTCGTAGGGCGGCAAGAGGCACCGGTTTCTGTTGTAAAAAGGGACGCCGTCGAGATAGAAATAGGTCCCTCCGTTGACCAGTACCTTGGCCGCCGTGTAGGCGAACACGCGCCGCCCGTCGTCGGACACTAGCAATTCGACCACTTCCCCCGCGCCCACCGCAATTTGCTTGTCCACGTGGTTTGTGGTCAGGTTGACGGCGCTGATAAAGTGCTCTCCCTTTTTCTCGTTGTGGACAACGTAGACAGTGTTGGCCGATTTCGAGTAGGCAAAGTAGCTTGGGTCCTTTTCGATTGGAATGGCGGCCAATTCGTTGCCCTCAGCGTCGGTCACTTTCACGACCGGCGCCTTGCCGCCGAAAACCTGAGCGGTGGCGCCCGCGGCAACCTGCAATCCATTGACCTGCGAGGACACTTGGCGGCCGAAGCACAGGACGACCAGTATCCCCATGGGGATCAACTTGCGGAGAATCATGACTTGACCTTTCTTGGATTGGAATCTGTTTGGCCCAGAATCAAGCTATGTGGAGGATTTGCCGGGATTCTACCATGTGACTCGGAATCGGTGGCGTTAAATAGTCCAGAGCGCGAACCTCCCTCCCTCTTTCAGGGCAAGCTACACCGCCTTGTGGCCCGGCTACAGCGTTTCCACAATTGCTGTACCCCGGAACCACTGCTCCCAAGCAGCATTTTTCTTAAGAAAATGCCACCTTGTACGCTGCCGGAAAGGGCACGTGAATTGTGGAACCGATCTAGCCTCCATTTGACCGCCCATAATTGGGACCAGCCCGAATCTCCCGGCTGTGAATCGCTTTCCGCGAAAACACCGCACAGCGCCAACGCGGCAGGCTTTGCTAAACTGGTGCGCGACCTCCGTTGGCGGCCGATTTTGCACTCTCACTTTGATGTGTGACCGCTGTCACTTTCGTTAAATTGGAGCGTGCTAGTCTAAAAAGCAATTCCAGGGATACCAAAAGGGCGCTATGCAATCGTTTCCCGCTGTCGATCCAATTCCTCTGCCCGCTCCGATATGGCTGTTGAAGCTTCTGCATATTGTGACGCTGAGCCTGCACTTTGTCGCCGTGGAAATGCTGCTGGGCGGACTGCTGCTGGCGGTCCTGCTGAGCCTTTTCCGCAGTTCGCCGGTAGCCACTGTCGTTTCCAAAGCGCTGGCGCGCCGGATGACGGTGGTGATGACCTTCGTGATCAACCTGGCGGTTCCGCCGCTGCTGTTTGCGCAGGTGCTTTATGGCCGCGCGCTTTACACCAGCAGCGTGCTGATCGGGGCCTACTGGATCTCGATCATCGGCATCCTGTGCCTGACCTACTGGCTGCTCTACCGGTTTACCGCCCGGCTCGAAGCAGGCAAGTCTGCCTGGTGGGTCGGGTTAAGCGCGTGGGTCCTGGCTGGTTTCATCGGGCGGCTGCTCTCTACCAACATGACTTTGATGCTTCGCCCCGAGGTATGGCGGCAGATGTACTCTGCCTCCGGCGCGGGCATTTATCTTCCTGGCGGCGACCCCACCCTGACGCCCCGCTGGCTGCTGATGATGGCCGGCGGGTTGTTCATCGGTGGGTTGTGGCTGCTCTACCTGGCCGGGCGCAGCACCTTTACCGCGGACGAGAAGAGCTTCCTGGCCGGATTGGGCGGCAAGGTGGCGGCCGCGTTTGGCGTGGTTTACCTGGTGGCCGGATTGTGGGCGGCCAGTGTACAGCCTGACGTGGTCAAGGCAGGTTTGGCGGGCCACTCCGGTTATCCGCTCTACAAGCTTGCCGGGCTTGCCGGTTACGGCTGGCTGGCCCTGGTGGTGGTTGCCATTCTGCTCGGCGCCGTTGCCGGGTTCGGCAAGATTTCCGCCGGCTGGCTGGGTTGGGTGGGCGTTCTGGTTGCGGTGCTCATTGAGATCATGCTCACCGTCTATCGCGACGGCGTGCGCGACGTGACCCTGCTGAGCAAAGGCTACGACGTGTGGGACCGCGTGGTGGTGACCAACTGGTGGGTCGTGGGCCTGTTCCTGATTCTCTTTGTCGCCGGGTTGGGCGTCATCGGCTGGCTGATATCGGTGGTAGCGCGTGCAAGGAAAGTGATGGAGGGCGCGGCTTAATTCTCCGCGAACAGATGGATATGACCGAAGAGACGAAGCTGGCAAATATCGTAGAGGAGCCGGGCGAGACGGCAACACGCCGCGCCTTCCTGGTTGCGGCGGGAGTGGCGGGGCTGGCCTACACGGCTGCTCTGGCCTATCCCATCTATCGCTACCTGGCCTCGCCGGAAGAGATGGCGATGGAAGCCACCGCGGTGACTGAGGTGACGTTGAAAGACGCGCAGAAGCTGCCACTGGGCTCGGTGCTGATGTTCAAGTTCGGCACCGCTCCGGCGATGCTGATTCATCATCAGGACGGGCGCTGGATTTCTATGACCGCGGTGTGCACGCATCTGGGCTGCACGGTGCAGTACGAACCGCAAGCCGATCGCATCCATTGCGCCTGCCATGGTGGGGTCTATAACCCCTACACCGGCGCCAATGTGAGCGGGCCGCCGCCCAAGCCGCTCAAGCTTTTCAAGGTGACCCCCGGCGACACTGGCGTGGAAGTCTCGCGTTCTTGAGGCATTGCATGGCGGGAGGATTCGGTCCTCTTCAAGGAGTGATATCGTGGCGATTCTGGATTTGTTCAGTTTGAAAGGCAAGAACGCCCTGGTGACCGGGTCAGGACAAGGACTGGGAGCCGGCATGGCCATCGCATTTGCGCAAGCCGGCGCGAATGTGACTTTGCATAACTACGACAAGGTATTGGACTCGACCATTGAGGAAGTGGAGAAAACCGGCGCCAGGTTCATCTGCCGCTCCGGAGATGTTTGCGACAAGGCGATTGGCCATATGCTGGTGGACGATACCATCGAGGCCTTCGGCTCCATCGACATTCTGGTCAACAACGCGGGCACCATCCGCCGCGCACCGGCTGCCGAGCACTCCGAGGAGTTCTGGAACACGGTCATCAATACCGACCTCAATTCGGTCTGGTTCCTGAGCCAATACGCAGGGAACAAGATGCTGGCTCAGGGCCACGGCAAGATCATCAACACTGCCTCGCTGCTGACCTTCCAGGGCGGTATTAACGTCCCCGGCTATGCGGCGGCAAAGGGCGCGGTGGGGCAACTGACCAAGGCGCTCGCAAACGAGTGGGCCGACAAGGGCATCAATGTCAACGCCATCGCCCCGGGCTATATGGCCACGGACAATACCACCGCTTTGCGGGCAGATCCCGCGCGCTTTACCGCCATCTTGAACAGGATTCCCGCCGGTCGCTGGGGCCTGCCCTCTGACCTGGCTGGCGCCGCGGTGTTCCTCGCCTCCGAGGCAAGCAATTATGTGAACGGCCACATTCTGGTGGTGGATGGCGGATGGCTCTGCCGCTGAGCCAGTCTGCATTAACCACCTGCAAGTGAAGCAGCGAGACCAAAGGATAGAGGCATGACTGCAAAATCAAGTACGAATTCCGTTTACGATTGGGTCGATGAGCGTCTCGGCTTGTCCGAGCTGGCCGCTTTTGCGCGCCACAAGACCGTTCCCGTCCATTCTCAATCCTTCTGGTACTACTGGGGCGGCATCTCGCTGTTTCTTTTCCTGGTGCAGTGCTTCACCGGAGTGCTGCTGTTGGTCTATTACCGGCCCGGCGCGGAAGCCTACGAGTCCGTCCGGCAGATCACCTTTGTGATGCACTTTGGCTGGCTGATCCGCTCGGCGCACGCCTGGTCAGCCAACCTGATGATCTTCGCCATTCTGGTGCACATGTTCTCGGTCTTCTTCATGAAGGCCTATCGCAAGCCGCGCGAGTTCGGCTGGCTGAGCGGTATGGCGCTTCTGGGCATCGCCTCGGTCTTCGGCTTCTCGGGCTACCTGCTGCCCATGGATGAGCTGAGCTACTTTGCCACTAAGGTGGGTCTGGAGATTCCCTCGGCGATTCCCTGGGTTGGTTCGGCGATCGCCAACATGCTGCGCGGCGGTCCCGAGGTAAGCGAGTTCACGGTGCAGCGTTTCTTTGCCCTGCACGTGGTGGTGCTGCCTGCCTTGTTCCTGCCCCTGCTGGCCTTCCACCTGTGGCTGGTGCAGCGTCACGGCAACGCCGCGCCGCCCTCGGTCGAAGCCCTGCCGCCGGAAGAGCGCAAGAGCATGCCCTTCATGCCCAACTTCCTGCGCAAGGATCTGGCCATGTGGCTGATCTCGCTGAACATTCTGGCGCTGCTGGCCTCGGTGTTTCCGTGGTCGCTGGGAAAACAGTTTGACCCGCTTTCGCCCGCGCCGCTTGGAATCCATCCAGAGTGGTATTTCATGAGTCCCTTTGAGATGCTCAAGCTGCTGGGGATGGTCAAGTTCCTGCAAGGCGAACCGGGCGAAATTGCGGGCATTCTGCTCTTTACGCTGGGCATCGTGCTGTGGGTTCTGATCCCTTTCTACGACACGAAAAAGGAATCCGGTCAGCGCGGCCGCACCGCACACTATTTCGGCCTGGTAGCGGTGATTGCGCTGCTGGCCACCACCGTCATCGGGTACTGGACGATTCGGTAAAAGCAGCTTCTAGCCTCTAGCTTTTAGCTTCTAGCTATGTCCTTGCCTCAATATGGTTTGGGGCCAACGCGACAAAGCGAGACGGAGCAGGAAAAGGCTAGAAGCTAAAAGCTGGAAGCTAGGAGCTGAAGTTCATGAACTATCCATTTTGGGACATTCCACACCTCGGCTCGGGCTGGGTGATCGGCATCATCGCCATTTTCCATGTCATGATTTCGCAGTTTGCCGTGGGCGGTGGCCTCTATCTGCCTCTGGCCGAACGCAAGGCCATGAAGATGGCCGACAAGGAGATGGGCGCCGCGTGGCTCAAGCAGTTGGCCAGCCACTCCAAGTTCTTCCTGGTCCTGACCGCCGTCTTCGGCACGGTCAGCGGCGTGGGCATCTGGTTCGCCATCGGATTGACGCATCCCGAGGCCACCAGCACGCTCATCCATAACTTTGTCTTCGGCTGGGCCATGGAGTGGGTCTTCTTCCTGGTCGAGTTGACCACCGTCGCGGTCTACTACTACACCTGGGACCGCATCGATCCCAAGCTGCACCTTACCGTGGGCTGGGTCTATGCCGGCGCTTCGGCCGCCACTCTGATCATCATCAACGGCATTCTCTCCTTCATGCTCACGCCGGGCGACACCTGGATCGGCGTTGCCGGAACGGGCCACGAGGCCAGCAAATTCTGGAATGCCTTCTTCAACCCGACCTACTGGCCCAGCCTCTTTCTGCGCGCCTGTGTATGCGCCTCGCTCGCCGGTGTCTGGGCGCTCATTACCGCCAGCCGCATCGATGGTGACAAGCAACCCGCGCTCAAGACCAGCCTGGTCAAGTGGAGCGTCAAGTGGCTCGTGCCTTCCTTCGTGGCCATGCCCTTCCTCATGATCTGGTACTACATGATGGTTCCAGCTTCGCAGCAGGCGTTGCTTACTCTGGGCATCGACACCATCAATGCCGGAACGTTCTCCGCGGTCACCCGCATGGCGCTGGTCATCATTGTCACCTCGGCCACCATCATTGGCGTTGCCTACTACCTGGCCTATCGCAACCCCGTCGAGTTCAATCTGTCGCACGCCATGGCCGTGCTGCTGCTGGCGCTCATGGCCACCGGGGCAGGCGAGTACTCGCGCGAGATGCTGCGCAAGCCCTACGTTATCGGCCGCTGGATGTACTCGAATGGCGTGCGCGTCCCTTACGTCAACCGCATCAACCAGGAAGGCTATCTGGCCCACTCGAACTGGGTGTGGAACAATTCGCCTTCGAGTTACTCGCGCGGCGAAGCCATCTTCCGCGGCGAATGCGGCTCCTGCCATACGCTGGCCGGATACCGCCCGCTGAATACGCTGCTCGCCGGCCGCGATCGCGCCAACATCGGCAACTTTATCACCATGTTGCACGACTACAAACCCGATTCGCCCTACCGCAAGTTCATGCCGCCCATGGTGGGCGCCAAGCAGGATATCGACGACCTCACCGATTACCTGAATGCCCAGGTCAACCCTTCCGTACAAATGGCAAAGAAGTAAGCTTGTTCCCAAGCTCTGCAGCAGTGACAAAGGCCCGCCGCGCGCGGGCCTTTGTTGTTCTGGAAGGCCGAGACCTGCCCCATGATAGATTGGGAGCGTCATGCAGCAACTGCCCCGCAACATCCTCGATTGCATCGGCAACACCTCGCTCCTGCCCTTGCTCAACATCGTCCCCGCTCGCGGCGGTCGCATCTTGCTCAAGATCGAAAGCGAAAACCCCACTGGCAGCATGAAGGACCGCATGGCGCTAGCCATGATAGAAGCACCCGAGGCCGACGGACGCCTCCAGCCTGGCGGTGCGGTAATCGAATACACCGGTGGCAGCACCGGCGTTTCGCTCGCGCTGGTCTGCGCGGTCAAGGGCCACCCGTTGCACATCGTCACGTCGGATGCCTTTGCTAAAGAAAAGCTGCTGCACATGAAGGCCTTCGGAGCCCAGCTTCAAATCGTCCCCAGCGAGAGCGGGCGCATGACCGAGAAGCTGACCAAAGACATGATCGCAGCCGCCCGCGTGGTCGCTGAGGAAACCGGCGCCTATTGGACCGACCAAATGAGCAATCGCGACCAGTTTGCGGCCTATCGCCTGTTCGCCAAGGAGATTTGGGCGCAGACCGAGGGGCGCGTCGATGGCTTTGTGCAGAGCGTGGGCACGGCGGCCTCGCTGCGCGGCACCGGGGAAGCTCTTCGTGCCAAGAACGCCGAAATCAAGATCGTCGCCGTAGAGCCGGCCGAGTCTGCCGTCCTGTCCGGCGGCCCCTCCGGCGCGCACAAGATCGACGGCATCGGCGCGGGCTACGTTGTCCCGCTGTGGAAGCCGGAGATCGCCGACCGGATCGAGCGGGTCTCAACGGATGAGGCTGCGGCCATGGCCCAGCGCCTGGCTCGCGAAGAAGGGCTGTTTGCGGGCACTTCCACCGGCGCCAACGTCCTAGCCGCCCTGCGCCTGGCCGAGCAACTCGGCCCCGGCGCGACCATCGTGACGGTGCTCTGCGATACGGGAATGAAATACCTGAGCAAGTAAAGCGACAGCTACTCTTCTCCCAACTCGTAGGGAATTCCAAACCGCCCGATCTGGATGAGCGCCTTGTCGCCGGGCGGCCAGATGTGCAGACTCTCGACGCGGGGCGATCCAGGGAGGCGGTGCGCATCGGTGGTGCCTACCAGCGTGCCCGTTGCCGCATGGTGAAAATGAACGCTGAGCGCATCGGCCGAGCGCGTCCAACCGAAAACATATTCGCCCGGCTTGAGCGCAACGCCGCCGATCTTGATGGGCGTCTGCACGATGAGATAGTGCGAGTACTTGCCGTCTGCCGAGTAGCCGGCGGTAATCAGCACCACGCCCGCCACGTAGCGCCCGCGGCCGTTCACAATGCCCGAGGCAGTGCGCATCTCGGTTTCAATGTGTTCACGCTCCACCGGGGCGCGCGCGGGCAGCAGCGAGGCCAGTTCGGCGTCGCTGGCTTGTCGCCAAGCGGCCTTCTGCGCCTGCATCAAGGGGCAAAGAAAGGACAGAAAAACTGCGGAGAGGAGGATTCTCTTCATGACTTCGGCTTTCTCAGGGATTCGAGTGGAACGATACCCCGCTGAATGGCAGCCGTCGCTGCCTGGGTACGGTCGGTCACCCCCAGCTTGCCCAGCAGGCTGTTGATGTGGGTCTTCACCGTGGCTTCTGAAATCTCCAGCTCGGCGCCAATCTCCTTGTTGCTCTTGCCGTGGACGATCTGCTCCAGCACGTCGAACTCGCGCGGCGTCAGCTCCTCAGTGCCCATGCGCTCGGCCAGCTTCTCGGCAATAGCCGGGGGAATATGCGATTTCCCGGCGTGAACCGCCCGGATGGTCGCAATCAGCTCGTCGGTCGTCATGCCCTTCAGCAGGTAGGCGCGTGCGCCGGCCTGCAAGGCGCGGAAGATGTCCTCGTCGCCGTCGTAGGTGGTCAGCACGATGAACCGCGCGTTGGGCGTCTCCATGCGAATGCGCTGGATAACTTCCACTCCGCTCAGCCGCGGCAGGCGCAGATCGATCAGCGCGATGTCCGGCTGGTGCTTGCGAAACTGGGCAATGGCTTCGACACCGTCTGCCGCCTCGCCCACCACTTCCAGGCCGTCCACCACGTTGAGCAGCGCCACCAGTCCCTGGCGCACCACGTGGTGATCCTCCACTACCAGCACGCGTATCGGTTCCTTTGCCACAGGTTCTCCCACGATTACTCTCTTTCTCAACCATCGACTCTGCGTGCCCCAGGTCCCGACTCTGAGACCAGGGAGTGAACCAACGCTAATCCCTTGCCATCTCTCTCGCCGCCGGCACGCTGAGCCGGACCACCGTTCCCGCATCCGGCTCGCTCGATAACCTCCAGAGTGCCGCCGATAGCCGCCGCCCGCTCGCGCATTCCGGTCAATCCGTAGTGGCCCGGACGGCGACTCCAGCATCCCACTTGCCGCAAAGCCGCGCCCGTCGTCGCGCACTTCCAGGGCGATCTGCGCCGGCCCGTACTCCAACTGGACAGACAGATGCTTGGCGCCGGCGTGCTTCTTCACATTATGGATGGCTTCCTGGGCCACGCGCAGGAATTCCTGCTCCGTGCCCGGCGGCAGCGGCCGGTATGCGCCATAAATGCTGAACTTCGACTCCAGCCCGTGGCCGCCTGCCGCTTCCACCATGCGCCGCATGCGCACCGGCAGCGTGGTCTCGCCCGAGTCCTGCGAGCGCAGCGCCCAGATCGATTGGCGCGCATCGGCCAGCCCTTCGCGCACGTAGCCGCGTGTGTGTCCAGATGCTTTGCGGCGGCCTCCACCTTGTTGTGGCGCAGCAACTCGGCCAGCACTTCCAACTGAACCGAGATGCCCACGTAGCCCTGGGCCAGCGTGTCGTGAATCTCGCGGGCGATGCGGTTGCGCTCGCCCAGCACGGCGCTGAACTCGCGCTTGCGCCACAAGCAGCCGCCGCCTCAGCAGCAGCACAACCAGGGCCACGCCCGCCGCCAGCAGCAGCAGCATAGAACCAGACCGTCTGATAGAAGTGCGGCCGCAGCTCGAATTGCAGCGCCGCGCCTTCGGTGTTCCACAGGCCGTCGTTGTTGGCCGCCTGCACGCGAAAGGTGTAGCGGCCCGGCGGAATGTTGGTGTAGTAGGCGGTGCGGCGCGCTCCGGCCTCGGTCCAGCCCTGGTCGAAGCCCTCCAGCATGTAGCGGTAGCGCACCTTTTGCGGCGCGGTAAAACTCAGCCCGGCGTAGTCGAACTGGAAGTGCACATGCCCGGCCGGGATCTGCAATCAGGAAGTCCGCTGCATGCAGTTGCTTGCGTCACGTCGTCGACGGCAAAGCGCTCCAGCGCCACCGGCGGCGGAACGGTGTTCACCGGAAAGTGCGCCGGGTCCACTTCGACCAGCCCCTTGGGCGTGGCGAACCACAAGTGCCCGTCGCGCGAGCGCCAGGCCGAGGGATGGCTGTTGGTGGCCGTCTCGCGGCTGCGCAGCCCGTCGGCCGCGCCGAACTCGATCCAGTGCGTGCAGCCGCCCGCCATGTCGCAGTCGCAGCGCGCAATGCCGTTGCCCGTGGCGAACCACAGATGATTGCCGCCGTCGTCGAGAATGGCGTGGATGGTGGTCTTGTCCAGGCCCTTGTCCGCAACCGCGGTGAAGCGCTTCCCGTCCCACAGGTTCCAGCCGTGGTCCTGCGTGCCGATCAGCAGCGTTCCGTTGGCGCGCGGCAGCAGGGCCGTGACCACGTTGCTGGAAAGGCCGTTGGCGGTGGTGTAATTCTCGATCTTGCCGCTCTTGAGCCGCGAAAGGCCGGCAAAGGTGGCCACCCACAGGTCGCCGCTCGCGTCGCGCGCCATCGCGCCCACCAGGTCGCTGCCCAGCCCGTCGCCTGGGTATAGGTCTCCATGTGCACAGCCGGGCACGCCCGCCAGTCCAGTGCGTCAGGCCGCGCCGCGTGCCGATCCACAGCGAGCCGTCGGCGTCGGCCAGCAGCGAGCGGATGAAGTCGTCCGGCAGCCCGTCGGCGGAGGTGAACGCGGCCATCGCTCCCCGGCGAATGCGGTTGAGCCCGTCCGGCGTGCCCACCCACAGGTCGCCGTTGGGCGCCGCGGCCAGCGACAGGATCACGTCGCTGAGCAGGCCGTTGCGGACGGAGTAGGTCTTCACGGCGGAATTGCCCGCCGGCGGTGCGTTTGAAGGCATTCAACCCGCCGCCGCTGGTTCCCACCCAAAGCGTGCCCGCGCCGTCCTCGACCACGGTGGTGGTTGCGTCGGAGGAGAGCCCTTCGCGCGCGCCCATGGTGCGGAAGCGCTGGTCGCGCAGGATGTGCAGCCCGCCGGTCTCGGTGCCCACCCAGAGATTGCCCTCGCGGTCCTCCATCAGCGCCAGCACGGAAGCGGAGGCCAGCGGATCGGTGACGGGAAGCTTTTGCAGCTTGCCCGCAGCCCAGCGGGCAAGTCCGCCATTGGTGCCGATCCAGAGACTGCCCTCGCGGTCGGCAAAGACAGCTTGTATCCGGCTCCCAGGAAGTTCTTTGCCCACACTCAGCGATTTATTGAAGTTCTCGATGTGCACTGCGGTATTGCTGAAGAAAACCTTCCTCCCATTCTCAAACGGTGCGGATATGTAATCCTCTTCAGTGCTTTTCTCCGGCTTCGCCGTTCCTCCCAAAAAGCGATCTCTTGCCAGCTTTGCCCATCCTGCATTTGTGCTGACCCACAACTGACCTGCACCGTCTTCCACCACCGACCGAATCTCGTTCGCCGGCAGTCCGTCCTTCTCAGTGAACGCCGTTGTTGCCCCGTCCTTCCACCGCGCCAGCCCCTCGCTGGTACCGATCCACAGCGCTCCATCGCTAGCCGCCAGCAGGCAGCGCACGTCGTTCCCCGGCAGCGCGGGGGTGGAGTTGCGGTCGAAGACCTGAAAGCTGTTGCCGTCGAAGCGGACCAGCCCAACCTCGGTGCCCAGCCAGAGGAAGCCATCTGCTGTTTGGGCCATGGCCTGCACGGTGTTCTGCGGCAGCCCGTTCTCCATCACCCACGACTGACGGCCATAGTTCTGAAGCGGCGTAGATGGCTCCAGGGCGAACCCGCGGAGCGAGCCGCAAACCAACAACACGGCGGCAAAATAACCCGTGGCCAGACCCTGCCTAGCCACGCCCTGAGCTGTTCTCAACACCTTGGCGCCTGAACGCCGCGCCGCGCGCCGTCTGCGTCTCTCTGCGTCCTCGTTCGAATTGGCGTGAAATGTGGCCACGTGAGCGGGCGTAGATCCTCCTGGAAAGGCTCATCCAGCGCAAAGCTGCGCACCACCACAGTAATTGGAGACAGGGTGGAATGCACAGGAACGCAACCAGACTACCGCACAAAGGCCTATCTCAGTCTCCATCTACCGATGGAGTAAATCATCACTCCAATGACTCAAGACTTTGCTTGAATCTGCCGATAGTCTAAGCATGTCTCCTGAATAGGCCTCCGAAAGTTTAACTTCCGGGTGGCGGCCCGACTCGCTGGGCTGCCACCCGATTCCTTTTTTTGGGGCAGCCGCAGGCGAGACTTTCTAAGGGTCAGCCTACTCAGTCTTGATCGCCTCAGCCCGGTCATTGACGTAAGTGATCGTCCAGTGCTTCCCGTTCTGATCGTAGGTCACCGTGCGGTCGCCCTCTTCGCGGCTGGTGGTGTGCCGGTTCTGGCCGATTGCCAGGCGCGTCTGCAACTCGCTCATCCCCGGCTTGGCCTGATGCGCGTCGATGGCCGCCCACACCTCCTTGGGCCAATAGTCGTAGATGCCGTGCGGATCGTCGTAGAAGAACAGAAGGTCGCAATAGTAGTTCTCGTCGCTGCCTTCCATGACGCCAATGGGCATGGCGAACAGATCCTTTCCGCCAGGCAGTGTGAAGACCGCCAAGGCTTGGCGGCTGCCGTGGCCCATGCCGTCATACACGTTGGCCGGCACCGCGGACTTGACGATCTTCTTCACCTCCAGCCGCTGGAGCGAGGGAATCAGCCCCACACGCCGGGAAAACTGCACCTGCCCCCCGGAATAGGGAAAGTAAGGGATGGCATAGCCGTTCTTCATCCAGACAGAGGTGCCCTGCAAGGCCAGGGTGTCTTCAAAGTGCGCGGGAGAGAGGGCGCGTACAACAGCGGCATCGTCCATATTTACTTGCTGGCTGGCGTTTTGCCGGCCGATGACGCCAGGGTCCTGGCGATGCTTCCACACCGAGCCCAGATACAGGCCGCCGATGGTCAGTGTAATCGCGGTCGGAATGAGGATCTTCTGCCAGATCTTCATGCGCTCTCCTTGGGTTTTCTCAAGGATAGTGCAGTTTTCCGGGCGATTTTCGCAACGTATCTCCTGCGGCAAGGGTGGAAGAGCGCGACCCCCAGGGAGCGGCGATTCTGCACAGGGCGAGCGAGGCAGCAGGGACCGTGGTTTCGCTCTAGTCGTAGCGCTCAAAGACGATTTGTTTGCGGTGCCAGCCGAAGCCGGCCAGGCTGTCGCGCACGCTGGCCACCATGAAATTCAGGCCGCAGATGTAAGCATAGACGTCAAAACTCAGTTCGGCGGGCGGGATGGCCGGATCGGGCGGAGGGGTGGGCAGCGGCTGGCCAAGGCGAGCGGCTCGCTGCTCGACGATGCGTGCCAGGTGGTCCTGCACATAGCCGCGCAGACCGGTCCAGCTCTCCTGGGCGCGGCTCAGCGTGGGCAGATAGTGGAAGTTTGGGCAGCGCGCGGCCAGCGCCTCGAACTCCTCGTGGTAGTAGATGTCCGTCTCGTAGCGGGTGCCGTAGACCAGCCAAATCTGCTTGCCGTCGCTGCGGTCGGGCCCGTCGGCGGGAAAGATCGACTGCAAGAATCCCCGCATGGGCGCTACGCCGGTGCCAGTGGCCACCAGAATCGAGTCGGTAATGGGCTCCTTGAGGATGAAATGCCCGTGCGGTCCATGGATCTGAATCGTAGCGCCGATGGGCAGATCGGGCAGGTCGGCCAGGTGGTTAGAAAAGAATCCCTCCTCGACGCGATTCACGCACAGCTCGAAGCGGTTTCCGTTGGCTGCGGAAGCCAGCGAGTAGGCGCGGGTCTGCATCTTGCCGTTGGCGTCCTCGGCCACGGCAGAGACAAACTGACCGGCATTGAAGGGGAAGCTGGCAAGTTCGTCGAGGACAAACTCGAAGTGGTAGCACTGGGCTGCTTCGGAGATGCAGTCCTTGCGTTCAAGACGCGCGGTGTAAGTCTCACGTGCCATGGCGATTCTCACTTGGGGAAGAGATGGCCCCTGGGACGGGCTACCCGGAGTATCGCCACAAGAGGGGCGAGCTGGCAAGCCGCCGGTGGAATGCGCGCCAGCCAGCTCCTGCGTCTATTTGGCAGGACAGGGCGAACCTTACCCGCTTCCCCCTATAATTGACGAGGAGCCGGACCAGATTCCTGTGGGATTCTCCGCTTCTAATGCCCGTCTTTTGAGGATTTCATGGCCGCACTGCTTGAAGCGATTACCGTAAAGCGCAAGATGTACTTCGAGTTTGAGAACGTACCGTATTACTGCCTGGAGGCCGAGGTCTCCACTCCCACGGCGCGCGGCGGCCAAACGCTGGTTCGCCTGAAGATGCGCAACCTGCTCACCCGCGCGGTCTTCGACAAGACCTTCAAGGCCGGCGACCGCTTCAAGGAACCCGATCTGGAGATGGTCGAGGCCTCGTACCTCTATAGCGACGGCGAAGGCTCCTACTTCCTCGACCAGGAGACCTTCGAGACCCTCACTCTGAACGGCGACATGATCGGCAATGCCCTGGAGTACCTGGTCGAGGGCGCCATCATCCAGTTGCACAAGTTCAACGGCAACCCCATCGGCTTGCAGTTGCCTGCCCAGGTCGAACTGGAGGTCACCTACACCGAGCCCGGCGCGCGCGGCGACACCAGCGGCAACGTGACCAAGCTGGCCAAGCTCGAAACCGGCCTGGAGATCAAGGTTCCGCTGTTCGTCTCGGAAGGGACCAAAGTCAAGGTGTACACCGAGACCGGGGAGTTTGCAGGCCGGGCATAAGAAGGCCTGGCTTGGCGGCCAGTGGTGAAAGTATGGTCTTGAAAGGGCACGACTTCAGTCGTGCCGCAAATACGCTCGAAGAGCGTCGGGCTTTAGCCCCTGAGGGAAGACTCTAAATCGACAAAAAGCATCCCTCAGCGGCTAAAGCCGCCACATCATAAGCGTCGATCGCAGCACGGCTAAAGCCGTGCTCTTTCAATGCCGTTGCTCTTCGCGAATCACGATCTTCATGCGATTACCGGGTGCCCCTGGTCAGGATTCTGGGACCAGGAAAAGCATCCGGGTACCCACCGTTCCCGGCGCGTATCATGGTTGCCATGTCGAACCTACTCCGCTGGGGAGTGCTCAGCACCGCCAACATCGGATTCAAAAAAGTTATTCCTGGGATGCAACTGGGGCAGTACTGCCGCATCGACGCCATCGCCTCGCGGGATCTGGCCAGGGCGCAGCAGGCCGCCGCCGAGCTGGGCATTGCCAAGGCCTACGGCTCCTATGAGGAGCTGCTGGCCGATCCCGAAATCGACGCCGTCTACATCCCGCTGCCCAATCAGCTGCACGTGCCATGGACGATCAAGGCCGCCGAAGCCGGCAAGCACGTGCTCTGCGAGAAGCCCCTCAGTCTGACCGTGGCGGAGGCCGAGACGCTGCTGGCCGTGCGCGCCCGCACCGGAGTAAAAATCGGCGAGGCCTTCATGGTCAACTGCCATCCGCAGTGGCTGCGGGTGCGCGAGCTGCTCGACGCGGGCCGCATCGGCACGTTGCGCTCCATCGCCGGCTTTTTCAGCTACTTCAACACCGATCCGGCCAACATCCGCAACAAGCTGGACTACGGCGGCGGCGCGCTGATGGACATCGGCTGCTACCTGATCCACGCCTCGCGCTACGCCTTCCGCGCCGAGCCTACGCGGGTCGTCTCCACCATCGACCGCGACCCGGAGACGCACGTCGACCGGCTGACCTCGGCGATTCTCGATTTTCCCGGCGGGCAGTCGATCTTTACCTGCAGCACGCAACTAATTCCCTACCAGCGCGTGCATTTTCTGGGGACCAAGGGGCGCATCGAGATCGAGATTCCCTTCAACGCGCCGCCCGACCGGCCATGCCGGCTGTTCCTCGACGCCGACGGCGACATCTTCGGCGCAGGCATCGTGACGGAGACTTTCCCGGTCTGCGATCAGTACACCTTGCAGGGCGATGCATTCTCTCGGGCGGTGCTCGAAGGCACCGAGGTTCCCGTGCCGCTGGAAGACGCCATCGCCAACATGGCGGTGATCGAGGCTATCTTCAATTCGGCCAAGTCTGGGGTGTGGGAGACGCCGCGCGGGTGAGGGCGCGTGTCCTCCCCGGTCTCAAAATCGAGACCGGGGGCGCCCGGCATAGAGTCTCCTGCGCTAAGGGGTCAATACGATTCTACCCCGCAAAGAAATTGGCGTTGTTTCGGGGAAGAAAAATTGCGGCGGTGCGCTTCTCCTTCAACTCTTTCAGAAACTCCTCTTTTTGCGTCGCCGTCAACCCCACGCAGTCGTTCAGTTGCATTAACAGCATGTTCATATGTTGAGGTATGCTCAGCGGTGGAGCGGCACCGGACAATCCCGAAAGTTGAGCTTGTATTAAGCCGTCCTCTAGCAGATACGCCGTTAACGTGACCCCTGCCCTGCGCCGGTGTCTTTCCCGTGCAGCCGTCAGAACATCCGTAAGCTGCGCAGTATCTTCTGGGCTTGCAACCCAGCAACCATCACAGATGATGTGATAGAAGCGCAATTCACCTTTTTTCAACTGATCGAGAACGCTATCAATTTGCTCCGTCCGGTATTCGTGAAGGACTAGTCTTTGATAATTGGGGCACTCTGGGTTCGGGCAGCGATTCACAAAGTACACCCGCTTCAGTTCGAGAAAATTCCGCGCCAGATTGAGGGTGTCTTCTTTGATGGCCGCATATTGTTCGGTTTCGAGTATCTGCCTCCAATGCTGTTCTGGGATTATGAACCAAGTCGCCAGCCCCCGCGATTGAGGGTTTCCGAGGGGAGTTTCGTCGGTCCCGTTCCAGCGCATCGCAAGAACAGGGTTGTTTTCCCAACGTCCAATGGCGAGCGAGCTACCCCCCGGCCCGCCATCAAAGATGACATGGATTAAGGACCAGAAACGCTTTGGAGCGTGGACATCAGACGGCTTAACGTAGCTCATACCAGCTATTCTATACATGGCGTGCGAGAAATGCAACTACGTAGTGTCTCACCAAGAACGGTCTTCCCTGGCGGGCCGCCCCGGTCTCGAAAAGGCAACCGCAGGTCCTTCGACTCGCTGCGCTCGCTCAGGATGACAAGCGTTTTTGTCATCTATTGCGGGATTTGCCAAGCAGTACGTGCTACACAATCGGCTCCAGGTGCGCGGTGAAGTGGCGGAGGAAAGGCGCTTCGTAGGTGAGCCGCATGCCCTTGATCTTGGCGCGGCGCTCCCAGACCTTGAGAATGATCTCGACCACGTAATCGATGTGGCTCTGGGTGTAGACGCGGCGGGGAATGGCCAGCCGCACCAGCTCCATCTTGGCGGCCGCGGCGAACATCAGGCTGCCGATCTCGACCGACCGTATGCCGCCTTCGAGATACAGCTCCGCAGCCAGCGCCACCCCTGGGAACTGCTCCTGCGGAATGTGCGGCAAAAAGGCCTTGGCGTCGAGGTAGATGGCGTGTCCGCCCGGCGGCTGCACAATGGGAACGCCGTGTTCGGCGATCTTGTTGCCCAGGTAGGCCGTGGAGGCGATGCGGTAGCGCAGGTAGTCCTCTTCGAGCGACTCCTGCAGGCCCACGGCCACCGCTTCCAGGTCGCGCCCGGCGAGTCCGCCGTAGGTGGGGTAGCCCTCGGTGAGGATGAGCAGATCCTTTTCCTGGCGGGCGAGGATGTCGTCGTTGGTGCAGAGGAAGCCGCCGATGTTGGCCATGCCGTCTTTTTTGGCGCTCATGGTGCAGCCGTCGCCCAGGCGGAACATCTCCTGGGCAATCTGCTTGGGCGTCTTGTCGGCGTAGCCCGGCTCGCGGGTCTTGATGAAGTAGGCGTTCTCGGCAAAGCGGCAGGCGTCGAAGTAGAAGGGAATCTTGTGCCGGTGGCAGACCTCCGAAACGGCGCGGGCATTCTCCATGGAGACGGGCTGGCCGCCGCCGGAGTTGTTGGTCACCGTGAGCATGACCAGCGGGATGCGCTCGCGCCCCACGCGGGCAATCAGGGCCTCCAGCGCCGCCACGTCCATATTGCCCTTGAAGGGCAGGCGCAGCTCGGGCCGTCCGCCCTCGGGCAGCAGCAGATCGACGGCCTCGGCCCCGGCTGCCTCGACGTTGGCGCGGGTGGTGTCGAAGTGGGTGTTGTTGGGCACCACGTCGCCCGGCTTGCACATGACGCGGAAGAGGATGCGCTCGGCGGCGCGGCCCTGGTGGGTGGGGATGACGTGCTTGTAGCCGAAGATCTCCTGCACAGAGGCCTTGAAGCGGTCGAAGCTGGGGCTGCCCGCGTAGCTCTCGTCGCCCTCCATCACCGCCGCCCACTGGTGGGTGGACATGGCGCCGGTGCCGGAGTCGGTGAGCAGGTCGATGAGCACGTCGCCGGCGGGAAGCAGAAAAAGATTGCAGTGCGCGGCGCGCAGCAGCTCCTCGCGCTGGGCGCGGGTGGTCCAGCGGATGGGTTCAACGCTCTTGATGCGGAAGGGTTCGAAGATGGTCTTGGTGGTCATGCAAAAATGCTCCTGCACAGAGGTGTTCATCAGTCCCCTGTTGAAGTGCGGCTCAAAGCTCGTTGTGGAACATCGATTCCGTTAACGGGGAGGGTCTCTAAATAGGTGATTTTAGACCTTGCAAGTCACCGCGGGAAAGGAATGCCGTCCAACGCGGGCGTCGACCCAATGCCGAATTTTGCGGCACGACTGAAGTCGTGCCCTTTCAAAGCGCCGATTACGCTAGAGCGGTTCCACAATTCACATGCCCTTTCCGGCACCGAGCAAAGGGGCATTTTCTTGAAAAAATGCCACTTGATAGCGGTGGGTTCGGGGCACAGCAATTGTGGAACGGCTGTAGTTCGCGCCCTTCATGCGATTGCCCGAGCTCATTTCTCCTGAGGAGTGGAGTTTTGGCGAGCCCCAGGGCTCACTTCGACTCGCCGACGGTTCCCAGTGCGGCATGTGGCCAATCGTCCTGCCAGGTCAGGGTGGAAATCTGCAGCGCTGGCTTGCCGGTGATGGCGTCATAGGCATGGAAAACCATAATGTCGCCCTCCGGACGTTGCAAGATGGATTGGCCTCCGGGGCCGACCCAGCGTGCGTTGGCGGTTAACAGCTGCGTTCCGCCTCCCTGGAGCATTGGCTTGCCCTCCGCGTCAAGGTACGGGCCGGTGACCTGGCGGGAGCGGCCGACCATGGTGCGGTAGCTGCTGTGTGTGCCCCGGCAGCAGAGGTCGAAGGAGACAAAAAGGTAATAGAAGCTGCCATGGCGCACGATGAATGGCGCCTCAACGGCTTGCCAATCCGGCGGCAGTCCTGGTTTTGCGGGTTTTGCGTGAGCCGGCTCGACGCGGGATGCCAGAGCGTAAATCCGCGGATCGGCAGCGTCGACTTTGCCGGTGATCGCGTCGATTCGCCGCATCTTGATGCCGCTCCAGAAGCTGCCGAAGCTGAGCCATGGCTGGCCCTTGTCGTCGAAAACAAGGTTCGGGTCGATGGCGTTGAAGTTGTCCGACTCGGTGGACTTCAGAACCAGGCCCTCGTCGTTCCAATGGAAGTTTGGGCTGGCTGGGTCGAGCGTCAGGTTGGTGGCCAGAGCGATGCCCGAGGTATTCACGCCGAAGGCGGAGTAGGCGTAATAGAGGTGGTACTTGCCGCCGAAGTAGGAGATATCGGGCGCCCAGAGTATCTGCGTCTTGGGGCTGGCAGCGTGTATCCAGGCAGGAATCTCATCGAAGACACGGCCGCACCGCTTCCAGGCGAGCAGATCGCTGGAGCAGCGAACAGGGAACTGGCCCTCCTTCGGCGAGAGTGCGGTGGCAAACACGTAGTAGGTATTCCCCTCTCTGGCGATGGAGGGATCGTGGGTGAGCGGGTATTCTCCGCTGAGGGGGAGGGCTTGGGGCGCCTGGCCAAACAAGGAAGTTGTGAGCAAGAAGGCGAAGGCGGCAGAGATCAGGCGGAGATGACGCATGAGAACCTCATATTCGATCGGGACGCGGATGCCGATTCGCCGGGAGTTCCAGCAAACGTTTCCTAGCAGTGAATCCTACACCTGAAATCGCGCAGCGCGCAATCTCTGTGGGCCGCGCGGGCAACTGGGAACTTCCACGCGCGGGGCAGGCCACCATCAAAAGCTCAGAATCTTTGCAAAGAAGGGAGGGCCGCTGTCTCGCTGGGCGCCTTCAACCCAGAAGGTCGCACGCGATCAAGTCACCTGAATCCCCGCGCCGCGGCCATAGAGCGGTACCACAATTCACGTGCCCTTTCCGGCATCGAGCGAGGGGGCATTTTCTTGAGAAAAATGCCACCTGATAGCGGTGGGCTCGGGTTACAGCAATTGTGGAACTGCTGTAGCGGAAGCCGAAGGCTAGCGTCCTGAGTCTCAAATTCGCATCAGAAATAAGGGCGAGGAATGACAGGATATTTGTTTAGCGAACTCACAATGATAGTGAATTTGTATAGCGAACCATGGACTCAGGAAACTAGTTCCGGTTTAGGGGGTGAGGCCCACGCGCCGCATCAGGTCGTCAAAGCGAGGGTCAGAGCGCAGAGGGTCAAGACAGGGATCGATCTTGAGATAGAGCAGGCCCACATCGTGCGCATGGTAAGAGTCCTCCAGCCATTTGAAGGCATTTTGCTTGTCGCCCATAGCGGCGTAGACAAGAGCGATTTCGTATCGTCCCACGCCGTCTTTGCGTACGTGTTCCTGCAACTCCAGGATCGTTTTGCGGGCCGCGTCCAACTGGCCGGCGCGAGCATAGGCATTCCCCAAATGCCCCAGGGAGTAGGGACCGCTGCCGGATTTGAGGAAGGCTGAAATGGACTCGGCGTACATCCCTTTTTCTGCGTAGATATCGCCCAAGAGGAAGTTCCAGTCGTGGAGATTGATCTTGAGGCCTTGCACAGTGCGCGTGACGGCGAGTGCCTGCTCGTACTGGTGAGAGAAGTAATAGATAAATCCCTCGGCGTGGAACGTGCTATCGGAGACCGGATCGAGGTCCACACTCCGCTTCACTTCGGCCAGGGCCTCCGGCATGTGACCGGTTCGAACCAGGTAAAACGCGTATTTTTCGTGGCTTGTGGCGGAATTTGGATTGAGTTCCAGTGCTCGGCGGAACTGCGCGGCCGCCGTCGGCCAGTCCCAGTCCAGAGTCATCGCGGTATTGGCGAGTTCGGCATGGGCTTCGGGTAGGGAATCGTCGAGTTCAATCGCCTTGATTGCCTCGGCCTTCTGCTTGGTAAACGATTCCTCGTAAGGCGAACGTCCCGATTCGCCCATCATGCCATAGCAACTGGCCAGTGCGGAATGCGCCTGGGCATATCCGGGGTCCTTGTCGATGGCGCGATAGAAGAATTTGACGGCATTCTGGCAGTCTCCGGCGGCCCGCAGCAGGATCCCGTGCAGGTACAGGTCCTGCGCCTCGGGGTCGACGGAGCGATCCCTGGTCAATCGCGCCTGCTCCTGTGGAGTGACCTTGATGCTGATTTCTTCGGCAATCGCCTGCGCAACTTCGCCCTGCCATGCGAGAACGCTATTCAGATCGCGAACATAGGTATGAGCCCAGATGGGGCGATCAGTGCGGGCATCGATCAACTGGGCGCTGATACGAACCTGATTCCCCTCGCGCAGAACGCCACCCTCTACAACGCCGTCTACCGCCAGTTCATGGGCAATCTCGGGCAGTTTTTTCTTGGTCCCCTTGTAACTCATTGAAGAAGTGAGGGATATGACGCGCAGAGTGGAGACCTGCCCGAGGTCGTTGATCAACTCTTCGGTCATTCCGTCGGCAAAGTACTCCTGACCCGGATTGCCTGAGAGATTTTCCAGCGGCAGGATGGCGATAGAGCGAATGTCCGGTCGCGCGTGTGCGTCGCCATACCATTTTTTGTATCCGGCATAGGCCAAGACCGAGAGGAGGGAGACAGCCAGCAGAACAGTGCCCAGCGCCTTGGGTGAAAGGCGCAATCCCCGAGCGGCATCCAGAGGTCCCACGGACGCATTCTCCGCCGGATGGGCTACGGAATTCGCTTCAGCCGTGACAGGAGGCAGTTTCGCAGGGTCAGAAGAAACCGCTCCGGTCTTAGGCCGATGGGCGGACTCCGGCGGAAGGAACAGGAATTTTGGCACATAAGATCCGCTGGGAATCTCGATGCGGACGGTCTGCTTGCCCTTTGCCTCAAGATAGAACTGCGCCAGCCTTTTACGTACCTCGGTGGCCTTGACGCGGACCACGGAATCGCTTCCGGTGTCGTAATCCACCGGGCGGCCGAACATCTCCGCCCCAATCATCCTCTCGCGCAGGCTCTCGATTTCCCCATCCAGGGCATGGCCGACGATCAAGTGGAGAAAATCCTGGGTACGTTTACTACCAGCGAAGGCTCGACTCGTCATCACCTCATTCAGGTGCTGGCGAACGAGGTCGATTTGCAGCGGACTGAGTACTTCTGGCTCCCAGGATGGAACGGATACAGGCATAGCGCACTCAGTTTCCCTTTAGTGTCCCACTATATCACTCCAACAAACGTGGCGGATGCGGCGCATGGCGCTCCTGGGGCGTAATTTGTAACAATCTGTAAATAAAACGTTTATACGCAAGAGTCTGGAACAAACGTCCGGCGAAACCGTTAATAGCATTGCAAGCCGGGTGTATGGGTGTTGGAATTGGCACGCTCTTGAAAAGAGGGAGATTTGTTCCTCCATCCAGAAAACGTTTGCCCGAATCTTCGCCCCCGCCTGGATACCATCGACCGCGGAGATGAACTGGTGCGCCCTGTGAAAAACCTGGGTAGCAGCCTTTCCGGGAGAGCGGTGAAGAGCAAACCGGGCGGAATATCGACTTGCCAGGCGATCCGTGCCGCGGAGTACCAAAGTGAGCAATCGTCCCTACTTCCCTGGCTTACAATGATTTTCGCTCCTGTGCCAGACCGGAACCGGCCAAGGGGCAAATGCCAAGCGAAGATGGAACAGACAATGGAACTACCGAATCATGGGCAGAAACGGGCGAATCGTCTGGGGCGGACGGGCTTGCCGGTTGCGCTTGCGCTTCTCCTCCTTTCTTATGGAGCGGCAGCGCAGGAGCCGGATGGCTCGGTGCAGGATGCGATGCGCAGGGGAGCCGCGGCCATGACTGCGGGCGACCCAGGCGCGGCGGTGGCAGCCTACAGTGTGGTAACGCGCAAGATGCCGGAATTTGCCGAAGGCTACTTCAACCTCGGCCTGGCGCAACAGCAAGCCGGGCAGTTGGACCAGGCGCGGGCATCGCTGGAGAAAGCGTCGCAGTTGAAACCCGGTCTGCGCGGGACCCATCTGTTTCTGGGCACCATCGCCTATCGCCAGAATCGCTTTAAGGACGCCGAAGCCGACCTGCTGAAAGAGACGCATCTCGATCCGCGTAGCGCCAAGGCTTTCATGTGGCTGGGCGTATGCCGGTTGGCGCAGGACGATGCGCAAGGCGCGATTTCTCCTCTCGACAAGGCGTATGCGCTGGATCCGGCGGATATTGACATTCTTTATCACCGCGGCCGCGCCTATCTCCTGGTGGCCAACGCTTCGTATGCCGCCATGTTCAAGATCGACCATGATTCGATGCGCGTGCACCAGGTGCTGGCCGAGGCCGATGCCGAGGCCTATCGCACCCAGGACGCCATCAACGAATTCCAATTGGCGGTCAAGATGGCCCCCCGCCAGCCGGGACTGCACGAGGAGCTGGGCAATCAATACTGGAGCGCCGGCCAGCTCGACCGGGCGGCCGAGGCCTACCGCGACGAGCTGCGCATCGATCCACGCGCGATTTCTGCTCTGTACAAGCTAGGCAGTCTTCTGGTGCTCAATCAGAAACCCGCCGAAGGCATCGAACTGCTTCGCAGCGCCCTGCGGGAAGACCCTTCGCTGGCGGATGCACACTATTACCTGGGCAACGGCCTGGCGGCAATGGATCAAGCGCCAGAGGCAATTCAGGAGTACGAACTGGCGATTGCTGCCGACCCCGGCGACGACCGAGCCATGAGCGCCTACTACAAGATGGCGCAGATCGATCGCAAATTGCACAAAACACAAGAGGCCCAGGCCGCGATGGCGAATTTTCAACGCCTGCGGGCTCAGACGAAGAAACGCCAGGAAGAAAAGAGCGCGCAGATTGTGCGCAAGCGGACAGAACTTCCGGTGGACGACCCGGAGAAGGTTGCGATGTCCGCTGAACCATAAAGCTTTGTTCCGGCACGGAGGCCGCCCGCGCCGGAACGATTGCTCACCTCGTGAGCAGTGAACAGGAGGGCGGCCGAGGCCAAATCACTTTGTCTTTCGAATGTAGGGAAAGCGTTTGCTCAGGAGGCAAACTTATGAATCCAGAAACAAAAAACAAGCACGCGATGGCGACGTGCCGAAAGGCGCTCAGATCCTTACTCGCGCCTGGTGGAAGATGGCTGGCTCTGCTGGCCATCCTGGTGGGGTTGGCTTTGCCTGCCATGGCACAGCTCGACACGGGATCGCTCGGCGGCGTCGTCACCGACCCGGCCGGCAAGGTAGTACAGGCGGTCCAGGTTACGGCGCGCGAAACCGCAACCGGAACCAACTATGCAACGGTCAGTTCCAACGCCGGCCTGTATCTGTTCCCATCCATGCGCACCGGTACCTATGAATTGAAGATCAACGCTCCCGGCTTCAAGGCTGCCACCTATGGCGGCATCCATGTCGACGTGGGATCGCACGTAACGCAGGACATCTCCCTGGTAGTGGGCGCCGCGACTGAAAGCGTCAGCGTCACAGCGGGAGCGGTCACGCTGGAGAAGGAAACCTCCGATATCGACGCCAACATCTCTTCTGAGCAGGTAGCGGATCTTCCGCTGGCCGTCTCCGGCAACCTGCGTTCGCTTTCCACCTTGGAGTTTCTCGTTCCCGGAACCGTTGGCCCCGGCACATCCGGCGGAGGTTCCGCCTTCCAGATGACCAAGATCAACGGCGGCCAGGAAGAAGGCACCGATTACCTGGTCGATGGCATTACCACCAATCGAATGGAAAATGGCTCCGGCTCGTTCGATATCGTTGCGCCCTCGGTTGAGGCGGTGAACGAGTTCCATATCAGCCTCTCGGCGCTGCCCGCGGAATTGGGCAGGACCACGGGCGGTTTGGCCAACTTCAACACCAAGAGCGGCACCAACAGCTACCACGGCGCGATTTTCGATATTTACAAGAATGCCGCGTTGGACGGCAACAACTGGTTTAACAACGGCTATCTGGCCACCGCGACCACCGCGGCGGCACGCGCTGCTTTGCAGCGTCCGGCAGACACCAAGAACAACTACGGCGCCAGCCTGGGCGGCCCGGTCCGCATTCCCCACTTCTATAAAGGAACGGACAAGAGCTTCTTCTTCTTTGCCTGGGAGCAGTTGCGCTACTCCACCGGCTCGGCGATCACCAGCCTGATTCCGACCACGGGTATGCTGGGCAGCGACGGAAAATACCTCGACTTCTCGTCCACGTTGGGCGGCCCGATCCCTGGTGGCCTGGCCTGCGACGGCAAGACACAGCTCTATTACGGCGAAATCTTCGACCCCGCACAGGAAAGCAACGGATGCCGCGTTACGCCATTCCAGGATGCCAGTGGCAATTTGAACAAGATTCCCATTGCGCGTGAGAGCAAGGTGGCCAAAGCGGTGTTGAGCTATATGCCGACGCCGAATCTGACCAGCGGGACCAACAACTATGTCTACGACACCACGGACAGCATCGCGCAAACGGTGTATAGCTTCCGTATCGATCATAACCTTGGGGCAAATCACAAGATCTGGGCCTTCTTCAGCTCCAGGGAAAACACGGATCAGGGCAATGGCATGAATCTGCCTGAGCCTCTGACCAGCGGCGGCGGCGGCATCGTCGATCAGTTGGGCAAACTCTACCGCATGGGATGGGACTGGATTGCCACCCCCACCCTCATCAACTCCGTAACCTTCGGCACCAATCGCTCCAACAACTTCAACCGCTCGCGCGCCGTCAACATGAACCCGAATTGGGACAGCACGCTGGGCATTGCCAACGGCTCCGGCCCGGTCTTCCCCGGTTTTGAGTTCAACGGCAGTTCTTTCCCCAACTTCGGCGAGAACGACGACGCCCAGGACGTGGACAACACGATCGCGCTTAACGACATTCTGCACTGGCAGCATGGCGCGCACAGCATCAAGGTGGGCGGCGAAGCGCAGTATCACCAATACTCGTTTGTCAGCAAAATCGGCGGCACGTGCAGCGGCACCTCAGGCTGCTTCAGTTTTTGGGACAACCAGACCGCATCGGACCAGACCTACTGGGGCCGGGACGGCAACTCCTTTGCAGCCTTCCTGATCGGCCAGGCCGGGACGGCCAATGCCCTCGCGCAGCTTCATGCTCCGCGCTGGCTGGCTCACTACGGAGCGATCTTTGCCCAGGACGACTGGAAGGTGCGCTCAAACCTCACGTTCAACATCGGGCTGCGCTGGAGCTTCGATACGCCGCGTCATGAAGCCGATGGCGACACGACGAGCTTCAGCCCGACCGCGCTCAACAGCGGGGCCGGGAACCTCCCTGGTGCGCTGGTTTTTGGCGGCACAGGCACAGGCCGCGACGGCAACAAGGGAGAGACTTGGGCCGCCACGTACTTCAAGGACATCGAACCCAGGGTCGGTTTTGCCTGGACACCTTATGGCGACGGCAAAGTTGTTCTTCGCGGCAATGCCGGCATCTACTACGGCCCGCTGGTCTACGCCGATTTCGGGCAGGGAACCGTGCAGGGCTTCACCGCACAGCAGACCCTTTTCACCGGAGATCCGTTGTCAGGTCCACAGGTCGATGCGGGACTTCCCGTGTTGCCCACCACTCCGGACCTCGACCCAACCCAGCTGAACGGCCAGGGCGTGGATTATGTTGCCAAGAGCAACGGGCGCCCGGCGATGATCGAGACCTGGACACTGGAAAACCAGATTCAGATCAACCCCAACCTGTACTTCGCGCTGAGCTACCTGGGCAATCACGCCACGCACCTGCATGGCTTGATCGACTATCCCAACGACGTTCCGCTGAGCGCCCTTTCCATGGGCAACGGCCTCAACTGGTGGGCAGTTGCGCCTCCGCCGAACGGCTGGAGCAGCCCGGCTTTGCAGCCCTACCCCGGCTTCAGTTGCATCTCCGGCTGCACCTATGGGCAATCTGAACCCGTGGAGCAGGCTCTGCGCCCGTTCCCGCAGTATGGCTACATCAACATGGACAGCTACCTGCAGAACGTCGGACAGTCCAGCTACGACGCATTGACGGCCAAGTTGGAGCGCCGCTTCCACAACGGCTTCAATGTGTTGGCCTCGTACACGTTCTCCAAGACGCTGACCGATGCCGACGCGATTCAGCCCTACTACAGCACACTGCAAAACCAGGGCGGCACGCAGAACCCCTACAACCACAAGGCAGAAAAGGCCGTCAGCAACGAAGATATCCCGCAGAACTTCGTGATCAGCTATCTCTACGAACTGCCCATTGGCAAGGGCAAGCAGTTCCTGGCCAGTGCGCCCAAGCCGGTCGACGCGGTCATCTCCGGATGGCGCATCAGCGCCGTGCAGCGCTACCTGGACGGTCAGCCCATCAGCTTCTTCGGAGCCAACGGGATCCCCGGACTGGACAACGGCATTCGTCCCAACCGCGTAACCGGTCAGGCCGTGAAGAGATCGGGATCGTTCAACCCCTTCAACTTCAACAACACCAACACCAGCGGCTACAACCATACGTCGGGAGCCTGCACCACCGGCTATTGGAACTGCAGCGCTTTTGCAGATCCCAACCCCAACCCCGGCCTGTATGTTCCCTATCTCTTCGGCAACATGCCGCGCAACTCGGCTGACATTCGCGGCTTCGCGTTCTACGATGAGGACTTCGGCATCAACAAGGAAATGCGGTTTACCGAGAAGATCAAAGCGGATTTCCGCGGTGAAATGTTCAACGCATTCAACCGTCACTCTTTCAACAAGCCCGATTCAGGCGTACAGGACAACAACTTTGGCCAGGTGGGCAGCACGCTGCTTGGACCAAGGAATGTGCAGTTCTCGTTGAGAATCACGTACTAACCCAACCGGTTTCCGGTCATGCAGTTGCATGGCCGGACCCCTCAACGGCGCGACAGCGGGGCACTCCCCCTGCCGCGCCCTTTCTTGCTCCGCTCCCTGGCGCCTGGTTTGCACTTCATGCCGGGCGGCGCGCAGCGGGAGCATCTTTTCCGTCCACATGGGCAATCATGCGGTTAGAGCGTTCTCGTGAATCGTGTAGACCGTAATTCTGTTGCTCCCCACGGATTTCGCAGGAAAGCGCGGAATAGATGGGGCACGGAAGTCTAAGGCAAAAAGCAAAAATGTTCTCATGGCATGGTTGCATCCCCGCTTCTGCATTTGATTTATCGCATTCATCGAGGAGGAGTCATTGAAACTCTGCATTCTTACGACCGCGGCTCTGGCTGCATCTTGTTTTTTGTCCGCTTGTGGAGGGGGATCCGCCGCCAGCGGCGGGACGACTCCCACTCCCACGTCCGTCGACATGGGCACTCTCACCTCAGTGGGCGACACCTACCAGTACAAGCTGAAGAACCTGGCCAGCGGCATGGTGCTAGGCATCACGGGGCAGAGCCAGCTCGCCGGTACAAACCTCGCGCAGGAAGCAGATACGGGCTCGACCGACTCGCTATGGCACTTTATCCCCATGAACAACAATGAGTACAACGTTGAGAACATGCTGACCCATCAGTTGATCGGCATTTCCAACGCTTCCACGGCCACCGGAGCCCAGGCCGTGCAGTGGGCCGATAACGGCACCAGCGACCATCTTTGGGAGTTCTACCTGCTGAGCGACGGGAACTACCTGATCAAGAACGTGAACAGCGGCTACTACCTTGAAGACGCCAACTCCGGCGCCACCTCGTCGGCCGTATTCGATCAGGGCGCCCGCGCCACCACGGGTACCGGCTGCACTTGTCAGGAGTGGGCCCTGGAGGCGACCACCACCGCGGCCTATTCCAGTCCGATTACGGTCAGCGTAACCTACTCCGGCACAGATTCTGCGGCCATCGGCATCCACGACCCGTCCATGGTCAAGGCTGGTAACAACTATTATCTGTTCTCGACGCATGGCACGCTCCATGCGCATATGTCGACGGACCGCATTAACTTCTCCGATGACGGATTCGCTCTCGCCTCGCTGCCTACGTGGACCAATGCCTATACTGCCGGAAGTGGCGATCTGTGGGCGCCCGATGCATCGGAACATAACGGGCAGTATTGGCTCTATTACGCAGCTTCGGGCTTTGGCGCCAACACTTCCGGGATCGGCCTGGCCATCAGCCCGAGTGGTGTGCCGGGAACCTATGTCGATTCCGGCGCTCCCCTCATCACCACCAACACAAGCTCCGCCTTCAATGCCATCGACCCGGCTTCGGTTGTCGATACCAGCGGTAACGCCTGGCTTGCCTTCGGCTCCTGGTGGAGCGGCATTCAGATCGTTCCCGTCGACAACACGACCGGCCTCCCCACCAGCACAACCTATACTCAGCTTGCTTACCACCCCACCAACACCGGAATTGAAGGCGCCTATATCTATCCCCATGGAGGCTACTATTACCTTTTTGCCTCCATTGACAACTGCTGCGAGGGCACAACAAGCACCTATCGCATCATCGTCGGGCGTTCCCTCAACGTAAACGGTCCCTATACCGATCGCGGGGGCCTGGCGCTGACCTCGGGAGGCGGGACCATCCTGCTGAGTGCGCACGGCAACATCAACGGTCCAGGCGGTCAGACTGTCCTCAGCGATACGGGTGAAAGCATCCTGGTCTACCACTATTACGACGGCAACAACAACGGGGACCCGGCCCTGGGTTTGAACGTTCTAGGCTGGACTGCGGACAATTGGCCGTACGTGCAGTAACCAGGCACGACCCGCGGTTGAACGAGGCAGAGTCCCAGAGAAACACGGGACTCTGCCTCTTCTGTTTCATCCGCTCCCGCGAGGCTGTTCGCGCGTCATGCCGGGAAGATCGATGGACAAGGGGAATCCCTGGGGGCCCAATGCCCGCTCCCCAAATGTGGGAAGCGATTGCGAAGCTTCCCCGTATACTCTAGCCAGCACATGACAACTCATCTGGACAAGATTCTCACGTCAACACGGGCCACAGTGGCCCTGGCAAAGGACCTGGCGCCGGTGGCCGAACTGGAGCGCCTGGCACTGCGGCACCAGCCGCGCGGCTGGGCTGCCGCGCTGCGGTCCCAGGCCGCCGTAGGACCCGCCGTGATCGCCGAAATCAAGAAGGCATCGCCCTCCAAGGGGCTGATTCGCCGGCATTTCGATGCGGCCATGTTGGCCCGCCGCTACTATGCGGGCGGCGCGGCCGCGCTGTCAGTGCTTACCGATGAGCCTTTCTTTCAGGGCAGCTTGCGCAATCTGGAATTGGCCTCAGCGGCGGCGCCGCTGCCTTGTTTGCGCAAGGACTTCATGATCGACGAGTATCAGATTGTCGAGGCGCGCGCTCACCAGGCTGACGCCATCCTGCTCATCGCCGCCTCCCTCAGCGAAGCGGAGCTGAAGCAGTTTTCCCAGGCGGCTCACAGCCTGGACCTCGATGTTCTGGTCGAGGTGCATACCGCGTACGAGCTGACCCGCGTCCTCGACGCTCTGGGTGAGACCGGGGCAGACGCCATTGGCGTGAACAACCGCAACCTCAAGACCTTCAAGGTCAACCTAGATACCTCACTGGAACTGGTCGAGCGGATTCCAACCAGCGTGGTGCGCGTGGCGGAGAGCGGCATTGCCGCGGCAGAAGACCTGGCCCGGCTGCGCGCCGCCGGCTTTGACGCCTTCCTTATCGGCGAGAGCCTGATGCGGCAGGCCGACCCTGGCTCGGCGCTGATGAACCTGTTGGCAGGAGCCACAGCGGCGCCATGAGCCTCTCCCGCGTCTGGATCAAAATTTGCGCCAACACCTCACTGGAGGATGCGCTCTTGGCCGCCGAGGCGGGGGCCGATGCTGTGGGCTTCGTTTTCGCGCCCAGTTCGCGCCGGGTGACAGCGGCGCAGATTGCCGGAATTGCCCCTCATTTGCCAGGCAACGTCGAGAAGATTGGCGTATTTGTGGACGCAAGCCTGGACGAAATCTACTCCACGGTGCGCGCCTGCGGCCTGACGGGCGTGCAACTGCATTCCGTCACCGGGCCGGAGTTACCGGCCAAACTACGTGCGCGTCTTGGGCCGGAGGTGCGCATCCTGCGCGTGGTGCATTTTGGAGCCGAAGCCGCGGAGCACGCGGCCGCGCTGGCACAGGACCCGCATATCGACGCACTGCTGGTGGATTCGCGCTCAGCGACGACCGTTGGCGGCACTGGCACGGTCTTTGATTGGGCGGAGGCGCGAAGGACGGTCTTCGGTGAAGCTGGAAGGCTCAGGCTGGTGGCCGCCGGCGGCTTGCATCCGGCCAATGTGGCCGAGGCCATCGCCATGCTGCGTCCCTGGGGTGTGGATGTGGCTTCTGGCGTCGAAGTCACACCGGGCAAGAAGGATCCCGCCAAGGTGCGGGCGTTCGTGGCCAACGCCAGAGCAGGAACACGCTGAAGCGAGTATGCTACAAATCCCTCGTTTGGCCGGGCTTGCTCCCAGGGAAATCGCATGAACGTTTCGAGCACAGGAAAATGGGCTTTGAAAGGGCACGACTTTAGTCGTGCCGAAAATGTGTCAGAAGAATGCAGGGCTTTAGCCCCAGAGGGACGGTTCTAAGACGTCGAAAATACATCCCTCGGCGGCTAAAGCCGTCGCATTTTCAGCTTCGTGGTCGGCACGTCTGAAGCCGTGCCCTTTCAAATCTCTTGTTCCTCTTGGTTCAACTGCTTGATGCAATTGCCCCGGGCTTGCTCCCACGACCCCTTTGTCGATGCAACGTTGCCTGTACACTGAATAGTTCCCCAATTCTCGCGCAGCCCCGCAGGAGGCCCCTCATGGCATCGGTCATTCTTCCCTCAGTTCCGTCGGAGTCGCGGCCAGGGCGCTTTGGCGTCTATGGCGGGCGGTACGTGCCGGAGACATTGGTTGCCGCGCTGGACGAGTTGGAGCACGAGTACGGTCTGGCCAAGGACGATGCGGCGTTTCAGACGGAACTCGCTGGCCTGTTGAAGGACTACGCCGGCCGTCCCACGCCGCTCTACTATGCCAAGCGGCTGACCGAGCAACTGGGCGGGGCAAAGATCTACCTCAAGCGCGAAGACCTGCTGCACACAGGCGCGCACAAGATCAACAACGCGCTGGGCCAGGGATTGCTGGCCAAGCGCATGGGCAAGAAGCGCATCATCGCCGAGACCGGCGCGGGGCAGCACGGCGTGGCTACGGCCACCGTTTGCGCGCTGCTGGGCCTGGAGTGCGTGATCTATATGGGCGACGTGGACATGGCCCGTCAAGAACTCAATGTCCTGCGCATGAGGCTGCTCGGAGCGGAGGTGCGCGGGGTCTCGTCTGGCTCGCAGACGCTGAAAGACGCCATCAGCGAGGCCATGCGCGACTGGGTCACCAACGTGCGGACGACTTATTATCTGCTGGGCAGTGCGCTGGGAGCGCATCCTTACCCGACCATGGTGCGCGACTTCCACCGCTGCATCAGCCGGGAGATGAAAGAGCAGATTCTCGAAAAGGAGGGCCGGCTGCCAACCGCCGTGATTGCCTGCGTGGGCGGCGGATCGAACGCCATTGGCGCGTTTTACGAGTTTCTCCCAGACAAGGAGGTGCGGCTGATCGGTGTGGAGGCAGGCGGGCGCGGCACGGCGCTGGGCGACCATGCAGTGCGCTTCCGCGGCGGACAGCCGGGCGTGCTGCAAGGGACGTATTCCTATGTTTTGCAGGACGAGAACGGGCAGATTGCGCTCACGCATTCGGTGTCGGCGGGGCTCGACTACGCTTCAATTGGCCCGGAGCACGCGGCGCTGCACGATTGCGGCCGCGCGGAGTATGTCTCGCAAGACGATACGGCGACGCTCGATGCGGTGGTGCGGCTAGCGCGCACTGAGGGCATTTTGCCTGCATTGGAGAGCGCGCACGCGGTTGCCGAGGCGCTGCGCATGGCTCCAGCAATGCCGGCCCATGACATACTGGTGGTGAACCTATCTGGACGCGGCGACAAGGATATGGGCATTTTGGCGCGCGAATTGAAGATCCAGGGGGCGTAAGCAGCAATTCCGATGGCGATTCGTTTCGATCGAAAACCCGGGCTGGTGGTCTATCTGACGGCTGGCGATCCCAGCGAGGAGGCCACGCGCGAGATTGCCATTGCCGCAATCGATGCGGGCGCGGATGTGATTGAGTTGGGCGTGCCCTTCAGCGATCCGCTGGCCGACGGGCCGGTGATTCAGCGGGCCATGGAACGTGCGGTCGATCGTGGAACGAGCCTCAAGGACGTGTTGAAGCTGGCGGGCGAGATTCGCGCCGCGCGACCGGCAGCCGGGCTGGTGATCTTCACCTACTTGAATCCGATTTTGCGCCTGGGCCTGAGCCGGTTTGCGGATGCGGCGGCCGCCGCAGGCGCGGACGGCGTGCTGGTGACCGACCTGATTGTCGAAGAGGCGGGTGAGTATCTGGCGGAGATGGAACGGGTCAAGCTGGCCCCCATCTTCCTGGCCGCGCCCACCAGTCCCGACCAGCGGCTTGAGGCTATCGCCACACATACCAAGGGATTCGTCTACGCCATCTCCCGCGTGGGCATTACCGGCACGCAGCAAAACCTGACTTCGGATGCAGAAGCGCTGGTGGCGCGCATTCGGCGATGGACCACGCTGCCGGTTGCCGTCGGTTTCGGCATCAGTAACAGCGAACATGTGGCGCAGGTGGGCCGGTTCGCGGATGCCGCGGTGATCGGCAGCGCGATTGTGGAGCTGATCGAACGGTCAACTCCGGATTCAGCGCCCGGCGCAGTGGCTCGATTTATCAAGGGCCTGCACCTGCCTGAGGCGGCGCCGGCCCGGTAGAAATAGCAGCCATCAGCTCCTAGCCGCTAGCTCCTAGCCTTTCCGCCGCCAGATTCAGCTGGTAAAGCAGGCATTGGCACACTGGAGCTAAAAGCTAGAAGCTAGAAGCTAAAAGCTAGCTCTTCACTACGAGGATGGAATGACGCTGGAAGAACTGCGAGACCAAATCGATATTCTGGACCGCCAGCTTGTTGAACTGTTGAGCGAACGGGCCCGCGCCGCGCAGATGGTGGGGTACCTGAAGGTTGCCACCGAGCTGCCGGTGTATGAACCGGTGCGGGAAAAGGCGGTCTACGCCAACGTGCGCGCCGCCAACAAGGGCCCGTTGCCGGACATCGAATTGACGCATATCTACGAGCGCATCATCGACGTGATGCGCGCCTTGCAGCGGAACGAGCTGGCATCGCAGAGAACCGCCCAGGCAAACGCGCCGGGCCACGCCGCGGGTGTTGAAGCGCCCGAGACAGGGAAGAAGCAATGATCGTATCCATGCAAGAGCACGCCACCGAAGACCAGATATTCGCCGTCATCGAGGCGATGGAGGAAGCCGGAGTTCACGTCCACCGCACCACCGGCGCAACCCAGAGCATTCTGGCCGGTGTAGGGCCGACCGCGGGGCTGGACCTGAGCAAGTTTGAAGTGCTGCCGGGCGTGATGAACGTGCTGCGCATCAGCTCGCCATACAAGCTGGCCGGGAGGGCGTTCCGTCCCGAGGGAACGGTGGTCGAGTTTCCCAACGGGGCAAAGATCGGCGGCGAGCAGGTTGCCGTCATCGCCGGGCCGTGCGCCATTGAGAACCACGACCAGACCTTCACCATCGCCGCGCGCGTCAAGGCTGCGGGCGCGGGCTTTCTGCGCGGAGGCGCCTTCAAGCCGCGCAGTTCGCCCTACGCCTTTCAGGGCTTGGGGATTCCGGGCTTGCAGATGATGCATGAGGCTGCGCAAGAGCACGGACTGCTCACGGTCAGCGAGGTGATGGAAATCTCGCAGATCGAGCCGATGCTGCCCTTTACTGATTGCTTCCAGGTGGGCGCGCGCAACATGCAGAACTTCAACCTGCTGCGCGAGCTGGGCCAGGCGCGCACGCCGGTGCTGCTCAAACGCGGCATCGCCGCGACGATTGAAGAGCTGCTGCTCTCGGCCGAGTACATCATGTCTGGCGGCAACTACGACGTGATTCTCTGCGAGCGCGGCATCCGCACGTATGAGACGGCCACGCGCAACACCATGGACATTGCGGCCATTCCGGTGGTGCACAAGCTGAGCCACCTGCCCATCGTGGGCGACCCCTCGCACGGCACGGGACGCAGGGACATGGTTCCCGCCATGGCCAAGGCCTGCGTGGCCGCCGGCGCGGACGCGATTCTGGTGGAGATTCACCCCAACGCCGACAAGGCGGCCTCCGACGCGGCGCAAACGCTGTATCTGGAGCAGTTCGACAAGCTGATGGGCGAGATGCGGGTGATTGCCGGAGCGGTGGGAAGAACGCTATAGCGTGTGTCACAAGCGAAGTTTGCAGAGCTGGCAAAGGCGCTGTTTTGAAAGGGCACGGCTTTAGCCGTGCCTTGAGAGTCTCGAAACGAACCTGGCTTTAGCCGCTGAGGGAAGTTCTGAAGAGGCTTCCCTCAGCGGCTAAAGCCTTTCATCCGATTGCATGTTTGGCGGCACGGCTAAAGCCATGCCCTTTCAAGACAAGAAACACCACAAGGCAGTTGCAGCAAGGAAAGACCAATGATCGAGCGCATCGCCATTCTGGGTACGGGCCTGTTGGGCACATCGGTGGGACTTGCCTTGCGCGCGGCGGGGTTCAAAGGCTCGATTGTGGGCTGGAACCGCGGCGCGGAGGGGGCGCAACTGGCGCTCGCCGCCGGAGCCATCGATTCGATCGCCACCGATCCGCTTGAGGCGGCGCGCGCCAGCCAAGTGGTGCTGCTGGCCGTGCCCATCTACGCCACGCTCGACTTTATGGAGAAGCTGGCCCCGGTGCTTGGTTCGGAGCATCTGGTCACCGACGTAGGCAGCACCAAGGGACAGATTTGCGCGGCAGCGGCGCGGCGCTACAACACGCCGGAACGGGCGGCGTTCCTGCCCGGACACCCCATGGCGGGCAAGGAGCGGGGCGGCGCGGCGCTGGGCGATCCGGAGCTGTTTCGCGGCGCGGTCTGGCTCTTCACCGACGATCCCGAGGCGCAGCGCTCTCCGCACTCGGCCGAGTTGGTCAAGGGCTGGCGGGAGTGGGTGGCGGCCATGGGCTCGAAAACCCTCGATCTGGACCCCGCGCGGCACGATGAACTGGTGGGCTGGGTCAGCCATCTGCCGCAGTTCGTGGCCACGGCGCTGAGCGCGCTGCTCGAAGAGGAAGTAGGTGACGCGCCTGAACTGAAGGATGTGGGCGGACGCGCGCTGCGCGAGATGACGCGGCTGGGGGCCAGTCCCTATTCGATGTGGCGCGACATCGCGTATACCAACACCGAGGCCGTGCAGGCCGCGATCTTCGCTCTGGAACAGCGGCTGGCGCATCTGCGGGAAAATCTGCGCACGCCGGGGCTGCGCGACGAGTTCGAGCAGGCGAATAAGTTTCGGCGGGAGTAGCGAAGGCGGGCTGTTGCCAGATGGGCCTTTGTGGACTCCCACCCTTTTCGCAAGGAACGGGAAGAGGATAGGTACCCGGCGATTCGGTCGCCCCTCCGGGGCTTGAGATCGTAGGGAAACCGTTACCCAGGGTTCCGCTACGCTCCACCCTGGGCTATTTTCGATGGCCCCTCCGGGGCGAAAGCATTTTAGAAAATTGTGTAGGCCGGAAATTTGCTGGTCTCCCACCCATTCCGCTGGAAAACGCGGAATGGATGGGGCACGGAAGTCTATAGCAAAAGCAAAAATGCTCGAATGACACAAAGCCGGCGCCTGTCGCTGGCGCCTATTCCTCGTCTTTGACGACGACCGCGGCAGCCGATTCCTTGGCTGGGTCGAGGGCATGGAAGCCTTCGGCCCGGGCGGCTTCAAGCAAGTGCGTCGATGCCGAGACGAAGATGATTTCGGCGCCCTGGAACATCTCGCGGGCTACAATCGCCGCTCCAAGCTGGAGGGTGTCTGGCCAGCGCAGTGTCGTGCGGTCCAGGAGCTGGCGTGCGGCTTCGAGCACCGCGGGATTCAGCGGCTGCTGCACCATGCGCGCGGCTTCAAGGCGCAGAATGTCGAGCGCGGCGGTGGCGTCTTCTTCTGAAATGGCTCCGGTGCGCTCGCGTCGCCGCACGGCTCCATATACCTCCAGCGGAGTGGAGGCCGAGATCAGCTTGCGATTGTCCTCGACGGCCTCCATCAGGCTGATCAGGGCGTCGGTGCCCTGTTCCTGCACAAAGAGCTTGGCGAAGGCCGTGGACTCAAGAAAGTAGCAGCTCACAGATTCCCCCGTTCCTCTTCAATGGCCTCGGCAATGGAGTCGCCGTGGACAGCGACCGGATGGAAGCGCTGCGCCTCCTCGGGGATGCCGGCCTCGGCGCGATTGAGGCGGATGGTGGTGGTGGGGTACGCCGGAGTTTTGGGGTTGGCGATCTTGCTGGTCAGCACGACGCCGCGCTGAATGGCCTCGGCCAAAACGGCCTGGCGCGACTCGGGATGCTGATTCCAGCGGAAGGCCTTGCGCGGCAGGAAGGAGTCGCGGAACCACTTGAGGGCGATAAAGGCGTGTCCGCCCCGCTCGGCCTCGGCCAGTGCGGCGCACAGTTCTTTCACGCGGGCGTCCAGGTCGGCGGGAATGATCGCTTCCTGGCTGTCGTCTTCCTCATCCTCAAAAGCTGGCTCTGCCGCGGCGCGCGGGCTGCGAGTGGTGCGGGGAACAGGATCGCCGTCGCCGATGCGCTCGAAGTAGATGCGCACCTCGTCCTCTTCCGGCGACCAGGAGTCGGCGGGCGCGTTGCGGCGCTTGCTGCGGCCGTTCTCGCTGCACAACTCGACGATGGCCTGGTAGCCGGCCGGGGCCAGGAAGCGCAGGGCGCGCGCCATGCCGGGGTCGGGCGAAAACGCCAGTTCGTTCAGGGCTTCTTCAATGATCTCTTCCGCGTCGGGAATGCTCAGGTTGCTAACATCTACGCTGCTCTGCACAGCTTTCGTCGATTTCATTCTTTCTTCTCCGTATGCCGCTCTTTGTGCCTTCGGGTTTTGCAGCGTCTCCGGCAGGCTCACTTGCCTTTTCCCGTAGTTTTGCTGCGCCAAGCGTGGGGAACAAAGAAAGCAGCTTTGGTTCTAAACCTTCACCATCGCGAGAGGGCGTCACTGCTCGCCTCCCAGAAGACTCAAGCTTCCTTTTGGGATGGTGGCGGTTGCTGCCTGATTTCTGGGCGGGCAGCCACTCCGGGCGATGGTTCGAGCTTCTTTTAGATTGACTCCTCGGGCTTGTGCCTCTATCGGCTTATGACGGCGGCCCATGCGTTTCTCGAAATGGCTTCAGGCGATTCATGGCGTCCATCGGGCTCTTGCCTTGCCGAACCATTTTCAACTTATCTTTACTGCCCTGCCGGAATTCGAGAAAAACTGTAGCTAATCCCTCTGTTCGAAGCTATACACCGTTCAGTGTACCCGATCTTACTGCCGCGCGCATCGAAGTTCAAGCGGAGGGCTCCCCGTTGCTGACGTGCCCCAACCCCTCTCCCGGCAAAAAGTTGCGCTTTGGAGGAATTTTCAGGGGACGCCTGGGTTCGTACAATGGAGATATGCGCCGATGTCTTCTGCTTCCGTTGCTCTGGTGTTTGGCTCTAACCGGACTGCACGCCGATGGCCCGGCCTTCGATCTCTCTGGACCCAAAGTGGATGTCCATGTCAAGCGGGGCGAGGTCACGCTGCCTATCGCCGAGGTTCCCAACCTGCTGCCAGGAGACCGGTTGTGGATTCACCCCGACCTGCCGGAGAGCCAGTCCGCCCGTTTTGTTCTGGTAGTCGCCTTCCTGCGGGGGGCCACCAATCCGCCGCCGCCGGAGTGGTTTACCAGGGTTGAGACCTGGACCCGCGAAGCCCGCAATGAAGGCATCTTCGTCACGGTGCCCGCCGAGGCGCAACAGGCGCTGCTGTTTCTGGCGCCGGAGACCGGCGGCGACTTCAGCACCCTGCGTGCCGCGGTGCGCGGACGCCCCGGCGCTTTTGTACGCGCGACCCAGGACCTGCAGGCCGCCAGCCTGGACCGCATGAGGCTCGAAGCCTATCTCATCGAAGTGAAGGTCACTTCGCAGAGCGATCCTAAATCGCTGAAGGAGCATGCCGTGATGGCAGCTCGCAGCCTGGGCATCCGCCTGGATCAGGAATGCTTCGACAAGCCCAGCGACCAGCAGGCGCCGTGCCTGGTGCAGCACACTGACGGCATGGTGCTGGACGATGCCAACGTGCAGTCGCAGGTGGCGCAGTTGACCAGCGGCTCCAGCGGAGATTTGATGAATCAACTGAGCCGCTCGAGCATGGGGGGAGGGGGCGCGTACAGTGCGTATATCGGCGCGATTGTGGACACGGCCAGGATTCTTGCCTCGCTGCACACCGCTCATTTTCAGTACATTCCCGCGTTGGCGCTTCCCACGAAAGACACGCTCAACTTGCGCTTGAATGTGCCGCCCTCCTTCCGCGACCCCAAGTCGGTGGTGGTGGTGGCGCTTCCGCCGGTAGGCCCGGCCAAGCCGCCGCCGTTGCATCCCGTGAATGCAGCCGACAGTTTCTGTGCGCAAAAGCCTGGGCTGGTGCTCCAAGCCGAGGGTGCTCCACTGGTGTTTGCCACCCAGTTGGGCCACGCGCTGACACTGCACGTGGAACCCCGTTCCGGGTCTAAAACCGTTCCTGTCGATGTGCCCGTCCGGGCCGATTCGTCGCTGGGTGGGCTGGTGCTTGATCACCCCGCGCCGCCTCTTTCAGAGGGTGAGTTGACCGGGGTGTTGCGCGGAAAGTGGGGTTTTGACGACTGGGAAGGTCCGCGCTTCCACCTGCGCGCCGCGGTGCCGGGCAAATGGACACCGGTGGCTGGCGATCAGTCGGCTCTGGTGGTGGGCCGCGAAGATACCCTGCACCTGGAGACGGAAAGCGCACTCTGCGTCGACCGGGTAGAGGAAACAGTGGCGGGAGGCGCTCCGCTGAAGCTGGTCTGGAAGTCGCCCAAGCCGGATACCTTGGAGGTTGCCGTGCCGATGAAGGATGCGGCTCCTGGACCGGTCACCCTTCAAATCTTCAAGTTCGGCCTGGAGAAGCCGGACCGGCTGGACTTGAAGGCCTATGCCGAGGCAGCCTCGCTGGAGCGCTTTACCTTGAACGTTGGAGATACCGAGGCGCTGCTGAAAGGTACCCGCCTGGACGAGGTGGAGAAAGTTGGTCTGGCAGGAATCACCTGGGTTCCCTCCGCGCTCAGCCGGGTGCAGGATTCTGACCAGTTGACGATGACTGCTGACGGCTCCACGGGTAGCCTGGAAACCGGCAAGCGCTCTTTTGCCAGCGTGTTGCTGCGCGACGGCCGCCAGTTGAAAGTGCCGGTCACGATTGAGCCGCCTCGGCCGCAGGTGACTCTGTTGAGCAAGGGAACGCAGAACGAGGCTTCTGCTCTGCCCTCCCCGGTTCACCTAGGCAGCCCGGACGACTTGCCCGTGGACGAGAGGCTTGTCTTCTTTCTCAGGTCGCTCGTGCCGGCGAAGTTTCCGCGCAATGAAAAAGTCGAGGTTGCGGCAGCGGACGGAAGCTTCGGCAGCGTGCTGACGCTGACCGACGGCAGCTTGATGCTGGAGGATGCGCAGACCGCTCTGGGCGTTGTGGAACCGCTAACCCGGTTCGGTTCTTCGGCCTTCGGGCCGCTGCACATGCGGGTCATGACGGCGAATGGCGAAGCGGGAGACTGGCTTCCCCTGGGGACGCTGGTGCGGCTGCCGGGGTTCAAGGAACTGCGCTGCCCACATGCCGCAGCCAAGCCCTGCACACTGACTGGAACGAACCTCTTTCTCGTCGCTTCAATTGCCGCCACGCCGGATTTCGACAGCGCCACGGAGGTGCCGCCGGACTTTACCGGGACGCAACTGAGCGTGCCGCACCCGGCCAACGGCGTGTTCTATCTGCGCTTGCGCGACGACCCGGCGACGGTGCAGACAGTCACCCTGGCGATCTTGGCCGCAGTTCCAGCAGGGCCGCAGGCGGTGGCGACGCAGACTGCATCCCCGGTTGCACCGGCCCCTTCGGCTGCACCGCCTGTTGCGGTGGACACTGCGGCTGCGCCGGCAAAGGCGGGGCCTTAGAGCGAAACCAGAGTTCCTGTGGCCTCGTTCGCCCTGTGCAGGATCGCCGCTCCCTGGGGGTCGCGTCGACTTGAATGCGGCGGCTTCGGGATACACCGACTCTGGTTCCGCTATAGTTCGGTTCCACAAATCACATGCCCTTTCCGGCATCGAGCAAGGTGGCATTTTCTTGAGAAAAATGCCACTTGATCGCGGTGGGTCCGGGGTACAGCAATTGGGGAACCGCTCAAAACGAATTGGAGAGCTGCCCTCGAAATCGCGGCCGGCAACTGGCACGCCGAGGCTTTTCAGTTGGAGATATTGATTATTTCAGGGAAAACGAAAATGCCCCGTCGGGCAGGCAGCTCGTCGGGGTGATTCGATCCCAATGATGCCGTGGGCCGCTGGAGCGGCCCACGACCTGTCGAACTAGTTGAAATAGGCCTGGTTCTTCTCGGCGAAGTGGGCCTTATCCGCCGGCAGCTCGTCGGCCGGGTAGATGGCGTTCTGCGCGCAGATTGAGACGCAGCTTCCGCAGTCGATGCACTCGTCCGGGTTGATGTACACCTGGGAGACGGTTCCCGCCTTGGCGTCGTCTTGCGTGGGTGCGATGGCAGCCGTGGCACACTCAGCTACGCAGGCAAAGTCCTTGGTACAGGCATCGGTAACAACGTAAGCCATGAAAATACTCCTCAATTAGATGTGCGCTCCGAAGTGTCTTGCGCTATCACTTCAAGCCTAGCTATGTATCGGCATCTTCCTCGGTGATTCGAATCACACTGCGAGTTGTATCCCTTATTGCGGTACAAAAAACAGCTCGATTTGCCTGCCGTCATTCGCGCCGTAGTTGTTCCCGCGGGCTATCCTGAAGCCATGTTCAGGTGGCCGCGTTCCTCCTCAGTTCTCTGCACTCTGATTCCATGGGCCTCGCTGGCGCTGGTTCCAAGCGGGGCCATGGCCCAATCCCCCACCGAGCAATGGTCATTCGCCGTCTCTGGCGACAGCCGCAACTGCGGCGACTTTGTCATGCCCTCCATCGCGACCAAGGTGAAAGCGGAGAACGATGCGTTCTACTGGCACTTGGGCGACTTCCGCTGGATCGTGCTGGCCGATCAGGATGCGGAGGCGCTTCAGCCCCCCGGCTCCCACTACTCTCATTTTGAATACCAACGGCGCGCCTGGGACGACTTCCTCTCTCACCAGATCGCTTCTTTCGGTTCTTTTCCCGTGTTCCTGGTTCGCGGCAATCACGAGAACGTCCACCCCATGAACCGCGCAGGATATATCGCAAAATTCTCCAGTTTCCTGACCCGGCCTGAGATTGCCGCTCAACGCGCGGCCGACGGCACGGCCTCCAGTGCGCTTCAGCCCTGGTATCACTGGATCGAAAATGGTGTGGACTTCATCACCCTGGACAACGCCAGCCACGACGAGTTCTCCGACGCCCAACTGCGCTGGCTGCGCACCGTGCTTGACCGCGATCTGGCGCCCAACTCCGGCGTCCGGGGCATCGTAGCCGGTATGCACGAGGCGCTGCCCCACTCCAGCGGTTCCGACCACGCCATGGACGACTGGGAACTGGGAATGCGCACCGGCGAACAGGTCTATGAGTGGTTCTATGCGGCTCAGTCAGCGGGCAAGCATGTCTATCTGCTCGCCAGCCACTCCCATTACTACTCGCCCAACATTTACAACACGCCCTATTGGCGGCAGCGGGGCAAGGTTATCCCCGGCTGGATCATCGGCTTGGCGGGCGCGCATCGTTACAAGCTGCCGGCAGGGGCTGACGAGGCTTCCCGCACCAATATCTACGGCTTCATGCGGGGTACTGTCCAAGCGGATGGATCCATCGGCTTTGCGCTGCATGAACTCTCTGAGAACGATCTGGTTCAGTCCAAGTGGGCCAACGCGCCACTGGCCGCCATACACGAGTGTTTCGTCCGCAACGCCGAGTAGAGCGGGGCGAGAGTCCATGTGGCCTCGTTAAAGCGTTTTCGTGAATTGTGTAACCGAAATTCTGTTGGTCTCCCACCCATTCCGCAGGGAAACGCGGAATGGGGCACAGAAGTCAATGGCAAGAGTAGAAATGCTCCAGTTCCGCTCTAGCCTGGAAGGGGCGTTCGTCAAGGATCGCGGCAAATCTCAAAACCTCTCCAGGGCACGCAGGAGTAACTGGTTGCCGGGCAGGATTTCCAGCCCTTTCAGCAGGCATTTGCGTCCTTCGCTCGGACGGCCGCTGGCGCCCAGAGCCGCGGCCTTGGCGGCGTAGGCTCCGGCGGTGGCAGCGTCAAACTGAAGAGCCTTGTCCGCGGCCTCGACGGCCTCGTCAAAGCGCTGCAACTGGGTCAGAACAGTGGCGCGGTTTGACCAACCCTTGGGATAGCGGGGATTGAGCTCCACGGCCCGTGTGGCGCATTGCAGCGCTTCCTCCAGATCTCCGCTGCGCCGCAGGGCGATGGCCAGGTTGTTCCAGGCGATCACGGCCAAGGGGTTGTCTTCCACGATCCTGCTGCACAGCCGGATTGCCTCGGGAACCCGGCCGAGCTCGATGAGCAGGTGGGATATGCCTTCCAGATGGCGGGGCTCCAGCCGGGCGATGCTCCGGTCTAGCCAGGTCTGCGCCGTCACCGGGTCGAGGGCCAGAGCGGCGTAGCGGGCGCTGTTCACAATGGCCATGGGGTTTGCGCTGTCCAGGCTGTGGGCGGTTTCCAATTCTATAAGCGCGTCGCGGTAGTTTCCTTGTTCGCCGAGAGCGTCGCCCAGGGCGACATGGGCGTTGGCGTCGCCTGGGGCCAGGGTTACAGCCTCGCGCGCGGTGCGCTCCGCCAGGTCGAAGTTGCGCAGCAGGTTGTAGGTGCGAGACTGATTCACGAGGCCTGCCACCACGCAGGAAGCGGCGGAGCGGGAGGTTGGGCGCGGTTCCGCCAGCGGCGCCAAAGCCTGTCTTACCGCCGAGAAATCGGCAGGACGGCGGTCTTGGAGCTTCTCCAGGCATTGCAGAATCAGCCGCGCCATGGGCTCGGGCATCTCCGGTTTGAACTGGCGCGGGTCGGGCGGCGTCTTGGTCAGGTGGTCGGCGCGGTAGCCATACACGCTGTCCTGCGCATGGTCTGGGAAAGGCCGCTGGCCGCAGGCAAGTTCGAAGAGCGTTACCCCGAAGGCGTAAACGTCTGAGCGCACGTCCACGTCCGCAGGGCGCAGCCACTGTTCGGGCGCCATGTAAGGCGGCGTTCCCGCCAGCGCCTCGCCCTGCGCCCCGCGCACCAGAGAGATGCCGAAATCCGTCACCTTGGCCGTTCCCTCGCGGGTCAACAGCACGTTGGCGGGCTTCAAGTCGCGGTGAATCAGCCCGCAGACGCGGCCGGCGTGTTCCAACCCGCTGGCGATCTGCCAGCCGTAGTTGGCCGCGGCCTGCCAGGAAAGTGCGCCGCGTTCCATCAGGTCCTCCAGCGAGCCGCCATCCACGCACTCCATGACCACGAAGGGGAGGCGCATGAACTCCTCCATTCCGTAGGCCAGGACAATGTTGGGATGGTCGCCAAGCTGAATCCATAGCAGAATCTCCTTGCGGAACATCTCGACCAGCCGCCCGGATCCCAGATGCTCGCGCAACAGCGTCTTGAGCGCGGCGCGCCGGCCGCTGGCCATGTCAGTGCAGAGGTACACCTGCCCAAATCCACCCCGGCACATTTGTTCAATCAGATAGCGGTCCGCAATTACGTCGCCCCGAGCCAGCACGTCCTCCAGATTGCCAGCACTGAGATTGCCTGATCCGGGACTGGCCGCCTGGGGACTGCCGTTCGGAGGATTGCCAGGAACGAGTCCGCCCAGATCCGGTTCAGTAATTCTGGCTCCTGCGTCCCGGCGGAGTTCCTGCACCTGCTCAGAACTCAACCAGCCGCGCCGCTCCAGTCCCGCGACGATGGAATCCGCGGTGTCCAGTTCCAGCAGACACTGCTCCACCTGCTCCTGCCGCACCCATCCGCGGCGCAGCGCCTGGAGCACCCGGTGCTTGTCGATCTGGCTATCAACCGGCATCTTTTCCTCCTGGTCCCTTAACAGCTTGTCGTGAAAGTCGAAAATGCCGAAAACCGCTCCTCTGGGGCTAAAGCCCAGCATTTCTTTTGTTGCATTTGCGGCACGGCTGAAGCCGAGCCCATTCAAAACCAGACTTTCACCACAGGCTGCTACGAGGTTCTTCCAAAGCCATACCTTGAGGCGCGGCCTGACAAACTGCGGAAAACCGAATGGAATGAAGAATACGGGTCTCACCGGCTGCGAAAAAAGGCCGAAAGTGCGGCGAAAATACTGAATTGAATACCGCAGGGGCTTCGCGGATATTAGCACGAAGGGCGGCGGTTGGCACGGCCCATTGACAGCCGCAGCCCGCGGCTGTACGTTCCTCATACTGAACCATCTGAAATCGCCAGCATGTTGCAGGAGAACGCCGATGAACGAAGACTCCGCCAACCCCCAGCAGGGCTACCTTGAGAGTGTCGCCCAGCGCCTGGCAACCCTTGACTGCAAGGATCAGTTTGGCAAGCCGATTGGCGCACTGACCGCGGCAGAGATGGCGGCCGTGTTGGAGTGCACGCTGCAAATGGCCGCCAAGAGTCCGGCAACGATCCGCTGCGCACTTGAATTGGACAGCAGCGTCAGGAAGTATGTGGTGCTTTATGCAGCTCTCCTGCCTTTAATCAAAACCGATGCAGAACGCACCGGTCGCCAGATTCTCTTTCTGGCCGCCAACGGCAACGCCGAAGCCCGCGCCCAGAATGAATTTCGCGGCATGTCTGCCGTGACGCTGGGGACCAGCATCAAGTTCGGCACATGGGACGAAATCCAGGCCAGGCCGGAGAATGGATTCAAGTCGACCGATATCACCCCGTTCTGGATTATTGGTGACGTGGACGTGGACCAGCCCCTGCCGTCCCACTACTCCACCACGGCGAAGTACGAAGCGGTTGCGCGGGTGACGAACGATGGTGCGTGCCCCGTCCTGCTTCTCCACCAGAAGGGCGCAACGCCGATCGTCACCTTTCCTCCACGCTTGAGCGACAAGCCGGCAGGGAAGGGCGCATGTTTCATCGCCACGGCGGCCTGCGAATCGGCCTTGGCCGAAGAGGTGCAGCTGTTGCGCGGATTTCGCGACGACGTGCTGGCTCGGAGGCCGATGGGCCGCGCCATGGTGGCGTTCTACGAGCGTTGCTCGCCGCCTCTGGCGCGCTGGATCGCGGCCCGTCCCAGAGCGCGCAAGGCGGTTCGTGGCCTGCTGATCCAGCCGCTGGCCCGGTTGCTGGGCCGGGAACGTGCTTGAATTCTGGCGCCTCGCTCTTTTCTGGAAGTTGGGCGGGTGAGCTAAACGGCTCAGACCATTTGTCCTGTGCCGTGAGACGCTTGTTACGCGTGACATTTTCGGGGCGTCTCAGGGCAGGCTGAGTTCCCAACACGAAAGCAAAGCCGCTTCCCATTTCATATCGGTGATTAGGGGGCGCCTTATCATGTGTCTGAGTTCCGAATCATGATCCCGCAGGGGCGAAAGCATGTCTTCATTTTGTGCGACTTACGGCACGACTGAAGCCGTACCCTTTCAGAACGGCAACCTATTCAGAGGTTCTTTAGATCGTACGCAGGAAGGGACCGCAAATGGCAGAAAGAAAGAAATCACGTTTCGATACCTCCGCCTTTCTCGCCAGTGCAGGGACGGGGCGAAAAATCGTTCGTTTCAGGCCCAAACAGGTGCTCTTTTCCCAGGGAGACGAGGCCACGTCGGTCTTTTATCTCCAAAGTGGGCATGCAAAGCTCACCGTCATCTCCAAGAGGGGCAAAGAGGCAACAGTTACACTTCTAGCCGCGGGAGATTTCGCTGGAGAGGAATCGATAGCGTCAGGCGGCGCCTTTCGAACCGCCACGGCCACAGCGGTCGAGGCCTGTGTCGTACTCAGAATCGACAGGGAGCAGATGCTCCTCGTTCTGCACGAGGAACACGTGTTCTCCGATTTCTTCCTGAAATTCATGCTGGTCCGGGGTATGAGAACGCAGGCGGACCTTATCGATCAACTCTTCAACTCAAGCGAGAGGCGCCTGGCGCGGATCCTGCTGTTGATGGCGCACTTTGGCAGTACTTCCGAGCCGGAGGAACTGATCCCCAAGGTCACGCAGGAGACCCTGGCAGAGATGATCGGAACCACCCGCTCACGCGTCAGTTTCTTCATGAATCGCTTCAGGAAGCTCGGCTACATCGAGTACAACGGCCGCATCCGGGTTCACACTTCGCTGCTGAAAATGGTTCTGCAAGACCAACTACCGGAGCAGAATGCCTCGCGGCCCACGCTTATGCTCCCTCCGTTGAACCAGGAAACAACCGCCAAGCGAGGGAAGCCAGTTTGAGGCTCAGGCGTTTCTGGTCATGTCACCCATCCGAGTGGCCGGGCTCCAATCAAAATACTGGAACTCGTGCAGGCCGTCGCAAAAAGGGTCATTTGCCGAGGCCTGCCAGTCGCTTGGATTCACAGGGGTGCTTCCCACAGGGGCTAGAACGGTTCCACAATTCACATGCCCTTTCCAGCATTGTGCAAGGTGGCATTTTCTTGAGAAAAATGCCACTTGATCGCGGTGGGTTCAGGGTACGGCAATTGTGGAACCGCTGGAAAGCCCAGCCCGTTTTGGGTTATTTACGGCACGCGACCCAGAGGTGCCTCGGTCGTGCTTTTTGAAACCATAAACGACCATCTGTGCGGCGGACACAGCTAGCGCCGTTCCCCAGTTTGTGTGACGTTCCTTACTCCACACAATGATTACGCTTCCGAGGCCTTCGCCCGGTGCAGGACAGGCGCCGTTTCCCGAGCGTGCATTGATTTTCAGGGGATGAGTGACTATCGTTAAAGCTATGCGAGCCAGGAGGGGAAATAAATTCCTGTGGCTCCCAGTCGGCTCTGCGGCGCCCAGCAACCCGCTTCAATGAAACGATTCGGCATCCCCGACATCCAGGAAGAGTGAGAACCCATGAAGATTCTGCAAATGGCAGACGCTGTTCGCTATCGCACCATGACGACAAACGAGTTGCGCGAGACGTTTCTGCTCAGCGACCTTTTTCAACCGGGCCAGATCGCTTTGACCTATGTCGATCTGGATCGCACCGTGATCGGGTCGGCGGTGCCCACCTCTGCGCCGCTTAGCTTGCCCACCGACGAGGTGCTCCGCGCGACGTACTTCACCGAACGGCGCGAGATTGGCATTCTCAACATCGGCGGCGCCGGCAAAGTAACGGTCAATAGCATTCCATTCGAACTTGCAAAACTCGACGCTCTGTATGTGGGCCGTGGCAACGAAGAGGTTGTCTTCTCCAGCGCCGATGCAGCCACGCCCGCGGAGTTTTATCTGCTCAGTTACCCGGCACATGCGATGCATCCCACGCAACTCATTCACTCTTCCGAGCAGCCCAGCACCAAGCTCGGCAGCTCAGAAACCGCGAATCTGCGCGAGATTACCCGGCTCATCCATCTGGAGGGAACGCGCAGTTGCCAACTGGTGATGGGCTTCACCCAACTGGCACCAGGGAGCGTCTGGAATACCATGCCGGCCCACACCCACATGCGGCGGTCGGAGGTTTATATGTACTTCGACCTCGATGCCGACCAGCGGGTGGTTCACCTCATGGGACCGGGCAACGAGACGCGCAATCTTGTCATTGCCAATAAACAGGTTGTTGTCTCGCCAGGCTGGTCGATCCACGCCGGCGTCGGGACGAAAAATTACACCTTCTGCTGGGGCATGGGTGGAGAAAACCAGGTTTACAGCGATATGGACGCCTTGGCCATCGCAGATCTGCTGTAGCCGGAAAGCGTCGCGCCTTTGATATTGGATAACTTCAGCCTGAACGGTAAAACCGCTCTCGTCACCGGTTCGTCTCGCGGACTGGGTGCGGGCATTGCCTTGGCGCTGGCCGAAGCAGGCGCCCGCGTCGCAGTCCATGGCTCGCGCGCCGAGCCGCAGATAGCGCTGCAGATGCTGGCCGAAGCGGGAGCGAATTGCTTCGCCGTGGTTGGCGACGTGAGCAATCCCGAAGCATGCGAGCGTTTGATTGACGAGGTTGTGGGCCACTTTGGCGCCATTGACATTCTGGTCAACAACGCCGGCATTATCCGCCGCGCTCCCGCCGCCGAGCACTCTGAAGAAGACTGGCAAGCGGTGATTGAAACCAACCTCTCCAGCGTCTTCCGCCTCACCAAACACGCCGGGAAGCACATGCTGAAACAAGGCTATGGAAAGGTGATCAACATTGCTTCGCTGCTTACCTTTCAGGGCGGAGTCTTCGTTCCCGGATACGCCGCGGCCAAGGGAGGCGTTGGACAACTGACCAAGGCCTTCGCGAACGAATGGGCATCGAAGGGCATTAACGTGAATGCCATCGCCCCAGGGTACATGGCCACAGACAACACCGAGGCACTGCGGGAAAATCCGCAGCGGGCGCAGCAAATCCTGGAGCGGATTCCGGCGGGACGGTGGGGTTGCCCGGAGGATCTGGCCGGAGCGGCAGTCTTTCTTGCCTCCGGCGCCAGCAATTATATTCACGGCCAGGTGCTGGCGGTCGATGGCGGCTGGCTGGGCCGGTAGAGCGCTTTCGTAAATTGTGTAGACCGGAAATTTGTTGGTCTACCACCCATTCCGCCGGAAAACGCGGAATGGGTGGTGCACGAAGGTCTATAGCAAAAGCAAAAATGCTCTAGTGCGTTCAGCCAGCAGCGTTCTCCGTTTTCAAGCAATTCCGCTACCGCAGGCTGGCCGGTGGCGGGAGCACAACCGACAACTCCTGGAAGATCTCGTCCGGCAAGCGAATTTCCGCCGATGCGATGTTCTCTGTTACGTGGGCGACAGACGATGTACCGGGAATGGCCAGAATCACGCTGGACCGGCGCAGCAGCCAAGCCAGCGCCACCTGGAGCGGAGTGGCGCCGAGAGCGGTTGCGGCGCGTTCCAGAACCTCCTTGGCCAGCCGGTTCTGCCCCATGGGCGCCCAGGGAATAAACACAATGCCGTTGCGCTCGCAGTGGTCAAGCAGGTAGTCCCACTCCCGGTCGGCGTAGCTGTAGCGGTTCTGTACCGAGACGATGGGCACGATCTTTCGCGCCCGCTCCACGTGCTCCAGGGTCACGTTGGATAGCCCCACATGCCGGACTTTCCCCTGCTCGCGCAGCCGCGCCAGGGTCTCCATGGAAGCGTCAAAGGAGACGGCGGGGTCAGGGATGTGCAGTTGATAGAGGTCGATGCGCTCCAGGCGGAGCCGCCTCAGACTACCCTCCAGCGCCTCCTCCAAATGTTTTGGGCTGGCATTGTGGATCCATTGACCCGGACCAACCCGGCCCCATCCGCCTTTGGTGCCGATGATCAACCCCGAGCGATAGGGCGCCAGCGCCTCGGCGATGAGCTCCTCTGAGATCGAGGGCCCATACGAATCCGCGGTGTCGATGAAGTTCACGCCCAGTTCCACAGCGCGCCGCAAAGTGGCCAGCGCCGCATCGGGATCCGCCGGCGGTCCCCATATACCCTTGCCTGTGATGCGCATGGCGCCATATCCAAGGCGGTTCACTGTGCAATCTCCGAGTTGCACGGTCCCCGCGGCAGCCGCGGAAATCACTTGCGTGCTCTGGCTCATTTTCAACAGTCTCCTCCTCTCTAGGATGCGGGAACAGGACCCCGTGCGGCAACAAAGGCTTAAGCGATGCCTGAATAAGTCATCGAATTGAAAGGACACGGCCTTACAGGTCGCGGAAAAACCGCGAAAGATAGATGAAAATCATGAACAAATCCCGCAGGGGCTCCCTCTAATCTTTTGTGATCAGCGGTTTAGGGCACGACTGAAGTCGTGCCCTAATGAGAAACAAAAAATCAAGTCCAACAGAACAAAGACAAAACGCAAGCCCTTGTGAAAATGCAAGGGCCAGTGCCTAAAGGCCGGAAAAAATTGAACGCGATCCAGGGGCCTGAAGGCCCCTGCCCCCTCCGCAAGTCCACGTCCACGTCGGGCTGTTTCATCCATCGCGGGTTAGATGCACTGGTGCCGGACTGCTACAAAACCCGGCCCATCGGGGGTTTTTGCGCAACCTATTCAGCCGTGCCGTAAGACCCGCAAAATCAATAGGCTTTCGCCCCTGAGGGACGGGTTGAGGTTGGAGACCCGTTCAAAGCTCCGCTTGTGTCCTGTCTCCAAAGTTCTTGGCATGAATCCCGAAGAGCAGCCGCAGATCCTTCGACTCACCACCCCCAGACTCCACCCCAAAGAGCAAAGACCGCTCTTTGGGGACCCCGGAACCGAGAAGCGTCTGGGCCCCGTTCGCTCAGAATGACATCCTGATTAGGGGTTGAGGGGCGTCGAATGATGATGCGAACTTTTGGGACACCGGGCTAGCGCTGAAGGCGGACAGCCCTGCCACTTCGAGCAGTTCCAAGGCCTTACGAACTCGATCGAAAAGACAAACGGCGCAGGTGAGCGGTCTCGGCAAAGGCGATGAATTGACCGCGTTCAAAAAACTCTTGACTTCTGTTGGCGTGTAGCCCAATATTTGACCATGGTCAAAAATGAGCCGAGCACGGGCAAGGGCGAACAGACGCGGAAGCAGATTTTTGAGCGCGCACTGGAACTATTTCGAGAAAAGGGCTTCGACGCGACGACCATGCAGGAGGTCGCAAGCCGGGCCGGTGTCGCCAAAGGGGCAGCCTACTACTATTTTCCCTCGAAGGAAGCGATCATCCAGGCATATTACGAAGCGGTGCAGGCGGATCAGGAACGGATTTGCGCCGATGTCTTTGCTCAACGCAGAGATTTGAAATCCCGGCTTCAGGCGGCGATGCACACGAAATTCGATCTGGCAAAAGGAGATCGCAAGCTGCTGGGCGTTGTTTTTCGCTATACCGGAGAGCCCAGCCACCCGCTTTCCTGTCTTGGCGCTGACACGGCGCAGATTCGCCGCCGGAGCATCGAAGTCTTTCGCCGCGCCATTTCAGTTGAAAAGCTCCCCAAGGACCTCAACCAGTTGCTGCCGGTCGCTTTGTGGGCCTTGCAAATGGGTCTTCTTGTTCTGTTTCTCTATGACGACTCGGCAGAGCAGTTGCGGACGCGGCGCCTGGCGGATGGGGCGCTCGATTTGACGATGAAACTGCTTGTGCTGGCCAAGTTGCCGGTTCTCAAGCCGGTCCGGACCAGGATTCTGGCTCTGCTGCGGGACGCGGAGCTTCTGCCCGCACCGCTTCCATCTGCAGAGCACGCAAATGGAGACGGCGATGAATGAAGTCAGCAATGAAAAGCCGAGAATCGGACCAACCCAATGGACGTTGATTGCCTTGATCGTGGCCTTCGCCGTTGGCAGCGTCCTCTACCGTCTGCTCATGCGGCAGCATCTGGGGCATAGCGCGGCCATGTTCATTGGGATTCCAGCGATCCTCGCGATTCTGCTTGCGCTCACACCGAATGCAAAGACGGCTATAGGCGGAATCGTGAAGGGCATTACGCTGGCCCTGCTCATCATTGCCCCTTTGTTGGGCGAAGGATTCCTGTGCATCCTCATGGCATCGCCTTTGTTTTATCTGGTGGGAATTGCAGTAGGCGTTGCGGTGGATTGGTTTCACCATCGGCGAAGAGCAACGCTGAGTTGTGTTGCGCTTGTCCTGCTGCCCATGTCGCTGGAGGGCGTGACTCCGGCGCTCTCCTTCAACCGGGATCAATTCGTTGAAGTTCGCAGCGTGATTGACGCACCGGCGAATTTGGTCGAGCAGCAACTGGCATTGAGCCCGGATCTGAACGCCCGATTGCCGGTAGCGCTCCGCATTGGGTTTCCTCGGCCACTTGCGGCATGGGGCATTGGCCTGAGCGTTGCTGCGATGCGAATCATTCACTTTGCCGGCGCCGAGGGAGATCCTCCCGGAGACCTTGTCATGCGGGTGTCAGAGCGCCGTCCCGGTTATGTGCGCTTCAAGACGGTTAGCGACAGCAGCAAGCTGACGCAATGGATCGCCTGGGACTCCTCTGAGGTGGAGTGGCAGCAGCTTGATCCAACGCATACCCTGGTCAGGTGGCGCGTGCACTTCGAAAGGCGGCTCGATCCAGCGTGGTACTTCACGCCGCTGGAGCGGGCCGCGGTGGATCAGGCAGCCAGGTATCTGATTCAAGCCAATGCAACGCCACCTATGCAAGGCGGGAGACGCTAAATGTCACTGACAGACTGGCAAGCTGCCGGCGCTGTCTATCTTCCGCTGAGTGCGGCGCTTATCCTGGGCCTGCTGAATCGGCGCAAGTCGCGGCAGTTTGCAGCCTGCCTGCTAAGTCTATTGTGGGTGGCGCCGGCCTTGGTCGCGTTACAAGCCATCAATCTTCGCGCGGGATGGTGGAGCTTCTTTGGCGACTCCGTGCGTTTTCGTGAAATGCCCGTCGAATGCCTTGCCGGGTGGGCGATTCTGTGGGGAATCGTGCCCCCGCTCGTCCTTGCCGTTCTTGGCATTCGCTGGGTATCCGTGCTCATGGTCTCGGTGGACCTCATCGCCATGCCGTTTTGCAGGCCCCTGGTGGTGCTCGGTCCACACTGGCTTGTTGGAGAAGTCATCGCCGCTCTCGTCGTGCTGGCGCCCGCACTCTTGATCGCGCACTGGACGATGGAAGGCGTCCACCTTCGCGCGCGCGCGGCCCTTCAGGTGGCAGCCGCCGCAATGCTCTTCCTCTACCTGGCGCCTGAAATTGCCTTTGCCCTGCGGCCGGGCCGGGGCTGGATACCGTTGTTCATGCTGCCTTCCTGGCAGCGGCAGATCGGGCTCCAAATGCTCTGTCTGCTCGCCATTCCCGGCATCTCCGCGGCGATGGAGTTTGCCGAGCGGGGTCATGGCACCCCCATCCCCTTCGACCCTCCGCGGCGTCTGGTGACCAGCGGCGTTTACCGGTACTGCGCAAACCCCATGCAGACCTCGTGTGCGGCCGTGATGTTGCTTTGGGCCGGCCTGCTGGGGAACGGCTGGCTCGTGGCCGCGGCCGCCACCTCCGTTCTCTACAGCGCCGGCATCGCCGAGTGGGATGAACGCCAGGATCTGGGGCTCCGCTTTGGCAACGAGTGGCGGCAGTATCGAGCCGCGGTGCGCAACTGGCGTCCTCGCTGGAAGCCCTACCATTCCGGCCCTGAGGCGCGCATCTATATCGCCAGCAGCTGCGGGCCTTGCAGCGAGGTGCGTTCCTGGCTGGAGGCACGAGAGCCGGTGGGACTGAAGATCTTCGCAGCTGAGGATCTGCCTGAGGAGTCAATACGCAGAATGCGCTACGACCCCGGCGATGGCAGCTTCCCAGTCGAGGGCGTTCGAGCGATGGGCAGGGCTCTCGAGCATCTGAACCTGGGCTGGGCCTTTGCAGGCTTCCTGTTGCGCATGACAGGTGTTTGGCAGGGCGTGCAACTCCTGATGGATGCCAGCGGTCTGGGCCCGCGGAAATTGAGCCCGGTCTGATCCTAGAGCGATTCCACAATTCACGCACCCTTGCAGGCATCGTGCAGGGTGGCATTTTCTTGAGAAATATGCCACTTGATTTCAGTGGTCTTTGGGTATATCGACTGTGGAACCGCTGTAGCCATGCTTCACCGGCCTGAATTTCTCGTTCTCGGCGAGCCAACGAATGGACTCGACGCGGAGTTACCCTGCATCTTTTTATCATCTAATCTTCGAAACATGCGTTGAGATTTTCGATGTGATATGCTTCCGCAGTCTTTTAAAAAGGATTCTTCTGGACGCATTGCGCCGCGGCCAGGTACACCCGATTCGTTGTGATTATTTATTAAGTAATCAAGGGCCAATCGACTTTGACCGCTTTTCAATAGGAGCGATTCGCGATGCCGTTCACGGGTAAGTCCATTAATCCTTCGATCCTTGCAATTCTTCCTCACTGTTTTCTTCATCTAGTGAGAAGAAGGGCCAGTGTGGCAGCCGCGTGCGGCATCGTGGGGTTATCGGTGTGCGGGGCGGGAAGCATGGCCTCGGCGCAAGCCGCGACCGCGACCACGACGACCCTGGCAGTGACTGCGGGGGGGAGCGCGGCCACCACGATCGCTTCAGGCAGCGTGGTGACACTAACCGCATCGGTGACCACGGGAATAACGCCGGTGACCACTGGGCAAGTGGACTTTTGCGATGCCTCGGCCAAGTACTGCACCGACATTCATCTGCTCGGCACGGCGCAATTGACAGGCGCGGGAACAGCAGTGATGAAGTTCCGGCCGGGAATCGGCGGCCATAGCTACAAAGCGGTTTTCCTGGGGACAAATAGCCGCGCCGGCAGTTCCTCCAGCGCGTCGGCGCTCACGGTGACGGGACAGCACGCCACAAGCACGGCAATTACTCAGAGTGGCATTCCTGGCAACTACACGCTGACCGCCACGGTCACAGGAATGATCAATGCGTCTGGAGACCCTGCGCCGACCGGGTCGGTTTCCTTTATGGATACAACGGAGAGCAACTCTGTGCTGGGAAGCGCGGCGGTGAGTTCGGGAACGGCAGAATTTGGCTTCTCGGGCTCGCTGGCACCTGTGACAGTGCCTTCGGGCATGGGCATTGCGACGGCTGACTTCAACGGAGACGGAATTCCCGATCTCGCCGTTGGCGCTATGAACGACAATACCCCAGCTTTGAGTATCCTGCTCGGCAACGGCGACGGAACGTTCACGCCCGTAACCCCAAATCCGACCGTCGGCTATTATCCTGCCTCAGTCATTGCGGGAGATTTCAACGGTGACGGCATCCCCGACCTCGCCGTTGGCAACGTCGACGATGGCACCGTCAGCATTCTCCTCGGAAAAGGGGATGGGACCTTTACCGCGGAGCCCAAGCTTAGAATCGGCAGTTCGCCGCAGTCGCTGGTAACCGCGGATTTCAACGGCGACGGCATCCCCGATCTGGCGGTTGTTTCTGGATCGTCTGTCCAGATTTTTATCGGGAATGGGGACGGGACGTTCCAGCAGAACGCTGTGAGTATGCCAGCAGGGACTTTTCCGCAGGGGATTGCCGCCGGCGACCTGAATGGCGACGGAATCGTAGACTTGGTTGTCGCGAACGACGCTGTTAGCGGCAGCGTGACCATTTTCCTCGGAAATGGCGATGGCACATTCAAAGCGGGATACGAGATCTCCGGAACCGGGAGCGGCACCATTTCTGTCGCCATTGCGGATTTCAACGGCGACGGCATCCCCGATTTGGCGGTCACGAATTATTCCGACGATTCCGTCAGGATCCTCTTGGGCAAGGGAAACGGGACGTTTCAGACGCCGGTTCCTTATAGTCTCAGCCTACTCAGTTTGCAGTCGGTCATAGCGGCCGATTTTAACGGGGATGGCATACCGGATCTGGCAATAGGATCGGGGTATCCCGCATCAATGGCTATTCTGCCCGGCAAGGGCGACGGCACTTTTGGTTCTCCTGTTTATGCCTATGTGAGCGGTCTTTACCCTTCCGGTTTTATCGCCGTTGCCGACTTCAACGGCGACGGCCTGCCGGATATCGCCGAGCCCGATCAGATATCCTCCACCGTTGGAGTTTTCTTGAATCAGCAGAGTCAAACTGTCACCGCGACTCTCAACAATGTGAATCCCCCCGGCCCAGGAACGCACCTGATCGACGCAAGCTATCCCGGAGACGGCAATTTCGGGGCCAGCGTGTCTGCCACTACGAGCCTCACGGCGCAGGTGTCCATCCCGATCATCACGCCCGGTTCGGGAACCTTCACCTCGGTTCAGAGTGTCACCATCACCGATGCGACCCCGGGCGCGACCATCTATTACTGGGCATCCGGGATCGTCAATACCAATGCCTGGGCGCCCTATACCGCGCCAATTCCGCTCACGGTAGGCGGAGTTGAAAACATCCAGGCTTACGCGACGGAGACCGGATACCAGCAATCCGGCATTACGACTGCGACCTTCACAATGAACCTGCCCGCGGCTCCCGCTCCGGTATTCGCGCCGGCCTCAGGGAGCTATGCAAACGCTGTGACCGTGACGATCTCCGACTCGGTGACGGGAGCCACGATCTACTACACCACCAACGGAACCACGCCGACCGCGAACTCCGCGCAATATACCGGACCGATCACGGTGTCTACCAGCGAGACGCTGGCGGCTACGGCAGTCGCCAGTGGATACTCGACGAGCCCAGTCTCCAGCGCGCAATACTTTATCGGTTCGTCCTCGGCCAACTTTGTCTACACCGCGGCCGGCAATGGGACATTCGGGTATAGCGGAGACAGCGGACCGGCGACACTAGCCGACCTGAATTTCCCCACTGGAGCCGCTTTCGATAGTGCCGGCAACCTTTACATTGCCGATGCCGCCAATAACGTAGTGCGCAAAGTGGCTGCGGCCACCGGTGTCATCACTACCGTTGCTGGAAACGGCACTGCCGGTTACAGCGGCGATCACGGGCCGGCCACCAGCGCGGAACTCAACCTTCCCTGGGGTGTTGCGATCGACCTCGCAGGCAACTTGTACATTTCCGATACCAACAACTCCGTGATTCGCAAGGTTGCGGCGGGCAGCGGAATGATCACCACGGTTGCGGGCAACGGATCGGTGGGATATAGCGGCGATAACGGACCGGCAACCAGCGCGCAGTTGTCATATCCCACCGGCGTCGCAGTGGATGCCACCGGCAATCTCTATATCGCCGACGAAAATAATGACTGCATCCGCGTAGTGGTCGCGGGGGCAGGCACAATCCTCACCGTGGCGGGCAACGGCCAGTATGGATACACAGGCGACGGCGGCCCTGCGGCCAGCGCAACCCTCGGCGGGCCCAATGGAGTTGCCGTGGACCGCGCGGGCGATTTGTATATCGCCGACACGTACAATAATGTCGTCCGCAAAGTCACCGCCGTTGCCAGAACAATCTCGACGGTGGCGGGCACCGGCCCCAAAGGGAACGGTAGCCAAGGCGGTTATAGCGGCGACGGCGGCCCTGCAACCAGCGCGGAACTCAATTCGCCTCTCGGTGTGGCAGTGGACACCGCCGGCAATCTCTACATCGCCGACTGGCTCAACCAGGCGATCCGCAAAGTGACAGCCGGCAGCGGAATCATCACGACGGCCGCCGGAAACGGCAGTGCATCCCCGTGCATCTCGCTGAGCGGGGATGGCGGTGTTGCAACGGATGCGGCTCTTTGCTACCCGCACGGCGTTGCGGTCGATGGCGCCGGCAATCTCTACATCGCCGACTCCTCTTCAAGCAGGATTCGCAAGGTAACCGTCGCCAGCCTCACCCCGGCCTCCGCAACGGCCCCGCCGGTCTTCAGCGTGGCTGCGGGATCCTATGTCAAACCGCAAACGGTCACGCTCAGCGATGCGACGCCGGGCGCGTCCATTTATCTGACCTTTGACGGATCGACGCCCAGCACAGTGTCGCAGGGCTATAGCGGGCCGATTGACGTCACCGGCACGGTTACTGTCAAGGCGGTCGCGGTCGCTCCGGGCTATCTGCCCAGCGCTGCCGTGACGGCGGCATACACCATCACGACTCCGCCAACAGCGATCATTACAACGGTGGCGGGCAACGGCGTCTGGGGATTCTCCGGATCGGGCGGCCCAGCCTTGAGCGCGGAAATAGACTACCCACGCGGCCTTGCGCTCGATAGCGCAGGCAACCTCTACTTTGCCGACACCTTCAACAACGTTGTCTGGGAGATCTCTGCCAGGACCGGAGACATCGGCGTGGTGGCCGGGAATGGAACGGTGGGCTTCGTCGGCGATGGCGGGCCGGCGACGAGTGCCGAGCTGAATGAACCCGTGGGAGTGGCAGTGGACAGCTTGGGCAACCTCTATATCGCCGATTCCTTCAATAACGAGATTCGCAAGGTGACGGCCGCGACCGGAACGATTTCCACGATTGCGGGAAGTTTCTACAGAGAAGGATTTCCCGGCAATACCGGCGACGGCGGTCTCGCAACATCGGCATTGCTGAATCAACCAGCAGGGCTGGCGCTGGACAGCGCGGGGAACCTGTACATTGCCGATACTTATGACCGTGTTGTCAGAAAGATCACGGCAAGCACGGGCATCATCACGACCGTGGCCGGGAATGGAGTGTGGGGTTTCGGCGGCGACGGCGGTCCCGCCACCAGCGCCTCGTTGTCTGATCCGTTTGCGCTGACAATTGACAGCGCCGGCAACCTCTACATTGGGGATGCGAACGGCGGGCGAATCCGCAAGGTGACGGCCAGCAGCGGCATCATCACGACCGTGGCCGGCAATGGGGACGAGAATGGCTCAAGCGGCGACGGCGGCCTGGCGACGAACGCGGAGATTGATGCCGAAGGACTGGCGGTCGACTCCGCCGGAAACCTCTACGTTTCCTCCTGGCCGGGCGCGGTCCGGGAGGTTTCCGGGAGTACCGGCATCATCAGCAAGATGGCCGGCAACGGGTACTCCGGCTACAGCGGCGATGGCGGCTCTGCGACGGTTGCCGGCATCAGCGGCCCGCAAGGGCTCGCCTTTGACGCGGCCGGCAACCTGTACATCGCCGATGCCGGCAATTACAGAATTCGGAAAGTGACGTTCCCTGGCCCAGCTCCCACGCCGACGATCAACCTGGCGTCCGGCTCTTATACAGGCGCGCAGACGGTGACCATTACCGATGCGATTCAAGGCGCAACAATTTTTTACACCACAGATGGAAGCACACCAACCACGGGCTCCAGCGCCTACAGCGTACCAATCACTGTTTCGGCAACCGAAACGCTGCAAGCGATTGCGGTGGCCACAGGCTACACGCAGAGTGCGGTAGCCACCGCAGATTACACGATCAAGATTCTCATCGTGCCCACCATCACCTGGCCCACCCCGGCTCCGATTGTCTCTGGCACGGCGCTAAGCGCGGTGCAACTGGACGCGACGGCATCGGTTCCCGGAACCTTTGTCTACACACCGGCGGCGGGCGTTGTGCCCGCAGTGGGAAGCGACACGCTTTCAGTTCAATTCACTCCCGACGACTTGGCCGACTACACAACCGCATCTGCTACAGTGACGCTGGTGGTGAACAGTCCCGCCTCTGTCGTGAATAGCCTGTCGCCTGCTTTTACCAGCGCCGGCGGCGCAGCTTTCACCATGACCATCACCGGGTCGGGATTCGTACCAACTTCGACCGTCTATTGGGGCACAACCGCTCTCGCCACGCAGTATGTGAGCGCAACACAACTGACCGCACAAGTGGCGGCGACCAATATCGCCAGCGCGGGAACAACCTTAATCACCGTGCAAACCACCCCCGCTGGCGGAAGCACATCCAACTCGCTGCTGTTCGAGGTGGATTCCAGCGGATCGGGAACCACCACTCCACCGGCATTCACCACATTGACGGCTACCGTGGCTGCTGGCTCGACGGCCACATATCCGGTGACCTTGCCTTCCCAGGCGACGAGCGTATATGCAACTTGCTTGAATCTGCCCAGCGGCGCCACCTGTACCTATTCCTCGACGACCAACGCCTTGACCATCGCAACATCCTCGACCACGCCAGCGGGGATGTACCAGATCACCGTGGTCTTCGATGAGACGCTTCCCGGCGCGGCCACTGCAGGCATTCTGCTGCCAGTTCTTCTTCTGCCATTCTTCTTATTCAGAAGGAGACTGAATGCGCGCGGAGCCTGGATTACAGCATCTCTTGGTTTGGTACTGATGGCCGCGGCGGCCCTCAGCGCCGGGTGCGGCGGTGGAGGTGGTGGTACGGCGACAACGCCTCCAATCAATCCAACTCACCAGGTGACAAGTTCGGGTACGGTGAGCCTCACGATTCGCTAGAAGTCTTGAAGCAAAGAACCTGTTGTCAATGAGTCAAGTTTACAAGCGGTAAGTTTCGCTTCTTCGACCGATGATTTCAGTTCCTGATCGAGTTTATCGAAGCTGCGGCGGAGTTTTGCGTTTGGGGCAGAGAGGCCAGGCAGCTTGGTGGCCATGGCTGGCCGGAGAATCCGGGAGTAGGCGCGGGTGAAGAACCAGCCGGTTCACAAGCCGGGGTCGGCCAACCGGTAGCGGTGGCTGTCGGGGATACGCTCGATCATTCCGTGGAGGCGAAGTCGACGGAGGTGATAGGTCATCCTTCCCTGTGTGAGGTCAGCTGGCTGGACTCCGAGCAGATGGGCGAGATCGCCGCGGAGGTTGCGATTCGAGAAGCCGATAGGGAGCATCTGTTATAGAATGCATTCAGCCAGATGGCACATTACATGCACGTCTGTCTGAGGCAAAGCCTCGCCGGTGTGGTGTGTGTCTCATCGTGCCGAAGGGTTCTTTATGATGCACTTTGCCGCCAAGTCAAAACAGGGGCATCGTTGGTACTTGTTGTAAACAATCATGCACGGACAGTTGAATTTCATCCCGTAAACAAACATTGCCAAAACCACATAGAGCAGGTAATAAGCAGGATGCCATATGAGGCTCAGACCCCAAATTACAATCATCATCCCTGATTTGGAGCGATAGGAGAAGGCGACCTTCTCCGGCGTCAGACTGTATCCCAAGTACAGATGAATGGTAAAAAGAAGAATCACACTGGGTAGAGTCAGGCCTTGCCAAATGGAATAGCCAAGAAAGCACAGTGCCATGATCCTGGCGGAAACAGCGCAGAATCCGCTTATGGTTGGCGCTAACATGTGCACGCTTTCCTGATAGTGGGGGTAACTTGGCAGCACCTTAATTAGTTCTCTTTCTTCCGCACGCGCCCGTGCAATCATGAGCGGTAGAATCACGAGAGTCGAGAGCGTCAGGGTGATCCAGTTCAACATCAAAAAGCTTGCGCTCCAGCACCACAGGAGCAGGGATGCATACATCGGGTGCCTCGACAGCGCATAGGCTCCCGTCGAGATCATCCTGTGATCCTGTTTGATCTCGATTCCATCTGACCACATGGCGCGAATGTTGAACTTCGCCCAGATATGCCAGATTATGGCGCAAAAAATCAAAACCAAGCCAACTCCAAAATAGACGGATTGAAGAGCGGCATTCATTTTGATTTGCCCGATGCTACGAAACCAGAAAGGAAACAGCGCCGCGATGCAAATAATCATCTCACGGGTCGAAAATGGGTGGGTTATCTTCTTTGCAATCTTGTGGGAAGTTGCTGCGTGCACCAGAAACTTGAACAGGGCGGCCATCAACAGGATCAAGCCAGTGAAATAAATTGTGCTCATTCCGGCGATGAACAGAGAGGGATTGATGGACTGATTCGCAATACGTTGGATTACATCGTGCATGACAGCTTAACCTCTTCTTCCAATCTTTGGCCCACTTCCGCGGCGCGCAGTCCAGCCAGCCGCGTCGCTTCCAGGTCGCCGCGATAGAACATATTGAATGTGTCGAAGGGGATCAGCCTCTTCCCGTCAGGATGCGCTATATGAATGCAGCTCTTCTTCGCGCTGCGCAGATCGAATGCCTCGGCATCGATGAACTGCACAATCAGCACGCGGAAAAGATCCTTGTAGCCCATATCCTTGGGAAGCGACACTTTGGGAATGCAGCAGAGCAACTCGCGGGGCAGGCTGCAGAGCAGTTCGCGCAACGTAGCAGCCTGCGCAATCGGCGAATGATTGGTCGCAAAGAGTTTAAAGAGGTGGTCGCGCAAACCCACCTCCCGCTCATAGGCAATGGTATTCTTCGCTGCGTCGATCAGCACCTCCGGCGGTATCATCCCTGTGAGCGGAATCGTCTTACCGCCCATCTTGATCGCGTAGGCCATGGCCAGCGCATCCGGATGGCAGGGAACCGGAATCAGATCCTCGGGCTTGAAGACATCCGTCTGCTCCAGGATGCGCCGTCGCACCTCGGTCAACGTCAAACGGTGCCGCGCGCTCTCGAAGCCGAGCACGCGCCCCGCCTGCTGCACCGGCTGAAAGGTCACTCCTCGCACCGCTGGTTGGGTCAGTGCGAAATCCACAATCGCGCCCAGTTCGTTGTCGTTCACGCCGCGCTCGACGGTCACCACCAGTGTCGTTGAAATCCCCAGCCGGTTCAGCCGCTCCAGCGCCTTCTCGCGAATCGCTCGCAGATCCGCGCCGCGCAACCGCATCACTGTCTCGCGCTCAAGTGAGTCGAATTGCAGATACAGCTCGAACTCCGGCATGAAGCCGGCGAGGCGCCTGGCAAACTCCTCGTCCTGAGCGATTCTGATCCCGTTGGTGTTCACCATCAGGTGGCGAATGGGCCGCTCCTTGCACATCTCCAGCACGCGGAAAAAATCCGGATGCAGCGTCGGCTCCCCGCCAGAGATCTGCACCACGTCCGGCTGCATTTCGTTGCCCACGATGCAATCCAGCATGGCGGCAATCTGATCAAGTGTGCGGAACTCAGTTCTGTGCTGTCCACTGCCCGCGTAGCAAATCGGGCAGGTCAAATTGCACGCATCGCAGATCTCCACCAACGCCAGGCAACTATGCTGCTCATGGTCTGCACAGAGCCCGCAGTCATACGGGCACCCATACTTCACCGGCGTGTTGTAGACCATCGGTTGCTCCGGTGTCTTGATAAAGACCTCGCGCGCCCGCCGATAATAATCCACATCGTCAGCTACCAAAACCTTCTCGCTTCCGTGCTCCCAACACCGCTTCAACATCCAGACCTTGCCGTCTTCAAAGACAATCTTCGCGTCCACCCGTCTGTAACAGGTCGAGCAGATCGAGATCGCTACGTCGTAAAACAGATAAGGCCGGAGTTTGTCAGTCATTCGTGCCCTTTCGCGTTGCCGCGCATTCAATCTCATATTATTGACAAGCTCATGATGATGTCATTACTGATCCGGCCCTGAAACAATTGAACGGAATGATGGAAAAGCGACCACAGATCCTTCGACTCACCACCCCCAAACTGAAGAACTTTTGGGGCCCCGTTCGCTCAGGATGACAGACCTGACTTGATGCATAACTTCAGGGACGAATCAATAAAGTCTTAGCAGCCTGTGGTGAAAGTCGAGGATGCCGAAAGCCGCCCTCAGGGGCTAAAGCGAGTCGTTTCTTATCGCCATTTACGGCACGGCTAAGGCCGTTCCTTGTCAAAAGAGGACTTTCACCATGGGCTGTTGCAATCGATCAACGCACATAGAACATACGGAAAACCAGCCTTTCGCTCACCCCATCTACCAGGCCGGGTAACTTCCAGGCGTCCGGCTGATTCTGTTCAACAACATCGCGGGAAATCCAATTTCCAACCTCCGTCTCCCGCCACGCCAGCGCGCCATCCAGTCTCGTCAGCGTAGCAGAATCCTTGATGAGAAATGTCATGCGTCCGGTCTTCGCCGGTTCCACAGTTTCACTCAAAACAGTGACAGCCAGAACCGCATCCTCGTTTTCAGGTTCCTTCCCAACATGAGCGTTTACTTTCGTCGTCCACGACTGCGCATTAAAGGTCTCCGCAATCCTTCGCGCCAAAGCGGCGGAGTCCAGATGATGCGACGGGGATGCATTCGTCACCACAACCTGGATGCTCTGAACCCCATTGAGTCCAGTGCGCACTGGCGGAGGCGGCGGCTCGTGCCGCGGCAACGGCGGTAGAAGGCATGCCCCACAGGCCAGAATCCCCGCGACACAGACCAGCGTTAGCAGTTTCTTTTCAACCATGCATCTGCTCCCTCCGTGTGTACTCAGCACGCTCCGGGAACGCTAATCGTTCTTATCGATCTTTGTATCATCCACTTCGTCGGGAACAATCTTCGGTTGTGACACTTTTCCTCCAAAGCCTCCAAGAACAGAAAGTGTCACAAAGACCAGAAGCGTTAACAGGAGACCCGCCGTCGACACTCCTATAGCAACCAGTTCCAATATCCCGAGACCAATCAAGAAACCGCCGCCGTTGCCTCCGCCCGACGAAAGAAAAAATGTTACTCCGCACAGGCCCAGAGAAATTCCAAAGACAATCGCCAGAACGGCAATAATCCTCGCAAATGGAATCCGATCAATCAGCCGTTCGCTCATTGCTCTCCTTGCCTCCAAAGATAAAATCTAAAACCAAACAAAGAATTCCCGCCAGGCAACTCCACTGAATCAGATTCATTCCACCGATCAGCGGCTGCGGCTTCCAGAAGTCGATTACGATTCTCCATCCCAGGTAACTCGCCATAAACATTCTGAACCGCACGCCGTCCGGCAGTTCCTCTCTTCGAGACAAAATGATCCCCAGCAGAATCAAGAACAGAATCTCGTACACCTGCACCGGATGCCGTCCAACGCCATCACCCAGGTTCACAGCCCATGGCAGCGTGGTCGGCTTTCCATAGGTATCGTCCGCCAAACCGGCCAACAGACACCCCATGCGCCCCACCGCGATCCCCACGCACAGCGGCAATACAAACAGGTCGCCCGTCCGTTGCCGGCGTCCGCTCAACTTTTTGACAACCACTACGCCGAGCCAGCCGCCCAGCAGGCCCCCGACAATCGTCTTTCCGCCCGGCGAGAGCAGCAGTTCCAAGAGCCTGCCACTCTTCCAGGCCTCCATCACAGTGGGCCACTGTTCGGCGATCCCCAGCAACCGGCTTCCTACCAGCGCACCCACCGTTGCGGCGGCCAGCACTGTCCAGCGCTGCGGCTCGTCTACCACGTCGCCCTTTCGGTTGCGTAACCATCGAAGGACCGCGAACCCGGAGGCATACGCCAGCGTCTCCATGACCGGATGCCATGCCGGATGAGAACCAATGGGGATCATGGCGGTAGTATAGCGGTCACAGGGTTCGTGGACTCGATCACACGTGTGGATTCCATCGGCGAGCCATCTCTGGATAGACTCCCGAATTGCAGGATGCCGGAAGTCGCGGCTGACTTGTTGCGAATATGCCAAGTCACGTGTAAATAGTAGTTTGCGTCGGAGGGGTTGGACAGGCATCGAAATAACGCCGTAGTATCCTGAATCCAGAATAGATATAGGGGTTTGCCAATCGAAGCGATTCGTGGAGCACCCTCCGCATCATGCTTCCGTTGATGCGGCGCGCAAGCTGTTGAAGCCCGCAACCTGGCCAGCGGCTTCCACAAACGGGCAGGGCCTTATTTGGGGAGCGTGCCAGGGTTCAGGGGCAACGCCCTGTCGCGTGCTGGTCTCGGAGGCGGATTCGGGCTACATGTGCCCGCCCGAGCCGGAAAGTTCCCTGCAACTACTCGCTGGGGTTGGTGTGGCTGCGTGCCGATGGCAAGCTCTCGTTTACCACGGCGCCTGTTCCCGCATGGGCAAGCGATTGGCTGGCGCGCAGGCGAGGCAGGCGGCCCCCTCCCCGACAACGGCAAGTGGCTCTGGAACCACGGCCTCCATACAGGCATCCTCCACTGATATTCCCGAGGCCAAGCCTGACCCCAAGGCCGAAGCACGCGCTGTGGCAGCACGCGAACGCAATCGCCAGGAGGGGGGCTTCTGTCCTTCCCGGCCTGGACGACGTCGATGTCTGGCTTTCAGATCACGGCGCTACTGAAGTCGGGCCCTTTCAAAACCGTACTTTCACCAGAGGCTGTTAGGATGGCGCAATCCATCGCCCAAAGAGTCAGAAACATCGCCGCCGAGAACTACTTTTATAAACTTGAAATGATAAGTCCCGAGGAAGCAGACGATCTTCGACCCGGTATCGTCGGTCCGTCCTCCGGAGATCTGAAACAGCGTTCCGAAGACCTACTCAAGCTATTCATGGACCCGCACTCGGTGATGAATTGGCTTCAGCGAGTGGCTGCGCGCCAGAGCTCAGATGGCTCCCCGCGTCTAGGTTGCCTTTCTGATGCCGTGAACTCACATTGCCAACTTCGGACCCGGCTGCGAGGTCATGGAGAATGTCGTGCGGTTCCGTTGCATCTGGGCATTTGCGTTCACTTGGCATCTAGGATATTGTCTACTCGATCTTGCCTGAGATAGAGAATCCACGATGAAACTTCGGCGACGGACTCTGGCGCATGGTGCAATCGCTGCGGCTTTGTTGTGCCTAAGCATCGCCGGAGTCGTTTTTTGGCGCGTGGAAGGCGCTCTGGGCCGTTCCAGGATGCAGGCGGCAGAGCGGGAACTGCTGGGCGTCGAGGTCGGAACGTTGGGCGCGCAACCCAATCCGGGATTCGAAGGCATCGCAGCCCCGGCCGTCTTCAAGAGCGCGGCGCTGTTTCAAGGGCATCTGTACATTTCCGGCCCGGCCGGCCTTTACGCGTATTCCCTCGAAGGCACGCTGAATCACATTTACCGGACAGGATTGGATCTGCCGCCCGCTCCATTAGGGCAAATGGCTGTGGGGACGCTGACCGATTCGCGCCAGCCTGAGTTGCTGATTGCTACCCTCGGCGAGGGGGTCCTGGCGTACGACGGCAGCCGCTTCCGGCAGATTCGAGCCAAGCAAGAAAATGCGCGCGCAGTCACAGCGCTGCTGCCTCTGGCTTCAGGGCGGCTGCTGATCGGCACCGCGAAGTTGGGATTGCTGGTTTACGACGGCAAGACGCTCAGGAGATTCCATACCACAACGGACAACGTATATGTAACGGCGCTGGCGGGATCTGAAGCCGAGTTGTGGGTGGGCACGTTGAATGACGGGCTGCTCTACTGGCACGGCGGGCAGACAGAGCGCATTGGGGAAGACCAGGGACTGCCCGACCGGCGGGTGGAGCAGATCGCGCTGGCCGACGGGCGAGCCTACGTGGGCACGCCAATGGGCGTCGCGGAGGTTCGGGCGGGAAAGATTGCGCGCGTGCTGGCCAAGGGTAGATATGCCCACGCTTTGCTGCCCGATGGCGACTCTCTGCTGGTGGGTCAGATGGACGCCGGCGTTTTGCGTGTGTCCCTCTCCGGACAGGGGGACGACGACCGGGCGCGGCGTCCGATTGTGGCGCGGACCGAAACCACGCAGGGGAGTGGCCAACCAAGGTTAGGCGATCGAAACTTGCGCGGCGGGCACGCGGGGCCTCCATCGGCGGCCAAGACCCACGCTGAAGGGCCTGTGCCCTTCGTCGTAAAGAGTTCGGTCGAGCAGTTCCTGGCGGTTGGGAATAGCCGCTATGCACTGGCAAGCGACGGATTATTGCGCCTCGAACCGGATGGCGAATGGCGCAGGATTCTGGACGGAGGCGGTTCACAGCTAACCGACAGAGACATCTCCGCGCTTCTTGTGGCCACCGATGGGCGAATTTGGGTGGGCTACTTTGACCGCGGGCTGGACATCCTGACGGCCGCGGGCGATCTGGTTCAGCATGTGGAGAACGAGCACGTGTTCTGTGTGAACAGAGTAGTGGAAGACGTCCGGCATGGCGAGGTTGCCGTGGCCACAGCGAACGGGCTGGTCCTGTTTGATCGCGAAGGCCGCCAGAAACAGGTCCTCGGGCGCGAAGCCGGGTTGATCGCCGATCATGTGAGCGACGTGGCCCTGTATGGCGATGGGATGGCGCTGGCGACTCCGGCAGGAATAACATTTCTCGATAACAGCGGTGCGCACAGCCTTTACGCCTTCCAGGGGCTGGTCAACAACCATGTATACGCGCTTGGCGCCAACCAGGACAGGCTGTTGGCCGGGACCCTGGGCGGGCTGTCGCTGCTCACCGCCGGTCAAGTGACCAGGAATCTCACCACGGCGAATTCGGGGCTGAAACACAACTGGATTACCGCGCTGACGCCGGTGGGCAACGATTGGCTGGTGGGAACTTATGGCGCAGGCGTCTTGCGCATTGCGGCGGACGGAAGTGTGACTTCGACTGACGCGACGCACTTGGGAGTGGTGGTGAACCCCACGGCCATGGTATCGGACGGGCGGATGGTACTGGCCGGAACGCTGGGACAAGGGCTGCTGGTAGGCGACGCGACCGGAACTCGCTGGAGGACAGTCTCCGCGGGGCTGCCATCGTTGAATGTGACGGCGCTGGCGATCCACAGCGGCGTGGTGTATGTGGGCACGGAGAACGGGCTGGTAAAGATATCTGAAGACAGGCTGCAATGAGGAATGCGATGAGACGGGTTGGAAGGGCGCGAACTGGTTGGGCGTTTGTGCTGTTGTTGGCCTTGCGCATGGGGGCGTATGCCGACAGCGGCGTGCTGGTACCTACGGACAAGCAGGCGCCCGATCCGTCGATTCTGTCCCTGACCGAGATGCAGGTGGAGATTCGCGTGGACAACGGCGATGCCCGCGTGTGGGTGCGCCAAGTATTCACCAATCACACGGGCTCTCCGCAGGAAGGCAATTACCTGTTTGCCTTGCCGGGCGGGACCACGGTCTCGGACTTTGCTGTTTGGGATGGGCCGGTTCGCATTCCCGCCGTCATTCTGGAGCGCAAACGGGCCAAGGCGCTCTACCAGGAGTTGAAAAGCCAGGCCATCGATCCCGGCCTGCTCCAGCAGGGCGAACGCACCGAGGACGACGCCCGCCGCAACTCGGTTTTCAGCGCGCATATCGTTCCCATTCCCGCCTACGGCACCAAGCGGCTGGAGATCGAGTATCACGAACACATTCCCGTGACAGCGCGGAAGAGTTACTTCCTGCTGCCGCTCAAGCCGGACGCCTATGCCAGCCAGAAGGTGCGGAAGCTGTCGATCCACTTTGAGCTGCACTCCGCCGGGCGGCTCAAGGACTTTGCCTTTCAGGGAAAGATTCTGCCTTTCCATATCGAACAGCAGGACGAGCATACGATCAAGGCCACAGTGGATGCGGCGAACATCGATCTGGCCGAGGATTTTGCCACTATCTGGACGGTCAACGAGCCAGGAAGTGCGCTGGAAGTGATCGCTTTCCGCGACCCGAATCCGGCCAGCCCGTCAATTGACGCGACCGGACCCGAAGCGCAGGCCAGCGCCTTGTTTGCCCAGAAGGGAAACAGGAAGCAGCAGGCAAAGGCGTCCACGGAACCCGGTTTCTTTGAGACGCTGGCGCAATTGTCGGCTCCGCCTCCAGTGAGCCCGGCCGGAACAGCGGGCGGACGCACGGTGGTCGTGCTGATGGATACCTCGCTCTCCATGCAGTGGGAGAAGCTGGAACGCAGTTATGCCGCGGCGGCGAAGCTGCTGGAGAGTCTGGGGCCGCAGGACAAGTTCAACCTGCTGCTCTTCAACACCAGGGTCGATAGCTTCAAGCCCGCTCCCGTGAAGGCGGAGTTGGCTCAGGTCACGGCGGCGATGGATTGGTTGCGGCAGAGCCATCTGCGCGGCGGCACCGACTTGCAAAAGGTGCTGGAGCTGGGGTTGGGGCAATTCAGCGAACCGGGCGGGAACGCCAAGGGTTCGGCGCTGGTGCTGCTGACCGATGGCGAAGTGACGCGCGGCATCATCCAGACCGGAAAACTCGCCGATTGGTACGCGTCCAAATGGAAGCAGATTCCCCCTGAGCGGCGGCCCAAGACCGATGTCTTTGCGGTGGGCGACGATGCGAACCTGCCTCTGCTGCGCATGTTGAGCCGCAATGGCGGCGTGATGGAACAGTTGCTGTCGACCGAGCCGGTGGATTACAAGCTAGCTGCATTCCTGGGCAAGGTAGGGCGCACTCCGATCGGGGATCTGGGCCTCGCCGTCGCTCCGCAAGCTGCGGTGGACAAGGTATACGCGCTGGAAGATGCGGTCTTCGACGGCGGGGAAGCGCGCTGGGTGGGCCAGTACTCGAAGCCGCAAAAGAATGTCACCTTCAGTGTGACCGGCCAGCAGGATGGGCACGGATTGAAGGCCGATGGCAAGGCCGATCTTCCCGCGCAGGCGCTGGAACACGATCAGTTGCCGCGGCTGTGGGCCGGCGCGCGGGTGCAGGCGCTGCTGGAGCAGATCGAGCGCGATGGCGAAACCGAGGCCGCAGTGAACGAAATCATCCGCCTGGCGCGCCGCTACAAGTTTGTCACGCCCTATACATCGTTTCTGGCCGCGCCCCGCGCGCTGCTTCGGCCGCGCGTGATTCGTCCTGGAGATCCGGTGTTGCGCGTGCACACGGATAAGGCCATTGTCTCTGTGATTGCGCTGTTTCCTTTTGGGCTGGAAAAGCCGCTCCGCTATCTGGCGGGCGAGGATGTGTGGCAGACTCGCTTTCTGGCGCCGGGCGATATGAAGGATGGCAGCTACCCGGTACGCCTCGTGCTCCGCGATACGAATGGGCAGGTGTACCGCGAGTCGAAGAACTTTGTCATCGCCTCCACGCCTCCCACGGTGAAGGTGCGGATGGATCGAACGCGCTACCGGGCGGGGGAGACGATTCCTCTCAAAGTCAGCGCTTCAGAGAGTACGCGGACGCTGACGGCGCGCGTGGAAGGACTGGCTCCGGTCAGCCTTCGTTGGGATCGCGAGCAGGGAGTCAGCACAGGGCAGATCGGGCTGCCGGCGGCGTTACCCGCGGGCGAATACGTGCTCGCGGTAACAGCCGAAGATATGGCGCACAACCAGGGCAGCGCGGAGGTGCGAATTGAAGTGGTTCCGTGAAGGCAAAGGCGCGCTTGAAACGGGTCTGACTGTTGTGGCTCTTGGAGCCATGGGATTGACCGCTTCGGCCTCGCTGGTGGTATGGCAAAGCCCTGGATTGCTGTTGGGGGCGGGGAACGGAATCGTGCGCTGGCTGGAGAACGCCGAGTCCGGCTCGGGCGTGGAGAAGGCGCTCTACCGGCTCATGAAGCTGCCCGGAGGCGAGGCGCTCTACCGCCGCTCTCCGCGAGAGACGCGCCCAGAGTTGACGGCACTGCTGGCTGCCGGACAGAACCGCGCGGCGCTCTATTCGCTCCGAGCCCTGGAGGACGAACAGGCGCAGGATTTTGCAGCCGCCGAACGCGACTGGAAGAGTTGGGCCGAGAAGGCCGACGATAAAACCGCCGCGACGCTGGATCTGGCGGATTTCTACGAGCGCAGGTTGAGGCCGCAGGAAGAGTTGGCGGCTCTGGAAGCGGTGGGCAGGGCTCCCGCAACTTCAACCGAACGCTGGACGGCGGCGGACTCCGAGCGCTCATGGAAGGCCTGGGAGCGGACGCTGGGCGTGGTGGACCGCTATGCGCTGCCGCGCGCCGTGGCCGCGCGCGAGTACGCCGGGTGGGAGCAGCGCTATTCCAAGGAAAGGGGCGTCTACGAGCGTGAGCTGACCTTCGATCTGGCCGGGAAGGACTTCGCCGCCATTACGGCTTTGGTTGCCCGCTACGGCCAAGCGTTTCCCGCCGATGCGTTGTTCCCGGTGAGAGCCCAGGCGGCGCTCGAAGCCGGGCGCGGTTCGGCAAAAGACGGGCTGGCGGTCTTCGACCGGAGCTTTGAGCCGTTGTGGCCGGCCGAACTGGTAAAGAGCTATTACGATCTGCTGGTCTCTGGACACCAGACGCTGCAGGCTCGCGATACGCTGCGGGCTCGGTTGGAGGCGCATCCCGAGGGCGGAACCGAGACGCTGAAGGATGCGGCCAAGCTGTTTTACATCTTTCAGCAGCAGGGGCAACTGGAGGCGGCCAAGGCGGTGCTGGCCGGCTACCGTACGCGGAAGGACGCGCGCGGCGCCGCGTGGACCGCGGACGAGTTGTATACCCTGGGCCAATTGCTGGAGGCCGTGCAGGACTTCCCTGAAGCGGCACGCTACTACTACGCGCTGGCGGCGGACAAGAAGACTCCTCATGCGGAACAGAGGGGATTGGCGGGGCTGACGCGCGTTTTGCTCACTGCGCCGGAGCAGCCGCTGCGCGTGGGAGCAGGGAATCTGGCGCTCTACAAGAACATTGCCAGCATGGATCGCGGTCCCGGTTATCTGAACGGTATTCTGTCGCTGTTCTTCAATTCGCAGAACCCAGCTTCGGAGTATTCCACCCAGGACCAGCTCGCCGTGCCCTACTTCCATCGGGCCAAGGCCGCGGAACTGCTGGCGGACATCGACAAGCGCTTTCCCGGCGCGCCGGAACGGGCGGAGCTTCATGCGCGGCTGATGGATGCCTACGCGGCCTACGGAGAGAACGATGCCGTGATTCGCGAGGGAACCGCGTTTCTGGCGCAGTTCCCGGCCGATTCCCGCAGAGTCGAGGTGGCGCTCGAAGTGGGGGACGTGTACAGCCGCACAAGCCAGGCGGAAAAGGAGTTTGCGCTCTACCGGACTCTGTTGCAGGAGCTTGCGGCCAAGGCCGATGGCGTTCCGTTGGGTGCGCCGGGACCGGAGTTCAGCAAGCCGGTGGGGAGCCAATCCGCTGGCAGCGTCAGGTCTGCCGAATATGCGCAGGTGCTGGACCGGTATCTTTCCCGGCTGGTGGCGATGGACAAGTTGCCCGATGCGCTTGCCGTGTTGCGCGGAGAGCTCGATCGCAATCCGCAGGACCCAGGGCTCTATGAAAAGCTGGCTGCGTTTCTCGAACAGAACCGCCTCAATGCACATGAAGAAGAGGTCTACCAGCGAGCCATCGAGCAGTTCCAGGACACGAGCTTTGCGACAGGGTGGTATGCCAAGCTGGCGCGGTTCTATCTGCGCCAAAGGCGGAGTGCGGACTATTCTGCGTTGAGCCGCAAGGTCGCCGGAATCTTTTCCGGAACAAAGCTCGAAGAGTATCTAAGCGAAGCCCCGGCCCCGGACCGGTCGCTCGCGCTGGAAGTCGATCGTTACGCCCACGACCGCTTTCCCCACGATCTGACGTTTGTCCGCAATCTGCTGGCGCAATACCGTTCCCGCCGCCAGTACTTCGAAGTGGAAAAGCTGCTGTGGGAGCACTGGGCGGAGTCGCCCGATCTGCGCGACGAACTGTTTGAGATGCTCAGCAGCAGCGGCAGGTTGGATGCGCAACTGGAGGCACTCAAGCAGCAGGCCCCGGAGATCGGCAAGGGTGATTGGACAGCGCTGGCTCAATCCAATCCTGCGGCAGAGCGATTCTGGGTGGAGTCGTGCCTGTGGCAATCGCGCTTTGAAGACGCCGTGGGCGCGGTTGACGCGCTCTCCGCGGAGTATCCCGCCGATGGATCTCTGAGCGGCAAGGCTGCTTCGCTCCACCGGTCCTTTGCCTACTTTCATCCGGAAGAAACCGATAAGGCCGTGGCCATCGAAGAGCGCATGTTGAGCGCCATGCCGGACAATCTGGACCGGCTGGCGCTGATTGGAGATACCTACGCAGATCGGGGACGCATGGCAGAGGCAGCGCCGTACTTTGCGCGCATGGCCGAGGTGCATCCGGGAGACGCCAACGGCTATCTTCAGTCGGCCACGGTGTTCTGGGACTACTTCGATTTTCCTTCCGCATTGGCGCAACTGCGCAAAGGCCGGGAGCGGCTCGGGGATCCAACTGCGTTTGGATATCAGGCCGGAGCGATCGAAGAGAGCCAGGGGAATCAGCAGGCCGCGATCAAGGAATACGTCGCCAGTTCGCTGGGAGACAAACCCTCCGAGGCAAGCCGCGCCCGGCTGTTGTCGCTTGCCCGCAGGCCCGCATTGCGCACGCTGGTGGAATCGGAGACGGCGGACCTGCTGAAGACGGCCGCGCCCAGCGCCGCGGCGTTGAGCCTTCGCGTTGGAATTCTCGATGCCCAGCATCGCACCGTGGACATGGCGCGGGAGCTGAAGCAGACGGCCGCGCAGACTGAGTCCTTCGATGTGCTCGACGCGGTGAGCGAGGCGTCGCGCGCCCATGCCTTGCCTGAAGTGGAACAACTGGCCCTCAGCCGGCAGATCGCTCTCACCGCCGACCCCGTACACAGTCTCGAACTGCGCTATCAGTTGGTAACTCTGCTCGATCAGCACAATCCGGGGGCTGCGGCCGCGGAAGTGGAATCGATCTATCGCCAGCAGGGCAAGATGCTGGGAGTGGTGCGCTCGACGGTGGACTTCGATTGGAGCCATGAACGCAAGGCACAGGCTGTCACCGTGCTGCTTGACTCGGCGGAGATTGCGTATCCCGATTTGAAGCAGCAATTCCAATTGGAGGCCGGGAGAAAGCTCACGGAGCTGGGCGATTATCCGCGGTCGAAAAAACTCCTTGAACCGCTGTTGACCCAGAAGCCACTCGATGCCGCCATTGAAGCCGCGTTGGCGGATAACTACGCGCGCTCCGGCGATCAGGCGGGGCTGGCGGCGTTTTATCGCGCGGAACTCGCGGCGCTCAAGTCCTCCGCATTGGCTGGCGGCGAGAAGGCCGTTCGGCTCGCTCAGATGCGAAGGGGCATGATCGGCGCAGCTACCCTGCTCGGCAACTGGGGTGACGCGGCGGATCAATACATCGAGCTGATCAATGCGTATCCCGGAGACGCGGCGCTGGCTCAGGAAGCCGCGCTGGTGGCCGGAGCGCACGGCCAGCGCCAGAGACTCGTCGACTTCTATCGCAAGACAGTGGAAACATCGCCGCGCGACGCGCGCTGGGCCATTGTGCTGGCGCGCCTGGAGACCGGGCTGGAGGACTATCCGGCGGCCATTGAAGCCTATGGCAAGGCCATTCGCGTGCGTCCAGAGCAGAAGGACCTTTACCAGTCCAAGGCCGACTTGGAAGAGCGTCTGCATCGCCTGGACGATGCAGTGGCCGACTATGAACAGCTCTACAAGCTGAGTTACCGCGATCCGCAATGGATGGAAAAGGCAGCGGAGGCACGGGCGCGCCAGGGCAGAAATGCCGACGTAGTCAAGGCCCTCGAAGAGGCGTGGATCGCCGGCCGCCCCGTTGCCTCTGGCAATTACTTCAAGGTGGCAGCGCGGCTTGAGAGCTGGGGGCTGCTGGACGAAGCACGCAAGTTTGCCGAGCAGGGTGTAGACACGGCTGGCGCCGATCTGCTGGTGGATGCGGGAGATCAGTCCGGCGCAGTGACCTATGCGCGCATCATGGCCCGGCTGCGTCAGAGCGATGCAGCCTTTACACGCCTTGCCATTGCGCGCCAGCAAGCGGAGAGCCTCTCGTTCTCCGCGGTGACGCAGCAGGTCGTCAAGCAAGGCTTCGGCGCGGTCACCGACACGGAGTGGCGCAAACAGCGAATCGGAGAACGCACGGCCCGCGCCAAGTCGGGGTTTGCGCAGGCCCTGCGCGCCATGGCCTCAGTGGTTGGCGATTACGGCACGCCAGAGGAGAAGGCGCAGTTTGAGGCGTGGCTGCGGACCAAGAGCGCAGGAGCGGCCGACGGCAGTGAGTTGCGCGAAGTGTATCTGCCGGCTGTCCAGGCGGCGGGGCTGGCGGAAATGGAAGCGGGCCTGCTCTGGGAGTTCGCTGCACAGAGCGGCGACCCAAACCGCGGCGAACTGAGCGCATGGTTGCAGTTGCAGCGGCAGCGGGTGCAGTTGGAGGGCGCCGGACCGAAGATCGAGGCATTGGCCGAGTCACTCCCGGCGCGGCGGCGCGCATCCATTTGGGCCGAAGCTGCCGAAGTCTACCGCACCCTCGGCGATACGCCCTCGGAACTTCGCGTGCTCGACAAGCTGGCGTCGATGAGCAACGGGGGCAGCCAGGACCCGCGTTACTATCAATTGCTGCTGGCCGCGCGCCCGCAGGATTTGGTGCAACGTGCCGCTAGCCATTCTGGGAGCCAGCGGGCGTCCGCGGACAGCGTGACGCAGTATCTGCTGGCCAACGGGAAGCCTGACCTGGCTCTGGCGGGAATTGCCGCTCGATCTGCCGGCCTTCCTCCGGTATGGAAGAAGGCCTACACCGGACTGGCCGGGCTCTATCTGCGCGAACACACGCCGCTGGTTCGCGAGAGTTTTGACGGCGCACTGGGCGGCGACGCAACCATCGGCGGACGAGTGGCGCATCCAGTGGATCGCAACGAGCAACTGGCGGGCGAGGTGTGGTTCTACTACGGCTCGCGCTACGGCGAATACCTCGATGAGGAGAAGGACCCCCAGGCGGAAAGCTATCTGGAGGCGGAGTTGGAGCACACGCCGGAGAGCGCCCAGGCCTATGCGCAACTCGCCGATTACTCCGCGCAGGCCGACCGGGCCGAGGCGGCGTTGGCCGACTACCGGCACTCGCTCGACCGGAAGAGCGATCAGCCCGCGATTCTCGACAGCATTGCCGCGCTCCAATGGAAGCAAGGCCAACACGCGGAGGCGCTGGCCACCTGGCAGTCGGCTGTGAAGCTACTGGCGGCCGAGATGGATGCGCGCCACGTTCCGGAAACCTTCTGGGGCGATTTCAGCCTGGTGCTGGGCGATGCCGCCGCGCATGGGCAGTATGCGGCCATTAGCGCGCAGGTGGATGACATGCTGCGCATCTATCTGGCCCGCAATGGCTGGTACCGCGCCGAGTCGCTGTTGGAGGCTGGCTATCACGCGCATGGCGACCGGATGGAATGGCTGCTGGACATTACGGCATCCGCCAGCGAGCCGGCCTATCTGCTCAGCTCCATTCGGCAGAGCAATTGGATTGCGAAAGGCCAGGCAAGCCAGTTGCTCGCGCACATTGTCGAGTTGTACCGCCGCGCGGCTCAGGCCAAGCCAGGCGAGGGCGATTGGAACCTTGAACAGGCGGAGTCCAACCTGGTCGATGCTTTGCTTGACGAGAAGAAGTTTGCCCAGGCGCGCGCGGAGCTGATGCGCATTCCTGAGAAGAAGCGCAAATCGCCGCCGTGGCTCGGCGCGGAACTTCGTTTGGACGAGGCCGACAGCCTCTTGCCGCAAGCAGTTGCGCAGTGGAGAAAGCATCCTGAGGCATCTCCCGCATCGAACGACCTGCGCAATGCCGCTTCACTCTTGAACGAGACCTCGCGGCGGATTGTTCTGCGCTACGTCTACGAGCAAGCCTTGGATGCGCGTGAACTGACTTCCGCGAACTTCCTGGGCCTGGCTGCCATCGATCTGGACGAAGGCAACGTGCCGGGCGCGGTTACCCTGCTCAAGCGGCTGATCCTCATTAGCAGCAATGCCTATGCGGATATGGACTCGGCGGCCAGCCTGCTTGCCATGCGGCAGAGGTTCTCAGAGGAGCTCGACTTCATTCAACCGCTGGCAGAAGCGTTTCCCTGGGAAGCAAGCTACCGGATTCGCCTTGCAATCGCCGAGCTGGATGGAAACCCGCATCTGCAACAGGCGATCGACACCCTCGCAGCGGTGGCTGCCGATCCCAAAGCAAGATACGCGGAACGGCTAGCGGCTGCCGAGGCTCTGAAGGGACACGCTCCGCCCAGCCCCGCTACCGGCAGCGGGGAGCTGGATCTGTTGGTCCGTGGCTGCCCCAGTCCAGAGGAAGCCGGCAAGCCCTACTTTGTCGAAGCCCGCATCGCTGCCGCCGCTTGTGGGCCCGACACCAAGACGAACGAGCGCATGTTGCGAACGGCCATCGCCACCGCACCGGGCAAGATTGCTTTGCGCCTTCAGTATGTGCGCGCGGCATTCGGGAGCGGTCTCAACGCACGAGCCTTGATCGCCGCCGAGCCGATTCTCGAAAACGGGTCCTTCTACGGGCAGCGCTACGAGGAAGCAAGCGGTGCGTTCTTGAGCGAAGGGTCTTACGGTGAGCACAAGATCCCAGTTCTCTCCACAATAAGACCGGAGGATGCGGCCAAGCTCACCTGGTTGGCGATTCATGCGCGCGAGAAGCGCCACGAAAACGACGACGCGCGTCAACTTGCGCAGAAAGCATCGGTCGAGGAACAGGACCCTGCCCGGCGAAAGGCCTTCGAAACCGAAAGCAAGCGTCTGGAGACAGAGGTTGCCCGCGAACAGGAGAACGAAGCGCGCGCCCCGAAGATTCATGTCGAGTTGGACCAGGACCAAGTGGTTCGTCCGCGATTGCTTCCGGGCATGGCGTTCGTTCCCCGGAAGGCAGCAACCAACGAGGGAGATGTGGAATGAAACGACGCCTCTGGATTTCTGCCGGTGTAGTGCTGCTGGGCTGCGGCGTGGTCTTCGCCGTGGGTGCGCTGGAACAGGCCTTCAGGCCGAAGCCGGAGTTGCCCACATTGCTGCCCGAGGGTGCACTGCTTTCTATTGAGGCGCGGGATTTCGCATCGCTGTTGCGCGATTGGAATGCGTCAGAAGAGAAGCGCACTTGGCTGGTCAGCAATAACCATGCGGCTTTCAGCAACTCGCGACTGTTCGGCCGATTGTCGCAGGCGCAGGACGAGTTCTCCGCAGCCGCGGGACTTCCCGTCGATAGCGGGTTGCTCGATAAGGTTGCGGGCAAGGAAAGTTGCCTGGGGCTCTACGATATTGGCAATCTGGAGTTTGTCTATATCACGCGCCTCGATGAGACGGGAATCGAAAGCACTCCGCTTTGGCAGACGCGGGGCAAGTTCGAGCAGCGCACCGAGGCCGGAACCGCATTCTACGTGCACAAGGACGCGCAGTCCTCGCGCATCGCCGCTTTCGCTGCCAAGGATGGCTGGCTGATTCTGGGCACGCGCGAAGACCTGGTTGCCGGCGTATTGGACCGGCTCGCGGGCGCGGCTGCGCACAATCTCTCCACCGAGGGATGGTATGCCGAGACCGTAAAGCAAGCCGCCGCGGACCGGGGCGACCTGCGCATGGTTTTGAACCTGGACAAGATTGTCCGCACACCTTATTTCCGCAGCTACTGGGTCCAGACCAACATCACCGAGATGAAACAATACACCTCGGCGGTGAGCGACTTGTATCGCAGCGGAAGCAGCTATCGCGAAGAGCGCGTGTTGCTGCGGCGCTCCGCGCAGACTGCGGCCAAGCAAGGAGACATAAAAGAGCTGACGGCGCTGGCGCCCGAGGATGCGGGCTTCTATGCGGCGGAGGCCGCGCCCGATCCCGATTCTCTGTTGCAAAGCTTGCGCGAGAATCTGCTTGAGGTCAAGGCGGCGCAGTCGGTGGTTCGAGAAACGGATGCGCCTTCCGCTGTGGCGGCGGAGAACGCCGGCAGCGCCGCGCAACTGGATGTGCGCATCGATCAGGCTCCCGTTGCGGCCAAGCAGGCGGATGCTTTCGAATCCCTGCGCATGCTGCTTCGCGCACAACAGCCCGATGCATCGCTGGAGGTCTTCACCGCACGCGCGCCGCGCGACGGGGTTTTCGTGTCGTTGCAGGCGGCAATGGTTCTGTCGGCAACGCGAGACTGGGATGAGCAGGCAGTGCGCGAGGCTCTGGCCGCCGCTCTGCCCGCGCAGTTGACCGCCGGAAAACTCGGAGTGCAATGGGGAAAGCATTCGAGCGCGGGCGGCGGCTACCTGGCTCTGGACGGCGCCGTGCCGCTCTATGCAGCGGTAAACGGAAAGCAAATGATTGTTGCTAACGATTCCGCTCTTATGGAGCGCTTGTTGGATCACCGGCCGAAGGCGAACTCGCCAGATGGAAAAGAAGGTGTGACCTATGCGGCTGTCTTTCGCCATACGCAAGAGGAGAACAACTTCCGCTTGCTCATGGCGCAACTGGATATGGTTGGTCAGCGAGGCGGAGCCGGGGAACAAGCTGCCCAGCCAAATGGAAGGCCTCCGGCGTTTTTTTCGGGAAACATCGCCAGCCTTGGCCGCGTCTTCTCCAAAGTGCAGTCGGAACGAATCGAGGAAAGGGACCAGGGCGCCAGAGTAACGCAGACGGTCACATATCAATGGTCTCAATAGATAAGCCACAGTCTCCGGCGGTGATCTGGAATCGACGGCCAGCCACTGCGGCGTGGTTTGCGCTGTTGGGGGCACTGCTTCTAGCCGCCCCCGTTCAAGCGCCCGCTCAAGGAACAACGCCCCCCCAGCTTTTCGCGCAGGCGGCCAAGGCCAACCTCGATCGCAACTTCGCCAGCCCGGCCATCTCCTATCTTCTGATGGATGAATCCGGCAACGTCGCAGCAGAGAGATGGCCTGCGCCGGATCACGATCCAGTGGCCACGTTAGATCGAAGTGGAGCACAGACGCCCGTCTCTCCCGGCTCCCTGATCAAGCCATTTCTAGCCATGGTCTACGGAGAACAGCATGAAGGCGTGTTTCCCAAAGTGCATTGCCTGGGCACAAGCAGCCGGTGCTGGCTTCCAGCCGGGCACGGAACGCTAGGACTGGAAGAGGCGATTGCGCAGTCCTGCAATACTTACTTTCTGGAGTTGGCAGCGAGTCTGGATCGAACACGCGCCGCGCAGACCTTTGCGCGTTACGGGCTCGCCGGGCCTGACGCAAAGGCCTCCGATGAGAGTCTCGTCGGACTGGGAACGGGTTGGAGAGAAACGCCCCTGGCGCTGGCAAGAGCCTACTGGCAGCTTGCGAAGGAACGGCAACAACCAATCCAGAGCCGGATTGCGAAGGGAATGCTGGACTCGGCAATGCGCGGCACAGCGCGCGGAGTGGACGCGGCTCTGGGCAGCAATGCGGCTCTGGCCAAGACTGGAACGGCGGTTTGCGCGCATACTCCCCGAGGCGCTGCCGATGGTTTTGCCGTCGCCCTGTATCCTGCCGTTCAACCGCGGCTATTGCTGCTGGTGCGCCTGCATGGAGTTACCGGCGCTGAAAGCGCAAAGGTGGCGGGCGCCATGTTGCGTTCCCTTGAAGCGAGTGAGCGATGATTGAGAAGACGCACAAGCGAGAGCCAGGGATGACGCGTGCGTCCGTACACGGCTGCGCATTCCTCATTCTGCTGGTCGCGCTTCTGGCCTCTCTGAGCGCCGGGGCGCAACAACAGGAGATTCGCTTCGGCGTGCTCGGCCTCCTCCATCCCAAAGAACTTGTGCTCGAGCAGGCGAGCGGACAGGTCCTTTCCATTCGCGCGGACGGGGCGGCGAATGCGCGGGCGCTGGTGCTCAACGGTGAGCCGGGGCGCCGCATTGCGATCTTCCGCTCCGAAGGCGACCGGGTGATTGCAGGCGCCACGTCGGCCAACAGTTGGACTGCTACAGCACGCGATGGCGGAGTGGCTGCCTTTCGGCTCACCGTGCAGGGAAAGATCCACCGTGTGTATAGGGGCCGCCTGACCATCGAGATCCACAATGGTGAACTGATCGCCGTGATAACCATGGATCGTGAGACGGCGGTGGCCTCCATTGTGGCCGCGGAGATGGACGAAAGCGCTCCGATCGAGGCGCTCAAGGCCCAGGCGGTGGCCACACGCTCGTTTCTAGCCTCCGGGTCGAGACACCTTGACTTTGATTTTTGCGATTCGACCCATTGTCAGTTTCTGAAGTCTCCGCCCCCCGCGACCAGCCGTGTTTCTGCTGCCGTTCAGGCCACGCAGGGCCTGGTGCTTGAGTTTCTCGGTCGCCCGCTCGCGGCCATGTATTCAAGCCGTTGCGGCGGCCGCACGCGCAGCCTGCGCGAAGCCGGCATGGAGCCCGGCGAGGGCTATCCCTACTATGGAGTGCAATGCACCTGGTGCCGGCAACATCCATTGGCATGGCGGACACGTATTGGCAACAGTGGGCCGGCGCCCAAGCCTGGCGATGAGCCACGCAGGATCGCCGAGGCCCGGCAATGGGGTTGGAGCGCGATCCCCGGCAACGATTTTACGGCTATCGAAGACGGCGCAGGCTGGCAGCTCGAAGGTCATAGCGTCGGACATGGCCTGGGGATGTGCCAACATGGCGCCGCCGGCATGGCAGAATCCGGCGCAAGCTTCCGCGAGATTCTCGCTCATTTTTATCCGAATACCTCGCTGGCATCGCGGCAGTGAGGCCTGGCAGCAAACACGGCCACACGAGATTTGCAATGCAGAGTGTGCGTGCAGGTCTCATCCCATAGCGGCCCGCCGGCGGAGTTCGCCCTGCGCGGAAGGGCCGGTGAATTTCGCTCCACGGTTCAGTTGTCAACGGCTGGCGGCTCTGAGTGCCTTCAATCTGGATTGCGCCAGTACGTAGGTATTCGTAGCTCCGATGTACCCTTCCGGTTTGCTCACCTTTTCGTAAGCCTCAATGGCGGCGTCATCGATTCCATACTTTTCATACAGGATGGCGAAGATGAACCAGATTTGGTCGTTCGGAACCGCCATATTGAACTCACGCATGGTCTTCCCCAGCAGGTCGCGCGCTTCATTGGTCTTTCCCTGCGCGGCATAGAGGCAGGCAAGTGAATGCAGTTCTCCGAAGCTGGAGCCATTGGTAAGCGTAACGCTCTGGCGGGAGGCCTTTACCACGTCGTCGTTCACGCTGTTATCGAAGAGCGCCGACCATGCATACCGGTCGTAATCCCCGGCTGCCGCCTTGCCTTTGTCGATGAGGGTTTGCAGCGTGGAGCGAGCGGCGGCCCACTCCCCATGGGCTTCAAGATAACCTACTTTCATCCGAATAAGAGTCTCATCGCTGGGGTGCCGGGAAAGCTGAGCGTCCAGTATCTGCTTCCAGTCATCCCAATTCTTTTGATATTCGTCGGCTCTGGCGGCGAAACCGATCGCATTGTAGGAATCCGGATACTTTTTGAGGATTTCAGTTGCGATTTCCTTCAAACGGACCCCATCTTCCGCGGTGCGATATGCAGTAGCAAGCAGCAATGCGAAGTTCATGCGCAGGTCGTCGTTTGTGGACTTTTCCCAGGCAGCGCGCAGATCGGGAATCAGATCGACGACCGCGGGATTATCGGCAACCAGGGCCGCGGCGGCCCACCTCATCGCACTCCGGTCTGCCGGATCGCCGACGGTCCAGAAACGCGGAAGAAGCGGACCGGAGAGCGGATCGTCGCCTCCTCCCTTGTGCATGTTGTCGCGCATCCAGTCAAGCAGAGAGCGAGCTTCCTTATCGCGATTGTTCTTCAACAGGTAAAGCAGGTAATTGCCGGCAACCGAGTATTTGCTGCCTTCGGCCGCCAGAACACGATACGAGCCATTTTCGCGGGTCACAAAATACTTTGCCGGCTTTGAACCAAGGCTCTCGGCGGTGATCCGGTAACCGGACTCGTCGTCGCCTTCCGAGGTCAGCTTGAGATGGCCTACGATGATGTCCATAAGCGCGGCAGCGGGCAAGCCGGTGCGCACTGCTCTCGCGTGCAGTGCGCCGCGCGACTGGGTAATCCGGTCTACGGCGCGATTCCACTCATTGTCGGAAGCGTAACCATGGCGCGTCATCAGCTCGCTGGCGGATGATTCAGTGAATGAGCCCATGATGGTGGCCAGGACGAAGCGCTGCACAACGGCGCGGGGATCGCTTGCCGGCAGGTAGTCCCCTTTCCAGAGTGTTAGCTCGCGGGTCAGAGCAATGTTCTCCGCTGTTCCGGCCGAATCCTGCTGTCCCTCGACTGCAGCGGAAAGGATACCTGCAGTCTCGGGATACAGCCGACGACGCATGAGTTGATTTCCAGCGGTTGTCAGGGCCGCGGTGCGCTCATCGCCGTTGGCGGAGAGCCGGTCGGCCCGCTCAATACCGGCAGCAATGCCCTTCTGCCCTCCCTGAAGCGCAACGGTTGCCGAGATGGCCAGACCGCGGCGGGTTGCCGACATCGAAAGTTTGTCGAGTTCATCGAGCAATTCCTGATAGCGGCCACTGTAAAAGAGGTCGAAGAGAATGTTGTCCTGGTACTTTTCGAAAGTAGACTTGTCTTTCTGCTTCAGGGCGCGCAGGCCTGCGATCGCATCGCCCAGATGCGCATCGGCAGAGTAGCGGTCTCCGTTGCGGTCATACTCCTCAAGCACGGCCAGTTCGACGGCATTACTGGAATTGTCCGGATCAAGCTCAAGTGCTTTTTTCAATGCGTTGGTGGCGCAGTCCCAGTCGAAGCCCGGCCCCATGAAGAAGCCGAGATCGTTGTATTCGCAGATCAGGCCCAGCGTGCGGAAAGTGACTGCCGTCTTAGGATCGAGCCGGGTAGCTTCCTGGGCTTCTTTCCGCGCTCTCAGGCCCAAGGCGGCTTTGAGATATGCATTCGCCATTTGAGCATGATGAATACCCTTGCTGGGACTCTTTGCAATTAGATTGCGATCCGCGGCCAGAGCCTCGCGGATTTTTCCTCCGGCCATCAGCTTGGCGCCATTTTGGTCGAACCAGAGTGCCACGGCTTCTTGTTTATAGGAGGCGAGAACGGCCTCACGCAGCGCCAGGGCCTCCTCGGTTGTAAACCGCGTCTTCGCATCCTCAAACCGGAAGGTGGCAATCACTTTTCCATCCACGCCATTCTCGAACTTCTGCGTGAGGAGTGCTGGCCCCATGTTTGTGGTTTTGGTCGCGGGCAAGGCCCGAACCGTGAAGCCTTCCGGCGGCGTAATGGTGTATCGCCACTCTGTCGCGAAAGGATGGGAGTCGTACTCGGTCGTGCGCGCAGCCATCGCCCGTTTGCGATTCTCTTCTTCCTGAGGCGTGAGCTTCACGCCCTCCGTTTCAGGGTCTGTGCGGAACCACTCGGGAAGCCGGTAGAGGATGCCCGACAAAGGAATATTGACCACCGCGTCGTCGGTGCCTGAATCTCCGCGCTTGGCCTCGGTCATATCGAGTTTCAACGCGAAGGGCTTGCTCATATCGTGTGCATCGCCGTGCGTGATTGAAGCCAGCGCTTTTGCCAGATAGACACTCTTGGCATACTTCTCTAGATCTTCCTTTTTCTGGCGCGTCAGGTCGCCTCCATAGAGAAAGCGGTAGGAGGCGTCAATCGGGCCATGAGTCATGGAGGTCTCGGAGATTTTCGCGGGACCGAAATCGGCCAGAACCACGTCGCGCAATTCGGTCAGACGATCGTCGTCCGCCTTGGGTACCGGCGTCAAGGTCAGCCCTGTGGCTCCTTCCGCGATAATCAGCGCCTGACGCCCTTCATCCATATCGGGCAGAGTCCCCACTTCGTTGAACTCCGCCGTTGCATCGATCCAGAGCGCATCGCTTCCCTGCGTCGCGGGCACATAGACGATGGCATGGTCGAACTGCATTCCCGGCAGATCCGGATCGATATCGAGACCCGGACCCGTGCTCAACAAAGCCAGGTCGGCGTTGATTCCCGCGGCGCGCAGCATGGCAACCAGCAGCGCGGCCTTGTCCTTGCAGTCTCCATAATGCCGCTTGAGGATCTCCGCGGCCGGTGTCGGCTGCAGAGTGGCCTGCCCAAACTCAATCCCCGTGTAACGGACCCCTTTGTGCAGGGCGGCAACGATAAGGGAGATGGTCTCCTGGCGGTTTGCTCCAGGCTTCGGCAACAGACTCTTGACCTTCGCGGGATCTATGCTGGCTTCAGCCAGTTTGCGATAGGTGGCGGCGACTGCAGCCCAGGATTCTCCCGTCGAAAATCGGGTGCCGTGACCGATGAAATTATGCGTGGGAAGCGGAATGTCGGATTCGGCTTGAGCCGGCACGTATCCCTGTTCAAGAGTGTAGTGGCGCATATCGCCCACCACTTCATCTTTGATCTTGGCGTCGGGAAGGGCCATCACCTTGATCCGGAAATTGACAGATTTGGGCAGGTCAATTCGCAGTTCGCCGCGATGGAACGGCACCCCCCAGGAAAAGCTGTTTCCAAGACCCATTCCGCCGGCGAAAAGAGGCTCTTTGTCGATGCTAGCTGTCTCCTCTTCCACGATGCATCCTACCGCTGCGGCAGGCAGCGGGACCTTGCGAACGCGCGCATCCGTGTAGGTGTCCTCGCCATCTTCACGCGCAGGGCCGTCGGTAATCGTCTTTGGGTCGAGGGTAGTAACCTTTCCATCCGGCGCAATCACGCGGGCGCGAATCTCAGGAATCTCCTGATGCCAGGGTGACCAGCCAACACGAATTTCGGACCAATTCTTAACACCCTCCTGCGTTTCCATCCGGAATAGGATGGTGTGCCGGTAAGTCATCCGTCCAGCGACATCGAAGGAGAAAGCATCGCGTTCAAAGAAGACCGTTGTCTCAGTGAATGGCTCCGCGGGGAGTTTGGCTGCGGCAGCCTGAATCTCGGCGGTCGATGCCGACAAGGCCGGGCCGGCAATCGGCCAGTCCGGAGACTGCGCCAGCGCGGCAATGGAGGCAATGAGGGAGAGGGACATAACTGCAAGCCGCGAACGCAGGAGAAATGAGAACATGGAGGACCCTTTACCTGAACCGATGTCGATGTTGTCATCCATGGTAGCGCAATCGGCTGACCCTAGCTTCACCGCCATCGACTTCGGGAATCTCATGGCGATCCATGCTGCTATCCGGCATTGAAGAGAATGAAGTTCTGCAAAGGATCATGCCTCCGCGTATTTATAAAGTAGTCATCTAGGATTTGTCGGCAAAACATCCGCGTGAAACCATCCTCACAAAATCGACCAGATGGAGAAGTATGAAGCCATCTGGGATGTCGATTTTCACCAACAGACCGATGCACTCATCAGGCATGTTTCGGAGAACGGGAGCCGGATCAACACCGATGAGCGCCGCAGGGTCAATCAGAAAGATTGTTCCATGTATTCGCCAAGTCACTTTTGTAGGGGCGATCCTTGGTTCTTTACGTGAGGCGATCCACGCCCTTTCCGCCAGGTTCCGGATCATGGGTGCAGTCTCGGCAAGCAGGACAGCTCGGTCAAATGTGTCTTCCGCGGAGATGGACTCTGCCGGCCGGTTCGGTGCGACCGGGCTCTCATCGATTCCACGCGCTAGTTCGAAGCGGTGTTGCCCTTAGCGGCCGAAGACGTTCTGCAACTGTTCGAGCGGGCGAGTTCGCAGTTCATTTCGACGAAACTCACCCGGATGGTGTGCGGCGAATCTTTCAGTTCGTAAATGCGCCGGGCCAGCAAGTGCTGCCGCAGATGCCATAGCTTACACTCAAACTACATGCTCAATCGAGGCTATGCCTACACCTCAATCATCCGCAGCAAATACCATGGACAAACCCTGCTCTCCCACTTGGCAAGCCTTTACCCCCACTCAACCCCACAAGCCTGGACCCAAAATCTGAACAACGGCGAAGTCACCCTCAACGGCGTCACCGCCACTGGAAGCGAATCGGTCGCTTTGGGCCAAACCCTTGTCTGGAACCGTCCGCCCTGGATCGAACCAGACGCCCCACAGCATTTCGAAGTCCTGTTGGATGACCCCCATCTGTTGGCCGTAAACAAACCCAGCGGGCTGCCCACCCTCCCCGGCGGCGGCTTCATGGAAAACACCCTCCTGCGCCTGGTGCAAAAGCACACTGCCAACGCAAACCCCGTCCACCGGTTGGGCCGAGCCACCAGCGGCATCGTTCTCTTTGCCAAAACACCGCAGGCGGCCTCGAATCTGGAGGCAAACTGGAACACACCTAAAGTTCAAAAAATATACCGGGCACTGGCGCAAAACATTGCATCGCAAGACGCCTACGAAATCCTCACACCCATCGGGCCCGTACCGCACCCGCGCCTCGGTCAAGTGTGGGCCGCCAACCCAAGTGGCAAACCGGCAAAGTCATTGGCAAAGGTGATTTCACGGAACGCAAGCAACACAACAAACGCGGGCACCACAACATTTGAGGTAAGCCTACATTCGGGACGCCCTCATCAAATCAGAATCCATCTGGCCTCCATCGGCCATCCCCTGGTGGGCGATCCTCTGTACGGCTTAACCGGCCAGCCTCTTGAACATCTCCCCGGCCTCCCCGGCGATGGAGGATATTTTCTGCACGCCCAATTTCTGAGATTCATCCATCCCATCTCCGGAGAACAAATCAATCTGGAGGCAGCTTTGCCGTCCGGATTCTCATTACATCAGTAGTTTCACGGCTGGAATCAAATCAGGATGGCCGTTGAAAGCTGCGCGACCCGCCATTCCGAATCCTAGAGCGATTCCAGAATTACTGTACCCTCGTGAGTTTCTCTCAGGGTCGCCGCTCCCTGTTGGTCGCGTCGACTTGAACGCTAAGGTTCCTGGTTCTATCGATTCTGGAACTGTTGTAACGAAGCGAGTTTAATGACACGGCGATCATGGCGGTTAAGGGAACACGGGCGCCAATCTTTTCATGCTGTCAGGCCGGCTTGTTTACTCGTGGTATGTCTCAAGCGGATGGTCATTTCTCAGCATTCGAGAATAGGGGTTCTCCCGGTGCGAGGACCCCGGTCGTACCCTAATACGAAACAGTACGTTTGCTCTCGAACAGTGGCTCTGAGAACGCACGCAATGATTGAGACACATCACCTGACGAAGGCTTATGTTATCGACTACTGATTAGGCCCTGAAGTTGCGCATCAAGTCAAGACTGTCATCCTGAGCGAACGGAGCCCCAAACGTTGTTCAGTCTGGGGGTGTAAGTCGAAGGATATGTGGTCGCTTTTCCTTCATTCCGTTCAATTGTTTCAGGGCCGGATCAGTAACAACGACCTCATTTTGACAGCGTAACGCCCAACTGATTGAAAGTGGAGCCTCCCGGATAGCTCCTGAATCGCTCAGGGTTCGCGAAGGGCTTGGCAGGGAAGCGGTGATCAGGAGAAACGATTCGAGAATCCCGCGGCGGGCTCGCCAACCCAAGTCGCGCAGGATACGGTGACATTTTCGTGGGTTTTGGCAGAGCCGTCGTTTCCCGCGTTTTCGGTCCAATTCCCCAAATGAACCAGACTGCGACGAGCGGGCGATGGCTCGACGACCAGGGCAGCTCACCGGATGACTTCGTTCCCCCTTGGATTGGCCGGCCAGCTACCATCTGCCTTTCTGCTGTACCATGTCGTTTGCATACTTTTTCTTTGGAGCCCCTCATGCAACAAGCCTTGCAAGGTCTGGAACCGAAGTCCATTTGGAAGCACTTTGACCGCATCGCGGCGATCCCCCGCGCCTCGACCAAGGAAGCAGCCGTTCGCCAGTATGTACTTGACGAGGCCGCGCGCCTTGGCCTGATAGCCACGCAGGATGCGGCTGGCAACGTGGTGGTGAGCAAGCCCGCCCGACCCGGACGCGAAACGGCTACCCCCGCGCTGTTGCAGGGCCACCTCGACATGGTCTGCGAGAAGAACGAGGGCACGGCTTTCAATTTCGATACCGACGGCATCCGCATTGTGCGCGACGGCGACTGGCTGAAGGCCGACGGCACCACCCTTGGCTCGGACAACGGCGTCGGCGTTGCCTCCGCCCTGGCCGTGATGGAGAGCACTTCCATCCACCACGGCCCGCTTGAGTTCGTTTTCACCATCGACGAAGAGACCGGCCTGACCGGAGCCTCCGAGTTTCCCGCCGGCGTACTCAAGTCGAAGTTCTTTCTCAACCTCGACGGCGAGGAAAAAGGCACGCTGTGTATCGGCTGCGCCGGCGGCGTAGTAACCAAGGCACGCCGCCGCGTCCAAATGCAGGCGCCGGCAGCCGCGGCGGCGTGGCGCATAAAGGTCAGCGGGTTGCGCGGCGGCCACTCCGGCGTGGACATCCACCTCGGCCGCGGCAACGCCATTCGCATTCTTGGCGCCTCTTTGCAGGCAGTGATCGCCGAGTTGCCCGCCGAACTGGCCGATCTGAAAGGCGGCAGTGCGCAGAACGCCATTCCGCGCGAGGCGTTCGCGGTCATTACGCTCGACCAGAGTCGCGAATTCGAGCTGCGCCAGGTGGTTTCGCGCTGCAAAAGCGCGCAGCAACTCGACCTGGGGGCCTTCGACCCCGAGCTCGCCATCACCGTGGAGAAGGCCGAACTGCCAGCGGAGATCATGGTCGAGCGCGATGCCCGCGGCGTGGTGGATCTTATTGCCAGCCTGCATCACGGGGTGCTCGCCATGAGTCCCGATGTCCCAGGGCTGGTGCAGAACTCCACCAACTTGGCTACAGTCTCCCTGAGCGACGGTCTGGTCGAGATCGTAACCAGCCAGCGCAGCGCCATCGAGAGTAGCAAGCATCTGGCGGCCGGCCTGGTGGCCACCTCGTGCCGGCTCGCCGGCTTCGAAACCGAACACGTCGGCAGCTATCCGGGATGGAAACCCGAGCCCGAAAGCGACATTGTGCGCAAGCTGCAGGAAGTCAACAAGAAGCTGTACGGCGAACCCGCGAAGCTGGTGATCATGCACGCCGGCCTGGAGTGCGGCGTGATCGGCGAAAAATATCCCGGCATGCAAATGGTCAGCTTCGGCCCGCAGATCGAGAACCCGCACAGCCCGAATGAGCGCGTGCAGATCTCGTCGGTTGAGCCCTTCTGGCAGTACCTCTGCGCAGTGCTGGGGGAGATTTAGCTTCCGCCACCGGGTCTAAGCCCTCCGCCTTTCAGGCGGAGAGCTTCCAGCCTCCTTGCTGGATAATGGGAGGATGGTGGAGTACAAGCAGAATAGCCATTCGGTGTGGGATGTGAAGTACCACATCATCTGGGTGACGAAGTACCGCTATAAGGTTCTTCGGGGAGAGATCGCGGTGCGAACGCGTGATCTTCTTTGGCAGATCTGTCAAGGTCGGGAAGTGACGATCATGCAGGGTTCTGTGAGCCCGGATCACGTTCACATGCTTGTGAGCGTGCCGCCGCAGTTGGCTCCGGCCAAGCTGGTGCAGTATCTGAAAGGCCGTTCCAGCCATATGCTTCAGGCGGAATTTCCCCAGTTGAAGAAGCGGTACTGGGGCCAACACCTGTGGGCGCGCGGGTATTTCTGCGCGAGCGTGGGCGCGGTTGACGAAGAGACCATTCGGCGATACATCGAAAGCCAGAAGTGGGAAGACCCTGGGGAGAACTTCAAGATCACAGCGCCAAGCGAGCCTTGAGCCGGCTCTGAGCCGGGCGCTTTCAAGCGGCTTCAGCCGCAAACCGGCGACTTTCAGTCGCAACCTCAACCCACCGCCTTTCAGGCGGTGGTCGTTTAGTCAGGAGAGTGGGTCGTCATCGGTGTTCTTTTGGATGTTGTCCGAATGCAACTCGTTCGGGAACAATGGCTCACCCATGGACAAGAAGGTATCCAGCGAGGGAAGAGTCAAATCGCCATTATCGGCTTGCAACATGGGCAGTGTTTGCTCCACTACCTGTGAAGGGAGATCAGGATGCAAGGCGAGATACTCTTTCCGCCCAGCATCGCTCAAGGGAAGAAGCGCGTCGAAGAGTCGCTGGATCTGCGGAATTTCGCTTCTATTCTTCATTCAAACTCTCGCCAAAACAGTTGCTAAAAAGATGCACAGTCAGGCTGGTAATTCAACTTCGTTGATTCGCGTCACGCTCGGATTCGTCTCAATTGATCGAAGCCGGCTCGCGGCGCATATATGAAATGATGCAATGGAAGGTGCGGAGGCTGCATCGACAGCCCCCGCGCTCTTTGCGTATGCACCAGACGGGGCACCTGGAATCTCCATTTCGATACTCCCGCAGTTCTCGGCAATTAACTACTGAACGCGCACTTTGTTCAGGTAATAGCTTCCACCGCCGCTGAAGTACACCCAAATACCATGAATTTCGCTGCTGTCGGCGGGCAGCGTTCCTCCGCAGGCGCTGGCCGATGTAATCAGCTTGGAGAGATCGATTGTGATCGTTGTGGTTTGATCGGAGTCGATGTAACCCCAGGCCGACTGGCACCATTGATAGTTGCTTCCAACCTGCACCGCGACCGCCAGCGATGTTTCCTTCGAAGTGGTTGTGATGTCGAAGAATAGCTTGGTTACTTCAGAGGTTGAAAGCCGAAACTGCGGGCTGGAAGAGGATGGACCGAACCAACCATCGGCTGTTGTGTCGATCCGCAGGCTGGTGGCGCTGTTGGCGGCGTTGTCTGTGCTTTGCGCCGTGGTTCCTGCTTCAGCATTCGAAGGAGCTGCCGCCCAAGTGTCAGATCCGTCAGCAAAGGCATAAAGATCCCTCGGTTTATTTTCTCCAGCGACGAGATTGCTTTGGGCTGTTCCAATGCACAGTCCACAGTTGATGACAAACAGTACAGCGAAAAGTTTCCGGTAGAACATATCGATCTCCTTGGTTGAAATGTTGCTTAAAGATGCAGGAAGACTGCGACCTGCAGTCTCCCCCCCAACTGCATTGTTTCTGGATTAATTGACAGTCAGATTCACCGTGGTGCTCGATGTGATCTTGCCTGTGGCCACATCGGTCCCGGTCACTGTCACCGTATAGCTTCCTACAGTGGTGCCGGGGTTACCTGAGTTGCTATTGTTGCTCGAACTCCCGCCGCCACAAGCGATGATGCCACTAACCAGGGTCAAGAGCACCACCGTCATGCCAAGCACGCTACGCCAGTTTCGCCGTCGCGCGGGAATTCCGAAGAGCAGCAGACACGCTAGCGTTGCGCCCCCGGTTGCGTACCAGGGAGTGCCCGAGCCAGTGTGGCCGGGGAGTTGTGGAAAGACGAGCGAGCTAGTCGTAGCTGCGGTTGTGGCGATGGCGAGTGTAGCCGTTCCGGCTGTTGTGCCAACAATGCTGACCGGCGATGTTGAGTCAAAGCTCAAGGTCGGCAGGTCTAGTGCGCCGGATGGGCTGGAAGCAAGAGTGGCCGTCAGCGTCACGCTGCCGGTGAAGCCTCCAGCAGGCGCTACGGTAATGGTCGATGTGTTGCCGGCGGATGCGCCGGGTACGATAGTGACTGCCGTACCGGAAAGCGTAAAGCTGACAGGTGTCGTTTGAGCCGGGTTGATGGTGAAGGTTGCGCCGGACGAAGTGCCGCCGGAAGTCGTTACAGTCACATTCGCCGTTCCTGCCGTTGCGATCAGGCTGGCGGGAACCGTTGTGGTGAGTTGCGCCGCGCTCACATAAGTTGTTACCAGCACGGTCGTGCCCCACTGCGCTGTAGCGCCGGAAGTGAAGTTCGTGCCGCTGATTGTCAGCGTAAAGGCGGCACCGCCTGCCGTTGCCGAGGAGGGGCTGAGGCTGGTGATGGTTGGCGCGGGCTGGGTAATGGTGAAGGTCGCACCAGATGATGTGCCACCGGAAGTGGTCACCGTCAGGCTTGCCGAGCCAGACGTTGCAATCAGGCTGGCGGGAACCGCCGCGGTGAGTTGCGTCGCGCTCAAATAAGTCGTCACCAGCGACGTGCTGCCCCATTGCACCGTTGCACCTGAGACGAAATTCGTACCGTTGACGGTCAGCGTAAACGCCGCGCCGCCTGCCGTTGCCGAGGATGGGCTGAGGCCGGTGATGGTCGGCGCGCCTGGCGTGGCTGCGTTGATGGTGAAGGCAGCAGCCGACGATGTTCCGCCGGATGTGGTCACCGTTACATTCACCGTCCCTGCCGCTGCGATCAGGCTGGCCGGAACGGCAGCGGTGAGTTGCGTCGCACTCACATAGGTCGTCGTCAGCGCGGTGCTGGCCCACTGTACCGTCGCAGAGGAAGTAAAGTTCGTTCCGTTAACCGTCAAGGCAAACGCCGCCCCGCCCGCCGCGGCCGAAGTCGGATTCAAACTGGTAATGGCAGGCGTACCTGGCGTGGCCGCTTTGATGGTGAAGGTTACAGGCGATGAAGCACCTGCGCAAGTCGTCACCGTAACGCCTGCCGAGCCTGCCGCTGCAATCAGGTCGGGGGTAACGGCAGCTGTAAGTTCGGTTGCACTCACATAAGTCGTCGCCAGCATGTTGCCGTTCCATTGCACAGTTGAGTGTGCGGTCGAGCCAGCAGTGAAGTTCGTTCCGTTGATGATCAACGTAAACGCAGCGCTCCCAGGTGGTATCGAAGATGGGCTAAGGCTGGTGGTCGTTGGTGCTGGCGGAACGATAGCAAAGGTAACGAAGGAGGCGGTCCCGACGGAATTGGTCACCGCAACTTGCGCCGTCCCCGGCGCGCCAATCAGGCCCGCGGGGACCAAGGCGCTAATTTCTGTTGCGCTCACATACGTCGTCGCCAGAGCCGTGCCGCTCCACACCGCGGTCGAGTCGGTAGTGAAGTTCGTTCCATTGATGGTCAACGTAAAGGCAGCGCCTCCGGGCGTAGCCGAAGATGGGTTAAGACCGGTGATCTGTGGCGCGAGTGATGAAATCGGCCAGTTTAACACCACATTGGCAATATTGAGAGAACCGAGGCCTGTTGCTTTGTTATAGCCGATTGTGGCAGTGTAGCCGGACAGAATCCCGAGCGCATCGTTCGACGATTCTAGTGTGCAATTTGGAGTGCCGGCCGCGCAGGGGGCCTGACTGTTGCCCGTGTCGGTCCCGCGAAAATAGCAGGCGCTCGCGTTGGTCGCTATCTCTGCGCTGCATGCGGCCCAGCTCTGCTTAGCAGCCAAGGCATATAAGACTGGGTTTGGATTGCCTTGAGGAGTGCCAGCATATTGATTGATAAGCGCCATCACTCCGGCCATTGCCGGAGCGGACACGGAGGTGCCTCCCACAGATTGGGCATTGATATTAGCCTCTGTGGTGTAGTTGCAAGGGATGGAAAAGGAGTCACAGATCAGAGCAGCCGTTCCGAACAAACCATTGCCGGCAAAGAAGGATACATCCGGAATCGTGCGCTTCTCCGAGGCCAAGATGCCGGGTACACCGGCCTGCCATGCGGGTTTGGCGTAACCGCCGGTGCAACTGCTGGTTGTGCTTTGGTCGGAGCTAGTGCAATTACTCACGCCGCCGCCAGTGCCAATCGGTTCGATCCAGGTGAGGTAGTCGGAAAGGGATATACTCCCATTGAGATAATCGCCGTAAATTCGATTCGCCCATCCCTCTGCGTCGTAATCCACTCCGTATTGGCTGTTGAATGAGCTAACTACGAGCGGATTGGTTATCGTGTCGTTCCAAGCGATCTCCGTGACATAATCCTGTTTGGTGGAGCTGAAACTGTCGCTGGTCCAGTTAAAATCCGTGCCGCCCACTGCAACGTTGTACGGTGTACTCGCAAAGCCATTGACAGTTAGCCCCATAATGGCCGCATAGTCCGCGATGTTAGATTCGGACCCCGAATACCCCCCATCGCAAGTGGCTGACCCCCCATCTCCTGTGGATACGAAGACAGCAATTCCCTGTGTATAGGCTTGCTGCCACAGGTTTGCATAAAGCAGGTTTCCGGCCGTCCCCATGAACAATTCGCATTCCCCATAGCTCACATTCAGAACAGGAGCCACGTTGTTGTTCACGGCATACATCTCTGAGAGTAATAAGCCATCCGTCGATCCGGTTTCTGTACTCGATGTGACCAATACGAAAGTCGCACCCGGAGCTATGCCTCCTGCCCACTCGATGTCGAGAGAACTCTCTAAACGATCATCGGGGTATGCAGTAACTCCGGGATCGGAGTTGGTGACGATCACGGTCGGTGTGTTCGCCGGCAAGCCACTGCACGAACGATAGGTAGCGATATCTTCCAGCAGAATATTGCTTCTGCCTGCTATGGCTATAGTTTGCCCCGTGCCATCAATTATTTTCGGTGCGCTCTTTTCTGCCGGTCGCACTCCCGACGATCCCGATGTTTGTATAGCGGTGCCGTTGGCAATCTCAGCTTGGATGATAGATGCAACTGGAGTAGTCACAACAAGAGCGGGTACATTCAACGATTCTTTAAGAAGCCCCGGATGCTTCATAACTCCGCTGCCCTCCAAAGAAGACCGGTCTTGAGAACTGAGGTGGTGAGCCGCCTTAGGAAAGAAGTTGTGCAGCGCCTTGACTCCCACCACGACCGGGGTAAGCGCCGCGGGAATCTGAATATCGCTCATATTGGCGATGTGCGTTTCACCTTGGTACTCGACGGAATGCATTTCTGTATGAAATGTCGCTTCCACCTGCCCGGCAGTGCCACTAAAGCGGATCGAGGTCCGGGAGGGCGGAATCTCCTGGATGGTGAAGCCGTGGTTCTGCAGCCAGTCGGACACGGTTTCCACGTCCGCCTGCGCAACCCCATAGGCTGCGCCAAACTCTGCAGGCGCAAGCCATTGATGGTAGCTAGGCGACGAAGCGTTGTATTGATCCGCATTGAGCTTGTTGAGCGCGGCTTGCTGTTCGTCCGAGCGCTTTAGCACCAGAATCAGGTCGCCCATGACCACTGAGGGAGAAAGTCGGCCCATGTCCTTGGCCGTGCGTATGGCCGGATGCGTGCTGCTGTGAATGGTCACCAAGCTGGTATCATCCACACGCGCCACAATTCGGGGAGCGACACCCGCACCGGCTGTAGTAGTCTGCGCACTAGCTGACAGGCACAAGCACGTCAGCATCATCAGCATTCCCTGCCAGAACCATTGGTTCAAGAGGCCCCTTGCTGCGTGACGGTCTGCAGGGGTGGAATCGCCCCCTATCGAAGAAAGCGTTCTTGCATGTCTCATCGGATTGAGGCCTCCGCGCCTCATCGGTGTTTGCTGGGTGAAGGAATTGAGCAGGTGGAAATGGTGCAGCCTTTGTTGCGGGCCTAGGATGCGCATCTCTTGGCTCGATGCTAGGGTTCAACACGCCGTTTTCTTTATCCTTTGTTCCATCGTTTACGTCGACCGCATCCATGAATCAGATCGAGAAAATGGCAACTGCACAGTAAGCGCATTTGGCCGCGAAAATGGGTAACCGATTCGTAGAATTCTTCTGCTATTTCTTTTGCTTCCGGTTTTTAGCTCCAGTTCCCGGCATCTGAAAGGCAGGTAAGCTGCTTAGTATGAATGGATTGCGAATAGAAGGGCACTCTCGATGCTCGCCCTTCCATCGTGGTCCGTCGAGCACCTATCATGGAAAGGGCGGGAGAAAACTCCACGGGGCAACTCATGAGTGATGCAGATCACGAGATCGACGCGAAGCTCTACCATGACTTGCGGCGCATGGCGGCTTACCACATGAAGATGGAGCGCGCCGGCCACACCTTTCAGCCGACTGCGTTGGTGCATGAGGCGGTTCTGCGCGTCTATGGCGGCGCGATGCCGAAAGAGATCAGCCAGAAGCAGATTATCGCCACGCTGGCTCGAGCCATGCGGCATATTCTGGTGGACCATGCGCGGCGCCGCAGCGCGGCCAAGCGCCCCCTTTCGGGATTGGGGACTGGCCTTGGAGCGCAGTTCGAGCAGGATTCCGGGGCTGCTACTCAGTGCGACGAGAGCTATCGCGCCGCGGAAGATGTTGTCACCATCGACAGTGCCCTGGCCGAGTTGCAGGAAGTGAACGAGCGGCAAGTGCGGGTGGTCGAACTCCGCTACTTTGCCGGCATGACCGAGGACGAGACCGCCGAGGTGCTGGACGTTTCGCGAGAGACGGTCAAGCGCGACTGGCGTTTTGCACAGGCTTGGCTGAAGCACCGGCTGCGGAGCGGCGCACCGCAACGGGCTTTGGTCTCGTCCTAGCGGATTTGCGCTCTGATGCGGAGCTCCAACCTGCGAATCTTCGCTGCGCGTTCTGTGTCCTCGGCATAGCCGGGGCGCAGACGCGGCTCCAAACGATGCAATTCCGCCAGGGAGTTGAGAGCCGCCTGGCGCGCCGGTCCGGCCACCTCGGGGTTGGCGGCGCCGAGGTCGAGGTTGTAGTTGGCCAGGCGCACTAGCCCATCCACCACGGCAACCAGGCTCTCGTCCGAGTTCTTGCCGCGCAGATTCGCGTTCAGCAGACGCAAGGCATCTTGCTCGCTGGCGATGGCCGCCGCGAAATCGTGTTTCTTTCCCTGAACCTCCGCCAGATGCTCTTCCGAACCGGCCAGGTCGTCCCTGGTCATGGCATCCTGCGGATTGAGTTTCCATAAAGACTGGGCTATCGCCAATTCGCGCCGGCTGAAACGATCGGCCTGCGCGAGTTTGCCGAGTTGAAGATTCACGCGGGTCAGATTGGAGAAGCCGACCTGTTGGTCGCGCATGGCCTGGGTATCCTGGGGGTCGATCCCGGCGTCTCGGGTTGCAAGCACTTCGGCGCGGGCATAGAGTTCGAGCGCTTCCGTTGGACGGTCGAGGTGCTCATCGGTGGCTGCAACATTGTTCGCTCCCGCGATCCAGGAGTGACGCACCTTGATATTGTCCGGTTGCTGGCGCAAGAGCCGGTCGTAGACAACGAGAGTGCCGCGATAGGCAGCCTCGGCCTGCCGCCAGTTTCCGGCGTTCCACTCCAGATTGCCCAACCGGCTCGAACAGCGGGCCAGACTTCGCTGATAGGCCATGTTCGCTGGCTGAAGTTGAACTAGCTGCGAGGCCAAACTCTTGGCTTGGTCATAGTTGCCGCGGGCCAGATCGTCGCGCCCCCGGCCGGATTGTAGATCGGCCAGATAGATCAGTACGGACTCCAGAGCCTCCGTGACGCGCACATCCGTCACACCTGTGCCGATCAAACCCCGAAATATGGCAACCGCCTTTGTATACAGTCTCTCCTCGGCCAGCTTGTCGCCTTCGGCATCGACAAGATTGCCGTCGTGGGCCAACAGCACGCCATAAGCGTAGCGGCCTTCAGGATCGCGAAGATCGGCCAACAGACGGCGCGCCGCCTCATAGCTCGCCCTGGCGCCTTGTTCGTCGCCCAGATTTGCATTGGAGGGGTTGCCCTGAATGTCTCCGAGTTTCGTATAGGCCCGGCCAATCTCCAGCTCCAGCTTGGGGTCGTTCTCCGCTTCTGCCGACAGATTCTCAAGAAACTGCAATCCCGTATGCACGGCCATCATGCGCGCCGGTGTGGAACCGGGCAGGTTGCGCATCTCGTCTTCCAATGGAAACAGCAGTGTGCTGGAAAGCTGATGAATGGCCTCGCGCAACCGCAAGGAACGAAGATGCTCCCGATCTGCCCGACGGTGTATCGTCCATGCGGCCAAACAGGCAACGAGCGCGATTGCAATTACGCACGCTCCCGCCAGGCGGAGGGCGTTGCGCCGGCAGTATCGGCTTGTTAGGTAGAACCGCGTCTGGTTCACTGCCTTGACCGGAAATCCCGACAAGTAATTGCGCAGGTCCTGCTGAAGCTCCTCGACAGTGACGTACCTCGACTCTGGATCGAGTGCGGCGGCGCGGGAGACGATTGCTGTCAATTCAAGCGGCAACCGGCGACCGGCTGCAACCTTCTTGCCCACCGCGGCTGGAAGCGAGAGCAACTCGCGCAGCACAATTCCCAGCGAATAGATGTCGCTCAGCGCGGAGAGCGGCCCGCCATGAATCTGTTCCGGACTCGCGTATCGAGCAGATAGAGCGCGTAGTGGTGTCCCGCTGCCCGTGACAGGCTCTTGCGCCAGCGTCCGGGCAATTCCAAAATCGACGAGCCGCACCCCACCAGAAACGTTGACAAGAATGTTCTCCGGCTTCAGATCCAGGTGAACGACCATGTTGCGATGGGCAAAGGCGACCGCGGTGCAAACCTCGAGAAACAGGCGGATGGTGGCCTGTCGTGATAGTGCGTGATGGCTGCGCCAGGACGTTATCGGTTCGCCTTCGATGTATTCAAGCACGCAATAGGGGACGTCGCGCTGCTCCAGCTTCCAGTCCAGAAGGCGCGCGATATTCGGGTGCCGGAGCCTGGCCAGCTTGGCGGCTTCCTGACGCAGTTGAAGCAAGAACTCCGCGGCGCAAAGCTCGGGATGCAGGACTTTGATTGCGACGCGCAGTCTGATTTCGCCCTCTTCGCGGATCGCCTCGAAGACCACGCCCATGCCGCCGCTGCCCATGCGCCGAACCAGCCGGTAGGGGCCAAGCGAATCGCCCGTTCGCGGTTCGGCGGGCGGCTTTCGATCGGCCGCCGGAAACAAGGTTTCCACCGAACGAAGAGGCAATGGAGTCTCTTCCTCGGCCAGCAGTTCTTGCGCCCTTTGAACAGCATTGGCAGACAGTTCTAGATGCGCAACCAGATAGCTATCGCGCTCTGCCTGATTCAATTGAGCCAGAGTTTCGTAGAGTTTTTGTAGTGCCTGCAAGTTCCATCTCCCGGTTCATGGACGCTGCAATGACTTGTTCGCGGGAATCCGCAGAATCGCACGGGGCACCGGGAGCAGTGTTCAGAGAACGACAAGTTGTCAGGGGGAAGAACACCGTCAGTCTACAATGTTTTGTGCTCCATCGGCCAATTGTTCGCGCCGGGCATGGGTCTCGACCTTCGTGCGGTCAAAGCATGCGTACAGATCGTCGCCATTGCGCAAGGCTTGGCCGCCTCTCCATCTCCACTCGACCGAAGTCCCCAGATTGTAACAACAGGCTGCGTCCTTCCCGTCGAACGCCATCCTTCGCGCACCATGCCGCAAATGTATGTGGATAGAGAATCTGCCTCTACAGCATTCGCGGGATCTGGGCTCCTCCCCGGCGGCTTGTTGATTGGCTCCCAGCGAACGAGTGGACGGCTGCAAGCAGCTATCCGATGCCCATCTGGGGTGTATCCACATTGCACGTCGGTGGATTCGTGGTGACGTGGATGAGCCCAAGACGAAAGCGTCCAAGGCTCCTGTCGCAATGTCAGAGGTGCTCGCCGCTTACCTGTTGGCCTGGCGTCGGGAAACGAAGTTCGGCAAGGACACAGATTGGGCTTTTGCCAGCGACAGGAGCAAGGGCAAGACGCCACGGGTCGGCAACATGCTTGTGCGCGATTACTTGTATCCGGCAGCGGTCAAGGCGGGGGTTCTCACGACCGCCAACGTTCGGGTGAAGAAGCTGGACAAAGAGACCGGGAAGGGGGTTGAGGCCGAAAAGACCGTCTACTGTGACAAGAGTGGCAAGGCAGTAAAGCGGTTTGGCTTTCACCAGTTCCGCCATAGCCTGTCGAGCTTTCTGACGACGAAGAAGAAGGTCGACCCAAAGACGGCGCAAACCGCACTGCGCCAGAGCGATTCCAGGTTCACTATGGACAGGTACACTCAAGCCGACCTCGACGAGCTTCTGGCCGCGCAGAACCTGATGCTCGACGCAATCTTCAAGACCGAGCCCCGGGCAGTTCAGTAATTTTGGGTGGGAGCTTGGGTGAAATGGAATGGCTTCGGGAGATGTAAACCATTGATAAATATGGTAGGCACGACTGGATTCGAACCAGCGACCTCTTCCGTGTCAAAGTTCCCAATAACCGTAACCCATTGAAACTACTGTGCGCCGATGGCTACGGAAAGCACTCAAAAGCGTTCAAAACGACCGGCATTCCGCGTTCAGCACCCTCGCCAGCACCCTCGGCGCGCGGCATTGGCTCCACGAAAAGCATCAACACCCAATTCGAGAAACCCGGAATTCGGCGAAACAGAGTCACAATGGAATCACCCATGAAGACCCGCTGCCGCAATCCCGAAAAAACCTGCGAGGTCTGCGGCGCGCCGTACCGTCTTGACCAGTGCATCGACGAGTTGATCGGCGCTCCTGCTGGCACTGGCTACGGTTCCTGGCGGTCAACCTGCCGCTGCTGGTCGTGTTCGGGCTGCGGTCGTTCCGGACGCGAGACCGATCCGCGTTGCAACTGCCGTCCCTGTCCTTCCTGCCGGAGGCCGCTTGCGCCTGGGCGTGAATGCGACTGCGACGGATTGCCGTTTTAGGGAGATGCTCTATGTCCTGCCAGATTGATGGTTGCCCCCTCCCCGCCGATCCGGAGACCGCCCTGTGCGCCTTCCACGCCGAGATGGTGCGGATTGCCAGAACGAACATGGAGATGGCGAAACATCAGCCGCCGCCGAAGCGGATACCGAGGTGCCGGAGATGCAAGGCGAAGATGGAGGCGTACTCGTACCGGCCTGGGTCCTGGCTGTTCGATTGCCCGAACGGATGCCGGTATTGCAAGCGGTGCCGGAAGTACATCGATTACCGCGACAAATGCCCGCACGGGGTTCCGAGGACCATAGAGCCGGAGCAGCCGGAGATTGTGATGTAAGGCGATACTCCTCGCGGCGGTGAATGCCTTACTTCATCGTCCCCTGCCCCATGACCGTATTGACGATCTGGACGTAGGCATTGACACGGGTGAAGTCGATACCGTCGCTGTCGCGTTGCTCGGCGGCGAAATGGTTCTCAAGTTTCATCTGGTCTTCGACGATCTGGCGAACGCGCTCGAAGGCCGCCAGTTTCTCAGTGTCGGTCATGCCAAGATCTTAGCGTGGTTTTGAGTTCATGCGTTCTTTGTGAGACGAAACCCGCGCCGGAGGTGAAGCCAGGCGCGGGCGCGGCGTTGTTCATTCCCCGATCAGAAAACGGGCATTGCGTCGCAGTTCGTCGGCGTCCTCACCGTAATCGTCGTCAAACTCTTCGATGTACTGCCGAAGCATAGTCACGAGTCGGGGCACCATCTGCGCCGCTTCCCAGATTTCGCGCTCGGCCTCATCGCTGGCGGTTCCGGTCCGAAGCATCTGAGCCAGTTCGTCGATGCGATCCTGGGTGATCGGTGTCGCGTTGTTCTTCATGGTTTCCTCTTTCGCTTGTGTTTTTTGTGGTGCAGCGCTGCGCTGCACCTCTGCCACGTGGCGAACGCGGGGTAGCAAGCGGAAAGCCCCTTCGCGGGGAACCGGAACGCATTTTTCTTTGCGCCCCTTCGCGCAAGAAAAACTGTCGTTTTGGGCGGAAGGGACTTGAAGCGCGCGAGGGCGGAGTCCTTAGCGAGGTCGCCGGTAGGCGGGAAACAGTGCGTGAAGGATCGTTACCCGAAGGGCGGAGATGCGCAGCAGCTCCGTGCGCTTGCGCATAGAGCCTGACCCCGCGATGTGGGGGCACGCCCAAAGCCTGATTGCCTGGAAAAGAATCGTTCCGGATTTTACGTCCGGACTATCTCCCCTCCTGCCCTGAATGGTTCGACTATTCCCTTCCTCTGGAATTCTTCGCCTGGATGCGTGTGTGTTAAATGAAGTTAGAGTCTGTGTTACGCGATTCGATTTTCTCGTAACCCGTTGCGGCGGCGAACGGATTTTTGTCGGCTCATGGGTAAATACACGATTCTTCATGTGTAAAAGCACGAAACGGCATGGGCAAATACACGATGCGGTTGTCTATGTGTGAAAGCACGAAACAGCCGATTCTATGTGTGAAAACACGAATCTTGACATTCATGTGTGAAAGCACGAAAGTGACGGCCCATGTGTGAAAGCACGATTCGCGGATGTCCGATAAAAACTCGTCCCTGCCACGCTCCCCTCTTCTTCCTGATCGCCATCCGATTCAGGATTTCTTCATCTGCGACGTAACGGACGCCATCCCCAAAGACGACATGGGGTCGATGGAGCATCCGATCTTTTCGCTCTCGACCAAGCCGGACCGGAGCGTGAAGGAATACGAACATAACGGCGTGAAAATCACCATAACGCCAAGCGTCCTGGGGCTGGCCACGATTCACGACAAGGACATTCTGATCTACTGCATCAGCCAACTTGTGGCGAAGCTGAACGCGGGCAGTCAACTGCACAAAGCACTGCACCTGAAAGCATACGAACTTCTGGTATCGACCAACCGGAACACAGACGGACGCGGCTACGAACAATTGGAGGCCGCGCTCGACCGACTAAGCGGAACCCGCATTAAAACCAACATAAGGACGAATCAGGAGGCTATCAAGGAAGGCTTCGGCCTGATCGATAGTTGGAAGGTGATTCGGAATACTAAATCCGAGCGCATGTCGGAGATTCAAATCAGCCTGTCGGATTGGGTCTTCAACGCTGTTCTGGGTCGCGAGGTTCTGACGCTGCATCGTGATTATTTCAGGCTGCGGAAGCCGCTCGAACGGCGCATCTATGAACTGGCGCGCAAGCACTGCGGCCAGCAGGATGAATGGTCCATCTCTTTGGGATTGCTGAAGAAAAAATGCGGCTCGGCTTCCGAGGATTACGAGTTTCGTCGGCTTGTGGGCACGATATGCAAGGAAGATGCCCAGCACCATCACATGCCCGACTATGCTCTGACCTTCGAGGGCGATAACGTACGGTTTATGAACCGAAAGACCATGAAGGCCCTGCCCTCTTCCGATAAAACCCTGTTTTATACCCTCGATCCTGAAAGCTACAATGACGCCCGGATCGTCGCGCCTGGCTACGATGTCTACTACCTTGAGCAGGAGTGGCGGAATTTCTGGATAGAAAGCGGCAAGCCGGAACTGAAGAACCCGGATGCCGCCTTCATAGGCTTTTGCAAGAGTCGCCACAGCAGAAATCCAATGTCATGAAAGCCACGAATGTGGGAATGTTGAATATCTCTTTTGTGGTGATAACCCATTGTGGTTTTGTGTGTTGCCACATAGACACACATGAGGGTTATCGCTGTCTTTCAAGAGCACAAATCAACTAAAGTGGGTTGCCACGAATCAGTGCATGTGGTTTTGTACGTTCCATCAGTTCTCTCGTAGGGCCGTCGCAGCACATATCCCTGAAGCACTGCAATGTGGTTATGCGGGTTCTATCTTTGCCACAAAAACACAAAGCAGTATTATCACAATTCCACGAGCCCACGTTTTATCAGATGTGGGATACCACTAACCAAGGAATGTGGGTCAATGTCCTTCGTGATTTCCTTCCTGAACCAGAAGGGCGGCGTCGGCAAATCGACGTTGTCGATCAATGTCGCGGCCTGTCTGGCGCTGTTGGGGCAGAAGGTGCTGCTGATCGATGCGGACAAGCAAGGCACCTCATCGACATGGGTGAGTTTGCGGTCGGAGACGAGCTTTCAGGTTGTGAGCATGGCGCGCGAGAACATGGCCCGCGATGCCCTGAGGATCGCCGCCGATTTCGATTTCACGGTGATCGACGGACCGCCGCAAGCTGAGACGATTTCGCGCTCCTGCATCGTCGCGTCGGATTTGGTGGTTGTGCCGATTGAGCCGGGCGGAGCGTCGCGGTGGTCGTCGGACTTGACGGTTCGGCAACTGAAAGAGGCCCAGGAACTCAAGCCAACCCTCAAATGTGGTTTTGTGGTTTCCCGCAAAATCGGCTCGACCGTTCTCGGTCGCGATACGCGGCTCATGGCAGCCGACGCGGGGATACCCATATTCGACACCGAAATCGAGCAGCGCATCGCCTACGCCGAGGCGCTGACGATGGGCAAGACGGTCTTCGAATGGCCGAGCGGTCGCCAGGCCCTCATAGAAATCCAAAACCTCACCCACGAACTGTTGGAGATACTCATTGAGCAAAACATTCGCACAGGCTCCGAAACCAAGGCCGCTATCGCCTGAAATCATCGCGGCGTTTGAACGACGCGGAGCAGGGCAGGACACACAAACCCACATTCATGTAGATGTGGGTAATCCTGAACCGGCAAAGCCAGCGAATACTGAGCCGACACAGCGGCTGAGTGTCGATCTGCCGAAAAGCCTTCACCGGCGCTTCAAAACGGCCTGTGCGAGGACAGACAGAAAAATGCTGGCCGAAGTGACGGACTTCATTGTCAGGCGGACGGAAGAACTGGAAAAGGAGGCGGGATGAACATTCAGGTCTTGACTGACGTTCCAGGCGGTTACGTCAAACTGGAGACGTCCGAGGTGATTGGCATCAAGCGCTGGAGAAGGGGCGACGCGATGCAGATGCGATTCCGCAACGGAGACTACGTGGTCGTGTCCGGTGGAACCGCTCGCGATCTCGGACGCCTCGGCATCGTGCGGCCAAGTGAATTCGGGCGCTAAGACAGAACAATGCCCGCGCCGGTGCTGACCGACGCGGGCAGGGGGCCTTATGCGGCCCTTGCCTGTTCCAGCGTCAGCCGCTGGGTAGCGATGGCGTGATACTTGGCGTCAAGCTCGATGCCGAGCCAATCGCGCTGAAGCATCTTGGCTGCAAGCAACGATGAGCCGGAACCGCTGAATGGATCGAGCACCAGATCGCCGCGCCTGGAGAAGGTTTCGACCAGCGGGAGAAGAACCGAAAGCGGCTTTTGCGTCGGGTGCAGCTTGTTGCCGCTATACGTCCAGTCGATGACGTCGCCGATGGTCGTCTGCGGAACCTGCGGATTTCCTTTCGCAAGCAGGTACGCGCATTCATGCTGATAGCGGAGATACTTCTCAGCCGACGTGTAACGCTTCGGGAACACGAAATGCCCGACGATGCGGAAGCCCGCTTCGCGCCAGGCCTGCATGAACTTGTCGGCGTGAGGCCAGCCGTAGAAGCTGACGGCGAAGCTGTCCCGGCTCAGGACGCGGAACATCTTGGCGAAGGCCGGTTTGAGCCAGGCGTCGTTATCGTCGTTCGGAACGCTGCGCCCGTCGCGCGACTGATACCGCGCAATGTACGGCGGGTCCGTGAGGATGAAGTCCACGCTGCGCGCCGGAATCTGCGGGAGAACGCCAAGGCAATCGCCCTGGATAATCGTGTTGCGGAATGTCTCAACTGCGTTTGTCATGATATGCCTCTCTTTCCGTTGTGCCGCCCTTTTCGGCGGGGATGAGAAAGGCGCGTGCCGACGCAAATGAGCGCGGCTGTCATAGCTTGTTGGGGGAACCGTGACCGAAGGGCAGGGGGGAGCCAAGAAGCGTCATTGACAGCGAGCGGCGGCGGCTAAAGTGCCGATTCACCGCCGAGTTTGGGGCGGCAGGAAGAGAGATCCATATCGAGCGGGAAGAGACAGGCCGCAAAGATCAGGGCGCTTGCCGATATTCATCTCCCGCATTCATTTGCGCATCGTGGAAGGAATGGGAAGGACACGCGGCGCTGCGATTGCAATTCAAGTAGCGCGGCATGAGGCGTTCATCGTAAAGAAGACGCCTCGGCATCGTGCGTTCTGGCGAATTCCTGCACTGAGGCAGAGAAATACCCGCGCCGGAGCTGCCGGCGCGGGCGCTTTCGTCAGTATTCAGACGGAAGCAGGATCGTGTTGTCGGTGAAGTAGAACTCGATTTCATCGAGCGGGAAGTCGGTGAATTCGATCTCCTTCGTGAAGACGATGTTGTGGTTGCCATCGGTGCAGGTGAGCGTCGCCTTCCGGTCATCGCGAACTTTGAGCGTCCAGACCTGGAACGGCTCGGCGGCGACTTTCTTGTCGTAAGGCTGGATCAGAGCGATTTCATCGATCAGCCAATAGGCTCCGCCATGTTCGGCAACGTACTGGACACCTTCGGTGTAAAGAACCTTACGGTTCAATGGATGCCGGAACCAGGTTTCGGTGCCGGTGAACTGGTGGAGATCGGATTTGCTGAGATTGCTTGTCTTCGACATGTTGCGCCTCTTTCGTTTGAAATGACCCCCAAGGCGGGGGCGAAACGAGGCACTGGGCCGCCGCAACTGAGCGCGGCTGTCATAGGAAATTGGGGTAACTGCGACGCGCAGGCGCTCTTTGCCGAGCGGAGTAGGGGAGCCGATTTCCGTCATTGATAGCAAGCGGCGGCGGCCAGATTGCCTCCGCCCCGCCGTCCTGCGGGTCGTCTCGAAAGAGGCGCAACGGAAGACAAGCATCCGGATTGCAAATTCCGCCTGTTCACGGCACGAACGGCAGTCGTCGAGATGGCTTGTATCGGGCGGAGGCCTCTTCACGCCTGTCTCCTTTTACGGCTGGCCAATGCGCGAAGACAGGGCAGGGCGGAAAAGCCGGACGGTCACCGTCAGGGAAACGGGCAACACGGATTCCTGGAGCGGGCCGCCCGTTGACCGGCTGGCGCGCCCTGCCAGAATTCTGCGCAAAGACAGTTCGGCCGAAAATGGAGACCGGAAGAAGCCGAGCTTACAGCCGGGCGCGGATGGTCCGGCGGGATGAGAATAATAGGGGGCCTGTTACAGGATGCTTTCTCTGCGCTGTCGGTTCAATAACTGCTAATCGCACCCATTCCAGGGCGGAATCAGCTTGCTCCCAATGCATCTGCACCACAGTGTGCTGAACAAAACCCTGCCGCACAGCAGGCATTTGCCATAATTGCTCAAGGTCGGATCATCTTCCCAGGGAACCGCCAATCCCAGGTGAGTTTGCTCCAGTTGCTTGACAGTTATCGCTGCCTCTATTGGATAAACTGGCGCTTCTGATTTCGGCTCCTCAAAATTCGCTTTCCAGCACCCCATGCAGATGTTGCCATCATCAAGTTTCTCGCCACAAACCTCGCACTTGCACATATCGCTACCCCCGCAATGCAGCGTTTGCGACACGATTATATAACCGTTTTCGACTTATTCCGGCACGTTATAGGTGGTGTGTTTTTTCTTTCTGTTGAGCCGAATCCTGATAACACCAGACTCATTCTGTGCCAGCTCGCGCGCGGTCTCCCGATCCAGCAATCCCTGAATCTCGGGCCTGTTTTTTCCGTTTGGATTCCTTCGCGCCGCGCGTCTCTATGCGGATGCGCCGCGCATGGCTGTGATCCCTGCACATCGGCTTTCCGGTTGCGGCGAAACAACCCGCGCCGATTGGAAGACCGGCGCGGGCCGTTTCGTTTATTCCCCGATCAGAAAACGCGCATTGCGGCGGAGTTCGTCGGCGTCGTCGCCGTCGATAGCATAAAGTGCTTCAATGCAGTTCCGGAGCATGTCCACCAATGCAGGGACCATTTTCGCGGCTTGCCAGATTTCACGCTCGGCTTCGTCGGACAAAGTGCCTTGCCGAAGCTGTTCTTGAAGTTCGTCAATGCGTTCCTGCGTGATCGGCGTTGGATGCATCGTGGTTTTGGTCATTGCCGTCTCCTTTTGTGGCTGGTTGATGCGCGGAGACGGGGCAGGGCGGAGAAGCCGGACGGTCACCGAAGGGAAACGGGCAACACGGATTCCGGGAGCGGGCAGCCCGTTGACCGGACGGCGCGCCCTGCCAGTATTCCGCGCTATAACTGTCCAGCCATGAAAGGAGACCGGAAGCGCCGGAACCGATGGAGCCTCGCGGGCGGGCCTGGAACGTGCGGAGAATAGGACCCTCATTTTCCGCATGTTTTGCGCCGAGTGGATTGAGCGTTGCGAGGGCGGATGGTGGAAACAATCGGAAGCGCCGTGCGTCAGTTCCTGGGCCTGGCGCGCTTCGCGGGCTTTTTGGCGGATGTTTTCTTCGTCTCTTCGGCCATGCCGCGCGCCTTTTCCTCGATGCCCTCAAAGAGCGCCGAGAGCGTGATGCCGAGCGCCGTCGCGACGCGCGCAATGTTCTGGAAACTCAGGTTGCTTTCGCCGCGCTCGACCGTGCCCATGAAGGTCCGGTGCACGCCGCAGTGATCGGCGAAGGCTTCCTGCGAGAAACCCCTTTCGGCGCGCGCTTCGCGTATCCGTTGGCCCAAAGCCTTGAGAAGGCGGGTATTAAGCGTTTTGTTCACAATCCCGAGTTTCGGAAGTGGATGCGGATACGTCTACAGCGTTTGCATAGACCGCTTTTGCATAGTATTCTGTAACCATCTGATTTCAGATTCGTTGGGGATCGGATAGGAGGCTGGCGCTGCGGCGGTTTTGCTCTTTGCAGCGGTCCCGCGCCGGTCAAATCCTCATATCGCTTTCGATGCCACCCGGTTGGCTTCAGGGCCGATCCGGTAAGCCGAAGCCATGACGCCCTGGCGGTTCCGGGAATTGCGTCGTCCCCCTGTGCCGCCTTCGACTTTAACCGCAATTGAAACGCTCTGGGGAGGGGTGCGATGCGGATGTGCGTGCGTGCAGGGAATTGCTTTACAGTTCTTGTTCTTGGCGTGGTCCTGCTGGCGCTCGCCGGGTGCCACGACGGGCCGCCGCAGCCGTCCCGCTTCCGGTCAACCATGATCGGAAAATGGCGCGATGACCGCCCGCAAAATCCGGTGACGGAAAGAATGTTGGTTTTCAATAACAACGGCGTCATGACGGACACCTGGGTGCTGTTCGACATAGACAGCATGAAGTGCACGGCATGGGCGACGTACAGGGTCATGGAATACGGTAACGGCACCTATGTCGATATGAACTTCACCCATATCGTCGGCGCGTGCGACACCATGACCTTCAAGTCGGGGTCCATGAAACTCGATGTGCGCGATACCAACCATATCCTTTACGGCGATGCGAGTTTTACCCGCGTTCAGTAGGACGCACCTGCGCCTTTTCGGGACCGGAAGGAGCGGAGACGATGAACTGCGTTCAGGGAGAAATCGACGCCCGCAACGCTTGCGGGGACACCGCGCTCATCCTTGCGGCGCGGAGGGGCTGCAAAGACGGCGTGGCGGCGTTCATCGGGCAGGGCGCGAATGTCAACGCCCGCAACGCGGACGGCGGCGCGGCCCTGATCTGTGCGGCCTCCGGTGGCTATACCGAGGCCGCCATAAAGCTGGTTGAACACGGCGCGGACGTGAACGCCCGCGACCGGAACGGCAACAGCGCCTTGATCTGGGCCGCTCGGTGCGGATGCAGGGATATGGCGGCGTTCCTGATTGGCCGGGCCGCCGATGTCAACGCCCGTTCGGCAAACGGCTGCACGGCGCTGATCTGGGCGGCCCGCAATGGCCATAGGGAGGCCGCCGCATGCCTTCTGGACAGGGGAGCCGCAATCGGCGCGCGCAACGGCTGCGGCGATACCGCGCTGATCCTGGCGGCGGCATACGGTCATGCGGACGTGGTGACGCTTCTAACCGACAGGGGAGATGATGTGAATGCCCGCAATACCCCCGGCAACAGCGCAATGATGCGGGCGGCCAGCAAAGGTTATAGAGACATCGTCCTTACCCTGATCGGCAAGGGAGCCGAGGTCAGCGCCGCCAATGTGGACGGCGATACGGCCCTGATCCTGGCGGCGTCCGGTGGGCATGAGGGCGTCGTCACGCTTCTGGCCCATAGCGGAGCCGATATAGACGCCTCCAACTATGACGGCGACACCGCGCTGATCTGGGCGGCCAGTTGCGGCCACGCGGCTGCCGTCGAGGCCCTGCTGCGCATGGGAGCTGATCTCCAAGCCCGCAATGCCGACGGGCGCACGGCGCTGGACTGGGCCGCCCGGAACGGCCATAAGGGCATCGCGGAGATGCTGGAACAGGCGGCGCGTTGAGCGTATGCGGCAGCCGCGAAGATGGCGCGCTCGTCGTCTCTGATGACCTTGACCCATTCGGCGATATAGGACGCGTGATCCTCACGCGGTTCCTGATGCAATTCCAGATCGGCGCAAAGGAAAGCGGAGCCAGTCTCGGCGACCAGTTCCTCGCGGCTGGGCGGTAGGGAAAAAGAAGATGGGTTTGGAACGGGGTTGCGGGAATTGGTTCGGGGTAACGAAGGGGCTTGGCAGCGTTAAGAAAAAGAGGTATAGTTTTTCTTAATCGAGAAAAGGGGATGCGCATGGAAACCATGCGGGATCAAATAGTTGCGACGGATTGAGCGGCTCGGAGAGGGAAAAGCTTTCTCGGCGAAGGACTTCCTCGACATCGCCAGCCGGACGACCATTGACGTGACCCTCGCGGAATTGAGCCAAGAGGGCACCATCCGGCGTGTTCGCAGGGGCCTCTATGATCGACCGCGCGTCAATCCCGCTCTTGGTGGAGAACTCAGCCCCGACATCGATGAAGCGGCGCGCGCAATTGCTCGGCGGCAAAAATGGAAGATCGTGCCGGAAGGGGCATGGGCGGCAAACCTGCTCGGGCTTTCGACGCAGGTGCCGTCAAAAATTGTCTACCTGACGGATGGGCCGAACAACGAAGTTCCGATTGGGCGGCGTAGCATTGTATTCAAACACGCCCGTCCAAAGGCGCTCGCTGGACTTGATGGCAAGATAGCTCTCGTCGTCCAGGCATTGCGCCATCTCGGCAAAGAGCAGGTGGGGACGCACGAGGTCGATACGCTGCGGAAGGCGCTGTCGCCGTCCGAGCGGAAAAGGCTCGTGAAGGATACCCGCTTTGGCGTGGACTGGATTTATGAGGTTGCGAGCCAGATAGAAGAGGGGACCGCTTGAACAACGTCGCACGAATGCCAAAACGCGAGCGCGCGGACCTGTTCGCCGAAACGGCGGACAGGAAGGGGCTTTCGGACGCCGTCGTCGAAAAGGACTTCTGGGTCTGCTGGACGCTCAAGCAACTGTTTGAGATCGAGGCCCTGAAAAACCGTCTGCTCTTCAAGGGCGGCACTTCCCTGTCGAAAATTTACCACGCAATCAACCGCTTTTCAGAAGACATCGACCTGGCGGTGGATTACGTCGCCCTTGGCTTCACGGGCGAACGCGATCCGCGCCGGGAAGGGCTGTCGAAAACCAGGCGCGCGGCCATCCTGGCGGACATGATGACCGCCTGTCAGCATTACATCGGCGGCGAATTTGTCGATGCTCTCAGGGGCCGGTGCGCAGAAATTCTTGAGAATACCGGCGCGTGGAGCGTTGAAGTCAGCGACCAGGATCCGAACGTCGTGCGCTTTCGCTATCCGGAAGCCGCGACAACGCTTCCCTACATCACGCCCCAGGTCATTCTGGAACTCGGCACCCATGCGGAATTCGTGCCGCATGATCGCTTCACCGTCCGCGCCTTTGCTGCGGAAGAATTTCCGAGACTGTTCGACAACCCGGAAGTGCCGGTGACGGCGCTGCTAGCAAAGCGCACCTTCTGGGAAAAGGCGACCATTCTCCACGCCGAGTTTCACCGCCCGGCGGAGAAGGCACTACCGGACCGGTACTCGCGGCACTATTACGACCTCGCCATGCTGGCGCAGAGTCCCGTCCGTGCCGAAGCATTGGCGGATATGCCGCTTCTCGCTCAGGTCGTGCGGCATAAAGAGACGTTTTACCCTTCCGGCTGGGCGCATTACGATCTGGCACGTCCCGGCAGCCTGCGTCTGGTCCCGCCGGATGAAAGGCGCGCAGCGTTGGAAAGGGATTACCGCAGCATGAGCGTGATGATCTTCGGGCAACCGCCGCCATTTGGCGAAATCATGGAAGTCCTCGCCGCATTGGAGCAGGAGATAAACCAGAAATGAACGTGAATGTGCCTCGTTGGGCTGTTCAAGCAAGGTAGCTAGTCAATGGCAATCAAGAAGTCCGATCTTTATTCCTCTCTCTGGGCCTCGTGCGACGAGCTTCGCGGCGGCATGGATGCCAGCCAGTACAAGGACTATGTCCTGTTCATGCTGTTTATCAAATACATCTCTGACAAGTACGGGGATTCGGACGACTTCGCTCCGCCGGTCACAATTCCAAAGGGTGCGAGTTTCAAAGACATGGTCGCGCTCAAGGGCAATAGCGACATCGGCAATAAGATCAACACCAAGGTGATTCAGCCGCTCATTGATGCGAATTCACGATTGGCGCGTAGCGATTTCCCGGACTTCAACGATCCGAACAAGCTGGGGGAGGGGGCTGCGAAGGTCGAGCGGCTTACCAACCTAATTTCCATCTTCCAGAAGCCGGAATTGGACTTCTCTAAAAACCGCGCCGAGCATGACGACATTCTCGGTGATGCCTATGAATTCCTGATGCGGCACTTCGCCACGGAGAGCGGCAAGAGCAAAGGCCAGTTCTACACGCCTGCCGAAGTGAGCCGCATCATGGCGAAGGTGATTGGGATTTCGCCCGCAAACACCAAGGCCGCAACAACAGCGTATGACCCGACCTGCGGTTCCGGTTCCTTGCTGTTGAAGGTCGCGGCGGAAGCCGGAAAGCACATTACGCTTGAAGGGCAAGAGAAGGACGTTACCACCGCCGGTCTCGCCCGCATGAACACGATCCTGCATGATTTCCCGACGGCAAATATTCAGTCGGGAAATACGCTTTCAGATCCCAAGTTCAAAAACGGGGAAAAGCTGCGCACGTACGACTACGTGGTCGCCAATCCGCCTTTCTCCGACAAGACCTGGTCTACAGGCCTCATTCCAGAGAAGGACCATTTCCAGCGCTTCACCTGGGGCGCACCTCCGAAGAAGCAGGGCGATTATGCTTATCTGCTGCACATCGTCCGCTCCATGAAGAGCAGTGGCAAAGCGGCGTGCATTTTGCCGCACGGCGTCCTTTTTCGCGGCAATGCTGAGGCGGTCATTCGGCAGCAACTTATCCTCTCCGGTTACCTCAAGGCCATCATCGGCCTTCCGGCAAATCTCTTTTACGGTACCGGCATTCCTGCCTGCATTCTCGTGCTGGATAAGGAGAATGCAACCGTCCGCAAGGGCATCTTCATGATCGACGCCTCAAAGGGGTTCATGAAAGACGGGCCGAAGAACCGGCTGCGCGAGCAGGATATTCACCGCATCGTCGATACCTTCACGCGCCAGGATGAAAGCGATCCGCGTTATGCGCGCATGGTGCCGGTCGAGGAAATCGCCGATCCCAAGAATGATTACAACCTCAATCTCCCGCGCTATATCGACAGCACGGAGCCGGAAGACTTGCAGGATATTGACGCCCATCTGCGCGGCGGGATTCCGGAGCGGGACATTGATGATCCCGTCCGCCTGAAATTCTTCTGGAAGGTCCTTCCCAATGTTCGCAGCGCGCTCTTTGAGTCGGCAGGTCGGACCGGCTATTGCCAACTGCGGGTGCCAATGGCGGAAATCAAGTCCACGATCTTCGGCCATTCTGAATTCACGGCCTTTCAGAAAAAAGCCAACAGGCTTTTCGATGCTTGGAAGACTACGAACACGCCGCGTCTCAAGGGGTTCAAGAAGGGCAGCCATCCCAGAAAACTGATCGAGACGATTGCCGAAGACCTGCTGGCGACTTTCAACGCTGCGCCGCTGCTCGACGGCTACGACCTCTACCAGCACCTGATGGTCTATTGGGCCGAGATCATGCAGGATGATTGCTACCTGATCGCCGCCGACGGGTGGAAACAGGGCGCACAACCGCGTGAGATCGTTCAAGTCAAGAACAAGGAAAACAAACTCGTCTGGCCTGAGAAGCACGACTTCAAGCGCGGCAAACGCCGCTTCAAGTCCGATCTTGTTCCAGCCTCGATCCTCATTGACCGCTATTTCACCGAAGAGCGCGACAGCATCGCGAAATTGCAGGCCGCTATCGCCATCATTGAGCAGCAGCTTGATGAAAAACGTGAAGAGCAGAGCGGTGAAGAAGGACTACTCAATGAGGTCATCGAAGGCGAGCCTGACAAGCAGAAAATCACAGCGAAAGCTGTAAAGGCGCGCTTGAAGGAACTTTGCAAAGACCAAGATTATGACGACGAGCGCACAGCGCTTCTGGAATATGAGGCGTTGCTCGACAAGAAAGAAAAGATCAAAGCCCACCTCAAAACTGCCGAGGAAGGCTTGGAGGCTAAACTCGACGCCAAGTATCCCAAGTTGACGGAGGATGAGGTCAAGACACTCGTTGTCGATGATAAATGGGTCACCTATATTGCAGCCTGCCTCCGCGGCGAACTCGACCGCGTTTCTCAGAGCCTGACCGGGCGCATCCGGCAACTCGCAGAGCGTTACCAGACACCGATGCCCAAACTAGACGATGAGGTCATGGCGCTCAGCAAGCGCGTCGATGACCACCTCCGGAAAATGGGGGCGACATGCAACTGAAGCCTGGATACAAACAGACTGACCTTGGCGTTATACCCGAAGACTGGGAAGTAAAAGAGGTTCATGAATTTGCGTCCATTAAGACAGGACCATTCGGCACAGTTCTAAGAGCTTCCGAGTACTCCACTAATGCTGGTGTACCGATGATTTCGGTAGGTGAAATCCGTGAAGGTTTTATTGCAGTCAAAGAAGACACTCCGAGGATTCCCGATGCGGTAATTCGCAGGTTGCCCGAATACGTCCTTAGGTCTGGCGACATTGTCTTCGGTCGTAAGGGTGCCGTGAACCGCTCGGCGCTCATCCTGCCAGAACATGATGGGTGGTTCTTGGGTTCAGACGGAATAAGGCTTCGTATTGGTGAACACCACAACAGCGGATACATAGGTAGTCAATTTCAGTCAAAGCGTGTCCAATCTTGGCTGATGCAAAATGCCACAGGCACAACCATGCCATCGTTGAATGAGGGGATACTTCGACGAGTAATTATTCCTGTTCCGAAGAGTGATTCCGAACAAGAGCTTATCGCCACGGCTCTGCGCGACGTGGATGCGTTAGGGGATGGTCTGAAAAGGCTGATTTCCAAAAAGCGCGATCTCAAACAGGCCGTAATGCAGAAACTCCTAACAGGGCATATCCGCCTGCCTGGGTTTACAGGCGATTGGGTATTGAGGCGACTGGGGGATGCCGTTGAGAAATTTGTTGGCGGCGGCACTCCAAGCAGAGCAAATTCTTCTTATTGGAACGGTCGGATACCTTGGGTGACAGTTAAGGAGCCTCTGCGCAGGTGCCTGATTTCTTGACATCAAACCAGTCGTGGCTGATTTCCCTACCTTTCGATCAACAATCGATCGAAAAAGGCATCTCCCAGCATACCTATTTGCCTCTGGAGGCCGATTTCCGGCCTCCAGAGACACTACGCCCGTTGAGGGGCCAGCCGGTTGCGGTGTTGGTATAGATTCACCAGGGCGAAGGCCGCGCAAAGCCATTCATGGTTCTTTTTCAAGCCCCGGTAGCGCACCTTGATGAACCCGAAGACACGCTTTAAGATGCGAAACGGATGCTCCACCCTGGCCCTGACTCTGGACTTAGTCCGGTTCTTGCGCTTGCCCGTTTCGTCCACATAGTTCTTGAACTTGGTGCGGCGGTTGGTCATGTCCTGCGCATCGGGCGCGGCTTCATGAATTGCCTCGGTCTGTCCTTGATAGCCCGCATCGCCCCATACCTTCTTCTCGTTGCCATGCAGTAAGTCGGGGAGCATGTGCGCGTCGGCCACGCTGGCCGCGGTTGTGATCACGGAATGAACCACCGTCTCCTTGCTATCCACGCCGATATGCGCCTTGGCCCCGAAGTACCACTGCTGTCCCTTCCTTGTTTGGTGCATCTCGGGATCGCGCTCCTTGGTCGAGTTCTTCGTCGAACTGGGCGCGTTGATAATCGTCGCATCCACGATGGTTCCGGTGCTGATGCGGATGCCCTTGCTTCCCAGGTAGAGGTTCACCGTGTCGAGCATCTGGCCGCATAGTTCGTGCTGTTCCAGTATGTGGCGGAAGCGCAGAATGGTGGTCTCGTCGGGCGCAGCGGCCATGCCCAGATCGACTCCAGCGAAGCGGCGCAATGCAGCCGAATCATAGAAGGCTTCTTCCATGCCCGGGTCGGACAGGTTGAACCACTGTTGCAGAAAATAAGTCCGTAGCATGATGGCGAGGCCCACGGGTTGACGACCGTTGCCCGCCTTGGGGTAGTAAGGTTCTACCAGCGCCAACAGTTCCGACCACGGCACCACTTGCTCCATCTGGTCAAGAAACAACTCGCGTTTCCCCTTGCGACCAAACTTCTCAAAACTCCCTTGTGACGCCAGTGTTTGTTGCCGCATCGCCCTCACCCTCTACTTATCATTTTATCCAAGCAGAGCGCAGAGTTGAGACTTGTGCAGAGTCTCCTTAAGGATTTTGCCACGTTTAATCCACTCCAAGCACAGGAATACATTACTGAGGAAGGGCTGACAAACAGTGCGTCAAATCTGGTTCCAGCAGGAACAGTTATCGCATCGACTAGGATGGCGCTAGGCAAGGCTGTGATCTACGAAATGGATGTGGCGATCAATCAGGACCTGAAAGCTTTGTTTCCGACGCCCGAGATTGATACGCTCTTCCTACGTTATTGGTTTGACTTAAACGCCCAGGTCATCGATTCGGCTGGAGGGGGTAGCACTGTCAAAGGCATTTCTTTGCCTCAGTTGAAGGTCATTGAATTTTTCGCTCCACCTACGAAGAAGGAGCAAGCAGCTATCGCGCAGGTGCTTTTGAGTATGGAAGATGAAATTGATAGGCTTGAGCAGCGTCTCATCAAAACCCGCAATCTCAAGCAAGCCATGATGCAAGAACTTCTGACTGGCAAGACACGGCTGGTCACTTCGGAGGCTATCCATGCCTGAGCAGCCGCGCTCTGAACGGCGCACGCAAAATCGCGTCGTCAAGTTATTTACCGACAACACGCGTCCGAATTCTCTCGGCTATCGCTACATCGGTGACTGGCACAAACGGGCCAACAATCGCTGCATCGAAACAGAACTGCTCACGGCGAGCCTGAAGGATCGGGGCCATTCCGATGCGCACATCTCCGCCGCGCTACAAAAACTGTTGGCCGCCGCTGATACCACCGGCATAAGACTTTATCAGGGTAACCTGCGTACCTATCAGTTGCTGCGGTACGGTGTACCGGTCCAGATTGCCGCCGGGCAGCCGCACGATACCGTGCATCTGATCGATTGGGAACATCCGGAAAAGAATGACTTTGCGCTTGCCGAAGAGGTGACACTACGCGGCGGCTATGAGCGCCGCCCCGATCTGGTTCTGTATATCAATGGCATTGCTGTCGGCGTGATCGAACTGAAGCGCAGTTCCGTGGAAGTGGGCGACGGTGTACGTCAGCTCATCACAAACCAGGAAGAGATATTCAATCAGGACTTCTTCGCGACGGTGCAGCTAGTCTTTGCGGGCAGTGATTCCCAGGGGTTGCGCTACGGCACGGTGACAACGCAAGAAGAGTTCTTCGTCGAGTGGAAGCCTGCAGACGCCAGCAATCTGACACCCGGCGCGTTGCTCGACCGGCCTCTGGCCGAGATGTGCGACAAGACTCGCCTGCTCGACCTGATCCGAAACTGCATCATCTTCGATAACGGCAGAAAGAAAGTTCCCCGACCGCATCAATATGCCGGATTGAAAGCAGCGCAAGAACGCATTCGCAAACGCGAGGGCGGCGTCATCTGGCACACACAGGGCAGCGGCAAAAGCATTCTGATGGTTTTGCTGGCCAAGTGGATCATGGAGAACGATCCGGAGGCCCGCATTCTGGTGGTGACGGATCGTGACGAACTGGATAAGCAGATTGAAGGGGTAATGAAGAACGCCGGGGTGATCGGCGAGAATTCGGCCTCTCCGCGCATCACGACGCGGGCGGAATTCGTCGCCAAGATCGGGGCGACCACGCCTCGGCTGCTCTGCGCGTTGGTCCATAAGTTTGATCCATCCGATATGAAGGGCGAGCCGCCGCCGGTTCACGGCCGGTTCTACGTTTTCGTAGACGAATGTCACCGTACTCAGGGCGGCGACATGAACGAGCAGATGAAGCGTTGGCTGGCGCATGCAATCTTCATCGGGTTCACCGGCACGCCTTTGCTTCGCAAAGACAAGCAAATGACGCGGGATGTATTCGGCACCTACATCCACACCTACAAGTTCCATGAAGCCGTTGCCGATCAGGTCATCCTCGACCTGAAATACGAGGCGCGCGATGTTCCGCAGCGCATCACATCGAAGGCGGCTATCGACGCATGGTTTGAACAGAAGACCAAGGGGCTGAACAATTTTCAGCGCGCCGTTATCCGGAAGCGCTGGGCGAGCATGGAAGAGTTGATGAGCGCGGGCGAGCGCAAACAGCGCATTATCGCCAGCATCATCGAGGACTTCAGCCTGAAGCCGCGTCTGAATAATGATCGCGGCACGGCCATCCTTGTGGCGGCCAGCATCTACGATGCCTGCCATTATTTCCGGCTCTTACAGAACACATCCTTCGGCAAGTATTGCGGCATTATCACTTCCTACGAGCCAAACCACAACGCGATCTCGCGGGAGCCTGCAAACAGCGACGAACGCTACAAGTTCGATACTTATACGCAGCACGTCCTCAAAAACAGCCAGACAACAAAGGCTTATGAAGACGAAGCCAAGCGGCTATTCATCGAGGAACCGGCGAATCTGAAACTGCTGATCGTGGTCAGCAAGCTGTTGACAGGTTTCGACGCGCCGAGTTGTACCTACATTTACCTCGATAACGAATTGCACGACCACAACCTTTTCCAGGCCATCTGCCGGACAAACCGGCTCGACGGTGAGGATAAGGATTACGGCTATATCGTTGACTTCAAGGAACTGTTCGGAGATGTGCAAGAAGCCATTGCTGTCTACAGTTCCGACGAACTCGACATCGATCAGGGCGGCGGCGGAGACAATAACGTCAATCTCAAGGATTGGCTGGTCGAAGGCAAAAAGCAGCTTGATTTGGCGCGTGAGGCTTTACGGTATCTGTGCGCTCCGGTTCCTCCGCCGCGTGAGATGGAGCAGTATCTCCGTTACTTCTGCGGGGACGCGAGCAATCCGAATGCACTCAGCGAGACCGAACCGCTGCGCGTGTCGTTCTACAAAGCCGTGGCCAAGTTCGTGCGCGCCTTTGCCGACATTGCACAAAACCTGAGTGAGGCGGGATACTCGGCCGCTGAGATCGCGGATTTGGAAAATGAAATTGAGTTCTTCAACGACACGCGCGCAGCGATCAAGAAGCATTCCGGGGAAGAGTTGGACATCAAGCCCTACGAGGCGGACATGCGGCATCTGCTGAACACGTATGTTCAAGCAGATCCCGCCGCTGACCTCGGCAATCTCAATTCGCTGTCGCTGACGGAAGCGATTATCGAAACTGGCGTCCATGACGCGATTGCGCGGAAGCTGAATGAAAAGGGGAAGCTGTCGCGGAATTCTGTGGCTGAGGCAATCATCAACAACGTACGTAAGACCATCATCCGGAATCAGCTCACCGATCCTCGGTTCTATGACGAGATGTCGAAGTTGTTGGATGATCTTATCAAGCAAAGCCGCGCGGATGCGGCGGCATATGAAGAGTTTTTGAAGCGCGCAGAAGCTTTGGTGAAGCGCATAGCGCAGAAGGGCGGCGGCAAGCATCCGACGATACTGAATGGATTCCCGGCTGCGATTGTGTTGTTCAACAACCTCTCGGACATTCCGGCAACGACATTCCAGTGTCCGGCGGATGATGACGGCAAAGCAATACTCGCTCTCGAACTAGACCGTACTATGCGCGAACATGCCCCGGCTGGATGGAGAGGCGACGACACGCGTGAGAAACAAGTTCTCAACGCTCTCTTTCCGGTCATGTCACGCGACCGGGAAGCCACACAGGCGATCTTCGAGATCATCAAAAACCAGCCTGGATACCTATGAGCGAGGCGATACAAATCGGTGATGTGTCCATTCTGGTAAGCCGAAAGGCTATCAAGAATGTGCACCTCTCAGTGCATCCGCCTGACGGAAGGGTTACTCTTGTGGCCCCCGCTTCGACGCGCCTGGAGGTTGTTCGCGCCTACGCAATTTCCAGATTGGGTTGGATACGCGACAAGCAATCGAAGCTACAGAAACAAGAGCGTGAAGCGCCGCGACAGCATATTGAGCGGGAGAGCCACTATTTATGGGGCCGCCGCCATCTTCTAAGCGTTGTCTATCGGGATGCCAAACCCTCCGTTTCGCTCGACCATAAGCGCATCGTTTTGACAGTTCGGCCTGGCAGCACTGCACAGAGACGCGCTGAGGTCATGCACGAATGGCACAAAACGCTCCTGCATCAGGTCGTGCCGCCGCTGATTCAGAAATGGGAGAAAAGGCTGAAAGTTCATGTGGAGCAGTATTTCCTGCAAAGGATGAAGACAAAGTGGGGAAGCTGCAATCACAAGGCCGCACACATTCGGCTGAACACGCAGCTCGTGACGAAGCCGAAGGATTTGCTCGAATACGTGATTGTTCACGAAATGGTCCATTTGATCGAGCCGACGCACAGTGAGCGGTTTCTGAGTATCCTGAGCAAACACTGTCCGGCGTGGCGCGAAGCGCGGGCAGAACTCAATGAATTGCCGCTCGCGGCAGAAACGTGGAACGAGTGAAAACAATGCGACCTTCGCACATTGAAATCACGATTTGTCGGAAACTATTGCCGTCCGGATCGATCTTTCGGACAAAACCACGCTGCTGGTAGGTGCAGCCTGCTCGACGGACATGATGCCATGCACATTACGGAACTTCGCATCAGACATTTCCGAAATTTCGTGAAGGAGCGGTTCCGCTTCCGCGAGGGCGTGAATACGCTGATCGGGGAGAACGGCTCCGGGAAGACAAACGCTCTCCACGCGCTTCGTCTCTTGCTTGACGAAAGCCTGGAACGCAATGCCATTTATCTCAGGGAAGCCGACTTTTGCCGAGAGATGAATCAATGGCGCGGGCATTGGATCGTGATTGCTGCAGATTTTGCAGAACTTGATCCGTCGGAAGGATGCCAGCTTCTCAGGCATAACACGGCGCATATGGACGGTTCGCATACGGGAACTTGCACATTTTTCTTTCGGCCCAAGTCGGAGATACGCAAAAAGCTATTTGAATTGGCCTCCGAAGGAGAAGATAGCAAAACCTATCTGGCTACACTCACCGTGGATGATTACGAGCCTGTTCTTACTGGCCGCGCCAAGGGAGATTTTCTCGATGATGACGTGTATCGCGCGTGGGCGGGCGATGCGGACACCGGAAGATTCCCAAACCCGGAGGATGACGATCAGGATATCCTCGGCGTTAAGATATCTCCGATTTATCAGGAGGTCGCCTGTACCTTCGTGAAAGCTCTCCGCGACGTTGTTTCGGAGCTACGAGGTTACCGTGGCAACCCGCTTTTCACCCTTTTGCGCGGGATGGAATCAAGCATCGAAATTGCCGATGCCGAGCGCATTGCCGGAAAAGTCAAAGAACTCAATAGAGACATCTCGACCTTGCAAGAGATCCAGTCGCTTGCAACCAACATCGAAGGCGCGCTGAAGAAGACGGTCGGCCATACTTATGGGGCGAGCGTCAGCATTGAATCGGCGCTGCCGGACTCGATGGAACGATTACTCCAACGGCTGAATCTTCTTGTGGGCGACGGCGATGGCTCCAGGTATGCGGGCGAGCTTCAAGAACAAAGTCTCGGTTCTGCGAACTTGATTTACCTGTCGTTAAAGCTGCTCGAATACGAGCAAAAACTGTCGAGCGATAGAGTGGCGCATTTCTTCTTAATCGAGGAGCCGGAAGCGCACATCCATACTCACATTCAAAAAACGCTGTTCACAAATCTTCCGGAAAAGAGCACTCAAGTTATCGTGTCAACGCATTCCACGCATATATCCTCGGCGTCGAAAATCGCCGGCGTGAACGTGCTAGCGAAGAAGGGCAATCATGCTGAGGTTTACCAACCGGCGAACGGTTTGCCTGACGACGCCATCCGGCGCCTTGAACGATACTTGGATGCCGTGCGCTCGACGGTTCTTTTCGCTAAAGGCGTCGTCCTAGTCGAAGGTGACGCGGAGCAGATCATGATCCCCGCAATGCTGCGGGCGATTTTCGGGCTCTCGCAGGATGAATTGGGATTCAGCGTCATTTCTGTGGATGCAGCCTTTTTCGAACACCTCGCCGTATTGTTCGGAGAGGAGAGAATGAAGCGCACGTGCGCAATCGTCACCGACCTGGATCGAGCTTTAATTGACCTTCCAACCGCATTAGGAAGCGATACAGATGAACAGAAGCACGCGCGCGCCGCAGAAAATGCTGGCAAAGCGAGAAAGTTGGCCCTCGATACATTTGCCCAAGGCAACGCGTGGGTTAAGGCCTTCTATGCCGGCCATACTTTCGAGGTGGATTTCATCCAGTCTGGAAATGCGTTCGAAGTAGAGAAGACGCTCCCCCTTATTTATAAGAACGCGCAAACAAAAGCCAACAGTGCAGCGTTGCTGCAATCTGAAGACGGACGGGCTTCCGGACTCGAAATTCTACGCCTCGCGGACAAGGTCGGGAAAGGATGGTTCGCTCTGACTCTAGCGGATCGTCTCGATGTGCGAACGTACTTTCCCGACTATATTTTGCGCGCCATTGCATTCGCCTGTTATCCCCACGTTAATGACGCGAGTTTGAGGCGGATAGGTTTGTATAGGCTGAAAGAACAAGGTACTGATGGTCCGCTGGCTCAGGCATTTGCGGGAAATGCGGATTTACAGAGCCTCGACTCCGCCGATTTCGTAGCTGCTTTCCGGGCGGGCGCACCAACCGATGAACTCTCGCTTTTTGCTCAGTACATCGAGGAGTATCGACAGTAATGTTACGTCTGAACTCGGAACAGCAAACCGCCGTTGATTACGAAGAAGACGTGGTCATCACGGCTTGTCCGGGGAGCGGCAAGACGAGGGTACTAACCGCGCGCGTGATACTTGGCGTAACAAAACTGATTTCGCCTAAGGAGCGCGTCGTCGCGTTAACATTTACAAATCGCGCTGCGGACGAAATTCAGGCACGTCTTGACCAAGAGAATGTTCCGTCAGAACAGCTATGGGCCGGGACGATTCATTCCTTTGCTTTGGAGTGGGTGCTGCGTCCTTACGCGCCTTACTGCGATGTCATCAAGCGCGGTTTTTCGGTGGCGGATGAGTTTTACACGGAGCGGCTCCTGGCCCAGCTCAAGCAAGAGAACGGACTCCAGCAATACACCGAAATCAGCACGGGCTATGATCGAAATGGAGCAAGCCTCAATACCGACAACGATACGCGCAGGGTGTTCGAGCTTTATAAGGCGCAGCTTCGTGACGCGAAACTGATTGATTATGACGATGTTCTTTATCTCGCCTACCGGCTCTTGTCCGAACATCGGGAGGTCGCCGAGACGCTTGCATCTATCATCCGTCTCCTCTGCGTCGATGAGGTCCAGGACGTTCAGGACTTGCAATTCGGCATTCTGTCTTCGATTGCAACGGCCGCGCAATCGCCCATACGACTGTTCTTCGTCGGGGATGAAAATCAGTCGATCTATGACTCGCTCGGCGCGGTCACGAGAAGCCCGGAGGAAATCGCAGCGGAGTTTGCCTGCAGGAACCTAGGACATTTGCAGCTACAGGGGAACTATCGCTCGACACAGAGAATCATCGATCTGTACAGGATGTTCCGCCCGGATGTTCCGGCGATTACGTCACGCGCTAGATATGCAGATGAGGACGGTGTCGTCACATTCGAGGATCAGACAGTTGCAAAAGACGGCCTTGTCGATGCAATCGCTTCGAGAATCTCGGCTTCATTGGACGAGGGGATAGCGACGAAAGATATTTGCGTTCTGGCCCCGCATTGGTGGCAAGTGCGAGCGTTGGCGCGGCAACTCGTCAATCGGCTGCCGGGGGTCGAATTCGACGCGCCGGGACTCTCGCCGTTGCACAGCTCTAGGGAAAATGTTTGGTTCAAGATCGCAAGGCTTATTCTGACGCGTCCTTCTCCCGCACGGATAAGGACGCGAGTACGATGGGCGGGCGAGACCTTGGCAGACCTTTCGGTCGCCTTGGGCGGTCCGCTACCTGATAGCATCGGAACTTCGCGGCGATTGCTCCGGGTTCTAAACTCGCTCTCCTCGCAGGAAAACGACGGAACGGCATATCTGCGCGATGTATTCACGCAGCTCTTGAGCCGCGCGGGCATTAACATCGACGCCAGTTCATCGCTTCACGATGCGCTTACGATCTTCTTCGATAAAGCCGAAGACCGGCTGTCCTCGGTGGACGGTGGTATGCCACGGGATGTGAATAGCTTCCGGCGTCTGTTTAGCCACCCGTCCGGCGTTGTGGTGAGTACCTGCCACGGCGTCAAGGGTGAGGAGTATGAGACCGTAATCGCGTTCGCACTGCTGAAGGGATATGTTCCTCATTGGTCGGCAATAATCAATCAGCCGCCACAGTTAGGGCGGGAGCGGGAATCGAAGCTCCTCTATGTGATTTGTTCGCGCGCGAAGCGGCGGCTCCATCTCATTGCGGAGTCGGGCCGCGTCACCCAGAGCGGGAATCCTTACGAGACAGCACGGCTATTAAGGAATATCAACTTCGATTTTGATGAGACGGGCGGGACCACTGGGGGTGCAGACGGCTACATCAGATTGGGTGGGCGCGGCTAAACGCCATAGAAAGGCCCGCACCGATGCTAGCCGGTGATCGAGCGCGATTTCTGGACGAGACGGCTTGCGTAAGATACGGGAAGGGGATGCGGATGACCTACGACGAAATCGTAAACGCCTATAGAGTAGAGAAGGTCAGGGTCAACAACGCGCTCGCGCCAATGCGACCGCAGATTTTTGACCACCGCATGAAAGGTTTCGGTATCAACGCCGGTTTGGGATCGAAGCGGCCTCTTGCGCAGAAGCCATGCGCTGTTACACTTCGCCATCGGAGAGCGCCTCGAACGCTCTCCAACCTTGAATCACACCACAATTAACAAAGATTCACAAAACCACCCGACTTTTGGATCGGGTCAAATACTGATACTACCCCAACCCAAGACAAAGTCATCCCGAAACATCATCTTCCGTGCACCCCCTTTTTCGCTGAAAAGCCCTCACATAGAAAATGATCCATCCAATAAACATCCACATTAAGAACAGTCCCCCCAGAAAATAGGCTCTGAAAGAGTTTGTTGCCTGTATCCAAATAACCACTTTGATGGCCATGACGATAGATATCACTGTGTCTACTACCAAGAGGACGTATCCTCCGGGGAAATGTGGTGGTATCTGTTCCCTGAATCTCATGTTGATGCCCTCATGATGATAACTTGTATCTTCGCGTTGGCGGCGGTGGTTGAGGATGAGTCGGCAAAGTGGCCTGACACGTTTTGGCCACAACAAGTCTACAGCCAACATAAATTGGGGCGGTTTCTGTAAAGAATGCGCAAGTGCTAGAACCACCGACCGAGCTACAGAATAGGCTAGAGGGTTGGTCAAACGCCCCTGCTAATAATGCGTAGTCGGTTGTACCCGGCGGGTAAGGAGAAAAAGCGAGAAGTGGGAATGCAGAATCTCCGTCGGGAGTATCCGGCGGCTCACTGCCATTGCTCGATGTACACATCGGATCGCCGGGCATACACATGTTACCTGGGCCTCCGTTGCCGGCACCGCACATGGGATCGCTGGGCATACACATACCTCCCTGCCCACCGCCTGAATTACTCCCCGGATCAAGCCCGAGCCTATCTGAATACTTGAACGGATTGCCGAGAACATACTGATACGTATTCATCCCGCCGCCAAGGCCAATGGGATCGCTTTGAACATAGCGGGTGAGCGTACCGGCGTAGTCGCGGAAGCCGTTGTGGTAGTTGCCGGTCTCGGGGTCCATCTGCTGGCCTGGAAGGCGTAGGCTTTGGATCGTGAGGGTGCCGCTCAGCTTACCCGTCGAGATGTCGCCGAAGGGGTTGTACTGCGCGCTCCACACCACGTTCTTGCCGCTGTCGGTGACCTTCTCCGGCGCTTCCCGCAGATTGGTGTGCATGAAGTACAGCGCGCCGGTCGTGGGGTTCACCTCACCGACGGGGCGACTGTTCCGGCCTGGGTCCATGTAAATGTAATCCGCCGTATGGCCCTGGTGCAGATCGTTCTCACTGAGCAGTTCATTGGCGGCGCGTGAGTACTGGTAGAGGATCGGGTTTGTTCCCGGCGGGGCTTTCTCGATCCGCTGCCCGTCGAAGCCGTACTGATAGCTGGCGGAGGAACCGAGGCTGCCGAGCGCCGAAGCCATCTGGTTGGCTGCGTTGTAGGTATTGCTGGTGACAACCGTGGAGCCGATTTTCGTGTCGAGGATGTTACCGTTCGCGGTTGTATCCACCGTGGTCGTCGTGCCGCCGGTGACGGTGCTCGCCAGTTGATTGCTGCCGCTGACGAGGTTGAAGGTGGTCTTCGTGCCGCTGACGGTCTGCGTGACCACGTTGCTGACCTTGTCCCACGTCCAGGCATAGCTGCCGTATCCCCCTGTGCCGCTCGTGGCCGAGGTTAGCCGGTCGAGCGCGTCGAAGCCGAGCGTCTGGCTGTTGGCGGCGGCTACCGCATCCGTCAGCGTGTGAAGGCTGTCGTTGTTGTAATAGGCGTAGGTGTGCTTCAGGATATTCGTCGATCCGGACGCGTCGGTGCGGGTCGTGGGCCGGTAGTTGGCGTCGAAGGCATAAGCGCCGGTGATGCCGTTGCCGAAGGTCAGAGCGGTTTCCGCCCCAAAGGGCGCGTAAGCGATGCCGGTTGCGACATTGCTCGCAGAGGACGCTCCTGGCGGCTGCGCCGTGATTGCCGTGACATTCCCCATCGTGTCGCGGGAATAATTGACGGCTGTGCCGGATGGATAGCCGATGCTGGCGACGCGGCTGGCCTTGTCGTAGCCCGTCGTCGTCGTGATCGTCCCGACGCCGGTGACGGTGCGGTTTTCGTTGGTGATATTGGCGCGCTCGTCAAATGTAAAGCTGTCGCTGCCCGCCTGGTCGGTCACGCTCGTGAGCCGGTTGACGCCGAAGCCGTGGCCCGCCTGATCGTAGGTCTTCGCGATGTTGAGAGTGCTGTCGGCGGGATAGCTGACCGTCAGATTGCGGTCCTTGGCGTCGTAAGTCAGGTTGGCAGTTTGGCCTCCGGCGAAGACTTTCTGCGTCAGGTTGCGGTCGGGATCGTAGGTGGCAACGGTCGTGCCGGTATCGGGACTGACAACCTGGATTGCTTCGCCGAAACCGTCGCGCGTATAGGCGGTGCTATTGCCGTTTGCGTCCTTCACATTGGTGAGATTGTCGTTCGAGTCGAGGGTGAAGGTCGTCGTGCCGCCGGGCGACGGATCGACTCGCGTGGCAAGCCGGTTGAGCCCATCCCATGTGAACGTGACAGCTCCCGAAGGCGAAGGCGGCGTCACGGTGAGAAGATTGCTGTTCGGGTCCCAGGTGAAGGCGGTGAACTGGTTGACGCCGTTGGTGTTCTTCGTCAGCCGCCCCAGCGCATCGAAGGTTCCGGTGTCCTGCCACGTCACGGTGCCGGACGGGTTCTTGATCTGTACCTTCGTCGCGTCGCCCAGGGCGTCGAGCGTGTAGTTGATCGTATTGTTCAGAAGGTCGGTGATTTTGGTGAGCCGGTTGGCCGCATCGAGCGTGTAGGTCAGCTTCGATCCGTCGGGAGCCTGGAAAGCCGTAAGGTTGTTGGCCGCGTCGTGCGTGTAGGTGGTGGTAAGGTTCCCCGCAGTGGTGGCGAGCGTCACGGTGTTGAGGTTGAGCCGCGTATCCCAGCCGAGCGTCGTCGTGACATTGTTCGGATCGACAATCGTCGTCGGATAGCCGCCACCCGTGTGCGACGTGATGTTCGTGACATGGCTGAGCGGATCGGTGACGCTGGTCAACGCACCCGTGCCGTCATAGCCGAAACTTGTCTTGACGGTTGCGTCCGTGCGCGGAAGCTGCACGGAAAGCAACTGGCCGGTGGGGGTCCAGGTAAGCTGCGTCGTGCGCGTCTGGCCGTTGGTGCTGTAGGGCACGGCGTTCGTGGTCGTGTCGGTATCGGTAATGGTCAGCGGATTGCCGTTGCCATCATAGCTGAAACCGCGCGTCAAGCCCGTCACGGTGATCGTCGATGGCAAGCGTATCCATGTGGGATCGTAGGTTACGGTAGTCGTGCGCGCGATGGGCGTACTGACCGATTCGGTGATCGTGAGCGGATTGCCCTGGGCGTTGTTGTAAGCCGTCGTCTCGTTCCCGTTCCAGTCGAAAAAGCTGTTCATATAGCCGTTGCTGTCGTACCCGAAACTCTCGGTCGCCGCCGCCGTCGTGCTCGTCGCCGCGCGGCTGATCTGCGAGACCTTGAGCTGGCTGTCGTGCGATACAAGCTGAAACGTATAGGTGTCCGCCACGCCCAGAGCGTTCTTTACGGTTGTCGTGCCGTCGCTGTTGTAAGTCAGTGTCCCGGCATTGGCTCCAAGGCTGCCGCCGTTCTTGCTGGTTATGGCGCGTCCGGAACTGTCGTAAGTCCAACTCGACGACGTGTGGCCGTTCTCGTCGGTGACGGCGGTCAGGTAGGAAGGCCCTGCCGAAGACGTGTAGGCGTACTGCTGGCTGGTCGCCGGACTGGTGTTGTAGCCGACCGACGTCAGCATCGTCGTCGATGAATTGATCGCCGTATAGCCGTAGGTGAGAACCAGGTTGTCGGGCGTCGTCACCGTTTGCAGCCGGTTGTTGCCGTTGTAGTTGAAATTCAGTTGGCGTCCATAGCTGTCCGTGACCGATTGCAGCGTCGTCATCAGGAAAGAGTATGGATTGCTGGAAATAAGATTCAGCAATGCGACCAGATTGGGCATCATAGCCGAACTGCCGTAATTGAGGGTCTGGGTATAACCGTTGCGAAGCGTGATTGACGAAAGCTGAGCAATGCCTACTGAGCCGGTGGTGCCGTTAGTGTTCAGGAAAGTGGCTCCCATAGGGAGGATGACTTGAGACGTTCCAGCCGTGCCGCCGCTGCCATAGACTTCGACTGTATCGTCCGGTCCTTTCAACGTCCATGACGATCCCGATTGCGTCAGCGTGTAGTCCTCATTGCTGTCGTCTGCAAACCATTGGCCAGTATTGCCTAACGTAAAGAGAAGTTCCTGCCCGTCGGGGCGCTCGGCGGCAACCTGGCCCGGACCGACGGCGGGATATATCTGAAGGTAGGCATCGTAATTGGAGCGCCAGTTGGGGCCGAGCGTGGCCGCTGCGGTTATCGACGAAGATAAGCCGTTTGCGAAAGTGATAGGATACTGCGACGGGTTCGTGTTGCTGTTGTAATAGCGGATGAATTGCAACGGATTTTGCCCGGCGGTGCTGTAATCCGTCTGATGCAGATAGACGTTGCCCGTCACCACATTGACGGGGTCCAGTACGCTGGAGGGGCCAGTGCAACTGGAACCATTGGAATTCGTGCTCGTTTGCGGATTGCCTTCCCCGTCCGCGCAAAATGCGCCGTGTGGGCCGTCCAGGCAATGGCCGCAGCCCGGAGCGCAGTACCCGTCCTGCGCTTTAGCCACCGCCGGAAGGGCTATAGCCGCGCCCGCCGCCATCACTGCGGCAAGAGTGCTTTTCGTCCCGATCCGCCGCGCCGCTTTGACGAGGGCGCGCCCGGCCTTCTTCATCTGCGCAAGAATCGAGGGCTTCTGCCGATGTTCGCCCTGATCCTGCGGCGCGGGTTCTTCGGGAAGTTCGGAATTGAGATCGGCGGGGTCGATGTCGGCGAACGGAAATTCAGCGTGGGCTATATCGTGCGGCATTTTAATTTCCTTGTTGAAGAGTGTTCGTGATCGAACGGCGTGAGGGGAATTCGACACCACGTAGACTGGATTCGCATTTAAGGCAAGAGGTCGGTGCAATCATCGGCGGATAGCAATGGTGAGAAGCATCGCGGTTTAACGGAATTTCAGGATCGGGGAATAGCCTGTGCGGCATGCATGCACAGTTCGCGCGTCGTCGTGGCGATCCCCTTCGATCCTCTGCTTTGCCCTGTCGAGAATGATCTGAGCGTCGTGCTCGGCGCTCCAGGTCAAACGCCCGTCGCATTGAAGGCATAGGTCGAGCGCGTCGGCCAGTCTGCGTCGCAGGTCATCGTTTTGTCTCACGACAAGTACTTTTTGAAGGCGGTTGCGGACGCTGTTGTTGGCGTGAAGTGCGCGACGTTCCAAATCTCCAGCACAAAGAAAAACTCTTCCATAGAGGCGTGGAATTTGGAGCGTGAAGTGAAAGACGGCTATCTGCGCGCTCACATGGATATGCTGGACTTCCACGACGGCCATTCGGGGAGCGCAAGCGAAATGCGCTTAAAGATGCGACCTCTACTGGAGAGCTATATTCGGTATCGTTTCCCCAACCAGATACCAGATGGGAAATGGCTCGGGGACATGCTGGCGATCATCAGAGACGATCCCAACCATCCGCTTCAGCCTGTCTACAAAGACATAGATGACATCAACAGCTTTACTGCGCCGCACCACCACGACGCGAACAGGCCCTTCAGCGAAGATGAAGTCAAGACATACGTCATGCGCACTTTGACGGTTGTAGGCGGCTGCTGAGGAAGGGGGGCGCGCCTATATTCCCGAATGCGCCCGCGCCATACCTGGCACACAACAGCGAAAAGCCCGCGCCGGAGCTGCCGGCGCGGGCCTTGACTACATGCGAGCGCTACGATCAGGGCTTACGCTCGTCGTTAGGCTTCCTGCGAAACAACCGCAACGCCGCGTTAAGATCGGCAACCTGCTCGTCGAGCGAGATGAGGGTGCCTATGGTGGCGAGGTCCTGGCCGTCGTCAAGATAGCTCTGTGCTTCGTTGAGCGTCGTTGAGAGTTGCTTCAACGCGGCTTCAAGGGCTGCGCGGAAGATTTCGGATTTTGTATTGTCTGTCATGGTGTGCCTCTTTCGTTTGAAGTGGCCCCCTCGGCGGGGGCGAGATAAGGCACATCTGCCGACGCAAAAGAGCGCGGCTGTCATAGCTTGTTGGGGGGACCGTGACCGAAGGGCAGGGGGGAGCCAAGAAGCGTCATTGACAGCGAGCGGCGTCGGCTAAAGTGCCGATTCCCCGCCGATCCGTGGGCCACGCGAAAGAGGCGGAATGACAGGCGAACAGGTCGCAACCACCGAAGCACACGCAGCCTGATCCCCGGTCAGGCAACTCTGTATCCGGCGCAGCAGTTTATAGGAGACTGACAGGAAAGGTTGCTTAGCGCCCTATATTATGCAAACTCTGTTGCCACGCCTTTTGTTACGCAAGGCAACTCCAATGAAACCGGATACTGACCGCATTGACGACGCCGTGCTAGCCTTGCTTCATCTCGGCTTGCATGGCAGGGGTCGAGCATGGAAAGACTTCGACTGGGGGGCGATGACCCGGCTGTTCGAAAAAGGTTTCATTTGCGATCCCGAGGGCAGAGCCAAATCCGTCACCCTTACTGAGGAAGGTCTCAAACGTTCCAAGAAGCTCTTTCGAGAACTATTTACGGTCGAAGATGAGGGCTGAGTAGCAACGAAAACGCAAAAGGGACATCTCTATAGAGGAACTACATTGTATCGTCGCATAAGGTATCTTATGACAAATTATGCGCGATTTGCCCTAACATTACGCGCTTAACTGAGAAGTCACTAAAACAGTGTTATGTTAAATCATCCATTTATTTGCAAAAACTTCAATGAGGGCTTGATCCGACAGATCATCTTGTCTGCTTTCTAGAAGTGAATTTGCAGGACGTGTTCCGCAAACCCGTTTAGGACTCCCGCCACGACAACCGTACCGGAAAAGAGAAGATGGATAATCACAAAAGACGAGCGACGCCATTTCTTCCCTTTCCCATAATTGTGTAATAACGCAAACCCAAACCAGATACTGCAAAATACCAAGAGAAAAGAGGAATGATTTGTATTCATGCCGTTCTCGGCGTTTCGTACTTAGGGACAAACTTCAACGAGATAGTGCGCCGGGGTTTGGACCACACCAACTCTGAAAATCGTTCATTGGATGTTGCTTGCCGCTTTGGCAATTCGCGTGGGGATTAATGATGGGCCACAATAATTGCAAGGACTACCAACGCAACGATGCCAACCCTCCAATACAAATCTGTTTTGCGATTCGGCTTCTCTATCACAGGCATCTGATTAATATCTGCGTTGCGTAGCTCTTTTGCGAGCGCGCTAAGGGCTGCGATGGCTGCCGCCTCGGGCACTTCACGAGAATTGACGAGAGGATCAAGCTCGTAACAGCACTTCCGATAGGCATCGACCTTCCAGTCTGACTGACTCGTGTCTATGAAATCGTTCCATTCTTGAGGATATGAGCTACTCTTACCTAAAAAGCGCTCAATGATACCTGCAACCTGATGGAAATTCATCTTACTTGTCCAAGGCATAGTTGCTCCTCTTCTCTATCGCTAGATACACATCACCCAGTTTGCATAATAGATAACATCAAGGCTTCGGTACACCAAGCCAATATTTCGGTGGCCACAGAGTTATGTGGGGATCGCTGGGGTTAAAATGCTCAACTAAATTGCCGCCAATCCGAAAGGTATACTCACCATCAGGAAGCTGGCTCCAACCAACCCTCAAAGTATCCCCCGAATTGAACCAAGGTTGATTTCCAGCGTACCGAGTTCCGAAGAGGCCACCTTCTTCGACTGCGGCAAGATCGAAAGCAGCTACCCCAGCTACAGAACCGACAAGAATGAAATCAGCGAGGTTCTGGTCGTAATAGGGTTGAAAAGGTCCATCGTCCGAGAGAACATTTGCATTGTCATCCCAATATTGACCGGCGAGGTCGCCTAGGATGGCGGCTGCACCTCCACTTCCTGAGGTTGGTAGCAGTGGATTTTTAGGAGGCTTCGAGCCTGACCCCGAATTCTGCCCGCCGCCGCACTTTGGATCAGTCGATCCCGGCGTACACATGCCGCCGGAACCTCCTCCTCCGCCTCCGCCGCTGCCACCGCACATGGGATCGCTCGAGCCCGCTGTGCACATGCCTCCGAAACCGCTGCTCCCGCCTCCACTCTCACCGCCCGAACTTCCCGGATCAAGCCCGAGCCTATCCGAATACTTGGACGGATTGCCGAGCACATACTGAAACGAATTCATCCCACCGCCAAGGCCGAGCGGGTCAGATTGAATGTAGCGGGTGAGAGTACCCGCGTAGTCGCGAAAGCCGTTGTGATTGAAGCCTGTTTCCGGATCAAATTGCTGCCCCGGCAAGCGGAGGCTCTGCGTGGTGAGCGTCCCCCCGAAACTGAAAGTGTCGCCGAATGGCCGGTACAACGCGGTCCACACGATGTTCTGATTGCCGTCGGTCACCTTCTCCGGCGCGGCGCGCAGGTCGGTGTGCATGAAGTACAGCGTCCCGGTCGTCGGGTTGACCTCGCCGACGGGTCGGCTGTTGCGGCCTGGGTCCATGACGATGTAATCCGCCGTTGTGCCGCCGTGCAGATCGTTCTCGCTGAGAAGTTCGTTGGCGGCGCGTGAATACTGGTACAGGATCGGATACGTGCCCGGTGGCGATTTCTCGATGCGCTGCCCGTCGAAGCCGTATTTATAGCTGGCGTAAGAACCGAGGCTGCCGAGCGCCGAGGAAAGCTTGTCCGCAGCGTTGTAAGTCAGCGTATCCTGCACCGCTCCGTTCGGGGCCGTTATCGTGGAAATATTTCCGGTCGGCGTGGTGACGAACGTCGTATAGTTTTTCGTCGTGCTCGGTTCGTACTGCGCCAGCCGGTTGGTGCCTGGCGTCATCTGGTAGAAGGTCGAGTAGCCGCTTGCGGACGTGGTCTGCGAATAGATGTTGCTGTTGGCGTCCCATGTCCAGGTGTAGGTGCCATAGCCTCCCCCGCTCCCGCCGCTGGATGCGCCGTTCATGCGGTCCATCGTGTCGTAGCTGAAACTGTTGTGGTTCGCGCCGTTGAGGCTGTCCTTGTCATACGAGACGCTGCCGTTGGCGTAATAACCTGAGTAGAAGTTCTGCACCTGCCCTGCCGTGCCGGTTTCGATCTGCGTGAGCCGCCAATAGGCGTAGTTGTATGTCAGAGCGCCGGTGATGCCATTGCCGAAGGCCATGCTTGTGATGGGGCCGAACGGCGCATAGGTAATCGAGTTTGCCACATTGCTGAAGCCCGAGGCTCCTGCCGGTTTTGCCGCGATGCTTGTGACGTTGCCCATGCCGTCGCGCGTGTAATCGACCACGGTGCCGGAGGGATAAGCGATGCTGGCGACGCGGCTGGCATTGTCATAGCCCGTAGCCGTGTTCAGCGTCCCCGCGCCGGTGACAGTGCGGCTTTCGTTGGTGATGTTGGCGCGCTCATCGTACGTAAAGCTGTCACTGCCCGCCTGGTCGGTCACGCTCGTGAGCCTGCCGATGCCGAAGCCGTGGCCAGCCTGATCGTAGGTCTTTACAATGTTGAGCGTGTTGTCGGCAGGATAGGACACCGTCAGATTGCGGTCCTTGGCGTCGTAAGTCAAGTTGGCGGTCTGGCCTCCAGCGAGAACTTTCTGCGTCAGGTTGCGGTCTTTGTCGAAGGTATAGACGCTCGTGCCGGTGTCGGGGCTTACCCTCTGGGTCACGTCGCCGAAACCGTCGCGCGTATAAGCGGTGTTGTTGCCGTTCGCGTCCTTCACATTGATGAGATTGTCGTTCGAGTCTAGGGTGAAGGTCGTCGTGCCGCCGCCTGTCGGATCGATCTTTGTCGCTATGCGATTGAGCGCGTCGTAAGTGAACGTGGTGGTGCCGGAGGGCGAAGGCGGCGTTCTGGTCAGCAGGTTACTGTTGGCATCCCATGTGAATGCGGTCGCGAATCCCCCGCCGTCCGTGTTGGTCAACTCGCGCCCGAGAGCGTCGAAGGTGGCGCTGTCCTGCCATTTCATCGTCCCAGACGAGTTATTGATCTGAACATGCGTTGCGTCGCCCAAAGCATCGCGTGTGAAGTTGATAGTGTTGTTCAGAAGGTCAGTGATTTTTGTGAACCGGTTGGCCGCATCAAGCATGTAGGTCAGCTTCGACCCGTCGGGAGCCTGAACGGCGGTCAGGTTGTTAGCCGCGTCGTGGGTGTAGGTGGTGGTAAGATTGCCCGCCGTCGTGGCGAGCGTCACGGTGTTGAGATTGAGCCGCGTATCCCAGCCGACCGTCGCCGTGACATTGTTCGGATCGACAATCGTCGTCGGATAGCCGCCAGGGGTGTGTGCGGTGATGTTGGTGACATGGCCCAGAGGATCGGTGACGCTGGTCATCGCGCCAGTGCCGTCATAGCCGAAGCTGGTCTTGACGGTTGCGTCCGTGCGCGGAAGTTGCACGGAAAGTATCTGGCCGGTGGGGGTCCAGGTCAGTTGCGTCGTGCGTGTCTGGCCGTTAGTGCTGTAGGGCACGGAGTTCGTGGTCGTATCGGTATCGGTAATGGTCAGGGGATTGCCGCCGCCATCGTAGCTGAAACCGCGCGTCAATCCCGCAACGGTGATCGTCGATGGCAAGCGTATCCATGTAGGATCGTAAGTTACGGTCGTTGTGCGCGCAGCGGAACTGCCAACCGCTTCGTTGATTGTTGTCGGATTGCCTTGAGCGTTGTTCACCGTCGTCGTCTCGTTGCCGTTCCAGTCGATGGAACTGTTCATATAGCCGTTGGTGTCGTACCCGAAACTCTCGGTCGCCGCCGCCGTCGTGCTCGTGGCCGCGCGGCTGATCTGCGAGACTTTGAGTTGGCTATTGTTCGCCACAAGCTGAAACGTATAGGTGTCCGCCACGCCGAAGGCGTTCGTGACCGTGGTCGTTCCGTTGCTGTTGAAAGTCAACGTGGACGCATTGGCCCCGAGGCTGCCGCCGTTTTTGCTGGATATGCCGCGTCCCGAAGAGTCGTAAGTCCAACTCGCCGAAGTGTGGCCGTTCTCGTCGGTGACAGCGGTCAGGTAGGAAGGCCCTGCGGAAGATGTGTAGGCAAAGTTCTGGCTGGTCGCCGGGCTGGTGTTGTAGCCGACCGACGTCAGCATCGTCGTCGATGAATTGATCGCCGTGTAGCCGTAGGTCAGGACGAGATTGTCCGGCGTCGTCACCGTTTGCAGCCGGTTGTTGCCGTTGTAGCTGAAACTCAATTCGCGGCCATAGCTGTCTGTGACCGATTGCAGCGCGGTCATCTGGAAAGAGTATGGATTGCTGGGAGATAGATTCAGAATTTCGACCAGGGCTGGCAGGGCGGCAGTAGTGCCGTAATTGAGGGTTCTAGTATAACCGTTACGGAGCGTGATCGATGAAAGCTGCGCAACGCCCACGCTCCCGGTGGTGCCGTTTGTGTTAAGGAAAGTGGCTCCCAAAGTGAGGACTACTGGAGGCGTTCCAGCAGTGCCGCCGCTGCCGTAAACCTCGACCGTGTCGTCGGGTCCCTTCAACGTCCACGCCGAGCCGGTTTGCGTCAGCGTGTAATCCTCATTGCTGTCGTTTGCAAACCACTGGCCGTTATTGCCCAACGAAAACAGAAGTTCCTGCCCGTTGGGACGCTCGACGGCAACCTGGGTCGGACTGTTCGCGGGATAAAGTTGAAGATAGGCATCGTAATTGGAGCGCCAGTTGGGACCGAGCGTGACCGCCGCAGTTATCGCCGATGTCACGCCATTCTGGGTGGTCGTGGGATACTGCGACGGGTTCGTGTTGCTGTTGTAATAGCGGATGAACTGCAAGGGATTTTGCCCGGCGGTGCTGTAATCCGTCTGATGTAGATAGACGTTGCCTGTCACCACGTTGATCGGATCGCCCGCATATGTGCCGCCGTCGCCGTTGGATTGTGCGCCCGTTGTCGGATTGCCTTCCCCCTGGTAGCAATACCAGCCATTCGGTCCATCGATGTTATCGCAGGAGCCAAATTGCGCTTTAGCCACCGCCGGAAGGGCTATGGCCGCGCCCGCCGCTATTACGGCGGCGAGAGTGCTTTTCGTCCCAATCCGCCGCGCCGCTTTGACGAGTGCGCGCCCGGCCTTCTTCATCTGCGCAAGGATCGAGGATTTCTGCCGATGTCCGTTCTGATCCTGCGGCGCGGGTTCTTCAGGAGGTTCTGAATTCAGATCGGCGGGATCAATATCGGTCAGCGAGAATTCCGGCAAAGTTATATCGTGCGGCATCGAATATCCCCAAAAATGAACAGAACGCTTCAACTCGTCGTTGAACGCCTGTAGCATTTCGGAGCCGCAACAACAATACGGAATCTATGGTTAAAATGTGCTGTAACTGGTAAGAACTTGCTGTTACTTGGCAACAGCGCATTCATTCGCTGTAACATGCACCCGTGTGTGAAAGGATTCACTTCCGGTGCAACTCAGAATTCTTCCTCGCCACCATCCTCATCGCCGCGCGCCTCTTCCGGTCTCTGCGGCTGCGGTTCCGGCACGGGCGGCGCAACACCTACGGGAGAGAGATAAATGTGGCCGGTAAAGCCGCCGATGGGCATCCGGTCGAGATAGACATGATGGCCGGTCGCGCCGTCGCTTTCGATGCGGGCCATGCCGACTTCAAGCCAGCGGTATCCCGCGCGGCCTTCTCGCTTCATTGCGAATGCGGAATGCGTGAGCGGTTTCTGTTCGGACATGGTTTTCCTTTGCTGGTTAGAGATGGAGGGAATAGTCATCATGGTATGCGCTGCTGTGCACGGTATCGTCATAGTCGTCGAAGTCATTTTGTGGCTCGTTCCAGTTCCACAGATGGAGCCAGTCAAGCGTGTCGGTTAAGTATTCGAAGGCGTGATGGACGAAGGCGCTGCGATCCTCTCGCCTGAATAGCTTCTTCGCGGCGAGCGCGAACAATCCTTGCGTTTCCCCGCCGGTTGTCCTGTTTTCGACCTGCTCCGGCGCATCCGCCGGTTTGGTCAGCATCGTTGCGAGATCCCTGAATTGCTTTTTCAGTGCCTCCGCGAAGCGGTGAACTCTGCCTGTTGTTTCGGTGGTTGACTGGTCCTCGCCGCGCCGTTCCCGAGTGACGCGGCTTTCATCGTTCGCGTCCCGACCGTTCCCGCTCCCGCGCGGCCTCCCGTTCCTGTTCCTGCCTTCGCTGCTGCGCCAGGTCGGCGGTGTATCTGGTGAAGTCTATGTTGTCTTCGGCCTCGGCCTCGCGTTTCGATTTTGCCTGTTCGCCCATCGCGATCTGCGCCGGAGAAAGCGTCGGCGCAAAGAGCGAAGCGACGGCGTCCGATGCGGCCTCCAGCGTCTTGCTCATTGCGGACATGGCCGCATTGGCTGCGCCTGTCAGAGGCTTGACGCCCTTCGGATCGCGCGCGCCCGATTTGAGGCCAGGGCGGCCTTTGGGCTGCGTATCTTTCTCGCCTTTCAATGAGCCTCGGGAAAGATCGCGGAATGCCTGGCGCTCCAACTCGCGGATTGCGCCTCGTTCCTCGACGAACCGGACGGTGTCATAAACGCCGCGCAACTCTTTGCGGTCGAGATCGGCCAGGACTTTCTGAACCCGTTCGGCGTCTTCGCCAGTGGTGCGCCTGTTGAGGTTGTAGGCGTGGGCATTGGGCGCAATTACGACGATGTCTCCTTCGCGCAGATTGGCGGGCAACTGCCGCGCCAGATCGGTTTTGTAATGCCGGTCGATCTGGCTGTTGGTCACGTCCTCTCTTGTGACGACGGCGAATTCAAATTCCCGTTCCTTGAGGGCGTCGATGAAGGCGTGGGCGTTGTTCGTGCGCCGGTAGGCGTTCCATATCTCGGCAGCGGGGCCATGCAGGTTTTTCGGGGCCTCGATGCGCTGCGTTGTAACCCCGGCTTCCTCCCTGAATTCCGAAGCGATGCTGCCATGTTCGCGCCAAAGCTCCGGCGCAGCCTTTTTATGCATCGCGCCGGTCTGCCGCTCCTGCGTGGCCTGAATGGATTCGTGCTTTGACACATGCAGCGTCCGGAGGAATCCGGCGACTTCGATGCGGCTGTCGCCTGTCGTGCGTTCGTCCAGCCTGTAGGCCTGGCCCTTTGCATTGACGGCGAGATACTCGCCTTCCCGGTATTCGGGCGCGACGCGGCCCGTCTCTCCGGCAAAGGCGGCTTGCCGGTGACTGCGCTCTGCGTCTTCCTTCGATGTGCGAGCCAGCCTGAACCCGGCTTCCTCAAGGTTCCGCTCAAATTCTTGCGGCGTCGAGCTGAGGCTGTAGGCGAGACGGATTGCGCTCCGGTCTTTGCCGAGAGGCTTCTCCTCTTTCTTTTCCTCTCTTTTCTCTTCTTCCTGCCGCCCCTTCTCAATCATCTCCGCGCGCGCCATGTTGACGGTCGGAAGATCGTCGCGAGAAATATCGGAAAGTCTCTGGCGTATTCCGGTTGCCGTTACGTCGAGGATGCGCTTGCCGAGCGCGTGCATCCCTCCTTCGCGGTCGATGACGACGAAGCTGCGGCGGTCGCCTTGTGCAAGGATGAGGCCCTGCTCTTCCAGCGCCGCCTGGAAACTCGATCCGCAGTCGGAACGGTCCCAGCATTGGCGGATGGTGTTGCGGATTTCGTGAATGTCGAAGCCGAGGCGGCGGGACTGCTCTTCCTCCGCGCGCGTCGGCGCGAACCTGATCCTGTCCGGACGGTGGTTCGTCACCGGCTCCAGCCCAAAATGCAGTTCCAGTTCGCGGCTGATGTTCTTCAGCCGTAGCTTGTAAAACGGCAGATGCTTCGCGGTCAGCGTATCCTGATCGATCCGGCTCCAGGCGACATGCATGTGCTCGTGGCCGGTCTTCTCGTCGATATGAAAGGCAATCGCCCTTGGCTGATCCTTGAGGCCAATCATCCGCTCGATGCGGTTGGCGGCCTCTTCCCACTGCTGCCGCGTGAGGTGTTCGCCCTCGCGGTTGCGCACCTGGACGTGAAAGAACGGCTGCTCGCAGCGCGTCCCCTGGGCCATGACGTGAACCGTTCGGAAGGCGTCGGTCAGGTTATCCATTGCGAAGCCGCGCATCTGCCATAGCTCGGCGCGTTCGCCGTCCTTGCCGTTCGTCATATAGGCGGCAAGCCTCGGCCCGCTATTGTGGGTCGTGCCTTTGCAAATCATAGGCTGTCCCTGTGGCCCAGAATCTCCAGAATGCGGCTCAGAACCGCGCGCACTTCGGCAAGCGCCGCGAAGCATTCACGGGAGGTGAGGCCCGAGCCTCCGGCATTGAGGACGTGGGCGATCTGGTTGAGATTGTTCCCGGCCTTGTTCAGGGCCACGGTGGCCCGGCCCAGGGCCTCGGCGTTGACGGGCGGGGCGCGACGCGCGCGCGGGCCAGGTGTCCCGAGGCTACTGGCGCGGAGAAAAGCCGCGAGGCTCAGACCAGCATCGCGGGCTTTCAATTCAACGTCGGCGCGCTCGTCTTCAAGGAAACGGACGGATACGGGCGCGCTGCGTTGACGCCGCTCGCTGCCGCTGCGTTTCGCAAGCGGTGGCGGCGCGTTGTCGTTCGCCGTCATGGGCGCACCGCCCGTGACGACGCGGCCATGCCGCGTGAGCCTGAAGGCGTGGAAACCGGCAGAGTTTCCGCACGCGCGAGAAGCGCGCCGGAGGGGATGCAACGGGGAGGACCGAAGGTTCGCCCCTTGCCAAGTTGAACGACGGCGAGCGGCTGAAAGCCGCATGCCGGAGTGTGGCGCGGAACTTCCGCGCACAACTTGCTGTCGTCGATATTTGCCGCAAGCATCCCCGAAATGAATCTGATTCTGCGTGTCGCTGCAAGTGAATTTGCGATGCAGATTGGAGCCGTTCCAATCACACAACGCAGAGGGGCAGCAGGAAAAAAGAAATCGTTGCGAGGGTGAATCAAATTGCGCGCATACGTCGCGATGCTGTCCGCTCCGTCGTCGGCGAAAACAACAAAGGGCAGGACGCCCGTGAGAGCGCCCTGCCCCGTGATGCGGCACGTGCTATGCCGCGTCTTCCTCGGGATGCTTGCTGTCGGCGGCGCGAAGTTCTCTGATCTTCGTGTCGCAGAGGTCGGCGAGTTTCGAAAGCGCAAGCAGGTCATTCGCGTTGAAGGTCGAAGAGGTCTGCCACTTTCCGGCGTCGTCGCGGTAGCTGCGCTCGAAAGTGACGGAGTAGAAGACGCCCTTCGGGTTCTGGTTCCGCCAGATGGCAGCGGAGACCGGGTGGAGGTTGACGCGGGCTGCGGGTTTCTTTGTGTCGGACATGGTGTTTCCTTTCCTGGTTGAAGGGCTGCGGGATCGCAACCGATGCAAAGACAAAAGCGCATCCAATGAGGCGCGCCGGTCCAGAGCGCGCAGCGGGATCGCAGAAATTTCGTGTGCGTTATGGGCAGGGACCCGGAACGCAACGAAATTTCGAGAACCCACCTCTTGACCGGCGGGCCGGATGCGCCAGGATTTGCATCGGTGAAGGTTGCAGTCCCGCGCACCTGAAACCACGAACGCGGGAAACGCCCCGCACGAAATTGCAGACTGTGGATAGTGCTTCGCATCGGTTGCGCCATTGGCGGATTTCTCCGTGGGCAAGTCGCCCATCTCCGTCATACCGCTGCGGACGCAAAAGACGCCGAGGCAGCCCCAACCGAAAACGCGGGAAACCGACGATTTTGAATGCAGTGGGGCCGATTGCGAATGTCTGGACAGGGAGGCGGGGGTTCGGAAAGCGCAAGCCCGCGTTTTTAGCGGCTCCGCGAATTGTCCCGAACACTTACCCTTTGCGAGACTGTCACGGCGAGCCATAATCACTATGGCGGGAGACGACATGCCTAGAACTTTCCTACAGAAACGGGTGGCCGTGTTTTGCCCGGATTGCGGCCAGGCACACAATACTCCGGAGAATTTCCCAGGCTGGTTCGACTGCACAAAGTGCGGACGAAGTATTTTCTGGCGCGATGTGAAGGAAAAGGCGACGCCGGAAAAGCCGCGCCGCGTATGGGATGAATAAGCGGACGCGCTCTGATAACTTACCCTTTGCGGTTGCCCGCGTCAGGTGATCTCGAAACCGAAGCGGGTTTTCAGGACGGCTATGCCTTGAGGAGCGTTTCCGCCGTATGGGAATCGGTGACGAGGACGCTGAGGAGTTTCGCATCGAGGGCGATGCGAAGCTGAGTCTCTTTCCTCGGCCCGGCGCACACGATGACTTTCTTCCCTCGCGCGACGAGGTTCCGGAAATAATCCACGCCCGTGTGCCTGGTTCCGTCTCCGGCGGAGAGAAAGAATTTCCAGCGCGGGTCGCCCTTGCCCTGGGCGTCGAACAGGCAGTAGCAGAATTCTCCGGCGGCCCCCTCCTTTTCCAGCAACTCGGTGTCGAAGCCGAGCGACTTCAGAAGGCCGGTCATGCAGAGGCGCTCGATATGGCTCGCGCCATGATGAACGTCCGCCTCGGTCGGGTGAACGATCCCGATGCCCGCAATCGCCATATTGATGTTGTCGTTCATGTTGGTGATGACCCGGCGGATATTATCCTGCGCCATAAGAGCGGCAATCTGTTCGGCGATCAGCTCGCGGCAATACTTATGGGCTTCCCTCGGGTTGAGGTCGCGATAATCTTGAATGCCTATGGCGAATGGCTGCACCGTTCCATAGTACAAATGCTCCGGCAACCGTCCGCTTCTGGACCATGCAATGGTGGTGTTGGTTTCAGGTCCGACATGCGATGAGTATTTGGTTTGTCTGCCGTTGCCGCGCCCGATCATGGCGAAGGCGTAGAAGTTCACGTTCGGCCTTGTGCGCTCGGGCAGGCTGGCGACAAAATCGAGCGCGCTCTGCCCGCCTCCGATCCCGACATTCAGTTGTTCGCCTTCGTCTTCGGCATCGCTCGCGACCTCGTCGAAATACTCCGCCGCGACGCGCCCGAATTTCCGATGCAGGGCGGCGTATTCGGGCGGCGTGTGCACGGCACCCGCTGCGACCACGCGCGCATCGATCAGCCCGAATTTCTCGCACAGGGACGCGGCCAGATGGCTTTCCACCGTCTCGGCGCGTTCGATTTCTGCGAGGCGTTCGTGCTCCTGCAACAGCCAGGCTCCGGCCTCGTCGATGATCTCCTGCACCTTCCGGGCGTTCCGGCTCGTGAGCAGCTTTTCCTCGAAAAGCGCGTCGGCGATTTCCTGATTCTTCATATGGGATTCGTGGCTCATGCGCGCCACGCGGAGCATGAGTTCCTTGCTGGCCATTCAAAATCCTCCGTTTCCGCCGAAATCGGTTTGCTGGCTTCCAGACAAGAATATCAACCACGGTCTAGGAAAGAAGAATGGGGCGCGGAGAAGGCCAGAAAACAGGACAGCAGGAAAAGAAAAAACAAAATTCTTCCTACTGTCCATCCACCTCCGCCTCCGGGAAAGGAATGACGGATGAAGAGCGGCAACGGCAAAATCGACGCCCTGCTCCGGCGCGAAGCGGCCCTCAAGGCCGCGATTGCAGAGGAGAAGGTTCGCCAGCAAAAACGCGAGGAAAAGGAGGACGCAAGGCTGCACGCGATTGTTGGCGCGGCGCTCCTCCAAAACGCAAAGCAATTCCCGGATTTCGAGCTGATGCTGAAAGGCGTCCTCGCCAAATCCACAACCATGACCGAGGGAGAAACCAGACTCCTCCGCGCGAAAGGATGGCTCTGACTATGGATATGGCAATTGTGCTGTTCGGAATCGGGCTGGTCTGCGCAATCGTCCTGAAAGTCATCATCAACGACGCCCGGCGCAAAAGGGTCGAGGCCGCCTTCGATTTCAGGCCGGAGAACGCCCACGGCGGCGCGCGCTTCGCAAACAACGAGGATCTCAAGAAGGCCGGATTGTTCCGGCATAAGGGCGTCCCTATCGGCTATTCGCCGGATGGCAAGCATGCGCTGCATTATCCGGGATACGGCCATCTCCTGACCGTCGCCGCCGCAAGAACCGGCAAGGGCGCGACGCTGCTCGTCAACGCGCTGCTGTCCTGGAAAGGCAGTTGCATCTGCATCGACCCGAAAGCCGAAAACGCGGCCATCACCGCGCATTACCGGCGGAAGTTCGGGCCGGTCTTCATCCTCAACCCCTTCGGGATGCTGCCCGAGGCCCTGGCCGGTTTTACGGCGGCGCGCTTCAACCCGATGGACATTCTCGATCCGCAGTCGAGCGCGTTTCATGCCATGTGCGACAAGTTGGCCGCCGCTCTCGTCTGGGACGAAGGCAGGGACGGGACGCATTTCACGACGGCGGCGCGCGCGCTGGTTTCGGGCGTCATTGCCTCTCTCAAGCGTCACGGCAAGCCTTCGGAGCAGAACCTTGCCGCCGTCGCCCGCGTCATCAACGGCGACGTTGAAGCCTTCAGCATCCGGACGGTCGAGGCGACGCGCGATCCTTTCATCGTCGATAAGCTCGCCCGCTTCGCCGGAGTCGATCCCAAGAACCGCGAAGTCCAGGACGTCTTCGCCACGGCGCGCACGCAGCTGGCCTTCATCAACAATGAGGCGATTTCCCGAAGCCTGAGCGGTTCGGACTTCCGTTTCAGCGATCTCAAGAAGAAGCCGGGGACGACCGTGTACATCTGCCTGCCGCTGCATCTGCTCGATGTCAGCGACAAGTATTTCCGCCTCATTCTCGAAACCGCGCTGGCGGATTTGCTGAGTGCGGGGCAAAAGGGAAAGAAGAGCCGGGTGCTGGCCATTGTCGATGAGATGGCGCAGCTCGGCCCGCACATGAAAAGCCTCGAAAACGCGATGGGCATGGCGGCCGGCGCTGCGGGCCTTCAGCTCTGGTGCGTGTTGCAGGATTTGTCGCAACTGAAGGGAATGTTTCCGAAGACCTGGGAGACCTTCATTCAGAACTGCGGCGTGACGACCTGGTTCGGCGCGCGCGACCAGACCACGCGCGACTATGTCTCGCAACTTAGCGGCACGACGGAAGTCGTCAGCCGTTCACGCAGCGTCAGCCTGGACCAAAGGGGCGAGCCGCATGTGAGCCATTCCATGAACCAGTGCGCGCGGCCCCTGCTCCTGCCGCACGAGGCCGGTGCCATTGGGCCTGACGAGATGATCGCCTTCGTCGAAGGGGTGCGCTGCGGGCCGGTGAAGGCGAAGCGGAAGTTTTATTTCAAGGCGTTCTGGGGCGGCTATCGGCCCAACCCTTATGTCGGCAACGCGGGCCTTCTGCGCCGCATCTTCGGATGACCGGAAAGGAGAGGTTATGGGCGTGAATACGGCGTTTTTCGCGCGGTTCAAAAAGGTGATCGCGCTGGTGGGGTCCGACCGCGAAGGCGAACGGCATTCGGCGGCGGATAAGGCGTTCGAGATGTGCGAGGAGAACGATCTCAGCCTTCTCGAAGCGCTGGACGGCTCTTTCGGCGTCGTGGCCGATGCGGGAGACCAGGAAGCGCTCCGGCAGAGGAATGCGGAGTTGGAAGACGACAATCGCAAGCTTTCGGAGGCGTTGAACATCCTGAACGCGCATCGTCCCCTGTCGCCGGAGACGGGGAAAGAGTTGCTGCAAAAACTGTGGTCGTATCCCCAGGCGCGGCTGATTGCGGCGTTGTCGCTGGATAGCGTTTTTTCGTGGTTCACGCCCGCGAGAAACGCATGGATGAATCACCACATCCATCAGGGCGTCGCGCAGGCATTGATTGCTATATACGGGATCGGCGTCGGCAAATGCGCGTGGGACTGGGCCGTCGCCGAATACGCAAGGCGCGGCCTTGGGGTGACGCTGCTCAAGGCCGTCGTATTGATCGGGGGGCTGGCTTTCGCGGCGCTTGCCTTCGTGGGCGACGAGGCGGGGTGCTGGATCACGCTGTTCTTCACGGGCCTTCTGACGGTGACAAACGGCGCGGAGTGGCTGGCCAAGAAACTCGCGCATTCGAACAACGAGTGGTGCGTCGCGCTGAGGTCGTGGTTCCTATGAGCGACGCGGAGAAGATCAAAGCCGGAACCGAGGCCGCGAAGAAGTACGGCGAGACCGAAGAAATCCAGCACCTGACGCGGCCCGGCAGAGTGGAGCCGAGCCATTACCGCGTCGAACTCGAACGCGAAGGAAGGAGCGCCTGGTCGGGTGGCTGGGCGGGAGGGAGATCGTGATGAACCGGAGAGAAGAAGAAATCCTGAGAAAAGGCCTTGCAATCTCATGCCTGAACGAAACGCTGGTCTCGCTGCCGCGCGTGTGCTCGCGGCACGGCCAGCCTTATGTTGCGGTGTACCGGCTCGACAACGGCTTCTGGCGTTTTAAGGAATGCCGGAGGCTGGAAGGAACCGGCGCGGGGGTTGCGCAGAGTATCGAGATCGACGACGCCAAAATGATCGGCACCGAGGAAGAGCGTTGTCCGTGGTGCGGCCAGGGCACAAAGGTGCTCGGCGGGGTCGAGGTCATCTACTGCCAATGCTACCGGTGCAGGCAATATGTCTGCCTCGGGGCCTCGACGGATAAGGAGTTCCGCTGCTGCCCGCAATGCGGCAACCGGAGCACGCGCATGTCGGAGATTGAGGAAAAGACGCGCCTCGCCTCGTTGCTCCCTAAGCCTCTGAGCCTTGCGGCTGGTCACGCCAGGCAGCTTGCCGCACCAGGCCGCACCAATCTCCCCGCCCCTGCCCGGCTTCAACTGCCCAGCGGAAGACGATAAGCCGCGCGATTTGCGGCAACGTGAAAGGAGCGTAGTGATGAACATCGCAATATCGCCAATCGATGCGGATTTTACCGGGCAAGCGTGGAATGCCGCGCGGGAACTGACGCCGGAAGTGGGCGCTTTCGAAGAGCAGTATTGGGAGACGGAATCGCGGCATCTGCTGATGGGGCTGCTGATCTATATGGCCCTGGAGGTTCGTCTCGAAAAGAGAACCATGGGAACGCTGATCGCTCTGCTCAAAGGCGGCCCGTCCTGCCTGAAGCGCATCCGCGAGACCTGTCCGAGCGGCGCTGCGGCGGCGTGGCTCTCGATGCGTCCGGGCGAGCGCTACGAGGCGGCAGTCATGGCCGATTGCCTCGCCCGCGTGTTGCGCTATCTTCACGACCATCCCGGCGCATGAAACAGGCGTTGACCGCCGGGCCGGACATGCGGAAAACGGACGGATAACGAGTAAGAAAAACAGAAGCAAGGGGGCAGCAGGAAGAAAGATGTTTGATGCGGAACTGGACGGATTCAAGACGGGTATCGATCTGCGGGCCTATGCCGCGTCGCAGGGCTATGAGCTTGACCGCAAGGCGAGTTGGCGCGGCACCTCCGTCATGCGTCATGCGGCCAGCAACGACAAGATCATCGTCAAGCGCGGCCTCGACGGGCATTACGTGTATTTCTCGGTGCGTGACGACCGCGATAACGGTTCGATCATCGACTTTGTGCAATTCCGGCAGAAGCTCAGTCTCGGGGCCGTGCGCAAGGAACTGCGGCCCTGGACCGGCCAGCCTCCCGTGCCGGTGCCGGTCTTTCCCGAACTGCACAAGGTCGAGAAAGACAGGATGAAAGTCGAGGCCGCATACGCAAAGATGCACGACGCAACGGAGGGTCATCCCTATCTCGAACAGCGGCGCGCCCTGCCCGCCTCGCTGCTGGCGCTGGATCGCTTTGCGGGCCGCATACGCATCGACGCCAAAGGCAACGCGGTCTTTCCGCATTTCGACGCTGAGGGACTGAGCGGTTACGAGCTAAAAAATACCGAATTCACGGGTTTTGCCACGGGTGGCAGCAAGACGCTCTGGCTTTCGCAGGAATTCCCCGGCGACAATCGGCTGGTCATCGCCGAAAGCGCTATTGACGCTCTTAGCCATGCAACGCTGTTTCCCGACAAGGAGGCGCGTTACGCCTCTATTGGCGGCAAGCCGAACCCGCAACAGCCGGAGCTGATTCGCGCCGCCGCTGCGCGCCTGCCCGTGGGCGGCGAGGTGGTTGCGGCCATGGACAACGACGCCGACGGAAAGAAACTGGCGGAGGTTGTGCAGCACGCGGTCGAATTGACGGGCCGGGCCGATCTGAGCTTCCGGACGCACCTGCCCGACACCGCGAAAGACTGGAACGATGTGCTGCGGGCGAAGCCCCAGCCCTTCCTTCCATACCGCCCGCAGACGCCTTCCGTCGCGTGAATTGCGGATACGGTTGTGACGCTTCGCGTGGAGAGTTGAAAGAAGGACGGTGCCTATGCCGCGATTATTGAACCCTGACGAAGCCGCAGCCCTCTTGCAAATGGATGCCCGGACTTTGGTGAAATGGGCGCGCCAGGGCTATGTTCCCTCTCACCCCCTGGGCGAAGGCAAGCGGCGGCTGTGGCGCTTTTTCGAGGATGAACTGCTGCGCTGGGTCAATGCGCAGGGTGCCCTGAAAAACCGCGCCTGACCCATGCGAATCCTGCGCCGCTGGCGTAACATGGACCAAGCCATCGGCGCGCATACAGGGAGGAAACTGTATGGCGCGTTATCAGAACGGAAGTCTCTTGAAGATCAGGCGCAAAGGCGGGGAACAGGTCTGGGCGTTCCGCTGGTATGAATATCCCGGCGGGACGCGGACCTATCGCAAGCGCATTGTCGGCAGTGTGGCGCAATTGCCCAATCGCCGCGATGCCGAGCGGGCCGTGTCCGCCCTGCGCATCACCATCAACGCCGGTGTCCAGATCCCGCAGACGGTCGCGGATCTGGCCGCCCACTATCGCAAACTTGAACTGGTGCCGGAACGCAAGGCGGCCTCAACGATCTACGTCCACGAAAACCTGCTGAACCTCTACGTCGTCCCGAAGTGGGGCGCTGCGAGGCTTGAGGCAGTGCGCACGGTGGATGTCGAAAGCTGGCTTGCATCCCTGCCCTATGCGCCCGGCACAAGAAGCAAAATCCGCAATCTCATGTCGGCCCTGTTCAACCACGCCATCCGGCACGAATGGATGCAATCGAATCCGATCACGCAGGTGCGTTGCTCGGCAAAGCGTCTGCGCGTTCCCGACGTTCTGACGCCTGGCGAGTTTCGCGCGCTTCTTGCGCACCTGAAGCTGCGGGACAGGGCCATGGTGCTGCTGGCCGGAAGCACGGGCCTGCGGCGTTCGGAGTTGATCGCGCTGACCTGGGGAGATGTCGCCTTCGACCGGAGAGAGATTACGGTGCGCCGGTCGCGGGTCCGGAAATGGTTCGGAGAGCCGAAGACGGAAGCCAGCCGGAAGCCGGTGCCGCTTCATGCTTCGGTTGCGGAGCAACTGCTCGCCTGGCGCGCCGCATCCCCGTACCCGTCCGAAGCGGATTTTCTGTTTCCGTCGATCCGAAAGAATGGAACGCAACCCCTGACGCCGGACATGCTGCTGAAGAGGGTCGTGCGTCCGGCGGCGAAGGCGGCGGGAATCGAGAAACGCATCGGGTGGCATACCTTCCGGCATTCGCTGGCGACGAACCTGCGCTGGCTTGGCGTCGATGTGAAGGTAGCGCAGGAACTCCTGCGGCACGCGAACAGCCGGATCACGCTCGACATTTACACGCAAGCCGTCTCTTCGGAAAAGGCATTGGCGAACGGTCGGGCGACCGATCTTTTGCTGGCTCAGACGTCCAGCACCCTCCCAGCACCCTCGGGGGATGCCGGAAAAACTCTAAGTTATTGAGAATTATGGTAGGCACGACTGGATTCGAACCAGCGACCTCTTCCGTGTCAAGGAAGCGCTCTAACCAACTGAGCTACGCGCCTATAAAGCAATCTCAACCAGTCTATCAGGATCGGGGAAGGAGGGAAAGATGGACTCTCTTCCAATGCAAGTTGAGCCTGAAGGGGCGGTCATGCTGTACTATCTTGGACTGACGAAGAATCTTCCTCTGGCAGAGGCTGCGTTCTGGGACATTTCCCCGAAAGTGGGAGATTCTTCAGCTTTTCACCAGAGGCTCCCAATCCTCGGGACCGCCCAGAAGGCTGCCGCGGGCTGAGGTTGGACTTTTGAGGCTATTGCGCTCTTGAATCTGCCATGAACGACGCTGCAAGTACGCGATTGAGTCCATTCCGCACCGCACCCAACCTGCTGACGCTGTTGCGCATCTGTCTGGCGCCGTTTCTGGTGGCCGCCATCCTGGACGACCACTATGCGATCAGTTTTGGCCTCTTCCTGGCGGCGGGACTAACCGACGCGCTGGACGGCACGGTGGCCCGCCTGCTCAAGCAGCGCACCGTTCTGGGCGAGTACCTCGATCCGGTGGCCGACAAGTTGCTCCTGAGTACTTTGTTCCTTGTCCTCATGCACAAGGGGCTGATTCCGGCGCGCGTTACGGCGTTGGTCTTCGGCCGGGATGTGGGCATCCTGGTGGTGGCGGCGATCCTCTATGCGGCGGTGGGGAAACGGGAGTTCAAGCCGAGTATCTTCGGCAAGGCCAACACCCTGGCCCAGGTGGCCGCCGTAGCGGTGGTGCTCTTGCATCAACTCACCGCAGCCCCCTGGGTAGTGGTTTGTCGCACCGTAGCTCTGGACTCCACCATGGCGCTCACCGTAGCGTCGGGATTGCACTATGCATGGATAGCGTCAAGACGATCGAGTTCCCCGGCCCTGAACGGCAACGGAGGGAAATCGTGACCCTTCGTCAATTTTGCCGGCCCGCGCTGGCGATTGCTCTCGCGGCATCCATTTTCGTGGCGGCGAACGCAGCAGTGAAGTTCGTTCATCTTCCAAGCGGGCAGTTTTTTCCCCGCGCCGTTTCTGGTCCATTCCTTCATGCTGGCTCTGTCTCTGGCGGCGATGCTGCTGATCTCCAAAGGCCGGCTCGATCTCTATGGGCTTATTCCGGCGGTCCTCATCCACATGCTGATCAACATCGGCGGGACGTTGCCATTGTGGATCAGCCAATGGCTTCACACAGGCATGTAGCCCCAGAAATTTCACCCATGCAGAGGCGCCCCTGCCTTGCCTGTCTTGCGGGAAGGCGGGGATTTCCCCTGTTCGTTTGCGAACCTGGGAACGCAGTGGCGGTTCAGGAATCTTCCAAGCTGGGTTCTGTATCGACGGTTTCTTCAAGCTCCATGTCCCGGAATTCTTCGGAGTCAAAGACCTCGCCACACTCCAGGCATTCGACAAACTCGGTGTCTTCGTGCCGGGAGACAATGCGTACCTTGGGATGTTTGCAGATGGTGGCCATCTCTCTTTTTATCGGCGAATTGAACTGCTCTTTCCGCCAGATTGTATCGATCTTTTGCACAATTTAAAACCGGAATCTGCGGAATCTCTTCAACGCGCCCCTAATTTTTATCCAAGTGCCCGGAAAGACCCCCGATTGGGACTTGAAATCCCGACAGAAACGGTCGTATACTGAACTCGGACCGAAGAAGTCGGATATTCAATGCTCAAGCTGACCAAGAAAGCCGATTACGGATTGATTGCGCTCAAGTACCTGGCAGAGCACCCCGAAAAGCCAGCCCTGAGCGCCAAGGATGTTGCCGACGCGTACGGGATTCCGGCGCAACTGCTGGCCAAGATTCTGCAACTGCTGACCAAGAAGGGACTGTTGCGGTCGCAGGCCGGCATGAACGGCGGCTACGCTCTGGCGCGGGAAGCGCGGGCGATCTCGGCGTACGAAGTCATTCTGGCCATCGACGGGCCGTTTTTCATTACCTCCTGCACCAAGGGAACCAAGTCCTGCGAGCTGACCCCGAGCTGCACGATCAAGGAACCATTGGCGCGAGTGAACGAAACCATCGCGGGGGTGCTGAAGAGCATCAGTATTCAGGACTTGGCGGAGCACGAACAGCCAGCAGGACATGCCCGCGAAGCGAACACGCTTGTTTCATTAACGCTGTAAGCAATCTTCCCCTTCCGCGGTGAGCGGAAAAGAGCAGTGACGAGGATGGAGACCGGAATGAGTACAGTTGCCAGCCAAGTGGAAGTACCCGCAGGCGTAAGCCTGCCGATTTATATGGATAACCACGCCACCAGCCCGCTGGACCCGCGGGTGCTGGAAGCGATGATGCCCTACTTCACCAACAAGTTTGGCAATGCGGCCAGCCGCAACCACTCTTTTGGATGGGAGGCCGAACAGGCCGTTGAGACGGCGCGCGAGCAGATCGCCAAGCTGATCGGCGCCACCGCCAAGGAGATCATCTTTACCTCCGGCGCCACCGAGAGCAACAACCTGGCCATCAAGGGCATTGCGGAGATGTACCGCGAGCGGGGCAACCACATCATTACCCAGGTGACCGAGCACAAAGCCGTGCTGGACACCTGCAAGCGCCTGGAAAAACACGGCTACCGGGTGACCTATCTGCCGGTGAAGGCAGACGGCCTGATCGATATGGACGACCTGAGGCGGGCCATGGACGACAAGACCATCCTGGTTTCCATCATGGCGGCCAACAACGAGATTGGCGTCTTGCAGCCCATCGCCGAGATCGGCAAGCTCTGTCACGAGAAGGGCGTCATCTTCCATACCGATGCAGTGCAGGCGGTGGGCAAGGTTCCGGTGAACGTGATGGCCGACAACATCGACGTACTTTCGCTTTCCGGACACAAAATTTACGGTCCCAAGGGCGTAGGCGCGCTATATGTTCGGCGGCGCAACCCACGGGTGCAGATCGCCGCGCAAATCGACGGCGGCGGCCACGAGCGCGGCATGAGGTCCGGTACGTTGAACGTGCCTGGCATCGTAGGCCTCGGCAAGGCCTGCGAGATCGCCCAGCAGGAGATGGCGACGGAAGCGGCCTACCTAACCGGCTTGCGCGACCGGCTGAAGAACAAGCTCGAATCCGAGCTGGACTACGTCCACGTGAACGGCTCCTGGGAGCACCGGTTGCCCGGCAACCTGAACATGAGTTTTGTGTATGTCGAGGGCGAGTCGCTGCTGATGGGCATCAACGACGTAGCGGTTTCCAGCGGTTCGGCCTGCACTTCTGCTACGCTCGAACCCTCGTATGTACTGAAGGCGCTGGGGCTGGGCGACGATGTAGCGCACAGCTCGATTCGCTTCGGACTGGGCCGCTTCAATACCGTGGCCGAGGTGGATTACGTAGCCGCCAAGGTAATCGACGTTGTCAAACATCTGCGCAAGCTTTCGCCGCTTTACGAGATGGTGCAAGAAGGCATCGACCTGACCAAGATTCAGTGGGCAGCGCACTAAAGGCAGAGATCAGGGGTCAGGTTTCAGGGGTCAGGGAAGATGCAGTCTTGAGCACCTGGTTCGCTGGCACCGATGACTGATCCCTGATGCCTGATCCCTGACAACTGTTTTTCCGCGGCTTCCCCCCGCAAAAGGAGCAAACGAATGGCATACAGCGACAAGGTAATCGACCACTACAACAACCCCCGCAACGTGGGCCAACTGGACAAGGCATCGACGGAGGTCGGCACGGGCCTGGTGGGTGCGCCGGAGTGCGGCGACGTGATGCGGTTGCAAATCCGCGTCAATCCAGCAACCCAGGTCATCGAAGAGGCCAAGTTCAAGACATTCGGCTGCGGCTCGGCGATCGCCAGCTCTTCACTGGCTACCGAGTGGATCAAGGGCCGCACAGTGGACGATGCCCTGGCCATCAAGAACACCGACATTGTGAAGGAATTGTCGCTGCCGCCGGTGAAGATTCACTGTTCGGTGCTGGCCGAGGATGCGATTCGCGCGGCCATCGGCGACTGGAAGAAGAAAAACGGCAACGCGGAGACGGTGGAAGCCGAGACCGCGGCGGCTGTGGCTCAGTAAGAGGCAGTACGATTGCCGGGCAAGATCTGTGGCTTTCCACCCTTGCGCCGGAACGAAGGCGCAAGGATGGGGCACGGAGCATTTGCGGCCACATCCAGACCGGCATCCAACTAGAGGAAAGTATGTCAAATACGGTGTCATTTGGAATGCAACCCTCCCTCGGCGCGTCACCACAGGTCGCGGCGCAACCGCAACCCGCCGCAGGCGGGGTCGGCCCCACCGCAGGTGGTTTGCAAATCACAGAGAAGGCTCTGAAGCGCATTCGCATGGCCATGGCCAAGGAAGGCATTTCGCCGGATGAGGGCGGACTGCGTCTTGGCGTGATGGGCGGCGGATGCTCGGGGCTTTCCTACTCGGTCAAATTCGATACGCAGCCACGCGAGCGCGACCGCATTTACGATTTTGACGGCGTGCGGGTATTCGTCGATCCCAAGTCGTTCTTGTATCTCCACGGCATGACTTTGGACTACGAGGAAACGCTGATGCGCCAGGGATTCAACTTCATCAACCCGAACTCTACGCGCTCCTGCGGCTGCGGTTCGTCGTTCTCGTCGTAGGCAACGCTGGGGCTTAACTATGTTCAAGGTTCTCGATTCCGCGGTTCCGGTCGCTTGTTGGTCCTGTTCGATTGGCCACAACGACTCGACGCTGTTTTGTCCGCATTGCAGCAAGATTCAGCCGCCTCCCGGTGGCGATTATTTTTCAGTCTTCGCGCTCGCGCCCAAGCTTGACCTGGATCTGCCCGCGCTGGAGCATGAATTTCATCGGCTGAGCCGCAAGCTGCACCCCGATCGCTTTGCCCGCGCTCTGGACAACGAAAAGCAGTGGAGCCTGGCCGATACGGCGCTGCTCAACGACGCCTATCGCACCCTCAAGGACCCCCTGCGACGCACCGAGTACCTGCTCAAGCTGGAAGGTGCGGAGATTGGTGAAGAGTTCAGCGGCAAGGACCGGCCCAAACACGCGAACGGAACATCGCGGGTTCCGGCCGATCTGCTGGAAGAGGTCTTCGAGCTGAACATGCAGCTTGAAGAGATGCGCATGGCCCGCAAGCTGGGTGACGAGGACCCCGCGCTTGAGGCAAGCCTCGAAGAGGCCAAGGAGAAATTCACCGGCCTGCTGAAGGAAGTGGACGAAAATTTGCGCATCGAGTGGAGAGTGTGGGATGCGGGCGATGAATCCGCACGGTCTGCCGCGCAAAAAAGAATGGTGGCTCTGCTGGACCGCAGGCGCTACCTCGGCAATCTGGTTCGCGACGTAACTGAAACTCTGGGAGCTTGAAAGAAAAGCATGGCGGAAGGACGCGTAGTTGGTATCGACTTAGGGACAACGAATTCCCTGGTCGCTTATATGGAGGGCGCTGCGCCGGTCGTGATTCCCGGCGTCGATGGCTCGAATCTGGTGCCATCGGTAGTGGCGCTCGATCCTATTCCGGTGGGCGGTGGCCGGCCCACGGTCACCGTGGGCAACAGCGCGCGGAAATCGCTCATCGAGACGCCGGAGCGGGTCATCTACTCGGTCAAGCGCCTCATGGGCCGCGGCCTCAAGGAGATTCAAGACGAGTTGAAGATGTTTCCCTTCCGTCTGGCCGAGGATGTGGAAGAGGGCGAAGTGCCCCGCATCCAGCTTGGCGAACTCAAGTTCACTCCGCCTGAGATTTCGGCCTATGTGCTGCGCCAGCTCAAGCGCAACGCCGAGAGGTTCTTCGGCGCGCCGGTGACCCAGGCGGTCATCACGGTCCCGGCTTATTTCAACGACGCGCAGCGCCAGGCCACCAAGGACGCGGGCCGCATGGCCGGCCTCGACGTGCTGCGCCTGGTCAACGAGCCCACCGCGGCCGCGCTGGCCTACGGGCTGGACCGCGCCAAAGTCGGCACGATCGCCGTTTACGATTTGGGCGGCGGGACCTTCGATATTTCCATCCTCAAGCTGCGCGACGGCATCTTCGAGGTGCAGTCCACCAATGGCGATACTCACCTGGGCGGCGACGACATCGACAATCTGCTGCTCACCATTGCACTCGACGAGATTCACGCCGAGCATGGGGTAGACCTGCGCATCCATCCGGGAGCGGTACAGGCGGTGCGCAAAGCCGCCATTGAGGCCAAGATTCGCCTCTCCACCGAGGAGGTGGCGCACTTCGACATCGAGCTGCCCAACGGCGACCGCTATCAGCGCGAGATTCCGCGCGCGGTCTTCGAGATGCTCATCGAGCCGGTGCTGGAGCGCACCGCCGGCCCCTGCAAACAGGCGCTAGCCGACGCCGGGCTCACCCCCGAGCAAGTGGACGAAGTGGTGCTCGTGGGCGGCTCGACGCGCATCCCCGCGGTGCGCCAGCTTGTCGACGATCTTTTCCATCTGAAGACGCGCGGCAAGAAGCCGCACATCGAGTTGAATCCCGACGAGGTCGTCGCCCTGGGCGCGGCCGTTCAGGCCGACATTCTGGCCGGCGCATCGAAGACCACCGAAGAGATGCTCCTACTGGACGTGACCCCGCTTTCGCTGGGCATCGAGGCCCTGGGCGGCACCGTGGCGCGCATCATCCAGCGCAACTCGACGATTCCCGCCTCGGCCACCGAGCACTTTACTACTGGCGTAGATGGGCAAACCAACGTGGCCATTCACGTGGTGCAGGGCGAGCGCGAGCTTGCTGCCGATTGCCGGTCGTTGGCCCGGTTTGATCTCAAGGGGATTCCGCCCATGAGCGCTGGGCTGCCGCGCATCGAGGTCAAGTTTCTCATCGACGCCGACGGCATTTTGCAAGTGACGGCGCGTGAGCAGCGCAGCGGCAAGGCCGCCGAGATCGAGGTCAAGCCGACCTACGGCCTCACCGACGAGCAGGTCGAGAGCATGATTCTGGACTCCTTCGACAACGCGGAAGCGGACTTTGCCAAGCGCCTGTTGATCGAGGCTCGCAACGAGGCGGAGACGATCCTTGCCGCGGTCGATCGCGCTCCTTTGAACCCAGCCTGGCAGCAGTTGCGCGCCGAAGAGAGGGCTGCGATTACCGAGAAGCGCGACCGGCTCACGGTCATCCGGCATGGCGAGAACCCGTCGGAGATCCGCGAGGCGACGCTGGCGCTGGACCAGGCCACGCGGCGCTTTGCCGAACTGATGATGGAAGCCGCCGTCTCGACCGCCATCCGTGGCAAGACCATGGACGCGGCAGGCGAGGAAATTGGCGATGCGGTGACCGCGCCTCATGCCATGGCCCCGGCGGAGTTCAAGTAGTGGAGTTCGGATCGCAGGTTTCGAGCAGGGAAGTTCGAGCCGCGGACTCCGAGTTGCAGAGTCCGCGCAGCAGGGTTCGAGTCGCGTAGTTCGAGTCGGTCTGGTGCTTCCCCCTGCGACATTGCCTCCCGGAGGGAGGCGCCGAGAATAGCCCAGGGCAAGCGGAGCGCAGCCCTGGGATAAGGCAGAAGAAAAGTGCGTTGCGCCCCGTAGGGGCGCTGTGAAACGCGCCATTGCGGCCCGTTCATGCGTTGCGAATTCCAAGGACCCGCGGTTGTTTCTTACCCTCTACCGCCGTCCAATTGACTGAACCGATCAACCCGGCACGAAAGAGACGAACCCGATGAGCGAAGAGACCAAGAGAGACATTCCCGCCGACAAGCTCGTGCGCGTCACCTTCCAACCTGAGGGCCGCACAGTGGAGTTCGAGTTCGGCACGCTGCCCTATGAGCGCCACGGCAAGCCGATGTCGTTTCTCGATGTGGCGGAGAACAACGGCATCTTTCTCGATCACGCCTGCGGCGGCGTCTGCGCCTGCTCCACCTGCCATGTGCTGATCAAGGCGGGCGACAGCGGCCTGACCCCGGCCGACGACGACGAGTTGGACCGGCTGGACATGGCCGCCGATCAGCAATTGAACTCGCGCCTGGGCTGCCAGGCCGTCATCACCCGCCCCGGCGACTACGTGGTCGAGATTCCCAAGTGGAACCGCAACTACGTGTCCGAAGGCAAGCCGCTGACCCTGGCAGAAGCCAAGTAAGTTTTTGCCAATTCAATCAGAAAAGGTGGGTGCCCCCGGTCTCGATTCTGAGACCGGGGAAAGCGACAATCTTTTCCAGCCCATTCAAGAGGAACGACCTTCATGCCCCGCGAGATTCTGTGGACCGACGCCGAAGAGATCGGCATTCAACTGCAAGAGAAGTTTCCCGATCTGGACCCGCTGACAGTGCGCTTCACCGACCTGCACCGATACGTGACGGAGTTGGAAGGCTTCGCCGACGACCCCGCCAAATCGAATGAGTCGCGGCTAGAGGCCATCCAGATGGCCTGGCAGGAAGAGTTCGAAGATGCAAAGGACTAACTCGCCGTTGGGGCAACCGGCGCATGTTGCGACAGCGACAGTACGTTTCCGTCCGGGTCCCTGAACCATGCGACTTTGTCTCCGGTTGGAAACGTGCAGATGCCCAGTTCGTCCTGCCCCATCTGGGGGTAGAGCTCGAAGATCACACCCTTGGCCACAAGCTTCGCAACTGCCGCTGAAATGTCGCTCGTTTCCCAGCCCAGGACGGTGTGTGGCGCTGGAGTAAACTGCGGCATCTTTCCGATGCGCAGCATGACGCCCTTCAGATCGAATACCAGGGCGAAGCCGTCATCGCGCAAATAAGTCAGACCCAGCGTATCGCGATAAAACCCCTTTGCGGCTTCGGGATTCTGCGTGAGCAAGAAAGTTACCACTCGGTCCATGGCGCCTCCGCGACAAGGTCAGAGACATACTACATCGGTTCAAGCGCCGCCGGAAACTGCAAAAGTAATCCGAAGGCAGCCGGTTAATACTCCTCGCCCCATCCGAAGTTCCCATCGAAGTGAACGAATTCCTTCTTCTCTCCGGGCGCCAGGTAGACGCTCAGCACGTCGAAGCGCACCGGCGGAGCGGTCTCCTGGGGCAGTTGGCGCACGTATTGCCGGGCGAGACGGCGCAGCGTGTGACGCTTGTGGGAGTCGACGGCGGCTTCGGCGGGCGTAGCATCGCGAGCGGTGCGGGTCTTCACTTCAATAAAGCAGAGCATCGGCCCCTTCCAGGCGATGAGGTCGATATCCCCTGGCATGTCCTGAGACGACCATCGCCGCGCCACAACTATGTAGCCTTTGCGGCGCAAGTAGAAGTAGGCGGCGTCCTCGCCTTCGATTCCAGTGGCCAGGTGCGCGGGCAGGCTCTGCGCTCCGCGCCGGCGGGCAATCCAGTCCAAGGCGGCCAGCGTCCGCTCCAGGCAGGTGACGCGCATCTGTAACAGACGCTCCATGGCACACCATTCTCCGCTAGAGCGTCCAAAAGGCGCAAATCCACTGTGCGCGGGCCATGTCAAAATTGCCGGGCGAACTGCCAGTTCTACCTGCGAAAGGCTAACGCCGTCAAACAGCCGAGTTTGTGGAGCCGTTCTCAGCCCCTTACACCGCTGAAGCCCGCTCGTGCTCCACCTCGACCAGGCCCAGCACCTCCTCCAGAATGTCGAGCGCCACGGTGGCTTCCTCCTGGCGGACAATCAGCGGAGGGCACAGCCGCAGAGTGGTCTCGCCGCAGCCCAGCACAATCAGGCCCCTCTCAAAGGCAAGAGTCTCAATTCGATTACGCCACGAAGTGGCTGGCTCGCGGGTGGCCTTGTCCTTGACCAATTCGATGCCGATCATCAGGCCGCGCCCGCGCACGTCGCCTACCAGCGGGTGAGTCTGCTTCCAGCCGCGCAGCCGCTCCAACATGAATTCGCCCACCGTGGCGGCGTTGGCCATGGCCTCGCGCTCAATGATTTCGATCGTTGCCAAGGCTGCGGCAATCGACACCGGATTTCCGCCGAACGTGGACGCGTTAGAACCGGGAACCCAGTCCATGATTTCTGCCTTGGCCATGCAGACGCCCAGAGGCATGCCGCTGGCAATGCCCTTGGCCATGCACACCATGTCCGGCTCCACGCCGGAGTGCTCGATGGCCCACCACTTGCCCGTGCGCCCCGCGCCGCACTGCACCTCGTCGGCCACCAGCAAAATGCCGTGCCGGTTGCAGATCGCCCGCAGTTCGCGCAGGAAATTGTCTGGCGCTACAACATAGCCGCCCTCGCCCTGGATGGGCTCGACAAAGATGGCGGCAACTTCTTCGGGCGGCAGGATGGTCTTGAAGAGTTTCTCTTCGATGTAGCGCGCGCAGCCCATGCTGAAGGCTTCTTCGTCCTGTGCTCCGCCGGAGCAACCGCGATAGGCATAGGGATAAGGGATATGCGTGACGCCCGAAACCAGCGGTGAGAAGCGGCGCTTCTGCTGCGGCTTGGAGCCGGTCAGCGAGAGCGCGCCCATGGTGCGTCCGTGGAAAGCCCCAAAGAACGAAATCATCTGCTGACGGCCAGTGTGATAACGGGCCAGCTTTAGCGCGCACTCCACGGCCTCCGCGCCGGAGTTGCCGTAAAAGAAGCGGTGCGGGCCGGCCATGGGAGCGATGGCCGACAGCTTCTCAGCCAGCTCGGTCAGCGGCTCGTTGTAGAAGTCGGTTCCGGAGATGTGGATCAGCTCGGCGGCCTGCTTCTGGATGGCCGCGACCACCTCGGGATGGCAATGGCCGGTGGAAGCTACGGCGATGCCGGCGGCGAAGTCGAGAAACTCGTTGCCGTCCACGTCCTCGATGCGGACGCCGCGCCCGCGCTTGGCCACCAGTGGATAGGAACGCGTGTAGCTGGGCGAGATGAGCCGGTCGTCGGCGGCCACGGCGGCCTGGGCTTTGGGTCCGGGCAACGGGCAAAGCAGCTTGGGTCCGTACTGAGAGTGCAGTTCTTGCCTGGTCATGGTTCAGTCTCCTGGGCAGATTCGTTGCGTGGCTGGGAATGGAGGAAGCACGGCCACAGACCCCATCGTGGTTGGGATCGTTCGATTCTGCTCGTCCGGGTGCGGACGAGAAGGGCAGGGGAAAGATTCGCCAGAGGAGAGCTAGTCGTCGGCGAAGAGACTCGGCCGGGTGCGGGTGGGCAGGGCGCGCAAGTGCTGCCGGGGACGGTTGCTGCGCGCGCGAGACCGAAGCCAGCGCTTGCCGGCCGGCGCGAGCACAGTGATTTTGCCGGAAGGTGTCCGCATCGGAATCCCGCTGGCGAGAGGATAGACCATTTTCAATTCCGCTGTATAGCGGGACAGTGGCTCCAGCGACGGGCTGGCTTGGCCGGTGGCCCGCTCGTCAGCGCGCAGAATCGACATGTGCCATGAGAAGCTGCCTGCTCATCGCGAGAAAACAGTAGAGCAGCGAAGAATGGGGCACAACCTCCGATCTTGGCTAATGATTGAAGGAGGTATATTCGATGCCTTGGCTCGTGTGGTGTTCCAAAAGTTCGCATCATCATTCGACGACCCTCAACCCCTAATTAGGATGTCATCCCAAGCGAACGGGGCCCCAGACGCTTCTCAGTTCCGGGGTCCCCAAAGAGCGGTCTTTGCTCTTTGGGGTGGAGTTCCGGGGTCCCCAAAGAGCGGTCTTTGCTCTTTGGGGTGGAGTCTGGGGGTGGTGAGCCGAAGGATCTGCGGATGCTCTTCGGGATTCATGCCAAGAACTTTGGAGACAGGAGACTAGCGCCAGGCCGGCAACGCCATTCGCCCATGGCCTCGCTTCGGTTTGCATCCGGGAAGCCGAGGGAGTTGGAGAGCGCGAGTGTTCACGCAGGACTAGGATGGTAGTATCCCCATGGCGAATTCCACCTCTCCAAGTGCACCTGCTGAACACAAGGCGAGCACTCTCTCCATCGTGCTGGCTTTTGCCAGCGTCTACGTTTTCTGGGGCTCGACGTATACGGCGATCCGCATTGGCACGGCAGAGATGCCGGCGCTGCTGATGGCCGGGACGCGCTATCTGGCCTCGGGCGCGATTCTGCTGGCCTGGTGCCGCTGGCGCGGGATGCGCCTGTTCTGGCCGCGCAAGACCATGCTGATTCTGAGCGTGATCGGGCTGCTCCTGCTGAGCGGGAGCAATGTGTCGCAGATCTACGGCGAAAAAACCATTCCCAGCGGGCTGGCATCGCTGATCCTGGCGGTGATTCCGCTGTATATGGCTCTGATCGAGATGATGCTGCCCGGCGGCGAACTGTTGCCGGCGCGCGGCTGGCTGGGCATGGCGCTGGGCTTTGCCGGCCTGGCGGCGCTGCTGTGGCCATCGCTGCACAACGGCCTGGCCGGAGACCGCGGACGCCTGGTAGGCATCGTCGTCTTGCTTGCCGGGGGCATTTGCTGGGCACTGGGCAGCGTGGTATCGCGCCGCGCGCGGCTGCCGGTGAACAGCCTGGTGGCCGCGTCCTGGCAGATGCTCGCCGCCGGCGTATTCAATACCGCGGTGGGCACGGCGATGGGGGAATGGCCCGAATTTCACGTGAATGTGGCTTCCATCGGCTCGCTGGCCTATCTGGTCGTCGGCGGCTCGCTGCTCGGCTATACCTGCTTCATCTACCTCATCAAACATGTGCCGCTGGGCAAGGTCGCGTCCTATTGCTATGTGAATCCGGTCGTGGCCGTGCTGCTGGGGATCTTCTTGTTGCACGAGCGCCCGGAGAAGGCGGAGTTTGCCGGCATGGCGGTCGTGGTGGTGGCCGTCTTCCTGCTCTCTACCGCGAAGGTAGAGGCCAAGCCGCGCCTTATCCAGGAAGTCGAGCAACTGCCGGGGGAGTGAGCGGTTGTCGATGCCGCAAGATTCTTAGAGAGGCTTCTTCACGAAGGCGTCCGCCGGCACTAGCGCCGCGGACGGTTCGCCGTCCAGCGCCACCAGGCCGCGTTCAAAGATCTGCAAGTGAGCTTCGTCGGCTGCCATGATCATCCAGCAGACCGCGCCTTTTTTTAGCACGCTGCACACCGTCTCCACGGTGTATCTCATCTCCGGGTGATCTTTGACTGCGCCCAGGGCGTGCTCGATCCACATGCTGTGCGTGCCGAGCGAATAGGCTCCGTAGACCGGATCGGAGATCTCGAAGGAGTTCTTGAGGCCCTCGGAGGCGCCCGAGGCAAAGCCGGGCAGATCCTTGTCGGTCATGGTCTGTCCAAAGCAGGCGAAGGGCAGCGCCACCACAACCACGACGGACCCGGGATTGCCGTGGCGCGCCGTCAAGGCGATCTGGACGCAGGCGATGCCTTTCTTTTCCTCTTCGCTTGAAGCTGTCTGTGTCACTTGCTGCTGTACGGCCGAAAGCGTCGGCGGGGCATCCACAACCTGCCAGTCTGCGGGCAGCGTGTAAGTGAAGCCGATGTCGCTGGCATGAGTCTGGGTGGCGGGCGCCGAGGCAGGGGCCTGGGCGCCAAGCGAGGCGCAGCAGAGGGTAAAAAGCGCGGCAAGAACAAGGGATTTCATAAGGCCGCCAGTCTACCACAGTGAGCATTTCCCCAGGGACAGCGCCCGCCGGTTGAATCCCCCTACTTGAGCAGCAGCACGGAAAGCGCCGACGCGATGCCGCCAAGCGAGAACACCAGCCCGAAGACCCAGTAGGCGCGCTTGCGGGTGAGTAGCGTGACCGAGGTAATGACCAGGCCGATCTCCAGCAGTGCCTCGCCCAGGTCGAAGCGGACGGCCTTGGCCTCGGCCGCTCTCACTTCGGCCTCCAGCGCCCGGGCCTCTTTGGACTCCTCGTCCGTCTTCTCTTTCCAATCGGCCTGGTGCTCGCGGTAGCCCTCGACGAGCTTTTTCGCGGCCTCCTTGTCAGTAAGGGGCAGGACCTTCATCAGGTCGATGCTCAAGTCCGTGTCGTAGGAGCGGATCTTCTGCGCCTGGTATTCGCCCCATGTATCGGTGGCCTTGTTCTGGTCCAGCACGGCCTCAGTATGGGTGCGGTGTCCCAGCACGGTGACGACGGCCACCAGCACGGCGAGTACGGTCATGGTCAAAGCAACCGGGCGGAGAGACTGCTCGTGTTCTGCGTGTTCTGCGTGTTCCTGCAATTCCTGGACTTCGTTCGGTTCCATAAAGTTCAATTCTCGCTTTCAGAGATCTTCGGGTTTGAGACCGGTTCGCTTCGCAAGCATGCTTGGACCGATCTCGTCCCCATCGTGAAATGCCCATGTGAATTCGTCTGGGAAGTTAGGATGTTCAAGCTGTCTATGCGAACCGCTTGTGCTGATGCGAGGCTTTTCTCGCCAACCTATGCGCTGCAAGGCACGGAAAACCTTTCTTGCACTTGTCGAAGGCCATCTACTCATGTCCACAACAAGACCACACTTCGATAAATCGTGGAAGACCTGAAAGACGAAATCAGCACTTTTTTCGAGAGTTCAGCATGCTGGAATCAAAACAGTAACGTCGAAAATGAGTTGCAATGCGCAGCTCTGCACTATCCTCAAATATTGTTCGATTTGGCAATTAAGCAGCGGCAAACCGAACTTGATCCGGCACGCTGTGATCGACTTCGATGCGGTCCGCAATGACCCGAAGCGCCAAGGCTTGTACTTTGGATTGGGCTTCGGTCTTGGTGGCTCCATAAGCAAGTACGCCGGGCAGGCTCTCAATCTCTGCAATCCAGCGGCCATCTTCCTCGCGGTCGAAAACGATCTGGAAATCCATAGCAAACACCTCCGTGGGTAGCCAGTTGCCCGGTTCACATCAGTCTACGCGGATTCCGGTCATTTCCGCTTCCAGCGCACGCCGTCTTTGGAGTCTTCCAGCACAATGCCCTTTTCGGTCAGTTCGTCGCGGATCTGGTCGGCGCGGCTGAAATTGCGCTGCTTCTTGGCCTGATCGCGCATGGCCACCATCACCTCGACCATCTTGTCGGTAAGTCCCTGGCGGGCCAGCAGTTCCGGAGCCACATCGGCCATGCGGCCTGATCTCTCTGCATATTCCAGGGCTTGGCGCGTAGGCTCGGCGTCTCGGTCCTCGATCACGTCGAAGACGGCGTCGAAGCTGGCCAGCACGGCCAGGATGGCATCCCGGTCGCCGGCCAGAAGCTGTCCCTGGTCCATGGCGGTGTTGGAGGCGCGCAGCAGATCGAAGATGGGCGCGCGGGCTTCGGCGGTATTCAGGTCGTTCGAGAGCGCGGCCAGGTAATCGGCTTGCGCCTTTTTGGCGGCGTCTTGCAGCGCAGGGTTTGTGCCGGCTGCAAAGCTGCCCTGCGTCAAGCGCTGATGGAAGGTTCGCAGCCGCTCGATGGCTGCGGTGGCCTCGACCAGCCCGTCGAAGGTGAAGTTGTACTGGTGCCTGTAGGGCACGGAGATCAGCGAGAGGCGGATGGCCGAGGCCTTATAGCCCTTCAGCAGCAGGTCGCGCAGGGTATAGAAGTTGCCCTCGCTCTTTGACATCTTGCGCCCGTCCACCAGCAGGAAGCGCACGTGCATCCAGTGGCGGGCGAAGGGTTTGTGGGTGACGCTCTCGCTCTGCGCAATCTCATTTTCGTGGTGCGGGAAGGTCAGGTCCTCGCCGCCGGTGTGCAGGTCGAAGCTCTCGCCCAGGAACTCCATTGCCATGGCGGAGCACTCGATGTGCCAGCCGGGCCGGCCGCGCCCGATGGGCGTATCCCAGCTTGTCTCGCCGGGCTTGGCGGCCTTCCATAGGGCAAAGTCGCGGGCGGAATCCTTCTCGTACTCGTCCAGGTCGACGCGCGCGCCGTCTTCCATGCCGGACAGATCTTTTTTACTCAGCTTGCCGTACTCCGGAAAGGCGGCCAGCCGGAAATACCAGGAGCCGTCCTCGGCCTGGTAGGCGGCGCCCGCTGCGGAGAGCTTCTGGATCAGCGCAACCATCTCCGGGATGTGCTCGGTTGCGCGTGCAATCTGCTCAGGTCGCTGGACCCTGAGGGACTCCAGGTCTTCAAGAAACGCCTGCTCGAAGGGAGCCGTGTATTCGCCGATGGAGATGCCCTTGGCGGCGGCGTTGCGGATGATCTTGTCGTCCACGTCGGTGATGTTCATGACGTGGCGCACCGCAGTTCCGGTCAGCAGCAGAGCCCGGCGCAGGACGTCTATCTGCAAGAAGGTGCGGAAGTTGCCAATATGGCCGAAGTCGTAGACCGTGGGCCCGCAGGCGTACATGCGCAGGGCCTTGCCGTCAGAGGGAACGAGCTCGTCCAGTTGTCCTGAAAGAGTATTGAAGAGGCGGATAGTCATGGGTTCTGGTCGATCTCTTTGCTTTCAAACAGGTTGAAATCAGCGGACTTGCGGCCCTTTCGATTGTAGCAGCGAGGCAGTCATGGACGGTAAAGACCTTCTTCACGAAGCCGGCGGCTTCTGAGACACTACCTGCAATGAATCGACCATTGCCAACTGCGCGCAGCCATGGATTCCGCATCGCGCTGGGTCTGATTCTGGCTTGCTATCTCGGCGCGCGTGTACTCGAAGTCGTCCCCAGCCCGGTTCCGCGCACGGTCATCGTGGCCCTCGATGTGCTTTCCGCCATGGCCTTTGCTGTGGTGGACGGAGCGCGGCACTACCGGCTGCGCGGCATCCTGGTCTTCACCGCGATTTGCATTGTGGTGGGCAATGTCGTTGAAAACATTGGCGTGATGACCGGCTTTCCTTTCGGCCGCTACTACTTTGTCGAACTGATGGGGCCCAAGCTCTTTCATGTGCCCGTGCTGCTGGGTCTGGCCTATATCGGCATGGCCTATGTCTCCTGGAATGTTGCGCGGGCCATTCTCGGCAATTCCCCCGCTCCGGCCAAGCCCGGGATCGTTGTCGCGTTGCCGCTGGCTGCCAGCTTTGTCATGGTGGCCTGGGACCTGGCCCAGGACCCGGTCTGGTCCACGGTACTGCATGGCTGGGTGTGGCGCGACGGGGGCGCTTGGTTCGGCGTGCCCGTTTCCAACTACCTGGGCTGGTACGGAACCGTCTTCACAATCTATCTGTTGTTTGCGCTCTACCTGCGCCGCCGCCTGGAGTTGCCCGTGTCCCCGCCAACGGCGAGCCTGCGCCCGGCGCTGCTCTTCTATGCTCTTTGCGCGGCGGGCAACGTGCTGCAAGTCGCTTCTCATGTCGTGCCTGACGAGGTTTGCGACCCCACCGGCCACTCGTGGCGGGTGGCGGATGTTACCGCGGCTTCGGCCCTGGTTTCAGTCTTTGTCATGGGAGGGTTCGCCGCGCTGGCATGGATACGGCTTGCTGAGGGAGAGAAACCCGCTACAGGTTGAACAGTTCCCTGAGCCGCCGGGTTTGGGCGCGGCTGACGGGAATCTCAGTCTGCCGCTTGTCATTCATGCGCAACTGGTAGCTGGACTTGAACCACGGCACCACCTCGCGAATGTGGTTGATGTTCACCACAAAGCCGCGATGGGCGCGCCAGAAAACCGCCGGATCAAGCAGATCGAGCAACTCTTCGAGCGTGCGGCATTTGGAGTGCCCTTCAAAGGTCTGGGTGACGACGCGAATCACGCCCTCGTCGATGGCCGCGAAGCAGATTTCCGCCTGGTCCACCAGCAGCAGCCGGTTCTGCGCCTGCACAATGAGCTTGGCCGGCTGGGGCGTGCGCGGGGCGCCATGCGGACGGTTGAGCAGCCGCAGAAGTGTGTCGATTTGCGACTCCGGCAGCGTGCCTCCATGCCCGTCTATGGCGCCTCCAGCCAGCCGCTGCTTCGCCCGCTCCACGGCCTGCTCCACGCGCGTGCGGTCAAAGGGCTTGAGCAGGTAATCGACGGCATTCACGTCGAAGGCGCGCACGGCGTACTGGTCGTAGGCCGTGGCAAAGACGATCTGGGGCAGCGGTTCGGCCTCTTTGCCCGCATCCATCTTCATTCGATTGCGGTCCATGAGCTGCTGGATCACCGCAAATCCGTCCAGCCCCGGCATCTGCACATCGAGGAACACCAGGTCGGGGTGGTGCTCCTCGATCAGGTCGACGGCCTCGATGCCGTTGGTGCCCTGCGCCACGACTTCCACGTCGTCCAGCTGAGTCAAGCAGGTATTTGAGCTCCTCGCGGGCCAGTTGTTCGTCGTCGATGATGAGCGCGGAGATGGTCATTTGAACTGGAAGTTCGATTGTAGGAAGGCAGCCGGTTCGGGTCAATTCCGTCACAGCAAGGGACATCCGGTCCGATCTTGGCCGGCCCGGGAAATCCAAATCTTCCTGCTCTGCGGCAGTGCTTTACTCGCCCAGCACGCGCAGCCGCGCGGGCATGTGATCCGCGGCCAGCTCATGGCCGCAGCGCGTGCAGAACTGGTCGCGTCGCGCGGACCGTGCGGAAGCAGTTGCCGCAACTGGCGGCGAGCTGGAAGTCGCACTGCGGGCAGAAGTGGAAGTCGCTCTGCACGTGCGTGGAGCAGGCCGGGCAGCGGGAGACCATCGGCTGGCGCAGCAGGAAGTAGAGCACCGCGCCGATGCCGCCCGGCATCACAAAGCAGATCACGATCCAGAACCGCGAGCTCATGGCGCGGCGGGGCGCATCCTTGCTGACGTAGCCGACCATGAGGAAGTAAAGCGCGGCCAGCACACCCCAGGAAAGGTTGAAGTAGATGCGAAAGCCGAGCGGCGGCCGGATGGTGATGCTGGTTGGGCAGAACCAGCCAGAAGTAGTACTCCACCAGCACAAAGGCCGCGACGGCGGCCACGATCGACCACACCGGAATCAGGCGTTCGTCTTCGTTGACGGTAATGGATTGTGGATCGCGCATAGGGGCATCCCTCCCTCGGAGGGCCTTTCAGAGGTCCAAGCAGAATTTAGGCCTGTACATAAATGGACGGCAAAGGGCATGGGGAAGTTGCGGGTAGTTGCGCAACGGGTGAATTTGTGCGCAAACTGCAGGTCAGGGTTTGCGGTGCAGCCAGCCGGCCAGCACAGCCGAGGCCAGCAGTGCGGCGCTCAGGAAGAAAATCCACAGGCTCAACTGTCCAGCCAGGCCGGTCAAATGCTCTTCTTCAATGAGGGTGTCGGCAACCCACCACACCAGCGGCCCCAGAACCAGAAGGACCACGCAGAGCTGCCGCCAGCGCCAGGGAACGCCTCCGCTTGCGCCCGGCCTTCTGCTCCTGCATCACGCCCAGCGAAGCGAGCACCACGCGCCGTGTGCGATGCGCCACGGCACATTCCCGGTTGGCCTGATTTCCGGCAAGGGCCGAAACCAGGTCGCGGTCGGCGCCGTTTCTTGCGTCCGGCTGGGAATGATTGGCCCCACCGCTGGTGGTCACACTGTCTCCTGTCGCCTCGGGTGGTTGCGCTCGAGCTTGGGCTTGATCGCCGCCATGCCCCGGTAAAGTCTTGATTTTACGGTAGAAAGCGGCGCCCTGGTCACCTTGGCGATCTCTTCCAGCGACAACTCCTCGTGGAAGCGCAGCACCAGCACCTCGCGGTAAAGGGTGTCCAGCTCCATCAGCGCCCCGGCAATCCGCTCCCGGTCTTCGAGGTTCGAGAAGCGGTCGAAGGGAGTCGGGTCGCCGTCGGCAACCTCAAAGCTCATGGGGCGGTCGTCCTCGCCCCCGGCCTCAAACAGCTCGTCCAGGCTGGACATGGTCCGCTTGCGCTTCAGGTCGATGACCAGGTTGCGCGCGATGGTAAACAGCCAGGTATCGAAGCGGGCTTGCCCGTTGAACTGCGCGCCGCGCACCAGTACCCGCATCCAGACCTCCTGAAACAGGTCCTCGGACATCTCGCGGTTGCCCGTCAAATAGAGCAGATAGCGCAGCAGACGATGCTGGTAGCGGACGATCAGCTCGTCCAGCAGGCCGGCATCCTGGCGCTTGAGCCCGGCAGAGACGGCGAGGCTCTCCTGCCGCACCAACTCTTGCTCTGCCGTGGCGGAACCCTGACCGAAGAAGGGGCGAACAGACGCAGCTACACTCATCTCATTCCATTAGACGCCTGGAATGCCCGCGGAGTCTCTGAAAAATGGATTTAGCTCACGAACGTACCACAGGGAAGTACGCTGGGCGCCGCGGCGGCTGGCTTCGACGCACCGGCTGATGAGGAGTGAAGGCGTTGCGTCCGCAACTCCCGGTCACTCGCGGACCACCTTGACAAAGATGCCTTCGGGTAGTTCGCCCTCAAGCAGGTGAACCACTCCGCCTTTCACGTAGCCTTCCAGGACTTGCCGGGCGGGCTTTGCGGCAGGGGGCGTTTGTGTGGGGCGCGAAATAGGGGTGGATTCCAGCTTGCCGTAGGGCCGGGCCGCTGACGTGCCGATTGGCGGACTCGCTGACCCGCTCACTCCGCTTGGCGCCTTGCCCATTCCGCGATCCATGGCCTCGTTCGCCAGCCGGTCGGCCACCTTGTTGCCGCCGCGCAGGGTGTGGCGCATCTCGAAGCTGGGAACGCGGCGGACCATCTTCTTGGCTTCGTCAAAGAGCGGTTTCAGCACCGGGCTTTTCACCGCATACTTGCCCTGCATCTGCTTGACCATCAGTTCTGAGTCTGAAACTACGCGCAAGTGCTTCGCATCGTTCTCGATGGCCCATTTCAGCACGGCCAGGAGGCCGGAGTACTCGGCGTAGTTGTTGGTCTGGATGCCGAGGAACTCGGATAGCTCAGCCAGCACGCGGCCCTTGCTGTCTTCAATCACCGCGCCGAAGCCGGAAGGGCCGGGGTTGCCCCGCGATCCGCCGTCGCAGTGGGCGGTGAGCAACTCGTCGGGTGTGCCGGAGGCCGAAGATGCGGGAGCGTCAAAAAGGTTTCCATTCATCGCTTTCCAGTGTACCGGGTGGGAGCCGATGGCAAGAAAGCACTCCCAGGAGCAGGCAGGGCAAACGCATCATGCAATGGAGAGCGTAGGGACATTATCTTTGAAAGGGCACGGCTTCAGAAGCCTGCCCTGAGCGAAGCCGAAGGGTGCCGCCCAAAGCCGCATCGAATGGCGGCCTTTAGGCCCTGAGGGACGGTCTTCTCCCTGATCAATCTTCCCTCGGGGGCTGAAGCCCATCCGATTGAAGCCATTTCCATAGGCACGGCTGAAGCCGAGCGCTTTCAAAGCCATTCCTTTGAGATGGTGCGTTTGCCCTGCAGGAGCAGGGCCGGTTGAGGCGATCGGCTCCCACCCCTTGAACTGTCAGGATGAGCACTGAGCCTTTATGGCGAGCGGGCGCTCCCAAAGAGTTCACTCAGGAACTACAGCGGTTCCACAATTGCTGTACCCCGAACCCACCGCGATCAAGTGGCATTTTTCTCAAGAAAATGCCACCTTGCTCGATGCCGGAAAGGGCATGTGAATTGTGATACCGCCCTAAGGCCTGTCTTTTATATTCTGCGAGTCAGGGCACGATTTCAGTCGTACCCTGACTCTTCTTGCCACACAGAAGGAGTTTTCCCGCAGCCTGAAGAGCCCCTGCGGCGTGTTCTTCCGGGCTACGTTCAATACGCATCCCTGTTTCGCAACCCGGAAGACTCATCTCACTTACTGCGCCGTCAGACCTTCATACGTGAGCACATTCTTCAGCGCATCGCCCAGCAGGCTGGCGCGTTCCTCACCGGTCCAGGCGGAATTGAACAGCACGATGCCGCCGTAAACCGTCAGGGTCTTTTGTGCTGCGGCCACGGCGCTGAACGAGGTGGTCGCCCAGGCGCGATACTCCATTTCGTAGAGCCCGTCGCCTTGCGTCTCCGGTGTAGGGTTGCGAATTGCTGCTACCAGAGTGCCGCTATGCACGATGGCACGGGACAGCGCGTCGCCTGGCAAACGATCCTGATTGAATGTGCAGTTGTACAGGACGCCATCCGGCGAATCCTGACCGCCCTTCGCACCTTCCAACTTGGGTACTTCGTTTGCGGGCTTGAAGGAGATCACGACGCCGTTGTGCTCGTTCGGCTTGCCAAATGCAGCGGCTGCCCTTTCGATCTGATCTCCCGCCGGGTTGCCGGAACCAAATGCCTTGGCTGCCGTGTGCGCGTTGGCCACAGGGTCCGGGGCAGGCCCAGCGCCTGGTCCCGGCAACTCCACAACGTCAGCCTTGGTCGTCGCGGCGGCTTTCGAGTAGTCGATCTCCTGCGGCGTCACATCCGACACTGATTGCAGTACCAGGCGTGCGCTGTACGCGCTCAAATTTCCAAAGCCGCTCCAACCCACGATCTTTCCCGCGCTGTTCCGGTTGACTCCCGCCTTTGCCACACCGTCTAGCCGGCCCACCAGGGTTGCGTTGACCTTGTACCGCACGCATCCCAGGCACATCGAGTTTTCTTTGAACTGCGTCGAAAGCAGGGAATCGAACTGCTTGAAGTCTTTGCTCTTGTCCAGTTGCACTGCGGTGCGCGCCGGGGTGTCGAGGGTGCCAGCAAAGTTCTTTGCCGCTGCCAGTTCGACCAGGGCCACCGGGCCCGCCTTGCCTTTGGTGCCTTCCGGATAGGAAAGCCAGATCCCATTCACGTGCTGGCCGCAGCCGGCGCCTTCAATGGCGAAACGGTCAAAACCGGCGGCAACGGTGGCTTTCAGGCGAACGATCTTCCCGTTAAAGGAGGCGGGATTCTGGAGAATGTCGCAAACGGTTGCATCGACTGCCTGAGCATGGAGGCAGCAGGAAAATGCGCTCATCAGAGCGATGGTAAAAAGGCGTTTCATGTGGGTCTCTCTCGTCGATGGGATTTCCTGTCGCGGCAAACGTTTTCATGCGGCACGCAGCAAGAGTTTTTGGCCAACCTGAAAGGTTATCACGCCGCCTGCTCACTTTTCATCGTCGCCGATCACCGCGCAGCGGCTTTTCTCACTGCGATCCAACTGTCGATCCGGTCGCTCAGCACGTCCAGCGGCAGCGCGCCGGCGTCCAACACCTGGTCGTGGAAGCCTCTCAAGTCAAATTGATCGCCCAGAGCCTTCTTCGCCCGGTCGCGCAGCTCCAGAATCTTCAACTGGCCGACCTTGTACGCCAGCGCTTGCCCAGGCCACGCGATATAGCGGTCCACTTCAGCCTGAATGCTGGTCTCATCAATCGCCGAGTGGTCGTGAAAGTAATCCACCATCTGAGCGCGGGTCCAGTTCTGGCTGTGGACGCCGGTGTCCACCACCAGGCGGATGGCGCGCCAGATGTCGGCTTCCAGGCGGCCGTAGTCGCTGTAAGGGTCCTGGTAGAAGCCGACGTCCTTGCCGAGCCGTTCTGCATAGAGGCCCCAGCCCTCCTGGTAGGCCGTGTAGCCGCCAAACCGCCGGAAGGCGGGCAGGTCGCTCAACTCCTGGGCAATGGAGACTTGCAGATGGTGGCCGGGCAGCCCCTCGTGGTAGGCAATGGCCTCGACCGCATAGAGATTCCGTTCCGTGGCGTTCCATGTGTCAATGCGCAGGCGTCCGGGGCGGCTGCCATCTGGGGCGCCCGGCTCATAATAGGCGGGCGCCGAGCTCTTCTCCAGGAATTCCGGGACTGCGGCCACCTCAAACTGCGCCTTGGGCAGCCGTCCGAACAGTTGCGGCAGTTTGGCCTGCATGGGCTTCAGATAGCCGCGATAGGCCTCAAGCAGCGCCTCGCCCGAGGCCGGCTTGAGCTTGGGATTAGCCTTCAGGCTGGCGCGGAAGCTCTTCAGATCCTGGAAGCCCAGTTTCTGCGCGATGACCAGCATCTCTGCCTCGTCGCGCTTTACCTCGTCCAGGCCGATCTGGTGAATCTGCGCGGCGGTCAGGTCAGTCGTGGTGGCGCGCCGGATCAGAAACTGGTAGTACCTGGCCCCATCGGGCAGGGCAGAAATGCCGGGCTGCTCGCGGCCTGCCGGAATGTAGCTGGCCTCCAGAATGCGGGCGAAACGCTGGTAGGCGGGCAAAACCTCCTTGCCAATCGCGTCGAGCATCTCAGCCTTGATGCGCTCGCGCTCAGCGGCTGGAACGGCGGCGGGAAAGCTCTTCAGGGGCAGCGCCAGCGGCGAGTCCTCGGGTTTCTGACCGGCCATCGACTTGACCTGCTCCAGTGCCTTTTCCAGCAGGTATTTGGGGGGCACGCGGCCATCTTCCTTGCCGATGGACAGGTTGGCGCTGACCTGGTCAAAGGCCCTGGGCAGCGCGTGAAGCCGGGCGATCCAGTCGTCGTAGTCCTTCACAGTGGCAAAGCTGAGCTGGGCCACCAGCCGCGCATAGGTGGTGTGGATGCCGGACATCTGGTTCAGCGGCATCTCCCACTCCTTGAAGTCGGCGGCCTCCTGATCTTCGGCAAGCTGGCGCAACAGCAGATCGCGGCTGATCCTTTCCGCGTCGGTCAACCCCGCGGGATCGATGGCCGCCAGCCGCATGAGAAAGTTCTGCTCGCGGGCCAGAGCGTCGTTCACAGCCTTCACGGAGTAGTCGCCGATCTGGTCGTTGTAGCGTTTGTCGCCCAGCATCGAGGCAAATTCCGGGTCGTGCTGGAGTTTGTCCTGCCAGTAGTCGTCCAGGACGGTGTTGAGAGCCTTGCGATTGGCCTCAACCGAGCCAGCCGGTGCGGGCGCGGCTTGCGGGCGCAGAGCAGCGGATGAGAAGAGCAGCAGAAGCGCGGAAACGGCCAGCAGGGGGATACGCAAACTTCTCAACGAATTGGACCTCGGAAGGTGAAATCTACCTGCAGTCGAGTTTAGAACAGGGATCGGGGTCAGGGGCCGGTGCGGCGTGTGCCTCGGGCCTGCTGCGGCTCGCCAAATCGCCGGTGCTAGCATCAGAGCCATGAAATCGATGAGCCGCAGGGAGATGCTGAAGCTGAGTTCAACCGGGTCGCTGGCGGTGCTGTCCGGAACCGCGCAGGAAGGCCCGGCAGAGACGTTGGCTCAGCCCACGCACGCCTCAGTGACCCAATGGGATGTCTTCGAGCTGGCACTGGAGGGGCCGTCGGCGGGTAACCCGTTTGTCGACATCCAGTTGACGGCCACTTTCGCGCTCGGGCACAGAAGCATCCAGGTGGACGGTTTCTACGACGGCGCAGGCACCTACAAGGTGCGGTTCATGCCCGATGCTCAGGGCGAGTGGAACTACTCCACCAGCAGCAGTGCGGCGGCGCTGGCGGGCCACGCGGGGCGCTTCCGCTGCGGACCGCCGCAGCCGGGCGCGCATGGGCCGGTGAGCGTCCACAACATCCATCACTTTGCCTATGCCGACGGAACGCCGTACTTCCCCTTCGGCACCACCTGCTACGCGTGGGTGCATCAGAGCGAGGAGTTGCAACGGCAAACGCTGGAAATGCTGCAGGGAGCGCCGTTCAACAAGATTCGCATGTGCGTCTTTCCCAAGAGCTACGAGTACAACCACAACGAGCCGCCGTTTTATCCGTTTGAGCGCACGGCCACGGGCGAGAACGACTTCACGCGGCCCAATCCGGCATTTTTTCAGCACCTTGAAGCGCGAATCGGCGACCTGGGCAAGTTGGGTATTGAAGCTGACCTGATCCTGTTCCACCCTTACGACCGCTGGGGGTACGCAGCCATGCCGGCCGAAGCCGACGAACGCTATCTGCGCTACGTGCTGGCGCGGCTCTCGGCAACCAGAAACATCTGGTGGTCGCTGGCCAACGAGTACGACCTGATGAAAGCCAAGTCAGTGCAGGATTTCGACCGGTTCTTCCATCTCGTGGAGCAGTACGACCCGGTGGGCCATCTGCGGTCGATTCATTACTCGGGACCCATGTACGACTACGGACATCCGTGGGTAACCCACGCCAGCTTGCAGTCGCATGACTTTGGCGCGGCGGCGGGATGGCTGAAGGCCTGGCGCAAACCGGTGGTCTTCGACGAGGTGATGTACGAAGGCAACCTGAACCGCCGCTGGGGAAACATCACCGGCGAAGAGATGACGCGCCGCTTCTGGCTGGGTGTGACTGCTGGCTGCTATGTCACACATGGGGAGACGTACCTTGATCCAGCCAATCTGCCCGACGAGAACAGCACGCCCATCCTGCTTTGGTCGCATGGCGGGGCGCTGCATGGCACAAGTCCGGCGCGCATCGGGTTTCTACGCAAGCTGGTGGAGGGCATGGCGGCCTCGGAAAGCGGCGCCAGGGCAGGGCTGGAGGCGGGCGCCTCGGATTATTACCTGAATGCCGTAAGCCTGGACGCGACGGGCAAGAAGACGCAACAAATTCTCTATTACATGGACGATCATCAGCCGGTCTACTATGAGTTTCCCTTGCCGGAAGGCAGCTTTTCCGCCGAACTGATCGATCCGTGGCAGATGACGATCACGCCCCTGCCAGGTCAATTTGCTGGCAAGACCAAGCTGAAGCTGACGGGCAAGCCGTATCGCGCGGTCCGGTTCCGGCGAATCGGCTGAGCGAGCCCGAATCGGCTGTGAAAAGGCCGGCTACCCCATCCTTGACGCGACTTTTCGCGGAGATAATTGCGTCAAGGGTGGAAAGGCCAGGGGGGAACAACGTCCACCCGCTGAGAAGATTACTGGTTCTGGTGGTAGGGGTGATGGTGATGATGGTGGTGGTGATGGGGATGTACAACCACCACAATCTGCGCCTGCGCCGCAAATGGCAATGCGAGACAGAAGAGGAGAGCGAGTCCGAGCAATATCTTTTTCATGCCTCAGTGTGGCGCGCTTCAGGCCGGAATACTGAGCTACTATGACCTCGGCGCCCGCCGCGGGTGATTTTGCGCCTTGCATGCGGCCCTCTTTTCTTCGCAGGTGGAGCGGGACTGGATGGGGAATGCGGCGGCGGTTTATCATTCTCCGTTCACCCACAGAGGGATCGATCATGAGCTCAAATACTTCTCGCCGCGAATTTCTGACCGCGGGCTTGTCCGCAGGGTTGGCTCTTCCCATAGCCGGAGCTGGCTCCAGAATGGGCCTTTTATCGCCCTCCGACGAGCCCAAAGCAAAGGCAGCCGGATCCCCGGTCAAGCTCGAAACCCGCACTCTGGGCCGCACGGGCCTTAAAGTGACCACGGTGGGATTCGGATGCATGATCACCTCGGACCCCAGCGTGATTGAGCGCGCCGCCGACATCGGCATCAACTACTTCGACACCGCGCGCGGCTATCAGCAGGGCAACAACGAGCGCATGGTGGCCGCGGCGCTGGGCGCACGGCGGAAGCAGATTGTGCTCTCTACCAAGTCGCACGCGCCAGACAAGAAGGGGCTGCTGGAGCATCTGGACACCAGCCTGAAAGAACTGAATACCGATTACATCGACATCTGGTATCTGCATGGCAAAAATAGCCCGGCAGAAGTTACCGACGAGATGATCGAGGTGCAGCAGCTCGCCAAGAAGCAGGGCAAGATTCGCTTTGCCGGGGTCAGCACCCACGGCGGCCAGCAGCAATTGCTGCCGTGGATGGTACAGAAGGGCGTCTTCGACGTGGTGCTCACGGGCTACAACTTCAGCATGGACGCCACCATGGATCAGGCGATCGAGGCAGCCGCCAAGGGCGGCCTTGGCGTTGTGGGGATGAAGGTGATGGCGGGCGGTTTGCGCAGGCAGAAGCCTGGCGATCCGCTCTACAAGAAGCTGACACAGGATGGGGCACTGCTGGCTGCGTTGAAGTGGGTCATCGGGAAACCCGGCATTGCCACGACCATTCCCAGCATGACCGACATGGATCAGTTGGACGAGAACATGAAGGCCATGGCAAATCCACTCACTGCCAGCGACGAAAAGCTGCTGGCCGCGCATCTTGAGCGCATCGGGCCGCTCTATTGCCGCATGTGCGGCAAGTGCGATGGCGCCTGCGCCAAAGGTCTGCCGGTGGCCGACACACTGCGCATTCTTACCTACGCCGACGGCTACGGCCAGTTCGCGCTGGGCCGGGAGCGCTTCAAGGAACTTCCGGTCGAACATGCCTCGGTTCGCTGCGGCGACTGCGCGGAATGCACGGTTCAGTGCCCGTTTGGCGTCGCCGTGCGGAGCCGGATGACGCGGGCGCAGGAACTGTTCGCATGAGAACCGGGTGCTTGTTGCTGGCGCTGCTTTGCGCCGCCGGAGCCGTGCGGGCGCAGGCGTACCTGGACTGCCATTTTGCGCCGGGCTGGCAGCAGACGGGCGTAATTCGGCAGTACACGCCCGACAACCTCTACGACTACAAGGACGGCGCCGCGGAAGGCTACCTGAGCTTCGGATTCGTGCATATGCAGGGCATCGACTGCAAGTCGGGCGCGGACACGCTGGCCATCGATGTCTCCGAGATGGACGATGCCGACGCGGCCTACGGCATGTTCACGGCCAACCTCGATCCCCGGCTGCCGGTGGCCGCCATCGGGATGGGCGGGCAGATTCAGGCGCAGAGCGCCAGCTTTGCCAAGGGCAAATACTACGTTGAAATCGCCGAAACAGCGGCGGACCCCAAGGCCGACTCAAGCGCTACCATGCGGACTTTTGCCATGCGCGTGGTGGCGCTGCTGGAGGGCCGGGAAACCACCCCGGAGACACTGACGTGGTTCCCCAGACCGAAGCTCACCTCAGCCCGCCTGGTTCCTGAGAGCGTGCTGGGCCTGCGCCTGCTGAAGCGCGGTTATGTGGCCAAATACGAGCAGGGGCAGGCATTCATCGTGCAGGAGGCCACGGCGGAGTCAGCCGCGGCCGTGCTGATCAAGCTGCGGGAGCGGTTTGACGGAGCGGCCTCAGCCAAGGTGGCCGACGAAGCATTCCAGGCCCAGGCACAGTATCTCGGCGGACTATGCATCTTCCGCAAGGGGCGCTATCTGGCGGGGTATGCCAATCTGCCCGATGCGCCGCAGGCCGCCGCCCTGGCCGTTCAGCTCGCCGCGCGGATTCCATGAGAGCCCGCCCCCCAGGCGCGCTTTTCTGGCGCGCATGAATCCCGTTTATGGGTAACAATGGAGAGGTGACCCTGACCATTCGAATTGCTCTTCTTGCGCTTCTTTTTGCGCCCTGCTTCGCCTCTGCGCAGTCGTTTCAGGTGAATGCCCCCTTCGATTCCAGCAACTACAAGCCGCTGGACGGAGTTCAGCGCTGGCAGCGCTGGGTGAATGAAGACGGCGCCTCCGGTGCGATTCATGTGCAGTCGTTTGCCACGGCAGCGTATTTGCAGGCCATCGCCGATCCGGCAGCCTGGAACCGCAGCGCGGGCGGCTTTGTCCGCCGCCTGGGCTCAAGCTACGGCAGCAACCTGATCCAGAACACCGTACATGAGAGTATGGCCGGGATAGCCGGGACCGATCCGCGCTACTTTGCCTGCGCCTGCACCGGCTTCTTCCACCGCAGCGGCCACGCGCTGGAGATGACCTTCCTGACCTACACCAACAGCGGCCACATGACTCTGGACATTCCTCAGCTTTCGGGGGTTTACGGCAGCTCGATGATCGAGGCCATGTGGTGGCCGCATCACTACACGGCGCTCGCGCAGGGAGTGCAGACCGGCCACATCGAGGTCGGCCTGACAGGCGCGGTTCACCTGGCGCAGGAGTTTGCTCCGGAGTTCAAGCGGCTGCTGCACCTGCGGGAAAAGAACTCCAAGTGAATTTGGCCGGTTGAAGGCGTTCGCCTCCGGGAAAAGCAAATCCAGGCTGGGAGATCCGGCGAGCATCGAGCAAAAAAATTGGCAAGGGAGGCTCTTCATTTTTCCCTTGATATTTTCCGCTTACCCTATGTAGAGTATCGACAACGAGGAAAGAGATGCCACGCATGACGACCCAAACTCTCCGCGTTCTCGGAGCCTTTACCGCTTCTCAGGTAGAGGAACTCTCAGGCGCGGAAATTACAAAAAAAACCGGCCTGCTGTCGGGAACCCTGTATCCGATCCTCGCCCGTCTCGAGCAGGCCGAGTGGCTTGAGAGCAAGTGGGAAGACTGCGACCCACGCGAGGTCGGCCGACCTCGGCGCCGGTTGTACCAACTCACAGGTCTCGGTGCGAAGAGTGCCCGGGCCGCCTACAAAGATGTGTTGGAGATGATCGGAGGTCCCGCATGGGAGCTTCCGTAATCGTGACCGTCGTTGGAGTTGCCGTAGCGGCCAGCTCCAAGATTCTGGCAGAAGAGTTTAAGGCGTGGAGACCCTGGCTGACCAACAAACTTATCGCTCTTGCCGTGCGCAGGTTGCACGAGCAGCAGCGGGAGAGATACGGCCAGGAATGGCCTAGTTATGTCGAAGAAATTCCGGGAGACATCGGAAAGACGATTGCTGCGGCTTTCTTGGTTTGGGCTGGGGTCAGGCTAGGATGGATCTGGCGCGTCGAGCACCGGACTGCGGCCTCTGCCAGCAAACGCGGCAGGAAGATCAATCTCAAACCGGCCCTCCGATTCCGTGAAGAGGGGATGATCTTGGGAAGCGTCTTCTTGATTGCACTCCCTTTGGAACTTCTTGGTTTGGGAATTGGCATCGGGATAAGTTTGGCGTTGGGTGCCTTTCCTGTTCTCATCCAATATCTCGAACTCATTGCTGGTGTGAGCGCTGCGGGTTTTCTGGCGGCAGTTTTCTTTCGAGTCTGGTTTCTTTGGAAGAGGCCAAGAATAGCGCCATCCATGGCGAATCGTGACGGCGATTGCGAGAAGAGCATCCTAGGTCCTGAGTCCATAGTTCGCTAAACAAATACACTGTCATTCTGAGCGAACGGGACCCCGATTCCTGATGCGAATTTCAGACTCAGGACACCAAGTCCTTTCTGAGAGACGTCGAGGGGGTTTTGCCAGGTACCTCCGGTCTGGCATTTGGGCCCCTTTCAAAAAATCTTGGGCAGCCTCTGCTTTCGGCAGGGATATCCTTGCGGAAGCCTGCACGGTACAATCTCAGTCATTCGATTCCTGTTTTTTGGAGGTTCCATGCGCAGGTTGCTTCTCCTGGTTTTTGCTGTGGTCTCTGTTTTTTCGATCGCTGCGCCGGCTATGGCGCAAGGCGCTCCTCCGCAGGGCGGGGCGGACCAGCCTTACACCGTCGAGTACTACTACAAGTGCCAATGGGGGCATCAAGCGGAGTTTTTGCAGCTCTTCCTCAAGAACCACTATCCGCTGCTCCAGAAGATTCAGTCCACCGGGCGCATTCTCTCGCTGAAGATCGAGTCGCCGGCCTACCACACCACTGAAGACGGCCGCTGGGACTACCGGGTGACCATCCGCTACAAGAACTCAACCGTGGCGACCACCGCGAACCCTGACGAAGAGGCATTCAAGAAGGAACTCTGGCCCGATCAGGCAACCTACGAAAAGGAAGAAGTTCGGCGCTTTGAAATTCTGCTCGGGCACTGGGATTTACCGGTGACGGATGTTACGCCGGCTAAGAAGTGAGAAGCAGGGACTAAGGGACTCGGGACTAGGGACTAGGGACCGCAAGATGCAGACCGGTGGAACGATGCGCCGTCCCTACGGGACTCCGGTTCACTTCATTGCGCGTTCGTTCCCAATGCTGAAGCGCTGGGCTAACAAACACTGCGCCCACGGCGCGGGCTTGTGGAAACTGGACCAATCAGAGAGCGCTCCGCGAGGCCACTTTCAAGGAAACGCTGATTAAGCGGATGCTTTGAAAGGGCACGGCTTCAGCCGTGCCGCAATGGCTCCTAAAGGAACTCGGGCTTCAGCCCCTGCGGAAAATGGCTGTGTTCCTTGAAGAACCTCGAAAAGCGCACCTCAGAGGCAACAGCGGTTCCACAATTGCTGTACCCCGAACCCACCGCTATCAAGTGGCATTTATCTCAAGAAAATGCCACCTTGCACGATACCGGAAAGGGCATGTGAATTGTGGAACCGCTCTAAAGCCCAACCTCCAATCTGTGGCATTTGCGGCACGACTCAAGTCGTGCTCTGAGGCGAATAAAGGCCATGATCGATGTGGCACTTATTCGTGTACAGCCCCCTTACTCGTCAGGGTCTTTCTCGTCTGAGACGTGCGTCACGCTCTCACTGCCAAGGCTGCCCAATTCGACGGTGATGCTCATATGTCTGTCGAGCGATCCGGCGCGTACGCTGAGCGGCGTGCCTTGACAGAAGACCCATCCGCTGGGGACTGGCTGCCCAAGCCTGTCGATCATCGCGGGTTCCCATCCGCCAAAGCTCAGTTCGAAGGAGTGAACGGGGTTGGGGTCGAAGTCTGGAAATCCTGCAACCCCGGTGTCCCAGTTGAGACTGCTTGCGAAATACCCGCTGGGACGGCGAAACTCGACTTTGCCGTTCCCGGTGGGGCATGTGCTTTCTCCGGATTCGATGCGGGTTTGCAATAACTCCGGCAGGCGGAAGGGCGCAGCGCATGTTCTCCCTTGGATGAAGAGTCCATCCGCCCGCGAGCTTGGCCACCGGCACACGACTCCGCGGGGCATTTCGAATCGGCTTGGGGCCGAATCGATGCGGCTAGGGGCGCCAAGCCGGAAGACAGAGAGCGCTAATTCGAGCCTTCCCGTTGCGTGCTTCCCTGCCAGTTGATCGGCTTCAGCTGCCAGCATCCAGAAGGTGATCGAAGTATTGTAACCCTGGCCGGTTATCTTCATGTCTTGGCGCGACCAGGGTGACTCCCAATGCCAACCATTGTCGCCCTCCAGAGCGATGCGGCTTCCCTCAACCGATACGAACGTATCGGGGGAAGCCGAAGAGACCGAAATCGGGATGCGGATAGTTGCCTGTGGGTTGAACCGGTAATTGATGCGTGTATACTCGCGTGCGCCGTCTTCGTTGTTGCGGAAGGTCAGGTGAAGCGGCGCTGCGATTTGCGAAGAAGGCGGCGGATAAGCTATCGAGCGCACCCATTGGGTGGGCGACAGAGCAATGATCGCTGGAACAAAAAGAACAGCTCCGGCGAGAGCAACGCGGGCCACCCACACTCTGCGCCGGGCGTACTGCCAGACCAGCGCAAATGCCAGAGCAGACACGACGATTGCGCCACCCAGCAGGCTCGAGGTGTTCTCGGCCCCGAGAAGGGTGACCGGCAGCTTGCTCCACGGCAGCCAGGAGGTAACCATTGCGAAGAGGAAAAGGCCGACAACGACCAGCACCCACTGCACCAGAGACCCAGTGACGGCAGCCAGCACGGCCGCGGGAAAGGTGCAGAAGAACGCAAATTCGAGTTGGAGGAGGAACATACCAGCGATCAATCCCGCGTGGAACGGAATCCCAGCTTCAGCCAACAGGTATAGTTGGGCCGCCGCCAGCGGAATGTTCAGGCAGAGGCCCAGAAAAAGCGCCTTGGCAGCAAGCAAATGCCCCCAGCGATAAGGCCGGGTCGGCCAGAACTCCCGGTCGCCCACCAGCGCCTCTCCCTGTACCACGCGCACGACCGTGAAGAGCCAAAGCAAGAAGAGGAGGATGGGCAGAATCTGCTTCTGATCAAGCCAAAGCCATCGGAACGGATGCGCCTGCTGCCAGGCCCAGCCTGTGGTGACGAGAATGAACAGTGCGATTTCCCGCCAGTGGCGGCGCAAATCCTTGAGCAGAATGTGCAAGATGATCTTCATTTGCCGCCTGCTTTTCCGCCCGCCATGCGGTTTGATTTAGCCATGGTCAGAAAGACCTGGCGCAAGGTGAGCGGCGCGGCCTGCAACTGCACTGGGCCAAAGACCTCGCGCGCGCGTCTTAGGCTGTACTCGCGGTCGTAGCCGGTCTCAATCCAGGTTGCTCTGGAACCGTTGGCCGCAAATTGAATCCACTCGGGAGGTATGGTTTCGGGAAGGGCCAGGGATGTGGCGCTCATGATTTCGACTCCACGAAAACGTTCCCGGATGCTCGCCATAGGCTCGGAGAGCTGGAGATGGCCACAGTCCATGTAGCCCACATGGCTGGCGAAGCTGTCGATCTCCGCCAGATCGTGCGAAGAGATCAGCACCGTCGACTCGTTCGCAAGCGCCAGCAGACCCTCCATCAGTTCGTCGCGCACCAGCGGGTCCAGGCCGCTCAACGGCTCATCCAGAAGAATCAACTTCGGATGGTATGCAAGGGCGCTGGTCAGCGCTGCTTTCATCTTCATGCCGCGCGAAAGATGCTTCAGTTTCTGCTTCAGGGGCAACTCGAACTGCTTGACCAGGCGATCTTCCAGCGCTCGGTCCCAGGTGGGATAAAAGGGACGCCAGTAACTCAGAAAGGCGCTCACCGTCATCCAATCGGGCAGTTTTTGATTCTCCGACACATAGCCGATGGATTCCAGACGCTGGCCGCGCAACCGCGAAGCATCGTTGCCTAGCATTGTCGCGTGACCTGAATTGGGCCGTAACAGGTTCATCAGCAGCTTGATGAGCGTGGTCTTGCCGGCTCCATTCGGTCCCATCAACGCGAAGACGGCACCCTCGGCAACTTGCAGGTTCAGGTTCTGCACTGCCTCAACGCGCCTGAATCTCTTGCTCAATGCAGCGGTCTCAATCGGGTACATCCATGCCGCCCATTCTCTCGCCGGGCTCTGCCTTAACATGACATGCTGGTAGGGCTCAGCTAACTTGTTTTGAAACGATTACCCACAGGCTATCACTTCCGCCCCCGCGGAGTTACAGGCCAGCTTTCAAATCAGTTTTGATCCGATTGCAGTGGCTTCCGGCTTGTCTCCGCGAATTTCAATCGTGCCGGTGGCGCCACTTTCGCACCAAGTCCTCGGCGGCTTCGGCCCACTCCGGAAATTCGAACTGGAATCCGGCGTCGAGCAGGCGGCCGGGAACGACGCGGCGGCTCTTGAGCACCAGCTCTGACTCGGTGCGCATCACAAGCGCGCCAAGTTCGAGCGCCAGCGCCGGAATGGGAAAGCCGTTGGGCACGTCCCAGGCTTCGCGCAGGGCGGCCATGAATGCGCGGTTGGGCAGCGGGTTGGGCGCGGCAAGGTTCACCGGGCCGGCCAGGTCTTCGCGGTCGATGAGGAACTCGACGGCGCGGGCAAAGTCTGTTTCATGAATCCAGGAGACAAACTGGCGGCCATTGCCCAGCTTGCCGCCGAAGCTCAACCGGACAAGATTCGAGAAGATGCCAAAGGCGCTGCCCGGCGTGGGGCTGAAGACGATGGCGCTGCGCAGGGCTACCTTGCGGGTGCGCGGCGTTTCGGTCTCGAAGAACGCTGACTCCCAATCCTCGGCTACGCCGATGGAGAAGTTCCAGGTCTCCGGAGCCCGGCGCCATTTTGAGATCAGCTCATGACCGCCCAGCTCGCCCGTGGCCTCGTCCATCTCGCGGTCCAGCGCGTGGCGATAAATCGTCGCCGTGGAGGCGTTCATCCAGACCTTAGGCGGTTCGGCGAGGTTCGCAATCACCTGGTTGAGCAGCCTGGTGGTGTGAATCCGCGAGTGGCGAATGGATTGGCGATTGGCCTCATCGTAACGGCAGTTCACGCTGCGCCCGGCCAGATTGATGCAGACGTCAGCGCCTTCCAGGTATTCGGTCCAGGGGCCGGGTTCTTCGCCATCCCAGTGAACCGTCTGCCAAGGTGCGGTGTAGGGGCCGCGCGTCAGCACGGTTACATGATTGCCTCGCTCCTGAAAGTGGCGCGCCAGCACCTGGCCCAGCAGCCCGCTGCCGCCGGGAAGCACGATGCGCAGGGTACGGTCAGCCGCCGGAGTGAGAATCTGCATGGATTCAGCGTACCGCGCCGGACCGCGAAGCCGTTGGACCCGGTTACGGCTGGGGCGGCGGAGGGGGCGGGAAAGGATAGCCACGCAAGAAAAGCCGCCGCCGGTAGGCCCGGTATTCGCGCACGATGACAAGGACAATGAGGGCGACAACGAGCAGTGGAATCCACAGGAGCCAGCCCGGCTGGACGACGCGATCATTCCCCACGGTGACCGAGGACGGCTCGTGCACGCTGCCGAACATGGCCACCATGTCCTTGCCGATTGAGACGTCCTCGCCCAGACGAACCACGCCGAAGAAGCTCACCAGATCCTGGCCGATGGAAACGCCGTCTTCCACCGTGACCTTGCCGAAGAAGTTGACCACGTCGTGGCGGGCACTTCCGGAGATGTGGATATTGCCGAAAAAGACCACGATGTCGCCCTGCACCTCGCCTTCGGCCTGGACGCTGCAAAAAAAGCAGACAGCGTCGTGAACCGCGGTGTCGCGGGCCACGTGGATGTTGTTGCCGAAGCTCACTGCGTCGCGTTCGGCATGGGCGGGGACAGCGGCCAGCGCAAGGGCTGCGCCTGCCAGGCCAAGGGCAAAGATTCGCTTGATGGTCATGGGCTCCACTCCCAGCGTTTACGAAAAATCCTCGAAGAAAGTTCCTATCGGAACACAGTTGCCGTTCTGAGCGGCCGCAGCGCAGCCAAGGGGGCCGAAGGACCTGCATCTCTGGATCGCAGTGAAAGCATCAACATCACACTCAGCACGCTACCGGCTGGCTACAGTATCTTCTTCCACGCAAGTCTGTTCGATCTTCTCTGCCATTTCTGTATAGGGACGCACGTTCAAACCAAAGGTGCTCAACAGAAAACTGAAGAGCGTGATTTCCATGCCCAGGGAGATGGCCAGAGAGGAGGGAATGACGATTCTGGCCATATGTCCCAGGTCAAGATCGCCGAAGCCGGTCAGTTTCCATTGCCAAAGGGCGAAGAAAGCAGTGGCCACGCCAGCCAGCATGAGCAACGCGCCCGCCACAAGCCCACGCTCCAGGGTAATCAGCCGGGCAAACTTGTGATCGCCCTCGGTTTCCGGGTACAGTCCCGCTTGCAGGGCGTACATGCGCGAAAGAAACCAGAATAGGACGGACTGGAATCCGGCAACCAGGAAGGTGCTGCAATAGACGACGGTATCCAAGCCCAGTTGCACGCGGTTCAAATGAATCGGGCGGGCCAGAATCGCGCCGCCCACTAAGGCGGAGGCCAGCATGAGCAGAAGGCCCGGATAAAGAAAGAGCCATGCCGGGCTGAAGAGCAGCATAAAGCGCAGATGGCGCCAGCCGTCGCGATAGGGGAGCAGGTGTGGCGGACGATTGCGGCCGTCCTTGCTCAAAGTTGTGGGGACTTCGGTCATCTTCAGGCGCATGAGCTTGGCCTTGATCACCATCTCCGAGGCAAATTCCATGCCTGTGGTTCTCAGGTCCATCTGCTGAAAGGCTGCCTTGGAGAAACCGCGGATGCCGCAATGAAAATCGCCCGCGTCGGGGTGGAACAGCATTCTGCCGATGGAGGAAAGCAGCGGGTTGCCGATGTAGCGATTCTTCCACGGCATGGCGCCGGGCCGGATGCCGCCCTTGAAGCGGTTTCCCATCACCACTTCATAGCCCTCGCGCAGTTTTTCTACAAAGCCGTCGAGTTCCTCGAAGTCGTAACTCAGGTCGGAGTCGCCCATGATGCAGTAGCGACCGCGCGCTGCGGTGATGGCGCCGTAAAGCGCCGCGCCATAACCGCGAATAGGGATATTGACCACCCGTGCTCCCATGCGGGCCGCGATCTGCTGCGAGCCGTCGGTCGAGCCGTTGTCGCCAATGACGATTTCTCCGCTCACGCCGGAGCGGCTCAAATAACTCTGCGCCTTCACGATGCACGCTGCGAGGGTTTCCGCCTCGTTCAGGCAGGGCATCACGATGCTCAGCTCAACGGCCATGTGCAGTTACTCTTTTTCGACTGAAACGCAGTCGATTCAATGCGGGAGGATTGGTCCGCGTTGAGTGTAGCACAGCAAATGCACGACTCGTCGTTGAGGCCGATACGCGCTGGGGATCCTTGTGCGATTGCCATGGATGCACGTTGAGACGGCAGCCCGGCAGCAGCCCGACGGCTCATGCGGGACTTAGCGCCGCCGTCCAATCGGCAGCCGTATCAACGATGACGTCCGGCGGGGTCTCCATCAGGTTTTGCGGCCCGAAGCCGAATTGGCAGCCCACGCTCCACACCCCGGCGTTGCGCGCCGTCAGCACGTCCACCTTGCTGTCGCCGATCATCACCGTCTCCTCGGGCCGCGCGCCCACTTCTTCCATCAGGGAGCGCATACCCTCGGGGTCGGGTTTTTTTGAAGCGAAGCTGTCGCCGCCGTAGATATGGAGAAAATAATCGGCCAGCCCCAACCCCGCGCAGATGCCGCGCGCCGGGCGAACGGGCTTGTTGGTCAGTACGGCCATGGTGCGGCCAAGTCCGCCGGGCAGTTCGTGCAACTCCTTGAGAGCCGCCAGGGAGTCCAGAACGCCGGCGTAGGCATAGGTGAAGTCCAGCTTGTGTTCGCGGTAGTAGTCGAGGAAGAAGGTCTGCGTTCTGGCCAGCAGGGGTTCCTCCACATGGCCTGGGCTGAGAGTTGTCCCCTGAGCCAGCGCGCGGCGCAGCAGCAGCGGAACGCCGTTGCCCACAAAACTAGCCACCAGCGGGTCTGGCAGCGGGGAGCGGCCCACGTGTTCCAGCGCTGCGTTCACGCTGTTGCAAAGGTCTTGCGCGGAATCGATCAGGGTCCCGTCCAGATCGAAAACCAGCAGTTTCAACTTCTCCACGGGGATGGGGCGAAGAACATGGATCATACTTCCAGTGTAAAGGGCGGGCAGCCGCCCTTCATTGAACCAGGCAGCCGGTGCGATGATGGTCGATGTGGCCGGGCCGCCAATGAGCGGCATGAGTGTCTGCCCGAAAGGACCTATTGCCTTGAAGAAACATTTCGCGTTTTTCGCAGCCATTCTGCTCTGCGTCTCTTCGTTGTGCCTGCCCGCGCAGCAGCCTGCCGGCAAGGTTGGCGCGCTGGCGCCCAGCGAACGCATCGCCAATCTCGACACACTGAAGAGCCAGCTCAAGCAGTATCACCAGTGCACCTGCACTTGCGGCTGCTACACCAAGGACCTGGACCTCCAGGCGAATCGTGCCATCGCCTTCCTGCGCACGCGCGCCGCTCATCGCCTCGCCGGAGAGAAACTGGCGCTGGTGCTGGATATCGACGAGACCACGCTATCCAATTACGAGGAGATGCTGAAGGCTGACTTCACCTACGAGAGCAAGGCTTTCAACGCATGGGTCGATTTGGCCAGGGCGCCCGCCATTCCAGGAACCCTGCGCCTCTACAAGGAAGCGCAACATCTCGGGGTGAGCGTCTTCTTTCTCACCGGCAGGCCCGACGCGCAGCGAGCCGGGACGGAGCAGAATCTTCGCATGCAGGGCTTTCTTGAGTGGCAGCAGTTGCTGATGCGCTTGCCCGCGCAGGCGGGAATGACCGCCAGCGAGTACAAATCAGCCGAACGCGCAATCATTGCCGCGCAGGGATACAAGATTGTGCTCAACGTGGGCGATCAGTGGAGCGACCTGAGAGGCGCGCCGGAAGCCGAGTTCTCGGTCAAGTATCCGAACCCGTTCTACTTCATTCCGTAAGGCACGCAAGCAAAAGTAAAAAACAGGCGAGGCCCTCCCGTGGAGCCAAACAGGCCTCGCCTGTGGAAGAAACTTGATGGGCCAGAAAACGCCGGCCTGCGGAGTAAAAGCCAAGGCACTTTCACATCGGGTTTTAGGACTTGGGCGCCCCACCTTCGGCGCGTCCTTGTTCTTGCGCCTGGGGTGGGATGGCACGCTGCCCGGACTTGAGGAAAAGTGAAACTGCCCTAGTGAATGCGGATGTCGCCGGAGCCGGTTTCAACGCGCACCGTGGGACCGCCGCCGTTGATCTTGCCGGTGACATGGTGGTGGTCGTTCGAACCCTGCGTCATCATCTCCTTGTCGCTGTGAATGCTTCCCGAGCCGGTAGAAGCGTCCAAAGTAATGGCTGCGTTACCCGTCCACAACTCAACGCTGCCTGAGCCGGTTTCGAGCTTCCAGGGTGAAGTGGGTGTCCCGCCCACCTTGATGTCGCCCGAACCAGTGCCGCCATGCAGGCTGCCGCGCAGGTTCCTCAACTCCACGTTGCCCGAGCCTGTCTGGGCCTTCACGTCGCCCTCGCCCGTCTGCTCCGCATAGATGTCGCCTGACCCGGTGCCCACTGAGAAGCTGCCATGCAATCCGGTGGCGTGGATGTTGCCCGAACCGGTGGAGATTTTGGCGTTTTCGCCGATGCCGTCGTCTGTAATGTTGCCCGACCCTGAGCCGGCTTCGAGAAACACGTTCTCCGGCGCCTGAATCTCATAGTCGATGCTGATGTTATGCAGGCTCTCGTGCCGTGCGCCGATGCGAACAATGTTGCCCGTCTGCTCGATGGGCGGATGGGCCGCAATCTCCCGCACCTTCTGCTCGCTGCCGCCCCAGCTGGATTTTACTCGGCCGAAGATATGCACCTGGTTGCCGGCGCCGCGTGTGAGGTGGATGTTGCCTGACCCGGTGGCGATGTCGAGTTCCACTCGTCCGCTGACCGAGAGATTCCGTTCAAACGTGGCCTCCGAGGCCAGCGCAGGAATCACCGCCAGGGCCATTGCCGCCGTTACGATCCATATATTCTTCATTCGTGTGCCTCGTTTCAAAAGCAGTGATCGGTTGTCTGTTTTCAGTTGTCTGTCCGGAGGCGCAGCGCAGAGAGTGAGCCGCCTGGATCTCTTGTGTTAAAAATCGCAGCCCCCCGCAGTTCCCAAGTGCACCCCACATACCAATGCCGGAAGGGCGGTAACCTCTTTTGATTCTGCCAAACGGCACATTCTCAAGGCTCAGCTTCAAAGTGCAGGTGTTCGAATTCGAACGCTTGTGTCCGCGCGCGGACAGCTCATGGCGCCGGAGGTCCGAAAAAAACCGGCACACGCTATTGAGGTGGGTTGCCCAGAGCTTCATCGAACCGCCGGTGGAAGACTGACTCTCCATGCCACGCAAGGGGAGTCTCTCCGCATCCTGTTGAGCCCGGAATGATCCAAACGGGCGTTGCGGAACTGCGGTGGCCCTGCCCTTGCAGAACCAGTGGCTCTCCGCGATGTACGGTTCTCATGCGATTGCCCGTACCACCACCAACGGGTGACCGCTCTGCACAATACTTACGAAAGTACAGTCATTCTGGTTCCACGCCAGGCGGATTGTCCGCGCGAGAGCAATTCTCTAAATGGCATAGAGGAGATTCTCGTGGAATTGACGGAGGGAGCGTTGGGCTTCAGCCCTACGAAATCGAGACACGAGTTGAACTGACCTTCAGGCAGGGGGCTGAAGGCCGCTTGAACTTTTCGCCGATTCAGGGGGCTAAAGTCCCCCGCTCCCTCCGTCTCTTTCTCCCCTCTACACCAATTGGAGACCAGCGTTAATTCAGAGCCACGAATCTTCTCGGAGCCTGCGAGGCTCTGGGTTACCCGGCATTCCTCACCGCCAGATCGGCGCTCTGTAGTGCTGACCTCCTGGTCGGCTGTACTGGCGTCCTCGCTGCAGGAGCAAAGCCTCGTTCATCGATAAGGTGTGCCCACAGGGTGACTGAACAAACGGTTTCCGGCGTGGGTCAGCAGACCCACACTACAGCCGGCCAGGAGGCTGGCGCTACAAAATTCGTTGACACGCCTTGAGAGGAGTTCAGGCGAACGCCACGGCTCACCAAGCGGCTGGTTCCGCGTCTACTGGGATGCAGGTACTTCTCTTTTCCGGAGCGGAGGCTCGATGGCAGCGGATGCGGTGACTTACCCGGCTTTTCCGGTTGCAATCCCTTCTGGTTCATCGTGGCCAATCGCGCGGGGGGTACAATCCTCTGCAGGTATGGCTACAACCACGGCACCCGGCGGAGCGAAGAGCGCCCAGGAGCGCATGGCGGCCCGTGCGCCGGAGATGGAGTTGATTCGCGAGGCGCAGGCGGGCTCTCGCGCGGCGTTCGACACGCTGGTGCGGCAGTACGAGCACCAGGTGCTGCGGCTGGCCCTGCACCTGACGGGCTCAGAGCACGACGCCGAGGACATTTACCAGGAAGCGTTTCTGAAGGCGTACCGGTACATCGGGAACTTCCGCTTCGAGTGCTCGTTTTATACCTGGATCTACCGGATTGTGACCAATCTGTGCCTGGATCAACTGCGGCGCAAGAAGACCCGGCGGGAGGATCGCTCGGTGGTCATGGACCACTCAGGGGACGAAATCGACGTGCTGTCTTCGGTCTCCGACGAGCGGTCGTTCTCCAATCCCGGCAAGGAGCTGGATCGGAAGGTTCTGGGCGAGAACATTCAGCTGGCGCTGGGCAAGCTGACTCCGCGCGAGCGGATGGTCTTTGAACTGAAGCATTATCAGGGACTCCGGCTGCGGACGATCGGAGAGATGCTGAGCACCACGGAAGAGACCGCGAAAAATACGCTCTTCAGGGCAACGAAGAAGTTGCGGGCGCAGTTGGCGGGGTTGCGTTAGAAGGCCCCAGGCAATCCCCTGAGGGGATGCGGATGTTCTGGGCCGGGATGATGACTTGTTGAGGCTGGAAGGACGTAGAGATGAATTGCGAACTTGCACACGAGCGGATCGTGGCGGCGGCCTACGCAGAGCTGCCCGACGAGCAGATCCATGAGTTGGAACGGCACCTGGCCGGCTGCCCGGAGTGCCGTAAGGAGCGGGAGCAACTGCTGGCGCTGAAGGTGCTTGCGGATGCGAACCCGGTGCTGGAGCCCGAAGCCAACCTGGTGGCGCGCTCGCGGCTGCGGCTGGAAGAGGCGCTGGACGCCCTGCCGCCCATGCGCTGGTATGAGCGGCTGAGCCAGCGGATGATGAACAATTTTGCCAGCTTGCAGGCGGCGCCGGTGGCTGCCTGCCTGTTGCTGGCGGTGGGAGCCGGAGCGGGCTGCCTGGGCGGCTACGAGTTTGCGCAGAATCGCGCCGCTCACAACGCCGCGGCGGTTGCGGCGGCCAGCCTGCGCGCAGCAGGCACCCGCCGGGCCGGCGGAGATCGCCAACATTTCCAGCATTGTGCGCCAGCCCAACAGCGAAATGGTCGAGGTGCGCTACAACCAGTTGGTGCCGCAACGCATGCAGGGATCGCTGGACGATCCGGCGATCCGGCAGTTGCTGATGCTGGCCAGCGAGAACTCGGCTTCGGCCGGGGTGCGGGACGACTCGGTGGGCCTGATGGCGGCCGAGTGCCGAGCCGGGCACAGTTGCCAGGCCGCCGGCATCCGCGATGCGCTGATGGTGGCGCTGCGCTATGACAAGAACGCGGGCGTGCGCGAGAAGGCGCTGAAGGGCCTGGAGCCTTATGTGCTCGAGGATGTGCGGGTGCGGGATGCGGTGCTGGAGGCGCTGATGAACGACGGCGACGCGAGGATTCGCACCGCGGCGATCAACATTCTGGAGCCGGTGGAAGCGCGATACCAGCGTGCGCCAGGTGTTGCACACGGTGGCCTATTCCGACCGGGATTCCGATATTCGGACCGTTTCAAGGCAAGTGTTGAGCCGGGTGCCGGAGATTCAGTAGAAGTGGTTTAGAGTCTGGCGCCGCATCGCGCGAGATAAGAGTGCGGGCCGGACGAGGGTAGCTTTTATCCCACCCTAGCCGCAAAAACGAAGACGCGGTGACGGTGGGGCGCCCGGATTTGAGCGGTAGACGGAGTCGCAGGAGAAGAACGATGAAGTACTTTTTGAGGCCGTATCGCAGTCTTGGTTTTCTGGTGGTGTTGGGGATTGCTGCCGGTGCAGCGATGATGACTCCCGCGGCGATGGCGCAAGGGCGGGAGATGGTCCAGTTGCTGCAGGAGCCCAGCCCGCTGCTGCTGCACTCCAGCTCGCAGGGCTACCTGGGCGTGGACTTTGCGGATGTGGACCAGGAGAAGGCGCAGGCGCTGAAGCTGAAGGAGGTGCGCGGGGCGGTGATCACGCTGATCGATCATGACGCTCCCGCCGGGAAGATCGGGCTGAAGGTCAACGACGTGGTGTTGGCAGCTGAACGGGCCAGACGGTCGAAGGCGCGGAGCAGTTGCGGCGGATGCTGCGGGAGATTCCGGCGGGCCGCAAGGTGAGCCTGAAGATCAGCCGCGACGGCAATGTGCAGACGCTGGCCGTGGAACTGGCCGACCGCCGGGCCATGGAGCACGATGTCTGGAACAAGATCGGCAACAGCGGCGATGTCTTCGCGCGGGAATCCGGGGATGGGCATCCTGGCCGGCGGCGACGCGCCGCTGCCCGAGCGGCTTCCATATGCCGTTATTTGGTCAGCAGCCTCAATGTGGGCGCGCTGGTTGAGCCGCTCACCTCGCAGATGGCCGAGTACCTGGGAGTGCCCAGCGGGCTGATGGTCAAGCAGGTGGCGCGCAAGAGCGAAGCAGCCGCGGCCGGACTGAAGGCCTTCGATGTGATTCTCAAGGTAGGTCCTGAGGCCATCACGACCCTGTCCGACTGGGACCGCGCACTGCACTCCAACCAGGGCAAGCCGGTGCAGGTAACCATCCTGCGCGACAAGAAGCAGCAGACGCTGACCTTGCAGGTGGATTCGAAACACCACGGCGCAGTGGATTTCGAGGATATGTTCCCCGGCGAATGCCCGCTGGTGGCGGAGATCGACTCGGATTCGCTCCGCAACCTCGCCTTGGAGTCCGGAAAGGACGGCAAGGCCGCGGCCGAGGCATTGCGCGCGCAAGCCGATGCGCTGCGGAATGAGCTGAAAGCCGGTGGCTTGGAGTTCAGCCCGCAGCAGGCAGAGGAGTTCCGCAAGCAGGCTGAGAATCTGCAAAAGAGCTTTAAGGAAGGGGAGTTCAAGATCGATCAGAAGCAACTCGACCAGATGAAGCAGCAGATGGAAGAGTTGCGCAAGAGCTTCAGGCCGGAGGAGTTCAAGGTCGATCCGAAGCAGATGGAGCAATTCAAAGAGCAGATGGACCAGATGCGTCTGGAGTTCAAGGACCTGACCTCGTCCATGCAGTGATGCGTCAGGCGCAACAACTCCGCCATGTTTGGATGAGCAGTTGAGCAAATCGATAGGGGCGCCATGGCGGCGCCCCTGCTGTTTTTTGGCGGGGTTACCGGGCGGTCCGGAAGACTTGGCTCAGGTCGGATTTTCCTGAACCGGAGGCGTAGTAGGCGGCCCAATAATACGGATGGCGATAGCGGGGATCACGAAGGAGGGTCTGACGAGCCATGGTCAGGGCATGGGAAACGCTCGAACCCTGGGCCAGGCTGCCATAAAAGGCGCCCATCAGCGGCACGGCGGAGGCAGAGTCGATTTGCCAGCGGGTGGCGACGACCTCTGGTACGCCGAGCGCGGCCAGGGTGTCCACAATGTCACCCATGCCGTGATTCCAATCTTCCTGCTTCTTTCCGGAAGAGCAGGCGGAGAAGACCGCCAGGCGGGCCAGCAAGGGAGGATGCTTGCGCAGAAGGTTGCTGTCGAGGTACGACTTGCCGGGGCTGGTTCCGGTGGCAGGCGTGTGGAGGGCCGCGGAGGTGGATGCAGCGAGCAGCAGTTTGGTCGAGCCGCCTTCCTCAATGGCGTGACCGGCAAAATGGATGGCCGAAGCGCTGGCCAGTTGAGCCGTGACCTGGGCCTCAGTGGCCTGATTGCCCATCAACAGGCTGGGGTTCCGGTTAAAACGAGCGACGGTCCGGGCCTCCTCAAGAACTTCGGGCAGGGCCGCGCTCTCCCCGCTGGCCGAGGAGGCGCCAACGACAAGGGCAGAGGCTGTGGAGGCTGAAGAGGCGCCCGGCCTGGAAGCGTGGGAGGAAGAGACCAGGAGCAGGGAAGGGACTTCAGCCAGATCGTAATGCAGCCCAATGGGGCCGGAGGCGGTTTCGACGGCCGGCCAGGGCAGGTTGCCCAGCAGAGGGTCGGGCTCCAACAGCAACTGGCCGCCCGGCTCCGGTGAATTCTCCAGGCCGGCAAGCAGCAGGCCGCCCACCCGGCGCGCCACTTGATCGATGGTGTCCCGCGAAGTGGAGGAGGAACTGACTGCCCGCTCCAAGGGCGCCGTGGCAGCCAGCACATCCGCCTTGTTTGCCCGAACAGTGGTCCAGACGACGCCCTGGCTATCGGCGCGATAGAGCAGTACGCGGTCGAAGAGAACCACCTGCCCGAGGACTTGGTCATGGCCCAGGCGCTGTAGCGCGCTATGCAGCTTTGGTTGAAGGCAAGTGAGCCCCTTGCCGGGGCAGGCGGAGATGGGGACGCCCAAAGCCCTCAGCCGATACCTCTCCCACAGGGCCAGAAGATCTTCGCCGGAGCGTCCCTGCGCCAGCCACACCCCAGCCAGGGCAGCGTAAAGGTCCCGATCCTGCTGGGCGAACGCGATGTTCATCGCTCCGCCGGCCAGGGAGAGTTGCTCCTCCGCGATGAGTGCCTCGGTCAGCAGCTTGTCAGCATTCTGCGAGTGGCCCAGTGCCAATTCCAACCGCCCACGATCCAGCGCATACTTCCGGTGGTGCATGGAATTGCTCTCTCCCGCCAAGTGGCTCTGGGCGGCATCCAGGAATTTGGCCGCGCTCGCTGGATCGCTGCGGTCGAGGTAGATATCCGTCATGGCCATCTCGTCTTCAGCCAGCAGAGTCTTCACGGACTCCTCGCCGCCATTGACCGCCAACTCATTCTGGGCCAGGCGCATTTGCTGCTGCGCTTCGGCGAGGGAGCCGGCGCGGATGGCGACGGATGCCAGCTTGAAGCGTTCCGTGGGAACCAGTTGCCGGGCTCTGGAGAGTTCCACAACACTCACCACCTCCCGCTGGAGCAGAAGCGTGTGCTGAAGGCGCGGAGTATTCCCCTCGGCTTCAGCCAATCCAGACAGGGTGGTATAGAGCCGCATCAAGGGGTAGTCGCCGGCGTAGAACTTGCGGATGGTCGGCAGGTAGATGCGCCAGGAGTTCTCGGCATCTCCGGCGTCGATGGCCGCCGCCCCCCACAGGTTTCTAGCCCTCAGTTCAAGCAGGATGTAGTGTTGCTGTTGGGCCAGGCGGACGACGCGCAGGAACGCCGGGTTCTCTTCCGATTCGGTCCCAGGAGAAGGATCGCATTCGGCGTCTTCGGTGAGGGCGTGGATCTGAATCCAGGCAAACTGGGGGTCGCGGCCGAGGAGCGAGTGAGCCACCCGGTGGCAGGCGGGAATATTGGAAAACCGCTGCAGGGCGTAGGCCAACTCCACCCGAGCGCGGTCTTCCCCGGCGGCATTGGCCTGGCCGTGAAAAAGACGCCCCGCCTGCATGGCCCATTTCTGGGCAGGAAGATACGCCCCGGCGACGTCGGCATCGATGGCCTTGCCCAGGGCTTGGGCGGCCTCAGTGAATTTGGGATTCGGGGGGATCGTTACGGGAGGAAGGAACTGGGTGAGCCAGGGGTCTTGGTGGTTGTGTTTGAGGGAGGCGGCGAGGGCTTGCAGCAAGATGCGGGCGGCCTGGCATTTTTCGTCGCAAGGCGATCCACGGGACCGGTCCACGGGCATGGGATATGCGGAATCCAGCAAAGTAGGCAGAAGGGAGCTGGATAGCTCTTCGTCCACAGCGGCTAGTGCCGTCTCATTTGCGGCAAGAGCGCGCATGGCCTGGGGAGTGGCAAGGTATTGCTCCATGCGGCTTTGATGGGTTCTCAGCCGGTTCAGCTTCTGCTCCAGGGCCTGGAGTCGGCTACGGCCTTCGGCCAACCACCGCGGATCGCGCTCGAAGCGCAGGTAACGGTTCCAGGTTTCAACGGCATTCATGACCTGGCCACGATCTTCCATGGCGACGGCCTCATTGAAGAGGACCACGGGGTCGCTGGGCGTGAGCTCGTCTGCGCGCCGCAGGTAGTCCAGTGCCGTCGCGCGGTCGTTTTCGCTATTTGTGGCCGCTCCGCGTTGAAAATAGGCGGTTGCGTCGTCGGATAGCAGACTGGCGGTGACCGGCCCTGCGGCCAGCAGGCGGTCGAGAATGTCGATGGCCGGATCGAATTTTTCTTCAAGAACGTCGGCGCGGGCTTCCAGTTGCAGCCAGTACGGGTCATCGGGCGCCTTCTCCAGATGTTGCTCGATGCTGGAGCGGGCATCGAGCAGGCGGGAGGACTCGTGGCCGGTCGCGCCACCGCGGAGGTGGGTCTCGGGGGTTACTTCGGCAAAACCGGCGCCGGGCATTCGCAGCGAGAAGGCGCGGGAGTGGGTATAGGCCTCGGCCAGCAAGCGCTCCGGAGTATTCGCACTCTGCCACCACAGCGCGACGCCGGCAGCCAGCATCAAGGAGGCAGCCAGCGCGGCGCCTGCCCAGAGGGGCCAACCGAACGTCTTGCCGCGCACGCTGCGGTGCGGAGTCCGTGCAAGCTCAACCGCAAGTTGGCGCTGCCAATCGCCGGAGGCCAAGACAAAATTGCCAATTTCCGCAGTTTCTTCGCTGGAGGGATCTTCGCCCAGCAGCCTCATGCTCTGCCGCAAACGGGCTGCGCAGTTGCCGCAAACCGCTGCATGGGCCATCAAAGCGTCAATCTCCGCGGGTCGCGTTTCTCCGATTGCCATGCGGAGAAACTCGCCCTGCATGGGACAAGCGGTGGTGGGAGCGACTGGGCCCCCCGCCTCCGGCAGAACGGGAGCCTGGCCCCGAAGCAACTCCTCCAATGCCTGTGACAGCGCATTTGGATGGAGTTCGGCAGCCCCTTCATTGGGCCGGTTTGGTTGCTTTTCGATCTTCAAATCGCCCTTCGTTCCGTCATTTCTATACTCTGGTTACCGGATTTCCTCGTAACATTCCTTTCAAGTTGCCGTTTCTTCTCGCGGATTTCGGATCAGGCTCTCCGGGGTGCGCTCTTTCATCTTTCCGCGCAGCCAGCTTGACACCCGCCGCAAAGCACTTTCCACGCCCTTGGCCGACAGCAGGGAACCGGTGCCGGCGGCAATCTCTTCCGCCGTGAATCCTTGCAGGTAATAGAGCCAGAAGATGGAGCGGTCGCGTTCCCCGATGAACTCGGGCGCCTCGCGCAGCATCTGGTCCAACTGAAGAAGAAGAACGGACTGCTGCATTCGACCGGCTTCCCCAGTGCTGGCTGCCGTACTGGTTTCCGCTCCTTCTTCAAGCTGAATGGTTACTACTTTGCCACCCCTTTTTACGGAGTAAAAACGGCGAAAGTAGTCGTTGGCTACCGAGGCGGAGACAATGCGCAGCAAGCCGAAGAAGGAATCCTCGCCGCGGGGTTCGAAGTCGCGCAGAATCCGCCGCTCCTGTTCGCACAGCTTGAGGAAGACCTCTTGCGCGATATCGCCCACGATGGCGGGGGCTACGCCACCGGTCCACAGCCGGCACACACGCGACGCGACCAGGGAAACCAGGGGCATTGCGCGGCGCAGAAACTCTTCCCATTCCGCCGCATCGGCGGAGCAGGCGCAGGCCTTGGCCAGATCGTTCACAGAGATGTGAGACGTGTCCATCGTGCGGGATACCAGTTTACCGCAAGGCGTGACAGGGGGTGACTTCTTTCTATAGTACCGCTGGTACCCAACGATTCCAGTCGCCGGGAGCGAGCCCTCAGGGCAATTGCATGAAGCAGTTGAACCAAGAGGAACAAGAGATTTGAAAGGGCACGGCTTCAGCCGTGCCGACCGCGAAGCTGAAAATGCGACGGCTTTAGCCGCCGAGGGATGTAATTTCGACGTTTTAGAACCGTCCCTCTGGGGCTAAAGCCCTGCATTCTTCTGACACATTTTCGGCACGACTAAAGTCGTGCCCTTTCAAAGCCCATTTTCCTGTGCTCGAAACGTTCATGCGATTGCCGGGAGCGAGCCCTGCCTCGCAAAGCCTGCCCCTTCCCTCCTGTGCTAGTATCCCGGCAAGCTTCGCAGTCGTCATCCTGAGGAATCCTGCATGGAAACCAATCTTCGCCCTCTCGGCCTCGGCGAGATCCTGGACCGCACGGCCCAGCTTTACCGGGAGAATTTTCTGCTCTTTGCCGGCATCTTTGCCGTGTATTGCGGTGTGGCGCTGGTATTCAACCTGCTGCTGATCGGCCTGGGCCTGCTGCTGAAAGCGCTGCACATGGGCGCTGGGCTGGCATGGGGCACCCTGGTCGCCACGGGCATCGTGCTATTGCTTCTCTTTCTGCTTTTTGGCGCGGCGGTGGCCGCCATCAGCCGGGCCGTTGCCTGGGTCCACCTGGGCGAACCGGCCAGCATTCGCAGCGCCTATCGCAGCATTTTGCCGCGCCTGGGCCGTTATGTGTGGCTGATGACCATTACCGCATTCGTTGTGTGGACGCCGCTTGCCCTGCTCTATGGAGGCTACTTCGGGGCCATGGCATTCTACGGCCATGTGCTGGGAGCCCACGCCGGCGCAACCGCCCCACCCGATCCTCAATCGACGGTGGTCATCCTGGCCGCCTCGCTGGCCTTCTTTCTGCTGCTCATACCGGTTGGCTTCTACACCATTTTCATGGGGCTGCGTTATTCCCTGGCTTTGCCGGCCTGCGTGGTAGAGAGCCTGAAAGCCCGCCAGGCCCTGCGCCGCTCAGTGCAGTTGAGCCACGGAGCGAAAGGACGCATCTTCGTTCTGGGCCTGCTGATCGGAGTGATCAAGGTGGGCGTGGTGCTGATGACGCAGTTCTTCATTTTTGTGGCTGTCTTCAAGCACCATGGGGAGATTGGCCCAGGTATGAGTGCGCTTTCGCAGATCATCGCCTTCTTTACCAACACCTTCCTTGGCCCCATCTACGCCGCCGGCATCACGCTCTTCTACTACGACCAGCGGGTGCGGAAGGAAGGGTTCGACATTGAATGGATGATGCAGGCAGCCGGCATGACGGTTCCCGCGCCCCAACCCGAGCCTGCGCCCAGGGCCGCCCAGCCCTGGCCAACCCTCGATGTGCAGCCAGAAGCCCCGCCGTCTGCCGACCCCGTCCTGCCGCCCGGCCAGGCACCTGAGCCCGGAGGACCGGAATGAACACAACGCATCGGCGTATCGTTCTGCGAGAGATTCTTCGCGATGCGGTGCGCCTGCTCCGCGGCAGCAGGTGGATGATTGGCTTGGCTTTGATGGTTCTGACTCTGCCCTATGCGCTCTTGAGCTGGCTGTGCGACTCGGGCATCAAGCGACTGATTTCAATCTCCGCCCCACTGACAAGCTCCCATGCGCTGGCTCATGCGATCGGGCAACTGCCCGGATTTTTCCTGGGCCTCGCCTGGACACCCATCTTCTACGTCGTTTTCACTCTGCTCTACCTCAAGCTCGTTGAGCAGATAGAGAATGTCAGCCTGCCCGATTTGTTGAATGGAGCGCTGGCGGCCAAGCGCCCGAAGCCCGATTACGATGAAGGTCCGGCTCCGTGGGGCGAACCCGTGGATATACCTTCCGGGGCCCCCGAAACCGGGAAGAATCCGGTTTCAACCGAGCCACCGCACCCAGATCCGGGAGGATCGCTATGCACGAAATGGACGCATCTTTGCCGGCTGGCCCAGCAAACGCCGGACCCTGGCCCGGTGGCCTGACCTTCGGGCAGGTTCTTGACCGGATCTTCGACCTCATGCGCAAGCACTTCCGGCCCCTTGTCGGAATTGCTGCCGTGCCCGCGGGGGCGGCGTTGCTCCTTTATGCCGTGATGGTGGCGATCATGGTCACACATTTTCCTCCGCTCCACACGCCGCCTGACTCCAGTACTTTCTTTCCTCTCGTCTTCGGGATTGGATTCCTTGCCACTCTGCCGTTTGCCGCGATCTTCGCGCTCTATTCGGCGGCGGCAAGCTGGGCAGCCACGCAGGCCGATCTGGGCGTTCATGCGGGGTTCTGCGAGTCCTATGGGGTCGCTTTGCGACGGGCGGCACGCTATCTGGGATTGATGGCTCTGATTGCCGTGATCGCTTTCGGGCCCATGTTGCTGCTTGAGCTTGGGATGTTTGGGGCCATGATTCCGCTGGTCTCCGGCAAAAAGGAGGTTCTCAGCTTCGTTCCCTTTGCCGTTCTTCCGCTGGGGATGGTGCTGGCTACGGTCTGGGGCATCCTGGTGGGGCTGCGCCTCGCACTGGCGTTTCCGGCCAGCGTCGTGGAGGATCTGCCCATTTGGAGCGCCATCAAGCGCAGCAACCAACTCACCCAGGGGGCAAAAGGGCGCATCTTTCTGGTCCTGCTGGTGATTTACGCCGCCACCTACGCCGCCTTCCTGGTGCTGATGTGCGTTCTGCTTCTGCTAGGGGTGCTCATCGCGCTGGTTGCGGTGGCGCTTCATCTGCACATGGTTCCGTGGGGATTTCTTCTGGCCGGTATCGCCGGGTTTGTGGTGCTTGGCGGGATGTTGCTGCTCTATGCTGTCGCCTGGTCGGCGTATTCGGCGGCGTTCGCCGTGTTCTACCACGACCAGCGGCGGCGAAAGGACGAAATCCCCGCCCCGCCCCAGCAAGCAGGGGAGGTTGCATGACGGCAGCGCCGCGGCCCTCTTCTACTATGATCGGCGGATGGGGCTTTCGAGCCATGGCATCGAGTGGACGATGGAGGCGGCAAGATTGAACACGAATGCATCTCCGCCAGCCATCTTCCGCACCCTCCAGGCCGGAGGATGTTGGGCATGAGGGCACGGTCGATGTGCGGCGGCGCTGCGCTGGTGTTTGTCCTTGCCGCAGGGCAAGCACGCGCGGAGAGCCCGATTCCAGCCGCTCCCGCAACGCAGGCTTCCGCCCAGGTGCGGGACGCCTCGCTGGCCGAGTACCGCAAGCACCTGCTCGATCTGACCACGCTCACAGAGGCCTGCGCCAAGGCGCGCGACGCCAAAGCTTGCGACCCGGCGCTGTTGGGGCCGGACGACCGGATTTCGCTGGCCGATAACGCCAACGCGGAGCGGCGGCTGGTGCGCTACCAGTGGCTGCGGGCGCTCTTCCTGAAAGCCCAGGACAAGGACGCCGAACCCGCCAAATCCGCCGCCACCAAACCGAAAGAGGAGAGCACCGAGCCGGCCCCGCCAACAACCTCAGAGCTTTTGAAAGACGCTGAAACCCGCCTGGCGCACGATCTGGCCCAGGCCTTGGGCGCGGCAGCGGCTGGCGCTAACCACGGACCAGAGCGGGAGGCGATGAAGCAGGTGCTGGCCGGCCGGGACTTTCGCAACCTGGAAGAGCGCACGGCGCGCGACTCGGCTCTGGAGAAGATGGGCGACTGGCTCAACCGGTTCTTTGACAGTGTCGCCAAACTTCGCTCCCGCTCGGCGTGGATTGGCCGGGCGATCGTGTGGGGATTCATTCTGGCCGTCTGCGTGGGGCTGGCGTGGGGGCTGCTGCAACTGGAGCGTCGCTGGCGCATGCGGCTGACTCCAGAAGACGAGCGGCCGGCGCCGGAGCTGCTTCGGCCCGCGACTGGCAACTGTGGCTCGACGAGGCCCGCAACGCCGCAGCGCGCGGCGCAGTGGCGCGAGGCGATGCATTCGTCTACTGGGCGGCGATCTCGCGCCTGGAATCGAAGCGCCTGTGGCCGGCGGACCGGGCGCGCACGCCGCGCGAGTACCTGGCGCTGGTGGCCGCCAGAAGACCCGCGCCGGGCGGGGCTGGCCACGCTGACCCGCAGCTTTGAGCGCACCTGGTACGGCGGGCGCGCGGCGGGCGAAAGCGAATTATCGCAAGGCCGAGGAATTGGCGGCGGGGCTGATCGCGGGCGGCGGGCCGCGGGGAGGCGAGGCGCAATGAAATTTCTCTCCTCGCTCGACGCCAAGGATCGCCGGCTGCTGCTGTGGTGCGTGGGCATTGCGTCTGGCGCTGGCGGTGCTGACCGGCTTTCTGCTGCCCAGCGGCAACAACAACGACAATCCCCTGCCCTCGACCTACTTGTCGGGCCAGCACGGCGCGCGGGCGGCCTATGAGACTCTGCTGCGCTCCGAATTATCCCATTGAACGCTGGGAGCGGCCGCTCGAGCGAGCTGGCCGCGACGGCCGGCCCGGAGACGGTGGTGATCTTTGCCGCAGCCGCTCACCCGCGAAGCCGGAGGACATCAAGGCGGTGCGCAAGATTTGGAGCGCGGAGGGCGCGTGCTCTCGACCGGGTACTTGGGCGGATTCATCCTGCCCGGCGAGGCCAGTCGACGCGCCTGAGGAGCTTCAACTTTGCCGCCTGCAAGCTGGAGCCCGAGGGGCTGGACCCGCTCGCCAGACTCGGGCGAGGTGTGGATGGTGCCCGAGGCGACCTGGGCCGTGGGCAACCCGGCGCATCGCGTGGAGTACAGTTGCGGCGAGGCAGCCCGCGGTGGTCGAGTACGACTGGGGCAAAGGGCCATGTGGTCTGGTGGGCCGGCTCGACGCCGCTGGAAAACGGCTCGATCAGCCCGCGCCGGCAATCTGGACCTGCTGCTCAACTCGCTGGGGCCGCGCGAGGGCCATCGCTTCTACTGGGACGAGTCGCTGCATGGGGAGATTCGCTCGGCGTGGAGCTATGCCGCCGGGCCGTCGCTGCACGCTGCTGTGGATTGGCCTGCCGGTGCTGGGGCTGCTGGTCGTCTTCAGCTTCAGCCGGCGCAGCGGGCCGGTGCGCGATTTGCCCGCCGCCTGCGCGCGCCACGCCCATCGAGTTTCTGGAGGCGCTGGGCTCGCTCTACCGCAACGCCGGAGCTGCATCCGACGGCCGTGGCCATTGCCTGGGAGCGATTCCGCCGGCACAGCTTTGCGGCTCTGCGGGCAGCGGGCCAGCAAGATGGGCGCAGCGGAGCTGGCGGCGGTGATTCGCCGGCGCTTTCCGCAGGCCGACGCCAGCCTGGAAGCCGATCTGGCCGCCTGCGAAGAGGCCGCGTGGGGTGAGACCGTCAATCCGCGCCAGGCGCTCAAGCTGATTCAAACACTGCATGCGCACCAAAGGCAGTTCCTTGCCGCGAGTCAGGTCCGGCAGAACCATCGCAAAGAGTCCAAGAGAAGATTCAATCCAAACAGCAGGAAAGGGCTTCATGAGCCAGGAAAACGACCAAGATTCGACCAAATCACGGAGCCGCAATCGCTGCAAGCCACCAGCCAGCTGATCGCCCACGCGCGCGCGGAGCTGGGCCGGGTGATCTCCGGCCAGGGAGAGGCGATTGAAGAGGTGCTGATCGCCGTTCTCTGCCAGGGCCATGCGCTGCTGGAGGGCGTGCCGGGCATTGCCAAGACGCTGATCGTGAAGGCGCTGGGCCGGCTGCTCGGCCTCGGCTTCCAGCGCGTGCAGGCCACGCCCGACCTGATGCCGGCCGACATTCTGGGCACCACGATTCTGCGTCCCGGCACGGAGATCTTCACCTTCCACGCCGGGCCGGTCTTCACGGATTTGCTGCTGGTGGACGAGATCAACCGCATGCCTCCGCGCACCCAGGCCGCGCTGCTGGAATGCATGGAAGAGCGCCAGGTGACCAGCGACGGCGTGCGCCGCCCGCTGCCCGCCTGGTTCACGGTCTTCGCCACGCAGAATCCGGTGGATTTTGAGGGCACCTACCCGCTGCCCGAGGCGCAACTGGACCGCTTTCTGCTGAAGATTCGCGTGGCCTATCCCTCGGAAGCGGAGGAGCTGCAGATTCTGGAGCGGCACCATGCCGGCTCGGGCGCGGGCCTGCTGGAAGACGCTGCGATTGCGCCCATTCCCGAGGGCTTGCTGGCCGCGGCGCGCGCCGAGGTGCGCGCCATCCGCATTGAGCCGGAGCTGTACGGCTACATTCTGGCGCTGGCCCGGCGCACCCGCGAGTGGCCCACGCTGCTGCTGGGCGCCAGCCCCCGCGCCGCGCTGAGCCTGATGCGCGTGGCCCAGGCCGCGGCCGCCTTCGACGGCCGCGACTACCTGGTTCCCGACGACGTGAAGCGCGCCGTGCAGCCGGTGCTGCGCCATCGCGTGATGCTCAAGCCCGAGGCCGAGCTGGAGGGCTTCGACGCCGACCGCGTGCTGGCCGACGTGGTTGCCGCCGTGCCGGTGCCGAGGCAATGATCTCTCCCTCGCTCCATCCCGGTCCGGTCAGCGCCGCTTGCGAGCGGCGCCGCCGCTGGGGCTTTCGGCCTCACGCCGCGTGCCATCGGCCTGCTGCTGCTCGGCTTTGTCTGGCTGGTTCCCGGCTTCTGGGACGGGCGGCTGGCCTACGCCATGCTGGCCTGGGACGGCGCTGGTGCTGCTGGCTGCGCTGCTCGACGGGTTGCGCCTGCCCGCGCCGGCAGAGCTGACTGCCAGCCGCTCCTGGTCCAACGCGCCGGCGCTCGACAGCGAGACCGAGATCGAGCTGACCATCGAGAACCACGGCCGGACGATTCTCGAGTGCCGGCTGGTGGACGATCTGCCGCCAGCGCTGGTCGGCCGAACCGGCGACGCACCGGCTGACGGCATTTCCGCGCGTGCCGGCTCGGCTGCGCTATCGCGTCGAGCCCAAGGAGCGCGGCGACTGGGAGACGGGCTGGCTCTACGTGCGCTATCGCTCGCTGCTGGGCCTGGCCGAGCGCTGGGCCAGGGCGCCGCTCACCCAGACGGTGCGCGTCTACCCGGCGCTGCGCGACCGGCGAGGAGCAGCAGATCTTCCTCGCCCGCAGCCGCCAGATCGACCTGCAACTGCGCCGTGCGCAGCAGCGGGGCCTGGGCCGCGACTTCGAAAGCCTGCGCGAGTACCGCGAGGGCGACGACCTGCGCGACATCTGCTGGACGGCCACGGCGCGGCGCGGCAGCCTCATCACCCGCCAGTACCAGACCGAGCGCAGCCAGCCGGTCTGGATTGTGCTCGACTGCGGGCGGCTGATGCGCTCGCGGGTGGCGATGGCTCAGTGCGCCGAGTTGCCCGAGATGCGTACCTCCGTGGCTCAAGCCCACGATGATTCTGTGGGCTCTACGCGGGGGTTGAAACCCCCGCCTCTCTCCGCGTCGAGCTCCTCCGCAGCCGGTTTGCTCTCAGGCGGGCGCGTCCACTCCAAGCTGGACTACGCCTGCACGACGGCCGTTGCGCTGGCCCAACTGGCGCTTTTTCCGGCGACCGCGTGGGCTTGCTGGCCTATGGGCAGGGGATTCAGCAGCGGCTGCTGCCCGGACGCGGCGCGGCCCATCTGCGCCAGTTGATCGAGTCGCTGGCCCTGGTGCGCGCCGAATCCAGCGAGGCCGACCACCTGCGAGCCACGGCCATGCTGAACCGCCTGCAACCGCGCCGGTCGCTGATTCTGTGGGTGACGGACTTGGCCGAGACCGCCATGCGCCCCGAGGTGATCGACGGCGCCATGCAACTGCTGCGCCGCCACGTGCTGCTGTTTGTCGCCATGGCCCAGCCGGAGGTGGAAACCATCGCCCAGACCCGCCCCGGAAACATCGAGCAGATGTTCCGCGCCGCCGCCGCGCAGGAGATGGCCGGCCGCCGCGAACTGCTGCTGGCCCGCCTGCACGAGCAGGGCGCGCTGACCCTCGACCTCAACCCCGAGGCCCTGACCTCGTCGGTGCTGAATCAGTATCTGACCGTGAAGGAACGGGCGATGGTGTAGAGGAGCGGC
>CAWITY010000021.1:0-3438 GCA_963839155.1 uncultured Acidobacteriaceae bacterium
CTGGAAACGCAATAACATCTTTCCCCGGATTTCCGACTACAGGAAGTACCGGTAATTCTAGCGCATACGAATTTTCAATCAGCCCAAGTGGAGATACTGCGTACGTGGCCGATGACAGAACGCAATATAACTGCGGCGGCATCCAAGAATGGATTTTTAATGGAACAACTTGGGTCAAACATGCCACCTTTCACGACACCACTTCCGGTTTACACGATACTCTCGGTTGCAGAGGATTGCTTGTCGATTGGTGGGAGCCAAATCATTTGCCGATTCTTTACGGTACTGAAGCGAGCCTCAGCAATACGAAACTCTGGAAAATTTCACTTTCAGGTCCAGCCGATACTCTTGGAGAATTCACTATCCTTACAACGGCAGGAACAAATTTCGCTTTCCGCGGATTGGGATTTTCTCCTGCGACAACCACTACGATTCTTCCGGTCGAGTTGACGGCGTTTAACGCAACTGTCAGCGGGAAGAGCGTGAACCTCGCATGGAGAACTGCGACGGAGATCAATAACTCCGGTTTTGAAGTTGAACGAAATGCAGCGGGTACGTGGACGCAGGTTGGATCCGGTCATAGCACATGTCGCACTTGCGCATCTTGGGCAGGCGCTGGTTCCACTCGTAGGACGGCACCTGGAACGGACAGGCCTGCATGCAGTAGCGGCACCCCATGCACTTGCCGGCGTCGTAAATGACCGGCCCGAGTTGGGTCTTGGTAAGGGCCCCAACAGGGCATACGGAGACGCAGGCCGGCTGGAGACAATTCATGCACAAGCGACGGCAGAACCTCTCGCCGTGGGTTTCCACCGCAGTCAGTTTGTGAGCGGAGATCCGCTCCTCTGCGGCTACCTTGTCGTTGTAGGGAAAGCCCCAACGCTCCGCACAGGCTCCTTCGCAGGCCCTACATCCGATGCAGAGCGTACTGTCGTAAAGGATGGCCTTTGGCATGTACGGACCTTATAATCCTTTTTAACAGAAATTTTAGGAAATGTGTAGTAAAAACTGACAGCCGTCAGACCGTGAGGAAAAACTCAGCGGTCACCTGCTTCCAATCGGCATTCGGAATGGCGGCCAGGAGATCGTCCGCGGGACGGCCGCCATCGGCGGCGACGGCGCCGGCGAGGGACGGCTGCAAGCCGTAGAGACGCTCCGCGGCATCGCGCATCCACTCTCGAATCATCCCTTTAGGAACCATGTTCCGTCCCGTGCTCTCCTCATCCGGCACGTGCACCGAGAGCAGCCAGCCTTCGCCATAGGGGTCCTGGCGGAGCAGTGCGGGGTTGTTGAGAACCTCTGCATTGATTTGCAGAACCTCGCCTTCGGTCGGGGAGACCATTTCGGTCTTCTGGCCATCGCGATAGAATGAGACGGCCTTCTGCCCCTGGCGAATCCACTGGCCGGGCTTGGGGAGTTCAACCTTCTCGATCTTGCCAATCAGCGCAGCCGCGAACTCGTCGGCGCCAATGCGGACGACGCCCTTGCGCTCGGTGGCGAGCCAGGTATGACCAAAGTGATAGGAGACGTTTTGGGGAACCAGGAAACCGTCTAAGTGATCTGCGCCCACTTGGGCCGCGGCGGGCCTGCGCGCTTCCACTGCGACGGTGGCCATGGCGCGATTGCGATTCAAGTAGTAGTCCAAAACGATGAAGAAGAGAAACGTTCCGAGAACCAGAAGTACCGGCATTGTGTTACCTTCCTTTCAGCACCCTCTGTTAATGCACGGGGGGTGCCAAAGTCCGATGTTTCTTGCGTCTCTATGTGCCGTTATTTCAAGCAGATGGCGGGGTGGAGGAATTCGGGACGCCGGGGCATTGTAGAGTAATACGACGGGCCGGCGTCGAGAAACGCCATAATCTCGTCCGAATCAGCAGCTTGGAGGCTGCGGTGGGATTTCCAACAGGCGTGTTGGAATATCCGACCAAATCGAAAGGAGCAGTCCACAACATGGAAACACAGAACTACGCCAATCATCGGCAGACCGTGCCGGCCTTCCATTACGTCTTTCTGAGCATCGCCACCCTGACGCTCATCGGGAGCATTGTCAACGTGGTGAAATCATGGGGCGACCACCAGAGGATCTACAGTGCATCTCTGATCATGGTGTTGACGTTTGCCACAATCCTGATGGCATTTCTCAGCAGAATGTTTGCCATGAAGGCGCAGGACCGGGCGATTCGGGCCGAGGAGAATCTGCGGCACTTCGTCCTGGCGGGCAAACTGCTTGATCCCCGGCTCACCATCTTCCAAGTGATCGCCCTGCGGTTTGCCTCCGATGGCGAGTTTCTGGCCTTGGCCAGGAAGGCTGCCGAAGAGGGCACGGAGCCCGATGACATCAAGAAGTCGATTCAGGAGTGGCGGGCGGATACCTACCGGGTGTGAGCCACAGCGCCGGCTCGACGCCCCAGTGCTATCGTGACCGGCCAGCCGCTTTGCCGCCGGAAGGGTCTAACGAGGACGTCCAGCCTGCGCGCCGGATTGCGCCGCGCCAACGGGGCTGAACGTGTGGCCCGCCACCATGCATGCCAGCCGTTCCACAATATCCCTCAGTTCGCTGGATTCGGCGCTGAGCTTCCGGGCCGCCTCGGCTCCGTTCTCGGCGCTGGCCGCCACACTCCCCGTCACTTCCTCCATTTTGGAAACGGCCTGGCTGACCTGCTCATTGCCATACGCCTGCTCCTTGCTACCCCGGCTCACCTCATCCACCAGAGTCCGCGCCTTGATGGATTGTTCGGTAATGTCGTGGATCGCACCAGCCACCTGATCCACCTTGGCCTTGCCCTCATTGGACTTGGCAATGGACTCCTCGATCAGGACCGTGGTATCTTTGGCTGCCTGCGCGCACCGCTGCGCCAGATTGCGGACTTCGTCGGCCACCACGGCAAAACCCATTCCCGCCTCTCCTGCGCGTGCGGCCTCCACTGATGCGTTCAACGCCAGGATGTTGGTCTGGAAGGCGATTTCGTCGATGACTTTAATAATTCTGGAGATTTTCTCGCTCTGCGTCTTGATCTCACCCATGGCGACCACCAACTGATCCAGCGATTGATTGGTCTTGGCGAAGTTCCGCTGGCGATCTGCCCATCAAGTCGGCAGCGGCGCGCGAGTTCTCGGTGTTCTTGCGGGCCATGGAGTGGATGCCGATACTGACCGACGCCGTCATTTCAATCGATGCCGCCTGGTCGCTCGATCCCTCGGCCAGCGCCTGGCTGGCGGAAGTGATCTGCCCGGCGGCGCCCGCCACCAGTTCAGCACTTTCGGCGATCTTTGTTACCGAGGCAAGAAGGGTCCGGTTGACGCTCCGCACCACCAGGGCAGCAGCCATGGCGATCGCCAGAAGCAGGCAACTCAGCAGCACCCCGATAGCTATGCTTCGCGACCGCAGCGTCGCCACCCGCGCCTGGGACTCTTTGAGCGCTTTCCGCTGCTCATCCT
>CAWITY010000022.1:0-35112 GCA_963839155.1 uncultured Acidobacteriaceae bacterium
CTCCCTCGGGTCGTTCCAGCGGGCCGCGCCCCGGCGGGGCGCGTCCCTATTCGGATCGTCCCAGCACGGGCCGTCCCAGCGCTCCCCGGTCGTATTCGGATCGCCCCAGCTCCGGCCGTCCCTCTTCGGGCCGCCCCAGCCAAGGCCGTCCCGACTTCGACCGTCCCCGTCCCAGCTCGGATCGGCCGCGGTCGGACCGTCCCCGTCCCAGTTCGGGCCGTCCGGCGCCTTCCCGTCCCAGCCGCCCCTTCAGCAGCGAGGGTGGCCTGCCCCGCGCCTACACCACCAGCAGCGGTATGCCCCGCGCGGGTGGTCCGCGTCCCAGCAGCAAGCCCGGCAAGCCGGCCGGCCGTTCCTATAGCCCCGGTTCCGGTTCACGTCCAGGCCCAGGGTCGATCGATGCGCGCACCGGTTCGGGTTACCGCCCATCGGCCGCTCCCCGTTCGTCCCGCCCTTACACGCCGCGCATCGAGGGCGCCAGCGTTCCTCATACCAAGAAGTTCTCTGGTGGCACCTCGCGGGGAACCGGCTCGCGCGGCGAGAGCGCAGGCGGCGCGCGCGGCAGCGACACTGGCTGGAAGCCCAAAACCCGCTACGGCGGCCCCAAGAAACCCGGCACAGGCGGCTACTCCAAGCCCGGAGGTCCCAGCAAGGGCGCTCACAAGGGCAAGCCAGGTGGTAAGCGGCCCAGCTCCCCCGGCGGTAAAAAGCGCGGTTAAGAGCGTGCCCCGTTGCTTCAAGCAGCGGGGCAGCGCAGTCTCCCACGGCGGGCCCTGCAAGAATGCCATGAGACAGAATTCTCCCCATTCCCCATTGCTTGAACGTTCGCCCATTGGGCAGCTTCAAACCAGGGAGGGCGATGCCTTGGCCAACAGCTTCGGAAAAGACATTCTGATTCAGGCGCCGAATCCGAAGAAGGCGGCGGCCTTTTACGTGGACCGGCTGGGGTTCGAGATCAGCGACGAAACGCCGGAGATGATCAGCCTCCACGGGGCGAACATCAACCTTTTCATCGAGCCTGGCCCGCCGCTGGGACCGGTTCTTGAGGTCACGGTCGATAGCGTCGAAGCCGCCCGGCTCCAACTGATGAAGTGCGGTTGCGAGGTGGTCAAGAACGAGCCCGAGTTTCCCCGCTGCTACATCCGCGACCCCTTCGGCCTGATCTACAACCTGATCGCTTAGAGCCTCTCTCTCAATGGCATAGAGGTGACGCGCGCGGTATTGACGGAGGGAGCGTGGGGCTTCAGCCCCACGAAACCGACGCGTTGAACGGGCCTTCAGGCCCGGGGCTGAAGCCCACGTGCTTGGTTCGCCGATTCAGGGGACTGAAGTCCCCTGCTCCCTGGGTCCAATTCTCCCCTCTACACGAATTGGAGACCTGCTCTGGTCCGCCTCCGGGCTGCGTCCCCGCCAGCCTACCGGGTACACTGCCTTCAGGGCGCAGCCGCGACGACAGCGACGCGCCAAGGGAGATCTTCGCCTTGTCCTTTACCCGTAGAGGTTTTTTGAAGTCGCTATCGCGGACCGCACTCGTTCTACCGCTCGAAGACGTTTTACGCCTGGCGCGGCCGGCCTTTGGCCTCGCCGGTCAGCAGGCCGCAACGCCGCCCAAACCCGCCGGAAGCGCCCGCCAGGCCTACGAGGCGCAGGCGCGCCCCGCGCCCAAAGGCGCTGCCTTCGCCGGTCACCGGCACGCCGCTGGGCGTGCAGTTTGTCGACGTGGCCAAAGAAGCCGGCCTCAACGTCGAGACGATCTTCGGCGGCGAGCACCGCAACAAGTACCTGCTCGAAACCACCGGCTGCGGCGCGGCCTTCTTCGACTACGACCAGGACGACTGGGTCGACATCTTTCTGGTCAACGGCTGGCGGCTCGAGGGCTTTCCCAAAGGCCACGAGCCGGTCTGCCACCTCTTCAAGAACAACCGCGACGGCACCTTTACCGACGTGACGCTGAAGTCCGGCCTGGCCCGCTCGGGCTGGGGCCAGGCCTGCTGCGTGGGCGACTACAACAACGACGGCTGGAACGACCTGTTCGTCAGCTATTACGGCCAGAACGCTCTCTTCCGCAACAACGGCAACGGCACCTTTACCGAAGTGACCAAGGAGGCCGGCCTGCTGCAGGACCGGCTGCGCTGGAACTCCGGCTGCGCGTTTCTCGACTACGACAAGGACGGCAATCTCGACCTCTTCGTCGGCAACTACATCGACTTCGACGTCAAGACCGCGCCCCTGCCCGAGGACGCCAACTGCACCTACAAGGGCATCCAGGTGGCCTGCGGACCGCCGGGCCTGGAGGGCGGCAAGAACCTGCTCTACCACAACAACGGCGACGGCACCTTCACCGATGTGAGCGAGAAAGCCGGCATGTGGGGCACGCTCGGGACCTATGCGCTGAGCTGCGCCGCGGCCGATCTCGACAACAACGGCTGGCCCAACATCTACGTCGCCAACGACTCCACCTCCGCCACCTACTACGTGAACCAGAAGGACGGCACCTTCAAGGATCAGGCCATCGAGGCCGGCGTCGCCTACTCGCCCGACGGCAAGCCGCAGGCCGGGCATGGGCGTGTCCATCGGCGACTACAACCGCGACGGCCTGCTGGACATCGTGAAGACCAACTTTGCCGGCGACACCGACTCGCTGTATCATGAACCTCGGCGACGGCTCCTTCGACGACCGCACCTACCAGGCCGGTCTGGGCATGAATACTCGCCTGCTGGGCTGGGGCGTCAGCTTCATCGACATGGACAACGACGGCTGGCTCGACATCCTGGTGGCCAACGGCCACGTCTATCCCGAAGTCGACGGCACCCAGGTGGACGCCGCCTACGCCGAGCGCAAAGTACCTCTACCGCAACCTGCGCAACGGCCAGTTTGAGGACGTGAGCCTGATCGGCGGCAGCGGCATTACCGCGGCAGCCAAGGCGCGCGGCTTTGCCGTCGGCGACTACGACAACGACGGCGACCTGGACGCCGTCGTCAATTGCGTCAATGCCGTTCCCCAACTGCTGCGCTGCGACTCCACGCTGAACCGCAGCTGGATCAAGATTCGCGTCGTGGGCACGAAGAGCAACCGCACCGGCATCGGCGCACGGCTCAAGGTGGTGGCGCAGACCAATACGCCCGCCGTGGGCGGCAAGCCGGGCGCGCCGCTGGTGCAGATTGAAGAGGTGCGTTCCTGCAACGGCTACTACTCGGCCAGCGATCTGCGCATCCATTTTGGCCTGGGCGAAGCAAAAAAGGTCGACCTGATTGAGATCCGCTGGCCCTCGGGCATGGTGGACACCCTCGAAGATCTGGACGTGAACCGGCTTTACGTTGTCCAGGAGGGCGGCAAGATTCTCAAGGCAGCGACCTTCGTTTCCCAAAAATCCTGATCGCCCTCGCCGTTTTGCGGAGCACCGCGTTATGTTCCCCGAGCCTGTCAGACGGATCGCACGGGCAGAGGTCTGCTCCTGCCTGCTGTTTATATGGTGCTGCGGAAAAATACCCGTGACCCGGATGAGGGGACGGCGCAGAGCCCCCCTACAGCGCAAAAAACGAACCGCCCAGTGGTGCGATTGTCATGCCCAAAAGTAACCACAGGTGATCGTTTCAGCAGACACTTCTGCGCCGCCGAGGACGACCTCAGGAAGCGCCTTTTGTGCTTTCAGAGACCGGCATAGCGGCGATGAGCGGGCTTGCCTGCGGTTCTCTGCATGGCCACTCATGCCATATAAATCAACCATTTGGTTGAGATAGACGTCCACCCGGCAGGGCAGCAGTGAGCCAAATTAGGCGAGCGCAGGCTACGGCACGGCAGATAATGGGGGCGAACGTTTTGTCATGTCATTTATAGAGCATTTGCGTCACGGATAGTTACCGATAATACCGTAACAACAGATTAAAGCGGCCGCATGAGGGCTTTGATGTGCGGATTGGGTTCGCTGCCTATATTTTACTAAATCGCTTTATATATGCGGCTTAATTGGGAAGAACGGGGGTATGTCGAGGCTGGTGGATCGGATGTCGTGAAAATGTAAATGTTTCCATGTATTGACATGTCGTTTTTACGGACAAAGCTCGCGTCTTCCTCATTTTTCGCAGTTGACAGTGTGTCCTCTTATTGGGTATTGTTTCGTTTGCTCCGGGGTTCGCTCTTTTTGCTTCCGCTGTATCCAAATTGAGGGGGCAGCATCTCCGGTTCTTTAGCAGACCTGTCAACGCGGCAGGCGAGCCTTGCATGCCAACCGGCGCGTACTCACCAGCCGGTATCAGGGATTCACCATTAGTTCACACAAAGAACCACGGCATTTTTCAGGAGACCGCATGAACAAGAACTTACGTACAGCACTCGTGCTGGCGTTATTTGCCTGCGCGAGTTTGATTCTCATCGCGCCGGCCAGTGCGCAATCGGTCTACGGATCGATATTCGGTACTGTGTCCGATTCGACTGGGGCAGCCGTAGCAGGCGCCACCGTCACCGTCAAGGACGAGGCCAAGGGCACCGTCGTTAACGCCATTTCCAACGCTGCAGGCGACTACAGCGTCCCCCACTTGATCCCCGACGTGTATGACCTGAAGGTCACCGCCAAGGGCTTCAAGTCCTTCGAAACCAAGGGCATTCAGGTTGAGGCAGATACCGCACCGCGCATCGACCCGACCCTTCAAGTGGGCGGCGGAACCGAAACCGTCGAAGTGAACGCCGAGTCGCAGCCGGAGTTGAAGACCGACCGCGCCGATGTTTCCACGGTCTTCGATCAGCAGCAGGTTTCCAGCCTGCCGGTTGGCGATCAGAACTTCACCAACCTGCAACTTCTGCTGCCGGGCGCCCAGCTTCTGGGCTGGTCTCACGCAGCCGATGAAAACCCCCAGGGTTCCAAGCAGATTCAGGTCGACGGCCAGGCCTTCGGCGGAACCGCTTTCGAACTGGACGGCACCGACAACCAGGATCCGATTCTGGGCATCATCGTCATCAACCCGGCCATGGACGCGGTTACCGAAACCAAGATCACCACGCAGAACTTCGACGCCGAGTTGGGCAAGGCCGTCTCCGCGGTGGTTACCGCCCAGACCAAGTCGGGCACCAACAGTTTCCACGGCGGCGCCTACGACTTCCGCACCGGCAATGCCAACGAGGCGCGCGATCCGTTCACCCAGGCGGCAGGTCCCAATGCCATTCCGGCCGGCTTGAAGAACCGCATGGGCGGCTCCATCGGCGGCCCGGTTCTGAAGAACAAGGCCTTCTTCTTCTTCAACTACGAAGGCCAGCGCCAGAAGGTTGGCACCTCGGCTTCCGACACCCTGCCCACGGCGCAGTTGATCAACACTTGCCTCGGTACCTCCACCGGTCCGATGGGGATTCCCGGCTGCGACTTTAGCGACTATGCTGCGGCCCTTACCTCCCTCACGCCTACAGCCCAGTTGATCTACGACAACACCAGCGACCAATCCGCCGGCACTCTGACGGCGTTTTCGAAGAACGTTATTCCCACCTCGCTGATTTCGACGCAGGCAAAGAACCTGCTAACGCTGCTGAAGTCCTACGCCCCCAACACCGGCGGCACGGGAATCAACGCGATCGAAAACAACTACACCGAGAGCGGTACCGGTCTGTTCAACAGCAACCAGTGGACGGCGCGCGGCGATTACACGCTGAACGAGAAGGCTCATGCCTTTGCCCGTTTCTCCCGGTTCTGGGACACCCTGTCCGGCGCGGTCATGTTCGGCGCCGCGGGCGGCCCCGGATTCGGCATCAACAACTATGGCGGCAACTCGAACGGAGCCAACGACAGCCTGGCGTCCGGCATGGACATCGCCCTCAGCTCCAAGATCCTCACCGACTTCCGGCTCGGCTACTACCGCTACAACGTGATCGACTCGAAGTATGACGCGGGAACGGCCTTCGCCACTCAGTTGGGTATTCCGGGCATCAACACCGGCAACAGCTTCACCTCCGGCGCTCCGGGCTTCGAAATCAACTTCCCGGTGCAGTGGCACCCAGTCGCTGATTGGCGGCGGCTTGGGCATCAACCGCTGCAACTGCCCCTTGACAGAGCGCGAAGATCAGGGCCAGATCGTGAACAACTGGACCCGGATCATGGGCAACCACACCCTCAAGGTGGGCGCCGACCTGCGTTACGGCAGGAACCTCCGCGTTCCTTCCGACACGGATCGCGCCGGCCAGATGAACTTCCTCAATGGCCCCACTTCCAACTCCGGAACAGACGGACTCGGCTGGGCTAGCTTCGCTCTGGGCGACGTAGGCAGCTTCGGCCGTTACGTCTCCGTATCCACCAACGCCAAGGAATTCCAGAAGCGCACGTTCTTCTATGCACAGGACACATGGCGCGTCACGCGCGACCTGACCCTGAATCTGGGACTTCGCTGGGAACTCTACTTCCCAGAGAGCGTCAACGCGGCCGGCAACGGCGCCCTGCTTGACATCAACACGGCTACATTCACGTGGCTGGTGTCGGAAGCGTTCCCTCCGATCTGGGCTGGACCATCAGCAAGGGCAAGCAGTTTGCTCCTCGCATTGGCGCTACCTACCAGTACGATCCGAAGACCGTCATTCGCGCCGGTTACGGACGCAGCTTTGACACCGGCGTCTTCGGCTCCATCTTCGGCCACACGGTCACTCAGAACCTGCCGGTTCTGGCCAACCAGTCCATCACCGAGCCCGGAAACACCGGCACGGCCTTCAGCATGGCTGTGGGCCCGACGGCTTATGTTTTCCCGTCGGTTCCTTCCAGCGGCCTGTTGCCCAACCCTGGCTATGGCGTCACCACCAGCTCGCGTCAGAACCCGCTCACCTTCCCGACCATCGATGCCTGGAACCTGAGCATTCAGCGCGCGCTTACCCCGACCCTTACGTTGACCGCGGCCTATGTGGGCAACAAGGGAACCCACACCTTGGGCGATGGCGACAGCAATGGCACCAACCCCAACGAAGCGGCTCTCACTCTGCCGGCCCAGTACAGCGTCACCGGCCAAACTCTGCACTACGATCCAAATGGCGCAGGCAAGACGGTGGGCGGTGTTGTGCAGCCCCTGCCAACTGGATACAGCGGTGGCGTCGCCAACGCTCAATTCCTGCAACGCTACTACGGCGGCAAGCTCACAGCCTGCTCTGACGCCGCCTACTCCACCCCCACCGAACCCAACATCACGGCAGGCATGTGCGGCTGGATCCCCAGCATCGCCGACAGAGCCGATAACCAGAACACCGAATTCGATGCTCTGCAGGTCACTCTGGCCCAGCAGTTCACCAAGGGCCTTGCCGTCACCGCCAACTACCAGTGGGCCAGCGCATTCGACGAGAACTCCGGCTACTACACGTGGAGCCACTCCATCAGTCACATGCGGGATAGCAACGTGCGCGACCAGACTCTGGTTGCTTACGGCAGCTACGACCTTCCCTTCGGCAAGGGCAAGCAGTATGCCCCTGGCGTCAACCGGCTTACCGACCTGATCATCGGCGGCTATCAATTGAGCAGCACGTGGAACTGGTCGGGCGGCTTGCCGTTCAGTCTTGGCTTTAGCAACTTCGGTACCACGGCCAATCCTCTGACCTGCACCCAAAACACCGGCGGGACAGCGGCGCCTTGCTTGCCGCAGGCTAGCGGTCACATGGGCACGAAACTCACAGCCTTCCAAACCAACTCCTCCGGTGTAGGTACACGCAGCTTCTGGACGGCGCAGCCGACCAGCGGCGGCATCTTCTCCTTCCCCGGACTTGACACGGTCGGCAACGCAGGCCAAAACACCTACCGCGGACCCACGTTCTGGAACGTCGATATGGGTCTCACCAAGGCGTTCACCATCCACGAGAACATCGTCACCAAGTTCCGCATGGATGCCTTCAACGCCTTCAACCACATCGCTGCCGGCAACCCGAGCAGCACCGACATTTTCGGCAACGGTCCCATTACTTCGGGTAGCGGAGTCAACGGCATGGCGCCCGGCTCCATTCCCCGTCAGCTTGAATTTTCTCTTCGCGTTCAGTTCTAATTTCGCGAAGGAGCCGCAACACAAGCGCAACACAAACTGGAGGGGAGCTTCGGCTCCCCTCTTTCTTTGCCTCCGCAGCGCTTATCAGCCTGTGGCAGAAGCCGTAATCCAGAAAAAACCAACGCTCAGGGGCTAGACGGCTGCGGAAGGACCACGAAAGGCAGGAGAACAACCCGAAAAATCACCCCGCAGGGGCTAAAGCTCGTCTTTTATTGTCAAGGGCTTACGGCACGGTCGAAGTCGTGCCCTTTCAAAGCCGGACTTTCACCACGGGCTGCTGGAGGATTGCCTGAGGCCTTGTCTCACGGCGGGCCTCTTACGTCAGAGTTGCGCGGGCCGCGGAGAGTCGCGCTCCGATTGAAGCTCAGAGTTACTGGAATGGCCCTCGGCCACTACACTGCAAGACAGGTCTGAACCATGCAACTTCGATTTTGTATCGCGCTTCTTATCGTTGCTTTGCCACTTGCCGCCCGAACCCAGGTGCTGCAAACCCGAACCACCACAGGCAGCGAGGAAGCTGCCCCTACGCCCTTCGAGGTTGCCCAGGATCTGGCCGCCAAGGGACGCCTGGACAAGGCGCTGGCGCAGCTCGACTCACTGGCCGCGCAAGTGCCGGAGCCGGCCGGTGTGGAGCGGCTGCGCGGCATGATCTTCTATCAAAAGGAGCAGTTTCCTGAAGCGATTGCGGCGTTTGCCAAGGCGACAGCTCAAGACCCCGGAGACAGGGAGTCGATTGAGATGCGCGGCGTGAGCCTCTTCCGCCTCGGACGGGCCGCGGAAGCCTTGCCCTACCTGGAAAAGGCGCGCGCCTCTGTGGAGCGGGCCAATGTCGACCCGCAATACGTGCTGGGGCTCTGCTACGCCGACCTGCAGCGCTATGCCGATGCGCGCCATGCCTTCGCCGCGCAATATGGTTTTGCGCCGGATTCCGCTGAGGCGTACTTGCTGGCTGGCAGGCTCTTCCTGCGGCGCGAGTTTGCCGCCGAAGCCGCGGCCCAGGCGCGCAAAGCTCTGGAGATCAATCCCGCTCTGCCGCTGGGTCACCAACTGCTGGGCGAGGTAGCGCTGGCCAAGGGAGACACCCCCGCCGCCATCCGCGAACTTGAGGCAGAACGAAAGCTCAACCCGCTGAATGGCGTGATGTACGATCGGCTCGGCGACGCTTATCTGCGCAACGGACAATATAGTGAAGCGCAGCAGGCGCTGAATCGGGCCGTGCTGCTGGAGCCCAACGCAACGGGCCCGTACATCCTGCTGGGTGAGGCATTTCTCCAACTGAAGCAGCCCATTCAGGCGTTGCACTACCTTGACCGGGCAGTCAAGATGGACCCCTCCAACTACATCACACACAACCTTCTGGGCCAGGCTTACAAAGCGACTGGACAGTTGGCAGAAGCCAATCGGGAATTCAAGGCCGGCGTGGACCTTCAACATGGCAAAGTCCCCCAGGCGGCGGGAAAATAAACTATGCGCACGAATCGCGGCCCTGCTCGAATCCTCCTCCTCGGTGTCCTTGTGGCGCTGCCCCTGCTTCTGGCGGCCCAAGCCAAGAAGCCTGCGCAACCGGACGCGCTGAAGCGCGCAGACACCGCCTTCCGCGCGGGCTATGCCGCTCGCCAGGCTGGAAACCTGGAGCAGGCTCGCGCGCGGTTTGCCGAGGCAGCCCGGCTTGCGCCCCAGATCGCCGAGGCGCATGAAGCGCTGGGCGCGGTGTTGGTGGAGATGGGCAAGCCAGCGGAAGCGACCCCCGCGTTTGAAGCCGCTCTCAAGCTCAAGCCGGGCGACCCGGCAATTGAACTCAATCTCGCGCTGGCCTACGCCAAGGCTGGCGAACCGGGCAAGTCGCTTCCTCACTTCGGCGCAGTGGTCAACGCTTCTCAGCAGCCGGGCGGGCCGCCCGTTGACGCGGATTTGTGCGAGGCCTATGCACGGGCTCTGGCGGCAACGGGCAAGCGTGCTGAAGCCATCCAGATGTTCCAGGCCGCCATGCAGCGGGGAAGAGTGCGGCCAGACCTTTTGGATGCCATCGGCTCGCTTCAGGCACAGCTTGAAGACTGGGAGGCTGCCCGGCTCTCCTTTGAGCGCGCAGTTCAGATGGATGATTCCTATGTGCCGTCCCAGCTTCACCTGGGCGTGGTCCTGCACCAATTGAACGATCTACAGGGAGCGCTCTCCTCTCTGCGGGCGGCGGTGAATCTGGCGCCCGGCAACGCCATGGCCCAGCTGGAACTTGGACGTACGCTGGCGGCCGCCAACCAGGACGAGGCGGCCGTTTCTTCGTTGCAGCAAGCTGTTCAGCTCAATCCAGGCCTGCCTGGCTCAGAGAATGAACTGGCCATGGCCCTGCAGCGCCTGGGGCGGCAGGAGGAGGCGATTCCCTGGTTCCAGAAGGCTATCGCCCGGGAACCGCGCGACGTAAGCGCGCTTACCAACCTGGGCCTGGCACTGACGTTGACCGGTAAGGCCAAGGAGGCTCTCCCATACTTTGAGCAAGCGTTGGCTGAATCTCCCAAGGACGTCACCATTTATAAGGACCGGGGTGTGGCTCATGTGCAGCTCTCCGCATTCGACGAGGCGATTGTCGACTTCCAGGCCGCTCTGGCGCTGGACCCGGCCGATCCCCAACTCCACTACGATCTCGGTCTGGCCTACAAATTCAAGGACCGCGTGGATGAGGCCATCGCGGAGCTCAGCCGCGCCGGCCAGTTGGACCCCACATTGCAGGACCCTCCCTATACGCTGGGCATCCTCTACATGCAGATCGGCAAGCTGGACGCAGCAGCCGCCGAACTGAAAAGGGCAGTCGCCCTGCGCCCGGAAAGTGGCGATGCCTGGGCGATTCTGGGCAGCACGCTCAAGCAGGATTCCCGTCTGGACGAAGCCAGAGAGGCGCTGGAGAAGGCCATTCCTCTGCTTCCCGGTCAACCCGGTCCACGGGTGACGCTGGCAGCCGTTCTGGCCGAGGAGGCCGGCGCGGCCTCTGCCGCCGCAGATGCCAGCGAAGCGGCAGGAGATGCGCAGAAGGCCGGGCAGTTGCGTGCCCAAGTCAAAGAGCTACGCAGCCAGGCCGCCGAATATCGCCGCCAGGGTGCGGAGCTGGCGCGCGGCGCCGTCAACCGCCAAAAGGCCGCCTTCGCAATGAACGCCGGGAACCAACTGATGTTGCGCGGACAAATTGCCGAGGCTGTGGCCCGCTATCAGGAGTCCATCGCTGCCGACCCGACCTTTGCCGAGGCACATAGCCAGCTCGCCGCCGCCTATGAGCGCCAGGGCCGAACCGCAGATGCCGCCCAGGAACGCGCGCAGGCGACCGGCCTTGCGCCGAAGAAGTAAAATTGGCCTTCGCCCTGAAGGAGTCACCCATGCGCTCGCTTTTTTTGAAGTCCTGCCACGCACTTTGCGCGTTGGCGGTGCTGTTCGCGGTCACATCAAGCCTGCACGCCCAGCAACGCTGGACCGAAGCGCAGGCAAATGCCTGGTATGCCGCGCAGCCCTGGCCGGTCGGCGCCAACTTCCTGCCCTCCACGGCGATCAACGAACTGGAGATGTGGCAGGCCGACACCTTCGATCCCGTCACCATCGACCGCGAATTCGGTTGGGCCGAGGGCATCGGCATGAATACCATGCGCGTCTTCCTCCACAATCTGGTCTGGGAGCAGGATCCGAAAGGCTTCGACCAGCGCATCGACGCATTTTTGGCCATCGCCGCCCGCCATCACATCCGGCCTGTCTTCGTGCTCTTCGACTCCTGTTGGGAGCCCTTCCCCAAACTCGGACCCCAGCATCCTCCGATCCCCGGTGTGCATAATTCAGGATGGGTGCAGGCTCCCGGCGCTCAGGTTCTGGCCGATCCCGCGCAGTACCCGCGCCTGGAGAAGTATGTCAAAGGCGTGGTCGGGGCCTTTGCCAACGACCCGCGTATTCTGGCCTGGGATCTGTGGAACGAGCCGGACAACGGCAACGAAAGCTCCTATGCCAGGGGCGAACCCAAAAACAAGAACGAGATTATTCTTGGCCTTTTGCCGCAGGTCTTTGCCTGGGCGCGTACTCAGAAGCCCACGCAGCCGCTCACCAGTGGCCTTTGGCATGGAGATTGGACATCCCTGGCCACCATGCCTCCCCTGGCTCGCATTCAGGTGGAGCAGTCTGACGTCATCAGCTTTCACAACTATGGCTGGCCCGAGGACTTTGAGGCCCATGTGACCATGCTGGAGCAGTTCCACCGCCCGCTCATTTGCACTGAGTACATGGCGCGCGGCGCGGGCAGCACCTTTGACACGGTCCTACCCATCGCCCGCCAGCATCGAGTAGGAGCCATTAACTGGGGCCTGGTCGCCGGCAAGAGCCAGACCTACCTGCCGTGGGACTCCTGGCAACGTCCGTATGTCAGCGATCAGCCTCCCATCTGGTTCCATGATGTCTTCCACCCCGACGGCAAGCCCTACCGCGAGCGCGAAGTGGAGATCATTCGCCACGAGGTCAAAGTGGAAAACACCCAGGGCATGAAGAGCGTGAAATAGGGGAACCGTGTCGTGCGGTGACGCCCGTCGCGAAAGGGGCGGGTTGGCCTCACCCCGAATGCCGGGCAGGAAGCCGCGAACTCCAACCGGCTCTTCCCTCCTTAAGGAGAAGCCTTGAATCGACGATCCTTCTTGAGTGCGGCGGCGGTGCTGGGCGTTCCCGCCATCGCCGGGACAGGACACATGGCGCAGGCCATGCCCGGCCTTGAGGGACAATCGCCAGCGAACCCGCATAAATCCGAAGGTGCAGCCCGCATTGCCAAAGCCACTGCCGCCGCCATGGCCATGCAGCGGCGCGACTGGGAGCAGGGCACTCTGGCACAAGCGCTGCTCGAAGCCAACGACCGCGAAAAGGTGATTCTGCTGACCAAAGCGGCCCTCGTCCAGCGCACCCCGGACGGGCGACTGGGCGTTGTCGTTTCCGGCAGCCCCACTGACCCCGCTATGGGCGGCGCAGCCTATGCGCAGGCCGCCGAATGGACCGGCGATGCGCAAATTCGCGAGGCAGTCGCGGGGCTTCTTCGCTGGATCAGGGAAAAAGCGCCACGCAACGCGAGCGGCATTCTCTACCACGTCTTTGACGCGCCTGAAATGTGGTCCGACGGATTCAACGGCGCGCCGCCCTTCCTCGCGGCGATGGGCTATCACGACGAGGCGCTGGCCCAGATTGAAGGCTACCGCCAGAGGCTCTGGAACCCGGAAAAGGAGCTCCTCGCGCACATTTGGGACGACGGCAAGCGGCAGTTCAAGGATGGCAGCTTCTGGGGTGGCGGAAACGGCTGGGCCGCCGCCGGCCTGGCGCGTGTCATCCGCAGCCTGCCCCCGGCACGTCGCCACGATCGCGGCCGCCTGGCCAGCTATGCCCGCGAAATCGTGGACGGGTGCCTCCAGCACCAGCGGGACGACGGACTCTTCCATAACGTGGTGGACCAGCCGGCCACCTTCGTTGAAACCAATCTCGCTCAGATGCTGGCGTTCACTGTCTACGAAGGTGTAGCGGAAGGGTGGCTTCCTGCAAATTACCTTGCCCATGCCGATCGAATGCGCGCCGCGGCCCGAGGCAAGATGGACGCCTTCGGGTACGTGCAGGGCGCCTGCGGTGCGCCCAACTTCAACCGTCCTGGTCCCTCGGCTGAAGCGCAGGCCTTTTGCATTCTGATGGAAGCGGCCGCCAGCAAAGCCGGGCGCGCGAAGTCCACGGCGGGACCGGGTTCCTAGTTCCGGGGGGGGCGCATAAAAGGCGCCCGAAGCACACTTCCCAGGCGTATACTGGCGAGTCTTTCGAATCCGAAAAAAATTCAGAGCGAATGTCGCGGCAGAAAGTATGTATGGACCGCAGCGCGCTTTCTGGGAGGCAAAAATGAAAACATTATCAAGACGCGATCTCTTGAAATCGAGCCTGTTGGCGCCGGCCGTTGCGGTGGCGGCGCAGGGAATGAGCCCCATGGGCGCTGCCGTGCAAGTTGCCGGCGAGGCGTCCGGTCCGCTGCCCACAAGCGCCACAACCAAGGCGTCCAAACCGGGCGGTGGACGCGAGCGGCTGCTGCTCGACTTTGGCTGGCGCTTCCACTTCGGTAATGCCGACGACGCGGCCAAGGACTTTGGATTCGGCAGCGGGCGGGCCGGCAACTTCCAAAAGACGGGAAATTTCCTCCCTGCCGGCGCGATTGCCTTTGACGACAGCGACTGGCGCAGCGTGGATCTGCCTCACGACTGGGCGGTTGAGCTGCCCTTCGAGAAGGATCCGGCGCTGCAAAATAAAGGCTACTACCCGCTGGGCCGGAACTACCCCGCCACCAGTGTCGGCTGGTACCGGCGTGTCTTCGAACTTGGGGCCGAGGATGCAGGCAAACGGATCGCCCTGGAATTCGACGGCTCTTACCGGGAGACGATGGTGGTCTTCAACGGCTTCTACATTGGCAGGCACAGCGGCGGATACGATCCCTTCAGCTTCGACGTGACCGACTTCGCGAATCCCGGCGGGCGGAATGTGCTGCTGGTGCGCGTGGACGCCACCTCAAGCGACGGCTGGTTCTACGAGGGCGCGGGAATCTACCGGCATGTTTGGATGGTCAAGACAAATCCGGTTCGCGTGAAGCAGTGGGGCACCTTTGTCAGCGCCGAAGTGAAGGCGGGGGAAGCAACCCTCTCGATCCGGACAGAATTGGACAACCTGGGTACGGCTGCGCAAAGTGCGCGGGTTGTCTCCACCATTCTCGATCCCGCGGGCAAGGAGGTGGGCAAAGCTGTCACAGCACCGCTCTCCATTGAGCCAGTGGGAGAGCAGACTTACCAGCAAGAGGTCGTGGTGAGCCGGCCGCAACTGTGGTCGCTCGAAGAGCGCAACCTCTACAAGCTGGTGACGGAGGTAAGAGCGGGCGGTGAAGTTGTCGATCGCTACGAGACGCCTTTTGGCATTCGCACCGTCAAGTTCGATGCGGAGAAGGGCCTCTTCCTCAATGGCAAATCCATCAAGCTCAAAGGTACCTGCAACCATCAGGACCATGCCGGTTTAGGCGCGGCTCTTCCCGATGCGGTGCAGTTCTACCGTGTGCGCAAGCTCAAGGAGATGGGCTGCAACTCCTATCGCACCTCGCACAATCCTCCCACGCCGGAACTGCTGGACGCCTGCGATGAGCTGGGCATGCTGGTCTTCGACGAGACGCGCATGATGTCTTCGAATCCTGAGGGGCTGAGCCAGTTCGGCGATCTGGTGCGGCGCGACCGAAACCATCCCAGCGTCTTCATGTGGTCGATGGGCAATGAAGAGGGCCAAGCGAATGGCGAAAAGGGCGTGCATATCCTGGGTGCCATGAAAGCTGTCGCGGAAAAATTCGATGGCTCGCGGCCCGTCTCCATTGCGCCGACCGGGGCGATTGGGACCGGCGGTCTGGCCGTGTGCGACGTGATGGGCTACAACTATATGGACCCCGGCGCCGAGGCTTATCACAAGGAGCACCCGGAAAAGCCGGTCATTGGCACTGAAACCGTGAGCGCCGTGGGCACGCGTGGCATTTACGTTACCGACCACGAGAAAGGCTATGTCGGCTCGTACGATCCGTATACAACCACGGGCCGGGCCTCGGCAGAGGGCTGGTGGAGCTTCGTCAATGCGCGGCAGTGGCTCTCGGGCGGCTTTGTGTGGACCGGCTTCGACTATCGCGGCGAACCCTCGCCGAACGAGTGGCCCAACATCAGCTCGCAGTACGGCATTATCGATACCTGCGGATTCCCCAAGGATTCGTTCTACTACTACAAATCCTGGTGGACTGCGGAGCCCGTGCTGCATCTCTTCCCGCACTGGAACTGGCCAGGGATGGAAGGAAAAGAGATTGCCGTCTGGGTCTACTCGAACCTGGACAAGGTGGAACTGCTGGTCAACGGCCAGAGCCTGGGCGCAAAGGACATGAAGAAGGACTCGCACCTGGCGTGGGACGTGAAGTACGCTCCCGGCGTTATTGAAGCGCGGGGATTCAAGGACGGCAAGCTGGCCATGACCGCCAAGAGGGAGTCCACGGGCGCCGCGGCCAAACTGGTGCTGACCGCTGACCGCCATGAGATCTTGGCCGATGGTGAAGATGTGGCCTTCTTTGCCGTCGAAGTTCAGGACGCGCAAGGCCGTACGGTTCCCATCACGGACAACGTGGTCACCTTCAAAGTTTCAGGGGCGGGCAGACTGATCGGCGTGGGCAACGGCGACCCCACTGACCAGGAATCCGACAAGGGCATATCGAGGAAGGCCTTCTCGGGGTATTGCATGGGAATTGTCCAGGCAACCAAAGCTGCTGGAAGCATCGGTGTGCAAGTCACGTCCCCAGGACTTGCCTCTGCAAGCGTGACGGTCGATTCCAAGGCGGTGAAGCTCCGTCCTCAGGTCGCGGCCTGGGAACGCAAGGCGCCCGAGGGGGCGGGCCTTACGGGCCTATGGCGGCCTGTACCGGGTGGTGGCGGCGCACCGGGGCTCATGAGCTTTCTGGCGGGCGACGGCACCACGGTGTTCTCGCTGCAGCAAAATGGCGGCAGCCTGACGGGAAGCGTGGAAGGAACTGGCGGCGGATTCTTCGGCGGCAGCGATACCCCCGCTCCCATCACCGAAGGCAAGGTGGATGGCAGCAAGATCTCCTTCAAAGCGGGCAACAGCACCTTCACGGGCACGATGAAAGGCGACCAGCTCGAATTGGAACGCGCCATCGACGTCAGCCGCTGGCTGTCGCGCATGCCCAAGGAGCCTACGGGACCGCGCCCGGCAGTCGGGCCGCCGCCGGATGGGTCGGATCCGTCGTTCAACCTGCCTGCGCACATGCCGACGGGCATTCCGGTGGTTCTGCACCGGGTCCAGCGGTAACGCGCTGCTGAATCTTCCTGCTGGCGATCAGCTCTTTCATGAGCCGATCGCCGGCAGGAAGCAAACAAGCCAGATTTGCCGTTGAGAGTGCATTTGGTGGGGGGCTCTTTGGGAACCTCGGATCAAATGTTCATCTTCCGAATCAGTTCCCTCAGGCGCGAAAGTCCACCCTTATTTTTAACCAGTTACAGGCATACCCAGGGCTGTCGCCCTGGGCTATTCTCGTACCGCCCCTCCGGGCGGATGCACAGGGGCGTTTTCATCCACTTGGGTGGGCCGCAGGCCCATGGAACAGGGCACGACTGAAGTCGTGCCCTGTTCCATGGAAGTGCCCGGCTGGACGATAAAACTCGGCCAACCGGGGTTTTTTCCGCAGCCTGTAAAGCCGTGTCCCTTCAAGACCCACTCTCCTGTCCCCGGAGTCTTCATGCGATTGCGACGCGAGGCGAGGGTGAGGCACCCAAGTCTCAACACTCTCTGTGAGAATGCGCTACTCAATGGAGAGAGTCAGAACGCGGTTGAGGCGCTGCACAAAGGAAGCAGGATCCTCAAGCGGGACGCCTTCCATGAGAAGGGCCTGATCCAGCAGCAGCCACGCGGCATCCTGCGCGACTGCATCGTCGGAGTGGGCCAGGAGCTTCTTGACAATTTCGTGATCGGGATTGATTTCCAGGGTGGGCTTGGGCGCGGGAACATTCGCCTGGCCCATGGCGCGCAGCATCTGCTGCATCTTCAGGGAAGGCTCTTCCTCGTCCCTGACGATGCAGGAAGGGCTGTCCGCAAGCCGCATGGAAACGCGCACATCCTTCACGTGGTCGCCCAGCGTGGCCTTCAGCTTGTCGAGCAGCGGCTTGAGGGACTCAGCCTTGTCAGGCACTGTTTCGTCCTTCAGCTCTTCGCCCGTCGCGGCTTTGTTCACGCCCTTTAGATCGATCTCTCCGTACTTGTCGATGCCGGCGAAGACGATCTCGTCGATGTCGTCGTCCAGAATAAGCACCTCAATGCCCTTCTTCCTGTAAATCTCAAGCAACGGAGAGGTGCGCAGCAGCGCCTCCGCGCCGCCGGTAATGTAGTAGATGCTCTTCTGCCCCTCTTTCATGCGCGACTTGACGTCGGCCAGGCTGGTCAGCCCCTCCACCGCGGTTGACTTGAAGCGCACCAGTTCCAACAGCGTCTCGCGATTGGCAAAGTCGCCGTAGAGCCCTTCCTTCATCGGCCGGTTGAACTCGCCGATGAACTTGAGGTAATCCTCGGGCCGGTTGGCGGCGATGTTCTTCAATTCCGAGAGGATCTTCTTTACGCTGGCGGTGCGGATACTGGTGAGCACTCGATTCTGTTGCAGAATCTCGCGGCTCACGTTGAGCGGCAGGTCCTCGCTGTCGACAATACCGCGCACGAAGCGCAGGTACTGTGGCAGAAGCTCCTTGGAATCGTCCATGATGAAGACGCGATTGACATAGAGCTTGATGCCCACCTTGTACTCCGATTGATAGAGGTCGAGCGGAGCCTTGGAAGGCACGTAAAACAGCGTGGTGTACTCCAGGCTGCCCTCGGCCTTGGTATGGAACCAGAAGAGGGGGTCCTGCCAATCGCCGGAGACGGACTTGTAGAGCTCCTTGTAGTCTTCTTCGGTAAGTTCATTCTTGGGGCGGCGCCAGAGCGCGCTGGCCGCGTTGACCTGCTCCGTGGTGCGGGTCTTCAGAGACTTCTTCTCGGTCTCGTTCCATTCGCTCTTGTCATAGGTGAGGTAAATGGGGAAGGCAATGTGATTGGAGTACTTCTTCACCACCTCCTGCAGCCGCCAGCTGTTGGCATACTGCTTGCCCTCTTCGTTGAAATGCAGCAGAACCGTTGTGCCGGCCACGGCGCGCTCGGCGGGTTCAATTTCAAATCCGGTCTTGCCATCGCTCACCCAGCGCCAGGCCTTGTCTTCGCCCGCCTTGCGCGAGACGACCTCCACGCGGTCGGCGACCATGAACGCGCTATAAAACCCCACCCCAAACTGGCCAATGAGATTGGAATCCCGCCGGGCCTCTTCGGAGAGCTGGGCGAGGAAGTACTTTGTCCCCGAGCGGGCGATGGTGCCCAGGTGCGAAACCAGATCCTCCTCGTTCATGCCGATGCCCGTGTCGGCGATGGTGAGGGTCTGCTTCTCCTCATCCAGTTCCAGGTCGATGCGCGGGTTGAACGGCAGGGACTTGAATGCGTCGTCGACAAGCGTCAGGTGACGGAGTTTGTCCAACGCATCGGAGGAGTTGGATACCAGCTCGCGGAGAAAGATCTCAGGATGTGAATAGAGCGAGTGGACGATCAGTTGCAACAGTTGATTGACTTCGGTCTGAAATTCGCGCTTCGACATAGATTGTTAACCCCAACTTCAATAAATTTTAGACGACTCCTCGCAGCGCGGTCGCGCATTGGCTACCCAGAAAGGAAATCGCGGCCTCACGAAAGTGTGCAAGAGGGCAGGGTAAACGCATCTGGTGTCCTGAATCTGAAGTTCGCCACAGAACTGTGGGAGCAAAAAAAGCGGATTTGTCGTTTACCAACCCCGAGCTGAAGAGCGTTCGGGACTCCGTTTGCTCCGAATGACAGCGGTGAATAGGGTAAACACTTCGTACTCAGGACAATGGTGGAGTGCCTGAATGACTGCGGGGTTCCCAGAGCCACGGTTCGGGAGCAAATCTACCATCTTGTAACTGGGCAAGACTAGAGTACCGGGGGCCCCTGGGGCCGGGGTCGCGTGCCGCAGATTCGGCTCAGAAGGAAAGTGGGCTCCAGCCGCTGCGGGGATGTGTCTTCAGCAAGTTGTAATTCCCGAGTGGCTAATGCCAGACCTGTATTGGATGCCGCTGAGGCACGACCAAAAGTCGTGCCCTTTCAAAACCAATTCTCATGCGCTCGGAATCCTCTTGCGATTGCTCCGCATTCAAAGCTTCAAGACAGCGTATCCGATGTTGCGCCAGGTTTCATGACACTCCTGAGCCGCCGTTAGCTCGGAAGTCGCGCCTCCGGCCCCTTCTCCGCTATGATTCGGCGATCTGCGGAGTTGGCGGAGCGCGGGGGGCAGCCAGACTCAAGGACGCGAGAATCTCCCAGCCGCCTGCGGCGAAGAGGGGGAAACTCAATACGGGCAATATTTCTCTGCCGAAGATCTTGCGTTATGATAGTGGCAGGAATTAGCGCCACCATCTCGAAGATCGCGTGCCGCACGAGGCAACTCGCGCACAGGAGGAAAACCGGTGAACGATTCGATTCGCAAGGTCCACACGGCTTATGAACTGAGCAAGGAACGGTACGCGGCCATAGGCGTGGACACGGAGAGCGTTCTTCTCCGCCTCGACGAGATTCCCATTTCCATTCAGTGCTGGCAAGGCGACGACGTGCGCGGATTCGAGAATCCGGACGGCGATTTGACCGGCGGAATCCAGACGAGCGGAAACTATCCGGGACGCGCCCGCAACGGCGATGAGCTGCGCTCCGATCTGGACGTTGCCCTGGCCCAGATTCCGGGCCGGAAGCGCCTCAATTTGCACGCCATCTACCTGGAATCTGCGACGCCGGTGGAACGAGACGCGATTGAGCCGCGCCATTTTGCGCGCTGGGTGGAATGGGCCAGGGCCAAGGACCTCGGCCTGGATTTCAATCCGACCTGCTTCTCGCATCCTCTGAGCGAAACCGCTACCCTTAGCCATCCCGACCCGGCAATCCGCAAGTTCTGGATCGATCATTGCCTGGCCAGCCGGAAGATCAGCGAATACTTTGGCAAGGAATTGGGCACGCCGGCAATCATGAATATCTGGATTCCGGATGGGGACAAGGATTTGCCCGCGGACCGCATGGCGCCGCGCAAGCGCCTCATGGCCGCGTTGGACGAGATTGTGGCCGTTCCGCTGGGCGTGCACCACAAAGTTGCTGTCGAGGGCAAGCTGTTCGGCATCGGCACGGAGAGCTACACGGCTGGTTCGAACGACTTCTACCTGGCCTACGCAGCCACGCGCAAGTTGCTGCTCTGCCTGGATGCGGGCCATTTCCATCCGACAGAGAACGTCTCCGACAAGATCTCCACGGCGCTCTGCTACCTGGACGAGATTCTGCTGCACGTTTCGCGCCCGGTACGCTGGGACTCGGACCACGTGGTTCTGCTGGACGACGCAACCATCGCCATTGCCCAGGAGATCGTGCGCACCGGCGCTCTCTCTCGCGTTCACATCGGCCTGGACTTCTTCGACGCCAGCATCAACCGCCTGGCCGCCTGGATTATTGGCGCCCGGAACATGCGCAAAGCCCTGTTGCTGGCCTTGCTGGAGCCGGCGGCCCAGCAGATCGAAGCCGAAAGCCGCTTTGACGGCGCGGCGCGCATGGCGCTCTTTGAGGAGCAGAAATCCATGCCCTGGTCCGCAGTGTGGGAATACTACTGCGCCAGCCGCGATGTGCCCGTGGGCATCGAGTGGCTGAATGCGGTGCGGGCTCATGAAGCGAAGGTTCTGGGCAAGCGCGGCGGGGCGCGGTAAAGAGCCCATCGGGCAATCGCGGTTTCTTCAGGACGAGATCAAGGCCAGCATGAACTTGCGGCATGCAGGCTGGGACTCGCGCGACTGCGGCAGTCTCAGCCTGGGTACCGGCTTATTCCAGCGTCACGGTAATGCTGTAGCTGCCCGCCGGCAACTCGTAGCCGCTTTGCTCAACACGGGTTGCCGGTTTGGCAAGCTTGCTCTCTGCCAGTGGCGTGCCCTCCAGCTTGTACCGGGCGGCCTCGGCCGCATTCAGACTTAACCAGCCTGTGGTGTTGGCAGGCAGAGTCACCTGCCAGTTGGCGGTGAGCCCCTTCACGGTCCAATTGGAGTGAATCGGGCCGTAGCCGGAGTCGTAGTCGAAGGAGACATGTCCCAGACGCGCATCGAATGCCGGATGCAGAACCACTGTGTGGAAGCCGGCATCCAGAGGCGTCGCATCAACCCCGGCCGCGTAGCGGTATATCCAATCGGCCACGGCCCCATACGCGTAATGGTTGTATGAATTCATGCTGGGATCGCTCTTCATCTGGTCCCCGTTCCAGCGCTCCCACATGGTGGTTGCGCCGTGCTCCACCAGGTAGCCCCAGGAAGGGTACTGCGTATTCAGCAGGAGCTTGTAGGCCTCTTTCGAATGGCCTGCTTTAGTCAGCTCTTCCAGCAGGTAGGGCGTGCCCAGAAAGCCCGTACCCAGCAACCCGCGATTGGCCTGGATTTTGCCGATGAGTTTCTGCGCGGCTGCCGGGCGAAGCTGCTCAGGAACCAGATTCATGTGCAGGGCCAGCACATAGCCCGTTTGCGTGTCGCCGCCCTTGCTCTTCGCGTCGGGGTTGCTGAGCACGCCGAAGGGTGAGGGACTATTGTCTGCCCCGGCGACAAGGCCGTCCTGCCGCACAAACTGCTTTTCAAAGGCCGCGCGAATCTTCTCGAACAGCCGCGCGTACTTCTGCTCATCCCCGGTGCGGCCGCTTGCATGAGCCATCTGCTTCATCAGCGTCACGTCATAGGCCCAATAGGCCGTGGCAATCAGCACCTGGTCGGTGCGCCCTTCGGGCGAGAGCCAGTCTCCGAAGGGAATGCCGAACTCGCGCTTCCACAGCCCGTCCGGGTTGGCGGCCTCGATGGCATGAAGGTACTTCTCCATTGCCGCCCAGTTCTGTTCGATCATGCTGGTATCGCCGTTCTGCAGCCACGAAGTCCAGGGGATAATCACGCCGGCGTCGCTCCATCCCGCGCCGGAAGAGGAACTTGTCTGCGCCGTGCCCGGCGAGTAGATGCCGTAATACGGCGTTCCATCCTGGGTGCCTCGCATATCGCCGGCGAATTTCCGCGAAAAAGCCGCCAGGTCCATGTTGTAGCTGGCCGCACGCCAGAAGACTTGCGCATCCGCCATCCAGCCCAGCCTTTCGTCGCGCTGTGGACAGTCAGTGGGCACGCCGACAAAATTTGAGCGCTGTCCCCACAGGATATTGCTCCACAACTGGTTGAGCATTTCGCTTCCGGTCGTTAGCCGGGCAGTGACCGGCGTCGCGCTGTGGATGACAATCGCGGTAACGGCGTCCTTTGCGGGCGCCGTGGGCAAGCCCGTCACCTCAACATAGCGATAACCGTGGAATGTGAACTGCGGAGTAAACTGCTCAACGCCCTTGCCGCTCAGGATAAAGTGGTCCGTAGCCTTGGCGGTCCGCAAATTGTCGGTATAGATGGTTCCATCGGCGTTAAGAATCTCGGCGAAGCGCAGGCGAACATCCGTGCCCGCCGGCCCCTCGGCGCGGAACCGCTCAACGCCGGCCAGATTCTGCCCGAAGTCGTACACATACACCCCTGGCCGGGGCTCGGTGAGAGACTTCGCCGCCACCTCCCGCTCCACGAGAATCGAAGGGTAGTCCTGCGCCTCAATCGCGACCGGCTGGGGCTCAATCGCCAGTACGCTTTGCCATTTGCTGCCTGCAAATCGCACCGTATCCCAGCCTGGCTGCATCCGCCGCGCGTCCTGGCTCTCACCGTCGTAGATCTCCGAATGGAGAATGTAAGAGGTGCTCGCTTCCCAGGTTGGGTCCGTAGCTACCCAAGCCACGGTCCCATCAATGTACTCGATGCGAAGTTGCGCCCTCAGCGCCGGAGGTGTGTCGCCGTAGTTGTTGGGCTGCTGGAGCCACTCCAGCGGCGTCTCATACCACCCCGGCGCAAGCAGCGCGGCAAGCGCATTCTGCCCTCGGCTTACCAATCCAGTAACGTCGTAGGTCTGGTACTTGACGCGCTGGCGATAATCGGTCCATCCTGGCGCAAGCACGTCATCGCCCACACGCTTGCCATTCAAGAACGCCTCGTAAGCGCCAAGCGCCGTGGCATAGAGCCGCGCCGTCTTTACGTCTCCCGCGACATCGAAGGTCTTGCGCAGCGCCTTCACCGAGTCGGGAATCCACGGATGCATCGCTGGAGCGGACCGCTGGCCCGGCGCCTGCGCCCACACCGCAGCCCTCTTCCACCCGGAGTCGTCAAAGCCCGCACGCTGCCAGCCTTCCGCCGCGTGTGACGCCGTTTTCCAGCTTTCGTCGCTGCCAAAAACGGCCCTGGTTCCGTCTGTGTACTCCACCACAAGTGTGGCAATCACGGGCGGCGCATCGGCCTCCGCCATGCCATTGGAGTTGGCGCCGTAATGCACAGCCTCAATTGCGATGGTGTTCTCGCCCGCTGCGAGTTTGCCGGTCGCGTCCACATGCACAAACTTCTTCCACGGCATCTGCTTCCAGGCGGGAAGCGGGTCGGCAGCGATCACCTGCACCCCATTGATCCAGGCTGAAACCGTGTCCTGCCCTGTTGCGTAAAGCGAGGCTTGCCGCACCGGTTTCGCCAGCGTCACTGTCTGCCGGTAGCTGAAGTGCTGTTCGGTGGACTTGTCCATTCCCGCATCCGGGTTCGCGATCCACTGTGCCGGCGCGTGGCGCACCGCCGCTTCCTCCGCCGTCTCATAGCCGATCCATCCGCCGCGCCAGGCGTCCTGCTTCAGCAGGCCCGTCTCCCACCAGCTGATTCCGCTTTCCGGGTAAGCCTTGCCCGCCGCATTCCACACCTTCACCCGCCAGAAATAGCGTGTGCCTGGCTTGAGGGCCGGCCCCGCGTAGTGCACATTTAGAGACGCGTTCGACTCAAAGCGGCCGCTGTCCCAAACGTTCGCCTTCCCCTGGTGCAACAGTTCCGCCTGGGAGGCAACCTGCACCTGGAAGGCGGTCTGTCTCGCGCCCCTTTCCGGGCCCCGCAGTTGCCACGAGAACCGCGGGGCCGGGTCGTCGATGCCCAGCGGCGATTTCAGATTATCGATGCGCAGTTCCACCGGTCCCGAGAGCACGACGCTCTGCTGCGCCCAACCGCTTGCTGCCATTGACACCGCAAACGCCAGCGCAATTCCCAAGACACAACGCTTTTCCATCTCTCCGCTCGCTTTCTCGATCCAAACCTGACCATTGTGCGGCCTGCACAACCGATTTGAGAAGTGCTGCCCGGCAGAAAAGCACTTTAACTGGGAACATGGGTGGGGAATGCCCCGCCAGCCGCGCAAGGGGCTCTTGTCGGCTTCAATGTCTCCTCCCCGATGGGCGCTTCAGGAGTCTGTCCGCTCCTGCTGCCACTCGTCGGGACGGTACCGGTCCAGGCGGTCCTCGCGATTCTCCCGCTCTTCCTGCTCGCGGCGCTTCTCCTGTTCCTCCCGCTCTTCGCGGCCGTCGCTCATAGATCCTCCATCCTTGAGTGTAAGAGAAATGGGCTGCTATCCGGCATGGACGCGGCATCCTTGCAGGGCGAAGGCATCTTACTCTGCCAGATCGTTATTTACCCTGGGTCATGGAACAGGGATCGTCTTCAGTTGTGCCTCACGGAAGCACAAGAAGATAAAGGCCTTAGCCCCTGCCAATCTCTCCGTGCCCCCATTGCCGATTGGCAGCCGATGGCGCATTCTGGGGCTAAACAGGCTGCGGAAAGACCCCGAATGCAAGGCGAAGCCCCCAAAAACATCCCGCAGGGGCTACAGCAATTGTGGAACCGCTGTAGTCCCTTGAATGAGAGAGAAATTCAAGCGGGCTTCAACCCCGGGCCTGAAGGCCAGTTGAGCTCGCGTTTCGATTTCTTGGGCATGAAGCCCCACTCTCCCTCGGTCAACACCAATAGAATCTCCTCTATACCATTTAGAGATTTGCTCCAAGTGTGATCAGCGGGGTTGGGCCGCATCCCGTTCAGACACTGGGTCGGAGGCCGCTTCCGCTTGGCCCGGCCGGTATGCCCGCAACAGGACCTCCGCGGGATGGATGGCTTTCAAGGAGGTTCCATGCTCAATCTGCATCTGGCAGGTAGCGCACTCGGTGGTCACAAATTGAGGCTGCGCTGCCTGGATTCCATCGAACAACTGCTGGCCGACGGCCATTGAGGCTTCGTACTTCTCCTGTTTGAAGCCAAAGGTGCCCGAGATGCCGCAGCAACCGGCATCCAGGTCCTCGATAGCGACACCGGGGATCTGGCGCAGCAGATGGAACCACGGGCGTCCAATACCCTGCGATTTCTGATGGCAGGGCGCGTGATAAGCCAGGCGCAGGCTGGTGGGTTGGAAGTCGGTGTTGAGCTTTCCGGCATCGGATTGTTGCATGAGCAGCTCGGCAAGGTCAAAGGTGTTCTCGGCGATCTTGCGCGCCGCGGGGCCCAGGGTCTTGTCTTCATCCAGAACGCCGCCGAAGGCCGTCTTGATCCTGTGTCCGCAACTGGAGCAGGCGGTGACAATGCGGACCCCCGCATCAACCTGGCGGGCCAGCAGCTTGACATTGGCCCGCGCCAGCGACTGCGCCACGCCGGAAGCGCCGTTGGCCGTCGCCGGAACTCCGCAGCACTCGGTGGCCGCAACTTCGGCGCTGAAGCCGTTACGTTCCAGTAACTCGACGACCTTGCGGCCCAGGTCCGGCTCGTTGTAGCGAATGGAGCAGCCGGGGAAGAGCAGTACCCGCGGCCGGCCGTCTACGGCAGACGCTGCCTTTTGCGATCCCGGCCAGTTGTATTTGGGGAAGACCCGCAACGGCGTGATGCGCATGAAAATCGACATCACCCAGCGCGCGGGCTTCATGGCCAAAGCGAAGTTCGAAAGCGCGGGCAGGATGGTGCTCAATTTGCCGATCAAACCGGGGCGGGCAAACCACCAATCGCGCACGGCGCGAATGAACGGCTTGCGGTGCCTTGCCTTGGCATGCGCAATCATCTCTGAAACGCCCACCTGGTGCGGGCAAACCAGGTCGCAGCGATGACAGCCCAGGCAATATTCCAGCCACTCCGTGTCAGTGGGCACGCCCTCGCGGCGCAGGCGCTCAAGCTCGGGTCCGAGACGCTTGGGGCCGGGATACTGCGGACGAGCGCCCAGCATGGGGCAGGCAGTGTTGCACAACGAGCACTTCAGGCAGTTGTCGAGAGAAAAATCGTCAGGACGCATACGCTCCCCTTGATGTGGCGGCAAAGGTCCCCGCGCGATAGCCGGAGAGGATTCTGATCGTGTCCCCGCCGCTGTCGGCCAGCGTTCCGGCGAGGAAGAGGTTGTGCGCCATGACAGCGCCGCTGGCAGAGAGCGGACGCATCTGCGAATCGCAGCCAGCGATGGGCTCTGCCAGCAGCGGGGCAGAGTGCCGGCCCGTGGCCAGCACCACACTCTCGCCGTGCAGCGCGAACAGGTGGCCGGGAGCCGCGATCTCTACACCGCCGCACACGCCATCGTGCAAAGGCAGGTTCTCCACCGGAAATCCAGAGAACGACTCGACGCCCAGGCTACGCAGGTAACTCTGCAAGCGGTGGAAGAGACGCAGCCCGAGAATCGATGGGGGCAGCGTTGGAATCTCGCATACGGGGCAACCCAGGTCCTTCTCCAGTTGCAGCAGAAGGTCATCGGAGGAATGGAGGCCGAGGATGCCGGGCAGAAGAACGCACTCGACTCCAGCCGCCGCGGGCCGCAGCGCGTCAATGAGCTCGGCGCGGAATGCCGCATCGCGGTCGAAGCACAAACCGATCTGCAAAACCGTTGTTGGCAGCCCGAAATCACGATTAAGTGCAATTTGCCGCGCGGTGTAAGAACGCGGAAAACCACCGGCGCGCGCCCGTTCATTCAGCCGCTCGGCGATGAAGTTCTCATCGAAGATGGAGAGCCCCTTAATGCTAACAATGGCGGTGGAAACTGTGCCGCGCGCCGCGGCGTTCCACAGCCGTTGCGGGGCAAACGCGACACTCTCGCAGCTTCCAAGATAGGTTGGCATGGGGCGCGGGCTAGCCAAGTCTCCCGCCAAGGGGCAACCTGCCAGGCGCGCCAGTTCGCAGAAGAAGGCCATGGCCTCATTCAGCTCGCTTGCCACGCTGGACGGGCCGTCGGGCACTGCCTTCAGCCATCCTGGCCCCAGGGCAAGGGAGCCGGGTCCAGTGGCAACCAGGGCAACCTTCAGGCTCTGCCGCGCGGCAACCGCAGCCGCGGTCAGGCCGGCAAATCCACTGCCGACAACAATAACGTCGAAGCGATTATTTTGCATCTTGCGCTCCAGAAAGTGCTTCCGACTGGCCATCCACGCCGTAGAGATCGCAGTTCAGATCCAGTTGTTCCATCTGCTGGCCGTGGTGTACAAACGACTGGCCTTTCCTGCGCTCATGAAGGTAAGCGGAAAGTTCGTTGGCCGCCTGAGAAGCCGTCCAGCGGTGCGTCCGGTAGGCGGCCAGCATGGCCTTGTATCCGCAGAAGGTTCCCTGGCAGGGGCCAAAGCCAAGGCGGGTCCGCCTTCCGATGTCTGAAATGGTCTGCACCGGAACAGGGGCCTCGCTGCCCAGGACGAACTCCAACTCGGCGCGCGTGACCATTTCGCAATCGCAAACAATCTCTGCCAATTCGGGGCGCGCCTCAATCGCATCCATTACGTGCGCCAGGTCCGGGCCCAAACGGATCTCAAGCTTGTGGGCCACCGGCAGCGGCAGCAAGCGGCTTGAGCGGCGGAGCGTTTTGCGATCCACAACCCTTTGCAAGGGGACCTTATCGGTGGTGCATTCCTTTTGCACGTTGAGCTGCTTTGCCACGCAGTCGGCCACCGCGGCCGCCATCAGGCGGTACGTGGTGAGTTTTCCGCCGACGATCGAAAGAAAACCGCCTACGCCTTCCTGCGTTCCGTGGTCTAACAGGAAGAAGCCGCGGCTGATCTCGCGCCCGGCAGCGGCGCCGGCCCGGCGGGGAACATATAAGGGACGCACGCCGCAGAAAACACGCAAGACACGCGCATCCGCGGCTTCTGGAACCATGACCGCGCCCTGCCGCAGAAGATCTTCGATCTCTTCGGCCGAGGCGCTCAGATTCTCCGGACTGGGCACGTCGATGGAGCTTGTCCCCAGTATGCAAACTGGGCCGGCGGGCACCAGGATGTCGGCATCGCCGGGTTTCCGGCAACGGTTGATGACCCCGCGGCTGAGGCGGTGATTCAGCACCAGCAGCGAACCCTTGTCGCAGTGTACAGGCACATCCACGCCAGCCAGGGCGGCCACGCTCTGGGCCCAACCTCCGGCTGCATTGACCACTACCTCGCAGGCAATCTTGTGCTGTTCACCGGTTCGTTCGTCGCGATAGTGCACCGCCTGCACGTGTCCGCTGGCCGTGTCGATGGAGGTCACTTTGCTGTAGGTGTGAAAGCGTCCTCCGCGTGCTCCTGCCGCCTCAAGGTTAGCCAGCGTCAGCCTGAAGACATCCACATGCGCGTCCTGGCAGGTGAATGCGCCCAGAATGTCGGGCGCCAGGGCCGGCTCAAGATGCCGCGCCTCTTCGCTGCTCAGGCGGCGGCTGCGGATTCCGGCGGCCTCGGCGGCCTTCCACCACTGCTCGAAGAATGCCGGATCGTCCTGAGGGCACTGAACGAACAGCCCACCCACTTCGTCCACACAGTGAGGCGCAATCTGCTTGATAATGCGGTTCTCGGCGGCGCAAGCTCGGGCGGCGTCAGGATCCTTGACGGCATAGCGGCCCCCGGAGTGCAGCAGGCCGTGACATCGTCCAGTGGCTCCGTTGGCGATGTCTCCCTGTTCCAGCAGAACGGCGGGGATGCCGCGCAAGCTTAGATCCCAGAGGATGCCCGCGCCCGTCGCGCCTCCGCCGATGATGACTACTTGGGTCGTTTCCATGGTCGCTTCTTCCCCCAGAACGCCAACGCGCCGCCTTGCGGAATACGCGGCAACGCATGCCTGTTCTTTGCATGCACGAACGGGCGCTCACGGATGAACCGAAGCTGCGGAGGAAGAGAGAGTCTGTGCCTTGAGGAGAAACGAGAATTCTGAGAGACCTGAACAAGGATCGGACTGCAGCGAATACTATCGCGGGATCCAAACGCTGCTTCGGCGTTTGACCCTGACTTCTTCGGCAGTATTCAGTCACCCGTTCGCGCTCTCTCAGGCACTCTTTACGAACGGCGTTGGGCTGGTACTTTCCTGTAGTCTCTCGCGATCGCGGACCGCTGTCAAGCACATGGCAGGGCGTATGGGCCGGGAAAGGCATTCCTTCATGCGGAATCGCCATCCTTGCGACCTCGGCGTATCTGGAACTCAAATAGCTCGCGCCGGGGCAGGCTATCCTGAGAGCACCATGACAACTTTCAGATCACCGCGCCGGCGCGTGGCGGTTTACTGCGGCTCGGCCTTCGGCAACAATCCCGCATTTTTGACCGAAGCCAGGGCGCTGGGCCATGCGATTGCCGCCGCTGGCCTAGGGCTGGTCTACGGCGGGGCGAATATCGGATTAATGGGCGCGGTGGCCGACGCGGCCCTGGCGGGAGGAGCACCGGTGGTCGGTGTGTTGCCCCAGGTGCTTGCTGGGCGCGAAATCGCCCATGAGGGGCTGAGTTCCTTCGAACTGGTGCCCACCATGCACGAGCGCAAGGCGCGCATGGCCGAGCTGGCCGACGCGTTCCTGGTGCTGCCCGGCGGCTATGGGACTCTCGAAGAAATGCTGGAGGCGGTCACCTGGGCGCAACTCGGCTTGCACGCCAAACCTTGCATCCTCATCAACACCGCCGACTACTGGGACGGGCTGCTCAGCTTTCTCGATACGGCAGTGGTGTCGGGCTTTCTGCAAGCCAAGAACCGGGCGCTGCTGCGAGTGGCGGGGAATGCGGCCGAGGCGGTGGGCATGGTGGCCTACCTGAGCGGCGGCCGTGACGTCTCGCTGCACTGCCCTCCTGCACGCTAGCAAACAAGACATCCTCGGTTCGATTCCGTCAAGGAGCGCGCTGGCGTCAACCTAAGATCATGCAGAGGCAGATTGGCGGGCTCCGGCCGGCCTGTAGGCCGTAAGCCATCGCCTGCCTTTGCAGCGCGAGCCGAGGGTATTACATACGGCGACGGCGGCGAGTGTGCCTGGCGCGGCGCGGCGCAAAAGTCCACTTTCTGACGGGACCGGTGTCTACGTGAACGAATTGACTTTTAGGGTAGTAACCCACGCCGCCGGCGCCGAGTGAAAGCGCAGCGTCCCGTAGCTTCACCGCTGGAATGCCAGGAACCCGGATATCGAGCGCATTGCCTTCGATATGCTGCGAGTGCTCGGCTGCGTTGGTGGTTCCACTCTGCCGGAGAGCATCGTTGGTCTCCTTTGTCCGGTAACCGCAAAGGACTTCGATTGCGCTGCTCGATCGATTCAGCTTCGCAAGCATCGTGTGGAGAACGTCGAAGGTGCGGGGATCGTAGCTCTTGACCTCGTCGTTGTGGCTGTCGCGCAGGAACTGGCTGAGCTCGTCCAGAGCATCGGGGATATACGTATCGCCTACCCTGTAAATGACGTCGATGATCTCGCCACCCTGCCGCGCGAGCTTGAGCTCGTACTTCGGGGCATCTTCAGGCACTTCGTCGTCAGAAATTACACCCATGCCAGGCAGGCCAACGTTCGACAGCATGTGCCTCATCGCGTGGAGTTGGAGATGCCGGGAGCGCTCGGGGCTACGCGCGCTGGCCGCAGGACCGGCAGCCATGAGCACAACAAGGGCAGTGAGCATGCAAGCTTGACGAGCAGAAGAGAGGCGACGAAGGTGCGTGGCAAGATGTAGCGTCAAATTGGCGGGACTCCTAAATCTTATTTGCAACTGCACTCCGAGGCACTTCCCTCGGGCAGGCGACGAGGAGACGGATATCCCCGGCAGCGCGAAGTGGTTGACAGTACTTGAGCTATTACCCACCATTCTACCGGAGCCGCAGCCTTCGCGTCTAAGGACATCGGATAGATCCCCTACCGCGAAAATCGAATGCCCAAGCAGGATGTCGTTTGTGCTGAATCGTTTTGTGGCTGCTGGCAGGGGCGCCTACTTCTGAGAACATCGGCCCATGCTGGTGAACGATAGTGAGTTCACTTGGGGACCGCAGGGGGGCAATTTTGCAATCGCAATAGAATTTCGCGCACCACCCATTCCGCGCTCTTTTTCGGAATGGGTGGGAGACCAACATAATTCCGGTCAACCCACTTTACAGAAAATGCTCTAATGGAGCTTTTTCGTGCGGATTCCCACCGCCCTGGCAGTTTTGGCAGGAATTAGAGCGAAACCAGAGCCCCCGTGGCCTCGTTCGCCCGGTGCAGGATCGCCGCTCCCTGGAGGCCGCGGCGACTTGAATGCGGCAGCTTCGGGATCCATCGACTCTGGTTCCGCTATAGCCCTCAAGCCGCAGACATCGCTCTCACTCTTCGCTACGCGCCATTTCGCCAATCAGAGGCGACCCTCGCAAGAAGAACTCCGTCAGTTGGGAGCGCCGGGGGCTTCTTGGTCGTTAAAGGTGCACTCCGGGCACTGGCAGACGCGGCGCAGGTAGTCAAAGGAGTAGATGCCGCTGGTGTGGCCGTCCTCCCAGTTGAACTGGATAGCGTAGCGGCCCACGGGATGGGCGCTGGCTGGCTTGGCTGGCGGGGTGTACATGGGCAGCAGCGAGGCGGGCTTTGCTTTGTGCTGGCCGGGTTTGCGGCCTTCCTTGGCGCGCTCTTCCTGGCAGGTGGCGCAGGGACAGGCCTCGCGCAGCCAGGCAAAGCTCCAGGCGCTCTTGTGGCCGTCGACCCAGTCGATCTCCATGCCCTTGCCCTCGGTGAGCAGTACGCGCACCTTTTCCGGGGTGATGGCGATGCGGGAAAGCGGCCGGTCGGCCTCGTTTTCGCCGGCTTGCTGTTCCTTGCTGGTGATGCGGATGCCTTCGTGGCTCATGGCTTCAGTTTACAGGGACAAGGGACCGAGGGACTAAGGGACTGGGGGACGAGGGACTGGGGGGACGCGGGAAGAAAATCGCAGGGCGGATCTGGGCTCCCTGACCGCTGCCAAATGACAACTGAGGCAGGCCACTTCCAGTCCCTAGTCCCTCAGTCCCTTAGTCCCTTCCTTTCCGTCGTAGCGCATCTTGAGCAGCAGGATGGCGATGACCAGCGCGAGCGTCGCGGCGTTGGCAACGATCACCGGCGCGGAACGGATCTGGATGCCATACGTGAGCCACAGCAGGACGCCCAGGCCAAAAATCAGGAACATGCCCAGCGAAAGATCGCGGGCGCTCTTGCTCCGCCAAATGCTGCGAAGCTGCGGTACGAGGGAGAGGCAGGTGCAAAAACCGGCTGTCGAGCCGATCGATTCAGTCATCCAACGCGCGAGCATATTTTAGGGATTTCTCCAGAAGAACCAGGCGGCCATGGAAAAGCCGATGAAGACGACCACCCCGCGCAGCACCGGCTGCGGCACATGCTTGGCAAGGCGGGCCGAGGAGTAGCCGCCTATGGCAGAGACAACCATGGCCAGCAGGCACAAAGGCCAGATTACCTTGCCGCTGACGGCAAAAACCACCACCGCGATACCGTTGGCCAGCGTAGTCGTTGAAACCTTGAGGGCGTTGATCTCGTGCAGGTCCTGATAGCCGAAAAGCGAGAGCACGGTGATCAGCAGAAAGCCCGACCCGGCGCCAAAGTATCCGATGTAAAAGGACACAAAAGCAGTGGCGAAAAAAATCGCCAGACGGCGCGGCTCGTGGGTGGCGCCGGCAATCGAGCTCTTGCGGCGTTGGAGCCAGCGGGAAACCGGGCCGCTGGCCGCAAAAATGGAGGCTGCAGTGACCAGCAGCCAGGGAACCAGGTGAAGAAAGGTCAACTGCGGCGTCTTGATCAGAACCACGGCGCCCACTGTGCCGCCCAGTAGGCCCGCCAGCCCCATTGGCAACACCATGCGGATGTTCTTACGGAAATCGTCGCGGTACGCGGCGATGGAGGTAAGCTGACCCGGCCACAACGCCACCGTGTTCGACGCGTTGGCCTGGATCGGTCCAATGCCCATGCCCATCATCGCCGGAAAGGAGAGGAACGAGCCGCCGCCGGCCACGGCATTCAGCGTGCCAGCCAGAAACGAGGCCACAATGAGCCAGAGCCAGTGCCAATCGATGTGGTTCAAGAAGAACATTCCGATTGATTGTAGAGGCTGGGGAGAGCCAGGCGGAAATCGAGGAGCAATTTTGCTTCCCTACGGAGGTGTGGCAGCCTGAATGGTCTTCGATGCCGTCAGGGAGACCAAAAAGTTCGACGTGAGGACCTCAGATTTTCTGGGATGCAGGGGGTAAGGTGGGCAGGAATACTCGGGTTTTCCGGGACAATGATCCCGCGATTTGACGTTAAGCTGCTGATATTGTGCGGGATATAATTTTATCTAAAATATGAGCGCAATACGCGCACATTTCATGAATCGTTTGTGCTATAGTGTTGTCAGATTGATTGAGCGGCCTCGACTCAGGTTCTGGCCCCGTCATCGGAAAATCATCAGGAGGTAAACACCATGGCAATCACTCGTTGGGACCCGTTCCGGGAAGTAGTGGCTTTGCAGAGCCGCATGAACTCGCTGTTTCGCGATTTGAACGAAGCGGAGAACCCGCTGACCACCGCCGCCTTTGTGCCGGCTGTCGATATCTACGAGGACGCGCAGAAGGTTACCCTCAAGCTCGAGGTTCCGGGCATCGACCAGAAAGACCTCGACATTCGGGTCGAGAACAACACGCTGACCGTCAAGGGCGAGCGCAAGTTCGAGAAGGACGAGAAGGAGGAGAACTTCCATCGCATCGAGCGCCGCTATGGCAGCTTCTATCGCGCCTTCACCCTGCCCTCCACCGTGAATACCGAGGACGTGCACGCCAGCTACAATGCCGGTGTGCTCAAACTGGAACTGGCCAAGAAGCCCGAAGCCCAGCCCAAGCAGATCAAGATCAACGTGGAAGATCGGGAGCACGAACTGGTCGGCGCGCGGTAAGGCAGTGAACAGTGGAAAGTGAACCGCGGTCAGTTTTCTGCGGCCGGGCGGAAGCAGAGCTTTCCCCCGGCCGCTTTGCGAGGGATACTGTTGTGTGGCTGCATCTGACTCACTTGGCCACTGCAAGCTGGACTCCGGCAACGGTTAAGAAACTTACACTTGAAAGCGCTGAACAACCCGAAACGGCAGGAATCGGTCACTGTTCACTGTCCACTGGGAACTGAATACTGATTTCGTCACGGGTGGCCGGTTAACCCTTTCTTTTTACCGAAAATACGAATAATGTGTATTCGTATGTATTGCTATGCACTTTTTGCGGTGAGGTAAAAAGATGGAGATCATTAGCGCATCCGATCTGGCGCGGAACACGAGCGCGATCTTGGAACGAATCCTCATGGGTGAATCGGTCAGCGTGATGCGGAATCGCACCGAGATAGCCCACATTGTGCCCGCCAAACGA
>CAWITY010000023.1:0-42660 GCA_963839155.1 uncultured Acidobacteriaceae bacterium
TTAAGAAGCGGGCCACCGGCCTCGGGAGTGGAAGGACTTCCCGAAACCGGCTGCCCGCTGGACCCTGGACCGGGTCTAGGTGGTATCTTTAGTCTAGGCTTGTTTCGGGCGAAATGCAAGTTCTTTTTTGCACAAAATTCCCAATTCGTGACAGCAGTCACAGGACCCCGCCAAATCGGCCTCGACTGCGTTGACTTGAGGGTCTGCCCCTGATACAAAAAAGTGTTCCACCCGCGATAAAGATCTCACCTGCGACTGAGCTCAAACTCGCCAGCAGCCTGAACGCACCGGAACCAGCATGCAAGAAATCATTCAACAAGTCGGGACGCTTTTGCTCGGCGCCATCCCCACGGCTCTGCTGTTCATCGTGCTGGTTCTGGCCTACCAGTTTCTGGTGCAGGGCCCGCTGACGGCCACGCTGAAACAGCGCCGCGCCCGCACCGAAGGCGCCATGGAAGATGCGCAGCAAGGCCATTGCCCAGGCCGAAGCCCGGGCGGCCGAGTATGCCGCCAAGTTGCGCCAGGCGCGCGCCGAGGTCTACAAGGTTCGCGAGCAGCGCGTGAAGCAGTGGAGCGCCGAGCGCGACGCCGCTCTGGACGCCGCCCGCAAGGCTGCCGGGCTCAAGGTGAGCCAGGCCAAGGCCGAGCTGGAAGCCGAGGCCGCAGCCGCCAGGCAGTCCATTCAGGCCTCCGCCGGGGATTTGGCCAGTCAGGTGGTGCGCGCGGTTCTGCCGCTGGCCGCCGGGGGTTCCCGTTGAGACATTCGATTGTGCACACGCGTTTTTCCGCTCGCATTCTTGGTATTGCATTTCTGGCCGTTTTGGCCGTTGGGGTAGCGGTTGCGCCGCATCAGGCTCGCGGCCCAGAGAGCGTCTGCCACCGCCAGCCAGCTCCGGCCGCGGCGGCGCCGGAAGCCGCCAAGCCCGAGGCCGCCCAAGCCAGGAAGCTCCCAAGACGAGAAGACGAAAACAACATCTATCTGCCACGCGCCGCTGGTGCAGTCGATGGCCAAGACGCTCCACCTGAAGTTGGAGACCGCGGCCTGGTCTTTCAGTTCATCAACTTCGCGATCATCGTGCTGGCCATCGGCATTCCGCTGGTTCGGCTGCTTCCCAAGATCGTCCGCAAGCGCTCCGAGACGCTGCGCCACAACATCGAGTCGGCCCGCAAGGCGACCGAGGACGCCAACACCCGCCTGAGCGCGGTCGAAGCCAAGCTCGCTCGCTGGACGAGGAGATCGCCAAGTTTCGCACGCGAAGTGGAGCAGGAGAGCGGGCAGGACGAGGCGCGCATCAAGGCCACGCTGGAAGAGGAAAGCGCGCGCATCGTGTCGGCCGCCGAGCAGGAGATTGTCGCAGGCCGCCGCTCAGGCGCAGCGCGGATTGCGCAACTTTGCCGCCGATCTGGCCATCGAGCAGGCAGCCAAGCAGATGGTCCTCACGCCGGAGACCGACCGCGCTTTGATCGCCGAGTTCATCAGCGGCGTCGAATAAGGGAGGGCAGAACTAAATGGCAGCCTTTGTTGCTCGTTACGCCCGCGCCTTTGCCGACGTTGTGACCGATAGCAAGCTGGATGCAGCCGCGATCGACCGGCAGTTGAACGACTTTCTCGCCACATTGGACGGCAGCGCCGGAATTGGCGGAGTTCTTCGTGAACCCGTCCATCGCCGCGTTGCAGAAGGTGGCCATTCTGGACAAGATGAACGCCAAGCTGGGGATGCAGAAGGAATTGCGCAACCTGCTGGCGGTGCTGATCAACAACGACCGCATTGGACATGTGCACGCGGTGGCCGAGGCCTATCGCGCGGAGTTGCAGGAGCGGCATGGGCATTCGCCAGGCCGAGGTGGTTACGGCGCGCGAACTGGACCAGGCGGAACGCAGCTGCGCTGGTGGCGGAGATCGGCAAGTTGGCCGGGGCGCGCGTTGAGGCCAGCTTCAAGCTGGACAAGGACATTTTGGGCGGCACGGTGGTCCGCATCGGCTCAACGGTTTACGACGGTTCGGTGCGCGGACGGCTGGAACGGTTGAAGGACGCTCTTGTCGCCGGATAGGGACGAGAGCTAGGGACTAAGGGACTAGGGACTAAGGGACTCAGGGGAGCATAGCGGGAGACAGGGATTGCCAATAGGCAGGATTAGTCCCTAGTCCCTAGTCCCTTGGTCCCTCAAAAGGAAGAAAATGGCTCAGATCAAGGCAGACGAGATTACGCAACTTCTTCGCGAGCAGATCGCGAACTACGACTCGAAGGTCCAGGTCGACGAAGTCGGGACGATCACATCGCTGGGCGACGGCATCGCCCGCCTGCATGGCTTGGACAAGGTGATGGCCGGCGAGTTGCTCAGCTTCCCGCACGGCATCGCGGGCCTGGCCCTGAGCCTGGAAGAAGACCAGGTGGGCGCCGTGGTTCTGGGCGACTACACCGAGCTTCGCGAAGGCGACGAGGTCAAGCGCACGGGACGCATTTTGAGCGTGCCGGTGGGCGAGGGCCTGATCGGCCGCGTGGTCAACGCGCTGGGCGAGCCCATCGACGACAAGGGTCCCATTGTTTCGACGGGCTTTCTGCCCGTCGAGCGGCTGGCCCCCGGCATCATCGACCGCCAGCCTGTGCGCGAGCCCATGGCGACCGGACTCAAGGCCATCGACGCCATGATTCCGATTGGCCGCGGCCAGCGCGAGTTGATCATTGGCGACCGCCAGACGGGCAAGACCGCCGTGCTGCTGGACACGATCATCAACAACGCCAAGAACAATCTGATCTGCATCTATTGCGCCATCGGGCAGAAGCGCTCGTCGATTGCGCAGGTGGTGCAGACGCTGACCGAAGCCGGCGCCATGGGCCACACCATCATCGTGGCCGCCTCGGCCTCAGAGCCCGCGCCCATGCTTTACCTTGCGCCCTTTGCGGCGACCGCGTTCGGCGAATACTTCCGCGATTCGGGCCGCCACGCGCTGGTCATGTACGACGATCTGTCGAAGCACGCCATGGCCTACCGCGAAATTTCGCTGCTGCTGCGCCGTCCGCCGGGCCGCGAAGCGTATCCGGGCGACGTCTTCTATCTCCACTCGCGTTTGCTTGAGCGCTCGTCGAAGATGAGCGACGAGCGGGGCGGCGGCAGCTTGACCGCTCTGCCGGTCATCGAGACCCAGGCGGGCGACGTTTCGGCGTACATTCCGACCAACGTGATTTCGATTACCGACGGGCAGATCTTCCTGGAGACGGATCTGTTCAACTCCGGCATCCGTCCGGCCGTGAACGTGGGACTTTCGGTTTCGCGCGTCGGCTTCTCGGCGGCCATCAAGGCCGTCAAGCAGGTGGGCGCTACCCTGAAGCTCGATCTGGCCCAGTACCGCGAGCTGGCGGCCTTCGCGCAGTTCGGCTCGGACCTCGATCCGCTGACCCAGAAGCAGCTCAACCGCGGCGCGCGCTTGACGGAATTGCTCAAGCAGCCGCAGTTCCATCCGCTCACCTGGCAGCAGCAGGTGGTGGTGCTCTTCGCCGGCACGCAGGGCTATCTGGACGACTTGCAGATCACCGACATTCGCGCCTTTGAAGACGGCCTCTACAAGTATCTCGCCAACGCGCAGACGGCGCTGATCGACGAGCTGACCAAGGAAAAGAAGCTGGACAATCTGCGCGACCGGCTGCACGCGGCGCTGAAAGAGTACACGGCCAACTTCAAGGCAGAGCTGGCCGCGGCAAAGGCGTAGAAGCAGGGGTTAGGGATTAGGGGTCTAGGGATTAGTAAGACTGGCCTAGTCGGGAACTCAAGGAATTCGGGAATAGGATGAAGGATCAGCGGAACGGTGGAACCGATTGAAGCTGGATTTCGGACTCTAACCCCTAATCCCTAACCCCTAACCCCTGGGAAAAGACTATGGCAAACGTACTCGATCTACGGCGGCGCATCCGCAGCGTGAAGAACATGCGGCAGATCACCAAGGCCATGAAGATGGTCTCGGCGGCCAAGCTGCGCCGCGCGCAGGAGCGGGCGCTGGCGGCCCGGCCCTACGCCAAGATGATCACCAGCGTGCTGGAATCGCTGACCCGCCGCGTCGACATCTTCGACGAGGCCACCGGCAACCTGCGCCATCCTTTGTTTGCCACGCGCCCCGAGAAGCGGGTGCTGCTGATCATCGTCAGCGGCGACAAGGGTTTTGCGGGCGCCTTCAACTCGAACATTCTCAAGACCGCCTTCCAGTTCATCGAGGGCAACACCGACAAGGAAATCGACGTCGAGGCCGTGGGCCGCAAGGGGCGCGACATGATGCGCCGGCGCTATCCCGCCGCCGTCTACACCGAGCAGACCGACGAGCATGGCGTGACCCGCCAGGTGCGCGCCGAGCGCCAGTCCAATGTCGAAGTCACCGGCGACCATCCCGGCATGCTGGGCAAGCTGGAAGTCGGCCGCGTCTACGAGCTGGCCGCAGAGCGTCATCTGCCCGCTACGTGCACGAGGAGATCGACGCCGCCTACATCGTCTACAACGAGTTCAAGTCGGTCATCTCGCAGCGTCTGGTGGTCGAGCGGCTGTTGCCCATCATGAAGATCGGCATTCCGCAGATTACCGGCGCGGTCGAGCCCACCGAAGAAGAGAAGGAGCGCGCCGCCGAGGCCGCTCTCTCCGCGGGCATCACGCTGGAGCCGGTGGACACCGCCGCGGCCGACGAGGAAGCGAAGAAATTCGGCACCTCGCAGTGCGACTACATCTACGAGCAGCCGGCCGAGGAACTCTTGAACGGACTGCTGCCGCAATATGTTGCATCCATGCTGTATCACGCCATGACCGAGTCGGTGGCCGCGGAACATGCGGCGCGCATGACCGCCATGGATTCGGCGAGCAACAACGCCTCGGACATGATCGACGCGCTCACGCTGCACGATGAACCGCGTGCGCCAGGCGGCCATCACCAAGGAAATCATTGAGATTGTGAGCGGCGCGGCGGCGGTCGTAAAGGCAGCTGGATTGAGCTATCTGAGCTTGTCAGCGTGTTGAAGCTTGCTTCGGCGCGAATTGAGACGGGTTTTGAACAGGGCACGACTTTAGCCGTGCCGAAAGAGCAGCAAAAAGGGTTCGGGCTTTAGCCCCTGAGGGAAGCGGCTTTGTAAGGGTTTGAATGAAGATCCGCGAGCTTTTGCAGACCGAGATTTGGAGCAAAAGAACATCGCGGAGGATCTTGGTTGGAATTGGGATTCTTGCTGTTGGATTTCTTTGTTGGTGCGCAATTGAACAGTACGTCCTCACACCGGGAGAGCGTAGCGCCGCCAGAGCAGCTTTGGTGCAGGTTGATGAATTGCAGGATTTCGCCACGCCGAGCGATGAAGACTTCAACGCGAGGACGAAACAGGCGGAAGAGAAGGTTGAGCTTGCGAATCGAGCGGCATCGACAGCACGGGACAAGAATGTAGCTGTAGATCTTGAGGCTTATCTTGGCTTGACCTCGATCGACCGAGAAGAAATGCGCAGGCAGAAGTCCATGCAACAGGCGGATTCACCTTTAGTGCGTAGAGATCAGGAATTCGAACTAAAGATGGAAACGGCGGGTAAGAAAGCAAGGCTCATAGTTCGGTTGGAATTGCACAGAGCTTTGGACTAGCAAAAGGTCAGATTTTAAGAAGGCAGAAAAAATGGCAGAGAACATCGGCAAGGTAATTCAGATCTCCGGTCCCGCGGTGGACGTGCAGTTTGAAGAAGCGACGATGCCGCCCATCTATCAGGCGCTGCGCGTCACCAGCGAGGGCTTCACCGTGCCCACGCCCATTCAGCGTGATCCTCGAGGTGCAGCAGCACCTGGGCGAGGGGCGCGTGCGCACCGTGGCCATGGAAGCCACCGACGGCATGGTCCGCGGCATGAAGGCCATCGACCTCGGCGGCCCCATCAGCGTGCCGGTGGGCAAGGAGACGCTGGGCCGCGTCATCAACGTCATCGGCGAGCCGGTGGACGAGCTGGGCCCCATCGGCGAAAAGTCGCGCATGCCCATTCACCGGCCCGCTCCGCTGTTCGACGAGCAGTCGACCCACGAGGAGATGTTCGAGACCGGCATCAAGGTCATCGATCTGATCCAGCCCTTTTTGAAGGGCGGCAAGATCGGCCTGTTCGGCGGCGCCGGCGTGGGCAAGACGGTCGTCATCATGGAACTGATCAACAACGTGGCCAAGAACCACGGCGGCTACTCGGTCTTTGCCGGCGTGGGCGAGCGTACCCGCGAGGGCAACGATCTGTGGCTGGAGATGACCGAGTCCGGCGTCATCAAGCCGGGCGACTTCGCCAACTCGAAGTGCGCTCTGGTCTACGGCCAGATGACCGAGCCGCCCGGAGCGCGCCTGCGCGTGGCCCTGAGCGCCCTGACCGTCGCCGAGTACTTCCGCGACGTCGAAGGCTCTGACACGCTGCTCTTCATCGACAACATCTTCCGCTTCACGCAGGCCGGCTCCGAGGTTTCAACGCTGCTGGGCCGCATGCCCTCGGCCGTGGGCTACCAGCCCAACCTGGCCACCGAAATGGGCGAGTTGCAGGAGCGCATCACCTCCACCAGCAAGGGTTCCGTCACTTCGGTGCAGGCCGTCTACGTGCCCGCCGACGATTTGACCGATCCCGCGCCGGCCACCACCTTTGCCCACCTGGACGCGACCACCGTGTTGAGCCGCCCGCTGTCGGAGCTGGGCATCTATCCGGCCGTCGATCCGCTGGCTTCGACCTCGCGCATTCTGTCCGCGCGCATCGTGGGCCAGGATCACTACGACGTGGCGCAGGGCGTGAAGAGGATCCTGCAGCGCTACAAGGATCTGCAGGACATCATCGCCATTCTGGGCATCGACGAGCTTTCAGAAGAAGACAAGCTCACCGTGGCCCGCGCCCGCAAGGTGCAGAAGTTCCTGTCGCAGCCGTTCCATGTGGCCGAGACGTTCACCGGCATTCCCGGCGCGTATGTGAAGGTTGCCGACACGGTGCGCAGCTTCAAGGAGATCATCGCCGGCAAGTACGACGACATCCCCGAGCAGGCCTTCTACATGAAGGGCGCCATCGAGGAAGTGCTGGAAGACCGCCGAGAAGCTGAAGGCGACGTGTGTAAGAGCAGGGACTAGGGGTTAGGGGTTAGGGGTTAGTGAGACCTCAGACTCAGCCCTTTCAGAGATTTGGGATCTGGGACGGGATCGGTTCATTATTTCGATACGGATGGGTTCCCTAACCCCTAATCCCTAACCCCTAACCCCTGAATCCTGGAAGGATTCTATGGCAGACGAAACCAATCAACTCCGCGTCCGGCTGGTCACTCCCGAGCGCACGCTCTTCGAGCATCCGGCGACTGCGGTCGAGCTGCCCGCGAAGAACGGGTACATGGAAGTGCTCTACGGGCACGCGCCGCTGGTGGCCGAGCTGGGCGCCGGCGACGTGACCGTGCATGGCGGTCCCGATGGCGACCAGCGCTACAACGTGAGCTGGGGATTCGCCGAGGTGCTGCCCGACCGGGTCACCATTCTGGCCAGCGACGCGCTCAAGCCCGAGGAGATCGACGTGCCCCGCGCCCAGCAGCAACTGGACCGCGGCCTAGAAGAGTGGAAGCAAGCCGGCGAAAGCGAAGACGCCTACACCGAGGCTCTCCGCGTCATCGCCGAAGCCGAAGCCAAGCTGGCCACCGCGGCGGAAGCAAGCACTAATTGCGAAATCTTGAATCTTGATTTCCGCCGAAGCCCCGCCGTCAGGTGGGGCTTACGTGTTCATGGATTCAGCCCGCATTTCTCTCGAAGTCAGGGTTGACCTAAAGGTCGATTTGAGAGGATGAACGCGCCGGAGGCGCAGAGTTTGTTAGCCCCGCGCTTCAGCGCGGGGTGAGCGAAGAGAGAGACATTGAGTCCCGTAGGGACGATGCAAATGGGTCAACATGGGCTAGCACCGTCCCTACGGGACTCTGAACTATTTGTTTGCTGTATTCCCCACGCTAAAGCGCGGGGCTAACATCCATTGCGCCTACGGCGCAAAATCATTCTGCTGCGATTTTCTGTGACAAATGCAGGCTAGCCTTTCTTCAAACGCTCATCAAACTCGGCCTTCGACATGATCCCTGCCTCTAACATGCGCCTATCCAAACCCATAAAGGCAACCATGGATAACAGCTTCATTGGAAAGAGAAGGAGTTTCATCCAAGCTGAACGGCTCCGGTTGTAATGCCTCCTCAGCCTAACTTTCCAAACGTCCGCCATGTCCTCTTTGTCGCGGTATTTCGGCTGTGTCGTAGCGTGGATGTGATGGCCAACCTCATGGAACAAGACGGTTCCGATTGGTCCTTCTCGCATGATCGGGAGTTTGAGCCCCCATCGCCACCATCCGCTCTGCCAGCGGCTCAGAGTGTTGTCGACGAAGATCTGAATCCAGGCCGGTTTGCCGTTCCAGGCCTGCCGATAGAGCCCACGTGCATCCACGATCCTGACCTTGCGCTTTCTTGCTTTCGTCACGCTCCGCCGCATTTTGCGCGAAAGGCCGCTGGTGTTGGTAAGCACAACTTCGCTCAGTCCCGCGAGATACTTTTGGGGAACGGAATCCAGCATCTTCTCCACAATCGGGACCACGTCAAATGGCGGAGTGTATCCGGAGAAAGCTGTAATGACCTTTGGGCGTTGAGGTGGGGAAGCTTTCTCATTCGCGGGTGCTTTGAGAGTCACGTCGTTCATTGACCGGTCAACCTCCCAGAGTTATTGCAGACCACCCTACGCTCTTTGTGCCCTAGCCGCCAGTTGCAGCACGGGGCGGAGCGTTGTATCGTCAGTTTGCGCGGGAGAAGAAGCACGTTTGCGCTTTGAACCGCGCGAAAGGAAACTCGTCATGCAGCCTGTTCGATTGGTAAGCCGGCTCGATTCCGCGCGCTGGCTCTTTCTGTTTGCTCTTCTCGCCATGGTTTGCTGCCCACGAAGCGTCTTCGCAGCCGACAAGGTAATTACCGATGCCGACAAGGGCCGCACAATTCACCTCAAGGTTGGGGAGACCTTCGAATTGCGCCTGGGCGCGAATCCCTCGACCGGGTACATGTGGTACCTGGAGAAGGAATCGACGCCGCTGTTGAAACTGGTTCACCAGACGCAGACTGAAGCCACCGAGCCCGGCGTGGGCCGGCCCGTCTTCCAGGTCTTCAAGTTCGAGGCGAAGCAGCGCTACGGGGAGGGAGTTCTGCACATGCACTATGTCCGCTCCTGGGAGCCGCCCGCGCCCGAGGATGAGCAGTTTGACCTGCACGTTGTGGTGGAGTAGGGCCGCGCCGAAGCAGCGTTGGCCGCGACAGGGGAGATTTTGCGGGCCTGCCGGGCAAGGGGCCGCGCAGCTGCTTTTCAGGCACTGTGCAAGCATCCTCCCGAGCGCCTACAATGTTCAAAAGTATGGCCAAAGCAAAGAACAAGTCGTTTGAAGTTGCCTGTCCGGAATGCGGGGCGATGCTGGTGATCGATGCGGCCACCGGCCTGGTGGTGAGCCATACCGCGGCGCCGCGCAAACGGATGTTCGAGGACCTGGAGACGGCGGCTCAGGCCATGCGCGCCCAGGATGAGCGCAAGGAATCGCTTTTCCGCCAGTCGGTGGAGGCGGAGAAGAACAAGGAAGACCTCTTCGAGAAGAAGTTCGCCGAGGCGCTGCGCAAGGCCAAGGACGCTCCCGAGGGCAAGCCGTTGCGCGAGTTCGACCTGGACTGACGGGCAGCTCGATCGAAGCGGGGAAGGCCACGCAGCTTTGTCCGAGGCCGGCGATATGGCGCGATACTGAATAAACCGCTCCCAGGACCGAAATCCGGGACGGAAGGAGAGCCCATGGTGGTTGTAGCGCTTCCCAAACACTCGAAGGATGCCCCGGAGCGTTCTTGCGCCGGGCAATGCGAAGGCAGGAATTGGGCAGCGATCGCCGCGGGGGGAACTCTTATCGCGGGCGGGTTGCTGTTTTTCGCGGGCAAGCGACGCGCTGCTACGGTGGCGGCTGCTTCCGGTACGGCCCTGGCGCTGCTCGATCAGCAGGAACTGCTGCGCGCCTGGTGGCTGGCTCTTCCCGGCCATATCGACGAAGTCCAGAATGTGCTCAACAAGGTGCAGGATGCGGTGAACGACGTAGCCGAAAAGCACGAAAAACTGACGCGCATCCTGGCCAGATAGCGCCGGACTAAAGCGTTTTCGCAAATTGTGTAGTCCGGAAATTTGTTGGTCTCCCACCCATTCCGCCGGAAAACGCGGAATGGGTGGGGCACGGAAGTCTATAGCAAAAGCAAAAATGCTCTAGATGCCCAACTGCCGGCGGCCTGCCTCGCTGATGCGGTGCGCGGTCCATTTAGGCTCCCAGACCAGATCGACCTCGACTTTGCTGATGTTGGGAATGCAGGCCAGGCGGTTGTGTACCTGCTCGAAGATGAGCCCGCTGGCCGGGCACTGCGGGGTGGTCAACGTCATGGTCACTTTGACCCATTGGCGCGGCCAGACCGGCGTCGAGTCCGGGTCGGGACCTGTGGCCACCGAGTAGATCAAGCCCAAATCCACGAGGTTCAGCTTTACTTCGGGATCGAAGCAGTCGCGCAGCGCGGTGAGAATGCCGGTCTCGGTGAGCATGAGTTTGTCTGTGCCTCGGTTTTTTTGCGGTTCCCATCCTTGCCGCAAAGGTATCAAGATGCTGGTCCTTCGGCTCGCTGCGCTCAAAACGAACGGGCTGCATTGGCCGAGTTTCCCAGCGCCCCTACGGGGCGCAGTGCATTTTTGGCGCTTTTCCCAGGGCTGCGCTTCGCTTGCCCTGGGCTACTCTCGAGGCCTCCCTCCGGGAGGCAATGCGCCCATTTTATTCCTGTAAAAGTCAACGCGCCGAGTCCGGTGCTCAGAATGACGGGGCGGGAGGTGGGGCAACGGGCATTTTCACAGCTCCCCTAGGGTCGGTCTTGAAGTTTCCCAACCATTTCAAAAGGACGTGGACCGGAATTTTCAGAGTTCCTGTAGCGTCGATCTTGAAGTTTTCCACCCATTTTACATAGGACGTGAAATGGGTGGGAGAGCAACAACTTTCCGGACTAAACAATTTACGAAAACGCCTTAGTTCTTGCGCTCGACCAGGAAGCGGGCGACGGCTTTGAGGCCGTCGGCGCGGCTCCCGTAGGGCGCTAGCGCGGCGAAGGCTTCTTCGATCAGCCGGGCGGCGTCGCGCTGGCTCTGCTCGATGCCGTAGACGGCAGGCCAGGTGGCTTTTTCGGTGTTCAGATCCTTGCCCGCGGTTTTGCCCAGCGTGGCCGAGTCGGCGGTGATGTCGAGGATGTCGTCGGCAATCTGGAAGGCCAGCCCGGCCCTGCGTCCAAAGGTGTCCAGGCGGGCTGCGTCTTCGGCGGAGGCTCCGGCATAGACGCCGCCGGCCACCACGCTGACCCGGATGAGCGCGCCGGTCTTGGCGCGATGGATGGCGTCAACCAGCTCCGGCGTGGGCTTCTTGTGCTCGCTCTCGATGTCCAGCACTTGGCCGCCGATCATGCCTTCCACGGTGCCGACGGCGTTGGCGATGAGGCCGATGATCTGTACCGTGGCGGCAGGCGGGCACTGGAGCCCGGCCAACACTTCGAAGGCGCGGGTCTGCAGGGCGTCTCCGGCCAAAATGGCGATCGCCTCGCCGAAGGCCACGTGGCAGGTGGGCTTGCCGCGGCGCAGATCGTCGTTGTCCAGGGCGGGCAGATCGTCGTGGATGAGCGAGTAGGTGTGCAGCATCTCCAGGGCCGCGCCCAGCCGCTCAATTCCAGCGGGAACGGCTCCGGCAATGGTGACGGCGGCCTGGTAAGCGAGCACCGGACGGAGGCGCTTGCCCCCGGCAAAGGTGGAGTGGCGCATGGCGCCATGGATCGAGGCAGGCACGGTCTCGACCGCGGGAAGCAGCGCTTCCAGAGCCCGGTCGGTGCGCTCTGCGCCCTCGTGAATCAGCGTTCTTACGTCGACGGTCATCGTCTTCATGATAAATGAGGCCGGGCGAGCTTTCGCTCCAGTGAACATAGGGCTGTGAGCAAGAGCAGAGCCAGCCCGCCGAGCCAGCGCCCGGCGAGCACGTCGGTGGTGGTGGTCCAATCGGCAGTCAGGGTCACGGGGCCTTGGGGGACGGGCACTACGATCAGGCCGTCGGCACGCTGGGGGAGGGTAGTTGGGGGCTGGCCATTCACCAGAACCCGCCAGGCGGGGTAGCTGCGCAGTCGCAGGATCAGGTAGCCGGGGTGGAAGGCAGCGGAGGTGAGACGAAATTGCTCGGGATGAGGGCTGGGAGATGCAGGGAAGGTGGCTTCGCAACTGCCTTGACTAGCGTCCCATGTGGGAGGCACGTCTTGTTGAGCCCCTTGGCCGAGCAGGATGGCGGGATCGGCAACCAGGCAGGCCGCGGGCAGGCCGGTTGCGAGCAGGGAACTGTCGGAGCCGGGCGGCGCGTATTCGTCGGTACCCACAACGCCAGCCCCGGAGCGGTAAACGTTCAACATGCCGGGCACGGCGTCCTCGTCGTCGCAAGCCTGAAAGAAGGTGCGCGCGGTGAAGCTCGATGCGGCCAGGAAGAAGAGGGCGCAGACGGCGGCGAGGGCTTTCCGCCGCCAGGGGCGCTCGGGCCAGACGGCGGCGGCGAAAAAGATGCCCATCGGCGCCTCAAGCGCCACCAGCCAGCGCCAGGGGAATTGCAGAAAGCGGAGCTTGGGCAGCAGATTCCAGATCGGCAGCGAGATGGGGAGTTGGAGAAGCAGTATCGCCAGCGGGATGAGGGCCAGGGGCAGCCAACCCTGGCGGGGAAAATGCGAGTCCTTCGACTCCGCATGAACGAGCTTGTCGGGCGTGCTGGCTTCCACTTCAAAAACAACCGCAGGTCCTTCGACTCGCTGCGCTCGCTCAGGATGACAGTCTTTTGGTGAGACAATCCTGTCGGGGCGGAGCGAAAATTTGCCGCGCCGCCAAGCGATCAACAGGCCGATGAAGGCTACCGCGAGCATGGAGACGGCGAGCAGCGAGACGCGGTGCAGCTCCACGTCGTGGAGCTCGAGCTGCGGGTTGGCGTGGCGGGCGAAGAGCCAACTGTTCTCGATCTTCTCGCCGGGGTCTTCGGTGGCTTGGCGAACGTCGATCCAGCGCTGCTCCCAGACGGCGGGGATCAGGTAGAAGGCGGAGAGCGCGATGCCCAGGCTCGCGGCAATCGCAGCGCGCAATACGGGAGCCCAGGAGCGGGCGAGCAGCGCGGCGGCCAGGGCGACGGCGGCCAGAAGGTAGCAGGCCATTACGCCGAGGGGGACATTCGAGAGCCAGGCGCCGGCTATAACCAGCGCCAGCGGGGATGCGGAGCCATCCAGCGCGCGCTTCCAGGCCGGTCCAGCAGGATTGGCGTCGCGCAAGGCGAAGAGCAGCAGCAGGGGAATCCAGAAGCCGCCGGTCAGCTCGCCGTAGGCGGTGCGCTCGTAGGCGGTGAAGAGCGCGTAGCCGGAGAAGAGCGCGGCGCATCCGGCCAGGGTGGCGGGGGCGTCGCCGAGCATTTGACGGGCCAGCGCGCGGGTGGCCAGCCCCGTGGCTGCCAGCACCAGAAAGGTCAGAGCGGCTGGGACCAGCGTCCATGGCAGAATGGAACCCAGCGCCGCTCCCAACATCCAGGTCAGCGGCGGATAGAAGACGAAGCGCGGCTCTCCAGCCCCGAAGTTGGAGCTGGGCGACCAATGCGGATAGAAGAGACCGTGCCGCCAGGCGTTCAGGCAATCGAGCCAGGAGACGAGGTGGAAGTCGAAGTCGTGGCCGCAGGAGGGGCCGTGGAGCAGGAGCGGCGCAGTGGCCAGCGCAGCGGCTAGGAGGACAACGGTGGGGCCGAGGAGACGGGTCCAACAGTCGACACTCCCCGGTCTCAAAAGCGAGACCAGGGGCACCCCGTTTTCTGATCCCCGATCCCTGTTCCCTGTTCCCTGTCTATTCATGGCAGCAGGCGCAGGGTGTGCTTTGCTTGAGCGGAGGCCGCGACCGGGGTGAAGGGCAGCGCGAAGGTGGTTCCCTGGTACCAGTCGCTCCACTGGTCGCGGAAGTAGGGGCTGTAGGGGTCGCTGCTCTCGCCCAGGGCGATATTCTCCGTGGAGCTGTCCACGTTGCTCCAATCCATGGTAAAGCGCTGCGAGGGGCCAAAGGCGCGGCCCACCTGCTTCACCGTCGTGGTGTCGCCGCTTTGCGGCCGCGCACCGGTGCCGGCCACGCGGCCCACCAGGGGCAGGAACCCGGCCAGCGGGTGCTCGATATCGACAACATGCCAGCTTCCGTAAGTCCACTTGGCCACGTCACCGGGAGCCTTGCCCTTCTCCATGCCCTTGCGGACGGCGTCGGTCAGCAGGTCGTCCCAGGTCTTGTAGGCGGGCGGCAGCCAGTCGGGGTTGCCGTGCATGACGATCTCTTCCTCGGCGAAGTTGGAGTTGGACCAGCGGTAGTCGGCGGCATCCTTGCCCAGCTTGGGCTCCAGAATCAGCGGCCAGATGGCTTGCCGGGTCTGGGTCACCAGCGAGGCGGCGGCGGAGTCGGTGGTCAGCTTGCCGTCCCAACTGCGCATCAGGTCGGCGGCCTTGCGCAGCCGGTCGTCGGCGTTGGAGGCGTGATCGATGGCGTAGGCAAAGCGATGCGCGTACTCCTGGTCCACCTCGCTGTAGATGTCGGTCTGCACGGCCAGCATGTCGGCCGGCTTGAGCCCGTCGCGGCCTTGCAGCGACTTGTAGATGCGCTCGATGCGGTAAGGATCGACCCACTCCAGCGCCAGCGGGTAGGGGGAGCTGTCGGTGGTGACGCGGGAGTTGGCGGTGGCCAGGAAGCCGGAGGGCGGATCGACCGAGTTGGGCATGGCTTCAAAGGGGATGTAGCCCTGCCACTCGTGCGCGGCGTCCCGAATAGGTATGCCCGCCAGTCCCGCCGGCCGTAACGGCACCTTGCCGATGGCGTGATAGGCGATGTGGCCCTGATCGTCGGAGTAGACCACGCTCTGTGTGGGCCAATCCCAGGTGCTCAGGGCCGCGGAGAATTCCGTCCAGTTCGAAGCGGTGTTGAGCTGGTAGAGCGGCAGCGAATTCAGCGAAGGATCGTAGAGCGTCCATTTCAACGAGATGGGCCGCGTCTCCTTGGCGAAGAGCGGATTCAGAAGCGGTCCGTCTTCCGTTGACTGGAGATCGAGCGTCACATCCTTGCTTCCCCGCACATGAATCACTTCATGATCCACGTAGAGCGGCTTCCAGGCGTCGTAGGCATGGGAGAGGTAGTTGCCTTTGCCGTCGAGCTTCTCGATGTAGAGGTCCTGCACGTCGGCATAGAGCGCGGTGAATCCCCAGGCCGCGTGCTCGTTGTGTCCGGCGATGACGAAGGGCAGGCCGGGCAGGGTGACTCCGGCGGCATGAAAGCCGGGCGCGCGCAGATCGGCCATAAACCAGATGTTGGGCTCGGTGAGGCCCAGGTGCATGTCGTTTGAGAGCAGCGGCCTGCCGCTGGCGGTGTGCTTGCCAGAGATGACCCAGTTGTTCGAGCCGGGGGTGCAGCCGGAGCATTCGGGAAGGCCGAGCGTGGCGCGTAAGGCGGCAATATCTTCGTGCGCGGCGAGTTGGCGGGTGTTGCTGGATGGGAACTCAACAGATGGGGATCCAGCAGCTTTGAAAGGGCACGGCTTCAGCCGTGCCGTTATGGGGCGATCATGATGATGGGCTTTAGCCCCTGCGGAAATTGACTTCACTTCAGGGCGGGCATCCGAAGAGCATCCCTCAGGGGCTAAAGCCCCCACTCCTTCAGCGGTCATTTCGGCACGGCTGAAGCCGTGCCCTTTCAAAGCATGCCCTTTCAAAGCAGCGGGCGTTTTCAAAGCAGTGGGCGTTTGCGCACCCTGCGGAACTGCGTTTCTCGTTTGCGTGCGGTCGTCGTCCTCCTCTTCTTCCTTGGTAGGTGGCGGCTCGGGGTGCGGCTGGCTCAGGTCCAGCAACACGCCGGTGGGCGGATGGTCGCGCCAGGAACCGACCGGGTAAAGGTCGGCCTCCAACTTGGGGTCCTTCAGATCGGCGGCGATGCTCTCACGTGCCAGCTTCACGTCCCAGTGCGTGTCCAGCATCTGGACCATCATCAGGCCGATGGAGACGGAGTCCACGCCGGTCCAGGGCTGGGGGCGATAGTGCAGCAGTTTGAACTCCGGCGGCAGCGTGTCTTGATGCTGGGCGATGAAGAGGTTGACGCCGCGCGCATAGTCTTCCAGGCGGGCGCGGTCCGCCGGGGGTAAGTTGGCGTAGATGCGCCGCGCCGTGTTGCGAAATTGCAGTACCCGCTGCGCCGTGTCGTGCTTGACCAGCGAAGGCCCGAGAATCTCGGCCAGCTCGCCGTTGGCGTTGCGGCGGAAGGCGTCCATCTGCCACAGGCGGTCCTGGGCGGTGACGTAGCCCTGGGCCATGAACAGGTCGTCCTGGGTGGCGGCCGTGATGTGAGGCACGCCGTGGCCGTCGCGCTCCACAAGCACCGGTGCGGAGAGCCCGGCAACATGCAACTCACCGTCGAGCACCGGCTGCGCGGCCTTTTCCGCCGAGCGCAGCCACAGCACGCCCGCGCACGCGGCCAGCAACAGCAGTGCCAGCAGGCCGCTCGCCGTAAATAGCAGAATCCGCAGCCAGCGGCGACTGCGACTGCGAGTGAGAGATTTACCGGAACTTGCGGGCGTTTGAGGTGCTGATTCAGTGTTGGGCATCGGTCCACTTCAGGATAACTCCCGCGCTGGGCCGATGCGATTACATCCCGTGCGGCGACACCGGCAACCGGGCCGAGGAGAGAATCTTCACGATCTGCCCGGCCATGGGTCCGGAGGCAACGATGCCGTCGAAGGCGGTCACCCGGCCCGAGGCGAGCACAATGCTCGTTCTTCTGTCGGTGAGGACGTAGGTGTGGATGTGGGTGAAGATGAGCCGGTCGATGCTCAGCTGGAGGTCGGCCGAACCGGGATTCTCAACGATGTTCAGGCCCAACTTCTCCCAGTCTTTTTGATTCAGCAATGCCCGCTCCATGGTGCCGACGGTCAGAAAGTCCGTCTCCGAGCTGATATGGATCGTCTGGGCGTTCTTGAGGATCTGTGTGTGATTGGGCGCGGCGCCGGTTTGCGGTACGTCAGCCGCCGATTGCACGGCTGCGGCTGCCAGCAGGGTGGGAGCTTGCTGGGGATGCTGCGCCGCCAGCAACGGGCAAACGATGAGGAATAGAACAACTTGAGGCAATGGATGCGTCATCGGAACTCCTTGTCAGTCTCTACAAGGACCGATCGTAGAGCGGCGGGGCGCGGGTCAGGGAAGCGATTGGGACAGTTTCGCGAGTGTCACACCGCGGCATTCGCGGGCGAGCGGGCAGCGGTGGTTCCGGCGAGCGCATTCTCCATTTCGCGGAACTGCGCCGCGGAGGCTTCGCCGACCAGGCGATAGATCATCGCATGGCAACCCTGGGGCAGGCTTTTTGCGGTGAGCGCATCGCAGACGACCCCGCTGGCGGCCTCCAAGCCGCGCTTCCATCCGGGCAGGGCGGCATCGCGCACCAGCAGGCTCTCCGGGGACAGCCCGGCGGCGATCAGCATGGTCTGCGCGATGCGCTGAAACTCCTTCCAGCGCGAAGCAATGCCAACGAGTTCTCCGGCATGGCGCGGCATATAGCGCTGGAGGTGAAGCATGAGTTCAAGCGAGATGGGGTGAACCTGGAGGACGGTTAGATCGGTACCCGCGGGCAGCAGCTTGCGCACGGCCTCCGCCTTGCTGGGCACGGATACGGGCATCGCCCCCTCCAGCAGGCCGGGCTGCGCGCACTGCTCCGGAGAGCACCCTGCTACCGGCAGCGTGAGGGCCTGCGCCATCTCGTGCATCACGATGCGGCGCAACTCCTCGTCCGGCTCGATGACCAGCCAGCGCGACGGCGGGACGAGCATGAGCCAGCGCCGCAGCCTCTGTCTTACCAGGGAGTCCGCCGCGCCCAGCTTGCGCGCCTTGGCCATCAGGTCGCCAATCAGCCCATCGACGGCAAACTCGGTGGCCAGTTCCGGCGCTAGGGGCGCGGAGGGCCGCGTGGCTCGCACATAAACTCCGCTGCCGTGGCGGAACTCCAGCCAGCCCTCGCGCTCCAACTCACGATAGACGGCGCTGGCGGTGTTGGCGTGGATGCCGAACCGGCGCGCCAATTCGCGCGTCGAGGGCAGCCGCTCGCCGGGCGGCAATTCCTGGCACAAGATACCCAGCACAATCTGCGTGCTCAACTGCTCGTGCAGGGAGACTTCACTGGTTCTGTTAAGCCAGAGTCGCATCGATTTGCCCGGCCGCCGGCAACTGCGCCGCAGTTTTCTTGCGGCCATAGAGCACAATCAGCGCCGCCAGCAGCAGAAGAATCACTCCCAGTACGAGCAGACTGCCCTCGGGACCGTCCGTGCCGCCGCTCCACAGGGGGTTGCCCGCGGGGCTGGTGGTCAAGTAGTGGCCGGTGGCCGCAAAACCGCTGTCCGCCGTGCCGTAGAAGTAAGTTTCTGCCCAATCCCAGGCGGCGTGGCAGCCAATGGCCCACCAGGCCGAGCCGGTGAGGCGCACGCTGACGCAAAACACAAAGCCGATGGCCGCCGCGGCAAAGATGCCGATCCAGTTTTCGCCGTTATTGCCGGTGTGGATGAAGCCGAAGAGCGTCGAAGTGACCCACGCCGCTTGCCAGAACCCACCGCGTGGAGTTTTGCGAATGTGCAGCAGGAGGCAGGGAAATAGCCCCAACAGCGCCATGGCATAGACTCCCCAGACGCCGTTGCCCTTGGAGGTCAGCAGCAACTCGATGCAGACTGCGCCGACAATCCCCAGCGCCCACCAGAAGTTGATGCCCCGCGTGAGGGTGTACTGCAAATAGCAGCGGAAGCTGCCCTCCTCAAAGAAGCCGGTGAGCAGAAAGACCGCTCCCCACATTGCGGCGTAGGTGAAGATCTGCGCGCCGGAGAGAGCGACCGGGCCAAATTGGAGCCAGCCGCCCCAGACTAAAGCTCCCACCAGCGCCGAGAGCGCGGCAAAGCCTGCCGCCAGGCCGCTCAGAAAGTGGAAGATGCGGCGCGGTCCGCTCAGGTTGTAGTCCAGGATGCGGCGGCGCTCGATGACCGCCATCAGCGCGCAGGCGCCCAGCAGCGCCAGGAAGGCGATTGACTCTTGGATCAACCCGGAGACGGGCGTGAAATTGCCCGCCTTGAGGTGCAGGACCTTATGCACGATCAGCGTAGCTGCCGTTCCAAGAGCGAACAGGAAGAGAGCGGTGAGGAGGAGAAAAACAAGCACCGACCATCCGGCACGCAATCCCTGCTCGCCGATGAAAATCCAGCGCAGGCCGCGATACTCCTGCGGGCCGGGCGCAAGCTCAGTTGTTTCGGGCGTGAGCGGCGTTTCGCTTTGCGGCGTTTCGGCGGCAATGTCTTCAGTGCGAGGCAGGTTCTCCGGCTCCATCGAGCCTCCTTCAAATAGTCACAAGAGTGCTGTGTGAGGAATTGTACTGGAGAGAGAGTACGTCTTGGGTGGTTGCGGAGTTCCAGGGCAGGGCAATCGCACCATCTCAAAGGAACGGATTTGAAAGGGTGAGGCCTGAACCGTGCCGCAAATCCACCAGAAGGACTCAGGACTTTGCAGGCTGCGGAAAAACCCCGAATGCATGGCGAAGCCCCCAAAAACATCCCTCCGCGGCTAAAGCGGAACCAGAGTCGATGTATCCCGAAGCCGCCGCATTCAAGTCGCTGCGACCCCCAGGGAGCGGCGATCCTGCACAGGGCGAACGAGGCCACAGGAACTCTGGTTTCGCTCTAAAGCCCGTCTCTTTATGATCAGCATTGTGCGGCACGGCTGAAGTCGTGCCCTTTCAAAAAAATGGGCCATACCAGAGTTTTTCCGCAGCCTGTTTAGCCCGTGAGGCAGGTTCTGGATCGTTCAAGAACATCCCTTCGCGGCTAAAGCCGGAACTTCTTGAGCCTCGATATCGGCACGGCTGAAGCCGTGCCCTTTCAAGACCTATGTCCTCACGGGTTCCATACCATGATGCGCTTGCCGTGGGTTCAAGGGGGAGCGAATGCTCCTGAACGGGTTGGTTGGGGCTTGTGCTATCCCACCCTTGCGCGAAGACAAAGACGCGCAAGGATGGGGCACTCAGCCGTTGTGGCAGGGCCAGGCCGCTGCTACTCGTCGCGCAGGGCGGCCATGGGGTCGACGCGCGAGGCTCGCCGGGCTGGAAACCAGCTTGCTACGAGGGCAACGCCCACAATAGTAGCCGCGATGCTCGCAAAGACCGCGGGATCGTTGGGGCTGACTTCGAAGAGCAGGTTCGCCACCCCATGCGCCAGGCCAAACGCCAGCAGCAGACCGGTGCAGACTCCCATGCCGGTGAGCCATCCGGCACGTCTCAGGATCATCCGCAGGATGTCTTCGCGCCGCGCGCCCATGGCCAGCCGCACGCCGATTTCGCGTGTCCGCTCGCCCACCAGGTTGGCCATCACTCCGAAGATGCCCACGGCCGCCAACAGCAGTGCGATCAGCGCGTCGAAGCCCAGCAGCCCGGCCACATAGAACATACCGGTGAGCTCTTCATGGGTGTACTGCGCGTAGGTCTCCACCAGATTGAGCGGCAGCGCGGGATCGAGCGCGGCCAGCGCCTTGCGGGCCGCGGACGCCAGCGCCAATGGATCGCCGGGTGTGGTGATGGCATAGGTAATATTGTCAGGCGGCAACTGAGCAACATCCATGTAAACGGCAGCCGGGCGCTCGCGCAGCCACAACGAGTACGTGGTTTCCTCGACCACGCCGACAATGGTGAGCCATGGCGTCTGGGTAGCGCCCGCCGCGCCCATGCGGATGTGCTTGCCCAGCGGGTTCTCGCCGGGAAAATAGTGTGCGGCAAAGGACCGGCTTACCACGGCGACCGGCTGCGAGTGCAGGTCGTCGCCGGTGGCGAAGAGGCGCCCGGAGACGAGCGGGATATGAAACGCGCCAAAGTAGCCCTCGCTGACCGGCAGCCGCAGCGCGGTGCGCGATTGGCCGGGCGCCAGCGGGCGGTTCTCGATCTGCGCGTCGTCGTTCCAGCCGTCGTCGCTGTGCGGCAGGGCGCCGGTCACTTCGGCGTGTTCCACGCCCGGCAATGTGCGCAGCCGGTCGAGGCTCTGGTTGTACCACAGGCCGAGCTTCTGCGGCGTGTCATAGCGAGCGGCGGGCAGGTGAACGTTGAAGGTGAGCGTGTGCGTGGGGTTGTAGGGGTCGGTCTGGTGCAGCATTCCCAACATGCCCTTTGACATCAGGGATGCGCCAATGACCAGCGCCACGGCCAGCGCGATTTGCGAAACGGCCAGGATGTTGCGGAGCTTGTGGCTGCGGCCTGCACCCACCACGGCCCGCGAGCCGGACTTGAGCTGATCCACAAGATTCACCCGCAGGGCCTCCAGCGTCGGTGCAAATCCAGATACGACGCCCGCGAGAACCGCCAGCAGCAGAGAAAAGAACAGCGTTCGGCCGTTGAGCGAAATATTGCTCCAGCCGGCCATGAAGCGAGCCACTCGCTCCGGCATGAGGATCTGGTTGATGCGCATGTCGGCCGCGGCAAACATCAGTCCGCCCACACCGCCCAGCAGTCCAAGCAGAACATTTTCAGTGAGCAATTGCCGCGTCAGGCGTCCGCGTCCCGCCCCCAGCGCGGTGCGCATGGCAATCTCAGGCCGCCGCGCGATGCCGCGCGCAAATTGCAGATTGGCGATATTGGCGCAGACCACCAGCAGGACAAACAGCGTGGCGCCCTGCATCAAGTTGAAGTAGAGCGGGGTGTATTCGCCGTTGATGTCTGCCAGCAGGGTAGAGACTTTTACCTGCCAGCCCGTATTCGTATCCGGATACGCGCGGGACAGGTGCTCGGCGACGACATTCATGTCGGCCTGCGCCTGGCCGACTGTGACTCCTTTGCGCAGGCGGCCCACAACCTCGAAATCATGCGCCACGCGGTTGGCGAGTTGTGCGTCTGTGGGCGCCAAAGGCAAGTAGAGATCGGCTCTGGACGGATATTGCATGGCCTTGGGCATCACGCCGATCACGGCGTAGTCATGCTGGTCCAGCTGAATCGTGCGGCCTACGATTGCGGGGTCGGACGCGAAGCGGGATTTCCAGAGTGCGTAGCTCAGCACGGCTACGCTGTTGCGGCCCGGCTGCGTCTCGTTTGCATCGAACACCCGGCCCAGAAAAGCGTTGGTCCGCAACACGCTGAAGAAGCCGGGCGACGTGGTTTCGGCCCACACGTGGGCGGCGTCGCCGGCCCCGGTCAAGCTCATGTCGGCGTGGCCATGCACGGCCAGTTCTTCAAACGAGCGGCTCTGGCGCTGCCAATCGGCAAAGTTCGCCAGCGCAACCTGCTTGTCGTCGCCGTGGTTCTTCTGCTCGTAGACAACCACCACGTGCTTCAGATCCGGAACCGCCAGCGGGCGGAAAATGACGGCATCCATCATGCTGAATCCAGCGGTATTGGCGCCAATGCCGACGGCAAGCGTCAAGACCGCCGTGATGGTGAAGCCGGGCGACTTGCACAACTGGCGAAAGGCGTATTGAAGGTCCTGGAACAAGTCATGCATGGAAATCTCCGAAAAAAGCAAGGATCGGCGGCTAAGAGAACGTAGATCGAGGTTGCATTCTTGCGGCCAAACGGAGCAGCTCTTTCCGGCGCTGATTCTAAACATGTTACATGGGAACATCAAAGGCAAGGCGCGCGGCAGGCTGTTCGGATTTGAAGCCAACCGTCCGCAAATGAACGGACTCTATGCTCCCTGCACGGCGCTGGAGCGGCCCGCGCCTTGACACAACCGGCCCAGCAATTGATGCTTAACAGTTCCAGTTATTCCAATTTTCATCGCAGGGAGACTTCAGGCTTTGCAGGTTCGCGTCTTCTACCACGACAAATGTTTCGACGGAGCTTGTTCAGCCTCGCTGTTCACGCGCTTTCACCGGGAATGCGTCACAAAAGGGGCAAGCTACGAGTACCACGGCCTGGTGCATCGCGCCGGTGCGCTCTTTGACGAGAGCGAATTTACCGGCGACGAAAACGCCATCGTGGACTTCAAATACTCCGCCTCGCCGCGCATCACATGGTGGTTTGACCACCATCTTTCGGCTTTTCTGACACCTCAAGACCAGCAGAGCTTTCTGGACTACCAGAAGAATGCGGTTCCTCCGGGGCGCAAGTTCTTCGACCCCAATTACACCTCCTGCACCAGCTTTCTGGGCTTCATTGCCTCCACGCGCTTCGGCTTTGATACCGCGCCCGTTGCGGAGCTGATTCACTGGGCGAATATCGTGGACGGCGCCAAGTACGAGAGCCCCGAGTCGGCCGTGGAAATGGCCGCGCCGGCCATGAAGCTGACGCTGATCATCGAGTCTACCCAGGATTCGGTCTTCATTCCGCGCCTCATCCCGTTGCTCACCGAGATGCCCCTGGCGGAGGTGCTCAGCCAGCCCTTTGTGGCCTGCCTGCTGCCTCCGCTGCTCGAACGTCACAAGTCGGCGATCGAACTGATCCGCGAGCGCAGCGAAGAGCGCGACGGTACCATCTTCTTCGACATCAGCGACCAGCCGCTCGAAGGCTACAACAAGTTCATCCCCTACTATCTGCATCCCAACGCGACGTATTCGATCGGATTGTCTAAATCCAGTTTCCGCACCAAGGTTTCTGTGGGCTCCAACCCCTGGACCAAGGCCGACCCGGAGAAGATGGTGAACCTGGCCAAGGTCTGCGAGCGCTATGGAGGCGGAGGCCACGCGCGCGTGGGCGCCATCAGCTTCCCGCCTGACCAGGGCGACCAGGCCCGCGTTGCCGCCGCCGAGATTGTGGCCGAGTTGAGGGCGAGCGACACGCTGCTGCTGAAGTAAGAAACCTCCGATCGTGCGTCGTGAAAGTTGGTGCTTTTCAGCGGGGCATAGACCCGTCCGGGAACTGGTTCGTTCCACCCGGTAACAATCGAAGCGACGGCGGAGGCAACGAAGTCGTCGGAGCCTTCGATGCAAAGGCCCGTTCAAGCGGCTCCGTGAGCATGTAGGTTGTAATGCGAGTAAACACCGAGCAGGCCTCGAAACACCTAAACCATCGCGCCACATCTCGACTCTACGAGCATCCGATTTCAGAATCACACTCCATCAGGGGATAAAGCCCGCCCTCATTTTGTGCTACTTCCGGCACGACTAAAGTCGTGCCCTTTCAAAACGGCAGATTATTCAGTGGTTCCCTAAGGCACGCTCTTTATGATCACAGCCTTACGGCATGACTGAAGCCGTGCCCTGAAACCTCTTGCCACACAGAGGGGGCCTCTGGGCAGCCTGTGAAGCTGGGCCGCTACAGCGGAACCAGAGTCGATGTATCCCGAAGGCAAGCCCAGCCAGAATCCCGTTGCCAGGGCACGCTTACTCTGGTTTCGCTCTATGTCCTGGTCTTCATGCTCGGCCACTCCGCGCGGCGGCGCTCAAGAAAGGCTCTCACGCCTTCCTTGAAGTCCTCCGTGGAACGCTCCTGTGCGTTGGCCTCGATGGCGTCTTCGAGTTCCTCGTCCAGGCGGCGGCGGGAGTGGTGGGCCAGCAGCCGCTTGACTGCCTGCATGGCCTGGGGACTATTCAAGAGCAGCGTTTGGGCAAGAGCCTGGGCCGATTGCATGAGCTCTTCAGCAGCCACAATCTGCGTGACCAATCCCATCTGCATGGCCTCATGCGCCTTGAGCAGCTTGCCGGTCAGCAGCAATTCGCGGGTGCGCTTTTCGCCCACCTGGCGCAGCAGAAACGAGGCCGCAATGGCGGGCACAAAGCCCACCCGCACCTCGTTCAAGCCAAACTTCGACTCGGGCGTGGCCAGCGTGAAGTCGGGGATGGTGGCCAGGCTCATGCCCCCGGCGATGGCCGGCCCATTGACGGCGGCGATGACCGGCTTGGGGAAGTCATAAAGGGCGCGCAACGCCAGCGCCATGTTTTCCGAGTCGCGGCGATGCTCCTCCGGGGTGCGGGCGTTCATGGTCTCCAGGTGCTCCATGTCAAGGCCGGCGCAGAATGCGGGACCGGCGCCGGTCAGGATCACCACGCCGCAGCCGCAGCTCTCCGCCTCGCGCAGCGCCAGGGTCAGCTCTTCGATCAGCAGCGGGCAAAGCGCGTTGCGCTTCTCCGGGCGATTCATGGTAATGGTCTTTACACCGTTGGCGGATTGAATGAGGATGTGCTTGAAACGTGCCATACAAATTACCTCGGGCGGTAGACCGCGCGCGCCATGCTGTTGTCGAAAAGCCTATCGTAGCGCAACCTTGCCGTCGAGTGCAGGTGATTGGAGTCACGCCGCGGCCTGGAAGGCGGTTCACTTGCCGGGGTGTGCAACGCTGGTCACCAGCCACAATACGAGCATGCACATGCCGTGAAGGAAGAGCAGTTGCTTGACGGCGCGGGTCAGGCTGACGCCGCGGTCCAAAGTGACCTTGGTCAGCAATCCTTCCAGCGGAAACTGCGCGAAAAGCATGGCCTGCGGCAGGGTGCGCTTGAGCTCGTCGCTGAAGCCTGTTTCAGGCAGCCCGGTGAGCAGGACGAGGGGAAACACGGCTCTCATCCCCCAGAGATTGGATGCGCCGAGCAAGTCGCGCAGCGCCGGGGCCAGGCAGGCCAGCGCGAAGCCCACCGCGACCGGCCACCACGAAAGCCAACCCTTGGGCGCCGGGTGGAATTTCCTTTGCCGCTCTTGCTTGGTGGACATGACGGGGCCATGCCCTTTGCGGGCAGCAGCGGTCCGGCTTTTACGGCTGGGCAAAATTTCGGGGATTTCAGTCATGGACGAGAGCGGCTTACCTCGGAGGGCTATTCCATCGTGTCATGGCCTAGAGGACGGCGCAATCGGGCGGCTTCCGCGCCAGCCGCAGGCGGTCAGACAAATCTCGACGGCCAAGGCGTGCTTGCGCAGGCTCTCGCTCAAGGCCCACTCGGTCAACAAATTCCAGGCCCGCGGGCGGCCGAAGTTCTGGCTTCCGGTTTCGGAATGGGTGTCAATGGTGGAATGCAAAATTATTTTTATCTCCCTGTTGCTTCATTTGGTTCGTGTTTCTTAGGGTTTTTCAGGGTATGATCCTAGAAACTTAGGTTTGGGCCTAAGTTTCCACTTGACAATTATGGTTCACTCACACGAAAGTAGCATGTATCGCGGTGCGAAAAGGCACCCCGGAGGCCCCGCTCTGGCACTCCGCACACAGCCTATGGCTACCACCCTGGTTAGCGTTGAAGCGCGCGAGGTTGTACGCTGCGATCACTGCCGCCTTGTGCAGTTCAGAACCAGCAACTCCAATTGCAGACGGTGCCACAAGCCCCTGGAGGTTGAGGAGCCTGTGGTCATGACTCCGCATCTTGTCACCACGCCCCCCACCCCGGCCTCCGCCGAGGCAGGGTTGCAGGTGGCCGGCCAGGTGCGCGATATCCGCCGTGCGCGCCACCTGAGCCAGCGCCAGCTCGCCGGGCGCATGCAGGTGCCACGCACGTATATCTCCAAGATCGAGAACGGCAAAGCCATTCCCACCCTGGGATCGCTGGAACGGCTGGCCGCGGCCCTGGAAGTGGACGTGAGCCAGTTGGTGCGCGATGCTCGCAGCCGGCGCGAAGAAGAAGTAGCTGCCATCCTGGCCGATCCCTTTCTGGCCGAGATTGCTGCACTGCTGCCGCAGGTGGACTCGCTTCATCGGACTCTGTTCTCTGGCGCAGTGCGCGACATGGCCATGGGGCGCCGCCGCACGGCATAGCGTCTTGGCCAGGGCAGCCCTCAGCCTTGCGGGCCCTTGCTGGCGGGCGATCTCTCCGCGGGCGGTTGCCGCAGGGCTTTGCCTGCGGCTGCTTGAGCAGGACGATTGCGGCGCATGGGCGCTTGTGCTACGGTCGATGGTGCGGCATCCTGGCCTCGGGTGAGCCGTGACTGCGTCTCCGGGAGGCTGAATGTGGGCTCAGATCGTCAATTCCCTCGGCTCCGGATGTTCACCTCATGACGTCGATGGTTGTTGCCATGAGGCCCTCACCGGGAAGCCCGAAAGTACTGTAGAGGCGAGTTCCTTGTATCCTTCTCCCACCCTGCGCACGCATGAGCTGACCGCGGAAGAGCGCGCAGTGTATGCGGCGCTCAAGCCCGAGCGCCTGCCCCAGCACGTGGCCATCATCATGGACGGCAATGGCCGCTGGGCAGGCCATCGTTCGCTGAAGCGCTTCCTGGGGCATCAGCAGGGGGCCAAGAGCGTGCAACTGGTCACTGAGACCGCCTCGCGCATTGGCCTTCCCTGGCTCACTCTGTATGCCTTTTCACTTGAAAACAACCTGCGCCGGCCCCGGGCCGAGGTCAACTTCCTCATGCGCCTGCTCAAGACATACCTTGAGAGCAACTTGCAGCGCATGATGGACAACAACGTGCGCATCCGCTACATCGGGCGCACGTACGAACTGCCCTCCGAAGTGCAGGACAAGATGCGCTGGGCTGAAGAAGCCACCGCCGGCAATACGGGCACTACCCTTACTTTGGCCCTGAACTACGGCGGCCGGTCGGAACTGGTAGACGCCTTTCGTGCGCTGGCGGTCGAAATGAAGCAGAAGCAACAAGGCGCGGAGCGGATTACAGAAGAAGATATTCACCGCCATCTCTACACCGCGCACATGCCCGACCCCGACCTGCTGATCCGCACCTCCGGCGAGATGCGCATTTCGAATTATCTGCTGTGGCAGATTGCCTATACCGAGATCTTCGTGACCGAGCGCCTGTGGCCGGACTTCCGCGGCATCCACCTGCTCGAGGCCATCGCCGACTTCCAACGCCGCGAGCGGCGCTATGGAGGGCTGGGAGAAGGTTCCGGCGAGGTGGACGAAGAAGCGGAGCGGATCAAGATCGCGGCGAGTTGAGGCGCTGTAGCCTAGAAACCGTGACCTTGATATCCCATGTCGTATATCCGTTGTATTTTCTGATGTATAGATCGTTCGATGGCGTGAAATCCATCCTCAACCCCACCCGGACGGTGTATTCTCAACCCTGAATGAAACGTGTCCTGACCGCTCTCATCTTGATTCCGTTGGTCCTGGCCCTGGTGTTTCTGGGGCCGAGGTGGCTGTTTACGCTGGTGGCTGGCGGAGTGGCGGCGCTGGCGGCATGGGAATTTCTTGGCATGGCAGAGCGGAGCGGCGCCAAGCCGCCGCGTATCGCCGTACTGCTGGCAATCGGGCTCCTTTTTGCCGGCAACCTGGAATGGCCCGACCTGTCCACGGCCATCTTCGGCATTCTCAGCCTGGCCCTGCTGGTTTACTGCACCTTCTTTTCGCCAATCGAGCAGGTGATGCCCAACGCCATGACCTCGATTTTCTGCTTGCTTTATACCGGGTTGACCCTGGTGGCCTTGACCGTCCTGCGCGAGGAAACGAACGGCCCCTCGCTGGTGACGTTTCTGCTGTGCGCGGTTTGGGCGGGGGATATTGCCGCACTCTATGTGGGGCGCAGTTGGGGACGGCATAAGCTTGCCCCCCGGTTGAGTCCCAACAAGACGTGGGAGGGCACTTTGGGCTCCCTGGCAGGCAGCTTGCTGGCTACCGGCGCACTGCTTGGACTGGCCGCCCTCTTCGAGACGTGGAATTCAGCCAAGCTCTCCTACCCCGAGGAATTCTGGTATTGGCTGGTCCTGGCCGCGCTGGTGAACATTGCGGCGCAAGTGGGCGATTTGGCCGAATCGGCTCTCAAACGCTCAGTGGACGTGAAGGATTCCGGCTCGCTTCTGCCCGGCCACGGCGGCGTTTTGGACCGGGTTGACGCCCTGCTGCTGGCCGCGCCGGCGCTGTGGTATGCGCTGCTGATTCATCAGCGGTTCTAAACAGAGGTCAGGGATCAGAGGTCAGGGATCGGACGAGCGTGCATGACTGCCACTCTCCGGCGGAAAATGCTGGTGTCGATCAAATCGACTGAGGCAAAGTGAGCCTGCAGACTCCGCGTCCGGGGAAACCCACGGGTCCGCAACCTGGACTTGGGGCGGCTGGGGCTAATCGCCGATTTCTTCCGATATGAAGGTGTCAAGTTGTTCCTTTGAAAAAGACGGTGGAATCTTGAGATGTCTCCTTCTGCTCTCAACTTCTTTCATACATTTGACCAAGTGATCGAACTCCTCGTAATAAGTACAGTCGGATTCCGCTTTGCGCCTAGCATCAATCTGGTCTGAGGCAAGAGCGGCGTACCGAAGAGCCCAATGGCTAAGCGAGTTCCAAACAAGGTCCTTATCTACTGCGCGCCGTCGGACAAGAATTCCGATTACCTCGAAGAAGTCCAGGATCGTTTCAACCTCCTTCGCCGATGTTTGATTTCGAACTGCCTGCGCCGCCAACTTCCGGGCCTCCAGCATTTCGGGAGCGTCAAACCTTCTTTCCAGATCGAAAATGAGATCGACTCAGTGCGCATAACGGAATTGTCTGAGTTGAAAGTAAGTCAGGAAAAACGCCACCAATGAAGCAAGTGCGGCGACCGTGAAGCAAGTGCGGCGACCGCGGCTGCAAGCGCTGCAACACTATCGAGAGATTGATGCAGTGGGACGCATAAAATGATTGCCATATCACAGGACGATAGCATGTTTCGATTCCCTTATAGACCGCACCGACAAGCCTCCATTGGCTCAGGCGGGGATCGCCAAGCGCATGACCTGAGTAAGAGGCTCTGGAATCGGTAGCCCGTCCTCGCGCATCCCTTCGATGTGCAACTCGATTCCCTCGCGCAGCAACTGCTCGGTCTCGGCGAAGGTCGCGGCGGCCACGCCCAGGCCCGGCAAGTCGGGGGCGTAGGCGCTCCAGCCGTTCGATGTCTTCTCGAATGCCGCCGCGTATTCCTTCATTTCAGCCCCGCCTGTTTGAGAATGTTGCCGAAGGTTCCTTAGTCCATCTCCTGCGACGGATGGCCTACCACGGTCACCCGGCCAACCTTCACTGGGAGCTTGAACTGACGGCGGCTGCCCTTCTGCGTGACCTGAAACGAGCCGTCGTCCTCAATCAGCTTCAGCACGTCGCGGACTTTCATGTGGGCAGCTCAATCCTTGCGTAGATTTTACTGCGAACGGTCGTGTGAGTTCCGAGGGGAAGCAGGATGATCAGGGCATTCGCATGAACGGCATTTTGGTGACAGTTTCGCGGTTTGCGCCGCCCCTCCGGGGCTGAGAGGCCCATGTTGACCCGCTTACCCACGCTGAAGCGCGGGGCTAACAACCACTGCGCCTACGGCGCGATAGAAATCGGAATCAAGCTGGTCAACAAAATGGAATCATGCGATTGCCTTGGCAGGACGATGCACCGGTTCTCATTGCGGGGCCGACCAGCGATAATTAAAGACGAGGAAGAATAAGAAAAACGTGAAACGACTCGCCATTCTCGGTTCCACCGGCTCCATCGGCCAAAGCACCCTCTCCATCGTCGAGCAATTCCCCGAGCGCTATGCGGTTGCCGCGCTGGCGGCCGGGCGCAACCTGGACGAAGCCTACGCTCAGACCGTCCGCTGGCGGCCGCAGGTGGTCTCGCTGGCCACCGAGGAGCTGGCCGGGCAGCTTGCAGCCCGCTTGCGCGAGGGTGGCGTCACCGGTGTTGAAGTGGTCCACGGCACCGCGGGCACGGTGGCCTGCGCCACCTTGCCGGATGCGGACTTTGTGGTTTCTGCCATTGTCGGCGTTGCCGGCCTTGAGGCCACTCATGCCGCGATTCTGGCGGGCAAGCCGGTGGGCCTGGCTAACAAGGAATGCATGGTGGCTGCCGGGGAAATCCTCACAGCCGCAGCCCGCGAGCGCAATGTGCTCATTGTGCCCATCGACAGCGAGCACAACGCTGTGCATCAGTGCCTGCGCGTGGGCACGCACGCTGAAGTGAAGACGATCTGGCTGACGGCTTCGGGCGGACCGTTCCGCCAACTTCCGCTGGAGCAGTTCGCCGCCATCACTCCGGAGCAGGCGCTCAAGCATCCCACCTGGGTCATGGGCCGCAGGATCACCATCGATTCCGCGTCCATGCTGAACAAAGGGCTGGAGATCATTGAGGCTTGCCGCCTCTTTGACGTGCCTCCCAGTCAGGTAAAGGTCACGGTTCACCCCCAGTCCACGGTTCATTCGCTGGTGGAGTATGTGGACGGGTCGATCCTGGCGCAGATTTCGGTTACCGACATGCGGCTGCCCATTCTCTACGCCCTGGCCTATCCTGAGCGTCCGCAATCCACGTTGACCTTCGATCTGGCTTCGCTGCGCCACCTGGACTTCGAACAGCCGGACTTTGAGCGCTTTCCTTGTCTGCGGCTGGCCTATGAGGCGGCCGAAAAGGGCGGAGCCCATTGCATTGCCCTCAACGCTGCCGATGAGATCGCGGTCGAGGCCTTCCTTGCCCGGCAAATCCCGTTCACTGGAATCCCGCGTACAATTGAAATGGTGCTCGCTTCCACGCCGGAGGCGCACCCCGCCACCATTGCCCAGGTGCTTGCAGCCGACCGGGAGGCGCGGGAAACGGCTCGTGCCATCGTGGCTCAGTCCGCATCCAAGCCAGTGGCGTTGCCGGCCTAACCGGAGCCGCATTGTCGAGGGAAGAACCGCTTATCCATGCATGAATTTCTAGTTTCAGCCGCCGCCTTTATCGTTCTCGTGGGCATCATGGTTCTGGTCCATGAGTTCGGTCACTTTGCCGTTGCCAAGCTCTTCAAGGTGCGTGTCGAAGCGTTTTCGTTCGGCTTCGGGCCGCGCCTCTTCGGCTTCAAATATGGCGACACCGACTACAAGATCTGCCTGCTGCCGCTGGGCGGCTTCGTCAAAATGACGGGCGAAAGCCCGGAGCAGAACCTTGAGGCGCCCGGCACCGGTGCGGCAGCCTTCGAAGAAGATCCTGGTTCCTTCACATCTCATCCCCGCTGGCAGCGCATGTTGATCGGCCTTGCCGGGCCGGTGTCCAACTTCATTCTGGCCTTCGTGGCCATGACCTACTACTACGGCTGGATCAACGAAGTTCCCGCCGTGGAAGTGAACGCGACCACGGTGGAATGGGTCACGCCTGGTTCGCCAGCGGCCCAGGCTGGCGTGGAACCGGGCGACGTCATTCGCCACTTCGACACCCAGAACGATCCCACCTGGGACAATGTGTATGCGCGCGCGAGCCTCAACCCGAACCAGACGGTTCCCGTGACGGTGGAGCGTGCCGATGGCAAGACCATGCAACTTGCCCTTCATATCCCCGCCGATTTGAAAGGCGACGACCTGGCTGGTATGTTGCCCCAGTACCTGGCCGGTCCCATTGGCGTACAGGAAGTGGCGCCGGGAACCCCTGCCGAGAAAGCCGGCCTGCGCGCCGGCGACGCCATTCAATCCGTGGATGGACATGCCTTCCACACCGTATCGACCTTGCTGGCCTACATGCAGGCCGGCCAGGGCAAGCAGCTTTCCCTGGTTGTGCAGCGCAATGGGTCGCCGGTGCAGATGACCGCCCATCCCGCCAAGCTCGATACTGCCTTCAAGCTGGGGTTTTCTACCGTCCCCGTTCCGTTTCGCAACGATCCGCTTCCCGTGACCAAAGCATTTTCAAAATCCACGGCGTTCTGCGCCGACAATTCGTTCCTGATCGTCGAGGTGCTGCAGCGGATTTTCACCCACAGAGTTTCGGTTTCGCAGCTCTCGGGCCCCGTCGGGATCGCCCGTATGGCTGGCGAGGCTGCCGAAATGAAGGGCTGGTTCCCCAAGTTCGGTCTTGCCGGCGAGATCAGCCTCAACCTGGGCATTCTCAATCTGCTTCCATTCCCCATTCTGGATGGCGGAATGATTCTGCTGCTGCTGATTGAGAGTCTGATCCGCCGCGACATCAGCATCAACGTGAAGGAACGCATTTATCAGGCGGCGTTTGTCGTGTTGATTGCCTTCTTTGCCTTCGTCATCTTCAACGACGTCACGAAACTGCCGATCTTCGCGCATTTGAAGCCGTAGCGAGCGCGTCCAGCAGGCGCGCTTCCATGCGGTTCCGCGGCTGGCGTTTTTGGGCCTCAGTTGGCCATTTGGTGTGGAAAACCCGACAATTCTCTGAAAAAAAGGGATAAAAATCGTGTTCCACGTGGAAAACTTGGTACCGAATTCTAATAACCAGGTACCGAATAGCCCGTTTTTTCAGCGGCAAAAATGCTGTGCGCCCCATCCTTGGACCCGTTTCATCGCGCCAAAGGTGGGAGACTACGACCCCCCAACCGGCCTTGATCAATGGGAGCCTTCCTCATGCCAGTGACCACTGAAGTCCGTGTGCGCTATGCCGAAACTGACCAGATGGGCATTGTGTACTATGCCAACTACCTGGTGTGGTTCGAAATCGGCCGTGTTGAGCTGTTGCGGTCACTCGGCCTGGCCTACAGCCAGTTGGAGATGGACCATCAATGCATTCTGCCGGTTGTCGAAGCCAGTTGCCGCTATCGCTCTCCCGCCCGCTACGACGACCAGATCCTGATCGAGACCCGCCCTGCGCTGCTGCGCGGCGCGGTGCTCAAGTTCGCTTACCGCATTCTGCGCAAGGCGCCGGAGGGCCAGGAGCCTGCGCTGCTGGCTGAGGGCGAGACAGTGCATGTGGTCTGCGACGACCAGTTGAAGAAGAAGCACCTGCCGGAAAAATACGCGACAGCCTTGCGGTCGATGATGTCCGATTAGAGCATCTCTCTCGATGGTCTGGAGGAGATTCGCGGGGAATTGACGGAGAGAGCGTGGGGCTTCACAGGCTGCGGAAGAACTCCGAATGCAAGGTGAAGCCCCAAAAAACATCCCGCAGGGGATAAAGCCAGTTCATTTATTATCAGCATTTTGCGGCACGACTGAAGTCGTGCCCTTTCAAGACGGCGTCAAATTCAGAGATTCCCGAGGCAGGGATGAAGGAGCAGGGAAAATGGCTGCTCGCCGGAGCCGCTATTTGTCCCTTGCCACCACGAACTTGGGCAGCCAGAGCAGGGCGCGCTTGTACTCCGAGTCGGCCAGTGGGGCCAGCGCTTGCAGGGCTTGCTTGGCGTAGCGGTCGGCGGCGGCCATGGCGTATTCAACCGAGCCGTTGCGCACCAGGATCTGCTGGATCTGCTCACGCGTCACATGCGCAAAGCTGCGGTCATCCAGAACCCGCTGGATGGTCTGGCGGTCTGCGGCGGTGCCGTGGTCGGCGGAGTGGATCACCGCCAAGGTTGCCTTGCCCTCGCGCAGATCGCTGGCCACGGGCTTGCCCAGAACCTCTTCGGTAGCCGTCAGGTCCAGCACGTCGTCCACGATCTGGAAGGCCAAGCCAACTGCCCGGCCATAGGCGGCCAGGCTGGCTTCATCGGCCTCGCTGGCGCTGGCCAGCACCGCGCCCAGGCGCATTGAAACGGCAAATAGGCAGGCAGTTTTGCGAAAAATCAAATCGTAGTATTCGGCCTCGGAGACAGCCTTGCCCAGTTTCTGAATCTGGAGCAGCTCACCTTCGACCATCTGCTGGGTCAGGCCGATGAGCAGGTCGAGCACGCGCAGGTTCTTCTCTTCAAGAGCCACCTTGAAGGCCTGCATGTAAAGCCAGTCGCCGGCCAGCACGCATTTCTCGTTGCCCCAGGTGGTGTTTGCCGAGGGACGCCCGCGGCGGATGTCGGCGCCGTCGATGATGTCGTCGTGTACCAGCGTGGCCGTGTGCACCATCTCCACCACCGCGCCCAACCGGATGGCGCCTGGGCCGGAGTAGCCGAGGCTGTGCGCCGCCAAGAGGAGAAGAGATGGCCGAATGCGCTTGCCGCCGCCTTCCCTCAGGTATTCGGCGATCTCTGTAATGGTGGTTACACCGGAGGCGGAGTCCCGGCCCAACTCTTGCTCAATCGCCACGAGGTCCTCTCGCAGCAGATCGAATACCTCTCTCGCCGTCGCTATCGCCAATGTGTTCAAGGTTCTCCGGTTCTCTCGCTTGTTTCCCTGTGCGATCTTGGCCGCGGGTGCAGGGCTCCCTTCTCCGGGATGCGCCCGTTCCCGATGAAGCATCTGCTCAATTGGTGCGGTAGTTGGTAAACTGCAACTCCACGCCCAGGTCCTTGCCGCGCAACAGGGCGATAATCGACTGTAGTTCGTCGCGGTCCTTGCTGGCTATCCTCACTGTATCGCCTTGGATGCTGGCCTGCGCCTTCTTTTTCGAGTCCTTGACCAGACGCACGATTTCCTTGGCCTTTTCGATAGGAATGCCCTGCTGCAGCTTGATTTTCTGCCGCACGCTCTTTCCAGACGCTTCCTCGATCTTTTCGTAGGTCAGATTCTTCAGGGAGACGCCGCGCTTGACCAGTTTCTGGCCCAGGATTTCCTTCACCGCTTCAAGATGGTACTCCCCGTTGGAGGCCAACTGAATCTCCTTGTCGCCCTCTGCCAGTGTCACCTCAGAGTGGGAATCCTTCAGATCGAAACGCTGTCGAATCTCCTTCAGTGCCTGGTCGATGGCGTTGCGGACTTCCTGGATGTCAACCTTGCTCACGATGTCGAACGAATTCTCTTGCGCCATATCTCTCTTATCCTCAAACGCTGTTCTTCCGCTTCCGCGAGAAGCGCCGGGCACTCTTGCGCAGCGCCTCTATCAGTTTCCCACGTCTGCCCTCAAGCGAAACAGACGGAGGAAGTTTTTCGTGGTTGCCGTGGCAATTTCTTGGGCTTCCGCGCCTTTGAGTTCCGCCAGCGTCTCGGCGGCGCGAGCGACCCACGCCGGCTCGTTGCGCTTGCCGCGCTGGGGCGCCGGGGCCAGCCAGGGGGCGTCGGTCTCGACCAGCAGGCTGTCCAGCGGGATGCGGGCGGCCACGTCGCGCAGCGGTTGCGCCTTGGGGTAGGTGATGTTGCCGGCAAACGAGATCAGAAAGCCCAGGTCAAGCGAGCGGCGAGCCTGCCTCCCAGCCGCCGCCGAAGCAGTGCATGATGCCGCCCAGGCCGGTGGGGCGCCAATGCTGGCTTCGAGAATGTCGAAGCAGATCGTCCCATGCGTCGATGACGCCGTCCTTGGGCCGGCAATGGATGAGAATGGGCCGCTTGCGCGCGGCGGCGATCTTCCAGTTGGCGAATCAGCCCTCGCGCTGCATGGCGTGCGGCGCGCCTTCGTGGTAGTAGTCCAGGCCGATCTCGCCGCAGGCGATGACCTCCGGCTCGGCCAGCAGGCTGTCGAGCTTGGCCAGCACCGCTTCGTCGATCTCTGGGGCGTTGTGCGGATAGACGCCTGCGCTGGCGAAGAGGCGGGGAATGTTGGGCTGGCCGTTGAACTCGCGGCAGATGTCGAGGGCTCGGTCCATTCCGCCCGCCTGCTCGCCGATGCCGATGGCCAGCACTGCGCCCACACCCGCCTCGAAGGCGCGTGCCAGCATGGCCGCGCGGTCGTCGGCGTAGCGCGGGCTGTCCAGGTGGGCGTGGGAATCGATCAGCATGGGGCCTCCAGAACTGCACGGGGAAACTGGGAAAGCAATCTTCAGCGGTAGAGAAAAATTAGATAGCAATCCAGTCCGAGAGGAGCGTCGAGCCATCCCACCCTAGCCGCAAAAAAACGACACGGCGGGGGTGGGGCACCCAATCCCAGTGGACATGGGGCACTCGGCTCAAGCGAGCGAACATCGAGCAGTTAGCCCCACCGCAGGTGCCTATTTCAGCCGCGCGCCCAGCGGAACGTCTTCCAGGAAGCCGGCCAGCACGGGTGCGCCGCCTTCGAGCGAGGCGGCCAGCAACATGCCGTTCGACTCCAGGCCGCGCATCTTGCGGGGGGCCAGGTTGGCCACGATCACGATTTTGCGGCCGATGAGCTTCTCCGGCTCGTAGTACTGGGCGATGCCGGCCAGAATCTGCCGCTTTTCGTAGCCCAGATCGACTTCAAGGCGCAGCAGCTTGTCGGCCTTGGGAACGCGCTCGGCCACCAGGATTTGCGCCACGCGCAGATCGACCTTGATGAAGTCGTCGATAGTGATATGCGGAGAAGCAGGCGTCTGCTCCTCGGACTCCAGCGTCGGAGCCAGGTGCTGCAAGCCGGCAGGCGTGGTGTCGACCGGCGGAGTGGGCGGGGCCACAGGCGCAATGGGTGCGGCCGGCGCACTTGCCGGGGTGGTTGCATTGCCGGAGGCGGCTTCGATGACCGTCTTGCTGTTCTGCTCTTCGATGTTTTGCATACGCTCGATTGCGTCCTTTTCCGCGCGGGGGAAGAGCGGCGCGGGCTCGCCAAACTGCGTCCCGGCCTTCAATCCGCCCCAGGCGATCTGTGTCAGAAATGCGTTGCTTTGCCGCGTCGGCGATCTCGCCCTGGCCCAGCTGCCGCCAGACCTTGGCGGCCGACTCCGGCAGGATGGGATAGACCAGCGCGGTAATGATGCGAATGGCCTCGGCGGCCGTGGCCAGCACGCGGGCCTGGAGCGCTGCGTGGTCCGCGTCGGAGCGGTCGGCGGGCTTCTTCCAGGGCGCGTTGGCGGTCAGGTAGCCGTCGGTCTCCGCCACCAGGACCCACAGAGCCTTCAGCGCTTCGGAGAAGTTCAGCTCGTCGAAGGCCGGGCCGAAGGCGGCGATGGTGCGCACCGCGCTTTCGCGCAAGGCACGCCTCCGCAGCAGTCTCCGCGCCGGCCTCCGGCAGCACGCCGCCGAAGTACTTGTGCACCATGTTGACCACGCGGCTGACCAGGTTGCCGTAGCCGTTGGCCAGATCGCCGTTGTAGCGCTGCACCAGAGCATCGAAGGAAAAGCTGCCGTCCTGGCCGAAGGGAATCTCGCGCAGCAGGAAGTAGCGCAGCGCATCGGCGCCCAGAACCTCCTGCACCGTTTCGGCGCGGACGATGTTGCCGCGCGACTTGGACATCTTGCCCTGGTCGAAGAGCAGCCAGCCGTTGGCCTTGACCGAGCGCGGCAGCGGGCAGCCCGCGGCCATCAGAAACGCCGGCCAGTAGACGCAGTGGAAGCGGCTGATCTCCTTGCCGATCAGGTGCATGTCCGCAGGCCAGAACTTTTCGAAGCGCGCCTGGTCCGCCGGATCGTCGGAGCCGTAGCCGAGCGCGGTGATGTAGTTGGCCAGCGCGTCGAGCCAGACGTAGATCACGTGCTTCTCGTCGCCGGGAACGGGAATGCCCCAGGAAAAGCTGGTGCGGCTGACCGACAGATCCTTCAGCCCGCCGCGCACAAACGAGATGACCTCGCGCCGCGTGGACTCGGGCCCCATGAAGCCGGGGTTGGCCTCGTAGAACTCCAGCAGCTTGCGCTCGAAGGCCGAGAGCTTGAAGAAGTAGTTCTCTTCGCTCACCGTCTCGGTGATGCGCCCGCAATCGGGGCAGACGGTGCCCGGAGGGCCGTCCACATACAGCTCGTCGCGAGACGCAGTACTGGCCGGTGTACGAGCCTTTGTAGATGAAGCCGCGGTCGCGCAGCGTGGCGAAGAGCTTTTGCACGCCGCGCTTGTGCCGTTCCGCTGTGGTGCGGATGAAGTCGTCGTAGGTGAGGCCGAGCCGGTCCCACAGGCCGCGGAACTCGCCGGAGATGGCGGTGGCAAACTCCTGCGGCGTGCGCCCGGCCAGCTCGGCGGAGCGCTCGATCTTCTGCCCGTGCTCGTCGGTGCCGGTGAGGAACCAGGTGTCGATGCCCAGCGCCCGCTTGCGCCGCGCAATGGCGTCGCAGACGATGGTCGAGTAGGCATGGCCCAGGTGCGGCCGCGCATTCACGTAGTAGATCGGCGTGGTCAGGTAATAGCGGTCGGAACTGGATGCGGAATTTGTCATATTTGGGACGATTGCGTCGATTGGCCTTCTCTGGACGGGCCGGGATGCAGAGACAATCTGTTCTTCATTTTACGGCATTTGCGGTGCGGGGAGCCTAAACAGCCCTCAGCGTCCGTGGCAATGGCTTGATGATCATGGATCACGAAGTGTAACAACTTTGAAAGGGCACGGCTTCAGCCGTGCCGATTGCGAGGCGCAGGATTTGCCGGCTTCAGCCGCCGAGGGACGTCTTTCGACCAATCAGGACCTTGCCTTAGGGGCTAAAGCCCAGGATTCTTCTGATGTCTTTGTGGCACGGCTAAAGCCGTGCCCTTTCAACACTGAGATTGGATCGGAGGTCACCCATGCCATCCGCCCTTTGCGGCTCCGAAGGCGGCGAAGCCGCGTCTGGCCGCACCGCAGGTGCCGCAGCGGCGTCTAGCCCCACCGCAGGTGGCTGGTAGAATAGCCCTTGAAAATCAAGGATTTTTGAGGCCAAACGACGTGTATCTGGAATTGCAGAAAAGGCTCGGCGACCGCCTGCGCGCGGTGTTGAAGGAAAAGTACGACCTTCAGCTTGAGAACATTCCGCTGGAGATTCCGCCCGATCTGCAATTCGGCGAACTGGCCACGCCGATCGCCTTCGAGCTGGCGCGCAAGCTGCGCAAGGCGCCCAAGGTCATCGCGCAGGAGATCGTGGCAGCGCATTGGCCCACTCGATGGTTTTGCCGTCTTTGAAGTTGCCGGCGCGGGATACATCAATGCGCGGCTGGACCGCGCCGCCGGAGTGCGCGCGGTGGCTGCGGGCGTCGGTCTGGAGACAAGACTCGAGCGGCCTGCATTCGCTGGTGGAGCACACCAGCATCAATCCCAACAAGGCGGCGCACATCGGCCACCTGCGCAACGCCATTCTGGGCGACACGTTTGTGCGCCTGCTGCGCGCCGCCGGGCAAAAGGTGGACGTGCAGAACTACATCGACAACACCGGCGTGCAGGTGGCCGATGTGGTGGTGGGCTTTCTGCATCTCGAAGGCAAGTCGCTGGCCGACGTGCGCGCTGCTGCTCGAGGAACTGAAGCAGCAAGGGACGAGCGCATCGATTACTACTGCTGGGACCTCTACGCGCGCGACTTCGCAGTGGTACGACCAGCGGGACTGACGAAGAGAATGAAGCGCGGAAGAAGCTGCGCTACGCCACGCTGCACGAGATTGAGCATGGCGGCAACGAGACGGCCGAGGTGGCCGAGCTGATCTCGACCGCGGTGCTGCGCCGCCATCTTGAAACCATGCTGCGGCTGGACATCGAGTACGATTTCCTGCCCCGCGAGAGCGAGATTCTGCACCTCAAGTTCTGGGAGGCGGCCTTCGAGCAGCTGAAGCAGACCGGCGTGCTCTACTTTGAGACCGAGGGCAAGAACAAGGGCTGCTGGGTGATGACGCCGGCCCGGCGCCGACGTTACCGAGGGCGAGACCAACGAAGATGCGAAAGTCATCGTGCGCTCCAACGGCACGGTGACCTATGTGGGCAAGGACATTGCCTATCACCTGTGGAAGTTCGGCCTGCTGGGCAAGGACTTCGGCTACAAGCCGTTCTTCACTTATCCCGATCACGAGTGCTGGATCTCGACCGAGCAGGGCGAGCCGGAGCACCCGCACTTTGGCGGGGCGCAGGCCATCTACAACGTGATCGACTCGCGCCAGAGCGATCCGCAGGCCAACGTGATTCAGGCGCTGCGCGGCATGGGCCACACCGAGCAGGCCGATCGCTACACGCACTTCAGCTACGAGATGGTGGCGCTGACGCCGCGCTGCGCCGTCGAGCTGGGCTACGACGTTTCCGCGGAAGACATGGCCCGGCCCTACATCGAGGTCAGCGGCCGCAAGGGCTTCGGCGTCAAGGCCGATGACCTGATCGACAAGCTGATCGCCGCCACGACGCGCAGAGGTCGACGCGCGGCAGACCGGCCGCGACGAGGCCGAGCGGCAGAAGATCGCCGAGCAGATCGCCATCGGCGCGCTGCGCTACTTCATGCTCAAGTTCACGCGCAATTCGGTGATCGCCTTCGACTTCAAGGATGCGCTGAGCTTTGAGGGCGAGACCGGCCCCTATATTCAGTACGCCGTGGTGCGCGCGCGGAATATCTTCCGCAAAGCGGAGACGACGCCGGAAGCGGTGCTGGCGGAGTTTTCGCAGCTAGCAAGTCAGCAAGCTTGCGAGTCAGCAAGTCAGCCTGCTGGCGAAGTGGCGGGGTTCTTGCAGGACGAGGGCGCGCAGGACATCTGGGCGCTGTGGCTGCGCGCGGCGCGGCGGACGCTGGTGCTGGAGCAATGCATTACGACCTCCGAGCCGGCCAATCTGGCCAAGCACGCCTTCCAGTTGGCGCAGGAGTTCAATAACTTCTACCATCGCCACCACATCCTCAACGAAGAGGACCCGGCGCGGAAGACGTTCCTGCTGGCCACGGCCGCGGTAGCGCTGCGGGAGTTAGTGGTTGCGCTGAGCTGGCTGGGCATCGAAAGCCCGGAGGCGATGTAAGAGCAGCGATTAGCTGTTAGCTTTGGAGTTGCGCGGTTGTAGACGCCCGTAGCCTCACCGTCCCGGGCGATCAACACACCTGATGAAAGCCAATCTTCATCAGCGCCGCGGTTTTGCGGAGCGTGGCGGCCACGTGCCCCACGCCCACGGCGCAGTGGTGCGCCGGGCCTTGCTCATTCCAGGCGTTCACAAATCCGCGCGCGCCCAATGGGAAGCGATAGCGGCTGTTGGTGTTGCCGATTTCAAGAATCTCGCCGGCTACGCATTCGCCTTCCGCGACGAGCAGTTTGAAACCCGCCTGCGCGTCTTCCACGACGGAGAGCAGCGTAACCGGACCGTGCTTCACGCTCATTTCGACGGAGAGGCCGCGACCCACCTTGCCGTGATAGACCTTGAGCGGGCGCACCTTGGTCTTGCCCTCGCAGATGGCGATGTGGCCGGGGCCGTCGTGGCCCATCAGCACCAGGTCGTCGTTGAAGTCCATCGCGTAGTACTCAGTGAACGAGCCGCCCGCGCCCAGCAATCCATGATCTTCATGGCCAGCGCGTTCTTGACTTCGTACTCGCCGGCTACCGGAATATGGCGCGCGGTCAGCAGCGAGGTGCCCAGGATGATGGAGCTCATGGTGTCTTCGTTGGCCGCATTGCCTGAGCCCTTGTAGTAGTAGGCCATTGCGTCCAGCTCGTGGCGGGCGACAAAGGCATCCAGAGCAACGGAAGTGCGCGCGGCGCGGCGCAGCTCCTCGGCAGGGCAGTCGGGCTGCACATCGAATGCGGTATGGAACTCCTCGATGCGGCGGGCGATGTCTTCCTCATCGACCTCGGCGCACAAGCGCGCTCAGCTCGTCTACTTCCAGCAATCTCAACATGCGTGCCGAAGACGATCGAAACCAGGGTCACATCGGTCATGATGTCGAGCATGCCGCTGTAGTAGTGGCCCATGAGCCCCAGCCGCGCAGAGGCCAGCGTGGAGCGCACCCGCGCCGCCGCCAGCCATTGTTCGATCTCAGCCCAGGTAGCCTCTTCGTCCAGCACGCCGGTCACCTGGTGGAAGGGGATACGCGCTCGAATCAGCACGTTGGCGATCTCGGGAACCGGGCACGCGGAACAATACGCGAGCCAGTCGCCGGTCATGGCCGTGCGGTCTTCGAGATTGTTGAAGGCAGCGTAATCGATGGCCGCCTCGGGTTGCAGATTCAGCACGATGACCGGCACGCCGGCGCGCTGCACCAGCGGCAGAACGGTGTTCGAGAGCGCATAGGTGGTGACATAGAGAAACAGCACGTCGATGTCTTCGCGGCGGCACTGGTGACCGGCCTCATGAGAGCGTTGCGGAGTATCGATGAGGCCCAGGTTGACGACTTCAACGCCGGGACGCACGAGGCGCGCGGCGACTTGCGCCACATAGCCCTCGAGCCGGTTT
>CAWITY010000024.1:0-9458 GCA_963839155.1 uncultured Acidobacteriaceae bacterium
GTGTAATATAGCCACATGTGCCAAAACATGTTTTGAAAGAGCGCTTCCTTGACCATGATGTCGAAGAAGCGGATGCAGAGAAACAAGGGAGACCGCCAAACACCCGTCTGCTCAAAATCATTGTCGTAGGACCGGTTGTATGGATCGTCTTGAGGGTTTCGCGTCAAACCGTCTAGGTACGCTATGATGAAATCGCCGATGGGCTTGTATATGCCGAGTTCCTTCGCAACTTTCACGTCGCTCAGAAAGAAGAAAAGGAACTTGTTTGAGGGGACGATTTCGTATCGTTCGCCACGTATGTTCTGATTGTTCTCAATTTCCCTGAAAAGCGCGCTATGAGGGCGCGCAGGATTTCTTTCACGAACAAATCCACAAAATCAGCTCGCTCAAAAGAATTCCTAGATAGCTTAATTATTTCCAATCCTAGATATGGCTTGGTCAGGGCCAAAGCAGTAAGAAACTTCGGACTGAGGAAAATACCGCGCACGATTTCTCGGGCGGATTCTTGAGCGCTCTGATTCGCGGGAAACAGTCGAATCAAACGCCATCCCCAATACGAGGTGATTGAATTAACGCGGCTGCACGTCCGGTGCAGAAGAGATGGGGTGGAATGCTTCAAAGCGGGCATTCCCGTCGATGCTCTTATCTTGTTCACCAGTGAAAGGGAAACGTGAAGGGAAGAGATGGGATTGAGCTTTGCTCTGAGGCGTGGCAGGAAGTAGTCCGCAGAATAAATTCTGAAAAGGCTCTTTAGGTGTGTTTGCAACAAAGCGAACAGTTCACTGTAGCTCCCGTTCCAGTAAAGCTCCTCGATAAGATCCTGAAAGGTCAGCATCTTGCCGGGAGTCAGATTGGCCCATCGCAGGCGGACTCCGAGGATCGCCGCTTCACAAAGCACAACCAAATACGTTGCATTCTTGGGAGTAATCCCTTTCCACCACGACTCTATCGGCGGCAGCCAGAAGTAATGCGGCTGCAAAAACTCGTAGAATTCGAGAGCAAGAACAAGAACAAACGAAACAGCGATAACAAACCAGTCGAATTTTCGGACTCGCACTCGGATATCAAGTTGACGCTCGCGAGGCGTGACCGCAAGAACGGCGGCGAGTAGCGTCAAAACTGTTATTAGCAAGTCCACAGCCAAAAGTATAGCTGCTGGGGGTCCAAGATGGCATGTCCTTTATCCTTATCGCGACAGGATAATCTATGCTGGGTGGTCGGTCCCGTCGGCCAGCGTTCATCTATATTCCTGCGCAGGAAATCTCAGTTGGTGCCAGCCCAATGGACTCAGCCAGCGTGCTTTTTGGGAACGGCCGTCGGATCAGTCCCCGAAACGTTGGAGTCTCCAGAAATTGGATCCTTCCCCGATGCTGCTACCCAGAACTTGAGCCGCCTAGATGCGGGGCAGTATGCCGTTCTGCGGTTAGGAGTGGAGTCCCTTTGCCGACCTTCGGGCGGAATTCTTCCGTCAGGATTCCTGTCGGCAAGTCCGAAACCGGGCTTCGGGGCGGGCGTTTCGCTGTACTGTCACGGTGTTCGCTGGGGTCATTTTGAGACCTTTTGGCATCACGTCACAAATAGCTCAACCTTCTAGGCTTCGACTGGATCAAGCCTTTCAATGGCGGCCTGATTGTGTTCCGGCGCAAGATGCGCATACCGGGTGGTCATAGAGATTGTCTTGTGCCCAGCCAGTTCCTGAACCGTTCGCAGATTGACATCCTTCATGACCAGGCGACTGATGAACGTATGGCGCAGATCGTGCCAGCGGAAGTTCTGCACCTTCGCCTCTTCGATGGCCATCTCGAACCATTTCCGGGGATTATTCAAGTCACGTCCGTACTTGGACTGAAAGATGCGGCCACTATGGGGCCGGACTGCAAGTAACACCTCGAACGCCTTCAGGCAGGTCTTGTTCAGCGGAATCTCCCGATCACTTCCGTTCTTCGTCTTCTCCAGCAGGATGCGCTTGCGGGTCAGCGACACCTCCGGCCATTCCAAGCTGAACTGCTCGCTCTTCCGCATCCCGGTGTTCAGAGCAACATCGAACTCCGGCAGGTGCATCGGGAACTGCTTCGTGATGGACTCACGCACTCGTTTTTCTTCTTCATCGGACAGAAACCGGATGCGCGCATTGTTCTCGGCCCGCTGCTCCACCATGCGGGCGGGGTTGCTGGTCACCTTGCCGTCGGCCAGCGCAATTTTGAACGTCTTCCCAAAAACATTCTTGTAGCGGTTCTTGGTCGCCGGGGACCAGTCGTGGGCACCAATCCAGTTGTCGATGTCAGACGGTTTGATCTCGTCCGCAACCTTGTCGCCGAAGGCTTCCACGATGAATTTCATCCTGCCCTTGAAGTTCCGCACATCCCGGCGTTCGTGATTGATGTACCAGTCGATGGCTTCCTGGGCGATGACGCCAAACTTGACGCCCTTGTGCTTCATGTTCGCTGGCATCTTCACGCCACGAACCACATCCCCCTTGCGCAAGCCATACAGCTTGATGGCATCGCCGCGCCGCCCTACTTTCTCGCGATGCTCCACGCCGTCCACTTTGAAGCGAATCCACCAGATGTCGGAGCCCGGCACCTTTTCAAAGACGCCCCGTTCCTTGCGAACCACTTTTCTCGGCATGGGATTTACCCTCTGATCGCGATACTAGCAGCTTTGGAACAAAGCGGCCCCAGAAGTGGCACCAGCACTATTTTTACTATTTCCATGAAGAGGGCAATTCTCTCTAAGCTATTGATTTATTTGGTGCCCGGAGGGGGACTTGAACCCCCACGACCTTGCGGTCTGCGGATTTTAAGTCCGCTGCGTCTGCCAATTTCGCCATCCGGGCATTTAGAACCTACCTCGTTGAATACGCTAAATTTACACCCATTTGCATGCCTCTAAATCACTGATCTCTGTCCCGTCCATCCTGCCAAATGTGCCCATTGTGGGGCCAAGGTGCGCATGGTCTCAATCTCACCTGTCACTTCGGCGGAGAAAACGGCCCAGAACATCCGGAGAAGGCTATGCTCTCTCCGGAGCTAGCCTTATGATGATACCGCGCAGTTCGGGCAATCGTATCTTCCCGGTTCGGCGGGTCGCTCACAAATGGAATCCTGTAGGTCGCGAGTCTCGCTTTGTGATGGGGAGACCTCGTCATGCGAGTCGTGCAAGCCATCGCATCGGATCGGCTGAGGCGGCTCCAACTGGAGAAGCCGACGCGCGGGCGTTCGACTCCGGTTCGTGTCGCATTGCACAGCCATATCGTTTTGCTGGCTGCCAACGGCTTGACCGCCAAGAGATCGCCGCACAGCTGAAGATCAGCAAGCGCATGGCACGTCTGTGGCGGATCCGGTTTAGTCTTGCCGAGGTACCAAGTATGTTTTGAAGGAAGCGCCGCGCCTGGGGCGCACACCGTCCATTCCTGCAACCGCTATGAATGGCATTTTTCTTATGACCACGCAGACCACCCCGGCCAAAGCCACGCATTGCTCCACGCGCACCATGGCGAGAGAGAGGGGCATCTGCGAGGCCAGCGAATTGCGCATTCGTCACGCGCATGGACCTAAGCAGCATCTTCTAGAGACCTTCAAGATCAGGCGCGACCCGGAGCTTGCCGACAAGCTTGAGACCATCGTCAGCCTGTATCTGAGCCCACCGCAGCCTGGGTCCGTCCTGTGCACCGACGAGAGGAATCATCTCCAGGGTCTGGACCGGCGAGTCCGCAGAGACTCTGGAGAGACCACTGGCGCTCAGGCTGCCCCCAATAAGCGCGCGACTGTGTGACGTACCAAGCAAGTATCCCGGCCGTCAGCTGACCTCTTCTGGGGGCCACCCAGGATTTTTCCTCCGGCTCATGCCGCCTACGATATGCAATGGAACGCCATCAACTGCTTGCGCTACACTGGCACTCGCGATGAAACCCGTTGCCGTGAAGGCCCAAAGGAGAATGGCATGAGGACTCCAAGTGTATTTCGCGGGGCCACCGCGGGTTTTGCTCTAGTGCTCGCCGCGCTGGGCGGGACAACCTCTGTTGCGGCCGCTCTTCCAGACCCAGAGCCCGGCCGCGCCATGGCAACTCAGGCTGGAAGCAGTTTCTGTTTGGAGAACCATGCCATCGGCGCGAAGTGGTCCGTCGCCGGCGGCAAAGTAAGCGGACTGTTTCTCCTCGACCGCCCGGCGGGAACCGAGATCCCCATCGCTGTGCCTTTTGCCATCCTCCTGAATGATGGAGCGGTCTTCAACCCCGGTAATCTCGGGCTCACTGGGCCCCCTGTGCGGCGCGCACTGGCGCCGCACCCCGATGCGTCCCGCCTGGCCGACCGGCTGGCTGGCGAAGAATTCGAGTTTCCCCTGGAGAGCAGCGACCACGCGCTCCGCGTGGTGTGGTCGCTGATGCTGCTCGACGGCTCAGCTTACATCCGGCAGCTTGTCACCGTCACAGCCGCCAACCAGGACCTGCCCATCGCCCGCGTCGAGTTGATTGACCTGCCCCTTGCCGGCGCTCAGGTCAGCGGATCGGTGGAAGGGTCGCCCATTGTGGCCGGCAACATCTTCCTGGGCTTCGAGCATCCCCTTGCCCATAGCAAGGTCACGGGCGGCCGGGTCACCGCCTGGATCGAGCGCGACCTGCCCCTTCGCGCCCATCAGTCTATCGCCTACTCCTCGGTGATTGGGATCGCCCGCTCCGGGCAGATGCGGCGCTCATTCCTCGCCTACCTGGAGCGCGAGCGCGCCCACCCCTACCGCACCTTCCTGCACTACAACTCCTGGTACGACCTGGGCTATTTCAACTCCTACGACCAGGCAGGCGCGCTGGACCGGGTGAATACGTTCGGACGCGAACTGACCCAGAAGCGCGGAGTAAAGCTGGATTCCTACCTCTTCGACGATGGCTGGGACAACCACAAATCCTTGTGGAAGTTCAACGACGGATTTCCGGACGGCTTCGCACCGGTCAAGCAGGAAGCCGAGAAGTTCGGCGCCGCTCCCGGCGTCTGGATGTCCCCCTGGGGAGGCTATTCGAAGCCCAAGCAGGAGCGCATCGGGTTTGGGAAGGCTGCCGGGTACGAGATCGTCGCTGAGGGCTACGCGCTCTCCGGCCCGAAGTACTACGCCGCCTTCCGCGATGTCTGCCTGGACATGATCCACACCTACGGCGTGAACCAGTTCAAGTTCGACGGCACCGGCAACGTGGACTCCGTCTATCCCTCAAGCGCCTTCGACAGTGACTTCTCTGCCGCCATCCACCTCATCGGGGAACTGCGCACGGCCAAACCCGACATCTTCATCAACCTCACCACCGGCACCTGGCCTTCGCCCTTCTGGCTGCTTTACGCCGACTCCATCTGGCGTGGCGGAGAGGACGACTCCACCACCGGCGTCGGCAGCTATCGTGAGCGCTGGATCACCTATCGCGATGCCGACACATACCAGCGCATTGTCCAGAATGGGCCGCTCTTTCCCCTCAATTCACTCATGCTTCATGGCCTGATCTACGCGCAGCACCACCGGCAGCTCGATAAGGATCCTGGGAACGACTTCCGCAACGAGATCCGGTCGTACTTTGGCACAGGCACCCAGCTCCAGGAGATGTATATCACGCCTTTTCTGCTGACTGAGGCCAACTGGAATGACCTGGCCGAGGCGGCCAACTGGGCGCGCGCCAACGCCGAAGTATTGAAGGATACCCACTGGATCGGCGGCGATCCGGCGTGGTTGGAGCCCTACGGTTGGGCCTCCTGGACTCCCCAAAAGGGCATCCTGGTCTTGCGCAATCCCAGTAACCGTCTGCAGACAATTCGCATCAAACTCCACGATGCATTTGAACTCCCTGCGAGCGCCGCACAGGAGTATGCTGCTATGAGCCCTTGGAAAGACGATGCAGGGCACCCCGCGATTGTGCTTCGAGCGCAGCAGTCACATGAGTTTCATCTCGCACCGTTTGAAGTACTCACGCTGGAGCTCCTGCCCCAGACAACCGTGCATCCGTAAGACCTCGGAAAGGATGAATCCAATGGTTACTCCGACTCTTCTCGTCCTGGCCGCCGGCATGGGCAGCCGCTATGGTGGAATGAAGCAGATCGACCCCGTGGGACCCGACGGCGAAGCCATCATGGACTATTCCATCTTCGATGCCCGTCGCGCAGGCTTCGGCAAGATCGTCTTCGTGATCCGCAAAGACATGGAGCAGCCTTTCAAGCAGATGATCGGCACGCGCTTTGAAAAGCGCATTCCCGTGGAGTTCGTTTTTCAGGAACTCGGCAAGCTCGCTCCGGGATTCTCGCTGCCCGCCGGTCGTACCAAGCCCTGGGGCACAACCCACGCCATCCTCATGGCTGCCGGAGCCATTCACGAGCCCTTTGCCGTGATCAATGCCGACGACTTCTATGGCGCGGAAAGCTATCAAGCGCTGGCCCGCCACTTGCAGTCCGGCGCCACGGACTACGCCATGGTCGGGTACGTCCTGAAAAAGACTCTCTCCGACTTTGGCGCCGTGGCCCGCGGCGTTTGCCAGGTAGACAGCAACGGGTACTTGCAGGAAGTGGTCGAACTGAAGAGCATCGAACGCGACGGTCGCCATGTCATCCATACCGACCCCACAGGCCAGGCGACCCGGCTCACCGGCGACGAGGTGGTTTCAATGAACATGTGGGGATTCACGCCGCAGATCTTTCCCGCGCTGCGCGACCACTTTCAACGGTTCCTCCAGCAGAATGCCACAGACTTGACTGCAGAGTGTTACATCCCCAGCACGGTGAACGAACTGCTTCACTCCGGGCAAGCGCGCGTGAGAGTCCTGCGCTCCGCCGACTCCTGGTTTGGAGTCACGTACCGCGAAGACCGGCCACGAGCCATCGAGAGTATCCGCCACCTGATTGAAGGCGGCTATTACCCAAGACGGCTCTGGGCCTGAACCCGCACAGCGAGCAGATTTGAACTGAGGGATACCCAACGACCCAGCCCGTCTGTCAAATCCGGGCACCCAATCCTTTTCGCGCATTGGGCAGAACTCCTCCCCAACCTGTTGAGCAATCATGAATCGCAGACAACCGCGGCGATACCAGCTTTGAAGCTGGGCCTCAGAAATCCTCGCTCACTTCCACCGCCGGCAATGTATCGTTTTCGCGGGCCACCCAGACATACAGCGTGGGCAACAGGAAAACGCCGATGACGAGGTTGGCGATCAATCCGCCGACAATCACAATGGCGAAGGGCCGTTGCGAGTCCGAGCCAATCGCGTGGCTCAGCGCCGCGGGCAGCAATCCCAGCGTGGCCACCAGCATGGTCATCATGATGGGCCGCAAGCGCAGCACCGCGCCTTCGATGGCGGCCTCTACAATGTGCTCCTGGGTCGACTCCTCCATCCCCTTGCGCCGCGCCCGCAACTGGTTGATGTACTCCAGCATGATCACGCCCGTCTGCACCGAGACGCCGAACAGCGCAAGAAAGCCGACCGCCGACGAAACCGAGAAATTGGTATGGGTGATAAACAGCGCCAGTGGACCGCCGATGGAAGCCATCATCACGCTGGCTAGAATCAGCAGCGCCCACTTGAACGAGCGGAACATGGTGTACAGGATCAGGAAAATTACCAGCACGGTAATGGGAATAACCAGCGCCATGCGCTTGTCGGCGCGCTTCTGGCTTTCGTACTCCCCGGCCCACTCGGTGTGATAGCCAGGGCCAAGCTTCACGTTCTTGTTGACCTTGCCGATGGCTTCCTCTACCGTCGAACCCAGGTCGCGGCCGCGCACTGAGTATTTGATGGCAATGTAGCGCTGCCCGCCCTCGCGGTAGATCTCCTCTGCGCCGTCGTCTGCCGAGATTTGCGTCAACTGCGCGAGCGAGACGCGCTCGCCCGACGGCGAAAGCAGGCGCACGTCTTCGATGGCCTCGCGTGTCTCCCGGTACTCCTTGGCATACCGCAGCGTGACGTCGAAGCGGGCTTCGCCCTGCTGCACTTGGGTGAGCGCATTGGCGCCCACGGCGGTCTGCACAGCGTCCTGGACGTCGGCCACGTTGATGCCCCAACGGGCCGCCGCATCGCGGTCTACGGTGTAATTCAGGTTGGGCTGGCCAATGATGCGAAAGATGCCCAGGTCTTCAATGCCCTTCACCGTGGCCATCTGCGCTTGAATCTCGGCTGCCTTCGCTTCCAGCGTGCGCAGATCCTCGCCATAGAGTTTCACAGCCAGTTCGCCCTTCACACCGCTTACCGCTTCCTCCATGTTGTCCGAGATGGGCTGCGAAAAGTTCCAGATGACGCCGGGAAACTTCTCCAACTCCTTGTCGATAGCCGCAATCAGCTCTTCCTTGTCTTGATGGAAAAGGGGACGCCACTGCTCTTTGCGCTTCAAATCCACAAAGTACTCCGTGTTGAAGAATCCGGTGGTGTCAGTGCCGTCATCGGGGCGTCCGGTCTGGCTCACCACCTGGGTCACCTCGGGGAACGAAGCCATGACGATGCGCGCCTTGTTCGTAAATTCGATGCTGGCGCTGGGGCCTTCGCTGGGCGGCAACGTTCCGCGCACCCAAATTGCGCCTTCGTCCAGATGCGGCAGGAACTCCGATCCGATGGCCCCGCCCACCGTAAGGTAAACGGCGATGGCAAACAGCAAGCCCGCAATGCCCATGGTGATGGTCCGATTCTCAATCGCCGCGCGAACCGCGACGCGATAGTGCCGGATGATCCATTGCAGGATGGGGTTCTGCCACTCCTTTGCGCCTTTGCGGAACAGGATGCTGGCCAGCACCGGAGCAATGATAATGGAAAACGTCAGCGCGCCCAGCAGCGCAAAGGCTACCGTCCACGCCATCGGTTTGAAGAGCCGTCCTTCCACCGCCTGCAAAGTAAAGATAGGCAAGTACGCGGTGATGATGATGCCGATCGCGTAGAAGACCGGGCGCTGCACCTCGTGCGCCGCTTCGCGAATCTTCTGCCCCGGCGTGCGCGTGTCGTCCTTGTGCGAGAGATGGCGCACAATGTTCTCGATCATCACCACCGCGCCATCGACCACCATGCCAAAATCCAGCGCCCCCAGCGAAAGCAGGTTGGCCGGGATATGGCTCAGGTCCAGGCAGATGGACGCAAAAAGCAGCGCAAAGGGAATAGTGAGCGCGACAATGATGGCTCCGCGCACATTGCCGAGAAACAGAAAGAGAATGATCGAGACCAGAATCACGCCCTCGGTCAGGTTGTGCTCCACCGTCTCCACCGTATACTTCACCAGGTCGGACCGATCCAGGAACGGCACCACCTTCACGCCTTTGGGCAGAATGCGGTTGTTCAGGTCGTCCACCTCCTTGTGAATGCCCGCGAGCACAGGAGGCCTCGACTACAAATTTACCAACACGCGGGGAACCAGGACTGCTCGGTGGTGGCGGTAAAAGCAATCTCCTGACATAAAGACGAGCCAGACGATTCTTCACCGTGTTCCGTGAAACATGTTTCACGTCCCCCTCAATCT
>CAWITY010000025.1:0-161160 GCA_963839155.1 uncultured Acidobacteriaceae bacterium
TGGTATTATTCACATGCACACGTGTGCATACCTCGGAGGATGTATGACCCAAGCTAATTCGCAGATCCACTACAAGAGCCCGCTTTTTCAAATGACGCAGACGACGCCCACGTGTCTGTGGAACGATTCGGCCTCGATAGAGGAGCTAACTTATTCGATCGACAATGGGGCGGTGGGTGCGACGTGCAACCCCTCCATCGTGGTCTCTGTGCTGAAGAAGGAGATGCCGCTATGGAAGGAGCGCATTTTGGCTCTGGCCAAGAGCCTTCCCGAGGCGACGGAGGACGAGATTGCCTGGCAGATCGTGGAAGAGATGTCGGCGAATGCGGCCAAGCTGCTGAAGCCGGAGTTCGATAAGCAGCATGGGCGCAACGGGCGTCTGTCGATTCAGACGGATCCGCGGACCTTCCGCAGCGCGAGTGCGATTCTCGCGCAGGCGGTCCAGTTCAACAAGATTGCGCCGAACATGATTGTGAAGATCGCCGCGACGCGTGCGGGAATCGTGGCCATGGAAGAGGCCACCTATCGCGGCATCAGCATCAACGCGACGGTGAGCTTTACGCTTCCGCAGGCCATTGCGGTGGCCGAGGCGGTGGAGCGCGGTCTTCGCCGGCGCGAGGCGGAAGGTCTTGACATCACGACCATGGGCCCGGTATGCACCATCATGGCGGGCCGGCTGGACGATTGGCTCAAGGTGGTGGCGGAGAAGGAGAAGCTTTCCATCGATCCGGGCTATCTGGAGTGGGCCGGCGTGGCGGTGTTCAAGAAGGCGTACAAGTTGTATCGGGAGCGCGGATACCGGCTGCGGCTGCTTTCCGCGGCATTCCGCAATCACATGCACTGGAGCGAGTTCATCGGCGGCGATGTGGTGATCTCTCCGCCGTGCGAGTGGCAGCGCCGTTTCAATGCGAGCGATATCGAAGTCATTCCGAGGATGGACAATCCGGTCGACGCGAAGATTGTGGAGACGCTTCTGGCGAAGTTCCCGGATTTCAAGCGGGCCTACACGGAAGGCGGTTTGACCCACGAAGAGTTCGAGTGGTTTGGATCGTCGCGGCGGACGCTGAGGGGATTCATCGCGGCCTGCGCGGAGATGAACGAACTGATTCGCAATGTGATTCTTCCCAATCCGGACAAGGAGTAGGGGATTTGGCTGGAGGCGGCGCCGCGATCGTGGCGCCGCATTCGGCATCAATGCACGATAGTTTCTCAGCGCACATCCACGCAAGACGAGAACGACGACCTTGACGATAGACCAATGACCAGATTTTGACGAGAGGAATTTCCATGACCACTTCACTCCCCATTGCAGAGCCTGTTACGGCAGACCGTTACTATTCCGTTCCGTGCGATGCCCAGCCCGAAGCCATTAGCGGCGCGCCGGCCAAGAAGCTGAAGTACGGCGTCGGCGGAGCCTGGCGGGAATCGAAGACCGCTAAGTACATGCCCTGCTACGACCCTTCGACCGGCGCGGTGATCGCGCTATGCGCCGCAGTGCACGGCCGCGGAGGTGGAAGAAGCGATTGAAGCGGCGGTGAAGGCGTTTCCCGAGTGGCGCGACACGCCGGTGACCAAGCGCACGCAGGTGCTGTTCAAGATGAAGCAGTTGCTCGACGAGCATCTGGACGAGCTGACGCATCTCTGCGCCCAGGAGAACGGCAAGAAGTGGGACGAGGCGATGGGCGACGTTCTCAAGGTGATCGAGGTGGTGGAGTTCGCCTGCGGCGCGCCGCAGATGATGAAGGGCGAGTCGCTGATGAACGTTTCAAGCCGGCTACGACACGGTTCAGTTCCGCGAGCCGCTGGGCGTGTTCGCCGGCATCGCGCCGTGGAATTTTCCGGCCATGATTCCGCAAGGCTGGATGGCGCCGATCTGCATCGCCACGGGCAACTGCATGGTGCTGAAGGCGGCCAGCTTCGCGCCGCAATCGGCCATGCGCATCACGGAGTTGTGGAAGGAAGCCGGCCTGCCAGACGGCGTACTGAACATCGTGACCACCAGCCGCAACGAAGCGGAGATCCTGCTGCGGCATCCTGACATCAAGGGCGTTATCGTTTGTCGGCTCGACCAGCGTGGGCCTGCACATCTACGCCACCGCGGCCAGCAACGGCAAGCGCGTGCAGGCGCTGACCGAAGCCAAGAACCATGCGCTGGTTCTGGAGGACGCGGTTCTGGAGCGCACCGCGCAGGGCATCATCAACTCCTTCTGCGGATGCGCCGGGGAACGCTGCATGGCTCTGCCGGTGGTGGTGGTCGAGAACTCGGTGGCCGACGAACTGGTAGAGGCTGTAACGCGCATGGCAAAGGAAGTGAATCTCGGCCTGGCCTACGACAAGGCGACTGGCCTGGGTCCGGTCATCAACAAGGGGCACAAGGAGTTCGTCCTCGAGTGGATCGAGACGGCGATCAAGGAAGGCGCAACGCTGGTGCTCGACGGGCGCAATCCCAAGGTGCCGGAAGGCTGCGAGGACGGTTTCTTCATCGGTCCCACGATCTTCGATCACGTCACCGAGGAGATGGCCTGCGGGCGCGAAGAGATCTTCGGGCCGGTGCTCTGCATCAAGCGCGTGGAGACCTTCGAAGAAGGCCTGCAGACGATGAACAACAACCGCTTCGCCAACGGATCGGTGATCTATACCGAGAGCGGGCATTTCGCGCGCGAGTTCGCCAAGCGCACCGACGGCGGCATGGTGGGCATCAACGTGGGCATTCCGGTTCCGCTGGGTGTGTTCGGCTTCACCGGTCACAAGCAGTCGTTCTTCGGCGATCTGCACTGCATGGGCCGCGACGGGTTCATCTTCTACACGGAAACCAAAAATGTGACCTCCACCTGGTTTACCGGCAAGAAGATCCCCGCCAAGGTCAGCACATGGGATGGAACCATGACGCGGGGATAAACGAGTTCAGTTGATGTCTTTTGGGCGAGCCTCGCGAGAAGCTCGCCCCTCTTTTTTGTGCGCCAGCATGGGCGCGCACTTGGGGGTGTAAGTCCACTACACACCCGGCAACGGGGAGTGTTGGCCGAACTGCAACGGTGTCCACCGCGAGGCTGAGGAGTGTGATAGTGTGCGGAGACCTTCGCTTATGCCCGTATCTGGGGGGCCCTCTCAGTTCAATCGACCAATTTACGTGCCAGCAGGGAGAGCAAGCAGCCATCCGGGCTCTTTCCCTGATCGCTGGAACTCAGAAGCACAACGCGAGACATCTGCTTCTGGAACCGAAGTTGATTGCACGCGAATCGACGATCGGACCTTCTACCAATGGGACGCGTCCTTCCGGTCGATAAGAGCCTGCACGTCGGCCACGCTCCTCTTCTGCGGTCCTTCCGCTTCCATCTTCACAATGCGTGGGCATAGCGGCGGAAGCAATCTTGCGTAACCGAGCATCCCTGATGCCGCAGATTTGGGAACTGGAGAGGGTCTCGCGATGTGGGTGGAAGTCGAAGCAGGTCAGCGAGTTGACATGGCCTTTAGGCAGCCGCCCAGGTCTCACCATTGAATAGAAAGCCATCACTGGCCGATAGTCCATTTGACTGCGGTTTGGCATGGCGTTTTCCCCGCTACTAGAGCTATCAAGTTTGCCTGGGAAGGGGTCTATCTGCCTGGATCTGCGGCATGGAAAGGCTGATCCCAATGACGAACGAACGCCAGCCTCGTCCCAATAGAGCCGGCAAGGTGAAGAAGGCGCAGGCTTTCACAGCGCAGGCATCGATCGTCTCGGACCCGATTCGGATCGAAGCGGGCCATGCTGGAGACTGGTTGCCCGCGGACGACTTGAGACTCGTGGCGCTGGAGGCTTCGCGAGAAGCCAAAAATGTAGTTCTAAATCTCGAAGGCCTGAATCACCTGGATGCGAGCGCACTGCAAGTTCTGCTCGCCCTCAATAGTGAGCAGAAGGACCGCGGACTGAACTTGTCTCTGATGAATGCTTCAGAAGGCCTGATGCGTTGGTTCGAGTATTCGGGCGGGGCCGGGACGCTCTCCATTAACCGAGAGAACGGCGATGAATAGCAGAGGCCAGATCCCGCAAAACGATCAAGGCACCGGCTCTGTCTCGTGCGTCGATGGGCAATTTGCCATGGACGGCCAAGCCGATCTTGCTCGCTACTTGCCGCAATTCCGACGGATGAGCAAGCAGTTGAAGCAGACATCGCAGCAAATCGAGAGTTCTGTCGTCAGCGTATGCGGCAGCTTTCAGGGAATTGCGGAGAGAGCAAGATCCACCGTGGCTCGCACGGCGGGCTTTCTCAGTTCCGAAGGCAAGGCAGTTTCTGGCAAGCAATCCTTCGAAGGGCTGATCGGCAATTGTACGGATACCCTACTCAAAATATTGAGCACAACTGAAGAAGCCAGCGAGGTTTCGCGGCGCGCGATCGAGCGAATCCAACAGATGGATAAGGCCTCCCAGTCGATCGGCGCGGCGCTCACTCGCTTGGAGAGAATTGCCCACGAGAATAAAATGCTGGCCATGAACGCGCGGATCGAGGCGGCGCACGCTGGCCAGCACGGGGCGGGTTTTGCAGTAGTCGCAGTAGAAGTTGTATCGCAGACCGAGAAAGCTCAGGAGGTTACAGCCTACGTGAGTGGTCTGATCGGCAATCTGCGCGAACTCGCCGGATCGACGTTGAGCGACTTGCGGCAGATGAACGACCGGGATCGGCTGCGGGTGGAGGAATGCAGGCGCGAAGTGGACGAGTCGCTTCGGGACATGCAGGCCACTCATGGCGAGATGAAGAGCATGTTGGCCGGGATGTCAGAGGAAGGCGCGTTGCTGGCCAACGATATTGGTTCGGCGGTGCGCGATTTGCAGTTTCAGGACCGGACCAGTCAACAGATTGCCCATGTTGTTGAGGATCTGGAAACATTGCAGGAGAAGCTGACAACTCGCCTAGGTGCGGGGCAAGAATGGTCAGGCGTTCCTGAAGAAGGATTCAGTTCGTTCACGATGCACGAAGAACGTCAGAATGCCGGCATAGGTGGCACTGAATCCGCCGCGGGAGATGTGGAATTGTTTTGATCGTAATAGAGAGAGCGATAATCGCAACACTTCGAAAGGACGGCCAAATGCGAAAAATAATGATCGTCGACGATTCGGTGTCCATGAGGCAGATGGTCGGCTACACGTTGCGCCAGGGCGGCTATGAAGTCATTGAGGCCGAACACGGACAGGATGCAATCACAAAGCTCGAGGTTTCAACGGTTGACCTGATCATCACCGACCTCAACATGCCTGTGATGGACGGCATCTCATTGATCCAGAACGTGCGCAAGCAGCCTGCCATGCGGAGCAAACCGATCCTGATGCTGACGACCGAGGGACTTGCGAAGAAGAAGGAAGAGGGAAAAGCGGCCGGCGCAACCGGCTGGCTGGTCAAGCCCTTCGATCCTGAGAAACTACTGCAAACCGTAGCCAAAGTGTTGCCATAAGGCCATGAAAATCGACCTAAGCCAATTTCGCCAAACATTTCTCCTCGAGAGCGCGGATCACATCGCGTCCATGGAAGCAGGCCTTCTTGAACTTCGGTCTGCACCGGCCGACCTCGAGCTGCTGAACAGCATCTTCCGATCCGCGCACTCCATCAAAGGCGGGGCCGGATCGTTTGGCATGACCAGCCTTGTCAGTTTCACTCACTCACTTGAAAATCTGCTGGATCGGTTGCGTTCCTTCGAGATGCAGGCCACCGGCGAGGTCATCGACATTTTGCTGCGCTCGGTGGACGTCCTTCGCAGCTTACTCGACGCGGATGCGGAAACGGAATTGTCCGCGCAGGCGCTGGAGCTTGTTGGACTCATCGAAGGATTGAATCCGGCTGAACCAGTCCCCGTGATAACGGCCACTGAAGAGGCGCCCAAGCCAGTAGAGGTCACGCCGGAGACGAGACTCTTCATCGTGGAGTTTCGCCCGTCGAGAGATCTGTTTTCGAGCGGCACAAATCCCATCCTGCTCCTGCGGAACCTGGCGGAATTGGGAACGGTGCGTGCCTGCCACCTGCATTCCGAGGAACTGCCGGCGCTGGCAGAGCTAAACCCTTCTGAGTGCTATTTGAGTTGGACTGTGGAACTGGCCAGTAGTTGCGCGGAAGAAGAGTTGCGCGAAGTCTTCGAGTTTGTCGAGCATCTCGCCGATATTCGTATTCGGCGCTCTGAGGACGAGCAACTGCCTGACCACATGCCGGCTCCGTCATTGCAGGAAGCGGGTCAACCGGAGCCGGAAGCGCAAGCAGCAACGGAACCGCCATCGACTGCAGAACAGCAACCGGCTACAGCATCCATCGCTGGGATCGAGCGGCGCGGAACCATGCCAGATCGGCGCGGGTCAATGCCCGATCGCAGGAAGAGTGCCTCCAAGAAGTCCGATGCGAGAGGAGACTCCGGTACGATCCGGGTGGCGACTGAGAAGGTCGACAGGCTGATCGACTTGGTGGGTGAATTGGTCATTGCGCACGTCATGACTGCGCAGATGGTTCAGGACTTTGAGCCGTCCTGCCTGCCGAAGCTGCGCGAGGCCGTGGCCGCCATGGAGCGCAATACGCGCGAATTGCATGAGCGGGTCATGTCTGTGCGCATGTTGCCGGTTGGATCGCTCTTCCAGAGATACGCGCGCACTGTCTACGACATTGCGCAAGCTACCCGCAAGCAGATTCGCCTGGAGATTAACGGCGAAGAGACCGAGATCGACAAGAGCATGTTGGAACTGCTCGCCGATCCGCTGACCCATCTGGTGCGCAACGCCGCCGATCATGGCATCGAAGCTCCAGACGTGCGGCTAGCAGCAGGCAAGCCGGCAGAGGGGCTCATTTCTCTGAGGGCCTTCCACCGTTCGGGAAAGATTGTAATCGAGGCATCCGACGATGGAGCAGGTGTCAATCCAGAAAAGGTGCGCCGCAAGGCAATCGAGCGCGGACTGATCAACGACGATGCTCAGTTGACCGACGAACAACTGATCCTGCTGATTTTCGAGCCCGGCTTCTCCACGCAGGAAGAGGTAAGCGATCTCTCCGGGCGCGGAGTCGGCATGGACGTAGTCAAGCGGAACGTCCAGGAAATGAACGGCAAGGTCGGTTTTGTCAGCAAGACAGGGTGCGGTTCCACCGTGACGATTGAACTGCCGCTGACGTTGGCCATTCTTGAGGGGTTGCTCGTGCGTGTGGGAGACCGGACGCTGGTGCTGCCGCTATTGTCCGTGATTGAAACCGTGCCTTTGCGCGACGAGCAGATTGTGCGAGTGGCCGAGCAAGGTGAAGTTGTCGTGATCCGCGAAGAGTCCATTCCGCTGCTGCGCTTGTCGAAGTTTCTTGGCCTGATGCTCGAATCGGCGACTGTCGATCTGGATGCGGAGTCGGCCAGCAGTCGCCGGCTCGCAGTCATCGTGGAAGCAGGCAATCGCAAGGTCGGGCTTGTCGTTGACGAACTTCTTGGACAACAACAAGTCGTGGTCAAGAGTCTGGAAAGACACTTCAGAAGAATAGAGGGTCTGATGGGCGCTACCATCCTGGGCGACGGCTGTGTTGCTCCAATCGTCGATGTCTCCGGCATCGCCGCCATGAATCTGTTTTCGCTCCGGCCTTCGGATTGGGCGCGCCGGTAGGTTGTGCATCAGGCACATCCGGCACGGGCGGTTACAGATCTTTTCATGACGTGGATACAGCATCCCGCATTGTCTGAGAGGTGCAACCACCGGACCTTGAGGGTTCGTTCTAAGGCAGCTCTCCAATTTGTGTAGAGGGAGGAATAGAACGGAGGGAGCAGGGGATTTCAGTCCCCTGAATAAGCGATAGAACCATTCGGCCTTCAGGCCCGGGCCTGAAGGCCGGCAAAACACGCGTCGGTCTTGTGGGGCTGAAGCCCCACGCTCCCTCTGTAGATTCCCCGCAAAGCTCCTCTATATCATCGAGAGAGATGCTCCAGCGTGTCACGCCCGCGAGTCAGGCGTGACGCGCTGTTTGTCGTGTGTTGAAACATCCCCCCGGCAGACCCCTTGAAAACTCGGCTGATAAGAGATCCGCTCACTGGGCGCTCAATGCGGTGACCAGGTTTCAGAGCCTTGGGCATCGATGCGCGCTGAAATTCCGGTCAGGCGTACCGTACATACGTAATCGTTACAGGTATCGATACAGTGAAACAGAATCGATTTACTTATGGAATTCTCTCGAAAAACCTTGAAATGCTCCTCCCGATGTGTCGATACAGGTGACAGTAACCACACTAACCAGGAGAGGCAATTCAAAAATGAAAATTAAGAAAGCAGTCGCCATCCAAAGCTGCGACATTCCGGGCCCTCCATTCGCAGAGAATAGCGACGCCATCATTAAAGGTCTAAACAGCAGCAGCGGTTCTGCACGAACTCGTGCTGCTAACGCATCATCTCAGCTCGACCTCAGGCGGCATTTCAGTGAAGGAGACGCACAATGAACAGAGTGCATTGCAGGAACCTCGCAGCGGGGATTATCGCTGCTTTCGCCCTCGTGGCGGCCCTACAAAGTCAAGAGATCAAACTCGGAAGCCACGAGATTCAGGTCCACGGCTTTGGAACCCAGAGCTTCATCTATACCAACGACAACAACTGGCTGACCATGGACACGAGTGCGGGCAGCTTCAAGTTCACTGACGTGGGCCTGAACCTGAGCACCCAGCTGAACGACAAAGTGCGAGTGGCGGCACAGGGCTACGACCGCGAACTCGGCCAGTTGGGAAAATGGCATCCTCAGTTCGACTTCTATCTGGCCGATGTGCGCGTGAAGCCATGGCTGGGATTCAAGGGCGGCAAGGTCAAGACCGTTCTGGGCTTGTACACCGATACGCAGGACATGGACTTTGACCACACTTTCGCCTTGCTGCCGCAGAGCATGTACCCCCTCGATTTGCGCGACACTTCGATTGCCCATCTGGGTGGCGATATCTACGGTAAGGTCAAGTTGCCGAACAACTACGGCTCCCTTGGCTACACCGCATACGGCGGGCAGCGAAAGGACAGCAAATATAGCGGCTATCCCTACCTGCTCGAAAATGTCGCTCCGGGTGTACATATTGCCTTGGGCGGAACGTATGGCGGTCCGGTTTGGGGTGGCGATCTGCGCTGGTTCGCACCCGTGCACGGGCTTGTAATCGGCGCCTCTCGCCAAAACGAACGGATCTCCGGTTCCGGAACATTGTCGGTTCCTGCCGCGAATATATCCGGTGTTCCCTACAGTGAGCATTCCTTTACGGATTGGACCAACTGGTTCTACGGCAAGTACGACAAGAACAAGTGGCATTTTGCGGCAGAGCACAAACGCTATTTCCAGGCAAAGGATATCTTCGGCGAGGAAGCCTGGTTCGACGTCGACACCCGCGGCTGGTACGGCAGCGCAGCCTACACCGCCAATAAATGGCTTGAGGTTGGCTCCTACTACTCGCATTACCGTGCCTTCTTTGGCGGCGCGGATTTGGTTGCCAACGGACCCACGCTGGCCTACCCGAACCTGACCGGCCCTGAAAAGCACGACTACGACAAGGTTGTAACCGCCAAGTTCACCTTTAACCAATACACAACGCTGAAGGTAGAGGGACATTTCATGTCGGGCAATGGCATGGCAACCTATCCTGACGGCTTCTACCCGGCAAACAATCCAACAATTGCCAACGACACCAACGGAATCGTTGTCCGGGCAGGATTTAACTTCTAACGCGGACGAAAGGAGAACGCTCAAATGAAAAAGTCATTATTTGTATTCACACTCCTTGCCGTCGCGTTGATCTTTGCGTCTCGCGCCCAGGCACAGGTTCTAGTCATCGCCAACCCCAGTGTAAAAGCCGCGGATGTCTCGAAGAACGATCTTCGCGACGTGTTTACCGGCGCAGCAACCTCTCTCAAGGACGGGAGCCACGTGACGCCTGTTCTACTCACTGAAAGCGCCACTCACGAAATGTTTCTGAGAGAATACATAGCCAAAAGCGATGGTCCGTTCCGGACCGCGTGGCGGAGCCTGGTGTTTTCAGGTCAAAGCAGCATGCCAAAATCGCTGGACTCGGAATCGGCAGTTGTCGCGTACGTGGCGCACAATGCCGGCGCAATTGGCTACATCGGCAAGGCAACCCCTCATGAGGGTGTGAAAGTCCTGGCAGTCAGGTAACAAAACGAGCCGGCACTGCGCGCCTTCCATGAAGGCGCGCATTGCCGCTTCTGGCAACAAAAGATCGACTCCCACTGGGATTTGAGAGTCCCAGCATTCCGGAAGGGGTTATCGACGCGAAGGCGTCTGAAGGAATATATGAAGAACCTAAGCATTCGCCTAAAACTGATACTCAGCACAGGAATCCTCGCGCTCGGGTATCTTCTCTTTCTCGGTCTTGTTGTGTGGACTGGCGCAGACATGCAGCGCCACTTGCGTCTAGCCTCGGACTCCCTGTTTCCAGCCGCACTCGCGGGCCAGGATGCAGACGCCGGATTTCAGAAATTGACACAGGATTACAAGGACGCGATCCTGACTCAGAATGCGGCACTTCTTGCTTCCGCGGACGAAGATGCCCAACGGGTGACGGCGCAACTACAGTCAGTGCGCGAGAAGACCGCGCAGAATCCTGCGCTCCAGCAACAAGTATCCCTGGTGCAGGATCAGTTCAGGGACATAAGTTCGCAGTCAAAATCAACCTATGCAAAGATGATTGCCACGCCAGACGCGATGGACGAACAAACCATGGCCACAGTGAAGAATTTGGCTGTTCAAAATGCAAGTCTGGCCAAGTCAATGAAAGACCTGAATGAAACCATTGGCAAGAAGGACTTCCAAGGCGAATTGGATGGAATTGTAAAGACCACGAGCCTTCAGCGAGCGCTGACGATTGTCCTCTTCGTAATGGCGGTCGTATTCGCTCTGCTCACCGTTGCGGTTCTGCAAAAGCAAATTGCTGTGCCGTTGAAGAGTGCGGTCGATGTGCTTCGCCAGGTGGCCTTGGGTGATCTGACCGCATCCCTCCATGTATCTAGCGACGACGAAGTGGGAAAGATGGCCAAGGCGTTGAATGAGGCGCTTGACAAGCTGCGTTCTACGCTCCAGGAAGTTACTGAGAGCGCTGCCAATGCGAGCAGTTCTTCGCAGCAATTGGCAGCTGCCTCTGAATCGATCTCCGCTGGCGCAGGGGTGCAGGCGGCCAGCCTGGAAGAAACGTCGGCAAGCTTGGAGCAAATCACCGCAGCCGTGCGGCAGAGCGCCGACAACGCGCAACAGGCTGCGCAATTGGCTGCGAGTTCAAAGGACTCCGCGCTGCAAGGCCAGGAAGTTGTTGCCAAGGCGATTACCGCCATGTCGGAGATCAATGTTGCTTCGGCCAAGATTTCAGACATCATCTCAACCATCGACGAGATTGCCTTCCAGACGAATCTGCTGGCCGTGAATGCGGCGGTAGAAGCGGCGCGGGCGGGCGATGAGGGACGCGGCTTTGCCGTAGTGGCCTCCGAGGTGCGCAGCTTGGCGCAAAGAAGCGCCGTGGCGGCCAAGGAAATCAAAGTACTGATTCAGGATTCGCTGCGCAAGGTGGAGGCGGGCTCTGTGCTGGTGAACCGCTCGGGTGAGACGCTGCAAGGCATTGTTGGATCGGTAAAGCGCGTCACGGATATCGTGGGCGAGATTGCCGCGGCTTCAGCGGAACAAAGCTCCGGCATCGACCAGGTCAACTCCGCGATGACGCAGATGGATCAGGTGACGCAGTCCAACTCCGCGCAGACTGAAGAGCTTTCAGCAACAGCGGAATCGCTCTCAGAGCAGGCTGCACATTTGATGGAATTGGTCAATACCTTCACTCTAAGTCATTCCGAGTCTAGTCAGCAGGAGCAGCCAACGCGCCACTCTCAGGCGGCTGTTGCGGCAAAGCTCGGGCAACAACCTCAGATTCTGCAGCCGCCGGCAAACGGAGCACGCCAACTGCCGAAGGCAACCCGCGGCAAAATGACGGCGAATTCAGATCCGGGTACACGCCCGGCCAGGCGCCGCACAAGCCGTCCAATTGCTTCGCAGTTGGCCGCTGCCAGCGAATCTGCGGTAGATGAAACCAGTTTCCAGCCTATGTGACATGGCGCAAGACGTTGGAAATCCGCCCCTGCCAGCACGTGAACTCAAGGGAAGGGCTCCGCTGATTGAAATTCGGGCCCGCTTTGCCGATACGTTGAAGAGTGGATTCTCCCTTCGGGTGCACGGGGAAGGGTCTGCAAAGAACTGGGCGGGGAGAAATACATGAACAATTGCACAATTGGAGCGCCAATGCCGGCCGCATTCGCAATCTTCATCGCGATGAATGCGGCCGCGGGCATCCTTTCCTTCAGCCGGCTCCAGCGCATTGGCCTCCGGGCGGCGGCTGCAACTCCTCCATCGTCGACGCCGCAAGCATCGGTGCCTTGAGTTCGTTCTTGCTTCAAATCCCTGACTAGGTCTTCCAGCAGCTTGTGCCGCGAGCTCAATCTGACTTGACAACGCAGATCGCAACCAAAAATAGAGGAGGATATATGGGCAACTGGAAGATAGGAAGTCGGATGGCTGCTGGATTTGGAGTTGTCATCCTGATAACAGTGTTTCTGGGCATCTTTGGCTATAACCGCATCAGCTCTATTGAGAGCAAAACCAAGGATGTTGTGGATAATGAGGTGCCCAGTTTGCTAGTCATGGGCGAGGTGCAGGCAAATTCGGAAAAGCTCTTCGGAATACAACTGCTGCATGTAGTGTCTTCCGATGCGAGCGAGATGGCAAAGTACGAGACGGAGTTGCAAACCCTGCGGAACCGCAACGCCGAATTGCTCGATCACTATCAGAAAGACCTGATCAGCAACGACACGGAAGCTGCCCTGATCAAGAAGATCATGGAGGCTGGAAACGAATTTAGAGCCGGCAGCGAAGAGGTCCTGGTGGTCAGCCGCGCAGGAACGCCGGAAGCCAATGCGCAGGCGCTCAAAATGATGTGTGCACTCCAGCCCATCAACGACAAATATATCGGATTGATCGATCAGGACATCAAGCTCAACAAGGATATTGGAGATGTTGAGATCAAGACGGTCATGGATTCCGTCAATAACGCGCACACAGGCATTATCATTTGCCTTTTCGCCGCAATCGTTCTGGCCGGCCTGATCGGTGTGTACATCGTGCGAGGCATTACACGGCCCTTGGCGCAAGCAGTCGTGGCGCTGGAGAAAGTTGCGGACGGCGACCTGACGGCCACGCTCGATGTGGATACCAAAGATGAAATAGGGCAAATGGCCGATGCGATGAATCGCGCGGTGCAGAAGCTGGGCGAGACCATGCAGGAAGTGGCCGAGAGCGCCGCCAATGCAAGTTCTTCGTCTGAGCAACTGGCCTCCGCTTCAGAAGCCATCGCTTCCGGCGCCCAGGAGCAGGCGGCCAGCCTGGAAGAAACGTCGGCAAGCTTGGAGCAAATCACCGCGGCTGTGCGGCAGAGCGCCGACAACGCGCAACAGGCTGCGCAATTGGCTGCGAGTTCAAAGGACTCCGCGCTGCAAGGCCAGGAAGTTGTTGCCAAGGCGATTACCGCCATGTCGGAGATCAATGTTGCTTCGGCCAAGATTTCAGACATCATCTCAACCATCGACGAGATTGCCTTCCAGACGAATCTGCTGGCCGTGAATGCGGCGGTAGAAGCGGCGCGGGCGGGCGATGAGGGACGCGGCTTTGCCGTAGTCGCCTCCGAGGTGCGCAGCTTGGCGCAAAGAAGCGCCGTGGCGGCCAAGGAAATCAAGGTACTGATTCAGGATTCGCTGCGCAAGGTGGAGGCGGGCTCTGTGCTGGTGAACCGCTCGGGCGAGACGCTGCAAGGCATTGTTGGATCGGTAAAGCGCGTCACGGATATCGTGGGCGAGATTGCCGCGGCTTCAGCGGAACAAAGCTCCGGCATCGACCAGGTCAACTCCGCGATGACGCAGATGGATCAGGTGACGCAGTCCAACTCCGCGCAGACTGAAGAGCTTTCGGCAACAGCGGAATCGCTCTCAGAGCAAGCCGGCCATTTGATGAACTTGGTCAGCGTGTTCACTCTCAGCCAGGGTGGAAACAGCCAGCGGGAACACAAGGTATTCAAGCCACATGTTGCGAATCCAGTACAGCAGGCGAGCCCCGCGCAGCACTTGAGTCCTGCAATGCGTCCACCGGCCAAGGCAGTGCGAAGCAATGGCGCAGCGGCAAAGCCAGAGCCCGCCGGCCGTAACAAACGGATTCAGACCCGTAAACCTTCTCTCGCAATCGCTGCGCCAAGCGGAACAGCCGCAGATGATGCCAGCTTCCAGGAGTTTTAAAGCGGTGCGTGAATCACGAGTGAGGAACTCACAGCAGGCAATGGCCGAAGACCGTGGAAGCTTGCGGTATGCAGGAAAGGAATGGCAATGAAGGCATTGATCGAAGACAATGCGCAGGAGTCGCAGCAGTTCCTGACCTTTCTCCTTGAAGATCAGGAATACGGGTTGGAGATATTCAAGATACGTGAGATTCGGGGGTACGCACCGATCACACCTATTCCAAATGTTCCTCCTCACGTTCGCGGCGTAATGAACCTGAGGGGCACCGTGTTGCCGGTCGTTGATCTGCGCATGAAGTTTCGTCTCCCCGCGGTGGAATACAGCAAGTACACGGTGATTGTGATTGCCACGGTAGGCGAGAAGACGGTCGGGCTGCTGGTCGACGCGGTTTCTGACGTGTTGATGGTCTCGAAAGATTCGATGCGCGAAGCGCCCGACTTTGGTGCGGCAGTCGATACGCGGTTCATCAGCGGCGTCTTCCAGTCGCGGGAACGCCTCACCGTGGCATTGAATCTGGAAGAACTGTTGACTGAAAGCGAACTGGCGACGCCCGCGCAGGCAGCTTAGCGTGTTTGGGTTCAAGCTCAATGGGGAGTCCATTTGAGCAGGAGTGGATATATGAACTGGTTTAAGAACTTGAATGCGGCGCCAAGACTTCTGATCAGCTTTGGCGTCATGTTAGTGCTGACCCTCGGGATCAGCTACCTCGCTGTGTCTGCCCTGAGCAAGGCCAACGAACGCGTGCGCTCGCTCTATCAGGAAGATATGAAGGGCGTGATGAGCATCGAGAATATCTCAACCAATAAGCTCGACATGGCGCGCCAGGACCGGGACGCCATGGTCAATATCGAGGACACGAACGTCAGGTCGGCGGACCTGGACGCGCTGAAAGCCGACTTTGTCAAGATGCACGCCAATGTTGAAGCCGCCGAGCATACCTTCAGCTCGACGGAAGAGAAGTCAGTGATTGGTGCGATTCGGGACGTCTTGCCTGGGTATGAAAAAGCGGTGATGCTCATCGTCGATGCTATCGCCGCGAAGGACCTGGCCGGCGCCAAAGCCAAACTGGCGGCATCGGCGCCCATCGCCGCTGAGATGCTGACTGACATTGAGCACGCCCGGCAGGTCAAGGAGACCGTTGCCGAGGAGAGATATCAGGCCAACAACCAGGCCTACCAGACAGCCCGCACCCTGATCGTGGGCGCCGCCGTAGTTTCGCTTTTGCTGGGAGTGATTCTCAGCTTCGGCATAGCTCGCGGATTCTCGCTGCCTTTGGGACAAGCAGTGGCTGCGCTGGAAAAGGTTGCCGGCGGCGACCTGACAGCCTCACTTGAAGTGGACACCAAAGACGAAGTGGGACGGATGGCCGAGGCACTGAACAAGGCCGTGGAGAAGCTGAGTAGCACGATGCGGGAAGTGGCCGATAGCGCTGCCAATGCAAGCTCCTCGGCACAGCAACTGGCCGCCGCATCTGAAGCGATTGCATCGGGCGCTCAGGAACAGGCGGCGAGCCTCGAGGAAACTTCGGCGAGCCTGGAGCAGATTTCATCCTCTGTCCGCCTGAGCGCGGACAATGCCCGCAATGCCAGCGAGCTTGCGACAGGTTCGCGCAACTCTGCAGTCTCCAACCAGGATGGAGCGAGCGCAGTGGCCGCAATGGCAGAGATCAGTAAGTCCTCGGTCAAGATATCAGACATCATTTCTACCGTCGACGAAATCGCATTTCAAACCAATCTGCTCGCGGTGAATGCGGCCGTTGAAGCGGCGCGGGCTGGTGATGAAGGCCGCGGGTTTGCCGTTGTGGCCTCTGAAGTCCGCAGCCTAGCACAGAGGAGTTCCGGCGCCGCGAAGGAAATCAAAGGGCTGATTCAGGATTCCCTGCGCAAAGTCGAACGGGGATCGGAACTCGTGAACCGGGTAGCCCAGCTTGTTGGCGAAATCGCGCTCACCTCAGCGGAGCAGAGCACGGGCATCGAGCAGGTGAACACCGCGATGACCCAGATGGATCAAGTGACGCAATCGAACTCGGCGCAAACAGAGGAGCTTTCAGCTACTGCGGAATCGCTCTCAGAGCAGGCCGCGCGCCTTTTGGAATTGATGGAAACCTTCGTTCTCAACCGGGGGCCGAACAATGAGTACGATCGGCAGGCGGCGTCATTTCATCATGCAAGCGCATCTCACCCATTGCATCCGCTGGGCTCTGTGCAACAGATAATTCCCAGGGGGCTGAGCGCGGGAAGAGGCGCCAGGAACTTTGGTCCAGCCAAGACCGGTCTTCCGGCTCGCGGCGCAATGCCTATCAAGAGCCGTCAACCGGCCATGGCGCTATCCGTTCCATGCGAACCGGCGGCAGACGATAGGGCCTTTGAGGAGTTTTAGGCCATGCATCACGGATTGGCCGTGACCTCACATCAGCCCATGGCAGCATGTCGCGGAATCCCGCTGAATGCAGGAGAGGAATGGCAATGAAGACATTGGTCGAAGAGAAAGCACAAGACTCGCAGCAGTTCCTGACCTTCCTGCTCGAAGATCAGGAATACGGGCTGGAGATATTCAAGATACGCGAGATTCGGGGGTATGCGCCGATCACTCCCATTCCCAACGTCCCCCCTCATGTGCGCGGCGTAATGAACCTGAGGGGGACTGTGTTACCGGTTGTCGATCTGCGCATGAAGTTTCGTCTGCCCGCGGTGGAATATAGCAAGTACACGGTGATTGTGATTGCGACAGTAGGCGAGAAGACAGTCGGGCTGCTAGTGGACGCGGTCTCCGATGTGTTGATGGTCCCAAAAGACTCCATGCGCGAAGCACCCGACTTCGGTGCGGCAGTTGATACGCGGTTCATCAGCGGCGTCTTCCAGTCGCGGGAGCGGCTCACCGTCGCATTGAATTTGGAAGAACTGTTGACCGAAAGCGAACTGACCGTGGCTCAGCCCGTTCAGTAGCGCTCGCGAGGCAGAAGAGGCAGGATTTCTTCATGGAGGGCCTGACATTGCCGCTGGCTGCGATAGACAATTCGGTCTACCCCATGGGACTGCGGGAATTCAAGCTGTTCCGTTCATTGGTTCATCAGCGCACGGGAATCTGGCTGCGGGACGGGAAGCAGGTGATGCTTGCCTCGCGCCTGTCGCGCCGCTTGCGCCATCACGGCCTGACCGACTTTGCCGAGTACTATGAGTATGTTCGCAAAGTGCCGGACGACGGCGACGAGATTCGCCAGCTCATCAACTGCGTAACCACCAACAAGACGTCCTTCTTTCGCGAGCGGCATCATTTTGAATTCCTCTCCAAGACCGTCTTGCCCCAGATTGAGTCTGCGACACGTCGCGGCGCCAACAAGAGTATTAGCGTGTGGAGCGCCGCTTGTTCAACTGGCGAAGAGCCCTACTCGATAGCGATTACCTTGCTTGAAGCATTGCAGACGGCCCAACATGCCAAAAGCGCCGCTCGTCCGCAGCCACCGCCAAAGAGGCCTGTGCTTCCCGGATTCGCTGTGGCGCCTGCAGCATGGAGGATCGAAGTGGTCGCGTCCGACATCGATACCGCGGTGCTGGAAACTGCTCAACGCGCGGTGTACAAGGAGGACGCGCTGGCCACTGTTGATGCGCCTTTGCAGCCAAGGTACTTCCTCCGCGGAAAGGATGACATGCAGGGCTTTGTAAAGGTCAAGCCCGATGTCGCAAGGCTTGTTCAGTTCAAGAACATCAATCTCATGGATGCACGCTGGCCTCTCGACGGTCTCTTCGATGTGATCTTCTTTCGCAATGCGCTGATTTATTTCAATCAGGAAACACAGAATGTGTTTCTGCGCAAGATGGCGCGTTACCTGAAGCCGAACGGCTATCTGTTCCTCGGCAATTCCGAGCACATTCCGTGGCTCGGCGACATCTTCGCGCCATTGACTCAGACCATGTATCGGTTGAGGAGCAGTGAGCGATGAGCGAGCCATTGCGCACATCCCCGCGCTTGGCCGAGCACTGCGGCGCGGTTCATCGCCTGCGGATCAGGACGGATGTGCCTGCCGCGACGGAAGTGCAGCCCCCGGCATCGAGCAGGTTTCGCCCTTCGCGCAAGAACCGGATAAGCCTGTACGCTGGCGAGGTTGCGGCGAGCCAAATGCCTGTTGTCCTTGACACGCTGTTGGGTTCCTGCGTTGCTGTTTGCCTCTACGATCCATGCCTGCGCGCCGGCGGCATGAATCATATTCTGCTGCCATTCTGTCGTGCGGGCGAGCCAAATCCGCGTTGCGGAGTTCATGCGATGGAACTGCTCATCAACGAGCTGATGAAGCTGGGCGGAGATCGAAGAAGGTTCATTGCCAAGGCATTTGGGGGCGCCACCGTTCTTCAGGGAATGAAAATGCCGCCCATTGGGGAAGAGAATGCACGATTCGTCCGCGAGTTCCTTGCCGCGGAGAGAATTCCCCTCTTGGCCGAGAGGCTGGGAGGAAATCACGCAGTCCACTTGTACTTCCGGACAGATACAGGCAAGGTAACGGTACATACCGTCGATGGTTCGATCCTGCCCAAAATCATCGACGCTGAGCGTTCGTACGAGAGTTACCCTACTCGCAGCAAATCCTATAGCGGTGAGATCACGCTGTTCTGATTTGCAACTTATTGGGATGGCATTGAACCAGGTTCGAGTGGCGTTCCCAGACTCACACTTGGCTGACATGAGGCAGCCCGCGCATGACGACTCCGTTCAAAGTGCTCATCGTAGACGACTCGGCGTTGATGCGCCAACTGCTGACAAAGATACTGGAATCGGACCCAGGCCTGAAGGTTGTGGGAACGGCGGGCGACCCCTTTGTCGCGCGAGAGAAAATCATTGCGCTGAAACCGGATGTCCTCACGCTGGACATCGAAATGCCGCGCATGGATGGGTTGACGTTTCTAGAGAAACTGATGCGCGGGCACCCAATGCCCGTGATCATGGTTTCGTCGCTGACCAGCAAGGGTGCGGAGACGACGCTCCGCGCACTCAGCCTGGGGGCAGTGGACTACATCTCCAAGCCAAAGCTGGATGTTTCCAACGGGACGATCGAGCAGGCGGATAGAATCATCGCCAAGGTCAAGGCGGCCGCCAGGGCAAGGGTGCGCCCTGCCAGCGCGACGCCGCCGTCAGCTCAGCCGATCGGGAAGGTATACCAGTTTTCTGCAACTCACAAGGTTGTCGCCATCGGCGCGTCCACCGGTGGAACCGAAGCGCTGAAGGAACTGCTATCGCCGCTGCCCGCCGACTTTCCCGGAATCGTGATCGTGCAGCACATGCCGGAAGCCTTCACCAGCCAATTCGCGCAACGTCTCGATTCACTTTGCAAGATAAAGGTGCAAGAAGCCCGCGACGGCGACCGCATTCTCCCCGGACACGCTTTGCTGGCGCCGGGCGGGCATCACATGGCCGTGGTGCGCAGAGGCATGGAGTATGCCGTTCACGTCTACAGGGGCGAGCGGGTCAATCGCCACCTTCCCTCCGTGGATGTGCTGTTTTCCTCTTGCGCGCGTAGTCTGGGCAGAAATGCGGTGGGCGTCATGCTAACCGGAATGGGAGCGGATGGCTCGCGCGGCATGTTGGAAATGAAGCATGCCGATGCCTTCAACTTCGCACAAGATGAATCCACTTCAGTCGTCTTTGGGATGCCGCGCGAGGCAATTCTGATTGGCGCGGTGGATCAGGTCCTGCCCTTGGGACAAATTGCGGGCGCGCTGCTGCAGCGGCTCGCATCTGCCTAGTGGCGTGTCTCACGCAGAGGGGCACTTCTCAGTATTGAAAGATGGGAGTTCTCCTGGTGCGGAGGCCCCGCTTCATATCAGGGCGCAACTTCAGTTGTGCCGCAGCGGCATCCGGCATGGGTTCAGTTTTAGCCGTTGCTGAATTGTAACTTGCTGAAAACATACCCCCGAAAGGGGTTAAAATCCTTCTTTCATGATCAGCGACATACGGCACGCGACCCCGGCCCAGGGGGTGCCGGGGGACGCTCCGGTTCGGGCCAGAGCGCCGTAAGTATCACAAAATAAAGGCTTACATGACAGGCTGCGCAAGAATTCCTCTGCGTGAAAAGATGCGTCAGTGCACGAAGTCAGATCCTATCCGTGAATTGCGTTCCTATTTCGCCGCTCGCACAGCTCGCGCGGAACTTTTTCCTCGGGGCCGGGTTCTCACAAGTGACAGCTTCCCCGGTATTCCGTCTAAACGATGTGAACCGGGCGCGGCAGCACACGCAGAGGAGAGATAAAAATGATTCGGCCATGGCTCAAGAGAGTTTTCCCGCAGGTTCTGGCTTTCACCGGACTGGTCGTCTTGTGCGGCGCCTTGGCGCTGGCCCAGGATGCGGCTCCGGCGGCCGGTCAGCGCAGTGACGGGCAGATTGAGATGGACGTGGTGCACGCCCTCGACGCTTCCCACGCGCTGAAGAAGGATCTGATCACCGCGGCCACCATTCAGAGCGAGGTTACGCTCTCCGGAACGGTGTCCAGCGAGGCATCCAAGGAACTGGCGGAGTCCATTGCCAGCCGCGTGCCGGGCGTTACCGCCGTGCATAACAACCTGACGGTCGGCAATCCCCAGGATGCCCAGGTCCCAGTTCCTCCGCCTGCCGACGCTAATGACGCCAGCGCGCAGCAAATGGCGGAGAATCAGCCGCCGGCCGGCGACGACGGCCCCATGCCGCCACCCCAGGCATATCCTCAGCAGACCCCTGGGCAAGGCCAGAATCAGCCCGCTGAGCCCTATCCTCCGCAGCGGCCCCAGTACCGCCCCTTGCAGCCTCCGGCGGCTTATCCTCCTCAGCAGCCCGCCTATGAGATTCCCAAGGGACCTGTCACCATTCCCCAGGGAACCTTGCTGCAGGTGAGGACCAGCGAGTCTTTAGACAGCAAGCGGGCCAAGGACGGCACGCAGATTCAGTTCACCGTGATTCACGACGTGGTCTTCGGCGGCGCGCTGGCGATTCCCCGCGGAGCCACGGCCCATGGAGTGGTTGTCGAGGCCAAGAAAGCCGGCACGCTGGGCGGAAGTCCGGAACTGGCGCTCAAGCTCACTTCCCTTGACCTGGGCGGCCAGAATTATCCGCTCGAATCTGACCTGTTCAAGGTCAAAGGGCCGAATAAGGCAGGCCAAACCGCTGGAAGCGCCTTTGGCGGGGCAATCCTGGGCGCCATCATTGGCGGGGCCGTGGGACGTGGCGAGGGCGCTGCCATCGGCGCCGGCGCAGGCGCGGCCGCGGGTACGGCAGCTTCAGCCGCTTCTCCCGGACCGGGCATCTGGATTCCTGCCGAGGCTTTGGTGGACTTCCACCTGGCTGCTCCGATCACGGTGCAGCCGGTCAGCCAGCAAGAGGCGACCCGCCTGGCTCAGGGTTTGAATCCCGGCGGCCCTGTGCTCTATCGGCGCGGCTATTATCGCCCCGGCTATCCCTATGGAAGCCCCTATTACGCCTATCCGCCGGTCTACTACCGTCCCTACTATATGGTTGGCGGTTTCTACTACTGGCGTTGATCGCCCATCCACGGGCTTCGAGAGACATCGGGCGTCCCGCATCTACGGGATGCCCGGTGCATTTTGGGCATGAACATTTCCGCGCGCCGGTCTCTGTGCTCTGTCCTCGGCGCCGCGCCGGGTTCGCGGTCGTCTATAATGGCAGAGAATCGCGTCGAGCGAGAATTGCGTACCCTTGGGAGACGCCTGCCCCTAGCCGCCATTGTGCTGCCCCTGGCAAGGCTCACCATTCACGCGCATAGAGAGTAGAAGGCTCAAGTCCACCCATGATCCGTTTCCTGCAGAGAGACAATCGCCTCACCAAGGCACTTTTCGTCGTCATCATAGCCGCCGCTTCGGTGTCCATGGTGGTTTACCTGATTCCCGGCCTGACCGGCGTGGGCGCCGCTGCCGGCGACACGTATGCCGTGATCTACCCCCACTGGTACAGCCGTTTCTTCTCTTCGGGCGAAACGATAAGCCAGCAGACGGTGAGCCAGCGCGCCCGTCAGATGGCGCAGCGCCAGGGCCCGCAATACGCTGACAATCCGATGATGCTCACCTTCTTTGAGCAGCGGGTTGGCCAGCAGTTGGTGCAGCAGCAGATTCTGCTGGCCGAGGCCGAGAAGCTTGGCATTCGCGCCACGGACGACGATGTGCGCCAGTATCTGCACACGGGGCCCACGGGCGAGGCCATCTTCCCCAACGGCCAGTTTATCGGCGACGACCAGTATGCCCGCCTGATCTCTGACCGGCTCAACATGACGGTCAAGGATTTCGAAGACAATGTGAAGAGCGACATCCTCATCCGCCGCTTGCAAGCGCTGATCACCGCCCCCGTCACCGTGGGCGACCAGGAAGTCCGCGACGCCTATCGCAAGAGCAGCATCAAGATCAAGTTCGACTATGCCGTTATCTCAGTGGATGACCTGCGCAAGCAGATCAACCCCTCTGACAGCGACCTCGAGGCCTTCTTCAAGAAGAACGCCGCGCGCTACGCCTCGGCCGTGCCGGAAGAGCGCAAGATCACCTACTTTGCGTTTACTCCCAATGAGCTGCCCGGCGGCGTTCCGCAGCCCAGCCAGCAGGAGATTCAGCAGTACTTTGCCGCGCATCAGACGGAGTACTCCACTCCCGAGCAGGCGCGCTCCCGCCACATCCTCATCAAGGTGGCTCCCGGCGCCGACGCCAAGACCGATGCCGCCGCCAAGGCCAAAGCAGAGGGGCTGCTCAAGCAGATCAATGCCGGAGCCAACTTTGCCGACCTGGCCAAGAAGAACTCAGACGACCCCGGTAGCAAGGACACGGGCGGCGAGTTGGGCTTTGCTCAGCGCGGCCACATGGTGCCGGAATTCGACAACGCCATCTTCACCCAGAAGATCGGCGACACCAAGATCGTGAAAAGCCAGTTCGGCTATCACATCGTGCAGGTGGAAGAGCGCCAGACGGCTCACGTCCAGACGCTTTCCGAGGTGCTGCCCACCATCCAGGCAACGCTGATCCGCCAGAAGGCGGCGCAGAGCGAAGAGAACTACGCCCATGCGCTCACCTCCGAGGCTATCAAGAACGGCCTGGAGAAGACCGCCGCCGCACATCACCTGGCGGTGACGTCAACGCCGCTGGTTGGCCGTCAGGGCGTCATTGCCACGTTGCCCGACGGTTCGCAGATGGTCGCCAAGGCCTTCGAGTCCAAGCAGGGCGACCCGCCGCAGTTTGCGCAGACCGGCGAGGGATACGCGATCTTCCAGGTCACCGGCATCGCCCCCGCCCACGCGCCCAACTTTGCTGACTGGAAGACTCACGTTGCCGACGACTTCCGCGACGAGCAGCTTCCCGTGCTGCTCAGCCAGAAGACCACGGAACTGTCCAACAAGGCCAAGTCCATGAACGACCTGGCCAAGGCCGCCAAGGAAATGGGCGCGACAGTCAAGACCAGCGATCTGGTTGGCTTGTCCGGTCAGGTGCCCGATCTGGGCGCAGTGGGCCAAGTCGCTCCGCAACTCTTTGACATGGCTCCCGGAAACATCAGCGGCCCCATCAATGCCCAGACGAACCGGCGTGGTGGCCAAGCTGGTGGACAAGCAGGAGCCCACCGCCGACGAGATTGCCAAGAACTTCGACCAGACCCGCGACCAGATGCTGGAAGAGCGCCGCGGAGAAGCTTTCAACGTCTTCTTGAGCAACACCTTCAACGACTACAAGAAGCACAACCGCATCCGGCTCAACGCCAAGGCGCAGGGCGCCGAGGCTCCGGGCGAGTAAGCCGCCCGGCAAGGACCCAATACGCAAAAGAGCCCGCATCCCCAACCGGACGCGGGCTTTTTTGTGTCCGTCAATGGCAGGAGCGCTCGTAGTTGGAACGGCGCTGATCTCCGGGCTGCGGAAGAACTGGGCCGGGACTGGCAGGTCATTGAATTGATTCGGCGTGGGCTTGGGCCTGCGGAATCTTCCCGGTACGCCGCTCGCCTGCGGCGGAGATAATAGAGGCATGGAGTTTCAACGTTCGTCCGGAGTTCTGTTGCACGTCAGCTCGCTGCCTTCCTATGGCGGCATCGGCGACCTGGGGCCAGCCGCGCACGAGTTCGTGGCCTTTCTGGCTGCAGGCCAAACAGCATGTCTGGCAGGTTCTGCCGCTCTGCCCCACTGGTTATGGCAACTCGCCTTACGCGGGGTCTTCGGCCTTCGCCGGCAATCCCTACCTCATCAGCCTGGAATACCTCTCGGACTGGGGATGGATTGAGGGCGAGCGGATTGGCGGTCTGGCCGGACGCAGCGGCAACGTGGACTTCGACGAGGTGGAACACCGCAAGCTGCCGCTTCTGTTTGAGGCTGCTGGGAACTTCCTCGACCGCGGCCCCACCAATCCGGCATTGGCCAAGCAGTGGGAGCAGTTCGAGCAATTCTGCCGCGACGAGGCAAGCTGGCTGGCCGACTATGCTCTCTACGCCGAGTTGCGCCGCCAGTTCAATACCGGCGCCTGGACAGCCTGGCCGGAGCCGCTGCGCCGCCGCCAGCCGGATGCTCTGGCCAAGGTGGCCGCGAAACATGGCCGCGCGCCTGGCCCAGGAACAGGTGCTGCAGTTTGCCTTTTCCCAGCAGTGGAACGACCTCCGAGAGGCTGCCGCCAAGAACGGAATCAGGGTCCTGGGTGACGTGGCCATCTTCGTCAACATGGACTCGGCCGACGTCTGGGTCCATCCCGACCTCTTCGAGCTGGATGAGGAGCTGAAGCCGATCCGCATTGCCGGCGTTCCGCCCGACTACTTCTCGCCCACCGGTCAGCGCTGGGGCAATCCGCTCTATCGCTGGGACGTCGCCGCCGAGCGCGGATTCGATTGGTGGATCAAACGCATCCGCCGCGCCGCGCAACTCTACGACATCGTTCGTCTGGACCACTTCCGCGGCTTCGAGGCCTACTGGGCGATTCCGGCGGAAGAGGAGACGGCGGTCAACGGCGAGTGGATCAAGGCGCCGGGGCTGGAGCTTTTCCGCGCGCTGGAAGCGGCGCTGGGGCCGCTGCCGCTGGTAGCCGAGGACCTGGGCTTGATCACCCCCGAAGTGGACGCGCTGCGCCAGGAACTGGGTTTGCCGGGCATGAAAGTGTTGCAGTTCGGCTTCAATAGCAAGGGCGCGCACATCCATCTGCCCCAGCGCTTCACGCCTGACACCGTGGCCTACACCGGCACCCACGACAACGACACCACGCAGGGCTGGTGGAACGCGGCCAGCGAGATCGAGAAGAATGCCGTTGAGTCGCTGCTGGGGCCAGTGGCAGGACGTCCCGTCTGGCCGCTGATGCGCGCCGCCGCCGGCAGCGTGGCCGAGATCGCTGTAGTCCCCGCGCAGGATCTGCTGGAACTGGGCTCGGAGGCCCGCATGAACACCCCGGCGGTCGCCGCCGGCAACTGGAGCTGGCGCGCCCCGGAAAGCTGCTGGACGCCGCAACTGGCCTCGCGCCTGTCGGCACTGGCCGAGGTTACCGACCGCCACAACGATCCCTTGGGCGAAGCGGAGGAAGAAAAGCCGACGGGTGAGCTTGAGTAAGGCAGGCTTGGTTACTGGATCAGCTTCAAGACCGCTTGCTGCGCCTGATTGGCCTGCTGTAGAGCGGCCATGCCGGTAGCTTGCAGCACGTTGTATTGGGTCATGTTGGCCACCGTCTTGCCGATGTCGGCGTCCATGATGGAATTGGTGGCCGAGGTTAGATTGACCACCCCGGTACTTTCGTCGCTGGTCGTGGCCTCAAGCCGGTTGATATTGGCGCCAACCACGCCGCGCTGGCTCGATATGTCATTGACCGCGGCGGTAATCAAGGCGAGGGCCGAGGCGGCGTTGGTCTGCGAGGTGAGGGTCGTCGACGAGAGGTCCTGGCCCGCGTTTCCATTGTTGGTTCCCACGCTGGCCGAGGTCAGCGCGCCCACCGTCACGTTGAGGCTTGTGCTGCCGCTCGATGTGCCGTCGCCGGTGAAAACGTCGAAGGCGCTCAAGCCTTGGCCGGAAGCCGCTGTTTGCACGACCGTATTGTTGCTGGAGGCAATCGAGGTAATGCCCGCGCTTGTGCCTGCCGTGGAGATGCCGATGCTCAGCGCGCCCGTGGTCTGGTCGTAGCTGACCGTGTAGTCGCTGCCCAGCTGCGTGAGCAGCGAGGAGGCCAGGTTGGTCTTGGTCAACCCGGCGAGGCTGACGGCGGTGGTTGCGGTGATTGGCGAAGAGCCGCCCACCGTCTGCTGCGGCGAGCCGCTGGTCGAGAACGACGTGTACCCGTCCGCGTTGCCGTTATTGAGAAGGATGCTCAACGCGCCGGAGGTATTGTTGTAAGAAACCGCATAGTCCGATCCCAGTTGCTGGCTCAGATAGCTCTGCAAAGTCGATGTGGTCTGGCCGGCGAGGTCTACGGTGGTCTGCACGCTGGCGCCCTGGCTACTCGTCGACTGCTCGCCATTGCTGTTGTTTCCGACGGAGAGGGTTTCACCGCTGCCGCTCAGGGTGGCCTCAATCGAGCTTGTGCTTGCTGACAAGGAGTTGGCGCCCGCGCCGTAAATTTGCAGACCGCCGTCTATGAAACTTACATCGGGATAGACTCCACCAGGATCAAGGGCTGCTTGCAACGCATTTTGCAGATTCTCAAGAGCGGTAAATGCAGTAGAATATGAGTTTGAGAAGAAGCCGGAATAAGCTGGGTCTCCTAAATCGATGCTCGCTGTGGCGGTGCCCCCCCCATATGTGGTGGCACTGATGTTCAACATGCCGCTAGCAACTGATCCGGGGGCAATCGAGTTGCTGTATGTTTCGTCGCTGCCGATATTACTGAACATGGTGACGTTCTGGGTGCCGAGAGCCGGCGTCGCCGTAACATTCGAATCGCCTACCTGGAACTGTTCATTTGCGTTGCTGGAACAAATGGATAGAGCCGCGCCAGGTAAATACGCGACCGTATAAATTGAGCCGGTGGTGGCTCCCAGGGCCTCCGTCAGGTCATCGCCTAGTTGGGTCAATGCGTCGTTTTGCGCGGTCGTGTCGCTGCTTGTCAGCCCTTGATAGTTGGCGAAGTTGATGGTGGCGGAGCCACTGGCAAGCGCTCCAGAGCTGGTAAATGTGACTGAACCGGACAACGTGGACCCTAAGTCAAATCCAATCCCGTTCAAACTCTGCCCTCCGGTTAAAGTGACACTGGCGGGCGACGGGGCCGTCACGGGGTTTGACGTCTGAATTCTCAGCAAGCCGCCGCCGATCGAAGCTGTGTAAGTGGACCCAGTGGTGGCTCTCATGGCCGTCGTCATGTCGGCCGCCAACTGGTTGGCCGCGGCGGTGGCCGTCGTGGAATTGCTGCTGGCAAGCCCCTGATAATTGGCCAGATCGATGGTGTCGGAATCGCTGGCGTTGCCGCCCGACGAGTCGATGACCAGGTTGCCGCTCAAAGTGGATCCGGCAGTGATCTGGCTGGATGTAATCGTCGAACCGTCGCTGCTGGCGGTAAAGGTGATCGGATCCGGGCTTCCAGGACCGGTTGAGGTGACGGTGAGGCTGCCGCTGAGCGCGGCGCCGGGAGTGATGGTGGCGCTGGCGCTGGTTCCGCCGCTGTCGGTCACGGTTACGCCGGTAGTGGTGCCGCCCGCACCGGGAATGGTCGAAGTCACATCGAAGCCGCCGGTCAGCGTGTCGGCCGGATTGATAGTGCCTGCGATTGCTGAACCGCCGGCCGTTAGGCTTGCCGGAGAGGTGTTGCCGTTGGTAAAGACCTGCGTGCCGTTGAACTCGGTCGCGGCGCCAATTTGGTTGATCTCGCTGAGGATGCTCTGGTACTCGGTGTTGGCGCTTCCACGCTGTTGCGAGGTCAAGCCGCCGCTGGCGGCCTCGGTAGCCAGAGTAACGGCCCGATTGAGAAGCCCACTGACTTGGTTGAGCGCACTGTCGGCCACCTGCAGGAACCCAATACCGTTGTTGGCGTTGCTCTGGGATTGCACCAGGGCGGCAATGTTGGCCTGCATTCCGTTGGCGATGGAAAGACCGGCACTATCGTCGGCGCTGGAGTTGATCCTCAGCCCGGTGGAGAGCTGCTGGAGGGTCTTCTGCTGGTTCGCCGCAGTCTGGCCCAGGCTGTTCTTGGCGATGCTGGAGGCGACGTAATTTAAGATACCCAACGACACGTGGGGTCCCCGTTCGTACCCGCTCGGTCAAGTCTCCGGGGTGGAGCTTTCATGATCGAGAGGCGAGTATTTCCATGCGCGGAGTCTTGAAAATCCCAGCCATGGAAACCGCATTTGTCAACGTTACTATCGGCGCGGGTCGTGACAATTTCTATTTGTTCTTTCAATTGTGCGACTTTGAGCGATTGAATGCCCGGGCTTGGCGCCAGCGCACGGTAGCCGAGCCCGCCTTACCGCCGGACTCCGATGTAATCGACGGCGCGCTCCCTGGGGAATGCATAAACGTCGAGCATCCTGTCGATGAGCGCAAAGGCCTCGATGTCAGTCAAACCGGATGCGAACTTGTGGGTCTTGCCGCTCGCCTCGAAGCAGAACACGCTGGGGATGTACATTCGGCCCAGCTTGTAGCCGGAGGAGGGAAGATAGCGCAGGTTGCGCACTTCGCGGGTTGGGAAGACGCGTGTTCTCCACTCGAAGCCGCGGACATGGTGAACCAGCTCCATTTCCGCCGGATCGAGCGTGAGCGTGGTCTTGCCCTTGAAGTTCCACGCAACCAGGCACAGAGCCGCGCAAGCCAGGGCAAGAAAGCACAGCGCAAAGAACCAAGCCGCAATCCCCGGAGCATCGTGGGTAATCATCCGCAGTGGCGCAACCGACATGCAAAGCAGCGCCCAAAGGGCGCACACACAGCCCAGGGCAACCACTGCCCAGTCCAAACGCGCTGGGATTTCCACTCGAATGCCGCCCTGCGGCGTCCGTTCCCACATGAGCCTGCCTTGCAGCTTCTCAAGCACCGTGCCGCTCCTTGCCTACCGATGTTACCGTGCTCTACACTGGGGCGGCCAGTTGCAAAGCTGAGTGCGCCCCAGGTTCCGAATAGAGAGCGCGCCAGGTTCTGGCCCAGGTTGAATTTTTCATGCCGCGTCCTAACTTTATCAGTGTCCTTCGTTCCTCGTCCCAGCACTGCGTGTGCCTGGCGTTGCTTGTTACGCTTTTGCCCGCCGTCTGCCATGGCGCGCAGAGCGGCGACGCCGGCATTTTTCGCAACATCGACTCTTCGGTGGCCTATGTAGGCTCCAGGAGCTGCGGCGCGTCGGGTTGTCACGAAGAGATCAACCGCAGCTATGCCCCGACCCCGCACGGGCAATCCATGGCCCCGGCCAACTCCCCCATAGAACTGGGGCGTGCGCCGCAGCCGGTTACCGTCTTCAACGCCAAAAGCAACCGCTACTACACGGTGTACCAGGACGGCAAAGACCTCTACCAAAGCGCCTACGAACTGGACAAGAACGGCCGCAAAATCTACTCCATTGCCCACAAGATCGATTACGTGACGGGTGGAGAAAGCGTCGGCTACACGTACCTCTACCGCATCGGCGCATGGATATTCCAGGCCCCGCTTTCTTACTATGCGCATACCAGGACCTGGGAGCTGTCGCCCGGCTACGCCGCCGACGATGTAGGCTTCAATCGCGTCATGACCACCGGGTGCTTGCTCTGCCACAACGGCCAGCCCGACCCTGTGCCTCATCGGGATGGCATGTACAAGGAACCGCCCTTCCGCTTTGGCGAGCTGGGCGTGAGTTGCGAAACCTGCCATGGGCCCGGCGCGCTCCATGTGCACGAGATGCAGGCGAAGAAAGGGCGCGTCCTTCGGCCCAACGAAGTGGACACCTCGATCGTCAACCCGGCCAAGCTGTCGCCACGGCTGGCCGACGACCTCTGCCGCGAGTGCCATCAGGCGGGCGATGCGGTGGTAGTGTATCCAGGCAAGACAGTCATGGATTACCGGCCTGGAACGCCGCTGACCGAGACCATGGCCATTGTCAAGCGCCCCATCAAGCCGGAGCAGCGCGAGGAGGCCAATCGGCTTGAGACCAATCCTCCCATTCGCGGCAGCCTGGAACAGCCCCTGTGGTGGAAGAACTCCACGCTGGAGCTAAGCAAGTGCTACCAGGCCAGTCACGGACGCCTGACGTGCAGCACCTGCCACTCGATCCACCATGTGCCCAGGCCTGAGGATGAGAAGTCCGTCTATCGCGCAGCCTGCCTCACCTGTCACCAGGAGACCAGTTGTACGCTGAAGCCCGGCGACAGCAAGCGGGTAGCAGTAGGGGACTATTGCGTCGAATGCCACATGGAGAAGCGTCCGGTGGCCGGAATCGCGCACTCCAACGACACCAAGCATCGCATTGTCCGCTACCCTGGCCAGCCGCTGCCCGAGGTCGCGTTTGAACAGCCCAAGCCCGACCTGCCCGGTCTGCTTTGGATGAACCGGCCCGCCGGAGAGCCGGAGGCCCGCATTCCCGATCTGGCTCAAATGGAAGCCTACTTCACCGCGGCCCGCAAGGACCCCGGCCTGTGGCCCTATTGGCTCAGAAAGCTGGATGAGTTGAGCAAGACGGCGCCTGACAATCCTCAGGTGCTCAACTCGCTGGGGGCGGTGGAGTTGGCACAGAAGAAAGACAATGCCAAGGCGGCCGAAGACTTTTCCCGCGCTCTCAAGATGGGTTCTGAAGAGCCGACTACCTATCTAAACCTGGCCACCGCTCTCCAGAATCTGGGCCAGTCGCAGCAAGCCGAGGAAGTGCTCACGCGGGGAGTAGCGGCATATCCCTACTCGGGACCGCTTGTCGCCAGGCTGGCGCAAGCGAATTTCCTTGCGGGGAAGGCATGGCAGGCGCGCAATCTTGTGCAGCAGTACCGGTTGCTCTTTCCTGAAGATCCGGTGCTGCGCGCGCTGCAAGGAAGAATCGAGGGGCCCGGCAGCGGCGCCAGCTCGGAGCCACCGAGCCGGCAGACCCCGGTTACGCCGCATTGAAGATTACTGAAGCGTCTCCGGGACGGCGCCGAGTACGGCAATTCCACAATGATGTCCCCCCATACCGCTGCAACTAGAGCATTTTTGCTTTTGCCATAGACTTCCGTGCCCCATCCATTCCGCGTTTTCCAGCGGAATGGGTGGGAGACCAACAAGTTTCCGGTCTGCACAGTTTACGAAAATGCTTTAAACGGCATTTCCTCACCAAATGCCGCTCAGTACGATGCCTTCAAGGGCATGTGAATCAGAAGGTTCTCTGGTGGTGCGCGCCAACAGATGGTCGTATATGTTTTGAGAGGGCACGATTTCAGCCGGGCTGAAAGCTTGGCAGAAGGATGTTGCTCTTTCGGGGGATGGCGCCTCGCACAACAGTATTAGCACCAAAAAGTGCTTGCACGGCTAAACTAATCACACGAGGTTGTGATGGAAATTCTTGAGCTTGCAAGTCTAGGTTGGAAGCACACTGTAAGCGCGATTGCGGAAGAGGTTTACCTCAAAACCGGGGTCGACTCGACCCGGCCGGTCACGTTCTACGGACTGGTGAACGAGCGTTGCAACGTCAAATGCCGGTACTGCGAGTACTGGCGCCTGCCCAACTACGGTCAGGAGATGACCATAGCGGAGTGGCAAGCGGCGCTGCTCAGCGTCAAGGACTTCGTGGGCAACTTCTCCATCAACTTCAGCGGCGGCGAACCCCTCATCAAGCCGGGGTTCATCGATCTGCTCGGCTGGTGCCGCGAAAACGGCATCAAGTCCGGCGTCACGACCAACGGCTCGGCGCTGACCAGGGCCAACGTGGCGAAGATCGTTGCTTCCCAACCCTTCAATATCAACATCTCGGTCGACGCGCCCTCTGCCGAAGTGCACGACTACCTGCGCGGCTCTCCGGGCCTCTTTGACAAGCTCAGCAAGGGAATTGAGTATCTGCTGGAAGAGCGCAAGAGTCAGGGCGCGGAGTTTCCCATCACCATCAAGCCCACCGTGAACTCGGCCAACTTCCGCCATCTCCCCGCGCTGGTGGAGTGGGCCTGCAAGATGGGCGACCTTTGCGTTACTCCTCAACCGATGACCCGCTGGACTCCCGAAACCTACGAGGAGTTGTGGATCGAGGAGAAGGATATGCCCGACCTGGAAGCGGTCATCGACAAGTTGGTCGCGATGCAAAAGGCAGGCGCCCCGATTCTTACTCCGGAGCACGTCCTGCGCCTCATGACCGACCATTTCCGAGAGAAGTCGGCGCCGCGTTCCGCGCTGCCTTGCCGGGTCGGCATGCGCAACTTCTTCATCCGCAACAATGGCGATGTGGAGATGTGCGTGCACGGTTTTCCGCCCATCGGCAACATCAGGGAACACTCCGCGCGCGAGCTATGGTATGGCCCCAAAGCGCGCGAAGTACGGCAGGGAACCGTTACCTGTGAGAAGCTCTGTCTGATTGCCTGCCTGTCGCAAAAAACACTGGGCGACAAGGTAGTCATGGGGATGAAGATGCTCAAGAAGGCATGAGATCGCTTTACCTTTATGGAGGGCCGGGAGGGGGACGCGTTCAGTCCCCTCCCGGCCCATCCTTTTTTGCTCTGCGGCGGCGGAATGGATCTCTCCGTTGCGCGCCGCGGTTCGGCGGTGCCCGGTTGTTGAGAATCCACTGACAGCGATGGAGCCTTTCAGCGTCCAGGGAGAGCGTCGCGAAAAGGCCAGCCTGTCTCGTCCGGGCGGGGCGAACTTCATCGGCATTTCATCTCCTTTCATGCAACTGTGCTGTGTAAAGCCCCAAGGCAATCGCATGAACGTTTCGAGCACCGGAAAATGGGTTTTGAAAGGGCACGATTTTAGTCGTGCCGAAAATGTGTCAGAAGAATGCAGGGCTTTAGCCCCAGAGGGACGGTTCTAAAACGGCGAAAATACATCCCTCGGCGGCTAAAGCCGTCGCATTTTCAGCTTCGTGGTCGGCACGGCTGAAGCCGTGCCCTTTCAAATCTCTTGTTCCTCTTGGTTCAACTGCTTCATGCAATTGCCCTGTGTAAAGCCCTCGTGCAGACTCGCTCTCCGCCGGCGTCATGCGAGAATAACAACGAAGCTCAAACCCAATCTCCCCAGCGCAGCACAGAGGGCATGGGCAGGTGTGACTCATTGATGCGGCGTGTTGCGCTCATCTACAATCCGGTTTCAGGTCAGCATTCGGCGCGACGCGCCGCTGTCATGGCCAATGCACTGTCAGTGCTCCGCCATGCGGGCGTCGAGGCGGAGGCGTTGGAGACCCAGGCCGCGGGAAGTGCCGGAACGCAGGCGATGGAGGCCGTCCGCCAGGGCTGCGACACCATCATTGCCTGCGGGGGCGATGGCACCGTTCATGAAATCCTGCAATGCCTGGTTGGGACGAAGGTGGCGCTGGGCGTTGTGCCCTTCGGAACGGCGAACGCCCTGGCAGCCGATCTGGGGCTGAACAACGGTTTCGGCGCCTCCCCGGTCAAGGCGGTTGAGTTGCTGCTGGCGGCTTCGCCGGTGCGGATTCCGGTAGGACACATCTTTTACCGGGATGCCGAAGGCGCCGAGCGCTCCCGCTACTTCATCGTGACTGCCGGAGTGGGCGCGGATGCCCTCTTCCTGTCGCAGCTTGATCCAGGGCTGAAGCGGCGCTTTGGCTACCTGCTCTACCTCGTGGAGGGAGTCCGGGTCTGGGCAACTCATTCCTTCCCCCTTTTTGAAGCGGCATTTGTGGTGGCGGGCAGCCCCACCCCGCGGATGGAAGAGGTGTCCCAGCTCCTGGCCGTGCGCATTCGCGATTTTGGCGGGATGCTGCATAATCTCGCTCCCGGCGCCAGCTTGCGCAAAGACACATTACGGATGGTTGCCTTCAAGACGCGCAGTCGCATGCACTTCCTGCGCTTTGTGGCCGCTGTCGTGTTTCGCCGTCAGACATTCTTCAGCAAGATTGAATTGCTCGATGCTGTCTCGGTCGAGTGCCGCGCCAAGAGTGGCTCGTCCAACCGCGTGTATGTGGAGGCGGATGGAGAATTGCTGGGCTCATTGCCCGTCAGGATTGAGATCGTGCCCCAGGCGCTGACCCTCTTGATTCCCTCCCACGCCAATCCGTAAAGCCGGCATGAGAAGCAGCCAGTGGCGTGGCTCAATCATTGCGTGCTTTCTCAGAGCGAATCTTCGAGAGCCAACGTACAGTCTTGTAGCAGGGCACGGATTGAGAGTTCATTCGCAAATTGCAGCGCCGGCTTCCAAGCCGCCAGATGCGATGTGTGCGGGTCCGGAGATCCGAACTGCAGCCGCTCTGGAGAGCGGCGCTTCAAGAACGCAATTCACGGTAAAGTCTAAAGTCGTGCCGTAATTTGCTGATAATAAGAGACGGGATTTAGCGCCTGAGAGATGGTTTTCAGCATTCTCGACTCTTGCCACAGGCTGCTGAGGGCCACAAATTTCTGATAAAGCAGCACTTCCAAAAGAGCAGTGTAGAAGATGAGCCCCACGTCCAAACGTTCTACAATCGACTCATGAGAGTAACGGTGGGGGTCTCCGGCGGGATTGCCGCATATAAGGCGGCAGAACTTGTGCGCGCCCTGCAACGTCGAGACCTTGAAGTCCACGTGGTGATGACCGAAGCGGCAGGCAAGTTCATCCAGCCGCTCACTCTTGCCGCGCTCACTGGGCACAAGGTGATCACGGGCCTTTTTGACGACAGCGGCTCGGCTGTTGCCGCCTACGACTCCTCCATTGAGCACATTGGCGAGGCGCAGTGGGGCGATGCGCTGGTTGTGGCGCCGGCAACGGCCAATATCCTGGCAAAATTTGCCCACGGCATCGCCGACGACTTTCTCAGCACCCTGTATCTGGCCACCCAGGCGCCTGTGCTGGTGGCACCGGCGATGAATGTGAACATGTGGGAGCATCCCGCCACCCAGGCCAACATTGACACTCTTCGCCGGCGCGGCGTGCGGGTCATCGAGCCGGGCACGGGCGAGCTTGCCTGCGGCATGGTGGGCGCGGGCCGCATGGCCGAGCCCGAGACCATCGCCGATGTGGTGCTGAGCACGGTCGGCGGCCGGCATGACCTGGCCGGCGAAGTCCTGCTAGTGACTGCCGGAGGCACCCGCGAGGCGCTCGATCCCGTCCGTTTCCTGGGCAACCGCTCCAGCGGCAAGATGGGCTATGCTCTGGCCGAGGCGGCGCACAGCCGCGGGGCTAAAGTCATCCTCATCAGCGGGCCTTCGGTGCTGCATCCGCCCGCGCATTGCGAGTTGATCAAGATCACGACCGCCGATCAGATGCGGCAAGCCGTGCTGGAGCGCATGGCGGAGGCGACGCTGGTGATCAAGGCCGCCGCCGTGGCCGATTACCGGCCCCTCTCGGTCTCAGAGCAGAAGCTCAAGCGCAGCGGTCCGCTCACGCTGGAACTGGCGCCTACCGAGGACATTCTGGCGGAGGTCGTGCGTCGCCGCCGGCCCGGCCAGCTCATTGTGGGCTTTGCCGCCGAGACGCAGAACCGAATGGAAAACGGCCGCGCCAAGCTGTTGCGCAAGGGCGCTGACGCCATTGTGGTCAACGACGTTTCCGGAGAGGGCATCGGCATTGACTCGGACAACAACGCCGCGACGTTCCTCACGCTTTCAACAGCCATTGAGCTACCCGAGATGCCCAAGCGCAAGCTGGCCGACCGCATCCTCGACGAAATTCTTACCTTGCGCCGGCCACCATCGCTGGTTGTGGAGCTGGACGGCGACGAGGACCAGAAGTCGCGCCAGGACCGGGTTCTGAAACAAGCCGAGCCGTCGACCTCAGCCCGCCGGCAATTGATTGTGGAGTGAGCAGCGTGGCGCGACCGCTCGACAACTCAGCCCAGGAAGCCCTGCTGGCCCGCGTTCGCTTTTACCGCGATCTGGGGCTGACGGAGTTTTATCGGCGGCCGGTCGATCCGGCGCTGCTGGAGCAGTTGGCGGCCGAGCCTGAGAATCCCGGTGCCCCTGGTCTCGCTTCTGAGACCAGGGAGGCAAACACCGAACAAACAGTGAGTGCCCCATCCATTCGCCAGCCTTTGGGCGAAAGCGTGGAAAGCCACGAATACCAGTCGGCAACACCCCCGTCGCCATTCTTCCAGGAGGACGCCCCTATTCCGCCCCGCAAGCCGATTCAAGCCCCACCGCAAGTGGCCGCCGCTGTCGCTCCCGCCGACCGCGCCGCCGCCCTCCAGTTGATTCGCGACGAAATCGGCGACTGCACCCGCTGCGCGCTGCACCAGGGCCGCAACAAGCTGGTCTTCGGCGACGGCGACCCCGCCGCACGGCTGCTCTTTGTGGGTGAAGGTCCCGGAGCCGACGAGGACGCGCAGGGCCTGCCTTTTGTGGGCAAGGCCGGGCAACTGCTGAACAACATGATCAACGCCATGGGGCTCAAACGCGAGCAGGTGTACATTGCCAACGTGGTCAAGTGCCGTCCGCCGGGGAACCGCACGCCCGAGCCGGAGGAGGGCAATACCTGTTCGCCGTTCCTCTTCCGCCAGATCGACGTGATTCGGCCGCAGGTGATTGTGGCGCTGGGCGCTACCGCCGCGACGTACCTGCTGGGTTTGCGCCAGCCGCTGGCCGGGCTGCGCGGACGGGTTCACGCCTGGCGCGGCGCGCAGTTGATCGTGACGTACCATCCGGCGTATCTCTTGCGCGACCCGCGGCAAAAGAAGGAAGCCTGGGCGGACTTGCAAATCGCCATGAAGGAACTGGGCCTGAAGCCGCCGGCCAAGGGCTGACCCCCGCCCGTAAATTCACCCCGTACAAATGCGCCGTGCACCATCCATTTCACGTTCTTGGTGGAATGGGTGGGAAACCTCGGACTGTTGGGTTCGTGCTCTCCCACCCATCGAGCAAAAATCGCTCGATGGATGGGGCACGCGGCATCTGGGCTTTCCCAACTTTCACAAAAAACGCGAAGGATCGGGCACGGAAGCTGTTCCTAACCCCTAATCCCTAACCCCTGACCCCTGATTTCACCCCTGGTCGCGCCACAGGGCTACGCCGCCCAGGATGCCGCTTTCGTTGGGGACGACGCTGACGTTCTTAGGCATCTCGAAGTCGATCTTTTTGGTATTGCCGCCGCCCAGGTAGAGGTGGTCCCAGTTAAAGAGGGCTTCGGTGACCTGAATAGCTTCCTGGAGGAGCTTGTTCCAAATCTTCTTGCCGAATTCGTCCAGGCCGCGGCGACCCAGGTAGTCCTCGTAGGTCATGCCCTTCTTGCGCCAGATGTGGTGACCCAACTCCAGGCCGGGGACAAGGTGGCCGTTGGTAAACAGCGCGCCGCCCAGGCCGGTGCCCAGGGTGATGACCAGCTCCACGCCCTGGCCTTTGATGGCCCCATAGCCGGCCACGTCTGCATCGTTGCCCACGCGGACGGGCTTCTTCCAGAGCTTTTCGAGTTCGGCTTGCAGCGGAAAGCCCGCCGCCCATAGCGGATGCAGGTTGAAGGCTCCAAAGGTCGAACCGTGCTTGACTACGCCGGGGAACCCGACCGAGACGCGGTCGCACGGCCCCATGATCTTCCGCAACTCGTCGAGCGCGGGCAGCACTGCCTGGGGCGTGGGCACGGCGGGAGTCAGCACACGCTGGCGTTCGCTGACGGGCTTGCCATCCGCGTCAAGCAGCATGGCCTTGAGGCCCGAGCCGCCAATGTCGATGGAGAGCGTGATGGGACCTTTGGGGCTGAGCGAAACTTCACGGGCGGCAGCGGCGGTGGCGGTGCTTATAGGAGTCATCAGCACGAATTGTACTGCCTGAAGGTGGTTTTGCAAGGTGCCGGGGAACGCGATATTTGCCGGGTGGCCGCGATGCGGCCGGGTCAATCCCCGTAAACTGAATCTTGCCTCCCATGCCCGTCTTTTGCGAAGTCGCGCTGCCTGTCCCCCTGGACCGCACCTTTACCTATGCGGCGCGGGAGGACCAGGCGCCCCAGCGCGGCGCGCGGGTCATTGTGCCTTTTCGCAACGAAAAGCTGATTGGCGTGGTCACCGCCGTCAGCGCCAAGGCGCCCGCCGATTTCGAGGCCCGCTACCTGGAGGCGGTGCTGGACGATGAGCCGCTGCTGAGCGACGCCCTACTTGAGCTGGCTGAATGGATGGCGCAGTACTACCTCGCACCCCTGGGCGAAGTGCTGCGCGGCATGTTGCCGCTGATGGCCGAGGTGCGCCGCACGGTGTACTACCGCATCACCGACCTGGGGCGGGATGTGCTGGCTGGAAGCTTGGACGGGGACTCGTTGATTTCCCCGGTCTCAAAATCGAGACCGATTGCACCCGGCCCGGATGGGAATTTCAAGTTGGAAAGCGGCAAGCGCCGCGGCAAGCTCTCGGCAGAGGAGCAGGACATGGAGCGGCGCGTTCTGACCCGCCTGGCCGAGGGTGAGCCGGTGAAGGTTTCAACCTTGCGCACGGCCAGCGGCGCCTCGCTGCCCATCCTGGCCGGCCTGCTGCGCAAGAAGTGGATTGCCCGCGAAACGGCCGCCTTGGAGCGCGATGCGCGCCGCACGGAGCGCTTTGCCGTGCTGATTCCCGAGGCGCGGCTGCCCTCCTTGACCGAGAAGCAGCAGGCGATTCTGGCGGAGTTGGCGGCCTGCGGCGGCGAACTGCCCCTGGCCGAGCTGCGCAAGCGCGATTTGCCCTCCTCAACGCTGCAAACGCTGGTGCGGCGCGGGCTGGTGCGCATCGATGAGCGGGCGGCAGCTTTCCGCCTGGGAGGCTTGGCGCCAGCCGCAGCGCCCTTCCGGCTGAACGAGCCGCAGACCGAGGCGCTGGCCTGCCTGGCGCCTGCCCTGGGGGCATTCCATCCCTTTCTACTTCATGGAGTCACAGGTTCTGGCAAGACCGCCGTCTATCTGGCCGCCATGCAGCGGGCGCTGGACAAGGGGCTGTCGTCCATCCTGCTGGTTCCGGAGATCGGGCTGACGCCGCAGACGGCCGGGCTGCTGGACGCCGCTTTCGGGGCGCGCGTGGCGCTGCTGCACTCCGCGCTCACCCCGGAGGAGCGCAGCGAGCAGTGGCGGCGCATCCGGCGGGGCGAGGCGCCCATCGTGGTGGGCACGCGGTCGGCGATCTTCGCTCCCGCGCCGAATCTGGGCCTGATTCTCGTCGACGAGGAGCACGACCAGAGCTACAAGCAGGAGGAGACGCCGCGCTACAACGCGCGCGACGTGGCCGTGATGCGAGCCAAGCTGGAAGGCGCGGTGGTGGTGATGGGCTCGGCCACGCCGTCGCTCGAAAGCTGGCAGAACTCCGTCGCGGGCAAGTACACGCGCATCGAGATGAACGACCGGGTGATGAATCGCCCGCTGCCCGAGGTGGAGCTGATCGACATGCGGCGCGAGTTCCAGGAGACGGGCCAGGAGCAGCTCTTTTCCCGCGCGCTGGTGGAGCAGACCAGCCAGGCCCTGGATCGCGGCGAGCAGGCGCTGATTCTGCTCAACCGGCGCGGCTATTCGTTTGCGGTGATCTGCCGCGCCTGCGGCGAAAAGCTGGAGTGCCAGAACTGCGCCATCTCGCTGACCCACCACAAGCCGGCCGCCGAGGACGCAGACGTGGCCCGCGCCGGGCAGCGCCTGGAGTGCCACTACTGCGGCTACCAGCGCACCGTTCCCGCGCGCTGCCCCAAGTGCGACAGCGAGCATCTCTACTACCTGGGCGCGGGCTCGCGAGCAGGGCGAAGAGCGGCTGGGCGAGATCTTTCCCCAAGCGCGCATCGGGCGCATGGACCGCGACACGGTCCGCGGGCGCTACGACCTGGAGCGGCTGCTGGCCCGGCTGCATTCCGGCGAGATCAACCTGCTGGTGGGTACGCAGATGATCGCCAAGGGCCACGACATTCACGGCATCACGCTGGTGGGCGTGGTGGGCTGCGACCACTCGCTCTCGATGCCCGACTTCCGCGCCGCCGAGCGGGTCTTTCAGCTGATGACGCAGGTCTCGGGCCGGGCGGGGCGCGGCGAGCTGCCGGGGCGCGTGGTGGTGCAGACTTACTATCCCGACCACTACGCCATTGTGGCCGCCAGCACGCACGACTACGCGGCTTCGTCGAGCGCGAGCTGAAATACCGCCGCTGGATGCACTATCCGCCCTTCGGCGTGCTGGCCAACGTGCTGGTGCAGTCGCAGAAGCTGGAGGAAGCGGCCGGGTGGTCGGCGGAGCTGGGCAAGTGGTTCCAACAGGCGGCGCCGGAGGGCGTGCGCGTGCTCGGCCCCTGCACCGCGCCCATCGCCCGCATCAAGGGCATCTACCGCTTTCACCTGATTCTGAAGGCCAGCCTCGCGCAAGGCGCTGAACGCCGCTCTGCGCGGCATGTTGGCGCACGCCGACGATGCCGGCGTCCCGCGCCGCAATCTGGTGGTGGATGTGGATGCGCTGCGGCTGATGTGAGCAGTGATGGCAATTCAGAATTCATCCGTTAAATGATGGCGTTGGATTGGACACTGTGACTGCAATCATTGCAGATTTGTAACAGCGAAGATAAGCCAAATATACCCGATGACAAAACAGATCAAGGCACTGAATCCTAACGTTTCATTAAGAGCATAGTTGTTTGCAGTGTGCGGATTGCCATGCAGAACTTCCTCATGTGAGTATCTGGCATGCCATGAATCCAATGCCGTAGACGACGCTGGCGGCTATCAGAATAAGCGGTGACGCATAAAACCACGGGAGTTTACCGGCTTGTCATTGCAGAGCAGATGACCCAACGATCAAAACTATCGAGCCTGAAGCAGCGCCAATCATAAACTCGGACAATCGGATATATCTATTCATAATCGGCTCGTACGCGCGTGGGTCTCCGCCTGGGCCGAGGTTGTATGCAGAGAATTCCTTCGTCGCACGACGGAAGAACCACATTACCACGAGAATCCCGATCGAGGTTAGCGACCCGCTAAAGCCGGGAAATGGATGCCACATGAAGGTCTCCGGTGCATTAATAGTAGCGCTGTATTCGGCAGGAGCAACCTCGATTTCGTCCTGATGCGCGGCCGCTGTCAAGCGTCCTCGAAGAGTTCCTCGTGGGTGCCGGTCCGTTCAAGGTGAACCTTCTCGGTGGTGGCGGAGTAGATCAGCACCCAATCTGGCTCGATGTGAGCGTCCCGGTATCCGGCCCAATTGAGTTTGAGCGGATGATCCTTGTATTGCGCCGGCAATGCCTCTCCCGCAAGCAGAAGCTCGATCAGAGCTTTCAGTTTTTCGAGGTCCTTGCCTCTCTTCCGCAGCCGCTTCACGTCGCGATGAAATTGGCTCGAATAGCTTGGCGAACGCATCAGATGCCCAGTTTTTCGAAGAGATCGGCGGCGTCCTTAGCTTCATGGACTTCTTCGCCGCGGGCGGTCTTGCGCAGGGTCTCTCGTGTGAGCTTGTTGGGCTTCAAGTCGAAGGGCAGGGCATTCTCGTTGGCCACCCTGGTCAGAACGATGCGCATCACGTCGGAGACCGTGAGGCCCATCTCGTCGAGCACAGCGGTGGCCTTCTCTTTCACGTCGACGCTGATTCTGGAACGGACTACGGCATTTGTGGCCATGACAATATTGTAGCCCAAATGGGCCACAGAATCTCGAAAATGGTTGGAGATTCCTTTGTTGTGGAATCCGGACGCCTCTTCAGGTCCAATGTTCGAACCTCTGGGAGCGCCGCATCCCAATCTCAAGGCTTGAGCGCCCTTTTCGTCCTGCCAGGCGGCAAATAGTTTTCGCCAGTAACCACTTTGCGGCCGGTTTTGCTTTCCAGTTCGATGCGGGCGCGCTGGGCGATCTTGCCGCCCGATTTTGCGGCCTTCTTGTTGGCGGGCAGGCCTACCGCCGCTTCAGTCTCCGCGATCTGGCGGGTGGAAAGCTCGGCCAGGGCCGTGAAGATGAGCTCGGCCTCGCTCATGTGGTCGCGAAGGTTCTGGGTTTCCAGCCCTTTCAGGTCTTTGTGCTCCTGGACCGAGACGCCTGACCATTCCTGGTGAATGAGATTGGTGAGGATGGCGAACTCCTGCCCCTGCTTGACCTCGTGCGCGGCCCAATAGTCGGTCAGTTTATTGCGTGTCTCCTGGCCGGTCATGCGCTGGGTGATCCACTTTTCGCTGCGGCCCAGCTTGCGCCAATTCTCCCTGGTTCGTTCCAGCCCCAGGGCCGGATCGGCAATCTCCCGTATCCGCTCGAAGCCGACTTTGGCGAGCCAGAGCTTGATGGGTTCGGCCTTGGGACTGGGAACGGATTGCACCAGGCGCAACAGCGTTTCGGCAGTAGCGACATCGGTCAGATAATTCTTGCCGTCGGAGGCTGGCAGTTTCAGTTGGTGACAATTTGTCACCAACTGGCTTCCCTCTTCATGCAGCCGCTGTTTGAGCTTGTTCCAGTATTTCCGGGCAACGGTTGCATTCGGCTGCTGTGTCAGGATGCGAACAATGTCTACGACAGAGAACCACCATGTCTCAGTGGTTTCGTCGTATACACGGCGGATCGGCTGATCCTCGAATAGAGCGGTATGGGCGGAGATGGGCGAATTCAATGGCTACCTCCTTAGACCGAATGTGGAAATGTAGTTCTCGCGTTGCCTGCGATTCCATTGATTGGCCGAGTCAAGACAAACGCGAGGGGAGGGACAAATTGTTCCCCTTTGAAGGTGTCGGCCAGCGAGGGATCGTGCCGGCGCAGCTTCTTCAAGGTTTCGGAGAGTGCAGGCGAGTCCGTCAAGGGGCTGACGAAATCTGTAAGAACGAACCACCATTCCTCGTCGTGGAAAATCCGGCGCACGTGACGTTCTTCGCAGAAGGTCATCTCTTTCATTCACGAACCTCTGCTTACCGCGGCGTGGTGCTGAAGGGGTCGGGGTGGAAAAAGTGCATGAGAGAGCTGTCGTAAAAGGGAGTGGGCGTGAAGCAGAGCAGCAAAAGCGCCAGGCCCACAATGCCCAGAATCGTCCGGCCGCGTTTGAGCGGAGGCGACAGAGGGACCCTGGGATGGCGCATTGCGGGGATCATCAAGAACAGGCCCCAAAAAAACCAGCCGACCCAGTAGATGGTTCCCGCCAGGAACAGGACGAAAGGCAAGGCGAGGGTAAAAGCGCGGTGGACCTTGGGAGAGATGGCGTACAGGATGTGTCCCCCGTCGAGTTGCCCGCCTGGGATCAGGTTCAGTGAGGTGATGAAGAGGCCGATCCAGCCGGCTACCAGCACCGGATGGGGCGCGATCCGGTCGAAGGAAGGGATGGAGGGGTCCCACTGCATCAGCAGCGCGTGCAGCAGGCGAATGGTGAGAGGTTCGCCGCCAAAGCGCACCAACGCCGCGGGCGCGTTGGCCGGAGCATTGACGCTGAGAGCGAAGCCGACAGCCACCGCCCCCGCAGAAGCCACCCAGCCGGCCAGCGGGCCGTAGATGCCTACGTCCATCAGCGCATCGCGGGTGGGGATGCGGGAGCGAATCTGGATGATCGCCCCGGCCGTCCCGCTCAGCGTGGGTGCGGGAAGAACCCAGGGCAGCGTGGCGCGAATGCCGTGCCAACGGCAGGCGAAGTAGTGGCCGAATTCGTGGATGAGCAGGATTCCCAGCAGAGACAGGGAAAAAGCCCAACCGGTTATAAAGAGGTCGGGGTGGTCGGCCAGCCAGCTCCAGGGCCAGAGGTCGCTTTCGCGAACCACCGGGGGCATGCCCTCGATAAAATTCTGCATAAACCGGGCGCCATCCGCGGTAGTAGTTACCGCGCTGGCCGCGAGGAGCAGAAAGGGCAGGCAATACTCCCGGAAGGTAGATCGCACCGGACTCCTCTTAGGACAGCCAGGGGCAGGCAGAATGGCCGACCTTGGCCGGGATGGGGATCTCCGCACCGCCGGGAGAGGCAGACCTCTGTCTTCGATTCGGGCGCCGGAATGGGAGTTGGCCTGTCCGGCGGCGTTTTATTTGGCGGCCGGGGCTGCGTCTTCAAGAGAATGCAGCTCCTTGCCCGGTTTGAAGCGCACCGCCTTGCCTGGTGTGATGCTGACTTCGGTGCCGGTGCGAGGATTGCGGCCGATGCCGGTTTTGCGGGCTCGCACACTGAAAACGCCAAACCCGCGCAGTTCGATGCGCTCGCCTGCGGCCATGGCCTGTTTCAGGCCCTCAAAGACGGTATCCACCGCGGCTTCCGCCTTCGTGCGGGGCAGCCCCGTGCGCTCGATTACTTGATGGACGATGTCCTGCTTGATCAAAGGGGTAACCTCGTTTGCGCCATTGGAATCACTGTACTACGCCCTACGGAGGTGATGTTACAGGTTTTGTGGCATTTGTGGAACAGGGGAAATGGCCCGGAGTGGGAAACCGGGGATTTTCTGCACGCCAAAGCCGGTTTTTCCGGCCAGGGAGCTCTGCCGGGAAGCTGTGGCAAAAAATCTGCATTTTCCCGTTGCCATTCTAGAACTCTCTTCGTAGCATTAAGCGTTAAAGTTGGTGCGTTTGCCAACGGGGTCTATCCGGATCCGGGAGAGGGTCCGCGCACGAGAGGGCCATGTCGATTCAGAGTGACCGTTCGAGACGGCACGGGGCTATCCACTGCCGGGTGATCGAATCCCGTAACCAGGCGCAAGCTGCCGATGGTGTTGTCACTCCTGGCCATTCGCCGCATGGGCACGACCTGAGGCGGCAGGAGAATTTCAAGAGATGTACCAATAGAGTCACCCCTCTGCCGGGACTCAGGACCTTTGACAAGCGTTCTCTTGTCCCGGACCATGCGGAGTCCATGCTTACTTCGGCGAGTTTGTTGCTCTTACCCCGGCGGGTAGAGTATTTTCGTGCCCCCAGAGATATATTGACGACCTGTGTTGCGAAGCCGGCCTGCGCGCGTTGCGGGTTGGGAAGAAAGCGCAAAGCCAGTAGAGCCGGAGTGGGAGGGGCTTGTCACTCGGAAACCTCCCGCACCGACCCATTACCGGCCAAAGTTCATAGCAAAAAAGACAATCGCAGATTCTATTTTTCCGCTTCGGCGAACCTTGTGAAGGCGCCTCCGCCGATCGCAAGGAGACAAACCAGAGACAGCGGGGAATCATGCTTCCGATACCTTGAGAGCTTGCCAACGTGGGCGGTTGGACTGGTTAAGAGCGGTTTGTGTGCAGGGTGGCGGGAGGATTCCCGCGGCTGACGCTCAGGGCTCAGCTTTTCTTCCGCTTGAGGTCAATTTGGAGAACGTCAATGTCCACCGTTTGTATTCCTGAACCCATTCTGGTCGGTCTGATTGAAGACGAACCGATCCGCATGGCGGGCCTGGCCTGCATCTTCGAGAGGGACCTTTGCGAGGTCTCAACCCAACTGTTTCCAGTCATCGGGACGGTGGAGGGACTGCTGACTCGCGCAGCCCTGGAGTTTATGGTTCTCGACCTTAGCTCGGCGTCCCAGGGGGTCGAGGTGTTAGAGACCGTGCACCGCGCGCGTCCGGATATCCGCTTGATTGTCCTAGGTCCGGAGGGAGACGACGAACTGGTGATGGAGTCCATCGCCGCCGGGGCAAGAGCCTATCTGGGTTGGACGGCGGGGCCCGAGTTAGTGCGCAGAGCCATCGAGGCGGTTGCCGCCGGGTCCATCTGGGCGCCCCGGCACCTTCTTTCAAAGCTCATCGACCGGTTGCTTGTCGTGTGCGATACCAGCCTGACAAACGCCGATCCACACTTTACCGTCCGTGAGCGCCAGGTGCTCGATCTGATTCTGACAGCAAACTCGAACCGGGAGATTGCCCGGCAATTGGGCATTGAAGAGCGCACGGTGAAGGCGCATGTTGGCCGGCTGATGCGCAAGACTGGCGCGGAGAATCGGATTGAGCTTTCCATGCGCACCCTGAGTCCTACGGCAGGGACCTCCGCGGAAACCGTTGAGCGCCGGGCCGCCGAGCGGAGAGCGATGGAGCGGAGGAAGAGTTAGGCGACCGTTGATCAAGTGTCCGATTTCCGAATCGCGGTTACCCAGGGGCTAAAGCCCATCGCCGTTTTGCGCTACTTACGGCACGAATAAAATCATGCCCTCCCAAAACGGCGATTGATTCAGAGGTCCCTTAGAAAACTCCAATTTACTTACTTTACCGGTAACTACAATGTGTTACCTAGGTCCATACTCCTTTTGTAATCTTGCGCCTTCTCGTGGTTTTCCACAGACTCGTTAACAGAAACAACGCAGATCTGGGGAAAGGAGTTCCCAGGCAACATGTTCTACATGATGCCTGGGAACTCCTCTTTTTTTTGTTTTTCACGCTTTTCCTTTTCTTCGATAGCCTGTGGTGAAAATCGAAAATGCCGAGAAACCATCCCTTAGGCAGCCGGTGCTGGTTCCGCGCGCCGGGCGATCCGCATGACTCCTTGGCATTCCCCATGCAAAACTCGCCGGAGTTACCGCCCCGCGGATTCGGTTTATCCCGGAGGCCGTATGGGTGCGCTCGAAGGCGGGAATCGCCTGCGTCTTTGCGCCGGCCAGGGAAAGTGGTCTGAAAGAGCCACAGGAGCTGTTGGCGGCGATATTGTCAGAGGATTTGCTCCGGGAGGCAGGCAGGATGGGAGGGACTGGGCGGTTTTGGGCTGCCTGATGCGCTGGAGGGCTCAATGCTGTTCGCCCTTGGCGGTTGGCACGCATGGCAGAAAAACTTTGCCGTCGCCAGTGGGGCAGGATGTAGTTTGGGGCTGCGATGCTGTAGGCTGTTTTCGGACCCTCCGAAGCGCGGTTGGGTCTCCGGATCAGGCTTCGATCGGGCTTCGCGGCGCGGTTTGCGCCGTCAATTCAACCCTTAGAGCTCAGCGCCCCCCAGTGGCCGCTTAGTGGAAAGGAACTGAAGATGAAGAAGACAATTGCTTCCGTCTGCCTCTGTTTCCTGCTCACATGCACCGCCCATGCAGGCTCAACGCGTGCGGACTTGCAGGCCCGCATCGACGCCGCCAAGGTGGTTTTGGATCAGATCATGGCTGCCGGGGATAAGAGTATCCCCATGAACATTCTCCAACAAGCCACCTGCGTGGGCGTGGTGCCCGGGATGAAAAAGGGCGCCTTTGTTTTCGGCGCGCAGTATGGCCAGGGAGTGGTGACCTGCCGCACGGGGCACGGGTGGAGTGCGCCGGTTTTCATCCGCATGGAAGGCGGTTCGGTGGGCTTCCAAATCGGGGGCCAATCGGTGGATCTGGTGCTGGTGGCCGTGAATGAGCGCGGCTTTCAGGATCTCTTGAAAAACAAGTTCAAAGTGGGGGGAGATGCCGCGGCTTCAGCCGGACCGGTGGGGCGCAATACAGAAGCTGCCACGGACTGGAAGATGAATGCCGAGCTGCTGACCTATTCGCGCAGCAAGGGGCTGTTTGCAGGCGTGGATCTGAATGGCACCAGCGTGAGCCAGAACTCCGAAGATACCGAACTCTACTTTGGCCAGGCGCACAGCTTCGAGTCGGTCTTGAAAGGCAGCGTCGATGTGCCGTCGGGGGCTATCCCCTTCGTGCGCAGCGTGGCGCATTACTTTGTAGCGGCCAAGCACCGTTAACAGCCAGTGGTGAACGTCGAAAATGCCGAAAAGCCGTTCCTCAGGGGCTATAGCGGAACCAGAGTCGGTGTATCCCGAAGCCGCCGCATTCAAGTCGACGCGACCCCCAGGGAGCGGCGATCCTGCACTGGGCGAACGAGGCCACAGGGACTCTGGTTTCGCTCTAAGCCCATGTTTATTTTGAATCATTTACGGCACGGCTCAAGTCGTGCCCTTTCAAAACTTGAACGGCAATCTGTGTGGCGGATACAACGAGTGCTGTAACCCCATGATTGGGTCATTGCAAAGCTGTACCGCCGGACTCCAGGCCGGCTGTCGTGCGGGCGTCCTCGCCCGCATCGGTCCGGAACAAATTACCAAATCATACAGTCTAGACACTAGCGCCCCGATGCCCTCATGGCATGCTGCTCCACGTAGACAGAGTCGGAATTTCCCAACTGCGGAAGGGTAAGCGCCACGGAACTGTGCCATGCGGCGGATTCGCCTCCCGTTCCATCACTCATCCATTGCATCAGGGCATCCGATCCGTCGGCCGTCCAGGAAGCCGTTGCAAACTCCGAGACGCTTGCTACTTCCTTGGTTGATCGCGTAAGTGTGACCGGGAAGCTCAATCCCTCCAGTCGAGGCGCTGAGAACACCTTGTTGAGCGCTGTCCCTACCCCAGCAGATAGGACATGCAGTCCAGCCTGGGTTGCAGCCAGAATGAGGGCTTGGCGAACCGTTTTCCCGTCGATGGTGGCCTTCACAAACTCGCATGTCCCGTCGATTTGCGCGCCCGTGAGTACCAGTACGCCCGCCGCCAGTTTGGCGTCCGAGGTCGCTTTTGACGCGAAAGCTGCGGTCATCGTCGTGGATTCGCCAATTCCGACCAAACCAACAACCAGGTCGGTACTGGCCTCAACGCCTCCAGCGATCAGCGCCGCGGAGGTTGAGCCGCCGGCCATCTTCTTATCCTGGAAGGTAAACGTACCCTTCATGACGGAGGCTCCGCTCATGAAAGCTGCCGCGGCTCCGCCGGAAAGAAAAGTGGCCCCTACCATGAGGGTGGTTGCGGAGACATCCCGAATTGCCTTTGTTATTTCCATTGCCGCCGCGGAGTTTTTCTGGACCCGGCCAACTTCCTCGTTGGTCAACTGCGATGCTTGTACTTGCATGTTGCGGAATAGATTGTTGAATTTTACTGTTTCGTTTCTGTAGCCGACCAGCGTATTGAACGCCGCCAGGCCTGACGCCTGCAACTGCGGCATCAACTTGCTTAGGAGGGCATTGGAGTGTGCGTCCACCTCATTTTGCAACCCCTTGAAGTTTGTTTGAACGGTTGCCAGGGTCAATGGGAAAAAGAAACCCAAGGGACCCATGTCCTGGGGTTCATAAGTTATGGCGGACCGGCGCAAGAGTGCGCCTGATCGCACGTAGGAGCGCACGAGCTGCTGGATGCCCGGGATGTCCACGAGCCATGTTTTGCCTGTCTTGTCCTTGTAAAGAGAGAAACTCATTCCCCGGCCCTTTCCGTCCAGTTATCTTGATGTTTTCATGGACGACCGGAAGTTTAGACCTGGACTGAGTGGAAGTCAAACACGACTACACGGTTCAAACTGAGAGTGTGCCTGTGGAGCGTTCCAGGCCAGGGCGGATGGTGCGGCTTTTTCCCGCACTGCCTGCTCCGCTCCGCGAGCGCTCATTCCATGGCCCCACCGGGACAGAGTAATCTGGAAGCACCATGAGCCCATCTCCTCAGCAGCCGCAAATGAACGTCACCCAGACCGCCGATTTTCGCGAATCCTACGCCAACAGCGTGCAGGTGCGGGTCAGCGTGTGGGACTTCCAACTGGTGTTTGGCCTGGCTTCCAGCGAAAGCCCCGATCAGGTGACGATCCACAATCAGAATGCGATATTTCTGAGTCCACAACAGGCCAAGGCCCTGTGGAACGTGCTGGGGCAGAACCTGGCCCAGTATGAGCAGGCATTCGGCACGCTGAACCTGGAACCGCAAAGCCACGGTTTTCCCCAAGGCCCGGTCAACTAGGGATTTGGCCCCCAATGCCCACTGCTCTACCCTCGCCGCCTCGTTGTTCGGGCGGCCAGGGCAGGGAACCTGGAACCGTAGTCGCCCCGATCTTCAGGAAGCAATCCTTGCGCTGGAAGAATCTCATCATGCCGCGGCCGGACGCGCCTTTCCCCACCTGGAGAATCTTCCCGGTGATCTTCGCCGCACTCTACGCCAGCCACTTTACCCTGTTGCGCGTCCCCTATTTCTGGGACGAGGCCGGCTACTACATTCCTGCAGCCTGGGACTTTTTTCGCACCGGTTCGCTGATCCCGCTCACCACGCTGACCAATGCTCATCCGCCACTGCCCAGCATTTACCTGGCGTTGTGCTGGAGGGCTTCCGGCTTTTCACCCGAGGTCACGCGGGAGGCCGTGCTGCTGGTGGCCTCTTTGGGGCTGCTGGCCGTGTGGAGGCTTGCCATGCGCCTGGTGGGCGTGGGTTGGGTGGCATTCTGGACCGTGACGCTGACCGCCCTTTACCCCATCTGGTTCGCGCAGAGCACCCTGGCTCATGCCGACATCTTTGCCGCCGCCTGCACGCTGTGGGGACTGGTGTATGCGCTGCCGGGCAGGGAGCGGGAGTGGTTTGCCAAGAGTTGGGTGGCCGCCGCGTGGTTCGCCGCCGCTGCGCTGTCGAAGGAAACGGCCATCGTCATTCCGCTCACCCTCGCCATTGCGGGCTTTGTGGAGGGCCTTCGCGCCCATCCGCCGGCGCGCTTTCGCCTTTGGCGCGAGGCGGCCTGGCTTTCAAGCTGTGTTCTGCCCCTGGTGGGCTGGTATGCCTGGCATTACGCCAAGACCGGATTCCTCTTCGGGAACCCCGAGTTTCTGCGCTACAACGCCCAGGCCAACCTGGATCCGCTGCGCATTCTGGCGGCTTTCGGGCATCGCCTGCTGCACCTCGCCGCGCACATGAATCTGTTTGTGCCGGTGCTGATGTCCTTTGCCGCTCTGCTTCTGAAGCCGCGGCTGGACGCCGAAGGCAACGAGCGCGCGGGGATCGGCGTGGCCGCGCAGCACCGCATTTTTCTCCTGCTGCTGGTGAACGCGCTGCTCTTCAGCGTTCTAGGCGGCGCGCTGCTGACCCGCTACCTGTTGCCCATGTATCCGCTGGTGCTGCTAGTGGCGGTCACCACGTTCTATCGGCGGGTTCCGCTGTGGCATGGGCTGGCGGTGTTCTCCGCCGTGGCCTTCGTGCTGGGACTATTCATCAATCCGCCCTACGGCTTTGCTCCGGAAGACAACCTGGCCTATGCTCATGTCGTTCGGCTGCACCTGGCCGGCATTGCCCAACTTAACAAGCGCTATCCTGGCTCGACGGTGCTGACTGCCTGGCCGATGACCGACGAGCTTACCCGTCCCGAGCTTGGCTACCTGAAGCAGCCCTACGAAGTGTACCGGCTGGAGGACTTTACCGAGCCGCAGATCGCCCGCGCCGCGCAGCAGCCGGAGAAGTACTCCACCGCGCTGGTCTTCTCAACAAAATACGACCCGCCCGCGCCCTTGTTTACGCTGGGGCCTGGCAGCCGGGCGCTGGACGAGCAGTTCTTCGGCCTGCATCACGACCTGGCCCCGGAGGCTATCGCCACGGAACTGCACGGCACGCTGGTGTGGAAGAAGGAAGACCAGGGCCAGTGGGTGGCGCTGATCCGCTTCGACCGGCAGTTTGAGGCGCGGTTGGAGCGAAGCGAAGGCCCGGGGAAGGCCCGGTAGGTCAGGGCTCTGGCAGGTGTATCCTGGGGGGCGAAGCTCTCTTAGAGCGGCTCTCCAGCTTGTTCGGCGATCCTGGCTTACTACCGGGTGTCTTCCTGTTGAGGGAAAAGACACCCGGCCTCGTGGATTCGCTCAACAGCAACTTGAGACCCGCGATCGCCGACGCTCTACTCCTCGGGCTGCGCCGGGCTGCCGATCCAGGCGTTGAGATTCACCGCCAGCAAGAGAAGCAGCACGACATACAGAAAGCTCAAGTTGCGCAGCTCGCCCTCTGAGCAGAAAAGGAAATACAGCGGCAGGTTGATCGCCGCGGCGATTTGGGCGTGGCGCTGGACAATGCGCGGCAAACGGCGCCAGCCAAGCCACCCAGTGAAGCCCAGCAGGGCCATGGGGAGAAGCGTGAAAGCTTTGGGCGCAAACACTCCGTAGGTTTTCTCAGGAGCGAAGAGCAGGTTGAGCGGATGGCCAAGGGAGTTCAACTGGTCGCGCCAGTGCAACTCCAGCGCACCGCCGGGATTGTGCCCGAAATGCAGGCGAATCGGGTAGCTGACCGCGCCACTGACCAGGCAAAGTACAGCGATTCCCAAGCAGGCTCCGAGGCGGGAATGCCGCCGACGCAGGAAGGGATAGAGGGTGGGCACGAAGAAGAGGAAAGATTCCTTGTTCCATGTTGCCAGCGCGGCCACGGGGACGATCCAGCCCCAGTCGAACTTGAGCGCGGCCCAGACCGCCAGAGCCAGGAAAGCGAGTTCCGGATAGTCGTAGAAGAAGCCGCCCCCACTCTGCAGGTAAGGAATGAGAAGGATGACGATGGCTGGGGCCAAAGCCGCGGCGGGCGGGGGAATCGCCAGTTCCTGGCAGACCAGGTGCATGGCGTAGACCGCCAGCAGCGTGAAGAGAAACGTGCCCGCGTACACAATGAGGTAGCGGAAGAAATAGACCGGGTTCTCGGCCGCGGGGGAGTCAAAGAAAGGGTCCATCCGCGCTGCCGGGCCGCTTTGCAGGTCATAGAGCCAGGATTCAAAGCTGCGCGGCAGGGCGCGGTCGATCCAGTTGGCGGCGGTTGGCAGCAGTTGCCGGTAGATGTAGGGTCGATACGCCGTGCCGTCCACCATCATTTCGAAGTGGAAGCGGTCGTCTTCGCCCGCTGCGCCGGCCTCGGCCAGATGCCATTTGCCGTAGTAACCGTTGAACGCGGCCGACGCGGCAACGAAGTAGAGCACCAAGCAGCACGCCCGGTAGTAGAGGTCGGAAACTCGAATTCCTGGGACCATGGCGCCTTGGGACCTTTCTAGAGTTTTGTCTCAATCGTCCAGAACCTACAAGCTACTGATCCGGCCCTGAAACAATTGAACGGAATGAAGGAAAAGCGACCACAGATCTTTCGACTCACCACCCCCAAACTAAAGAACGCCTGGGGCCCCGTTCGCTCAGGATGACAGGCCTGACTTGATGCAGAACTTCAGGGCCGAATCAATAAGTAGGCCAGCATTTCGTCCGGGGCTACACCGGTTCCACAACTGCTGTACCCCGAACCCACCGCTATCAAATGGCATTTTTCTCAAGAAAATGCCACCTTGCACGATGCCGGAAAGGGCATACGAATTGTGAAACCGCTCTAAACAGGCTGCGGAAAAGCCCTCAAGACAGGCGGAGATCTCGAAAAGCACATCGCAGGGGCTAAAGCCCGAAGCTTATTATCAACGATTTACGGTACGACTAGGAAGAAACAAAAAATCAAATGCAACAAAACAAAGACAAAACGAAAACCTGCGTAAAAATGCAAAAAGCCCGGGCCTAAAGGCCGGAACAGATTGGACTCGATCCAGGGGCCTGCAAGCCCCTGCTCCCTCCGCAAAGCCATGTCCACGTCGGGCTGTTTAGTCCATCGCGGGTCCGATGCACTGGTACCGGACTGTTACAAGACTTTTCACGTCAGGGTTTCTTCCCCACACTGTGAAGCGCGGGTTCGTTTTGGTGTCTTTGATGTACGGGCCGAACTGAGTCCCCTTCAAGTCTTGCCGAAGCACATCTGCATGAGCCACACCACTGGCGAAAAAGGGCTTCGCTGCTGCGCTGCCAGCGAGGCGCGTGCCATGAGGGGGGCGTCCTTGCACCTCCATGGGAAGGCTGTGTGCGAGTATCGATCGGTACGGGGAACGCAAGAACATCGTATCGGCGCCAAACTCTCCCTGCGCTCAAGGGCGGGCAGCCTTCCGCAAGCCACAACGCCTATAATCAGCCTGTTGTGCATACCTTTTCGTCATTTCGTTTATGCCAGATGGGGCAGTTCGCTGTCCGTGCGGGGCTAGGGCTTGCCGTGGCTCTCTCCATGACAGTGTGTGCCTCCGCGCAGACCGCCAAAGAGATTGGCCCCAGCGCAGGCGGACGCATTCTGCTGGTGCTTCCGTTTGACAACCGCACTGGCCAGCCCAGCCTGGAGTGGGTTCGCGAGGCCGCGCCGCAGATTCTGGGGGCCGCTTTGCCTCCGCGGGCTTTGCGCCCATGAGCCGGGCAGACCGGTTGTATGCGCTGGACCATCTGGGACTGCCGCAGGGCTTTCAGCCCTCCCGAGCCAGTTCCCTCAAGCTGGCGCAGACGCTGGACGCCGATTCGATCGTAGTGGGCAGCTACATCACCGACGGCACGGCCATTGTGGCCGAGGCGCGGCTGGTGGATGTGCCCGCACCTGCATATGGGCGAGCCGGTGAGCGCGCGCGGGGAGATGCGCAATCTGATGGCTGTCTTCGACTCCCTGGCCTGGAAGCTGACCCGGCAACTTGACCCCGGATTTAATGGCTCGGAGGAGACCTTTGTGGCAGCGGGAGCCACCTTGCGCCTGGATGCCTTGGAGCAATATATCCGTGGCATCACCGAGCCGGACCAGGCGGAGCGGCTGCGCCATCTGAAGCAGGCTGTGCTGCTCAGTCCCGATCTTGGCCAGGCATGGATGGCGCTGGGCCGCGAGGACTACAGCGGGCAGCAGTACGAACAGGCGGCGGCGGCTTTTGCCAAAGTGGGCCGGGCCAACGCCGAGACGCTGGGCTCGGATGCCCTGGAGGCCGGTTTCTACCGCGGGCTTTCGCTGCTGTTTTCAGGGGATTATCCCAGGGCCGAGGAGGCTTTTGACGGCGTGGCGCGGGTGTTGCCGCTGGCCGAGGTGGTGAACAACCAGGCGGTTGCCGTGAGCCGCCGCGGCAGGGACGGCACGGCGCTCTTTCGCCAGGCCGAGGCCGCGGATCCCAGCGCTGCCGACTATCACTTCAATCTGGCTGTGAGCCTGAAGCGCCATGGGGCGGCTGCGGAGGCCATAACCGAACTGGCGCAGTGCCTCAGGCTGCGCCCCAACGACAGCGAGGCCCAGGCTCTAGAAAGAGCGTGGAAAGGGCTGGCTGCGGAGCCGGCGGCGGGGGCGGGTGCAAGCCCCGACGCAGGAGCCAAGGCAGATCCGCTGGAGCGCATCGTGCGCAGCTTTGACGCCCAGGCCTTCCGCCAGGCAGCGCAGATGCTGGACCAGGTGGACGCCTCGCGGTTGGCCGCGCTGCCTCCGCTGAAGCGGGCCCAGAAGCTCTCAACCAAGGCCAAGGACTACCTGGATCGCGGCCTGCTGCTGGAAGCCGAACGGCTCTACCTGACCGCTCTGGCCTCAGACGACCGGGTGGCCGAGGCACATGCCGGGCTGGCAGAGGTGCGCGAGCGCACCGGCGATGCGGTTGCGGCACGCAAAGAAGCCCACACGGCGCTGGAACTGGAGCCCTCGGTCGAGGCGTATCTTGTGCTGGGCCGGCTGGATCTGGCCGCAAATCAGTTGAGCGAGGCAGAAAAGGACGACGGCGCGGCGTTGAAATTGGCCCCGCAAAGCCGGTCTGCCCAGGAGTTACGAAGGCAAATCGAGGCACGGGAAGTCCAGAAGAAGTAAAGTGGGTTCGTCACTCTGGGCGTGAATCGCGACAAGCAGGTCCTTCGACTCGCTTTGCTCGCTCAGGATGACCGCAGAGTTGGGGCACGGGGCCGGAGAAAAGGCCGGGAGGAGCAAGCCATGGTGCAGCGAGCGGGCACGTTCTCAGTTTGGGCAGGTTTGTTTTGGGCAGCCGCGCTGGCTGTCGGCGGGTGGGCTGCTCCCGCTCCGGCTCAACAGCCGCTGGTTGAGAAGCTGGTTCTCTCCGACACCATTCAGCCGGTGACCGAGGGCGAGCTGGACCGGGCCATTGCCCGCGCCAACCGCGACGGGGCGCAGGCCCTGCTGGTGGAGCTGGACACGCCCGGCGGGCTGCTGGATTCGACCCGCACCATGGCCGGGGCCATCCTCAGTTCGCGGGTTCCGGTGATCGTGTATGTCTCTCCGGCAGGCGCGCGCGCCGGCTCAGCGGGATTTTTTCTGCTGGAGTCGGCGGACATTGCCGCCATGGCCCCCGGCACCAACGCCGGAGCGGCCCATCCGGTGCTGGAGTTCGGCGGCCAGCCCGACGCCACCATGACCCAGAAGATCGAGAACGACGCCGAAGCCTTTCTGCGCTCCTATGTTACCAAGCGCAACCGCAACGCCGAGGCCGCCGAGGCCGCCGTCCACACCTCCCACTCCTACACCGCGGAGGAGGCGCTGGAGCAGCACCTGATCGACCTGACCGCATCAAACGACTGCGGAGCTGCTGCGGGCGCTCGATGGCCGCGAGATTACCCGCATGGACGGAAGCAAGCTGGTGCTGCATCTGGCCGGGGCGCGCATTGAGGTACTGAAGCCCTCGCTGCGCGACAGCCTGCTGGGCTGGCTGGTCAATCCCAACATCGCCCTGCTGTTTCTGGTGGGCGGCGCGCTGCTGATCTATCTCGAATTCAACACGCCCGGCACCATCGTTCCCGGCGCGCTGGGCACGCTGATGGTGCTGCTGGCCATCTTTGCGCTGGACCTGCTGCCCATCCGCTATACCGCCGTGATGCTGCTTGTGGCGGCGCTGGTGCTGCTGCTTGCTGGAGGCCAAGTTTGGCGGCCACGGCGCGTTGGCCATCGCGGGCATCGTCTGCCTGACCTTTGGCACCCTGACGCTGGTGGCCGCGCCGGTGCCGGAGATGGCCGTCAGCCCCTGGGTGGCCTTCGCCGTCAGCGCCGGATTCGGGGGGATTACGGTCTTTCTGGTGCGGCTGGCCGTGCGCGCCCGGCGCATGAAGGCGCGCATTGGCGCCGTCGGCCCTGGTCGGCCAGCGTGCTTCGGCCATGGAGCCGCTGGCGCCCGAGGGCCACGTGCTGGTGGAGGGAGAAATCTGGCGCGCGGTGGCCTGCGGAGCCGGTGGCCAAAGGCGCTCCTTTGCGCGTGGTGGGCCATGAGCAGATGTTGCTGCACGTGGCGCCGGCCGAACCGCCCCAGGTTCCCGAGGACCGCGCGTAACAGCTTCTGGAGTACAATCCGTCCTGAGTGAGGGAAGTCCAATGCCAGATATCAGTATGCCAATTCTCGTTCTCGTCGCCATCGTCGTCCTCTACCTGCTCAACTCCATCAAGATTCTGCGCGAGTATGAGCGCGGGGTGATCTTCCGCCTGGGCCGCGCGCTGCCCACGCCCAAGGGGCCGGGCATCATCCTGGTCTTCCGGCCGCTGGACCAGATGGTGCGCATCTCCCTGCGCCAGGAGGTGCTTGAGGTTCCCTCGCAGGACGTGATTACCCGCGACAACGTCACCCTCAAGGTGAACGCCGTGGTCACGCTCTACGTGGTCAATCCCAACGACGCGGCCATCAAGGTGGAGAACTACGTCTACCAGACCTCGCAGTTTGCGCAGACCACCCTGCGCTCGGTGCTGGGCGAGGTGGAGCTGGATGAGCTGCTCAGCCATCGCGACAAGCTGAACCTGCGCATCCAGACCATCATCGACCAGCGGACTGAGCCGTTCGGCGTGAAGGTCGTTTCGGTGGAAGTAAAGCAGGTGGATCTGCCCGAGCAGATGCTGCGCGCCATGGCCAAGCAGGCCGAGGCAGAGCGCGAAAGCCGCTCCAAGATCATCCATGCCGAGGGCGAATTCAACGCCGCGCAAAAGCTGGTGGATGCCGCCGAACTGATGGCCACGCAGCCCATGACCTTGCAGTTGCGTTACCTGCAAACCCTGACCGAAATCGGCGTGGAGAAGAACACCACCATCGTCTTCCCGCTGCCCATGGAAATGCTTACGCTGCTGAACAAGATTGGGGCGTTGGGGAAATTGCCTGACGTAAAACCGTAGAGGTGTCCATCACCCAGATCGCTGCGTAGTTTTGAAAGGGCACGGCGAGAGCGATTCCACAATTCACGGCCCCTTGCGGGCATCGTGCAGAGTGGCATTTTCTTGAGGAAAATGCCACTCGATCGTGGCGGTTTCGGTGTATACCGATTGTGGAATCGCTGTAATGTCGTGCTCTTTCAAAGCCGGAAGCAATGAATCAGCGAGCCACGGGCCATGCGTTCTTGAATATGCCGGAGACCTGAGGACGGTGTATGCACGGTGAGTTTGACGAAGAGCTTGAACCGGTCAGGCGCCGGGCTGACACCGAGCTCACGCTCAGTTCGACCACATTGCTGGGCATTTTCTTTGGCATGGTCCTGCTTTGTGCGCTGTTCTTCGGTTTGGGCTTCGCGGTGGGCCGTTTCGGCCCCGGCGACTCCGCGGGAGCGGGCCAGCAGGCCGGATCAGGCGGCCCGTCGCCGGCTCTGGCTGCCAGTTCCAAACCCAAGCCCTCCGCGGCGCCGCAAGACACTGTCCAGGCGGAGCGTTCCGCGGCCAGCCCTGCGGCATACGCGGCTCCTGACCAGGATTCCAGCGCAAATGCGCAACAGACGGCCGCCGCCGGCGGTCAACCGGCGGTGAAGCCGGCTCTGCCCACGCAGGCAAGCATAGGAACCACGCTGAACGTGGGGCAGCAGACAGCGGCGAATGGGCCTTCGATGGTGCAGATTGCCGCCGTATCGCACCAGGAGGATGCCGATGTTCTGGTGGGCGCCTTGCGCAAACGCGGCTACGCGGTCTCCGTCCGTCGCGTGCCAGCGGACAACCTGATCCATGTACAGGTCGGACCCTTCCCGAATCGCAGCGACGCCAAGGTCATGCGCCAGAAGCTGCTCAACGACGGCTACAACGCAATTGTGCAGCCGTAGAGAAGTTTTCACAGCGCAGTGCTGAACAACCGGGCGCCTGTGCTTTCAGCGTATCTTGCAGAGAAGATGGGATAGCAAGGAACGCACCAGCCCGCCTCTCAGTTCCGCATCCACTCCGGCAGGCCCGAAGCAATGGACGCGCGCACAGCCTGCATCAGTTCTTCGCGCGTGGCAAAGTCGCCGGGGTGGATGGGCGGATGAAAGACGATGTGCGCGGTTCCCCCCTTGATGCCAAAGCTGCCCTTGGCCATCAGCGTCTCAGTCCCATAGATTGACACCGGAATGCAGGGCGCGCCGGTGGCCTCAGCCAGATAGAACGGGCCTTTCTTGAAGGGCAGCATGCGCCCGTCTCGGGAGCGCGTTCCCTCGACAAACGTGGTGATGTGCAGGCCCTTGTCGAGCAGGCGCTTGGCCGCCGCAATGCTCTCTTGCGCGGTGACTGCGCTGCCTGTCCGGTCCACCGGGATGAATTCGCCCAGCTTGAGGCAGTAGCCGAAGACGGGCAGCTTGAATACCGAGCGCTTGGAAAAGCCTGAAGTGTGCCCCGGAATTCGCGGAATCAGCGCCGGCGGGTCGAGATTCGAAACGTGGTTGGCCATGAAGATGCACGCCTGGCCGGCAGGAACATTCTCCTCGCCCTCGGTGACAAAGCGGATGCCGGCTACCTTGAAGCCGGTGCGGGTGACGAAACAGGATACAGCGTAGAGCGGCCTCACGTTGCCGGTAATGGCGGCCAGCGGAATGAAGATCACCGCCGAGGGAATGCCCAGAGCGAGAATGATGACGAACACGAGAAGCGAAACAATCATCGAACGTCCATCGAAATGCAGAGATTTGTTTTGCCGCGGCGCGCAATCGGTTCCCAAGTGTGCTCGCATTGCGGCGCTCGGAGTAGAATGAGCCGCAGCCGACTCCGACTTGCCGACCGGTGCAGGACTGCTTTTACGTCCGCATCCACTCCGGCAGCCCGGAGGCGATGGCTGCGCGAACCGCCTGCGTCAGCTCTTCGCGCGTGGCAAAGTCGGCTCGGGTCGATCGGCGCATGAAAAACCACATGCGCCGTTCCGGGATGCATGCGCAGGCTGCCTTTACCCAGAATGTTCTCTGTGCCATGGATGGAGACCGGGACCACCGGCGCGCCGGCGGCCATGGCCAGGAAGAAGGGCCCTTCTTGAAGGGCAGCATGCGTCCGTCCGGTGAGCGGGTGCCTTCAACAAAGGTGGTGATATGCACGCCCTTGGCCAGCACGCGCTGGGCCGCGGCCACGCTCTCCTTCGCGGCGGCTGCGCTGCCGCTGCGGTCCACTGCGATGAACTCCCCCTGCCGGAAGCCGGTGCCCAGGATGGGCAACTGCATCAGCGAGCGCTTCATGAAGGCCGAGGTGCGGCCGGGAATCAGCGAGATCAGCGCCGGCGGGTCGAGATTCGAGACGTGGTTCGACATGAAGATGCACGCCCGGTCCCTGGGCACGCGCTCCAGGCCCACAACGTGGAAGCGCACACCGGCCATCCAGCAACTGCTGTGGAGCATGAAGCGCGTGCCCTTGTAGAGCGGCAGCACATTGCCCGTCAACCAGCACCAGGGAATGAACAGTCCGGCCGTCGGGATTCCGGGAAGGACCAAGGTGGCCATAAAGATGAAGGAGGAGATCATGCTTGCCTCTTGCTGTTCAGGCTTTTGTCCTCAGGATAAAGCTCTCCAAGCCGCGCTGGAAGTTTCTCATAAATGCCGTCAAATCCGCCATTGGAGAGAATCGCCACCACGTCGCCGCTCTGCAAGCCGCGGCGCAATGGTGTTCACGATGGCATCCGCATCGGCGCATAACTCCGCGGGCGTGCCGGCCTGGTTGAGCGCCAGCACCACGTCTTCCGGGTGCAGCCGCTCGTCCTCGGGAATGCGCTGCTGCTGATAAACGCCGGCCAGCACCACGTGGTCGGCCAGGCGCAGGCTGGCGACCAAGTCCGTCTCCAGCACCTTGCGCCGCAGCGTGTTCGAGCGCGGCTCTAATACTGCCCACAAACGCCCCTGCGGATAACACGGCACGCAGCGCCCGCAGTGTCTCGCGGATGGCCGTGGGGTGATGCGCGAAGTCTTCGATCACCGTGATGCCGCCGATCTCCGCGCGCACCTCCAGCCGGCGCTTCACGCTCTTGAAGGTCGCCAGCGCCCCTTTGATCGCTTCCGTGCTCACGCCCTGTCCAAAGGCCAGCGCCGCCGCGGCGGTGGCGTTCAGCGCATTGTGCTCGCCGGCCATGCGCATCTCCAGTCTCGGCCCACAGCGCGCCGCCGTGCCAAACCTCCCAGCGAGTCAGGCCATCCTCGTAGCGCAGGTTCCGGATGCGCCAGTCGGCCGCTTCGGAGAATCCGTAGCGCTCCACGCGGCACAGCGCGTTGGCAACGCACTCGGTCACATTGGCGCTGCCGTCGTAGGCCACAATCAGGCCGCGGCGCGGAACCAGGTTTACCAGGCGCTTGAAGGCCGTCTTCACCGCTTCAAGATCGGCGTAGATGTCGGCGTGGTCGAACTCCACGTGGGTCAGAATCAGCCCGTCGGGAAAGTAGTGCAGGAACTTCGGCCCCTTGTCGAAGAAGGCCGTGTCGTACTCGTCGCCCTCCACGATGAAGGTGCGCGTGGGCCGGAGCTGAAAGCTGGTGCCGAAATTCTCCGCCACGCCGCCGATGAGAAACGACGGCTCCAGCGCCGGGTTCTCCCGCGCTGCAAACTGATAGATCCACGCCAGCATGCTGGTGGTGGTGGTCTTGCCGTGCGTGCCGGCCACCACCAGCGACTCGCGGCCCTTGAGAAACTCTTCGCGCAGCAGCGCAGCCATCGAGGTGAAGGGAATGCGCTCGTCCAGCACGCGCTCGACCTCCGGGTTGCCGCGCGAGAGCGCATTGCCGATCACGACCAGGTCGGGCCGCGGATCGAGGTTGGCTTCGGCATAGGGCTCCATGATGGGAATGCCCAGGCTGCCGCAGCAGGTCGCTCATGGGCGGATACGCCGCCTTGTCGGAGCCGGTGATGCGATGGCCCTGCAACTGCAACAGTCCGGCCAGCGAGGCCATGGCCGTGCCGCAGATGCCGCTGAGATGAATATGGCTTGCCGATGGAGTCATTGTTTCAACTATTCCCTGTTCCCTTAGTCCCTGTTTTGTGTCCCTACCGCCGCTTCAAGCAGATGCAACTGCGCTCCTTCGGCAACGCGCAACTCCGCCTCAACGCCGAAGGTCAGCGTAACGTTGGCGCGCGAAACATGGCCGCTGCGCAGGCCGATGGCGATTGGGCCCTTGAAGTCTCCGAGGGCGTGCAGAATCACCTCATCCAGCAGGTCGGGCGGCGCGCCGGGCGAAACGCAATCGAGCATCTCGCCAAAGACGATGCCGCGCACGCCTTCCAGCTTGCCTGCCTCGCGCAGTTGCCACAACATGCGGTCGATCTGGTAGGGCTTGGCGCTCACATCTTCAAGGAAGAGCAGCTTGCCTTCGGTCTGCGGCTCGTAGGGAGTGCCCAGCAGCGCGACGAGAATGCTGAGGCAGCCGCCATAGAGAATGCCTCTTGTGCGGCCAGGATGAAGAGTGCGCAGCCCCTCCGCTGCGCCTGCGGTGTAGGTTTTGCCGGAAAGGGCCGCTTGCAGGCTGGGCAGGTGCACTCCATCTTCCCGTGCAAAATCCGCAGAGAGCATTGGCCCATGAAACACCGGCAGTTGGAGCTGGTCAAGCAGCCACAATTGCAGCGCGGTCAGGTCGCTGTAGCCGATCAGCGGCTTGGCGCTTTCGGCAATCAGGTCCAGGTCGAGTCCGTCGAGCAAGTAGTTAGTGCCGTAGCCGCCGCGCGTGGAGAAGATGGCGCGCACCGCGTCGTCGGCAAAGGCATGATGCAGATCGCTCAGCCGCTTCTCAGGCGTGCCGGCAAAGTAGAGCGGGCCGCGGGCGAGTATGTTCTCGGCTGGCTGCGGCGCATAACCCAACGCGCGCAAAGCCTGTAACCCTCGCTCGACGCGCTCAGGCTGCGGCGTGGAGGCCAGCGAGACCACGCCGACGACGGCGTCGGCGGCTACGGCGGACGGTCTGAGCAGGGCTGTCATCTTACCAGGCCTCGCCACGGGCAATCAGGGATGCCGGCCCGGTCAAGTACAACTCCGCGCCTGGTCCGCTCCATGCAACCGTCTGCGCGCCGCCGGGCGCAACGACGGTGAGCGGGGAGACGCAGCCATTCAGCGCCAACGCCGCCGTGGCCGTGGCGGAGCTGCCGGTGCCCGAAGAAGTGGTCGGCCCCACACCGCGCTCGAAGATGCGAATTTCAATCTCCGTTGGATTGACGATGCGGAGGAACTCGACATTGGTCTGATGAGGAAAGTCGGGATGAACGCAAATTTCCGCCCCGATTTCCTGCCACGATCTGCCGGCGACTGAGAACTCCGGATTGCTGGCTACGATGACGAAATGCGGGTTGCCCGTAGACACATCGACCCCATCAACCATCGTGCCGTCGGCAAGAACGACGCTGCGCGGCGCGAAGATGGGAACGCCCATTCCGGCGGTCATTTCCACGCTGTATCCGTCCGCCATGTCGAGCGCATTGACATGGCAATCGCGCTGGCCGGCGTCGGTCTCAATGGTTAGCTCATCGCCAGGCTTGCATCGGCGTTCGCGCGCCATCCACGCGGCCACGCAGCGGGTGCCGTTGCCGCTGATTTCGGCGATGGAGCCGTCGGCGTTGTGCAGCTTGATGCGGCCCGAACGCGGCCCGGTCCAGGCGAAAAATTCTACGCCGTCCGCGCCGATGCCAGTGTTGCGTGCGCAGAGCCGCCTGGCGAGATTCGCCCAGTCTTGATTTCTTGCGGCATCTTCCGTCACGATCAGAAAATCGTTGCCGCAGGCGTGTGCCTTGGTGAATTCGATCAATCTTCCTCCGGATCGCGGAAGGTGAGCAGGGTGTTTATCGTGTCCTCCGCTTGCAGCCTTCCGCTTAGCCGTTCATGTTGCTTCTTGGTCGCGGTCAAAGAAAAGCTCACGCGCTGGAGTTGGCCAATCGAATCCTTGTCCACACTTGCCAGCCGCTCCCCTGCATTATCCATTGCTTTAAGGATAGACTCCAGCATCCGGGTCTGGTCGCTGCCGCGCACCTCGTACACCAGGGGATAGATCTTCAAATTCGCGTTCCGCTCCACGAAGCCGACGGCCTCAAGCGCCACAATGACGATGATCGCCGCGACCGCCGCGGCCGCATAGAGTCCTGCGCCGCAGGCCATGCCGATGGAGGCCACCACAAAGACCGTGGCCGCGCTGGTCAGCCCGCTGACCCGGCTGCGGTTGTGCAGAATGAGCCCCGCGCCCAGGAACCCGATGCCCTGCACGATGTTCGAGGCCACGCGGCCCTTGTCCGGGTTGGCGTCGCCGGCCAGCACTGCCGAGAGCAGCGTGAAGAATGCCGCGCCCATGCAGATGAGCAGGTTGGTGCGCACGCCGGCGGCCTTGCGCCGAATCTCTCGCTGCAAGCCGACGGCGGCGCCCAGAAGACAGGCCACCAGCAGGCGGCCGATGGCGCCGTTGACCACCACGATCTGCTGGAGCCGGTCGAAGGCGAACGGCTGCGCGAATTGTGCCAGGGCTGTGTTCATAACACTTCCTTGCCCGATGCTATCACCGCTTAAAGGGGACGGGATAAAGCCCGTACCCTTCAGAACATCGACTCTTACCTGGGGCCCTGAGCCTTATCGGTAACGTAAAGCGTCGCCGGAGGCTGGAAGGGCGCAGAAAAGCGGCGTAGCGCTGTCAGTCCTTGAGGATGGGCACGAACGGCGCGATCAATCTGATCTCCGTCGAAGGCCAGCACAACGGCTGCGTGGGCTGCCGGCGCGGCCAATGCGGCCTGGTAGAACTCCTTGTCGCTCTCGTTGATCGTCTGACTGAGCGGAATCCCGGTGAATGCGACCAGGTTGGGATAGACCGAGGTATCCATCAGCACCTCGCCGCCCGGCCGGCTTTGGAGAAGCGCCCGCAAGGCCGGCGGAATCTCTGTCTCGAATTGCCGCCGCGATTCGATATTCTTGGCGCCCTCAACGTAGGTCAGCGGACGCTCGCGCAGCATCTCTCCTGCATTGAGCACGAGCACCGCAAACAGCAGGGCGGCCGCGGCGTTCACCCAGCGCGAGTCAACCTTCCGGGGTTTGAACTCGTCTACCGCTGCCAGGAAGAACTGTGCGGCAAAGCCCAGGCTCAGCGCCAGCGCCGGCAGCATCTCCATGCCGTAGCGCGTGTTGTACCAGGAGTGAGGCCACCAGACGGGCAGAAAAATGGGTACTGATCCATAGGCGATGGAGTAGGCATAGAACGGCAACGGGAACCATAGCAGCAGAGCCCAGCCGAAGGCTCGGCGGCGCGCCGAGATCCAGGCGCATACCGTTCCCAGCACAGTCAGCAGCAGCAGCATGTTGCCCCATGCTTGGGCGGCTGCGTCCAGCTCCGCCGTCTTTGCGTAGAAGATGAGCGAGACCCATGGATTGTGCCATCCCGGATGTGGCGGAAATCCCGGCGTCGCGGTGCGAATCTCGATGGCCTTGGCCGAGTAAGGCCCACGCGCGAAGTAGAGCCAATCGCCAAAGGCGGCGGAGTTGTAGACAAACCATGCCAGAGGCGCGGCCACCACCAGCGCGCTGGCTAGCCAGAAGGCGCGTGAGCTGAGCTTGCCTCGACGCAAAAGAACGACGCCCATCAATACCCAAGCCGCCAGAGCCATCACCCAGCCGTCATAGCGGGTATAAACAGCGGCCACCAGCGCGAACGCAATCAGCCACACTAGCCGGTTGGTGCGCTGAGGGTCCTCGTCGAGAGCAGTGCGCCAGTCCACCAGCCACACGGCAACCCAGACCATTTCGCAAACAAAGAGTGGCTCGGTCATGGCCGTGGTCTGCAGGTAGAGCAGGTTCGGATTGAGGGCGAAGAAGGCCAGCGCCAGCGCCGCCGTGGCCGGAGAGAGCCAGCGCCGCGCCAGCCGGTAGATGCCCGCGCACGCAGCCAAATAGGCCAGCGCGGAGGGAATCATGCCGGCAATACCATTGGCCCACCATGCGTAGACCTGCACAAACGGCATCATCAGCAGATGGGGCAGCGGCAGCCACACCGAGCCCAGTTGCGTGAACCCCGGCCGGTGCGAGTCCAGCACGCGCCGCGCAATGTGCAGGTGGGCAACGGCGTCGCCATAGTTCAGCATTGCGCCGTTGCGCCAGCTCCACACTATAGCGGCAAGCGAGGCCAGGGCGCAGCAGGCCAGCACAGCGAGCCATTCCGTCCATGCCACGCGCGCTGTGGGCCTATCAATCAAGGTGGGTCAGCTCCCGGAACAGGTTGAAGCGTTGGTCGATCTCTTCGCGCGAGAGCTGCTGCAGCCGCTCGGTGCCGAAGCGCTCGCAGGTAAACGAGCCCATCACGCTGCCGTAGAACATGGCCTTGCGATAGGCGGCGGGAGTCAGCTCCGGCTGCGAGGCCAGGTAGCCGAAGAAGCCGCCGGCAAAGCTGTCGCCCGCGCCGGTCGGGTCTACCACCTCTTCCAGAGGCAGCGCCGGCGCCTTGAAGGTGCGCGAAGCTTCACCGCTGTGGAACAAGGTCGCTCCATACTCGCCATGCTTGACCACCAGCGAGCTTGGTCCCATGGCCATCACCGCGCGCGCCGCCTGTACCAGGTTGCTGTTGCCGGCCAGCGTGCGCGTCTCGGTGTCGTTGATCAGCAGGATGTCCAGGCCCTTCAGCACTTCGAGCAGCGCAGGCTTATGGTCGTTGATCCAGTAGTTCATGGTGTCGCCGGCCACAAGCTTGACGCCGGGCATCTCGTCGCGCACGCGCCGCTGCAATACCGGGTCGATGTTGGCCAGAAAGAGAAACTCCGAATCGCGGTAAGCCTCGGGAATCTTCGGCTCGAAGGCGGCAAACACATTCAGATCGGTGATGTGGGTCTTGGCCTCGTTGAGATTGCCAAGGTAGGAGCCTTCCCAGAAAAAGCTCTTGCCTGCGGCGTGCTCGATGCCGCGCATGTCGATGCTGCGAGCTTGAAACACTGCTTCCTGCCTGCGGCCAAAGTCCTCGCCCACTACAGCGATCACGCGCACATCGGTGAAGTAACTCGCTGCTAGCGCGAAGTAAGTCGCCGCGCCGCCCAGGCAGCGCTCGCGCTTGCCCGCCGGCGTCTCAATCGAATCGAATGCTACACTGCCCACTACGGTAATTGCCAATTCACTATCCTCTCGTGCTCAATCTCGCTGACTCGATAACTTGCTTGCGGCGCAGACGCGCTAACTCCGCTACCACCCCATGTACTTGCCAAACAGCAGCTTCAGCCGTTCCTTGGCCGCTGCGGGAATTGCGTCCGGCTGGGTCATCACGGCAAACTTCGCCGCCGAGGCGCAGGCACAAGTGCGCTCCGCCGGAATGGCCGCCACCGCTGCCCGCACCACGCTGGCCGCGTTCGCCGAGTTCTGGTGCATCACGCGAATAATCTCCTCGATGGTCACCGAATCGTGCCCCTCGCGCCAGCAGTCGTAGTCGGTGACCATGGCGATGGTGGCGTAGCAGATCTCCGCCTCGCGTGCCAGCTTGGCCTCTTGCAGGTTGGTCATGCCAATCACGTCGGCTCCCCAACTGCGATAGAGATGCGACTCGGCCTTGGTTGAGAACTGCGGGCCTTCCATGCAGACATAGGTCCCGCCCAGCTTGCCCGTGACGCCTACCTTGGCGCAGGCCTCGGCGGCAGCCCTGGCTACGGTGGCGCAAACCGGATCGCCAAAGGTCACATGGCCCACGATTCCCTCGCCAAAGAAGGTCGAAACGCGATGGAAGGTGCGGTCGATGAACTGGTCGGGCATCACAAAGTCGGTGGGTTTGTGCTCTTCTTTGAGCGATCCCACGGCGGAAACCGAGACGATGCGCTCCACGCCCAGCTTCTTCATCGCGTAGATATTGGCGCGAAAGTTCAGTTCCGAGGGCAGAATCCGATGGCCGCGCCCATGGCGGGCAAGAAAAGCAACCTTGCGCCCTTCCAACTCGCCCAGCACAAAAGCGTCAGACGGGTCGCCAAAGGGTGTTTCCACGCGCTCTTCGCGCACGTTGGTGAATCCGGGCATCGAGTAAAGCCCGCTGCCGCCGATGATGCCAATCTCTGCCTGAGCCAATGCCCACTCCTCTTTCACGCGCCGTTTCCCGGTTCGCGCGCCTGTAATTCACAAACACTCAGTATAAAGGCCAGACGCAGCCTTCCCGTCGCGGGCTATGCGGTCCGTCAGGGCAAACGCACGATGTGGTTGAGCCCGCAAGGACAGGTGCTTTGAAAGGGCACGACTTTAGTCGTGCCGCCCAAAGCCGCCTCGAACCTTGGCCTTTAGGCCCTGAGGGAGGGTTTCTTCGTTGACAGACTTCCCCCAGGGGGTGAAGCCGTGCCCTTTCAAATCCGTTCCACTGAGATGGTGCGTTTGCCATACGCGGCCCGTGCGCCGGTTTGAAGGTCCTGAATGTGACAGGGGCGCCGGTCGTATACTTGACGCGCAGTTATCTGGCACTGTTTCTCGCGGGAAGGTGCGCGCTATGCGGCGTTGGGTGGAGTGTCTCTGTCTTTGTATATCGGCGTGGGCGGGGCTTGGCGCGCTTGCGGGCGCTCAAACCGGCGGCCAGCCGCGGTTGATGGCTCAAGTGTCTTCCGGCGAGATGATCGCCTGTGCTTACTCTTCCCATGGCGGAGCGGTGCTTACGGGCGGCAGGGAAGGCGTGGCGCGCCTGTGGGACGCCGCCACCGGGGAGGAACTCCAGTCCTTCCAGGCAGACGCATGGATCACACATGTGGCCTTGTCCGCGGACGATCGCACGGTGCTTGCCGTCAGCGAACTGGATGAAAAAATCGCGGTTCAACTGTGGGATGAGGCAACCGGAAAGGAACTGGGTCGACTTGCCCCCCCGGCGGGCAAGCCGATCTTCGGGTTCGCCTCTCCGGACGGCAGCACGGTGGCCACGGTCAGTCCGGTAGCGGTCGACGAGCAAGGGAACCAGTTGCCGCCTCCGGGCGCAACCAAAATCCAACTGTGGGATGTTGTCACAAGGAAGGAAATCCGTCATTTTCTGGTGCCGGGGGCGGATGCGGTGGGGGTGCATTCAGTGCTTTCGCCCGACGGGAGCAAGCTCTTCACAGGAGATTTCAGCGGCCCCGCGCTGTGGGATTTGGAGACCGGCAAGCTGCTCCGGCGCTTCGAGAACCATTCCGAGGTGGTGAACTCTGCCGCTTTTTCCGCCGATGGGCGCACCGTGGTCTGGGGCAGTATTCAAGGCACCGTTCGGGGGTGGAATCTGGAAACGGGAAAGGAGATGCGGCACTTCTCCGGGGTCGATTCGCCAGCCTTCATGGGGACGGTAAAGTCAGTCGCGATTTCGCCCGATGGACGCGTTGTCCTTACGGGCAGTGACGACGGCACCGCCCGGCTCTGGGACGTGCAGACGGGAACGGAACTCAAGCGGCTTGCGGCGTCAGACGGGCGGCCGTTTACCGCGTCAACCAATTGCGCGGCCCTTTCGCCAGACGGGCGCAACGTGCTCACGGCAAACGGGGACGGGACCGCGCGGCTGTGGAATGTGGAGTCGGGAAAGGAACTCCACAGCATGAGGGGGGCTGCGGACCCGGTAGCGGCCTTGGCCTTTGCCGCCGATGGGCGCGGGATCGTGGCAGTCAGCCGGGCCGGAATGGCCTGGCAGTGGGATGCGAAAACCGGTAAGGCGCTCGTGCGCTCCTTGCGAACATCGGAGGAAGACAAGACTCCCCTGCTTGCCTCCAATGAGAAAAATGCCTCCGGACGACTGCCAGCAAAGGGGGGCGACGGGAGTTACGTCCCCGTTGTGGTCATCTCTCCCGACGGACGCCGCGTCTTGCTGGCGGGCTTCCACGGGGCAGGTGGAGTTTGGGACTTGCAAACAGGGAAGGCCTATCCGGGCTTTGAATGGCATGCCGCGTGGTCTTTTCTATCTGCCGATTTTTCTCTGGACGGGCGCAGGCTGTTTGCCACCACTGGCGGACTCTCGGCCTCACTTTGGGATGTGGAGACGGGCAAGGAGATCAAGCGCATCACCGTCAATCCGGGATGGCGTCCTCACCTTCTTTACCCGGAGGGGGATTACCGTGCAGAGGTGGTGCGCGTGGCCTTGTCTCCGGATGGCCGCAGGGCGATTACTTCCGACTCGGAGGGCTCGACCCGGTTGTTCGACATGCAGACGGGCAACGAAATCCGCAGTTTCAAGGTACATACCTATGAACTCCAATCCACGGGCTTTTCTCCGGATGGAAGCAGGATGCTCACCGAGAATCTGGACCACTCATCCACGCTGCGGGATGTGGAGACGGGCAAGGCGCTGCGGCGCTTTCGAGTGTCTTCGCGGCCGTCGTTTTCAGTCGATGGCAGCAGGCTGCTGATGGGCGATTCGGTCTGGGATGTGGCCACCGGCAAGGAACTTCAGCGCTTTGCCGCGCCCCAAGGCACTAAGCCGTTCGGCACGCTTTCCCCGGATGGCCGCAGGGTGTTGATAGGCAGCGCGGACGGCGTCACCAAGCTATGGGATGTGGGAACCGGCGTGGAACTTGCCACCCTCTACTGCTTTCGCGACGGCAGTTGGGCGGTGGCCGATCCCGAGGGCCGGTTCGACGCTAGCGAGCCACACGCCGATTTGCCGCTGCATTGGGTTTTCGACAGCGATCCGCTGCGGCCCTTGGCCCTGGACGCCCTCCTGCCCGGCCATTACATGCCCGGTTTGCTCGCCCGCATCCTCAAGGGCGAATGACTGGGCTGAAAGGGAGTGAAGGGCGAAGACGCGGCTGCGCAGCGTTATAGCGGAACCAGAGTCGATGTATCCCGAAGCCGTTGCACTCAAGTCGCCGCGCCCCCCAGGGAGCGGCGATCCTGCACAGGGCGAACGAGGCCACAGGGACTCTGGTTTCGCTCTAGTACCCAGCCGCAAGTGGCGCAATCTCAGCGGGAGTGAAGCACAAGAGGAGCAACTTTCCGCTCCGCCCGCGCCAGGATACAACGGTTCAGGCAGAGGATGAATCCCCTGCCTCCGATTCAGGGCCGTTGGAAGCGGCCGGCATCCTGCACGGTTTCACGGGCGATGTGCAGAGGACGGGAAGTCGAAACCCAGATCCTCTGACGCGCTGCGCCCAGGTTGACAGCGATGGAGGGAGTACCCAATGGTAAGCTGCTATGCGGAATCAGTTATAGCGGGCCGTTGAGGATACGGGCGACGATGTCATACTCGTGGGCCTCGGTGATCTCCGCGCGGTAAAAGCGCCCGGGCTCGAGGCTCTCTAAATTGCCGAAGTCGTTGATGTAGACCTTTCCGTCGATCTCCGGGGCATGGAACTGGGTGCGGCCTTCCCAGAGCAGCGGAGTCTCTTCGCTCTCTCCCTCGGCCAGCAGAACCAGCTCGCGGCCCACCCACTGCTGCTTGGCGCGCTTGCTGATGGATTGCTGAAGCTTCATCAGCTTGCGCTTCCTGGCTTCGATGGTGCGCTTGGGGATTTTCTGCGTCGAGTGAGAAGGCGCCGGAGCCTTCCTCGTCGGAGTAGCTGAAGACGCCCAGCCAGTCGAATCTCGCTTCGCCGACGAACTCCTGCAAAAGTTCAAAATCGCGGAGCGACTCGCCGGGGAAGCCAACGATGAAGCTGGTGCGCAGGGCGATGCCGGGAACGGCGGCGCGGACTTTTTCCAGAGTCTTGAGGAAGATGTCGGCGCCGGCGCCGCGCTTCATGCGCTTCAACAGATCCGGCGAGGCGTGTTGCAGGGGCACATCGAGATATTTGCAGATGTTGTCGTGGCGGGCGATGGTGGCAAGAAGTTTTGAAGTGATGCGGTTGGGATAGGCGTAGAGGAAGCGCAGCCAGCGCAGGCCTTCGATTTGGGCCAGGGCGTCGAGCAGGGTGGCGAGGCCGTCTTTGAGGCCGAGGTCTTCGCCGTAGCAGGTGGTGTCCTGGCCGATGAGGGTGATCTCCTGCACGCCGCGGGCGACGAGCTGGCGGGCCTCGGCGACCACCGACTCGAAGCGGCGCGAACGGAACTTGCCGCGCAGGTTGGGAATCACGCAGAAGGTGCAAGGGTGGTCGCAGCCCTCGGCGATCTTTGATGTAGGCGGAGGATTTCGGAGTGGTCAGCAGCCGGGGGGTGTTTTCGTCGTAGAGATAGCTGGGAAGCAGAGCGGCTGCGCCCTCCCAATCATCGCGGCGGAAGCGGCCTTGCTGTTCGCGCGCGTCCCCTTCCTGGCGGGAGGCGGGCGATGCGGCCTTGTGCGTGCCGGATTGGGATTCCTGGCCGGGGCGAGTCTCTGCCGCTGCGCCGGAGAGGATGTTGAAGGGCGACGGCGCTGCGGCGAGGGGGGCCAGGCCGGCGGCGTCAATACCCGCTGCCTGAAGGATGGATTCGAGTTCGCCGGTGCCGACCACGGCGTCCACCTCTGGGATGCTCTTCTGGATCTCGTCGCGGTAGCGCTCCACCAGGCAGCCGGCGACGATCAGCTTCTTCGCCCGCCCGGTGGTCTTGTGCTGCGCCATTTCCAGAATGGTGTCGATGGACTCCTGCTTGGCCGTGTCGATGAAGGAGCAGGTGTTGACGATGAGGATTTCGGCCTCTTCGGGATGGTTGGTCAGCCGTGCGCCGGCGCGGTCCAGCAGGCCCATCATCACCTCGGAATCGACGAGGTTCTTGGGGCAGCCTAACGAAATAAAGCCCACGGAAGGGGCCGTGGGGCTGGGATTTTTGCTCACAAATTCATTGTACCGGGGAAGCGGTTCTCGGTGTGCCGGGGACTGCCTGCGGTAGGCGGCGGAGGAAAACACAGGGTCCGGTTCATGATGTTAAAATCAACAAGTGCCGGGTCCTACGCGACGTAATCCCGCCAACCCCGCCAGGTCCGGAAGGAAGCAACGGTAACGGGCTAGTGCGTGTGCAGTAGGTCACCCGGCGCTTTTTGCGCCATTTTTCGATACGGTACGATGAATCCTATATCGAAGAGGCAAAATCAGGTCCTTCGACTTCGCTTCGCTCCGCTCAGGATGACAGTTTGTTGAGTTGTGGGCCGGAGTCGATGTCAGTGGGGAACTGCAAGGAGAAATGCATTGACCCTCACCGTTCGCCCCGTGGTGGGCCAGCGCTGCAAGATTACCGCGCTTGGCACCTACGTCCCTCCGCAAGTTCTTACCAATCAAGACCTGGAAAAGATGGTCGACACCAACGACCAATGGATCATGGAACGCACCGGCATCAAGGAGCGGCACGTTCTGGCCAAGGGCCTGGGCGTGAGCGACATATGCGTCGAGGCAGCCAAGAAATGCCTGGCGGCGCGGGGCATTGAGCCGACCGAGGTCGAGGTGATTATCGTCGGCACGGTGACGCCGGACATGATGTTCCCCTCCACGGCCTGCCTGGTGCAGGACAAAATCGGCGCCAAGGGCGCCTGGGGCTTCGACGTCTCCGCGGGCTGTTCGGGCTTTGTTTTCGCCTTGCAGGCGGGTGTGAAGCTGGTGGAGAGCGGCGCGCACAAGAAGGTGCTGGTGTGCGGCGCGGATGCCAATACCCGCATGACCGACTACACGGATCGCACGACCTGCGTCCTGTTCGGCGACGGCGGCGGCGCGGTGCTGCTGGAGCCGGCGGAAGAGGGCGAGATCGGGTTCATCGATTTTCAGAACGAGATCGACGGCTCGGGCGGTGTGTCGCTCAACCTGAAGGGTGGCGGCAGCCTGAACCCGCCGACGCACGAGACGATCGACAAGAAGATGCACTATATCTACCAGGACGGGCCGGCGGTGTATAAGTTCGCAGTGCGCAAGATGGCCGAGACCACGGCCAAGGTACTGGAGCGCAACGGCCTGACCGGCGCGGACCTGGGATGCTTCATTCCCCACCAGGCCAACAAGCGCATCATCACGGCGACCGCCGACCGGCTGGGCATGAAGCCCGACCGGGTGATCATCAACATTGAAAAATACGGCAACACCTCCGCGGGCACCATTCCGCTGGCCATGGAAACAGCCATCGAAGAAGGCAAGCTGAACAAGGGCGACCTGGTGTTGCTGGCCGCTGTGGGCGCCGGGTTTACCGTGGGCGCGACGCTGCTGCGGTGGGAGATTTAAGGGCAGGGAGTAGGGAATAGGGAACAGTTTTCTTGCCGATGCGAACCGTAGTTCAATGGCCGGCCCTGTGATTGGGGCCGGCCTTTTTGCGGGCGTTTTTCGAATGCGCCCCTTGCAGCGGTTCCACAATCGATATACTCAGAGACCACTGAAATCAAGTGGCATTTTTCTCAAGAAAATGCCCCCCCCTGCACGACGCCTGCATGGGGAAGTGAATTGTGGAATCGCACGAAGCAATCTCTGATCAAGCGTCCGATTTCCGAATCACGCCCGCTCAGGGGCTACACAGGTTGCGAAAAAACTCTGGTGTGGCCCATTTTTTGAAAGGGCACGACTTCAGTCGTGCCGCAAAATGCTGATAATAAAGGGACGGGCTTTAGCCCCCGCGGGATGTTTTTGGGGACTTCGCCTTGCATTCGGCATCGAGTTTTCCGCAAAGAGCTGAATCGAAACCGCAGTAACGCCGCGGACTCCGCTTTAGCGGAACCAGAGTCGATGTATCCCGAAGACGCCGCATTCAAGTCGACGCGACTCTCAGGGAGCGGCGATCCTGCACAGGACGAACGAGGCCGCAGGGACTCTGGTTTCGCTCTAACATGGCTAACCCGGCTATGCGTCAAGCTGGGCGCTATACTCCGGCAGCGCTCCGCACTCGGCGGCCATGCGGAAGAAGAGCTTCATGGCGGCAATGCACTCGTCGTCGAGGGTGTAGTGGATGTTGGTGGTGAGATAGGTGCGGATGGTCTGCTCGGAGAGGGGAAGCTGGCGAGTCCATTCGGCGACCAGCGTGTCCATGTTCTGGAGTCCGTGGATGCGGGATTGGATCAGATCGTTGGCGACACTGTCATCCAAGAGTCTGCTGCACGCAGTGCCCCAGACGGCGGAGACGAAGGGCAGGCCGGTAAGGATCTGCCATTCCTCGGCCAGATCGTGGTAGACCAGCTCTTCGCCCGTGCGCTCGAAGCGGTTGGCGCGCTCTTCCAGGGCCATCAGGGCCGGGTCGCCAATGACGATGGCGGCGTCGGCACGGTCGAGCATGGTGTCGAGGTCGCCGGCCATGGGAACGAAGGGAACGGCAGGATTGCCCCATTGACTGAAGAGAATGCGGGAGTGGGCGACGGTGGTGCGGCTGGCAGTGTCTGCGGCAACCGAGCGCAGGGCAATGATCGGCTGGTTGGCGCGGCGCACCAGCAACAGAGAACGCACTCGACCCTTGGCGGCGATGGTGCAGCCGGGCAAGATGCGAAGTCCTGGGGTGGTGGCCAGGGCGGCGATGGGCACCAGGCCGATGTCGGCCTGACCCGCAGCCAGGCGGTCGGCGCACTCTGAGGGCAGCATCCAGTCAATCTGGTAGCGGGCGGCGAGTGCGGTGTCGAAGGGAGAATGCTGGAAGTCCCACATGAGAGGGGCGGTATTGAGGAAGCTGATGGCGGCAATGCGCAGCAGCGGTGGATCGATCGTATTCACGCTTCTTAGAGTACCAACCCAGGGCCGTGGATTCGACCGGGCATCCGCAACGCCAACACTCCGGGCTTGACACGAGGGCGGGGCCGGGATAACTTGGGCGGAATTACCAAGGAATCCCGTCTTCAGCTTCCTGGGAGGAATGTCACTCTTGTTGCATTTCCATCCAGCCCTGGGAGAGCGGGAAAAGCCGGGCCTGAAGGCCCTGCATATTTGCTTCTTTTCAGGGGGTTAAGGCCTCCTGCTCCCTCCGGATCTTCGAGTTGCGGCTTTAGAGCGTTTTCGTGAATTGCTTAGACCGAGGTTCTGTTGGTCTCCCACCCATTCCGCAGGAAAACGCGAAATGGAAGGGGCACAGAAGCCTATGGGAAAAGCAAAAATGCTCTAGTCGAGCCAAGCTGTGCAATTTTCGAACTGGAGGGGTGTTGCCTTGAGCACGATCCCCCAAAACGCCGATTTGCCCGCCGCCCCTCGCTTGGAAGAGGAGACGCTGGCCTGGCTGGCGCTGACGCTGGCGCCGGGGCTGGGTCCCAAGCGCATTCTGGACGCCATGGCGGGGCTGGAATCTGCCAGCGAGATCTTCCGGCTGCCCTTGACCGCGTTGGAAGCATTGCGCTTTCCGGCTGAGGCGGCGCAGTTTGTCTTCGACGGCAAGGCGCGCCAGGCCGCGGAAGAGGAGGCGGCGCGGGTGGCAACGCAGGGCGCGACGCTGGTCAGCTTCGGCTGCCCGGAATATCCGGAGCGCCTGAAAGAAATCTACGACCCGCCGCCGGTGCTGTGGGTGCGCGGACCAGCCCGCTTGCTCGCCCGGCCTTCCATCGCGATTGTTGGCACGAGGCATCCTTCGCCTTATGGATCGGGCATGGCCGAGATGCTGGCGCGGGACCTGGCGGTGCGGCGGCTGCTGGTGGTGAGCGGAATGGCGCGCGGGATTGACTCCTGCGCCCACCGTGGAGCGCTCCAGGCGCGCATGCCTACCGTGGCCGTCTGGGGCACGGGCATTGACGTGGTTTATCCCAAGGAGAACAAGAAGTTGGCCGAGGAGATTCTGGCGCTGGGCGGGGCCATTGTGAGCGAGGTGCCGATGGGGACCTTCCCGGCGCCGCAGAACTTTCCCCGCCGCAACCGGATCTTAAGCGGATTGAGCGTGGCGGTGCTGGTCGTGGAGGCGGCAGAGAACTCCGGGACGCGGGTGACGGCCCGCTGCGCCGCCGACCAGAGCCGCGACCTGTTTGCTGTGCCCGGCAACGTCACCAGCAAGGGCTCGTGGACCCCTAACACATTGATCAAGCAGGGCGCCAAGCTCACGGCTACATGGGAGGACGTGTGGGAAGAACTTCCCTCGCAGGTGCGCCTGGAGCTGGAGTCCGAGGCGGGCTGTGCATCCAAACCGGAAGCACAGTCATCTCTACTGCCGGAGCAGCTCCTGCGACCGCAGGAGGCGATGGTGCTGGAGGTTCTGCACTCCGACGAATCCCAGCAAATCGACGAGATTCTCGATCTGCTGGAGACGCAACTGACCTCTTCCGAGGTGTTCACGGCACTCTTCGAGCTGGAGATCACGGGCCGCATCCGGCAGTTGCCGGGGAAGAACTACGTGCGGACGATGTAAACGCAGGGAACAGAGAATGGGTGGTGCCTGGGGCGCTCTGCTTTCGGGGCATATTTGTGGCTATGGCCAGGAGGGGATCGGCGGGGCCGATTGCAGTGCGGCAGATGGATGTTTTTGGGCCGAGCTTGACGAAGTGGTACTTTGTAGACAAAATGGGAATGGAATTGACTCTCAGACGATCAGAAAGCGATAAAGGACTCATCTATATTTGCTTTTTTGGGGTGCAAGCCCTGACTTTTTTTGCCGTCTGCCGATGGATATTGCCTGCCCGGAGTATTCCAAGCAGGGAAGGACCTGCTGGGCGGCTTGCGGTGCCAGTTCGGAGTCTTTGGGTAAGCAACGACGAATGTGCACCTTGCAGAGATACTGGAGCGGAACCTGGCTCCGAGATGAGGCGAAAGCGCTAAAGAAATGATGCCTTTATATGCGGCTCTTATTCCGCTATTGATCCTGTTTTGCGGCTTGACAATGGACATTGCCAATCTGCAATTGACCAAGCTCACGATGCAGACGGCGGCCGATGCGGCCGCGCTGGGCGCTCAGGTTGCGCACGATCGGGAAGACTCGACCTATGCGACCCAGGGCATGGCCGATGCCGGTCTCAACGGGTTCACGAACGGAGTGAACGGTGTAACCGTGCAGATCACGAAGAATCCTGCCACGGGTTACTATGCCGGCTACAACGACGTGATAGTGGCTACGATCACGCAACAAGTGTCGACGTATTTCATGGGGCTGGCAGGCTTCAACAAGATAAGTGTCTCGGCCGCGGCCAAGAGCATGGTGACGCCGTGCTCCTACTTCACGGGGGCAAAGGGCCTGACCACATATGCGCTGAATTTACAGGGACCGTCGGGATCGTCGATCGGAGATTGGGGCGGGTCCGACATGGGTTGCACCGTATACGTGGGTACCGGAATCAATGTGGGCTCCATTTCAAGCCTCTGGGCCAACGCAACGGATGTGGTGGGGGCGGCCAGCCAATCGGTGTTGTCGGGTGGGATATTTCACACGCCGCGCTTTGGCGCGCAATCCATCTCCGATCCGTTGGCGGGGATCACCCAGCCGGCGTTCAGTTCGTGCACTCATCCGGCGGGCACGGGCGTCGCCGCCGGAACAGCGGCGGTAAATATCACTGCCAGCGGCACGTATGTCTTGAATCCAGGAACCTACTGCGGCGGGCTCAACTTCAGCGGGGGAGGGAATTTTACCCTGAATCCCGGCCTTTACATCATTTGCGGCGGAGGCACCTGGAATGGCGTTCACGTAACCGGAACAGGGGTCACGCTGTTCTTTACGCAGAAGGGCGACAACAACTACGGGCAGTTCGTCGTCACCATGGGGACGTATACTCTTTCGGCGCCCCTTACCGCCTCAAGCGGCAGCATCCCGAAGATTGTGATCTTTGGAGACCGTAGCTGGAAAAACACCTCCGCCGGCGGGCAGGACTTTCAGTTTTTGTCCGGTGTGTACCAGGGGGATGGGATCTATTACACGACGGGAACCGGGATTGAGGTTTCAGGCTCGACCTTCTCGGGAACCAACTATTTCGGTTTCGACACGGATAACCTGAATATCGTCAGTTCGGCAATCTCGCCGCTGGGCAACTATTCCGCGTTTTCAGACGGCAATCCCTTCGCCAATCTGGGAGGGATGGTGGAATGAAGATACGCAATTTTCTCAAGAACCTGAACCGTGACGAGAGCGGCGTCGCGCTGGTGGAGTTTGCGATCATCTTGCCGGTCATGCTGGTGTTGGTCGTCGGCATTATCGACTATACGATGTACTTCCAGGCCAAGATGCAGTTGCAGGATCAGGCAGCGACAGGAGCCGCGTATGGAGCGGTCCCCGGCAACCAGAACAACACCTCGATGATGGTGTTTTACGCAACGTACAACGGCCAAAACTCTTCCTTTTCGCCAACCACCAACTATAGCGCGACGGCCGTCAACATCTTCACCTGCACGCCGGGTGGGGCGGCGGTCAGCTATAACACGACGTGCTCAGGAAATCCGGCTGGCACGCCGATCGAGTATGTTCAGGTTCATACCCAGGGAGTCTTCAACAGCTTTGTGGCCTTCCCAGGCATACCCGCGAAACTCACTTTGACCGGATCGGCCACCTACAGGGTGCCGTGGTGCGCTTTGGGCGCATCCGCTTGTTGAGGAGGGCGCCGCGGTGTACGAGGCGCAAGAATGTCAGGAGTCAAGGCCATGATGAAAAGGCGGCACATGAGGAGTTTGAGGGACGAGCAGGGAAGCTCCCTTGTGGAGATGGCCCTTGTTCTGCCGATCTTCCTCGTACTGCTGGTGGGGTTGATGCAGATGTCGCTCACCCTCTACAACTATTGCAGTGCGGTTGCGGCCGTGCGGGCCGGCGCGCGGTATGCAAGCCTGCACAGCAACAGCAGCGGAAACCCTGTCACCCAGGCGCAGATTAACAGCATTGTGACCGGCAACCTTAAATTGGCGGGGTCGCAGGCGCCGTACGTAATTCTGGCGTACGGTGATCGAAACGGCGGCTCGGGCGGCGGTAATTTTGTCGGAGATCTGGTGGGGGTTGGCGTGGTTTGGTCGAACATGAGCATTCTGCCGGGGAAGAGCAGTTTTTTTCTCAGCGCCCAGTCGTATCGCATCATCAGCCATTGAGCGCGCGTCCGTGGGGGGCTCTGGACCTTCCGGCCTCTTCCCGAAGTTTTCAGTCGATCTGGATTTGCAGGCCCAGCGCGTGTGGAATTGAGCATCGCGCGGGGCATTGCACGCTCGAAAATAGGACGGCAAAGGGAAAAAAGCGGCCAGCGAGTGGAAATCGAAGGGTGTTTCGTGGTAGCGTCCAACTTTTGCGGGTGGTTTTTCCCAGAGGGGGAGAGCTGCCCGGTGCGAGGGCGGAATTTACTCTCTCAGCGCGTGACGGACTGCCCCATTTTCGAGTCCAACCGGCCAGACAGGGTAGAGTTGGATGAAGTATTAAGGATGGAAATGAACAAATCACTGGTAATCGTCGAATCCCCCGCCAAGGCGAAGACGATCGAGAAGTATCTTGGCAAAGGCTTCGATGTGCGGGCCTCGGTTGGGCACATCATGGACTTGCCCAAGAACGACATTGGCGTGGAACTAAAGAAGCGGACCTTTGTGCCCGAGCTGATCGTCTCGCCGGGCAAGGAAAAGGTCGTAGACCAGCTGAAGAAGCTGGCCGCCAAGGCCGACGAAATCTTCCTGGCGCCCGATCCTGACCGCGAAGGCGAGGCGATTGCCTACCATTTGGCGATCCAGTTGGGGACCACGGCCAAGGAGCGGAAGAAGATCAAGCGGGTGACCTTCAACGAGATCACCGAGAAGGCCGTCAAGGAAGCATTCAAGCATGCCCGCGACGTGGATCAGGATCTGGTGGACGCGCAGCAGACGCGCCGCATTCTGGACCGGCTGGTGGGCTACCAGATTTCACCCTTGCTGTGGGACAAGGTGCGCCGCGGTTTGTCGGCGGGCCGCGTGCAGACGGTGGCGGTGCGGCTGATCGTGGAGCGGGAACGGGAGATTGGCGCCTTCCAGCCGCTGGAATACTGGACGCTGGACGCGCAACTGCACCCTGAAAAGCAGGCGGACAAGAGCTTCAAGGCCCGTTTTGTGGGCATCGACGGTGAGCCGGTTCGCGTGGCGAACGGGCAGGACAAAGAGGGCAAGGCGCAGTTCATCGCCAACGCGCTGCCGGACGAGAAGTCGATGAAGGAGGTGACCGCTGCGCTGGAGAAGGCCAAGTGGTCGCTGGTGTCGGTGCAGTCCCGCGAGCAGCAGCGCAGGCCGCTGCCTCCGTTTATTACCAGCCAGTTGCAGCGCGATGCATCGAGCCGGCTGGGCTTCAATGTACGCCGCACCATGGGCGTGGCCCAGCGGCTCTATGAAGGCGTGGATCTGGGCACGGAGGGCACAACGGGCCTGATCACCTACATGCGTACCGATTCGCCACGCATCGCACCTGAGGCCATTCAAGCGGCGCGGGCGTGGATCGGCAAGCAACTGGGAGCCAAGTATCTGCCCAAGGAACCCAATGTCTACAAAGGCAAGAAGGCTGCCCAGGATGCGCACGAAGCCATTCGGCCGACGGATGCGACGCGCACGCCGGAGTCAATTGCCCGCTATCTGACGGAGGAGCAGCTCAAGCTCTACCGGCTGATCTGGCAGCGGTTCATGGCCTCGCAAATGACGCCGGCCATCTCCGATCTGACGACGGCGAAAATTGCCGCAGTCTCGTCCAGGACGGGCAAGACCTACGACTTCAGGGCCAGCGGTTCCGTGCTCCGCTTTGACGGATTTCTGAAGGTCTACGAGGTTACTGAAGAAAAGAAGGACGAGGACGACGAGTCCCAAACCAAGCTGCCGAATCTGGACAACGTAAAGGCCCTGGAACTGGAAAAGCTGGAGAACAAGCAGAGCTTTACCCAGCCGCCACCGCGTTATAACGAAGCTTCACTGGTCAAGATTCTGGAAGAGCGCGGCATCGGGCGCCCGTCTACCTATGCCTCGATCATCAATACCATCCAGGACCGCGAATACGTGACCAAGAACAGCGGTCGCTTCTATCCGACTGAGATTGGCGTGGTGGTCTGCGACCTGCTGGTCAAAAACTTTCCGTATATCTTCGACACTGCATACACCGCCAAGCTGGAAGAAGAGCTGGACGACATCGAAGAGGGCAAGGAGAAGTGGACCGACCTGCTGAAGGGCTTCTACGGCTACTTTGAAGAAGAGCTGAAGGACGCCAGCAAGAACATGGAGAACATCAAGCGGATGGAGGTGGTGACGGGCGAGAAGTGCGACGTCTGCGGGTCTCCGCTGCTGCTGAAGTGGGGCAAGTTCGGCACGTTCTTTGCCTGCTCGGCCTACAACAAGAAGGACAAGAACAGTTGCACGTTCACCAAGGAGAACCACGCAGCCAAGCCGGACCTGAATACGCAGGAAGGGCAGGACGCGGGCGAGCAAGAGGAGTACTGCGACAACTGCGGGCGGGTGATGGTGCTGCGGCGCGGAATCTTCGGGCCGTACATGGCGTGCCCTGGGTACAGCGACGATCCGCCGTGCAAGACGATCCGCAAGCTCAGCCAGAAGCTGCAGCAGAAGCAGAATGCGGCGCAGCCGACGGGCGAGGACTGCCCGCTCTGTTCCAAGCCGCTGGTGCTGCGCCAGGGGGCTTACGGGGAGTTTGTTTCCTGCTCGGGGTATCCCAAGTGCAAGTACGTGAAGCAGAACCTGATTGAGGGGATGAAGTGCCCCAAGTGCGGTGTGGGCGACATTGCCGAGCGCAAAGCGCGGCGCGGCAACCTCTTTTGGGGCTGCACCAACTATCCCAAATGCGACTTTACGTCGAATAACAAGCCGGTGGCCAAGAAGTGCCCGGAGTGCGGGAGCCCCTACTTGGTAGAGAAGGTGCTGCGCTCGGGGATCTTCCTGGAGTGCCCGAACAAGAAGAAGGGCGCGGAGGAAGAAGCTACGCCGAAGAAGCGCGCCAAGAAGGGCGTTGCCGCGGTGGCGGAGGGTCCGGTGGTGTGCAGCTACTCGAAGCGCATCGGCGATGCGCCGCCCCTGCCGACAGCGGAGACCCACGGGCCGGTGGTGGAGAAGGCTGCCGCCGAGAGTGCACCGAAAGCTCCCGCCAAAAAGGCCGCGAAGAAGGCGTTGCAGCCGGCGTAATGCAGTCCATTGGCGAAATGACGGTTCAGGAGATATTCGAAGCGGTGGACTGCGGCGTGGCCGAAGTTCACCGCCGGCTGGCCTCGGGCGTGTTGGATGGTTCCGGCCGGTACTACACGGACGAGGAGCTGGCGGCGGGCGAGAAGCGGTCGCCCAAGAAGCCGGCAAAGGCGGATGCGGCTTAGTCCGAGTCCCGCTGCACAGCACTCCATCGGCTCAATCCGTTAGTATGAGGCAGCGGAGATAACCCAGATGGAACGAATGCTTGCGACCCCGGCCGATGCCGAGATCATTCTTAGACTCTATGAATTGCGCACCGAAGCGGTGATGCGCCAGGCGCGCGCCTGGATCACAGGCGACTTCTGGCCGGCCACCGCGGACGAGTTTTTTGCCGTGGCCTCGAACCCCGCCGATCCGCACAACGCTTGGCTGCGGCAGGTGCTCACGTATTGGGAGATGGCGGCGGCCATGGTGCTGCATGGGGCCGTTTCCGCGGAGCTGTTTGTGGACTGCAATGCGGAAGGATTCTTTCTGCTGGCCAAGTTCGCACCTATCCTGGAAGGAATCCGGGCCAAAAACCCAGGATTCCTGATCAAGACGGCTGAGTTGGTCAACCGTTTTTCCGCCGCCTCCCAGCGGTATGAAGCGGTGCTGAAGAATGTTGAGGCCCGGCGGAGCAGTCTGCCCGCCCGGCAGGAAGCACACGGGCAGTATTCTTACCCGCCGAACGTGTAGCCCGATCCGACGCAAATTGAATGCCTTGTGCTCTCCCATCCATTCCGCAGGGAAACGCGGAATGGATGAGGCACAGAAGTCTATGGCAAAAGCAAGAATGGCCCGGCACCTGAGTTTGAAATTCGCATCGGAAATCAGGGCGAGAGAAAAGCAGATTCCTCGCTCACCACCCCCGAACTGAGATACTTTCGGGGCCCCATTCACTCAGAATGGCAAGATATTTGTATAGCGAACTTTGGACTTAGGACACGATTGGTGTGTTGATCCGCCGGGAGCAAAAGCAAAGAATGCTTGCCGGTTTTCCTCTCCGGGTGCATCATGGTTGCAGTTCGAGACTCCCAATCCCCCGGAGGTTCCGATGAAGCGTGCGTTCTGTCTTTTGATGGCTCTCGCTGCCCTTTCAGTTCTCGCGGCCCACGCGGCTGGCTCTTCTCAGCTCAACGGCTGGATTTCGGATTCGATGTGCGGCGCCAAGCACGCCGGCTCAGGCGCGGCCTGCGTAAAGAAATGCATTGAGGGCGGGATGGCTCCGGTGTTCGTGGACGAGGCCAAGAAAGCCGTCTGGACGATCGATAACCCGGATGCGGTGAAGGGCTTCTACGGCGACCACGTGACCATCAGGGCCACCGCCGACGAAGCAAAGAAGAGCGTCCATGTCGATTCCATCGCCGCCGCAAAGTAAAGCCGTTCTCCATTCCTAGCCCAACTGGGACTCGCCTTTGCGGCAATTCTCTGGTAGTGTCGTATCCGTTATCCCGGTCGGCCCCGCCCTGGGGCCGAAGGGGAGAGATTCGAAGCGGATTTGACCGGAAAAGCCATGGCACGAGCAGTTTGGAACGGCAAAGTGATTGCCGAAAGCGACAAGACGGAGACGGTCGAGGGAAATGTGTATTTCCCTGAGGACAGCCTCAAGCGGGAGTATTTTCGCCCCAGCAGCACCACCTCCACCTGTCCCTGGAAGGGGCAGGCGCGCTATATGACCCTGGTGATGGGGGCGCAGGACAATCCCGACGCTGCCTGGTATTACCCGGACCCCAAGCCGGCAGCGCGCAACATCAAGGGGTATGTCGCCTTCTGGCGCGGCGTGGAGATCGAGAAGTAGTTCGGCTGCGAAGAACCGGGTTATTTCGGCGAAGGGCGTGTAGCCTTTCAAAACTCACTTTCCCGCTGTTGCCGCTCAGTAAGCTTGCAATTGCTGGAGCGGGATGCGCACCCGGAAGCAGGTTGAGCCCGGTTCGGAACGTACGCTGAGGTGGCCGCGGTGCTTGCGGACGATGCGCATGGCATTGTCCAGGCCCACCCCCAGGCCGTGGCCGGGCGCCTTGGTGGTGAAGAAGGGCTCGAAGACGCGGTCCTGCAACTCCGGCGGAATCCCTGGCCCCGAGTCCCAAATCTCTACCAGGAGCATCTCTCCTTCCAGGCGGCAGGCCAGCCGCAGGCGTCCTTGATTGCCCAGGGCGTCGAGGGCGTTTTCGATCAGAGCGGTCCATACCTGGTTCAGTTCGCTCCCATAGGCGCTGATGTGGGGCAGGTTGGGCTCGTAGTCGCGCTCGATCTCCAGGTTGGCCATGCGGGACTGGAGCATCTGCACCGTGGCGTCCAGCCCGGCCGGGACGTCGACTTCCAGGATGGGAGCACGGTCCATGAAGGAATAGGCCTTGATGGCGCTGATGAGGTCGAAGATGCGGGCGGTGGAGTTGAGCAGCGTTTCTACGGACCGCGAGGAGCGCAGGTACCGGGCGAAGAATTGAAGAGAGACGCAGGTTTCGCTGGGACCGAGGACCTTGCGCAACTCGTCCAGGTCGGCCAGCGTGACTCCCTGCTCGGCCAGTTGCGGGGCAACATCCCAGACTTCGCCGCAGGAGAGCGAGACCAGCCATGCGCGGAGGTCATCTTCGCGGGCAATGTAGGCGGCGGCATCGGGCGATTGGAGGGTCTCTGGACGGCTGAGGATACCCTGCTCCCAGGCCTCGACGGCACGCACCTGCTCTTCGCTGAGGCAGAGGTTGACCAGCTTGAAGCGGTTCTGGCGATTGGCGCGGAGTTCCGCAACCAGGCTGGATGCGGCGCGCTGGGCAGCGGAGGCCGGATTGTTCATCTCGTGAGCCAGATTGCCGGCCAGCTTGCCCAGAGCGGTGAGCTTCTCGGCCTGCTGCTCGATGCGAGTGACTTCGCGCACCCGGTCAAGCAGGGTGGAGACCACGCGCTGGCCCATGGAAGGGATGGCCTGGAGCATCTCAGGGAACAGGGACTTGTGAATCAGCAACGCCCAGACCGGGGTGATGGCGAATCCCTGGCCGCCGTAGCCCTTCATGCGGGAGAAGGGCAGCAGACCGGTCATTTGGCCGGCGCGGCCAATGAAGAGCGCCATGGGCCCCCCGCGCTGACGGCGCACATGGATTTCGCCCTTGAGGATGAGGATCATGCGCTCGGCGGGGGAGCCTTCTTCAAAGAGGACCTCGCCAGCCGGGGCGACGATCTCCTGGCCATGCCGCGCCAGCCAGAGGCGTTCTTCGATCGGCAGACCATGCAGAGGTCCGATGTGGTCGAGGGCCGCCGCGATTTCTTCAATGGGCGTGGGGCTGGCTGGCGGAGTGGCGGCTGCGGACAGCATCGGGTGGCCTCCGTGGGCAATGACAGGATAACCGGGGTGGGGGCCGCAGTGCGGCCCCGGAGTCAATTACCCGGCGCGTTCGGCTCCAATCCACTTCTTGGAATCGCCTTCTTTCATGCGTTTCCAGGGGACGGCCCCGGCGACCGCGAGGATGAGGATAGCCGGTTCAATGGGATGGCGGTAATCCATGAGCGGGTGGGTTAAGTAATAGGTGATGGGAAAGGCGCCGATGAAGGCCAGATAGGGCAGCACGGCGGGTCGATTGTGGTGCCAGAAGCGGCGGATGCCGCGCAGCATGAGGAGCGTGACGCAACCGATGTAGAAGACCGTTGCCGGCTCAAAGGGCTGGTCGTGCAACTCTTCTGCCGAGAAGCTCCAAAAACCGGTCCAGTAATACACGACGCGGCGCATAGTCTTGTAGATCAGGAAGGGATAGCGCGGCTGGTGGTGGAAGTCGTAGACGGAGAGGGCGTGCCGTTCCGCGAGATAGGCCGGTTCGCCCATGGCGAGGAATTTGCGCATCTCTGCCGGGCTGCTGGCCGGATAGGGGCGGTTGTCCGCGGTGGGCGGGGAGGTGCGGTCCAGGTAGGCATTGCCGAAGTTGTCGTTGTAGATCTCAAGCCAGAAGTTGTCGCGGACCGGGCATAGGACCCCCAGGGCGCGGTAGTTGCGCACGGTCCAGGGTGTGAGGACGGCAATGGTGGCCACGGCTGTGAGAACGCCCTTGAGGAACCAGCGGCCGCCGGACTTGTGGACCTTGTAGAGCGCCAGGGCCCAGAGAAACGGAAGTGTGGAAAGGACCGAAGGGTTAGAGAGCGCGGTGACGCCGTAGAGCGCGCCCCAGCCCATCCAGGCAAAGACGCTCCCGGCGCGGTGAATGCGCAGCGCGATGCAGAAGCAGGTGGTGAAGAGCAAACCGGTCAGCGCATACTCCCACACCCGGCCGGCAGAGAAGTAAATGGCAAAGGGATACAGCGCCCAGGTCCAGGCGGCCACCTTGGCGCCGCGCGCGCCCAGAGAGTACTTGGCGCTGAAATGGACGGGAATGCAGGTGAGTGCGCTGAACAGGCTATTGAGAGAGAGGATGATAAATCCCGAGGTGAGGGTGTAAATGCCAAAGAGGCGGAAAACTCCTGAAAGGAGAAAGGGATACAGCGGAGGCTGGAGGGCGGTGGGGCCGCTCCAGGGGAAATAGGGTGAACTGTAACCATGGCCGCTGGCCAAAGCGCGGGCGATCCAGCCCATCTCCCAGCCAAACTGCTCGTAGAACTTATCGGCGTCGGGCAGATCGCGGTAGGTGAAGCAGACCACCACCATGCGGATGCAAAAAGCCACAAGGATGGTGACAGGAAGCATCCAGCGGGATGAGCTTTTCTGCTCCCCTTTCAAGGTGGGGTCTTCAGATGTCGTCATTGATAAATTATAGGGGAGCCATAGGGCAAGATCGGTCCGCTGCGTGAAGCGAAGTTGATAGTACAATATTTTTCATAACCGCATTTTTCAACTGCGGTGAATGCATTTTCTCTTTGCCACCCAGACGAGCCCCAGCGCATGCGGTCCGGGGCGGGAGTGAGACATCCGGGCAGTTGCAGGCGGCCCTTCAGCGCCAGACCACTGGGGCCCGGGATTGCGCGCACCGGGTGCGAAACGCTCATCGTTGCAAAACCAGATGCGCTTCAGGTTGCGCGGAAGTCTCCCGATTGGACGAAGAGGTTCCTTTTGGGGCGGATTGTTGCGTGATACGACAGGCGCCGGAGAGGCGAGGAGAGTAGCTGTGACCAAGGAACGAGCCAAGGGCTGCATGAAGTGCAACCGGCCAAGCCAGCCTGTATCTGTGAGTGTCATCGTCCCTTGTCACAATGAAGAGGCATGCATCCACGAGTTTTACCGCCGCATGAGGTGTGTCCTTGACAATCTGGACGAAAATTCAGAGATGGTGTTCATCAACGACGGCTCCTCGGATCGGACGGCGGTGGCGCTGGCCGAAATACAAGCCCTCGACGAGAGTGTCGTCGTGGTGGATCTCTCCAGGAATCATGGGCATCAACTGGCTCTTTCGGCCGGGCTCGAGGTGGCCAACGGCGAGAGAGTGCTGCTGATCGACGCCGACCTGCAGGACCCTCCGGAGTTGCTTCCCAAGCTGATGGATGCCATGGATGCGGGAGCGGATGTTGCATATGCGAAACGCATCTCGCGCGCTGGAGAGAGCCGGTTCAAGCGGCTGAGCGCAGGCTTCTTCTACAGGTTTCTTCGCGTCCTGTCGAAGACCGATGTGCCTCTCGATACGGGCGATTTCCGCTTGATCAGCAGGCAGGTGGCCGACGTGCTGCGGCAGATGCCTGAGCCGCACCGCTTTCTGCGGGGCATGGTGGCCTGGGTGGGTTTTGAGCAGGTGGCGGTGGAGTATCACCGCGATTCACGATTTGCAGGAGAGACGAAATACGGCATTGGAAACATGATTGGCCTGGCCATCGACGCCGTGACGGGCTTTGCCTCGGCGCCGCTCCGGTTCATGTTCTATTTGAGCGCGGCGGCCAGCGTGGCGGCGGCGTGCGTGCTGACCTGGACGCTCTATGCGTTCATGTTTCTTCCCGTTGTTCCGGGATGGGCCAGCATCATGTGCGTGCAACTGACCTTTTCGGCGATCAACCTGTTTGCCCTGGGGCTTATCGGGGAATATGTGGGGCGCTCCTATATTCAAGGCAAAGGCAGACCGCTGTTTATTGTTCGCTCCGTGTCGCGGGGAAGACATGACCCGGAAGATGGGCCGGTCTGCCCCGTCTGCGGTGGGGTAAAAGACGAAGAGGAGTTGATCCGTGGCTAAGGCGGAGTTCGACGATCTGGCGGAGACCTATTATGAGGAACACAAGAAGAACATAGAAATCACCGGCGAGTCTCCCGAGTATTTTGCGGAATACAAAGTCGCTGACCTGGCACGGTACATCTCCGCTGCGCAGGGGGGCTTTGCGCGCATCGCCGACTTCGGCAGCGGCATTGGGAATTCGATTGCGCCCTTCCGCAAGTACTTTCCCGGCGCGGCGCTCAGTTGCCTGGATGTCTCGGAGCAGAGCATCGCACGAGCGCAGGACCGGTTTCCGGGCAAGGAGACCCACCTGTTGATCGAGGCGGACCGGATTCCTCTGGAAGACGCCAGCCAGGATATTGTGTTTTCAGCTTGCGTCTTCCATCACATTTCCGCGTCAGAGCACCGGCATTGGATGAGCGAGCTGTTGCGCATTGCCAGGCCGGGGGGCGTGCTGGCGATCTATGAGCACAATCCCTTCAACCCGCTCACCGTGCGCGCCTTCAATACCTGCGCACTGGACGAAAATGCGGAGATGATTTGGCCCTGGGCCCTGCGCCGATGCTGCCAGGAGGCAGGCTGGCGGAAGGTGAGCATCGGCTACCGGCTGTTCTTCCCGAGGGCGCTGGCCTACCTTCGCCCGCTGGAACGGGGTTTGGGATGGCTTTGCCTGGGAGCCCAGTACCGCCTTCTTGCCTTGCGCTGAGTGTGCGAAGCGGAGGCAAGAATCCGCCCGGATCTCTTGCCGCGGGCCGGGGGAATCTGACTTCGGTAGGGAGAGAAGAAGGGGTGGTATGATGAGGCGATTTAGAAAGTCACGAAGGAACCCACGATGTTGAAAACCTTTTCAGCCGTATCCCTGCTTCTGGCAGCAACTCTGTTGGCGCAATCCAAACCTTCTCAGGTCAGCTTCGATCCCGCTGCCAAGGTGTTTCGCATGGATGGCGGCAGCGCTTCTTATGTCTTCGGCGTGAACCCGCGCGGGGAGTTGCAACAGCTCTATTGGGGCGGCAGGCTGGGCGCCACGGATGCCTTCGCGCAGGCCGCGCCGATGCCGGAGTGGGCCTCGTTCGACAACTCCTATACCAATACCCCGCAAGAGTATGCCGGATGGGGGGCAGGACTCTACAACGAGCCGGCGCTGAAGGTGACTTTCGCTGATGGCAACCGCGATTTGGTGCTGCATTACGTGAGCCACACGGTGCGCGCGGACGGCTTCGACGTGCTTCTGAAGGACATCAAGCGCAAGATCACCGTGACCTTGCACTACTCGATGGACGCGGAGAGCGGGATACTGGCGCGATCGGCGACCATCCAGAATAGCGAGGCCCAGCCGGTGACCTTGGAACAGGTGGCCGCCGCCGCCTGGGCGCTGCCGCAGGGCCACTACACCTTGAATTACCTGACCGGCCGCTGGGCCGGCGAATGGAATCTGACGCAAGAGACAGTGCATCCCGGCGCTCGGGTGATCGAGAGCCGGCGCGGCTCGACCGGCCACCAGGCCAATCCGTGGTTTGCGCTGCAGGCCGGCGAATCGAACGAGAATCACGGAGAAGTTTGGTTCGGCGCGCTGGCCTGGAGCGGCTCCTGGCGCATGACCGTCGAACAGGACCAGTTGGACGCAGTACGGGTGACTGGAGGCTTCAATCCCTTCGACTTCGGCTACGTTCTGCACCCCGGCCAAACGCTGGAGACGCCGGTCTTCTATGGCGGTTATGCGAACAACGGCCTGGGCGGCGCTTCGCGGCTGCTGCACCGCTATGAGATTGCCCATGTGCTGCCGCGGACGGCCGCGACAGCTACGCTGGCTGCGCCCAAGCCGCGCCCGGTGATCTACAACTCCTGGGAAGCGACGGAAATGAACGTCAGCGAGGCCGGGCAGATTGCGATGGCCGAGAAGGCGGCCGCGCTAGGCATCGACCGCTTTGTGATGGACGATGGCTGGTTCGGCCAGCGCAAGACCGACCACGCCGGTCTGGGCGACTGGTATGTGAACCCAGAGAAGTTCCCGCACGGGCTCAAGCCGCTCATTGACAAGGTGCACGCGCTGGGCATGGACTTCGGGCTGTGGGTCGAGCCGGAGATGGTGAATCCGGATTCGGACCTCTACCGCAAGCATCCCGAGTGGGTGCTGAACTTCCCCGACCGGCCGCGGACCGAGCAGCGCACGCAACTGGTGTTGAACCTGGCCCGGCCCGAGGTGCACGACTACGTCCTCGGCTTCCTGGACAAGCTGCTGGACGAGAACGACATCGCCTTTCTGAAGTGGGATTACAACCGCAACTGGAGTGAGCCGGGATGGGATCAGCTCCCGCCAGCCGAGCAGAAGAAGGTCTATGTCGACTTCACGCGCAACCTCTACGCAATTCTGGCCGAACTGCGCAAACGGCATCCGAATGTTGAGATCGAGTCCTGCTCCGGCGGCGGCGGGCGCGTGGATCTGGGCATCCTGCGCTATACCGACGAGGTCTGGCCCTCGGACAATACCGATCCCTTTGACCGGCTGGCGATGCAGGACGGATTCAGCTACGCCTATACGCCGCAGGTGATGATGGCCTGGGTGACCGACTCGCCGCACTGGCTGAACCACCGCACCACATCGCTCCAATACCGGTTGCTGAGCTCGATGCAGGGTTCGCTGGGCATCGGCGCCAACATCTCCAAGTGGGGCGACGAAGAGATGGCCACCGCCAAGCGGCTGATTGCGGCCTACCACCAGGTGCAGCCGACCATTGTGCAGGGCGACCTGTACCGGCTGATTTCGCCTCGCGACGGCAGCGAGTTTTCGGCCACCCAGACCGTCAAGGCGGACAAGAGCCAGTCGGTGGTCTTCGCCTTCATTCACTCCACGCAGAAGGGGCGCCTGTTCCCGACGCTCAAGCTGAAAGGGCTGGACCCGGCGGCGCAGTACGCGATCGGCTCCATCGAAGGCAAGGCGCGGCCTGGTACGCCGGCCGTGGCCAGCGGCGCATGGTGGATGAACCATGGGCTGGAGATGGATCAGGAGTTCCGCGGAGATTTTCAAGCCGCGGCCTTCCGCCTGGACCGGAAGTAGTTTTTTCTCTGTCGCCGCGCGTCTGAACTGCGGGTTTCCCATCCCTATCGCGAGGTTTGCGGCAAGGGTGGGAAACCGGCCAGCTTAGCACTCCCGCCGCACAGCTAAAATCGAATACAGAGTCTTGGCTGTGATCGATCCGCAGCTTCAAAACAGGGGCGGCGATGGGCAAACAGCGAGATTCCTTCGGAATCGATTTTGGGACCACCAACAGCTCAGTGGCGCTGGCCACAGCGGGTGGCGAGGTGAATTTTGCCTCATTCTCGTCTCTGGGAGCGCAGACCTTCTCTTTTCGCTCCATCCTCTACTTTGAACAGATTGAATCGGCGGCCGGGCCCAAGCGCACGCACGCGCTGACCGGCCCCAGCGCCATCGAACGCTATCTTGAGGCAGACGAAAAGGGCCGCCTCGTTCAGTCGCTCAAGTCGCATTTATCCAGCCGCATGCTCACCGGGACCGAGGTCTTCGGTCGCCGCCACAAGCTGGAGGAGCTGATCTCGCGTATGATCGGCGATCTGCGCAAACAGGCGGAGCGGCAATTCAACAGGCCGATTCGGACTGCCATGGTCGGCCGGCCGGTGCGCTTTGTGGGCGCGGAGACAGCCGAGGACGACGACTTTGCCGTGGCCCGGCTGCGCGAGGCCTTCGCGCTGGCCGGCTTTGAGCATGTGGACTTCGAGATGGAGCCGGTAGCGGCCGCCTACGCCTACGAGTCCACGCTCGACCACGACGAGTTGATCCTGATTGGCGACTTCGGCGGCGGCACCAGCGACTTCTCCCTGCTGCGTGTGGGGCCAGAGGTGCGGCGGCGCGGGCGAACCGCCAAGGATCTGCTGGGATACGGCGGCGTGGGGCTGGCCGGCGACAGCTTCGATGCGCGCCTGGTGCGCAAGCTGGTCTCCCCGGCGCTGGGGTCGGACTCCGAGGCGCGCTCGCTGAACAAGCTGCTGCCCGCCGTTCCCGCCTGGATTTACTCCAACCTGGAGCGCTGGCACTACCTCTCGTTTCTGCGCACCAACAACGTGCGCGAGATTCTGAAAAGCGCACGCCTGCGCGCCCTTGAGCCGGAGAAGATCGAGGCGCTCATCTCCATCGTGGACGAGGATCTGGGCTACCAGCTCCACCAGGCGGTGCAGCAGGTGAAGTTCGAGCTGTCGCGCAGCCCGAGCGCGGTCTTCCGCTTTCGCACCTACTGCATGGATCTCGAAATCCCCGTGACGCGCGCGGCATTTGAAGGATGGATTGCGGACGAGTTGCGCTCCATCGAGACTTGCATCGACGGGCTGCTGAAGACTGCGGGCGTGGATGCGCGCAATGTGGATCGCGTCTTTCTCACCGGGGGAAGCTCGTTTGTGCCCGCCGTGCGCCGCATCTTCGCCAGCCGCTTTGGCGAGGAACGCCTGCGCGGCGGAAACGAGTTCACCTCCGTGGCCCACGGGCTGGCGCTGCGCGCGGCGGAGAACTCGCGGTAAGTGTGCCTACTTGCATATCTCGCGGCCAGAAAGATGCTTTGTAGCGCCGACCTCCTGGTCGGCTGTGCTGGCGGCGTCCTCGCCGCCAGAGCGATGCCTCGTTCATCTATACCGTTTGCACATACGCGACGGAGCAAACGGTGTCAGGCGTGGACCGGGAGGTCCACGGCACAGCCGGCCAGGAGGCCAGCGCTACAAATTCGTTGACGCGCCTTTTGAGGAGAACGGGCTAGCTCGGCTTCCATTTGGGGTAAGATGATGGACACGGAGGCGCGCATGGGTTGTGGACTGGATGCGATTCCTACAAATCTCAATGAGGAAGAACTGAACGAGTGGCTGACGCGAGAGGCCGAGGAATCACTCGCCGATCCAAGGCCGAGCATTCCTGCCGCTGAGGTCTTTCGGGAGCTGCGAACGATTCATAACGAGGCCACAAGAAATGCAAATGGAACAGAAGTTGAATGAACTGGTTTTTCGAGATGGCGCCAAGAAACCTGCGTTAGAGTCGCTATGTCAAAGTGTTCTCGAAAGTTATCAACTTCCGCTGCGTTCCCTCAGTTGCATCTTCGATGATGAGGAGCGCACAGAGTTTACCGATTATTTTGGTGAGAGTTTTTGTGGCTTCTTTTCTCCTGTGCGCCAGTTCGGAACGCAGGGTCTGCGTTGGCCGCAAGACATTTTGAATCATGTTTGGGTGAGCGAGGGGTTAGGTTGCGATTGGAAGTGCGATGCCGTGATCTATATTCGCCGCCGGACTTGCGATTCTAAGATCGGTGCGGTGATAACCTTTGCTCATGAGTTACAGCACTTTAGGCAATACGGGTCGAATTATAAAGTTTGGCGGGCGGAAGGCCTGTGCAAGCAGGTCTATTCTGGTGAGCCGCTGGCTCCCTGGCGTTTTCCCAGCGAATTTGAGGCCCAGCTTGTTTCCAAGAGAATTGCCAAGATTATTTTTGGCGACAAGATAGTCACAGGATATGCAAAGCAGAAGATTGAGGAAGAGAGCGATCCAGAGAAGTGGAAGTTCTTTCAGGGGTTGGACTCTGAGGTATCGTTCGATCTCCTCGAAAGAACCCAGCCTTGGGTAGAAGAATATAGAGAAACTCTCAAAGAGAGATTTCCAGCGCACAATAGCGATGAACCGGACTTTGCGAAGGACAAATGGTGGGAGTGAAGGGACATGCCGCAGCTCGTCGGGAAGAGCAACCGCAGGTCCTTCGACTCCGCTGCGCTCCGCTCAGGATGACAACTATTTGCGGGAAACTCGCTGTAAGTGCGCCTCCAGCTAATGGCTAAAAGCTATTAGCTGGAGTCTGTTTTTCTACCGGTTCTTGGCGACTTCTTCCACCGTAACCGGATCGAGGAAGGGCATCGCCGCGCGCAGTTGTCTTGCCGACGACTTCGACCGGGTGCTTGGCTTCGGCTTCGCGGAAGGCCAGGAACTCCTTGCGGCCGGAGTTCTGGTCGGCGAGGAAGCGCTTGGCAAAGCTCCCCGTCCTGGATTTCGGTCAGGATCGGCCTTCATGGCCTTGCGGCTCTCGTCGTTGATGACGCGCGGGCCGCTGACGTAGTCGCCCCACTCGGCGGTGTCGCAGATGGAGTAGCGCATATAAGCCAGGCCGCCGCGATAGATGAGATCGACGATCAGCTTGAGCTCGTGCAGGCACTCGAAGTAGGCGCTCTCCGGCTGGTAGCCGGCCTCGACCAGGGTCTCGAAGCCCGCCTTGATGAGCGCGCTGACGCCGCCGCAGAGCACGGCCTGCTCGCCGAAGAGATCGGTCTCGGTCTCTTCCTTGAACGTGGTCTCCAGCACTCCGGCGCGTGTGCAGCCGATGCCCTTGAGGTAGCTGAGGCAGAGGGCGTGGGCCTTGCCGGTGGCGTCCTGGTGGACGGCGATCAGTCCGGGGACGCCGCCGCCCTCGGTGAAGACTTCGCGCACGCGATGGCCGGGGGCCTTGGGCGCGGCCATGCCCACATCGACGCCTTCGGCGGGGACGATGGTCTTGTAGTGGATGTTGAAGCCGTGGGCGAACATGAGCAGCTTGCCGGCGGTGAGGTTGGGGCCGATCTCGTCGGCATAGAGCTTGGCTGCGGTCTGATCGGGAACCAGGACCATGATCACGTCGGCCCACTTGGTGGCTTCGGCGACCGTGGTCACTTCCAGGCCGGCCTTCTGCGCCTTGGCGATGGACTTGGAGTTGGGCGCGAGGCCGACTTTTACCTGGACGCCGGAATCCTTGAGGTTGAGGGCATGGGCATGCCCCTGGGAGCCGTAGCCGATGATGGCTACCTTTTTGGCTTGGATGAGGGAGAGGTCGGCATCGTGATCGTAATAAGTCGTGGCCATGATCTTTTCGGTTCTTCCTTTTCTTGGTTGAATGTTTCTTTGAAACGGGCCGGTGGAGAATTGTGCTCTCCCACCCTAGTGTCCTGTCCCCAGTGTTCCTTACTTAACTGCCACTGTCATTCTGAGTGAACGGGGCCCCAAACGTTCTTCAGTTTGGGGGTGGTGAGCGAAGATTCTGCTTTTGCACTTTCCTGATTCTGGTTGAGAACATCCGGGACACTACGTCAGCCGCAAAAAACAGATCCGCGGCAATGGTGGGCCACCCAGCATTTTGGGCTATTTCGGCAGGATGGCCGCGGCGTCCTCTATGGCTTCTTGGGCTTGCTCGGCGGACTCTTCTCCGTTGGCGCCCATAGCCCGCATGACGCGGCTGGTATGGTGGCCGCGGCGCATGGTCAGCTTGCCGCTGCGGCAAATCTCCAGCACCCGGTCCTCGTCTTCATTGAGCACCTGGATCAGGCCCTCAATCTTGCTTTCGACGCCGGTCATTTCGATCATCAGCGACTCCGGCGCCAGGTCCACGATCCGCGCGCGGAAGACCTCGACCAGTTCGAAGATGCGGGAGCGGTTGACGGGCGTGGCGGCCACCTTGATGAGCGCCAGCTCGCGGGTAACAGAGGGCGTCTGACCAATGTCGTCGACGTCGACAACATTCTCCAGCTTGAAGAGGCTGGCGCGGATGCGATGGCCAGCCTCGGCAGAGGCCTCGGCGACCATGGTCATGCGCGAAAGCCCAACTCGCTCGCTGCGGCCCACGGTGAGCGAGATGATGTTGATGTTCAGGCGGCGGAAGAGCGAAGCCACGCGCGTGAGCACGCCCGGCAAGTCCTCAACGTAAGCGACGAATGTGTGCAGCATAAAAGCCTTTCCAGAGAACAGAGATCAGAGAACAGGGGTCAGAGAACAGGGATCAGAGAACAGGGATCAGTTCTTGCCACCTTGATTCTTCAGCGATTCCAGGGTTGCGTAAAGCATCTTTCCAACTTCGTGCGACAAGCCCTCTGCTTCATTCAGCAGCGTTGGATTCCCAAATTCAAGTGCTCGTGCGATTTCAATTTGCGTTTGCAGTTCGGAATTTGAACCGCGGGCGATGCCAAGGAATTGCCGGAATTCGCCGGTGTTCAGTCTCCCATGCCCTTCTGCAATGTTGCTCGGCACAGAAACTGCCGAGCGTCTCATCTGACTTGCCAAACCGTAGAGTTCTTCGCGCGGAAAGCCTTGCGTTATCCGATAAACAGCAAGCGTAAGTTGCATTGCCTTCTGCCAAACGACCAAATCCCGAAACGAATGAGCCATGGAGTTGCTTTCTCCTCCGATAAGCTGACCACTGTTCTCTGATCTCTGATCTCTGTTCTCTGTTCTCTGATCTCTGATCTCTGTTCTCTGTTCTTACTTGTCTTCCGGCGATTCCATCAGCGGGTCCTGGCCGGGTCGGCGGATCATTTCGTGCAACGCGGAGCCGACCGGAATCATCGGGTAAACGGACTCTTCCTTTTCGACCATGAAGTTGAGCAGAAACGTGCCATGCGCGGAGCGCGCTTCTTCAACAGCGGTAGCTACCTCGGCGCGGGTGCGGACGGCGCGGCCTTTGAGGCCGTGCGCGTCGGCCAGTTTGACAAAGTCGGGACTGATCAGCGGCGTGGCTTCGTAATTGCGCTCGTAGAAAAACTCCTGCCATTGACGGACCATGCCCAGGTAGCCGTTGTTGATGATGGCGATGTTGATCTTGATCCCTTCCTGCGCAATGGTGGAGAGCTCGGCGGAAGTCATCTGAAATCCGCCGTCGCCGGCAACCACCCAGACTTCCTTCTCCGGGCAAGCGAATTTTGCTCCGATGGCGGCGGGCAAAGCAAAACCCATTGTCCCCAAGCCGCCGGAAGTGATGAGTGTGCGCGGCTTCTCGTGGTGGTAGTACTGCGCCTCCCACATCTGGTGCTGGCCTACGTCGGTGACCACGATGGCGTTGCCGCCGGTGATGCGCCATATGTCGTGGATGACGTGGGCGGCATAGAGATGGCCAAGGTCGGGCAAGTTCTTGATGTCGCGCACGGCGGAGTCGCCCTTGATGGCCTCAAGGCTCTTGAGCCAGGCTGAGCCGTCGCGGCCAGGAATGCGGGGCAAAAGGGCCTCCAGCACTTCAACGAGATCGCCGGCCAACGGCACATCGACCTTGATGTTCTTGTTCAACTCGGCGGGGTCCACTTCAATGTGGATTTTTTTGGCCTTGGTGGCGTAGGTGGCCGTGGTGCCAGTGACGCGATCATCGAACCTCATGCCGCAGGCGATCAGCAGATCGGCATCTTGAATGGCGTGGTTGACCCACGACTCGCCGTGCATGCCCATCATGCCCAGGTTGAGCGGATGCGAGGCAGGGAACGCTCCCAGGCCGAGGAGGGTGAGAGCCACGGGAATCTGCGCACGCTCGGCCAGTGTGCAGACCTGCTCCATCGCGCCGGATTCGATGATGCCGTGGCCGGCCAGGATGACAGGGCGCTTCGAGTTGCGGATGAGGTTGGCGGCCTGCTCCAATCCGGACTCCTCGATCTTGCGCATGGGATGCGGACGAACGGCACGCGGCTTGGCTGCGGCAAAATCGAAGATAGCCGTGCCTTGCTGCGCGTCCTTGGTGATGTCCACCAGCACCGGGCCGGGCCGTGCGGATTTGGCGATCTGGAAGGCGTAGCGGATGGCCGGCGCAATATCCTCGGTCTTGTTGATGAGGAAGTTGTGCTTGGTGACGGGCAGTGTGATGCCGGTGATGTCCACTTCCTGAAAGGCATCAGTGCCCAGCACCTTGCTGGAGACGTTGCCGGTGATGCAGACAATGGGAATCGAGTCCAGCATGGCTGTGGCGATGCCGGTGACGAGATTCGTCGCGCCGGGGCCGCTGGTGGCGATGGCCACGCCCACCTTGCCCGAGGCGCGTGCATAGCCGTCGGCCATGTGCGCCGCACCCTGTTCGTGGCGCACCAGGGTGTGGTGAATGGGAAACTTGCGCAGTGCGTCGTATACCGGCAGAATCGCCCCGCCAGGATAGCCGAAGACGTCCGTTACGCCCTCGCCTACCAGCGTGGCCCATACAATCTCCGCGCCGGTCAGACGGGTCGGTGTGGTGAGGTGGGCGTTGGCAGCTTGCGCAGTTGCGATGGTTCCCATGGTGGACTCCTTTTTAGCTTCTAGCTGCTAGCTACTAGCCTCTAGCTTGTTTCGGGAGGTGCAAACTTCTCGGTCTTGTTAGAAGGAGCCGCCGGATTGCCACATCGAACTGCGGCGGCTCTTCGTTCAGTTGTTTGCCGTTGGTTCCAAGCCTCCAGCTAGAAGCTAGAGGCTAGGAGCTAGAAGCTGTTCTTCGCCTTTAGCCAACCCGCTTCATCGTGCTTTGCTTCAAATGCGTCGAGCGCTGCCGCGTGACGCAGGGTGAGGCCGATGTCGTCCAGGCCCTCGATGAGGCAGAACTTGCGGAACGGGTCAACCTCGAAGCTGGCCTTGAAGCCTTGGCTATCCGTCACGGTTTGCGCTTCGAGCGAGACGGTGAGCTGGTAGCTGGGCAGCGTCTTGGCATTGTGCAGCAGTTGGGCAACTTCTTGCTCGGTCAGCCGCGCCAAAACAATGCCGTTCTTGCCCGCGTTGGAAAAGAAGATGTCGGCGAAGGTCGGCGCGATGACCACGCGGAAACCGTAATCACTGAGCGCCCAGGCGGCGTGCTCGCGGCTCGATCCGCAGGCGAAGTTCTTGCCGGCGATGAGAATCTGCGCGCCCTTGTATTGCGGGGCGTTCAGCTCGAAGGCCGGGTCCGATTCGCCGGAGGGCTTGAAGCGCCAGTCGAAGAAAAGAAAGTCGCCGTAGCCGGTGCGCTCGATGCGCTTCAAAAACTGCTTGGGAATGATCTGGTCGGTATCGACGTTGGCGCGATCCAGAGGTGCTGCCAATGAAGTCAGTGTGCGAAAGGGTTCCATTATGCCTTCACCTCCCAATTGCGGATATCGACAAAGTGCCCGGCGATGGCGGCTGCCGCAGCCATCTCGGGCGAGACGAGGTGCGTGCGTCCGCCGCGTCCCTGGCGGCCTTCGAAGTTGCGGTTGCTGGTGGAAGCGCAACGCTCGCCGGGCGAGAGAATGTCGGGATTCATAGCCAGACACATCGAACAGCCGGGCTCGCGCCAGTCGAAGCCGGCTTCCTTGAAGATGCGGTCCAGGCCCTCGGCCTCGGCCTGCGCCTTGACGGCCTGCGAACCGGGAACCACCATGGCTCCCACGTGTGTTGACACCTTGTACCCGTGGGCGATGCGGGCCGCGGCGCGCATGTCTTCAATGCGGCCGTTGGTGCAGGAGCCGATGAAAACTCGGTCGATACTCACCTCGGCCAGCGGCGTGCCGGCCTTCAGATCCATATAGGCCAGCGCGTTCTCCATGGTCTTGCGCTCGCGCTCTCCTGAGACCGCGGCGGGGTCGGGCACTTTGGAGGTGATGGGCGCAACCATGCCGGGGCTGGTGCCCCAACTGACGTACGGCACAAGCGTGGCTGCGTCGATGACCAACTCGCGATCGAACTTCGCGCCGGGATCGCTGGGCAGCTTGCTCCACTCGGCCACTGCCGCGTCCCATGCCGCGCCTTGCGGCGAGAAGCGGCGGCCCTTGAGGTAGGCGAAGGTGGTCTCGTCGGGAGCGATCATGCCGGCGCGCGCGCCCGCCTCGATGCTCATGTTGCAGACGGTCATGCGGCCTTCCATGGAAAGCGCGCGAATGGCCGAGCCCGCGTATTCGATAACGTAGCCGGTGGCTCCGTCGGTGCCGATCTGGCCAATAATTGCCAAGATGATGTCCTTGGCGGTGACGCCCTTGGGCAGTTCGCCTTCGACCACAATGCGGAAGGTCTTGGGTTTGGACTGCGGCAGCGTCTGCGTGGCCAGAACGTGCTCCACTTCGCTGGTGCCGATGCCGAAGGCCAGCGCGCCGAAGGCTCCGTGTGTGGCCGTGTGCGAGTCGCCGCAGACAATCGTCATGCCCGGCTTGGTCAGCCCCAGCTCCGGCCCGATGATGTGGACCACGCCTTGATCCGGCGAATCCACGCCATACAGCTCGATGCCGAAGTCGGCGCAATTCTGGTTCAGCGTGGAGATCTGCTTGGCCGCGATCTGGTCGACGATGTTGAGTCGGCCCTCGAGGGTGGTTGGAATGTTGTGGTCCACCGTGGCCACGGTGCGGTCCGGACGGCGCACAGTGCGCCCCGCCAGCCGCAGCCCTTCGAACGCCTGCGGCGAAGTCACTTCATGCACCAGTTGCAGGTCGATATAGAGCACGGTAGGCTCGCCCGCGGGCTCGACCACAACATGCTGCTGCCAGACCTTTTCGAATAATGTCTTTGGTTCGGTGTTCATTTGACTCCCTTTTAGCTGCTAGCTACTAGCTTCTAGCTGCTAGCTTGACCCTGCCGATCGAGAATGCTTCAACTCTTCTGTTGCCGAAACCCGTTGTCGGTTGACGATGCTGCCGGGCCAAGCCCGACGGGCTAGAAGCTAGCAGCTAACAGCTAGAAGCTGCTTTACCGTCTCCCGGATCTTCGCGCCCATCTCCTTGGTCGAGAGCACGGGCAGGCCTTGCGGGTTGTCGCGGGCCAGGTCCGGCGTGCGGAAGCCCTGCTCCAGCACCTTGCGCACCGAGGCTTCAATCGCAGCCGCTTCTGCTTCAAGGCCGGCGGAGTGGCGCAGAATCAATGCGGCCGTCATAATCGCGCCGATGGGATTGGCCAGGCCCTTGCCCGCGATGTCGGGCGCGGAGCCGTGTACCGGCTCGTAGAGATTGACCTTGCCGCCGATGGTGGCCGAGGGCAACATGCCCAGCGAGCCGGTGATGACGCCGGACTCGTCGGAGAGAATGTCGCCAAAAAGATTTTCGGTAACCACCACATCGAAGGTCTTCGGCCGATTCATCAAGTGCATGGACATGGCATCGACGTACTGGTGTTCCAACTCCACATCGGGGAACTCGGCGGCGACTTCGGTGACCGTAGCGCGCCACAGTTGCGAGACCTCAAGCACGTTGGCCTTGTCCACGCTGGTCACCTTCTTGCGGCGCTTCTGCGCCAACTGGAAGGCGATGCGGGCCACGCGGGCCACTTCGCCCTTGGTGTAGCGCATGGTGTTCCAGGCTTCGTTGGCTTCCTTGTTCCACTCGCGGGGCTGGCCGAAGTAGAGGCCGCCGAGAAGCTCGCGCACAAACAGAATGTCCGCGCCGTCGATGATCTCCGGGCGCAGCGGGCTGTTCACGGCCAGCTCTTTGAATGCAAATGCCGGGCGCAGATTGGCGAAGCCGCCCAGAGCCGCGCGAATGGCCAGCAGGCCAGCTTCGGGACGCTTGTCGGTGGGCATGGAATTGAACTCGTTGCCGCCCACCGCGCCGAGGAGAACCGCGTCCGAGGCGAGGGCCGCGGCCAGGGTGTCGGCGGGCAGAGGCGTGCCGTCCTGCACAATGGCCACGCCGCCGATGCGCTTGAAATCGAATTCAAACGTGTGGCCGCCGATCTCGGCAATGTCTTTCAGAAGCGCAACGGCTTCGTTGGTGACTTCGGGACCGATGCCGTCGCCGGCGGTGACTAGAATCTTCAGTTTCATGCTTACCTTTTCAGAGATCAGGGTTCAGAGATCAGTCGTCAGTTTGTGACGTTGAGTAGAAACATCCCTCAGGGGCCAAAGCCCCGCTCGTTCCTGTTGCGTTTGCGGCACGACTCAAGCCGCGCCCTTCCAAAACATCGCTTCAACAGGCTCTTTTCTCAACCGTGAAGCCCAAATACACTTCTGCATCCGACGCACGGGCCAAAGCCAGTACCCTTCACCGTTGCTTGTCGTTGGCGCCGGGGATGAAGCCCCGGCCTGTCAGTCTGGCCTGCCGAACCGTACTGTTCCTAATAGGCTAAACCATTTGGCGGCGTCTTAATCGAGTTCCGCCACAGGTTCGCGGCGTTTTTCCCGGATTTGGTCGGGTACGATGCCGATCAGATCCTGGTCGTAGATGTTCTTTTTGCGGTCGGCCAGGGCGACAAAACGGTAGTAGGTCTGCTGCAATTCCTCGCGAGTCAGCTCGAATCCGAGCTGTTCCAGGCGATGGCGCAGGGCCGCGCGGCCGGAGTGCTTGCCCAGCACCAGGTGCGTCTTGGCCACTCCCACCAGCGCTGGAGTCATGATCTCGTAGCACAGCGGGTTGGCCAACATGCCGTGCTGGTGAATGCCCGACTCGTGCGCAAATGCGTTGTCGCCCACAATGGCCTTGTTGGGCGAGGGGCGGAAGGTGATGATCTGGCCCAGCACCTGGCTGGCGGGGTAGAGATTCTCCAGCTTGATGCTGCTGGAGACGCCGTAGCGGTCGCCGCGCACATAAAGCGCTGCGGCAATCTCTTCCAGGGCGGCGTTGCCGGCCCGTTCGCCGATGCCGTTAATGGTGCACTCCACCTGGCGCGCGCCGGCCTGGATGGCGGCCAGGGAGTTGGCCACGGCCAGGCCCAGATCGTCGTGACAGTGCGAAGAGAGGATGACGCCCTCGGCGTCCACGGCCGGAACCCGCTCCCGCACTTCGCGGAACATCTGGCCGTATTCCTCGGGGGTGGTGTAACCCACGGTGTCGGGCATATTGATCGTTGTTGCGCCGGCTTCGACGGCCACGCGCACCATCTCCACCAGAAAATCTCGGTCCGAGCGGGTAGCGTCCTCGGGCGAGAACTCGACATCGTCCACGAAAGAACGGGCCAGGCGCACCGATTCCGCCGTCTGGTCGAGCGCCTGCTGGCGGCTCATCTTCAGCTTGTACTCCAGATGCAGGTCGCTGGAGGCCAGAAAGACGTGGATACGGGCGCGGTCGGCAAACTGGATGGCGCGGGCGGCCATCTCGATGTCTTCGGCCTTGGCGCGGGCCAAGGACGCGATGCGCGGCTTCCTCACCGCTTGGGTAATGGTGGCGATGGCCGCAAAGTCGCCTTCCGAAGCCATGGCGAAACCGGCTTCGATGATGTCCACGCCCAGGTCTTCCAGGGCATGGGCCATGGTGAGCTTTTCCTGCGTGGTCATGCTGCAACCGGGAGACTGCTCGCCGTCGCGCAACGTAGTGTCGAAGAAGACTACATGATCATTGGTCATGAATTCGCCTGTCAGGGATGCCTGTTGCAACACCCACAGTGTCGCCGATGATGTGCATATAAGGCAAAGTTATTATTTTTGGGTTGTCGATTAAAATTGCTTATGATCGTGGAGGGACTAAGGGACTAAGGGACTAAGGGACTAAGGGACTGAGGGACTGAGGGACTAGGGACTAGGGACTGAGCGACTGAGGGACTGAGGGACTAGGGACTAGGGACTAAGGGGCGTAGGCAGAGCTTCATCTTCAAAGAATGCTGCCTGGCCCATTCATCTGCCTCCACGCGGGGATTCCGTTCAGCATGTGCCTCACGAGCTGCCTCCCTCCGCCCACTGCCGCCGAGTCCCTAGTTCCTTAGTCCCAAGTCCCCCAGTCCCTCAGTCCCTGCCCTTCGGAGGCACCCCATGGAGCTAAATCATCTCGAAACCTTTCTTGCCGTTGCGGAGGAGAAGAGCTTCTCGCGGGCGGCCGTGCGGCTGCACCGCACCCAACCGGCGGTGAGCCAGGTGATCCGCAAGCTGGAGGCCTCGGTTGGGGAGACGCTCTTCGACCGCGCGGCGCGGGATGGATCGCTGACCGCGGCCGGGGTGCTGCTGCGCGACTACGCGTTGCGACTGCTGGCGCTGCGGCGGGAGGCCACCAGCGCCCTGGGCGAGTTGAAGAGCCTGGAGCGCGGCCGGTTGCAACTGGCCGCCAACGAGTACACCTGCATGTATCTGCTACCGGCCATCGATGCATTTCGGCGGGAGTTTCCCCATATCAGCGTCACCGTGCACCGGATGCTGGCCAGCCATGTGGCCGAAGAGCTGAACCTGCGTACCTTCGAGTTGGGGGTGATCTCCTTTCGCCCCGACCCGGTGCAGTTTCGCACCATCGCCGTGTATAGCGACAGCCTGGCGTTCATTGTCAGCCCCAGCCATCCGCTGGCCGGCGTTGAGCGGGTGTCAATCAACGATCTGGGGGAAGAGACGTTCATTGCGCACAACGTGACCTCGCCCCTGCGGCGCAAGGTGATTGAAGCTTTCCAACGCTACCGGACGCCGCTGAACATGGGCATCGAGCTGCCCACAATAGAAGCCATCAAGCGATTTGTGGCGATGGGCAACGGCGTAGCGCTGGTGCCGCATCTGACGGTGGCGCAGGAACTGGCGGCTGGGGTGCTGGTGCGGGTGCCCGTGGACGAACTGGAGTTCAAGAGGGTGCTGCGCCTGGTGCATCGGCGCCAGACGACCCTCTCCTATGCCGCGAGGGCCTTCTTGCACACGGTGAGAAGCATGGCCCAGGAGCAAGGCCCTCCCTTCTACTACCAGGTGGAGCGGACGCCTTGAGCGGACTGCCGGGGAGGCGCCCGGGGGTGAAACTCGGGGTGTTTCCGAGGGATATTCGCGGCAAAAGGGCCTTGTTTCACGGTTTTCGGGTCACTGGATCGGGGCACACGGAGGGGAAAGGAATTTTCTGGAGCCACTCCTCCCGGCAAGGACCGCTCCGGCCAGTTACAATGCTAAGAGCGGAGCCCGGTCGAACCGGCGCGCCGGAATCGACAAGCTCGTTGCCAGCCGGACGGTTGTGCAGTCGTGAGGTTCAGGACCGAATGAAGAAGATCGCCATCATTGCATTCCTGTTGGCCGTATGCGTGGCCGCAGGCCGCGCTCAGGAAAGCCGCCAGGACGTCAGCATCAGTGGAACGGGGCTGATTGAGCCGTTCATCGCCTCGCAAACCGATGTCCAGGTGCACTCCAATTACGCATTGGGCGCCTTGGCCAGCTACCGATTCATGCTCACGCCGTCGAGCGCCCTGGAGGCCAACTACGGCATCACCTACCAGAACAAGATCAACTACACGGTGAACCCGAACACCTATCAGATTCTGACCAGGACGCAGGAAATGTCGGCGGCCTACGTGCGGACGTTCAATTTCCACAAATACAATCCATTTGTCGAAGCGGGCCCGGCGGGAATCATCTTCATGCCCATCCGCAACTCCGGCACAACGACGCTGGATGCGAAACAGCAGACCGCCATTGGCGGCATGTATGGCGCTGGCATCGCGTATGAAGTCAGCCCCAGCTTCGATATCCGCGTCGAGTTCCGCGGCTTGATCACCAAGGTGCCCAACTTTGGCGATACCCAGTTCACCACCAACAAGTACTACAACATCTACAATCCGGTGGTTGGCGTGGCGTACCACTTCTAGAGCATCTCTCTCGAAGGTATAGATGAGATTCGCAGGGTATTGACGGAGGGAGCGTGGGGCTTCAGCCCCACGAAACCGGCGCGAGTTTTGCTGGCCTTCAGGCCCGGGCCTGAAGGCCGAATGATTCAATCGCTTCTTCAGGGGACTATAGCGGAACCAGAGTCGGTGTATCCCGAAGCCGCCGCATTCAAGTCGACGCGACCCCCAGGGAGCGGCGATCCTGCACAGGGCGAACGAGGCCACAGGAACTTTGGGTTCGCTCTAAAGTCCCCTGTTTCCTCCGTTCTATTCCTCCCTCTACACAAATTGGAGAGCTGCCTTAAAGGCGAAACATTCCGGCAAAAGGGGACAGGCTGAGGCTTGTCCCTTTTTTTTGCGGCTCTTGCGCCGTGCCGATTGAGCCAGCGCATCAGGCGTGCCGGGCTTGAAACGGTCTCCGGCCCTGGGACTTGGCCTGAGGGGCGGAATATTCTGGATAGATTCTCCTTGGTGTCAATGCAAGAGGCTGATTCTGCTTGTCTTTTCCAACGGAAGCAATTGAACGCGTCTCTACCTGCCTTGCCGCAGCTAATATAGCTCATCGGTTTGCTTGCGCCGCGCGTGCGCCGATCGAAATGCTTGAGATGCCAGGGGGTTCCCCATGCTTCGCATTCTTCGCACAGCAGCCTCGTTGGAGCTCATGGCTGCGCTTTGCCTGATCGCTCTCACAACGCCGGCATTGCCCCAGGCGCCGGCAGCCTCCGCTGCCCCGCAGGCATCCGCGCGTCCACCCCGCCCCACGCCGCCTACCCGCGATCCGAACACCCCCGGCTTTGTCGCCGCCAAAGAGCTGGCCGACGGCGCGAACGCTCCCGCGGATACCGACGGCAACTTCATCCTTGGCCCCACGCACAATCCCGCGCCAGAGATGTCCGTGCAGCCGGGTGTGCCGCAGGGAACGGTCTTCGAGTTCACCATGAGTTCGGCCGACAGCAGGATTTATCCCGGCATCGCCCGCGAGCCGGGCACCTTTGGCCGGCCCGATGCTGCCGATCCCGCCAAGCTCATCGTTACCACCAGCCATCCTGCTCCTTACACGCGCCACATCGCCGTCTACGTCCCCGCGCAATACGTTCCCGGCGCCGCGGCTCCCTTTATCGTGGGTGCGGACGGGCCCGACCGCGCCTTGTTCACGGCGCTCAACAATCTCATTGCCCAGCATCGAGTGCCTGTCCTGGTCGCCATCTCCATCGGCAATGGCTCGGGCGATGCGCAGGGCAGCGAGCGCGGCCTCGAGTACGACACCATGTCGGGCCTCTATGCGGAGTTCGTGGAGCAGGAAGTCCTTCCGCTCGTGGAGGCGAAGGCCCGCGTGAAACTCACGCACGATCCGGATGGCCGGGCCACGATGGGCGGCAGCTCCGGCGGCTCCTGCGCGCTCATCATGGCCTGGTACCATCCCGAGTGGTACCACCGCGTTCTCACATACTCGGGAACCTATGTCAACCAGCAGTGGCCTTATAACCCGCAGTCCGCTCACGGCGCCTGGGAGTTTCATGAGCACCTGATACCCGATACGCCTGCAAAGCCGATTCGCATCTGGATGGAAGTGGGCGACCGGGATTTGCTCAATCCCAATCCCATGGGAGACCAGATGCACGACTGGGTGGTGGCCAACGAGAAGATGGCCAGGGTGCTGGCCGCCAAGGGCTATCGCTATCAGTTTGTCTTTGCCCGCAACGCCGGGCACACGGACCGCGCCGTGAAGCAACAGACCCTTCCAGAGGCTTTGCAGTACGTGTGGCAGGGCTATCCCGTCAAGGGAGCCGGCCGATGAGGACGGAGACCAACAAAATTACGGCCTACACAATTCACGAAAACACATCGAGAGCAAATCCCTAAATGGTACAGAGAAGATTCTTGCGGCATTGACGGAGGGAGCGTGGGGCTTCAGCCCCACGAAATCGAGACACGACTTGAACTGGCTTTAGCCCCGAGCCTCTCGGTAGCGGCCCAGCTCCTTGATCATGGCGCAATGGGGAGCGAGGGCCTCAATGGCTCGGGTTCCCTCCGCAATGGATTGAATCTGGCAATCGACATAGAAGATGTACTCCCAGGGCTTGCCGTGGACGGGGCGTGACTCGATCTTGGTGAGGTTGGTGCCGATGGCGGAGAGCTCGGCCAGAGCAGAGGCCAGCGAGCCGGGGCGGTGCTCTAGTGAAAAGGCCAGGCTCATCTTGTTTGACTCGGGATCGATGACCGCGTCGGCGGTGCGGCGAATCAGGAAGAAGCGCGTGAAATTTTCCGGGTTGTCTTCGATGCCCGATTGCAGGATAGCCGCGCCGTAGTAGTGGGCCGCTGCTTCGCTGGCGATGGCGGCCGCATGGCGGTCGCGCAGCTCGACAAGTTGCTTGACGCTGCCGGCGGTGTCGTAAAAGGCGAAGGCCTCCATGCGGGGATGGGCGGCCAGAAACCGCCGGCACTGGGCCAGGGCGACGGGATGAGAGAAGACGCGATGGATTTCGCCGGTGGAGGCGCCGGAGAGGGCGATGAGGTTGTGATGGATGCGGAGCAGGGTCTCCTTTTCCACCTTGACATCGTGGGCCAGCAGCAGGTCGAAATGCTCTGAAACCGATCCCGCCAGGCTGTTTTCAATGGGAATGACGGCGGCATCCACAGCGCCGCTGCTGACAGCCGCAAAGGCGTCGGCGGAGAGGGCGAAGGGGACAATCACCGCGTTGTCGGCAAGTTTGGTGGTGGCTTCGTGGCTGAAGGAGCCGGGTTCGCCCTGGATGGCAACCCGCAAGGCGGCTGGTTGCCCGGCTTCAGGCTGCGCGAAGGCTGCGGGCGCGGCCTGCTTGCGCTCGCCGTACCACTGCTCGATGGGGGTTCTGTCGGGGGAAGGCATTTGAATCAGCTCCGCAGCCAGAGGTCGGCGGCCACAAAGGCCAGGAAGACCATGGCGATAACTCCGTTCATGGTGAAAAAGGCGGCATTCAGCCGGCGCAGGTCGCGCGGCGAAACCAGGGAGTGCTCATAGGCCAGCAGCAGGGCAACGGCGGCGATGCCCAGCCAGCCGAGTGTCCGAAATTGAAACAGTGTTGCAAACCAGCCGAGCAGGACCAGCATGGCCAGATGCATGGCGCGGGCCGCCATGAATGCGGCGGGAATGCCGAGCGCCTGGGGCAGGCTGTTGAGGCCGGTGGCGCGGTCGTGCTCGAAGTCCTGGCAGGCGTAGAGTACATCGAAGCCGCCCACCCAGAGCGTAACCGCGGCGGTGAGCACCAGAATGCGCGGGTCGAGGCTGCCGCGAACTGCGATCCAGGCAGCCGTGGGCGCCAGGCCCAGAGCCAGGCCCAGCACCAGGTGCGACCAGCGGGTGACTCGCTTCATGTAGCTATAGCCCAGCAGCACAATCAGTACAACCGGCGAGAGATAAAGGGTCAGCCGGTTGAGCGCGGCGGCAGCCAGCACAAAGCCCACCGCCATGAGGAGGGTGAAACCAAGCACAAACTGGCGCGAAAGCTGCCCGGCGGGGATGGCGCGGGTGCGGGTGCGCGGGTTGGCAGCGTCCAGATCGGCGTCGGCCCAGCGGTTGAAGGCCATGGCGCAGGAACGGGCGGTGACCATGGCCGCGAGAATCCATACCAGGGTGCGCAGAGTGGGCAAGCCGTTAGCGGCCAGGATGGTTGCGGTAAGGGCAAAGGGCAGCGCAAAGATGGAGTGCTCCCACTTGATCATCTCCAGCGTGGTGCGCGTCTTTGCCCAGAGGGTTGGCATGGTTGGCTCCGGCTTTTAGTTTACTTGAGGGATGCAGAGCCGAAGTCGAGGACCGCAAGAGCCTCTTCCTTGTAAGCTTCAAGATCATCAGTGAGCCATACCTGTCCATCGCGCACCCGGCCATCCGGCGCGCGAGGCGCGCCGGATGGCCGGGGGACCATTTTTGAAATGATCGTGCGGCACGGCTAAAGCCGTGCCCTTTCAAAGCCGCGATGTTGCCGGCTCTACTTCTGCTTTTCCGAGGGCTGGCCGGCAACCTGGAGTAAATTCTTCACGCTGAAGACGCCGGGAACGCCGTTGGCGCGCATAAAGGCCACTTCCTTGTCGGCCTGCGAATCGACTGTGCCATACAACTCGACGTGGCCGTTCTGCACGGAGATGCGGATAGGCTTCGCCGGGTCGATGGAGTACTTGTTCAGCGACGGATAGCCGTAGATTGCGCGAGCGACCTGCATTCGAGTCTGATCGTCCATGATGGAGACGGGATCGACCTCGATCTCTTCCACCACGTCCTTGACGCCGGGATAGGTGCTGACCAGGGCCATGGCCGAGTCCCTGTCCACGTAGGTGCGGGCATGGCCGTTCAAGGTGACCACGCCGTTCTCGACTCTGACGCCGATGGCGTTGAAGGCATTGCCGTAGCCCACGCGATCGTAGGCCAGCTTTTCCGCCAGCTTCTCTTGCAGTTCCTTGTCGGGCAGGGTGGGTCCGCCGACTTCGATCAGGTTGCGCACCGCCGCGATGCCCTTGGCCTTGTGCACGCGCCGCTCGGCGTCGGCCTTGTACTCGTAGAGGTCCACGGTTCCGGTGAGGGTGGCAATGCCGTTGTCCACGCTTACCTTGATGTCTTTGAAGCGCGCCTTGTTGAGCCGGGCCGCGGCGTCATTGGCCACGGGGCTGCCGGCCTGTGCCTGCGCCGTCGCCGCGGAAGCGCGGCCTGCCGCAAGAGAGACTTGGGGAAGGCTCAAGAGGGCTCCGGCGAGCGTGGCCGTCAGCAGCACGGCGCGGGTTCTACTGGTCGTTCTCGTCATGGGAAAAACCTCCTCGTTCCTGGTACGAAATCCATGCGGAAGCCGCCGGGAATGCTGCGCCAGCAAGCTTGCCGCTCGCCAGTATAGACACAGGTTTTCGCGAAAGGTTACGGAGGGTGAGGTTCGCGGATTGCCACCCCCGGCGCAGTGTGGCCAAGGGTGGCAATCCGCAGCTTTGGGCTTGCCGGCTATTCTCCAGCGCCGGGGATGTATTTGTACTCGATTTTGGCGGGCTTCTTGACGGGGTCGCCGGTCAGGTCGTGGGTGTGCCAGACGACGCTTTCGCTGGCTACTTCAGGGCGTTTGCCCAGGAACTCCAGCGCGTAGGTGGAGGCGGTGGGGTCGTCTTTCTGGTCGGCGAATTTGGCGGACTCAATGGCGGCCTTCTGCTTTTCTCCCAGGCGGCGGTAGAGGATGGCCAACTGATAGTGCGCCGCCAGATCGTCCGGATCGATAGCTTGCAGGCGCTCGTAGGCGGCACGCGCGGCGGGGTAGTCGTGTTGCTGGTAATAGCTGAAGCCCAGTTCGCGCAGCGCATCCTTGGCGCGCGGATACTTGGCCAGGACGGCCTCGAAATCCGCGATGGCTGCGGCCACCTGGCCGGCGTTGCGCTCGACCAGGGCGCGATAGTAGAGGGCGCGCGGGTCGCCGGGCAGCAGGGCCAGGGCCTTGGCCAGGTTGGGCTTGGCTTCGTTGTAGCGCTCCCAGGCGATTTCAACGATGGCCATGTTGGTGTAGGCGTCGGCGTAATCGGGCCGCAACGCGGCCACGCGTTCGAAGGCATGTACCGAGGCCTCGTATTGAAGGGCGTCGAGCAGGCCGATTCCGTAGTTGTTCCAGCGCATCCATTCTGGATTTCTCTTCGAGTCCTTGTTTTCGCTGGGATTGGGCGGCTGGGGCGCATTTTCGCCGATTTTGAAGGTCTTGGTTTCAGAGGCCATGTCGATGATCGGCAGGGGATAGTGCTTCTGATCCATCGCGTAGTCAATGAAGTGCTGGTTGAAGCGGCGGTACCTGACGGTCGCCGTCAGCGAGACCTGGCCGGAGATGTCCTTGGGCAGGCGGAAGCGGTAGCGAACCAGTTGCGAGCGGCCCGACTGAATGGTGTTGTTGTAAGCCAGTACCCGGTTGTGCCAGATCTGGTGCAGGTCGTTCAGCTCGCCCTTGTTGTTGATGAGGCGGTTGGTGAAGGAATGGGCGGTGGGGTCGAGCGAGCCGTCAGGGGCGATGAAGCCGCTTTCGGCCAGAAGCTTGCCGGAGCTGTCCTTGACGGTAAAGTCCATCCAGGCCTCGTAAAAATCGCGCTGCTCAGGGATGAAGGAGTGGCCTATGCCTTTGTTCTGGATGACCACGTCAGCGACCAGAGTCTCACCGGGAGCCAGCGAAAACGCGGTGAGGCCGAGTGGCCCCACCAGCACTTGATCCGTCGCGGTGGCTGCGGCGTTTTCCTTTTCAAGGGCGAAGATGTCCACGTTGAAGACACCCTTGCCGTCCGATGCATTCTTGAGGAAATAGGCCAGCTTTTCGGCTTGCTCGTCGAACTTGTAGTACTGGGGCATGAGGGTGTTGCCGCCCAGCCAGCGATGAGAGACGAACTGTCCGTCCTTGGCGCCGGGATCGACGGCGCCCTCGGCGAGCGGTTCGCGCACCATATGGCAGGTCTGGCAAGTGGAGACTGTGTCTTTGCGGTAAAAGGGCAGGGGAGACTGCTTTCCGAAGCTGGCGCCCTGCCACTCGTCGTAGACACTGAAAGCGCGCAACCACTTATAGTCGTCGAGCGAGCGCGGAATGGCAGCCTTGTGACATGCGGAGCAGAACTCGGCGGTGCGGTAGACGGGGCGCATCACGGCTTTGGAATGGCGGTCGAGATGGGAGAGAATTTCGGAGTCCGAGACCTGGCCGATGACGGGTGCGCCGCCTTCATCCACCAGCACAGCCGGAGTGCCCATTACGTAGCTGCCGGTACCCGTGGTGTCCACGGACTGGATGGAGTGGCAGGTCGTGCAGGTGATGCCCTCGTCCTCGAACGGGCGTTTCTTGGGCATGCCCTGTGACAGGTCGCCGGAGAGCAGGGCGACCGGGTTGTGGCAGCCTTCACAGTGGCGGGAGAACTGCACGCCCTTCTCGTCGATCAACATATTCACATTCTTCAGATACCAGGGCGCGCGGAAGCTGTTGGAGTGCACCGACTGACGCCACTGGCGGTAAGCCTCCTGGTGGCAGTGGCCGCAGTATTGGGCCGTCGGGAAGCTCTTGGGGCTGAGGAACTGGCCGTTGGAGGAGGTGGCGTTGGAGGGCAGAAAGGGCGTGTCCTTGCCGAAGGCGTAGTTGTATTTGGTGGCCACGGAGTCATGAAAGGCCGAGGTGGGGCCGGAGACGGCGGTGTGAGGCTCGTAGGCAGAGGGAGTATTTGCTGTTGGGGACGAGTTGGGCGTGGATTCCGGCTCGGTGGCGGCCAGCACAGCACCCACTCCGGTGAGAGACAGAGTTGCAAGCAGAGCGGGGAAAATCCAGCGGCGCTGGGCTGTTTTGAACTGAGGCTTGAACTCGGTCTTGAACATGGTCGGGTGATCTCCTGGAAAAGGGGCTACACACCCACGGAAGCGTCTTGGGGAAGGCCGCGGGGACACGAGAACGGTAACAGGGCAGGGGGATGGAGTGTCTTCCATCGAAAGGTGGAGGGGGACTTTCAGCTTTCACCTTCTAACCCGCATCCCTTCCAAGGTGCGCCAAGCATCTGTAGCGTGGGTCTCCCGACCCACGCCCGGCGCCGTTTGCTTCGTCATAGTGTGTGCAAATGGTATCGATGAACGAGCCTTTGCTCTGGCGGCGAGGACGCCGCCAGCACAGCCGCCCAGGAGGTCGGCGCTTCAGAGCGGCGGTTCACCAAGTGGGACACTTCATGATTGTGGCGCATCAAACTCAAAGGCCAAGCACTTTTAGCCAAAACCGGGGCTAAACTGGTACGTTGATTCAGAAGGATCTCAATTCCCAAGATGGCTTCAAATCCTTATTTTTCTGTAACGGTTCTGTTTGCGGCGGCGCTGGGATTCGGGCTGGCTCCGCTGGGGCTGGCGTGGCTCTGGGCCAGGGTATACTCGCCGGCCAAGCCGAACTCGGTGAAGAACGCCATTTACGAGTGCGGCCTGGAGTCAAAGGGCGACGCCTGGGTGCAGTTCCGGTCGGCCTACTACCTGTATGCGATCATCTTTTTGATTTTCGATGTGGAGACAGTGTTTCTGCTGCCGTTTGCGGTGGCCTTTACCGGGCTGGGCGCGGCGGCGTGCCTGTCGATGCTGGCGTTTGTGCTGCTGCTGATTGAGGGGCTGGCGTGGGCCTGGGCCAAGGGCGTGCTGACGTGGGCGTAAAGACAGCTTTTAGCTGCTAGCCTCTAGCTCCTAGCTTCTAGCTGGCTTGTGGCGGAGTGATTGAGGCGCCGATATGGGCCGGGAACACTTGAAGACCTCAGGCTGTCGGATTAAGCCCTAAGGCCAGGGGAGTAGTACTGCCAAGCTAGCGGCTAGAAGCTAGCAGCTAGAAGCTGATTTTTTGGAGCGACGATGGATGAACAACTGAAGATCGAGCTGGGCAAGCAGGGGATCGTCGCCACGACCTTCGAGGAACTGTACAACTGGGGCAGGCGCAGCTCGATCTGGCCCATGCAGTTCGGGCTGGCGTGTTGCGCCATCGAGATGATTGCCACGACCATGGCGCGCTACGATCTAGCGCGCTTCGGGGCTGAGGTTTTCCGTCCCTCGCCGCGCCAGGCCGACCTGATGATCATCTCCGGTACGGTGACTAAGAAGATGGCCCCGCAGGTAGTGCGGCTTTATAACCAGATGGCCGAGCCGCGCTATGTGATCGCCATGGGCGCCTGCGCCATCTCCGGTGGGCCGTTCAAGCAGGGCTACAACGTGCTGAAGGGCATCGACCGCTACATTCCGGTGGATGTGCATATTCCGGGGTGCCCGCCGCGCCCCGAGGCGCTGATTCAGGCCTTCATGACGCTGCAAAAGAAGATCGACGCGCAGCCGCTCACCGGCGCGGGCCGCCCGCGGCATCTGGATGCCGAGCAGCAAGGCGAGTTCCCGGTGCCGGTGCAGGGAGAGCATGATCTGGAGCCCACGTCGAATCCGGGCGTGTGGACGGTGCCGGTGGTGATTCGTTAAAGGCAGGGACTAAGGGACTAGGGACTGAGGGACTAAGGTTTGATGACGGTTGAAGAGATCAAGGCGGCGATAGAAGCGGCGGTGCCGGGCGCGGGGGTGGAGATCGTGCCGAACCCCAGCGTCTGCGGGCAGCACTCGCTGCGGATCGCGCCGGGCTGCGCGCTGGAGGTGGCAAAGTTCCTGCGCGACGATGCGGAACTGGCGCTGGACTTTCTCTCCAACGTGACCGGCGTGGACTGGCCGGATAAAGAGATCGCGGAAAAAGTAAAGGTGACCCGAACGGTGACCAAGACCGTGGACGGCGTGGAGCAGACGGCGGAAGAAGCTGTGGAAGAGACGCGCAAGCGCGTGGTTCCAGGCTGCCTGGAGGCGGTCTATCACCTGTATTCGATGGCCAGGAAGCACGGGCCGGTGGTGTTGCGGATGCGCACGGCAAACCGCACCGACCAGGTGGTGCTGCCGTCGCTGACGCCCATCTGGCGTTCTGCCGATTTTCAGGAGCGTGAGGTCTTCGATCTCTACGGAATCGTCTTTGCCGGGCACCACGATCTGCGCCGGCTGCTGATGTGGCCCGAGTTCAAGGACTTCCCCATGCGGCGCGACTACGTCGAGCCGGACGACTTTGAATTTGAGCCCACGGCGCACGATGCTGTGCTGGCGCGCGCCGAAGCGCATAAGGCAGCTCATCCCCAAGAGGCCGCGAGCCAGGAAGAGGCGAAAGCATGAACTTTCCTGCTCTCTTCCGCAAGAAGGAAAAACCGGAGGGGTGGAACCGGCCCGCGGTGATGCATACGCATGGCGAAGGGGATTTGCTCGAAGTGGCCATGGGGCCGCACCATCCTTCGACCCACGGCGTCTTCCGCATGGACGTGGCCCTGGACGGCGAGCGTGTGATCCGGCTGAAGCCGGTCTTCGGCTACCTGCATCGCAATCACGAGAAAATCGCAGAGGGCATCAGCTATCTGGCCTCGATGCCGTACACCGACCGCCTCGACTACATCTGCCCCATCACCAACAATTGGGCTTACGCGCTGGCGGTGGAGAAACTCGTGGGCCAGGAGGTTCCCGAGCGGGCTGAGTATCTGCGCGTAATCACGGGCGAGTTGACGCGCTTTCAGAATCACGCTTCGTCGATTGGTTTTTTGATCCAGGAGATGGGCGCCAGCGGAACTCCGCTGATGTATGCCTTCCGCGAGCGCGAGAAGATTCTCGATCTCTTTGAGGAACTGACCGGGGCGCGCATGATGGTCAATTACATGCGCTTCGGCGGCTGCCGCGTGGATGCGACCCCGGCCTGGCTCGACAAGACGCGTGCCGTGGTGGCGGGGCTCGCCGGTTTTGTGGACGAGTTCGAGCAACTGCTGCGTTCGAATGAGATCCTGATGGCGCGCTGCCAGGGGGTGGGCGTGCTCAGGCCCGACTTGGCAGTGAATGCCGGAATTACCGGGCCGATGCTGCGGGCTTCGGGCGTAAACTACGACATTCGCAAGGTGGACCACTACGGCATCTACGACCGCTTCAAGTTCCGCGTGCCGCTGGGCGATCATGGCGACGTGTACGACCGCTTCATGATCCGTATGCTGGAGATGCGCGAGTCCATCGGAATTCTGGAGCAGGCGTTGAAGGACATTCCCGGCGGGCCTGTGATGGACCCCAAGGCCAAGGGCCGCGGCTTCCGTCCCAAGGCGGGCGAGGCCTACGGACGCATCGAAGCGCCCAAGGGCGAACTGGGCTTTTATCTGATCAGCGACGGCGGCCCGAATCCCTATCGCTACCGGGTGCGTCCGCCGAGCCTGATCAACCTGACCGTGCTTGAGGACATGTGCCTGGGCGCGGACGTGGCCGACGTAGTGCTGATTTTTGGCAGCGTGGATATTGTGCTGGGAGAAGTGGATCGGTGAGGCAGGGAATAGGGAATAGGGAACAGCCGAGGATTCACGCGGGAACTTCAGATGAAGTTGATGTTTTGAAAGGGCACGACTTCAGTCGTGCCGCATGAGCGGCAAAATGACATTGGGGGCTTCAGCCCCTGGCGGAAACAAATTCGCAGGGATTGTAGGCAGAAGGAGAAGGGAAGGAAGAGAATTGCATCGCGCCGTGTCGGTTGGAGCTATTACCGCTGTAGTATGCGACGTTTTGCTCACAGATGTGTGTCCTTCGCCCTCCTGCTGGGGGACAGGAAGTAGACCAGTATCTGACATGCTTACCGCGGTACTTACTGGACTCATTGTGGGAACCATCGCAGGGGTGTTATCTCTATTTGCTGAAGCATCAGCGGCAAAGCAGAGCGCGATAGCGGGAATTTCTACATTTGCTGTTCTCAGTGCAGGCTCATTGTTGCTGTGGCCAAATGAATTCAGCATATTCGGTAATGGGGAAAGATTTATCCCCCTAAACGTCAGCTTTCTTTTTGGTTTTGAGATTTCGAATCATTTGGCTTACGTCGTTCTCCCAATTTCGCTTCTGTCTGCGGGCTTGGTTTGGTGGACTGTTCGCAAGGATCGCATGCTTCTAGCAGCTTGAAACTGATTTCGGAGGAACACATTTGCTGGGTGAGGGCATACTGAAGGGGCTGGCGGAGACGGCGAAGAATTTCTTCCTGAGCTACGTCTCGGCCGAGCGGCTGACCACGGTCGAGTATCCGGAGCAGCGCATCGCTCCCATCGAGGCGGCGCGCGTGTTCCCGTTCCTGGTCTACGACGGCGCGGACTGGGCGGCCGGGCTGCGCTGCGTCTCCTGCCAGATTTGCGAGAAAGAGTGCCCGCCCAAGTGTATCTATATCGAGAAGTCAAAGGACAAGAAGCCCGACGCCTTGGGCAAGCCGCAGTTCTATCCGGCGCGCTTCGACATCGATATTTCGGTCTGCATGAGCTGCCAGATTTGCGTCGAGGTTTGCCCCTTCGAAGCCATCAAGATGGATACCGAGTACGAACTGAGCACCACGGACCGTTTTGGAGCGTTGCTGCTGGATCGCGAGCAACTGGCCAAGTCCAATGTGTACTACCACGAGATTCATGCAACAGAAGCAGCCAAGGTAGATGCGCGGCTGGCGGTGGAAAAGGCCAAGGCCGACGCCAAGACCAAAGCCGCCACCGACGCTGCCGCGGCCAAGTCCGCCGGAGGGGGAGTCTAGCCCATGATCGAAACGCTGGACCAGATTTTCATTCTCCTTCAACACTGGCTGGTGAGCTTTTTGCCCGCCGGGATGCAACAGGCTGCAAGCGTGCTGCTGAGCGTGGTGGTCATCATCTGCCTGTTTCCCGCGCTGTTTGCCTTGACTACGGTCTTCGAGCGCAAAGGGCTGGCACGCATTCAGAATCGCCTTGGCCCCAACCTCACCGGGCCCTTCGGCTTCCTGCAGCCCATTGCCGACGGCATCAAGTCGCTGACCAAGGAAGATATTGTGCCCTCTACCGCGGACGCCGCCGTGCACTTTCTTGCGCCGATTGTGCTGGTTCTCGCCGTATTCATGGGCTTTGCCGTGCTGCCTATGGGCCGCAACATGGTGCTGGTGGATATGGACGCCGCCCTGCTGTTCTTCTTCGCCATGGGCGCCTCGACGGAGTTGTCGGTCTTCATGGCGGGGTGGTCGAGCCGCAACAAGTACTCGCTGCTGGGAGCCATGCGTGCCGTGGCCCAGATGATCAGCTACGAGGTGCCGCTGCTCATGTCCAGCGTGGCCGTGGTGATGATTACCGGGTCGCTTCGCTTGACCAAAATTGTGGAAGCGCAGGACCAGTACACCTGGGGCTTCCCGCACTGGTACATTTTTACGCCCTGGGGATTCGCAGGCTTTGTGATGTACGCCATTGCCGCCACGGCAGAGACCAACCGCTCGCCGTTCGATCTGCCTGAGGGCGAGTCGGAACTGGTGGCGGGTTATCACACAGAGTATTCGGGCTTCAAATTCGCACTCTTCTTTCTGGGCGAATATCTGGCCATGTTCTCCATCTCCGGGGTGGGCACTACGCTCTTCCTGGGTGGATGGTCGGCGCCCTTTTCCTGGCTGGGCTGGGTGCCATCGTGGATCTGGTTCTTCTCCAAGATGTTCCTGTCGATCTTTGTCTTCATCTGGCTGCGCGGAACGCTGCCCAGGCTGAGACAGGATCAGTTGATGAACTTTGCCTGGAAGTTCGTTTTGCCGCTGACGCTCTTGAACCTGATGGTGACCGCGCTGTGGCGGTTCCTGGGCGAGGGCTGGGAGCGGTGGGTCTACTGCTCGGCGATTCTGGTGCTGGCGTACGTGGGCATGGGGCTACTGGGGATGCGCAGAGGGAACCTTGGGCCGAGGAGGTACCGGTATGCGGAGTAGCTTTGGCCCGATGGGGTTTGTGCTCTCCCACCCATGCGCCGAAAAGCACGCGCATGGATGGGGCACGGGGCATGTGGTTTTGAAAGGGCACGGCTTTAGCCGTGCCGAAAATGTGCCAGATATCAATGCGGCTTTAGCCGCGGAGGGAACACAAATGGATAGATTCGCGTTCCCTCAGGGGCTAAAGCCCAGTGGTCGTTTTGCTCTCCTAGCGGCACGGCTAGAGCCGTGCCCTTTCAATACAGACGATACCGTGGCTTTTGGGCTCATAGCCGTAGCACTGGAAGGGAGCGCCTGCCGATGAGTTTTGTCTTTTACATCCTTGCGGCGCTGACCGTGGCCGGCGGAATGGCCGCGGTGCTCTTGAAGAACACCGTGCATTGCGCGCTGGCGCTGACCGTGGCCTTTGCCGGGCTGGCGCTGCTGTTTCTCAATCTCGATGCGCAGTTCGCCGGCTTTGCGCAGATTCTGGTGTACATCGGCGCGGTGGCTATCCTGGTGGTCTTCGCCATTCTGCTCACCAAAGGTTCTGAAACGCCCAAGGACGGCGTCTTCAGCAGCACCTGGCTCGCGGGCTTGGCGATTGCCGCGGCGGTTTTTGCGGTGCTGGGCTGGGCAGTGCTGGGCAGCGTGCGGGTTTTGCCGCATGAATCGGCTGTGCCCACGGTGACGGTGAAAGACATTGGCGTGGCGCTGATGGGCCGCTACGTACTGCCGCTGGAGATTGTGGCGATTCTGCTGACAGCCGCGACGATTGGCGCGGTGATTGTGGCCATGCACGAGAAAGAGGAGCCCAAATGACGCCGCTTACCGGATTTCTCCTGGTGGCCGCGCTGGTCTTCGCCATCGGCCTGGCCGGGGCGCTGACGCGGCGCAACGCGATTCTGGTGCTGATTGGCATTGAGCTGATGCTGAACGCGGCCAACCTGAACTTGATCGCCTTCTGGCGCTACGGGCCGCATCCCGAGGCGCTGACGGGGATGATGTTCGCAATCTTCTCGATTGCCGTAGCGGCGGCGGAGGCGGCGGTGGGACTGGGGCTGGTGATTCAGATCTATCGCCACGCCCAGACAACCGACCTGGACCAGATGAACAGGATGAAGGGGTGAGCGAATGATGCAAGAATTTCCGCAATCCGTCCCCTTCGCGCCTATGACAAATTGTTACGGGCCACAGGCCCCCTATTTGTGGCTCATCCCTGTACTGCCGATTCTTGCTGCGGGCGTCATCGCTCTGCTAAAGCAACGGCGTCGTAGGACTGCCGCGGCTCTCTCTATTGGCTCGCTTAGCCTGTCGCTTGTGCTTTCGCTGATTGCGTTTGCTCAGGTGTTGCGGGAATGGGCTAACAGTGCTCCGACCCGCGAGGTCGTCAACTTCACCTGGCTCCAGTTCGGCGCGACGAACGTCGATCTGGGCTGGGTGCTCGATCCGCTCTCGGCCGTGATGCTGGTGATGGTCACCTTTGTCGGCCTGCTGATCTTCATCTACTCCGTCGGCTACATGGAGCACGACGAGAACTTCACGCGCTTCTTCTGCTTCCTCTCGCTCTTTGCCGGGGCGATGCTGGGCGTGGTGATCGCGAACAGCCTGCTGCTCTTGTTCATGTGCTGGGAGCTGGTCGGGCTCACTTCGTACCTGCTGATCGGGTTCTGGTATCAGAAGCCCTCGGCGGCGGCGGCGGCCAAGAAGGCCTTTCTCACCACGCGCGTCGGCGACGTGTTTTTCTTGCTCGGCATAGTCTGGCTGTTCGCGCAGACCGGCACGCTGCTCGTTCTACAACGATGGCGCGGGCTCGATGGAGCACGCCGCGCTGGCCGGATTGCTGGCGCAACCGGGCGCTCTGGGACTGACGGCGGCAGGCGCGATTGGCCTGCTGATCTTTGCCGGAGCGGCGGGCAAGAGCGGCCAGTTTCCGCTGCATGTCTGGCTGCCGGATGCGATGGAAGGCCCCACGCCGGTCTCCGCGCTGATTCACGCGGCGACCATGGTGGCCGCGGGCGTTTATCTGATGGCGCGGGTGTATCCGCTGATGCAGGCCGGAGCGCTGGCTGGCGGGACAACAACGGCGCTGACGGTGGTGACCTGGGTCGGCGCGTTCACGGCGGTCTTTGCCGCGCTCATCGCCGTGGCGCAGAACGACATCAAGCGCATTCTGGCCTACTCGACCGTTTCGCAACTCGGATACATGATGGCCGGCCTGGGCATGGGCGGCGTGGCGGTGGGCATGTTCCACCTGATCACCCACGCCTTCTTCAAGGCGCTGCTGTTCATGGGCGCGGGCTCGGTGATTCACGGCTGCCACGAGGAGCAGGACATCCGCCGCATGGGCGGCCTGAAGTCCGACATGCCGCTGACCTTTCTGACGTATGCGATAGGAATGCTGGCGCTGTGCGGATTTCCGCTGGTCTTCTCCGGCTTCTGGAGCAAGGACGGCATTCTGGAGGCGGCGCAGCATTGGAGCGGTGGCGCGGACGCCGTTCTACATGCTGGTCTTTGGCGCGCTGCTGACCGCCTTCTACATGACGCGGCAGGTGGCCTACGTCTTCTTCGGCTATTGGCGCGGCAAGAAGCCGGCGCACGAGAGCCCGGCGGTGATGACCGCGCCGCTGGCGATTCTGGCCTTCTTCGCCATGGCGCTGGGAGCGATGGGAACGCCGCTCTGGCCGTGGTTCCGGGCATTCCTGGGCGGCGAGCAGCTGACCTTCAACCTGCACGGATTTGCCGAGCCGGGACTGATGGCTCTGATGGGCACTTCGACGCTGGTGGTCTTTCTGGGCCTCGGCCTGGGCTGGCTGGCTCTACGGCGGCAAGATCCACAAGGCGGAAGAGCCGGATGCGCTGGAGAAGGTCGTTCCGCCTATCTGGATGCTGCTGCACAACCGGTTTTATGTGGATGAGTTGTACGGCGTGACGGTGATTGCGTTCTACTGGTGGTGGGCGCAGGTTGCCGATTGGCTGGACCGCCGCGTGTGGGGCGGGCTGGTGGCCGGCGTTGCCTGGGCCTTCAGCGGATGGGCGCAGTTGAACCGCTTCCTCGATACCAATGTGGTGGATGGCAGCTTCGACAAGGGCTGCGAAGAGTTGGGCGCGGGCGGAGGCTTGCTGGCGCGGGTGCAGACGGGCCGCGTGCAAACCTACTTGAGAATCCTGGCGCTGGCCGTGGTGGCGCTGGCCGCAATTCTGATCTGGAGCAGCCGGGCATGAGCGGATTTCCGATATTGACGCTGTTGACCGTGCTGCCCCTCGTTGGGGCGGCGATTGCGCTTTTGGGCCGGCAAGCAGGCGCGCAACGTGGCGCTGCTGACGACGCTCGTCTGCTTGGCGCTGGCGCTGATGGTGTGGACGCGGATTGCCCGCAAATGGCGGCATGGGCTTCGTCGAGCAGCACCAGTGGGCGCCGTCGCTGGGCATCGAGTATCACCTGGGCGTGGACGGGCTGGGCGCGCTGATGCTGGTGCTCTCGGCGATTGTGACGCTGATGTCGGTGGATGCGGCGCACCGCGTGCATCATCAGCCGGGGCTCTACTTTGCGCTGGTGCTGGTGCTGGAGGCGGGGCTCTTCGGTTCGTTCACGGCGCTGAATTTCTTCCACTGGTTTTTGTTCTGGGAGCTGAGCCTGATTCCGGCTTTCTTCCTCATCAAGCTGTGGGGCGGGGCGCGGCGCGGGCCGGCGGCGACGCAGTTCTTTGTCTACACGATGGCCGGCTCCGTGGCGCTGCTGGTGGCGTTTCTGGCCGTCTTTGTTTCCACCGGCAGCATGGACTTCCGCCATCTGACGCTGCTGGCCTCGACCGGCGAACTGGAGCAGATGGTAACGGCGCATTTGGGCCCGGTGATGCTCTGGCTGGCGGTCGGCGTGCTGGCTGGCTTTGCGGTGAAGGTGCCGATGTTCCCTTTCCACACCTGGCTGCCTGCGGCCTATGCCGAGGCGCCTTCGCCGGTGACCATGCTGCTGACCGGCGCCATGTCGAAGATGGGCGTCTACGGCTTGCTGCGGATTGCGCTTCCGCTTTTCGGCCATCAGATCGCGCAGATGCGCACGCCGCTGCTGGTGCTGGCCGTGGCCACGGTGGTGATGGGCGCGTGGGCTGCGGCGGCGCAGAAGGATTTGAAGCGCGTCTTCGCCTACTCCTCGGTGAACCACCTGGGCTATTGCTTGCTGGGCATCTTTGCGCTGGCGGTTCCGGTGGCGGTTGGAGACGCGGGCGCACTGGCCAGCCAGGCTGCGGCGCTGAACGGCGTGATCTTGCAGATGTTCAATCACGGCCTCACGGCGGCGGCGCTGTTCTGGTTTGTGGCCATGCTGCAGGAGCGCACCGGCGGGCATCGCGGCATTGATGATTTTGGCGGCATGCGCAAGCCTGCGCCGGTGCTGGCCGGGCTGATGGGCATTGCGCTGTTCTCCTCGCTGGGCTTGCCGGGGCTGAACGGATTTGTGGGCGAGTTTCTGATCTTCCGCGGCGTCTTTCCGCTGGCCTGGGTGGCGGCGACGGTTTCGGTCCTCGGCCTGCTGGTGACGGCGGCCGTGATTCTGACCGTGATTCAAAAGGTATTCAGCGGGCCCGTGCCGGAGCATTGCACCAACTTCCCCGATCTGCATCACGGCGAGCGGATGGCGCTGGCGCCGGTGATCGGCCTGATGCTGCTCATCGGCCTTCTGCCTCCGCTGATTGTGGACAGCGTGAACCCAACCGTCATCAACCTGCTGGCGCACTGGAGATTTTAGATGTTTTCGATATTTCATCCAAACTCCGTGTCGTTGCTGGCATGGACGATCTATCTCTCGTTTGCCGGGGCTCTGCTGCTGGCTCTGCTGCCCAAAGGCCGGCCTGCGCTGGCGCGCTGGCTGGCGCTGGCGGTGGCCGTGGCCGGGTTGGCGCTGGCGGTGCAGGGATTTGTGGCCGGCACGGGACAGGGCCGGACGGTGCTCGTGGATCTCCCCTGGGTGCCGTCGATGGGCATTCACTTTCTGCTGGCGGCCGACGGCATCAGCCGGGTGCTGGTGCTGCTGACCGGGCTGGCTGCGGTTGCGGGAGTGCTGTTCAGTTGGAACATCGAACTGCGCACCAACGAGTTCTTCGCGTTCTTTCTGGCGCTGATCGGCGGAGTCTACGGAGTTTTTCTCAGCTTCGATCTGTTCCTGCTTTTTGTCTTTTATGAAATCGCCATCGTGCCCAAGTACTTCCTGATCGCCATCTGGGGATCGACGCGGCGCGAGTATGCGGCCATGAAGCTGGCGCTCTACTCGTTTGTGGGATCGGCGATGGTGCTGATCGGGCTGCTGGCTGCGTACGCCACGGCCGGCAGCCACTCGACCGGACTGATTGAGCTGGCGCACGCGGATTTGCCGGTGAGCTTCCAGATGTGGTGCTTCCCGCTGGTCTTCACGGGGTTTGCGATTCTGGCCGGCATGTGGCCGTTTCACACCTGGGCGCCGACCGGCCACGTGGCCGCTCCTACCGCCGCCTCCATGCTGCTGGCCGGCGTGGTGATGAAGCTGGGCGCGTATGGCTGCCTGCGCGTGGGCATTGCGCTCTTCCCGCACGGTATGGATCCCTGGGGATTCACGTTCGCGGGCATCGGCTCGTGGCGCGATGTCTTCGCCGTGCTTGCGGTCATCGGCATTGTGTACGGAGCGCTCGTGGCGCTGGCGCAGACGGACTTTAAATTTGTCATCGGCTACTCCAGCGTGAGCCACATGGGCTTTGTGTTGTTGGGGCTGGTGACGCTCAACCAGATCGGCGTCACCGGCGCGGTGTTGCAGATGTTCTCGCACGGCATCATCGCCGGGCTGCTCTTCGCCATCGTCGGCCGCATCGTCTACGACCGCACGCACACCCGGCAACTGGCAGAACTTGAAACCATGCACCTGTCGAAACGGCTGCCCTTTGCCGCCTGGGCCTTTGTCATTGCCGGAATGGCCTCGATGGGGCTGCCGGGCTTCTCGGGATTTGTCGCCGAACTGCAAGTGCTGGTAGGCGCGTGGCATGTCAATCCGTGGTGGGTGCTCTTCGCGGGCATCGGAGTTGTGATCGGCGTGGCGTATACCTGGCGGGCGTTGCAAAAGGCGTTCTTTGCCGACGGCTTGCCGCACGCGCATGTGCTGGAGCAGGAGCACGCTCATCCCTTCGCTGCAATTACCTGGCCTGAAGTGACCGGCACGGTCATGCTGGCCGGAGTCAGCTTGTTTGTAGGGCTATACCCGAAAATTCTGCTGGATGCGATTGAACCGGCGGTGAAGACGCTGCTTGCGGGAGGGGGACAATGAACTACGCAGACCTTTTCCGCGTAACGCTGCCGGAGACGGCGCTGGAAGTAGCGGCGCTGCTAGTGCTGATTATCGATCTAGGCTTTTTGCGCAAGGCCGCGCTCAGAATGCGTGTGGCCATGGCGGCGCTGCTGGGCATGGCTGGCTGCGGGGCGGCTGTTTGGGCTCTGTTCTGGTCGACAGGATCGGCGAATACCTGGGGCTTCGGCATGGCCGATAGCCACGAACTTCTGCTGGTGTCGGTTTTTTATGTAGGAGCAGCGCAGACGGGGATTCTGCTGCTGACCGCGGTAACGCTCACCCTGCTGATCGGCACGGATTTTACACAGCATGTGGGCGAGTATGTGGCCGTGGTGCTGATGGCCGCTTCAGGCGGATTGCTGGTGGCGGGCGCGCAGGATTTGCTGGTCATCTTTGTCGGGTTGGAGTTGTTGAGTTTGGGGCTCTATATCCTGACGGCATTTGCCAAGAGCTCCGGCAAGAGCGCCGAGGCGGCCCTGAAGTACTACCTGTTCGGCGGCATGTCGGCGGCATTTCTGTTGTTCGGATTCAGTTATCTCTACGGCCTGAGCGGCAGCACAAATCTGATAAAGATTCGGGACGCTATCTCGGCATCGGGGCCAAGCCCGCTCTTTTACGTTGCGTGGATTCTAATCGTTGCCGGTTTGGGTTTCAAGATTGCCGCCGTCCCGTTCCATTTGTGGGCGCCCGATACCTATGAAGGCGCACCGGCGCCCGCAGCGGCGTTTATCGCTTCAGTTTCGAAGGTTGCGAGCTTCACTTTGCTCATTACGCTCAGCCTCAACTGGCTGAGGTCCGGAGGCGGGAGCGGGGCCTGGCCGCAATTGGCCGGGATTCTGGTGGTGCTGGCTGCCGCTTCGATGATCGGCGGAAATCTGGCGGCGCTGGCGCAGGTGAGCGTAAGGCGGTTGCTCGCCTACTCGGCGATTGCCCACGCTGGATACATGTTGCTGGGCATTGCCTATATTCACGGCGACGCGGGGTTGAGTGGCCCCTCGGTCTTTGACAAAACAGCTCTCACTACCACCTTTTCCAGCGCCAACGCTGTGCTTTACTACATCCTCACTTACGGCCTGACGACAATCGGTGCATTCGGCGTGGTGGATGTAGTGCAGCGGGCAACGGGCTCGGACAAGCTGGATGCCTTCCTGGGCCTGCACAAGCGAAACCCGGCGCTCGCTGCAGTGCTGCTGGTGTTGTTCCTGTCGCTGGCGGGGATTCCGCCGCTGGTGGGCTTCTGGGCCAAATTCAATCTGTTTGCCGCGGTGCTGGGCGTTTCTGCCGGGCCGGTTCCGTTTGCCTTGGTGGCTCTGGCGGTAGCCTTCAGCGCGGTGTCGCTCTACTACTACTTGCAGGTGCTCAAGCGGGCCTATGTCATGCCCGCCGTGGACCAGAGCCCGATCAAGGCGCATCCGGCGACGATGGCGGTGCTGCTGCTGATTGCGGCCGCTGTGGTGGTGCTGGGATGCTTCCCGGCGCTGCTGCAAGACTGGATTGCCAGCTTCTATCCGGTTTTGTAGCGCGCGGGCTAATCGGAATCCTAGGTTGAGGCCGGGCGCGGTCACCTTGGCGGAGCGATTGGCAATGTTCGACAGTTGGGTGAACCGTCCCCGGTTTGTGTCTTTCCACGGTTTTCGCAAAGGCGCCAAAAGGAATGCGCGCGATGATTGCGCGCATTCCCGAGGGGACTCCGGTTTACTTCTCTTGGCGTTCGTCCCCAGTGCTGAAGCGCTGGGCTGACAAACACTGCGCCCCCGGCGCCGACTCCAGGCTGACTTGAGGCATACGTTTTCCTTCGTATTGCGCGAGAAGACCGGCCCCTTTGAGGGGCTACCGGCCAGAGAGCCCCCCTGCTCTGCCGGAGGTTGATCACTTCTGCCACTTGTCGAAGGGCTGCTTCTCGGTGATCCTGGGACGGTCTTCGGCCTGCAATTCCTTGGCGATCTGCTCCACTTCGCGGAAGACGCGCAGCAAATTGCCGCCCAGAATCTTGCGGCAATCCTCGGCGGAGTAGCCCCGCGCCATCAGCGCCTCAGTGATCTTGGGCAGGTCGGCGGGGGAGTCGAGGCCCGCGGGCAACTGGCCGCCCACGCCGTCGAAATCCGAGCCCAGGCCAACATGGTCCACGCCAGCCACTTTGGCGATGTGGTCGATGTGGTCGATGAGGACGGAAAACGGCGGCCGGGGGATGCGGTCGGCAAACCCGCGCTGGACCTTTTCGATCTCGGAATACGTGACTTCCTTGCCCTCGGCCTTGGCCTTGTCTTTCAGGTCCTGGACCGCCTTGTTTGCTTCCGGCTCGACGGCCTTTTGCGCGTCAAGGTAGGCCTGCGAGAGGAAGCCGGCGTAGAAGTTGACCTGGATGACGCCGCCCTTCGAACTGGGACCGCCGGAGTTGGCCACGGCGCGCAGCATGTCGTCCGTCATGTTGCGCGGAGCATCGCACAAAGCGCGCGCGGAGGAGTGGGACGCGATGACCGGAGCGCGCGTAATGACCAGAGTGCGGAAGAAGGTGCGGTCTGAGACGTGGGAGATGTCAACCATCATGCCCAGACGGTTCATCTCGTAGACCACATCCTTGCCGAACTCGGTGAGACCCTCCCTGGTGTGGGGAACGAATCGGTCATTGATGTCGCCGGAGCTGTCGGCCCAGTTGTTGGAGTTGGACCAGGTGAGGGTCATGTAACGCACACCAAGGGCGCAATACTGGCGCAGCAGTGGGATCGAGTCCTCAATGGAATGACCTCCCTCAATGCCCATCAGCGCGGCGAACTTGTGGTCGCGGTGAGCCTGCTCAATGCCCGCTGCGGTGGTGACAAACTCGATTTGATCGGGATGCTTGGCCACCTGTTGCTTGACGCTATCGATCAACTCCAGGGTGCGGTGAGCGTACTGGCCTTTGTAGAGCGTAGGCTCCACCCAAATGGAGAAGAACTCTGCGCCGAGGTTCCCTTTGTGGATCGACTCCAGGTTCAGGTTGCCGGGGCCGAGCGGGTCGCCAAGGTCGAAGTGCTCATCGACAAAGCGCTGCGGTGTGTCTGCGTGGGTGTCAATGACGATGGCGGAGCGGTGCACGGCTTCGGAATTTTGCGTTTTTGCAGGCATTTTGTGAGCTGATCCGGTCTGGGCGCTGGGGGAAGACTTGGCTGGAGTCTGGGCGCAAAGCAGGGCGGGGACGGCGAACAGCAGAAGAGCGAACGGGAGACGGGTGCGCATAGGCTTGGCGACAGTATAGAACCAGGGAGCAGGGCACAGTGAATAGGGAATAGGGCAGGGCACTCGCATTTGAATCCTCGAATAGGGATTGAAGGACACGGACTTTCGAGATTGTGGAAGAATCCCATGTTTTGAAAGGGCACGGCTTCAGTCGTGCCCTTCAAAACAACTCGGCTTTCCAAATGCGATTGCCCTGGGGAATAGGGAGCAGGGGACCTGCGGGCAGATCGGTACCGTACTGCTGATTGCTTCCCCTTAGCGGTAGCGGCGGATGAACTTGATGACGACAGAGAAGACGCCGGATTCGTCGCGGGCTACCAGTAGGGAGACGTGGTGGTTGATGGCTACTTCGGCCTGGATCAACTGCTGCGCGGTGGTGTTCACGTTGGTGGCGTAGGTGAGGGTGACGTTGGAGCCGAGTTGCTCCTCGACGATGATGCGCGAGGTGGAGTTGCCCAGGGCGCCGAGGTAGTTGGGGTCGACCTTGACGGAGCCGGCGCCGAATAGTTTCTGTACGCGGCTGCTGACGGTGGCGTTGAGCGCGCCACCGAGCAGGGCGTCGGTGGTGGGATTGGAAAGGGCTTGCTCCTGCTGCTGGGTGTAGATGCGCTGCTGATTTTCAGTGCGGCCCAGGGCAAGCAGGGCCACCACGTCGGCCTCGGGGAGCGGAGGATCGCTCCGGTAGGTGATGGCGGGCTTATCGAAGGTGCCGTGCAGGCCGAGGGTGATGTCGTAGTCCTCAACGCGAGCGGTGGCGTTCAGGTCGATGGAGGGCTGAATGCGGACGGGGTTGGTGAAGGAGATATCGCCGCGCTGGAGCTCGTAGCGGGTTCCGGCGATGAGGGCGCTGCCCTCGGTGATGGAGACGCGGCCCAACAGTGAGGGCGAAGCCAGGGTGCCGCGCACGCGTAGGTCCACGTCGCCGGCCAACTTTGCGTAGGCGTTCTGGAAGTTCAGTTGCGGCGAAGAGCCGATGTGGACGTCGAGGCGGATGTGGTTGGAGGGAGCATCCGGCGGAGCAATGGTTTGCACTGAGTTGGCCTGGGAGGCCAGCGCTGCGATGTCCAGATCGGGGCTCATGGCGAAGCGGGTAATGAGCACATTGCCGCTGAGCTGCAAATTATTCTGCGTTCCTTGCAGGCGCAGGGTGGCGTCGGCCAGGGAACTGACGCCTTGCGGATAACGGATGCGAATTCCATTGCCGGTGGCCGTGAGGTCGGCATAGAGACCGTGCTGATATGCCAGGTAGCCGGTCAGGCTGAGGAGCCCACCGCCGGTCATGGCGGTCAGGGACTTCACTTCCAGGCGATTCTGGTTGAATTCCAGTGCGCCGTGCAGTTGGCTGAGTCCGTTGGGCAGGTCCTCCAGCGCCAGTGAGCCGTCCTGGAAGTCGATGCGTCCGCGCAGGCCTGGATTGTCCAGGGGGCCGTGCGCTTCAACCTGGAAAGTCGTAGTTCCGCTGGCGGTCAGGTCGGGATCGAGGGTCTCGGCAACCTTCAGGTTGATAACGCCGCTGGCTGCGAAGTCCAATTGCGGCTTGTCGTTCAGCGACAGGCTGCCCTGCGCGTGCAGATCGGTCTGCTCGCCGGTCACGTGCAGAGGGTCCAAATGGATAAGGCCGCCGGCCAGCGTGGCGTGGACGCCGCCTTCGCTATGCAGGTGTACTCCGGCCACTGTCACCGCAAGCTCCTTGAGGCTTGCATCGCCGCGCAGCTGCTGGGGCCGCGCCAAGGGTCCTTGGATGGTGACGGTCCCCGCCAGGGCGGATTCTCCGTTGAGCCCTTGCACATGGGCCATCTTGAGCAGCGCGCCGATATTGAAGCGCGAAAACTGGAGCGTGGCCTGGGTGGGGTTGTCTCCGCTCAGGGCGGTCTGGCCATGGATGTTGAGTTCTGCGGCTTCAAGCCGGGTGGTTACATCGTAGGAGGCCATGCGGTTGGCGGTGTGCGCCGCAAATTCGAGTTCGCCCAGAGGCTCTCCGCTCAGGGCCAGCTTAGCCAGCGAGGCGCGAGCCTCAAGCCGCGGGTCGTCGAAGGTCCCGAATCCGGCCAGCGAGAATCCCAGCTTGCCGGTGATGGAAAGGCCCTGCTTGTGAAGCCATTCAATGCGGGAGACATCGACACCCGCGGCCCGGGCGTCGAGTTGAAAGCGGCCGGATTTCAGCTCATAGCTGCCGGTAGCGGCGATCTTGCCGGCGCTCTCGCTCACCGTGATCGAGGTCAGCTTGACGGTCTGATTGAAGATTTGCCCCTGGGCGCGGATGCGCGATACGGGTTCTCCAAAGACCGAGGCGCCGTCCAGTTCCACCCAGCCCGAGCCGGCCAGCGCACGCATGGGGCCGCTGGCGTCGAACTGGGCATTGAGCAGTCCGGTGAGGGGCAGGTTTTTGCCGGTCAAAGGGAGGATCTCGTCCAATCCGACCTTGCTGGCGCGCAGGCGCAGGCGCAGAACCGAGTTGGCATCGTAGACGGGCACGGGCCCTTCGCCCGGCGCCTGGGTCAGTGAAGTGGGAACGAAAGTTCCATCGAGGTCGATCTCGGCCGGGCCGCGGCGCAATTGCCCGCGGTCGATCACGATCTTGGCGGCGGAGTAGCTGCCGCTGGCTTCGGCCGAGTCCCAGCGAATCACCTGCGCCGGGGCGGGCGGGTTTTTCCCGGTGGACGCAGCGGGAATCTCGACAGCCAATTGTGTGGCCTTGGCCGTACCCACCAGATGGGGATCGACCAGGGAGCCAGTCCAGCTTCCATGGAAGTCTGCCTGTCCGGCGACGGTGGCGGGCAGGGCGGCGGCTCCGGTCTTGCCGTTGCGCACCAGGCCCAGGTCGCGCAGTACAGTATCGAAGTCCAGCAGGTTCTGCGAGTGCAGATCGACGGCCAGCGCCAAGGGAGTGGTCAGCGGGTATGCGCCCAGGTGGCCGTGGGCCTCAAGCTGGCTGGAAGGCATGTGCAGCTCGAATTTGCGCAGATCGACCGCGCCGTCGAGTTGCGTATAAGTCGCCTCGATCAGCCCGCTGGAAGGAGCTTCACCCGGCACGGGCTGGCCGGAAGGGCTCAGGTTGAGGGTTGCTACCACGGATAGAGTGCGATTGTCGCCCTTGACCCAGACGGCGTTGGCCGGGCCGTTGACGCGCGCGTCGATGCCCAACCGCTGGTAGGGGGCGCTGCCGACCATGTCCAGCAGGGTATCGAGGGAGACATTGCGCAGCATCGCCGAGACCTTGCCGTCCACCGGGATGTCGATGGGCGTGGGAGGGGGCGGAAGCTGTAGCGCCTTCCCTCTGGCCGAACTGCCGCGCCCACCCGCCGGCCCTGCCCGTTGCAGCACGGCAGCGCCGGGGACGGGAGGAAGCCAATGGTCCAGCACGACGTCGCCTTCCAACTGGCCGCCCTGGCGAAGGCGGGCCACGATGGAGGTGATGAGCAACTGCTCCGGGTCAGCGTGGACATGGGCGTCCAGCCCCACGCCCCTGGCGATCACGCCGGTTCCAATGTAATCGCCGTCCACTACATGAACCGTGCCATCGGCGCGGAAGACTCCCATTTGCCCGGCAGCGGTCAGATCAAGGCGGGCAATGCCGCGCGGGGCAAAAGGATACCCGAAGACCGGATCGAGCAGTGTCATGTCCAGGTCGCCCTGTGTCTTGGCCTGCCAGCGGGGATGGGCGAAGTCTTCAAGCGCTCCCGTGACCAGGAGGGCATGTCCGTTGGCAGAGAGGCGCAAAGAGCGCAGATAGGCTGCTCCGCGCAACAGGTCCAGCGTGGCTTCAACGCGGCCGCGCGCGGCCTGGGCAGCGACCCGTGCGTCGCCGCGGAAGAGGTTCAGGTGGGAGGCTCCGGCTTCAATGCGGTAGCTCTCGGGGTTGGCGCCTGCCGCGGGAACATAGCCAATGCGCAAGGAGACGTCGCTGGCGTCCAGATCGAGCAACTTGAAGCGATTCTGAAAGTCGAAGGAGGCTGCGCGGTTCTCGTAGTCGAATTCGCCTTCCTGCATGGCAACGTGGCCGGCTTGCAGATCGAAAAGGCGATCGAGAACGGGCTTGCCTGCCTTGCGTGGCTTGCGCGGCTGGGGTTGGTTGGTAGAACCGCCGGGGTAGACGATCAGGTGGAAAGAAGGACGGAAGATCTCCAGGTCGCGGAGCAGAACCTGCGGACTCCAGAAGCCGAGAATGCTGATTTGCAGGCGCAAGCGCTCCACTTGGGCATAAGGCGCCTCTCCGGGTGCTTCAAGGCCGTGAATCACGACCCCGCCGGCATCGGCCTGGAGGCTGAACAGATGCCAATGAAACGATGCGATCTCCACACGCCCGCCGGTAGCGGCTTCCAGCCGGGAAATCGCCTCCTTGCGAACCAGATTCTCAAAGGCAGCCGAGTTGGCCCAGATGCACAATAGGGCGATGGCTGCCGCCAATAGAGCCGTGAGTCCGGCTCCCGTCCAAAGGAAGCGGCGCCGGCGCCGTGGTTGGGCAGGCGGCTCGGGGGGAATATCCGGGAGCGGCGGGGTGGACTCAAGCTCGTTCACTGGATGGCCTCCCCTTCTCCGGCGGCTGTGCCCAGAGTTTCAAGCGCCGGGTCAAGCACCTCGACATCGCCTTGCTTGCGCAAGTTCTGGAGCCAGTCGTCAAAGAGGGCATTGACCCGGCGTTGGAGCAGGATCTCCTCGATGCGGGGGGCCACCTGGTCCAAAGCCGGGTGGGCTTCGCCGGGTGAGTACTGGGGCAGCAAAGTTTGGCGATAATAGGTTTCTATCTCCGGCGGGGAGATGCGAATGCCCTGGCGGAAGCGCTGCTCGATGAAGCGCAGAATCTCAAGCCGGTGGCGCAGATAGGCTTCAACGCGGCGCGATGTGAGTCCATGGGCGGCGAGGAATTTCTTCCATCCATCGTCGGTGGCGCAATTCTCGCGGATGCAGGCTGGGACCTCCTTGCGGATTTCGGCCAACCGGGCTTGTACCTCGGCATCGGAGGGGGTGGCGGCCTGGGCGTCTTCCTGGCGAATCTGCTGCTGGATGAGCGCGCGGCTGATCAACTGGTTCAGAGCCTGCTTGGCGGTAATCACGCCCAGACCGGCCCGGCCGGGGTCCAAGACCGCAAGGCGCATCTCATCGTCGACATCGGTGGCCAGGATGGCCTGATTGTTGACCACGGCTACCACTCGGTCGAGCACGGCGGGAGATGCGGGCGTCTGAGGCCGCGCGGGCGCGCTCAGCACCGCGGCCAAACCCAAAAGAGTGGCAACCGCGCGGGCCGTGTTGCACCGGGTTTCGAGCCAATGGCGCATCAGAAGGTCTGTCCCAGGCTGAAGAAGAAGTTGAAGTGGTTGACTTCTCCAACATGCTGCGCGGTCGTGGGGAGTTCCACAGCATTACTGTAGGTTACCGGATAGATGGGCGGATTGAGGTTATAGCTGAAGTCCAGGCGAATGGGCCCGACCGGCGTATGATAGCGCACGCCCAGGCCGGCGGCGTGGGAGAAGTAGTTGAAGCTGCACGAGCCCAGTTGGCCGGTGGAGGCGATCGGACCGATGGGATTCACCGAATCCGCGAAATTCCGGCAAGTGTCGCGATCGGGCTGATGAATCCGCAGGGCGCTGACCCAGGCGTCAGAAGCATTGGTGAAGACGTTGCCCATGTCGTGAAAGAGGACGAAGCTCACGGTGTTGGCGAGCCATGGGAGGGTGGGCGGCGGAAGGCGCAACTCGGTGCTATTCACCAGCGCTCCAGCCCCGCCGATGGGGAATCCGGTCTGCGGGTCGCGGGGGCCGGCGGCGTTGATTGAGAAGCCGCGCAGGGACGATGTACCTCCGGCATAAAGCCGCTCGGGCAGGGGAATGAGTTCGTCGCCGCCGACGCCGAAGGCGCGCTCCTGCCCATAGCGCGTGTTGCGTGCAATCACGATGCGGCCCTTGTTGAAGGCATAGAAGCTGGAGTTGGAGACGTCGAGACGGTTGAATTCCGCTTGTGCGCCCAGGCTGCCGCCGGAGATGAACTCCTGAAAGCTGGTGTAGGTGCCGCGATGCGCGTCCAGGGGCGAGTCGCGGGTGTCGCGAATCCACGTGAATCCAGGGCCCGCCACGCGCACGGCAGTGGACAACTGGGTCAATTCGTCGGGCCCCACCTGGAGACTGTCCTGGGCCACTTTGACGCGCCGGAAATCAAACTCATAGACCAGGGTGTTGGCCTTTGAGATGAAGGAGCCCGGCGTGTTGAAGTGCTCGGTCCAGCGCACGCCGCCTTCCAGCTTTGAAGCGACGTAGGTGGTGACATCGCGGCTGTTGGCATACCCGCCAGAAAGGGTAAGACCAAAGTTGCGGTTGCCTTCGAAGTGGGGATTCTGAAAGATCAGGTTGATCTTCTGCTCCAGCAATCCATAAGTGCCCTGGAGGGAGGCGGACTGCTCCCTTCCGAAGAGGTTATTGCGCGTCAGGTCGAGCAGCACGCGGGGACTCACGCTGGTCTTGCCGTTCGGATTGCAGGGGACGCCGCTGGTGCAGTTGCTCTGAGGAGATCCGGTCTGAGCCTCGAATCCGAAGCCATAGGTGAGCGACCAGCGCCGCGCCTCGGCTGCCTGCAGCAGTATGGTTTTGTAGGTCTCCTCGCCGGAGGGGTTCTCGATGGCCGTATCAATCTCGCTGAAGAGGGCAAACTCGTAGAGATTGCGCTGCGTCTCAAGGAGGGCGGTCTCGTTCAGAGGATCGCCGGGATGGAGGACGATGGCCTTGGAGACGGTGTCGGGGCGGGTGTAATGCAGGCCGGTGAGCAGAACCTTGCGCACAAAGATCTGCTTGCCCTCGGTGATATGGAAGACGACATCGACTTTACCGGGGTCGGCCGTCTCAATCTGTTGGGTGACATCGACCCGCACCTGGTCGAAGCCGCGGCTCATGTAGTCGGTCAAGAGGGTATCGCGGTCCCCGGCCAGGTTCTGCGGAGAGAGCAACTGCCCGGCGGCTGTATTCAGTTGGGGCATGAGCCGGGCGGCATCAACATGCCCGTTCCCCTCCAGCGTGACGGCGCCCACGCGCAGCTGCTCGCCCTCTTCGATGCGGTAGACGACCGCAAGCGGAGCGGCCTTCGCTTTGCCGCTGGGCTTTGAGGGCTCCACCATGCTGGTTTCGGGCCGGACCCTCACGTTGGAGAAGCCGTTGTTCTGGTAGACAGCCTGCAAGGCGCTGATGTCGGCAACCACCAGGGCCTGGCTGTAGACACCGTGGTGGTCCAGCGTATCCGCGGCGTGCACGCTGAGCAACTCCTGGAGGGTGGCCGCATCGAAATAGTGGTTTCCGGTGACGGTTACCCGCTCGACGCGGCGCCGAGGTCCCAGGTTGACCGTGTAGACGATGACCACTTGCTCGGCATTGGCCGATTGCCGCTGATGGTCGACCTTGACGTCGAAGTAGCCGAGACGCTGGTAGTAATCGCGCAGCCGCCGGTTGCCCTCGTTCAGCAGGTCGTCGTCGACGGTGCCCTCCTCGAAGATGGGAATGACCCTCTTCATACGTTCCAGGCTCATGCTGGTGCCGGCCACCAGCACTTTCACCTGCGGCCCGCGGCTGGCGGAAAAGCGGAAACTGGTCTTGCCGGTATCCACGGCATAGAGCTGCGACTCGAGCTTGATTTCAGCTTCAAGGCGCTGCTGGCCCTGGTAGAACTTGAGCACCCCGGCCAGGGCTCGATTGCCGGTGTCGTGCACCACACGTGCGCCGCTCTTGAGATGGGCGTGGTGGCGGAATTCCTCGGCGGTCATGCCGGAATCCCCGGTAACCTCCACGGCGTCGACTCGCGTTTGCGGGCCTGAAAGCACGTGGAAGGCAATGTCAACCAACTGCTCCTCAGGGTGCGGGGTGAGGGTCTGGGTGATGACCGGATCGTGGAACCCGTTCTCGGCCAGCGTGCGCCGCATCTGTTCAAGGGCCAGGGCGAGCCTGGCTGGGGTGTAGCGGGTGCCTGGCTGCAACTGGCTGGCGCGGTGCGCCTGTGTATTCACTGTGGCTCCCTTGGCCCCGTCCACCGTGACGGTGCCAATAAAGGTGCGGGGAGTTCCGTGAAACAAGAGGGCCACGCCATCCTGCTCGCGCGATCCTTCTACTTGCACGGTCTCAAAGAGGCCGGTGGCAAAAAGCTGCCGCAGGGCGCGGCCCAGGAATTCGCGGTGCAGCGGGGCGCCCTGGGATAGAGAAAGCTGATCGGGCAGGGGGCGCAGGCGTTCCTCAGCAACCCCTGCAAACGAGATGCGGCGAATCGGCAACCCCTCGAATTGCTCAAGCGAGTCGCCTCCCAACAGGGGCTGAAGACCCGCGGCGCGGGGCGCGTAGCCGCGTCCGCCGTCCCTCTGCCCCTGGCTCCAACTGCAGATTGCCAAGGAAAGTACGGTCACCAGCAAGATGACGTGCCCGCGTCGATTGCCGCACCGCTTTGCCGGCTTTGCCCTCAAACTCTTATCTCCCAAAAAGCGCGGGAAAATGCCCCGTAGCGTAGTAGAACACTTTCCATGCAGGGCCCTGCAAGACACCGGCTCCGGTCTTTTGCCGCCGCAGCTCCGCCTCAACGACCGCTGCCCTTATACTAACGAGGAAAGAAGCGGGACGCAGCAGGCCCGCTCAGAGAGCGAAGCTCAAAGAAAGCGTATGACCAATCCCAGCTTTCCAACGCAGCCCCCGAATCCAGGCACCGTCGCGCCATCCGGGGCGGGCTCTCTTCCTGTTCCCGCCGCTCTTCCCGACCCCCTTGCCGCTTTAGATGCCTCCACGTGCGAGGCGGAGATCCTGGCCCAGGCGCAGGCAGGCGACCATCGCGCATTTTCCCAACTCTACTTTTTGCACAAAAGACGCATCTATTCCTTATGTCTGCGCATGGTGGGCAATCCGGCCGAGGCGGAGGACCTGACGCAGGAGGCATTTCTCCAGTTGCACCGCAAGATATCCACCTTTCGGGGCGACGCGGCCTTTTCCACCTGGCTTCACCGGATGGCCATCAATGTTGTCCTCATGCGCCTGCGAAAAAAAGGCCTGTCTTTGATCTCGTTGGACGAAGCGATGGAGCCGGCCCAGGAAGAGCGCCCCGGACGCAGTTTCGGCGCATCCGATCTCGAATTGACGGGCTCGATCGACCGATTGGCACTGGAGCGGGCCATTGCAGACCTGCCGGCAGGATACCGGCTGATTTTTATCCTCCACGATATCGAGGGGTATGAACACAATGAAATTGCCTCCATGCTCGACTGCTCGATCGGAAACAGCAAATCCCAGTTGCACAAGGCCAGGCTCAAGTTACGCCACGCTCTCCGCGCCCATCGGCCGCAGGAGGCCTGGCAATGATTGAAGCACCCCCTGCCATGAGTTGCGCCGAATTTCAAGATCGGCTTCCGGAACTGGTTGGCTCCGGGCAGAGTATCGCCATCCACCCCCATTATCGAAGTTGCGAGCTTTGCCGTGCCCTGATCGTGGATCTGGAGACGATTGCCGAAGCCGCCCGGCAGTTGCTTCCCATCGCAGAGCCGCCGGACGAGCTCTGGGAACACATCGAACTGGCGATTAAGGAAGAAGGGCGATTCACGCACCCCGGTTGATTCCGCCCTGACGGAGTGCCGTTCTGGCCAGCCGAGGCAGCTTCGTTCTTCGGCAGCGGTTGCTCTCTCACCTTCGAGCGCATTTTGCCGATACATCCTCTGGGCAGTTGGCGCGCGGCTATGCACAAGAAAGCAGGACGGTTGGCGGGCAGCCGCTTGCAAACGACGCGGCCAGCGTTTGGCCAAACCAGGAATTACGCTTACCTTGGTGGGTAAATGGGAAGGCGGGCCGCGGAACCCGGCACGGCTTTTCCTCGTAAAGAGGGAGACTTGCAGAGGAGGGGAACACAGGGAAATAGCCGAGCAGAGGCGATTTCCTGAAACTTTTCTAATCCTGCGCTGTCTAATGAAGAAAAGTTGATAAGAGGACACTCAATGCAAAACCAGCCATCCGATCTGCCCACGCCGAAGATTCCCACGGGAAACGACAAGCCTGGGGTACGCAGAATACCCGTGTTGCCGGTTCGGGACACGGTGCTGTTTCCTCATGCAGTCCTGCCGCTGACCGTTGGGCGGGAGAGCTCGATCCAGCTGATAGAGTCCCTGGGCGAGGAGCGGACGATTATCGTGACCGCGCAGATGGACCCGCGGCTCGATTCTCCCAAGCCGGCCGATTTGCACGCGGTGGGGACCCTGGCCACAGTGCACAAAGTCGTGCGCATGCCCAACCAGAGCCGATTTGTCTTCACCGAGGGCGTGGAGCGGGTGCGGCTGGTGCGCTATGTGCAGACCGAGCCCTTCATGGTGGCGGAAGTGGAGCCTCTTGAAGACACCGAGCCTGCGGCCACCTCGGGCGTGGAAGCGCTGGTGCGCAATGTGATCGGGCAGTTCCAGCAGATTGTCTCGGAGTCGCCCACGCTCTCAGACGAGCTGCGGACCATTGCAGCAAACATCGAAGAGCCCAGCCGGCTGGTGGATTTCGTGGCCTCGTCGCTGCCCTTCCTGACCACTGACGACAAGCAGTTGCTGCTGGAGACCGCGAGCATCGTGGACCGGCTGGAGCTGCTCAACAAACATCTGGCCAAGGAGATCGAGGTGCAGCAACTGCGCACCAAAATCCAGACCGAGGTGCAGGACCAGGTGCAGCAGTCGCAGCGTGACTACTACCTGCGCGAGCAGCTCAAGGCCATCCAGAAGGAACTGGGCGATGTGGACGAGGGGCAGCGCGAGACCGAGGAGCTGCGCCAGAAGATTGAAGCCGCCGGGATGCCGGAAGAGGTGAAGAAAGAGGCGCTCAAGGAGCTTTCGCGCTTGTCGCGCATGTCTCCCATGGCCGCCGACTATTCCCTCACCCGCAACTACATTGAGTGGCTGGCGGTGCTGCCCTGGGCCAAGAGCTCGGGCGTCAAGATCGATATCGCCAAGGCCAAGGAGATTCTGGACGAGGACCACTACGAGCTGAAGAAGGTCAAGGATCGCATTCTCGACTACCTGAGTGTGCTGGAGCTGAAGCCGGATATGAAGGGGCCGATTCTCTGCTTTGTGGGGCCTCCGGGCGTGGGCAAGACGAGCCTGGGCCGGTCGATTGCGCGGGCACTGGGGCGCAAGTTCCAGCGCATCTCGCTGGGCGGCATGCATGACGAGGCGGAGATTCGCGGACATCGGCGCACCTACATTGGCGCGTTGCCGGGGCAGATCATCCAGAGCATCCGCCGCGCCGACGCCAACGATCCGGTGATCATGCTGGACGAGGTGGACAAACTGGGGCGTGATTTCCGCGGCGATCCGGCCTCGGCTCTGCTGGAGACGCTGGACCCGGAGCAGAACAATACGTTCCGCGACAACTATCTTGACGTGCCCTTCGACCTGTCGAAGACACTCTTCATTTGCACCGCCAACATGCTTGACCCGGTTCCCCCGCCGCTGCTTGACAGGATGGAGCTGATCTTCCTGCAAGGCTACAGCGAAGAGGAGAAAGTGCACATCGCTTTCCGTTATCTGATTCCGCGCCAGATCAAGGAGAACGGGATCACGGCGGAGCAGATCGAGTTTCCCGAGGACGCGGTGCGCTACATCGTGCGCCACTATACGCGGGAAGCCGGCGTGCGCAAGCTGGAGCAGACCATTGGAACCGTCTGCCGCAAGCAGGCGCGGCGGGTGGTGGAAGGAAAGAAGGAAAAGCTGGTCATCACGCGCGAGGTGGTGAAAGAGTTCCTGGGCGGTATCCAGGTGCGCGTGGAGACCGAAGTCGCGGAGCGCGTGAACCGGCCGGGCGTTGCAGTCGGCCTGGCCTGGACGCCGGCAGGCGGCGACATTCTCTTCATCGAGGCCAACAAGATGAAGGGCAAGGGCGGCTTTACCATGACCGGGCAGATCGGCGAGGTGATGCAGGAATCCATGCAGGCCGCGCTGACCTGGGTACGGTCGAATGCCGCATCCCTGGGCTTGCCGGAGGACTTTACCAAGGAGATCGACCTGCACATCCATGTGCCGGCGGGCGCGATTCCCAAGGACGGGCCTTCAGCCGGAGTGACCATGACCACGGTACTGGTGTCGCTGCTGACCGACACGCCGCTGCGCCCGCTGACGGCCATGACCGGCGAAATCACGCTCAGCGGCAACGTGCTGCCGGTGGGCGGAATCAAGGAGAAGTTCCTGGCCGCGCGACGGGCGGGGATTCAGACCATTATCCTGCCCGCAGACAACAAGCAGGACGTGGAAGAAGATCTGACTCCGGAGTTGATCGGGAACGTGGACATTCACTACGCCAGCCGTATCGAGGATGTGCTGGCCGTAGCCCTGCCGCAGTTGAAGGCCAAGGCGGAAGCCGCGCCGGTAGCGGAACAGGAGATCGCGGTGGGCAGTGTGGCATAAGCTGCTCGGCGCAGACGCAAGAAGGGCCGGCGAACCTGCCGGCCCTTCTTGTTTCGCGCTTGACTTTCAGGTTTTGAAGATCTGGATGCAATTCTGGCGGACTGTCAGGGCTATAGCTAATTGCCCTTCTCACGGCCAGATCGACGCTCCGTAGCGCCGACCTCCAGGTCGGCTGTACTGGCGGCGTCCTCGCCCGCGGTTGTCCATGATGAATTACCAATTCATGCGGTCTAAGCACCAGAGGCGCAACGCCGCCTCAAGACTTATCCCTCCGGAGGCAGTTTTTGACCATCCTCCTCCATCCCAAGAGTCGCAACCGATGGCATGCATTTCATGGACTGCACCTTGCCCGGCCAACAGTGGTCGTATCGTCGCCAAGGGTTCAGGATGACACTGCCAGGGGAGACGATGATGGTGCAGGGCTGGCATTGTGCCCGTATCGTCGCCTACGCGGGAACAACTCGGTCTTTGCATGGAATTACCCCTCTCCGCTGCACAATTGTTCTGGGTCTCAGTGCAGGCAGAATCCAACGCACACAGGCATCCAGGGCGATTTTGAGTCCGCAAGCAGGAAAACCGCCGCTAACCCCTTTGCTGAGAGGATTTTGCGGATAACTTCAATGATTAGAGGAATTTAGCGCGATACCCAAACCGCATCCTATTGAAAACAAGGATTTTATTCCAAAAATATAAGGGGGAGGGGTACAACGGTGGAATACGGACCGGCCAGATCTCTGGCAGATTTAACCGGGGAATACCCGCCGCCGCGCCGCCGCTCGAGCGTTTGATTGCCGCAAGGAGCTGTAAGCAGCCGCTGCCTCAAAAAAGAGCAACTTTGGTGCGCTTTCCCTCTTGGAAATGGGCTTTCTGCCGATGAAAAACCAAGAATCCCGTGCGCAAAGGCGTGCGAGAAGCGGTGACCATGGCGACGACACATGCTGTCCAACACAAGATCGTACCGTTACACCTTTCCGGCAACATGACCGAGCAGCAGAACGAGTGTTTGCAGGAGCTTCTTGGCGAAGCGGCGAAGGGCGCCTGCCTGACCGCCATCGGGCAACTGGACCAGCAAAGCGCGCAGATCGTGCTCGAAAAGGGGACCAAACTCACCTCCGAGGTGATTGATTCTCTGGTGACGATCATCAATCGCCACACCCAGAGCGACAAGTACAAGGACGAACAGGTGGGTTCGGACCGTGTGTATCCGCCGACCTACCGCGTGCGTCCGCTGGAAGCGCAGGTGACGGAGCTGCGGAAGCTCTTTCCCGGATTGGGCAACTGCCACGAGAAGCTGGCGCGGCGTCCGCTGCCGGAGGGCGCGGAAGCCTGGTTTGCGATTCCCCGCTGGCAGGCGCTGGCGCCCACCTACAATGAAGCGGTCGAGATGGTATTGGGGGTTCTGGCGAGCAAGCGGAGGTTCCAGAACAGGGTGGCTGGCCGCCTGGGTCCCACCTACCTGCGGCAGAGCGAGCGCTCGGCTCTGGCGGGGAAGATCCTGGTCGACCAGCAGCAGGGAAACGACATCCTGGTGGTAGCTGCGCAAGCCGGCATGAAGCATCGCGGCCGCTCCGCACGGCGAGCGCGAGTAGCCATGGCCGGCAACGAATTCGGCGCGGGCGTCTTTCCCGTGGCCTGCATCCTGCTCACCCACCCGGAACGGCTTTCGTGCGAAGACACGCTGATGGTGGATTGCAGCGGCGACGAGTATTCGCTGCATGGGGACGTTACGTTTGACCGTGTGCCGCTCTTCGACTACGACATCTCCGGGTTGGAATTCAGCGTTTTTTATGAAGATCGCTCGCGCAATCTGTGGGGCACGCCGTCCGGCTTTCTGTACAAGGTGGTTTGAGCCCGTTCCAGAGGTGAGCCGCGTTCCAGCTTGGATCCCTGCATGGATTTGTTTTTGGCTCAGAGGCAGCAAATGCGAGCCATGGGCTTGCAGGATGCGAAAGAGGGCTACAGCGATTCCACAATTGCTGCACCCCGGAACCACTGCTCCCAAGTGGCATTTTTCTTAAGAAAATGCCACCTTGTACGATGCCGGAAAGGGCACGTGAATTGTGGAACCGCTCTACAGCCGCTCTCCAATTTGTGTGGAGGGAGGAATAGCACGGAGGGAGCAGGGGACTTCAGTCCCCTGCATAAGCCAGCAAAACTCGCGTCGGTTTCGTGGGGCTGATGCCCACCCTCCCTCCGTCAATTCCCCGCGAATCCCGTTGTTCCCTTGGCGGTGCGCCACATGCACTGCCCTGACCATCGTCGCGGGGCGACAAAAGTTTTTCTGCAACCGGAAAAGCCGCGGGGTTTCCCTTCAGCGGCTGCATGCCGACAGATCATCCGCATTCGCGTCTAAGCAAGAGGCGGTATTCTTTTTCGAATGATGCAAGTGCGAGTTCTTCCCTTTGGCGTATTGAGAGATTGGCTGGGCGCTGCCTCGGTCACGGTGGAGCTGCCGGATGGCGCCACGGTTGGCGAACTGCTGGAGCGCCTGCGCGCCAGCGGGCAAGTGGACATGCTGCGCGGGATCGCCGTGAGCGTGAATGCCGAGTATGCCAACGTTGGGCACGTGTTGCGCGAGGGCGACGAGGTGGGCTTGCTGCCGCCGGTTTCCGGCGGGAGCGGTGAACTGGAAAACGCTGCCGAGGATGCACCGGTGGTGACAGCGCTGACCCACGAACCCATCGATGCGGAGAAGCGGATCGCGGCGCTGAAGCGGGGCGAAGACGGCGCGGTGGTGGTTTTTGACGGCATTGTGCGCAACCACACGCGGGGGCGGCAGACGCTCTACCTGGACTACGAAGCCTACGAGGAGATGGCCCGCAAGCAGATGGAGGAGTTGGCGCAGGAGGCGCGCAGCCGATTCGGCGTGCGGCAGGTGACGCTGATTCACCGGCTGGGCCGGCTGAACGTGGGCGAGACCAGCGTGCTGATCGTGGTGGCTTCCGCGCACCGGGCGCAGGCCTTCGAGGCGTGCCGCTGGCTGATCGACACGCTGAAGAAGACAGTGCCGATCTGGAAGAAGGAGACATTTGTGGACGGGGCGGTGTGGGCGGCGGGCGAGCCGTTTCCTGCCGGGATGAACGTGGATGCGGCGGAGGCGGAGAATGACAAGTAAACAGGAAGGAAATGCAACTCCTTCGACTCTGCCGCGCTCCGCTCAGGATGGCAGAGTGTGTGGGGACGTACGGTTCTTGAGGCTTCCCACCGTTGGCGGAAGAGCAACGATGCGCAAAGGTCGGGGCGTCCAACTGTTGTTCGGAGTGGTGCTCTGCTTGAGCCTGGCCGTGTACCTGGCTGCGCAGGAGGTGACGCTGCACGTGGACGTGAAACTGGTGAACGTCTTTGTCAACGTGACCGACCGGAACGGGGCCATTGTGGGCGGGCTGGCGAGAGACGACTTTGCCGTTGCCGAAGATGGGCGGCCGCAGCAGATCGCCGTCTTCGAGCGGCAGTCGGAGCTGCCGTTGAACCTGACGCTGGCCATCGACACCAGCGGCAGCGTGCACAAGGACATGGCCGAGGAAGCAGATGCGGCGCGGCGGTTTGCCCACGCTCTGCTGCGCCCGCAGGACCAGATGAGCGTGCTGCAGTTTGCCACCGAAGTGCGCGAGCTGACGCCTTTCACCAACAAGGTGAGCCAGATCGATCGCGGGCTGGGCCAGTTGCGCGGCGATTTGGCCACCGCGCTCTACGACGCGATTCTGCTGGGTTCGGAGAGGCTGGGCGCCAAAGAGGGACGCAAGGTGCTGGTGCTGGTCTCCGACGGCGACGACACGGCCAGCAAAACCACCTATGCCCAGCGCGCTGGAAGAGGCGCTGCGCAACGAGGTGATGATCTACACGTATCATCGACGTGCCCATCGAGGCCAGCGCGGGGCGCGACCTGGGCGGCGAACACGCGCTCATCACGCTGGCCGAGCAAACCGGCGGCAAGAGCTTTTACGTGAGCGAGGGCGGCCTGGACAAGGCATTTACCAAAGTGAGCGAGGACCTGCGCACGCAGTATCTGCTGGGATACTATCCCCACCATCAAGAGCCTGGGAGGGTTTTCCACCGGCTCCAGGTCACCGTTCCCAGGGCGGCCAGCCAGGCTTTCAATATCCGCCACAAGACGGGCTACTACATGGACTCGCCGAAAAAAGACAACTGAAGTGGCGTGCATTGATCTTCTTTCGGCGTTTCAATGCGCGATGATCCTGCTGTTTCATCTGGTGTAAAGCAGCGGTCTGGATTTTGCTTTCTTGAGGTACAGGCTATGGCGGAACCAGGGCCGGTGTAACCTGGAGCTTCGCCATTCAAGGTGATGCGACCCCAATGGAGCGGCGATCTTGCACAAGACCCAGGAGGGCACAACGATTCTGGCTCCTCGATCAAGCCAGTCCCCATCAACAAACTCTCATTCGGCGAGCCTGTCCGCTCGCAGTGCTTGACTCTGCATCTAAAATGACAGCATGACTCCTCCCCTTTCCACTCGCCGCCGATCCAAGACGCCGCCGCCGGGCGAAACCGGGCAGGAAGCGCTTTACCTGCGCTCTCTGAGCGATCGCCAGGTGCAGGTCATCGTGAAACTGCGCGACGGCGAGGCGGTGCGCGGCTGGATCGAATATTTCGACGACGGCATGGTGCGCTTGACGCGCGAGGGCAAGCCCAACCTCTTCATCTACAAACAACAGATTGTCACCATTACCGAGGCGGGCCGTTGGCGTGGCTCCCGGAACGACACAGCAAGCGAGCCAAGTTCGAACGGACAGGGCGGAAACGGAGCAGCGCATTGAGCACCAAAGTGACGCAAGAGTTGACGTGGGTTCCCAAGGCTTCAGCGATCGCCAAGGAGGCGGGTGCGCGGCTGAGGGAGTTTCTTGCCCAGGGCGTGGAGACCGAGTACAAGGGCGATGTGGACCTGGTGACGGTGGCCGACCGGACTTCGGAGAAGCTGATCCGCGAGCGGCTGGCGGCGGCCTTTCCAGATCACGGGGTTTTCGGCGAAGAGGGCACGCGCGATCGGATGGCGGGCGAGTATCGCTGGTATGTGGACCCGCTGGACGGAACGACCAACTTTGCCCATGGTATTCCGCACTTCTGCGTCTCAATGGGCCTGGAGCACCGCCCTGCGGGGCTCAAGCCGGAGGAAGACGGAACCCTGGTGGCCGCGGTGCTCTACGACCCCATGCGGGACGAGCTGTTCACCGCTGAGCGGGGCAAGGGGGCCTGGTTGAACGGGAAACCCATGCGAGCCTCGCGCACGGCGGAACTGGGGGAAGCGCTGGTGGCTACCGGCTTTCCCAGCCGCAAGCGGCACATGAGCCCGAACATTCATTTTTACCAGGAATTTACGCTGCGTTCGCATGGCGTGCGGCGGGGCGGTTCGGCAGCGCTGGATCTGGCCTACGTCGCCTGCGGACGGATGGAGGCGTTCTGGGAGTTCAAGCTGAACCCGTGGGATACGGCGGCCGGCATTCTGTTGGTGATTGAGGCCGGCGGGCGGGTCACGGATTTCTCCGGAGAACCATTCCGGCTGGACAGCCAGGAGATTCTGGCTTCGAACGGCTTGATTCACCAGGAATTGCTGGGGCTGTTCAGCGCCATGTTCGCGGGGCGGGAACTGACGCCGATCCCCACGCCGCAGGAGTATGCGGCGCTTCGCGCGGCGCGGGCTGCCAGCTAGAGCGGTTCCACAATTCACATGCCCTTTCCGGCATCATGCAAGGTGGCATTTTCTTTAGAAAAATGCCACTTGATAGCGGTGGGTCCGGGGTACAGCAATTGTGGAACCGCTGTAGCCTGGCAGCGCGGTCTGGACCGGCAACCCTCCCAACTTTCAAGAGCCGCCCCTGGGCCATACGGAGCCCCGCAGTGGGGATTTTCGCCTTTCGTGCAGGCTGAGCCAGCCGCGCTTTTTCGTTCCGGTTCGCATCAAGGGGTGAGCCGGGGTGATTCCTCAGATTCCCGCATGGCAAAACACTGTCTCGGAGGGTTGAGTCAGTCTGCGGGTTCCTGTGCTACTATCAGCGACGAGAAGTTCAGTTCCCCGGAGAAATCAGAGATGGCCTACGTCATTGCAGAACCCTGTATCGGCACCAAGGACACCGCCTGTGTAGACGCATGTCCTGTCGATTGCATTCACCCCAAGAAGGACGAAGACGGTTTCGCCACGCAAGACCAGTTGTTCATTGACCCGGTCGAGTGCATTGACTGCGGCGCCTGTGTCCCGGCCTGCCCCGTCTCCGCTATTTTCGCGCAAGACGACCTGCCGGAGAAGTGGGCTCACTTTGCCGAGAAGAACGCCGCGCACTTCGGGCGCTAAACATTTAGAGATTGGATCAAAGGCACGCGCTCCGCTTGGCGGAGGCGTGCCTTTGCTTGTTTGCAGAGATGCGCCCGCGCAAACTTTGAAGGCGCAAGATCGTCTCGCGCTGTGGCGCGGTGCTGAATAAAATGCAAAACAGAAGAGGCCGCCCCTACTTGCGGCGGACGGCGCCAGATTGCCGGGAGTTTACCCTACTGGGCGGGTTCTTCCAATTCGCAACTGGGGGAGAGACGGGCCAGACGCGTCTTGTGGCAATCCTGATTTACGGTCGATGCGTTGCGGCAGGAGATTGCGAACCGCCCCTTCTCGACCTCGACAAAATCCACATTGTCGCCGGTCTTCAGTCCAAGTTGTTGGCGTACCTGGTTCGGGAGCGTGATGCGGCCGTTGAAGGTGACCATTGCACTGGGCATGCGGAACCTCTGAAGCCATTCTAACGTGAGAGGGTCTGCGGTTTTCAAGGAAAACGCGTGGAAAACCGATTTCCCGCTGAGCATCATCTCCGTTTCCAGCAGAACCTGAAAGCAAAAGCGAAGCTTCGCGACAGCCCCTCAGCGGCAGTGCGAAGATAGAAGTCGCATGAGCGTGCTCACCTCAGAAGCCGTGGTTTTGCGCACCTGGCCGGTGCATGAGGCCGACCTGATCGTGAGCTTTTTCACGCGCGATTACGGCAAGGTGCGGGGCGTGGCCAAGTCGGCGCTCAAGAGCCGCAAGCGCTTCGGCGGGGCGCTGGAGCCGATGACCGTGGCGCGGGCCTGGTTTGCCGAGCGGCCCCGGCAGGAGCTGGTGCGGCTCGATCAGTTGGAAATCCTGCGCTCTCCGCTCTCGGCGCCGGTGGACCACACGCGCATGGCGGTGCTCAGCTTCTTTGCCGAGGTGCTGGACGAGGCGCTGCCCGACCACGATCCCCAGGAGACGGTCTTCCGGCTGCTGCTGGCGGTGCTGGAGCAGACCACGGTCGAGCAACCCGTGGATGCCGCTGACCTATTTTTCGCTATGGATGACGCGGCTGATGGGCTTGCTGCCGGACATGGCCCATTGCACGGCCTGCGGCAGAGGCCTTGGCTGCAGGGGAAATCAGCTTCAATACGCTCGGCGACGGGCTGTTTTGCGCTCTGCATCGCAACGGCAGCGCCAGCGCTGCTGTCGGCCGATTCCTGGCAACTGGCGCAGCGGATGCTGCGCGCGCCGGCAGCGGCCTTTGCCGCCGAGCCCTGGCCCCGGCGGCGCGGGCCGGACCTGCGCCGCTTCACCCTGCAGGCCCTGGAGCGCCACCTGGAGCGCAAACTGCGCTCCGCCGAGGCGCTGGCGGCGGCTGCGCGCGGCTGATAAAATCAGGGGAAGTTTCTTGTTGAGAGAGAGTACCCGTGCCTTCATCCCAAATTGAATCCCCCGTGAAACCCGCCGCGCTCACCTTTCAGGAGCTGTTGTTCCGCTTGCAGGGCTTTTGGGCGGAGCGCGGCTGCGTTCTGCAGCAGCCCTACGACGTGGAAGTGGGCGCGGGCACCATGGCGCCGGAGACCTTTCTGCGCGTGCTGGGCCCCAAGCCCTACAAGGTCGGCTATGCGCAGCCCTCGCGGCGTCCGGCCGACGGCCGCTATGGCGAGAACCCCAACCGCCTCTTCCGGCACACGCAGTTTCAGCTGATCCTGAAGCCGCCGCCGGTGAACGTGCAGGAGCTTTATCTGCAATCGCTGGAAGCCATCGGCATCGACCTCGAGCAAGCACGACCTGAAGTTCGAAGAAGACAACTGGGAAGGCCCGACGGTGGGCGCCTGGGGCGTGGGCTGGCAGGTGATGATGGACGGGATGGAGATTACCCAGTTCACTTACTTCCAGCAGTGCGGCGGGCTCGATCTGGACCCCATCTGCGCCGAGCTGACCTATGGGCTGGAGCGGCTGTGCGCCTTCATGCAGGACGTGGACTCGGTCTACGACGTGGTCTGGGCGCGCGATCCGGAGACGGGCGCGGAGGTCACCTACGGCGATGTGCGGCTGCCAGGAGGAGTTGCAGTACTCGGTCTATAACTTCGAGGACGCCGATGTGGAGCGGCTCTGGGCGCACTTCAACAGCTACGAAGCCGAGGCGCAGGCGCTGCTGGCGCGGGCGAATGCGTTGCTGGCCGACGAGAAGGCGAGCGCCAAGGAGAAGCGGCGCTTCCCGCTGATGTCCACTTACGAACTGGCGCTGAAGTGCTCGAACCTGTTCAACCTGCTCGATGCGCGCGGCGCGATCAGCGTGACCGAGCGGGTGGGCATGATCGGGCGCATTCGCAACCTGGCGGTGGGCGTGGCCAAGGCGTATGCGGCACAGCAGAGCTGTTAGCTGCTAGCTTCTAGCCTCTAGCCTTGCATCGGCGCTCGGTGCTCCATTGGAACGGATTGAATAAAGGACGAGCGGTCTGGCAAAAAGGAGCTAGAAGCTAAAAGCTAGCAGCTAGAAGCTCGGAACCAACCGCGGATAGCAGAAAGAAGCTTACGAATATGGCTGATTTTTTGTTGGAGATTGGGCTGGATGAGATTCCCGCCCGCATGATTGCCGGGGCCGAGGCCGAGTTGGGCAAGCGGGTCAACGATCTGCTCACGCGCGAGCGGCTGCTGGGCGCAGGGGCCAAAGTCACCACGTACTCGACGCCGCGGCGGCTGGCCGTGCTGGTGGAGGACGTGCTCTCCGCGCAGGCGGACACCGAAGAGAAGCTGACCGGCCCCTCGTGGAAGGTGGCCTTCAAGGACGGCGCGCCGACGGCGGCGGCCGAGGCCTTTGCAAAGAAGGCCGGCGTAGCCGTTGCGGCTCTGGAAAAGGTCGCCAACGCCAAGGGCGAGTATGTCGGCGCGACGGTGAAGCGGCTGGGGTTGGCCGCACCGCAGGTGCTGGCGGCGGAGCTGCCCAAGGAAGTGCTGGGCCTTTACTGGGCCAAGAACATGTACTGGCGCGCGGGCAAGCCGGAGCGGTTTGTGCGCCCGGTGCGCTGGGTTGTCGCGCTGCTGGATGCGGCGGTTGTTCCCGTGGAGATTGCCGGCATCACGGCGGGCAATGTGAGCCGCGGGCATCGCATCCTGCATGGCGAGCACGCCGGTGCTTTTGGAGTCACCGAAGAGTTATGTGGAGACCTGCGCGAAGGCCTACGTCGTGGTCGATGTGGCCGAGCGGCGAGCAGTCGATTCGCAAGGCGCTGGACGCGGCGACGCGCACGGTTGCCGGCGCGCGCTGGCGCGAGGATGCGGCGCTGATCGAGACCGTGGTGCACCTGACCGAGTGGCCCACGGTGGTGCTGGGCAACTTTGAGACCGAGTATCTGGCGCTGCCGGAAGAGGTGCTGGTGACCGTGATGCGCGACCACCAGAAGTACTTTGCCGTCGAGGACGCGGACGGCAAGCTCGCGCCGCACTTCCTTGCCGTGCTGAATATCAAGGTGGATGCCGAGGGCGAGGCCATCATCCGCCACGGCAATGCGCGCGTGCTGCGGGCGCGGTTCAAGGATGCGCGGTTCTTCTGGGACTTCGACCAGAAGACGCCGCTTGCCGAGCGCGTCGAGAGCCTGAAGAGCGTCACCTTCCAGAAGGAACTGGGCAGCTACCACTGGAAGACCGAAGCAGAATCTGCGCGTGGCGGAGAACCTGACCCGGAATCTGATGAGCGACTACGGTGTCTGCGTTCGACCGGCATCGCCTGTTGAATGCCGTTCGCTTGCCAAGACCGACCTGACCACCGAGCTGGTGAAGGAGTTTACCGAGCTGCAAGGCGTGATTGGCGGCCTCTATGCGCGGGCGCAGGGCTTGGGCGAGACGGTTGCCAAGGCCATCTACGACCAGTACACGCCTGCATCGACCGAGGATGCGATTCCTGCCACCGTGGAGGGGCAGGTGCTGGGCCTTGCGGACCGCATTCAGACGATCACTGCCATGTTCGGCATCGGCGCCGCGCCGACGGGATCGAAGGATCCGTTCGCTCTGCGCCGCGCGGCCAACGCGATCGTGAAGATTCTGGCGGAGTCGAGATTGCCGCTGACGCTGGCCGAGGTGGTGGAAGCAAGTGGGGCCGAAGGGGCCAACAAGGAGCAGGTTGCGGCCTTTCTGCGCGAGCGGCTGAGTTTCTACCTGAAGGACGTGCGCGGCTTTGCCTACGACGTGGTCAGCGCGGTGCTGGCTGCCGGAGCCAGACGATGTGCGCGACGCCATTGCCCGGGCCGAGGCGCTGACGGCAGTGCGCGGCTCGGAGGATTTCGCGGCGATCTCCGCGGCCTTCAAGCGCATCAAGAACATTCTGCGCCAGGCCGAGGAGAAGGGATTTCCGATTGGTTCCGTGGTTGATGTCAAGCTTTCGCCGGAAGCGGAGCAGCTTTTCGGCGCTGCCGCTGCTCTGGCTCCAATGGTGGGCATGCTGCGCGAGCAGCGGGCTTACGGCGAGGCGCTGGCGTCCATCGCCACCCTGCGGCCGGTGGTGGATGCCTTCTTCGACAAGGTCATGGTGCTCGATCCGGATGAGAAGGTGCGCGGTGCGCATCTGGGGCTTATCGACGAGGTGCTGCGCGGCTTCTCGGGTATCGCGGACTTCAGCGAGATCGTTACGGGATAGGGCAAGTTTTTTAGCCGGGGTGGGGCACCCAGCTCTGCGGTAACCACACGCGGTCGAGGGCCGAGTGTTCCAAGGCGAAAGTTCACGGTTGTGATTCGCGTGCCGGCGCGCAAAGCGATTTCTAGAGCGGGTTGGCGGGGGCGGCGGGTAGGGTGAAGAGGAAGCGGCTGCCTTTGCCAGGGGTACTTTCAGCCCACAGGCGGCCCGAGTGCTGCTCGACGATGCTGCGGCAGAGCGCCAGGCCGAGACCGGTGCCACCCAGTGCGCGGGAGTCGGAGGCGTCGCCCTGCTGGAAGCGCTCGAAGATGCGGTCCAGCTTCTCCGGGGCAATGCCGCGCCCTTGATCCTCAACGATGAAGCAAACTTCAGAACCGCTGGAAGGACTCTTCGCCAAGTCGGTTGGAGCCGCGAGATATGGCTTTGCGGTGAGCCGGATTTGCGTATCGGCAGGCGAAAACTTGATGGCGTTGGTGACCAGCTCGTTGAGCACCTGCAGGATGCGCTCCTGGTCGGCAAGGACCGGGGCGGGGGGAGCGTCGACACGGAAGGTGATGTGGGCCTGGACGGCGGCGCCATGGGCCACGTCGGCGGCGCGGCGCAACAGGTCGATGGCCTCTACCGTCTGGCGGTGCAGCGGCAAACGGCCTTTTTCCACGCTGTCGAAGTCCAGGATGTCGTTGACCAGGCGGATGAGGCGGTCGCAGTTTCCGATGGCCATCTCGATCATCTGGCGCTGCTTCTCGGGGCGCTTGTCGAGCGAGCCGGAGGAGATGAGCCCCAGGGAGGCGCGCAGCGAGGTGAGCGGCGTGCGCAGCTCGTGGCTCACCGTGGAGATGAACTCGTCTTTCATCTTCTCCAGGCGGCGGCGCTCGGAGACGTCCTGGAAGGCGACGACCATGCCGGAGATGTTGGCCGTCCTCAATGAGCGGGCTGGCGCTGTACTCCACGGGAATGGAAGCGCCGTCTTGGCGCCAGAAGACCTCATCCCTCATGCGGATCGGCTTCGCGCCGGCGCATGGCCTGGAGGATGGGGCTGGTGGCCTTGGAGTAAGGCGTGCCGTCGGCGTGGCTGTGGTGGATGAGCTCATGCACGTCGCGGCCGGTCAACTGCTCGGGGGTATAGCCCAGGACGCGGGCGGCGGCCTGGTTGATGAAGGTGAGGCGGCCTTCGAGGTCGATGCCGAAGATGCCGTCGCCCACCGACTCGAGAATCAGTTCGCGCTGGCGGGTGGCCAGGTGCAGGGCTTCCTCGGCCTCGTGCTGCTCGGTCACGTCCATGCCGTGGTTGAGGATGAAGGGGCGCTCGCCGGGCAGCTTCATGCGGCGGCTGCGGAAGGCGATGCGGCGGTAGACGCCGTCGCTGCGGCGCAGCGGCAACGCGCCCTGCCATTCGTCGCTGGTTTCCAGCGTGCGCAGGCAATCCTGAAAGGCGGCCGCGCCCGGCCGGATCCAGCAGGTCGGTGACGCGCGGCCGGTGAGGTCCTCAGCGCGGTAGCCCAGAGTCTCAGCGGTGAAGGCGTTGAGCGAGGTAAGACGGCCTTCCATCGAGCAGGTAAAGACAAAGCCCAGGCTGCCTTCCACCACCTCGCGGTAGCGTGTCTCGCTCGACAGCAGGGCCAACTCCACCTGGCGCTGTTCGGTGACGTCTTGGCCGCTGACAATCAGATACTGAATCTCGCCATTGGGTCCCTTCAGTGGGCGCAGGGTCCAACTGATGCGGCGGGTGAGGTTGTCGGCAATCCGCCAAGGAGTTTCGTGAGGGCCTGAGACCTGACCGGCGGCGGCTTCGCGCAGCTTTCCCGCGGCCCACGGGCGGTCGTCCGGATCCAGAACCGCATCCACAAACGGCCGGCCCACAGCATCGGTCAGGCTGAGTCCCGTCAGGTGGACGCAGGCCTGGTTCAGGCGCACGGTGCGCCCTGCGGTGTCGAGCACGGCCACCAGCGCGGGAATGGAGTCCAGTGTGGCGGCGACAAAGCAGCGTTCTATCGCCAGGGCGCGCTCTGTGCGCTGGCGGGCGCGCTGGGCCTGCTCCTGGGCGCGGATGCGGCCGTAAAGCTCCAGCCGCGTGGCTGCCTGGCGGCCGACGATTTCCAACAGCGAGAGGTGCTCCTGGCTGAACTGGTTGGATTCCTGGGAGAGGATCGCCAGGGTGCCCACAATCTGGTGAGCGCCGGTGATGAGCGGCGTGCCGGCATAGGACCGGCAAGGCCGGGCGCCGGCCAGTTCGATGCCCTCCGGCGGAAAGCGCGGGTCCTGGCTGGCATCCCGGATCAGCAGCGGGGCGCCCTTCTCCAGCATCCATTGGCAGGCGGTGGTGGAACGAGGCTGTTCGGCGGCGACAAAGCCGTGCTTGGATTTGAACCACAGGCGATTGAAGTCCATCCAGCCCATGTAGGCGTAGTCCGCGCCGCCCAAGACTGCGGACAGCTCGGTCAGCTCATCCAGCGCGGGGTCTGGATTTCGGTCGAAGATGTCGAATTCTGACCGCGAAGTCATGATCGGATCCATTCCTCGCTGCTGACCCTGCAAAGCGAACATAGTTGACCCGCACCCGGCTCCCAGTATCGGTCAAAAGGTTAGAATTGGCTCTTCCACAAACGGGGGAGGGCGGGGAAAATAAACCGCACCATAAGTAATGCAGATTTCTGAGATTAAAGGCACCAAATACATTACTTTAGTAATGTATTTGGTGCCTCATTGCGACTCGGCGAAGCCCGGTTTTCTGGCCTACAAACACAGATAGTTCGATTTGAATCAGTTGGTTGCGGGCAAGCGACAGCAGTCTCCGGCACCTGCTGGCTCGTTGGCCCCGGCATCGAGGACGACTTTCCAGGCGCCGTCGGGCTGCTTGCGCCAAATGGTGAGGTACCGGCCGCTTGTGACCACGGGATTGCCATTGGCGTCCTTGCTGTGGCCCTCGAAGTGGCCCCAGGTGTAACCGATGTCGCCGGAGGGCCCCATGGAGGCGTCGGTGGGGGTCCAGGTGAGCTGGTAAACCTTGGGCGACCAGTTGGCGGACTTGGCAATGGCCACGCGGCCCACGACCGGGGCCTGGCCGTTGCCCAGGGCCACGCCGTCCTCGGCGAACCAGTCGGCAAAGGCAGCGCCACCCCGTTCGAGTACGTCCTTGGCAAAGCGCGCTTCGAGGTCGAAGAGCAGCATCTTGCTGGGCTTGACGGTGGGGTCGCTCAGGGGATTGGGAGCGGTGGTAGCGGCAGGGTCTGGCAAAGCCAACTGGCCCCATAACGTGGCGGGCGCAACCCAGGCGACGGCCGTTGCCAGCGCTGCCGCGCAAAGGGTGCTTCTCCAGCTACCAGACAGATCGATCATGACGGTTCCGAGCCTCCCGCAGTTCAGGAAATCCTTACTTGCTCATCGTACAACGAAGGGTTGAGGGAGTGAGGTTTTCGGTCTTCCATGGTTCCCGCACACGAGGAGGAAGGCACGGAAAACCGGGCAATTGCGGTCCTCCGGCCCGGAGCGGAAAGGCTGGCTTTGCCGCGTGTGGCTCTTCGGTTAGAATCAGGGCGAAGAGTGGAACTATTCCTCAATCTCGCAGGTTTGTTGGTGGCTGTGGGGCTGGTTGGCCTGTGGCTGCGCTGGGCGCCTCGTGCGGGCTTCGACAGGAGTACGCAGATTGTCGCCCTTGCGCTGCTCATCCTGATCCTGTTCCCAGTGATTTCGGTGACCGACGATCTGCTGGCGGCTCAGAATCCTGCCGAGACCGACTCGTGTCTGCGGCGGGATCATGCGTCCGGCAACGGAAATTCAGCGTCGCCCGCAGACTGCGGTCTGCCTGAGCCTTTGCTGGCCGAAGTCCCATTTGGTCTGCTGCGTCTTGTGGCGCCTGGAGCTTTGCCAGCGCCGGCCGTGGCCTCTCCGGCCTTGGCGCCGATCCAGAGCCGCCCTCCTCCCACAGCCTGATCTTCCGCTTCGCCATTTCCTGACTGAATACCCCTTTGTTCCAAGGTCAGCCGTGCACGCCACGGCGCAAGGGTTGTCTATGAAGGAAATCTCCCCATCTCTGTCTCCTTTGGCAGTGGCAGCGCCGTCTGCACGTGCTGTACACGGGAGGCAGTCCAATGAAGCCGCATCCGTTTCTTGGGGGACTCCCCCCGCGGCGTGCGCTTGTTTGAAGCCGGAGGAACCATCCAATGATCCGCGCGCTTGTCGATTTCGCATTGAAGAACCGCTGGCTGGTGCTTGGCGGCGTTGTGGTGCTGACCGCCTGGGGCATCGTCTCGTTTCGCAATCTGCCCGTTGAAGCCTACCCCGATGTAGCCAACAATTATGTGCAGATCATTACCCAGTGGCCGGGGCGCAGCGCTGAGGAGATCGAACGCCAGGTTACTGTGCCGGTCGAAATCCAGATGGCGGGCATACCCCACCTGACGCATCTGCGCTCGACGACGCTGGCCGGGCTCTCCAGCCTGATGCTCATTTTCGACAGCAAGACCAACCGAACCAGGCGGAGGAAGGACCATCGGCGAGACATCCTGCCGATCGGCAAGTCGCAGGCCCAGAGCGCCGGCAAGTAGCCGGCATCGGGAACCTCATGATTCTGGCCCGCGTGGTGGGCACCGTGGTTGCCACACGGAAAGACCCCCGCCTGGAAGGCAAGAAGCTGCTCATCCTCAAGCCTGTTTCTCCGGATGGCAAGGACGAGGCGGGCTACGTGGTGGCCGTGGATACCGTCGGCGCCGGCTACCGCGAGCGCGTCATCGCCGTGGCCGGCAGTTCCGCGCGCATGGCCGAAGGCTGCAAGGATACGCCCGTGGACACCGCCATCGTCGGCATTGTCGACGAAGTGCGGCTGGATTGACCATGTACCTGGGCCGCGTGGTCGGGCGTCTGGTGCACCGTCAAGAACACCAGCTGGACGGGCTGCGCCTGCTGGTGGTCCAGCCGCTGACGCCGGAGCTGCGGAACACCGGAAAGCGGTTGATCTGCCCGGTTGCACCGGCGCGGGGGCGGGCGAAGTGGTCTACTGGGTGCGCGGCAGGGAAGCCAGCCTCCCGTTCTGCCCGCGGAGCCGCCGGTGGACACCACGATCGTGGGCATCGTGGATTCCATCCACCTGGGAGCGGCCGACCCCGCGCCGGCCAGAAGCGCAAGGTGAGCCATGCTGATCGCGCGCGTTGTCGGGGAACTGGTGGCCACCCAGAAACACCCCAGCCACGAAGGCCGCAAAGATCCTGCTGGTTCAGCCGCTCAATCTGGACGGCACACCCGCGGGGACGCGGTGGTGGCGCTGGACGCCGTGGACGCCGGTATCGGCGACCGGCGTCCTGGTGGCACCGAAGGCTTTAGCGCCATGACGTCCGTGGGACGGCCCAACTCACCGATAGACATGTCGGTGATTGGCTTCATCGACCATATCGAACTGCTGCCGGGCGTATCCTGAGTGGGAACGCCGGCGTTTGCTCGGTAATCAGGATCAACGCCAGCACAATCCCCGCCGCCCATTTCACCAGCTCGATTCCGATATAGGATCCGTGCAGTATCAGGAAGTGCGCATGTGTTCGCCGCGCGATCCGCCGCCGGGAGCGAAATCGATGGCCGTGCCCAACGATTCCATCGCCGGCGTCAGCCAGAGGCGCTGGGGCAAGACGAGCAGCAGCATGAACGACGCCAGCCCCAGCGAAACTTGCCCTCGGGAGTGCCGAGAAGCAGCAACAGGCAAAAAGAAAATGCCGAGAAGAATTGCACGAATTCCCACGTTTCGAATAGATCGCGGTTCTGTTCCGCAACCTGATGCCGCAGTAGCGCCCGCCCCTCGCCGGGACCGAAGGTCCCGCAGCCGGACCATGGCGGCGGGATCGCTGGCGGTCAAGAGCCGGTCGGCGGAACGAAAATTTCGTGGCCATCCACGCCATGAAGAATCCGCCGGCCAGCCACATGCCGAGCAGGAGACACGCGAGACCGCAGGGAGTGCATGAACTAGCGATTCTAGCAGGGTGGGGAAAAAGGGAGCCGAGGCAGGGGGCCATGGGGGTGGGGGAATGGGCGGCCTGCGGCCGGCTTTCTTTGAAATCGCGCCGCGGGCTCAAAAGAAGACGGACCCTGTTTTTACCCCGGGCCGTAAGCCGCGGCCCGGTGCTTCTTGAGAAATTCCAGGTCGTTGCGGATAGGCGCAAGCTCGTCCGCCGACCCGTAGTCCACGGCCAGCAGAATTGGTCCAGTGAACCGGATGCGGGCCAGCGCGCCGAAAAACCGGGGCCAATCCACCATGCCTTCGCCCAGCGGGCACTGGGTCAGCTTCCATCCGCCAGCCGGCGTCTACGGCCCACAAACAGTCGCGAGCGGTCGCCATTTGAGACGCGGCAGGGCCATCCGCAGGGCCACGTCCGCGCCTTCCGCGCCGCCGTGGGCGGTGGCGTAACCAATGTCGAAATCGTAGCCGATCAGCCGCTGATTCAGGCCGCGAATGGTCATCTGGATGTCCCAGACCGAAGCGCCAAAGGCATCGCCCGCGCCGTTATGCAGCGCGATCGCCATGTGCGCCTGACTGCCGAAGGAGGCGAAGCCCATGACCTCCCGCTGCACCGGGCGGTCCGCCGTTCCATATCCGGCGCGTTGCCATATTTCCATTCGCCCGGACGGAAGATCGGCATCTCCCATTACGCCGCCCACGCGAAAGCCAGCCGCACCGGCGGGTGGGAAGCGGAGGTGAAAGGGTGTGGCGAGAGCCGGAACATCCAACCCCGCACCGGTGGTCGCCTCCACGAAGCGCATCAGGTCGAGATCGGCATGCTCCGGCGTTACGTGGCCGGTGGGGCCGATCCGAAATGACACACCCGTCAAAGCCGAGCGGGCGCAGAATGCCGCCCAATTCGTCATAGCCGATCTTAGGAAATTGCTCGGAGTGGGCGCAGACAGCCGGGCTGAGCCGCGCCTTAGGGACCGTGAGCGGTGCGGTCTTTCGCGGAGGCCATTCCCGCGCCGGCCGCGGTGCTCTCTTGCGCGGAGGCCACCCCCACGCCAGCCGCCAGCCCCGCCATCAGCTTACGCCTGGTGATCGCCATAACAGCCTGTTGCTTGCAAGAAATTTAATTGTAGCCCGCGCCATGAGCCGCGCCAAAAATGCCGCGGAGGTCAGAGACCGGCCACGTGGCGCCGTGGGCGCCCGCTGGGCACGACCTGCTCTGCCCGCGCTACCGCAGCGCCTTACCAATTACCGCCTCCCGGTCGCCTTTTTCCCAAGCGCTGGCGAATCTGGGCTCCGGGGAGACCGCGGCCCGCCCAAAATCAAGAATGGCGGCAGCGCATAGCGCAGGGTCTTCCACCGCGCCATTTCCGCCAGCGAAGGACAGACCGCGTTCGCGGATCAGCGCCAGCACCGTGGGATTGGGAGAATCGGTTAGAATGACCAGGGCCTTGACGGCGTCCAGGCGGTCGTTCAGCACGATGGAGTTCAGTAACTCGACCATCCACGTGGCGGAAACGCGGATGCCCAGATCCGGATGTTTGGCGGAATAGACGGCAATGGCCGTCAGCGCTCGCAGGGCATTGGCGCGCACCGCTTCGTCCGGGTCCTGCAAAGCGGATTGAAGATCGTCCGCCACCTTTGCCTTACCGGGGGCATAGCCGATCACGGCCGCCGCCACCGAGCGCTCTTCCGGCTCCGGACCATGGTGCAACACGTCGCGCAGCCCATCCAGATGGTCGGCAGCAAAGTCCAGGAAACGCGACTGGATGGCGCGCGCCGCGGGATCGTCCATTATGGAATGGCCGGCAGTGAGGTCCTCGGTCGTGCGGCCCTGCGCCGCCGCCTTCCCAACCGCGCCCAGAAAAGCGTCGTAGGAATCGATCAATTCCTGGGGCAGTTTGGCGCTGCCGGCGGGTGGCGACAGAAATGACGGATGGGGCGCTCCCCGCTCCTCGATGCCGATGAACAACGCCGCGTCCGGGCCCTCGCAGCAGACACCCTCCGCGCGCGCCAGCAGGACTCCCGGCACCTTTTCGATGGCTTCTTCAAGGGCGCCTTTGGACGCCGGCAGCGGGCCGCCAGGGCGCACGCCGGCAGCAGCCAGAATCCGGCCCGCGGCCACTTTATGCAGGCCGTAAATATTAATGTCGCCGATGCGCGGCCGAACCTGCGCCGCCGCCGGGCACACCACCAGCGCCACCACCAGAAACGGTTTCACACGGTTGTGACGTTTCGCGCCGCCGTTATGTTCCGGTCTTAGGCCTGCTGCCGCGCGATTGGACCGATGATGGGCAGCACTACCGTCTTGCCTTGATAGGTCTGAAACATCATGTAGAGCCAGATGAAGAGAAGCCCCAGCCAGAAGATGGGCCAAACCAGGGCCGCAAGCCACCAGCCCACGATCCGGAACATAATGCCGAAAACCAATGCCCACACAATCTCCAACACAATGACCGCGATGTTCAGAAAAATCGACTGGAAGGCGTGGAACCGTACTGCCTTGTTCTGGTTGTAGGGGGCCATGACCAGGAAGATGATTCCGGTAACCAGACCCAGCACGTAGCACAGCGTGCCCGCCACGTTATCAGCCATGGGCGCGGCGGACGCCGTGGGCGGCGGAACGTAGCCGGATGAGGGTGGCGGAGTCGAAGCCGCGGGGCCGGGAGCTCCCGCCGCGGGCGAACCACACTTGGCACAAAACCGTCCTTCTACTTGAGCACCACAAGTTGCGCAAAACGGCATAAGAAATCCTCATCTTCGACTCTACTGTGCGAATTCGCCCGCCGCAAGGAGTTTGATCGCCAAAATTGCACAATCTTCTACCCGGCGCGCCAGGCTCGGGCGAATTGAGCCGCCCAACCGCCCAGCCAGATGAGCATGGCCGCGGCTCCGTAAACCACACCGCCGGCGCGCAGCCAGCGCGGCGCAGCCGCGCGCCGGAACGGGGAGCCGAGCAGCGCGACTGCCAGGATCAGCGAACCGGCGGCCAACACCGGACCGCCCGGAGCCACGTGCCAGGCGCGCCCTATCTCACCGTGCAAAGCCATCACCACGCTGCGCGTCATCCCGCACGTCGGGCAGGGCAACCCGATGCGCCGCAAGGAGCACTCCCAGGGGATGCGATGACCGAAGACGGACACCCCAATGTCGTCTGCCGTGAGCGCCACGCGAGCCATCGCCGCATCCAGCAGGATGATCACGCCCGCCACCAGGGAGGCCCGGTTCCGCTCTCTTGCGGCCACGGCTCCGACGATGGAATCGGCGTTCATCAATACCCCTGCGGATTATTCACCACGTAGCAGTTGACAGCCTTGTCGTGCAGCGTCTGGGAGTGCGAATCCCACAACGGCCACAGCAGATCAAGC
>CAWITY010000026.1:0-14013 GCA_963839155.1 uncultured Acidobacteriaceae bacterium
CATTTTGGCGACGAGGAAGACGCCAGCCGGCGCTGCGGGATTTGCGATGTGTGCGACCCGGCGGGGGCCGAGTTGCGCCAGTTCCGGCGGGCGACGGCGGTGGAGCGGGTGATCGCCCAAGCCATTGTGGACGAGTTGCGCCCGGTGGACTACAAGGCGACCGGCACGCTGCAACGCAGCCTGGAACTGGCGGGCCGGATGAGCCGGGACGAGTTCGAGAGCCTGCTGGACGCAATGGTGCGCGCCGGGCTGATCGGGATTGAAGACGCCGAGTTCGAGAAGGATGGGGAAGTAAGGCGCTTCCGCAAGGTGCGGCTCACCGAGCGGGGGCTGGAGTTGCGGGCGGCATCGCCGTTGGAACTGCTTGTCGGCGATGGGGTCGTCCCTGAATTTGGCGGGCGGGCGGGGGCTCCGGCGCGGGCTGCGAAGGGCAAGGCAGCGGCAAAGGTTGCGGCGAAGGCTGGGTCGGCCAAGCCAGCCGCGGCGGCTGCGGTAGTGAAGCTGTCGGCGGCGGGTGAGGTGCTGGAGGGGCGGCTCAAGGACTGACGTGCGGCGGAGGCCAAGCGGCTGGGGATTCCGGCGTACATGGTGCTGCACGATAAAGCGGTGAAGGCTCTGGCACAGGCGCGACCGAGGAATCCGAATCAGTTGCTGGAAATCGATGGGATCGGGCCGGGGAAGGTAGATCGGTTTGGCGAGGCGATTCTGGAGATTTGCGGTAAAGGTTGAGCGGGACCGGGGTCGTCTGTGGTTTCCCACCCATTCCGCTGGAAATCGCGGAATGGATGGGCACGGGGCCTAACAGCGTGGGTTGAAAGTAGGAAACGCCGAAAAACGTCCCTCAGGGGCCAAAGCCCGTGTTGATTCTGCAGCTGCTTACGGCACGACTAAAGTCGTGCCCTTTCAAAACAGTGCCTCAACATTCGTTTTTCCGCAGCCTGTAAAGTCGTGCCCTTTCAAAGCCACACTTTCACCACACACTCTTAGCTGACGCGCTCGATGACGACGGACTCGAGGACGACGGGCTTGTTGGGCTTGTCCTGGGCGCCGCGCGGGACCAGGGAGATTTTGGTCACGATCTCCTGGCCTTCGACGACTTCGCCGAAGATGGTGTGGTTGCCGGTGAGCCAGGGGGTGGGGGCGACGGTGATGAAGAACTGGCAGCCGTTGGTGCCGGGGCCGCTGTTGGCCATGGCCAGCTTGCCGGGCTTGTCGAACTTGTGCGGCGAGCCCTTGGTCTCGTCCTCGAAGCGGTAGCCGGGTCCGCCCATGCCGGTGCCGGTGGGGTCGCCGCCCTGGATCATGAAGTCGGGAATGACGCGATGGAAGATGGTGCCGTCGAAGAGCTTGTCCTTGGACTTGGCGCGGGTGGTGGGGTGGGTCCACTCCTTCTGGCCCTCGGCCAGCTCGATGAAGTTCTTGACGGTGATGGGCGCGTCGGTCTCAAAGAGGCGGACGGTGATCTTGCCTTCGGTGGTGGTGAAGACGGCGTAGGTTCCTGCTGCGAGTGACATGAAAGCTCCTATATTTCTGATACTCCCAGGACGTTTTAGCCTTTAGCTGCTAGCTTCTAGCCTCTAGCTTTTCGTCTCTGGGGCGCCAGGTTTTTGGTTGAAGGTGAAGTCGGGCTCCGGGGAAACAGGGCTAGAAGCTGGAAGCTAGCAGCTAGAAGCTGGACCGAGAGGCCTGGATTGCCAGGACAACTAGGGCTTGGACGGCCGAGCCGGGGGCGCGGCGTTGGGTGCGGGCGGCAGCGGCTGGCCCTCGCGGACGATGGTGACTTTCTTCAGGATCACCGGCGTAAGCGGCTTGTCCTGGCTGTCGCGCTCGACACGGGCGATGGCCTTGACCACCAGCACGCTGGACTCATCGCACTGGCCGAAGAGGGTGTAGTGCTGGTTGAGCGAGTCTACGGCCTGCTCGGTGATAAAGAACTGGCTGCCGTTGGTGTTGGGGCCGGAGTTGGCCATGGCCAGCTTGCCGGGGCGTCGAAGTTGAGATTGGGATCGAACTCATCGTCGAAGGCGAAGCCGGGGTCGCCCATGCCGGTGCCGGTGGGGTCGCCGCCCTGGATCATGAACTCGGGAATGACGCGATGGAAGGTGGTGCCGTCGTAGTACGGCTTGTGGTGCTGGACCTTGTTGGTGGCTGGGTCGGTCCAGTCCTTTGTGCCTTCGGCCAGCGCGATGAAGTTGGCCACCGCCTTGGGCGCCTGCTTCTGATAGAACTGGCAGGTGATGCGGCCCATGGAGGTGTCCATGACGACGGTGGGGCCGTTGGGATGGGTCATGGCGGCGGCGGTGGCTGTGGGCGCGTCGGGCAGGTCATCGACCGGCTGTGCGGCCGGCTTGGTGGATTGCTGGGCGGGGGCCGAGGCAGCCAAAGCCACGGCCAGGGCAGGGACGAGAAGCGCGTAGTTGAGTTTCATGCCGTGTTTGAGGTTAAATCATGCGCCGGGTGGACTGCCAGCCTGGGATGGGTCCATTGGGATGGGAGAGCGTCAAGCCGGGCTCGGGCGGGGCTGGTTGAGTGGATTGGCTTTCACGGCCTTTTCAGCACAAAACGCTGAACGGATGGGTCACCCAGAATCGGTAGGTGGAACGAAAAGCAGTAGCAGTTGCTTCAGCTCCGTCGCGTTGCGTTCGGGATGCCGGCATCTGGGGTGGGGAACTGGGTGACAGCGTTTCGCGTGGGATGGAATTTTCCATGTGCTGCGCGGTCATGCAGCGGGTGCAAAGCGCGGGGCCGCGGGCAGGGCGGAGATGAGCCTTCGGGTGAAGGGGTGCTCGGGAGTGGTGAACAGGTCTGCCGTGTTGCGGCACTCGACGATCTCGCCCTGGTCCATGACAGCCACGCGGTGGCTGATGGTGGCAACGGAAAGAAGGTCGTGGGAGATATACAGGATGCCCATGCCTAGCTTGCCGCTCAGAGATGAGAACAACTGCATGATCTCAGACTGGGTGACGATGTCGAGCGCACTTGTAGGCTCGTCGGCGATCAACAGGGCAGGGCGGTGAAGGACGGCCATGCCGATGAGTACGCGCTGCGCCTGGCCCACGCTGAGTTCCGCCGGATAGCGGCGCAAGAAGGCCGCGTCCGTGGGCAGGCTCACGTTCTCCAGGGTCTCAAGCAGCGCATGAGCCGACTGTTCGCGGGTGGAGCGGCGGTGAATCCTCCAGGCTTCTTCCAACTGAGCGCCGATACGCAATGCGGGGTTGAGCGAAGAGATGGGACTCTGGAGGACGAGGGCGATTTCGCGTCCGCGCAGTGAGCGCATTTCGCGTTCCTTGAGGGCCATCAGGTCGCGACCGTTAAAGAGGATGGAACCTTCCGCCCTGGCCCGCTTCAAATAGAGCAACTGTAAAATGGCGAGGGCCAACGTGCTCTTGCCACAGCCGCTTTGGCCCACCAGGCCGAGGACTTCTCCGCGGCGCAACTGGAGCGAGATGTTGCGCAGCACACAGGCTTTGCCGGGGTAGCTGACGGAAAGATGAAGTTGCAAGAGAGGCTCGGTATCGGTCATCAATTGCTTGCCACCTCGGTTCCCATGGTCAGCCGGTCGATGTTCCAGTAGACCTGCGGCCGCAGGACCACGGGATGGGCATTGTGCACGCTGGCCGCAACGGCAGACAGCGAGTTTTTGTTGACCAGATAGATGAAGGGTTCCTGCTGCCAGACAATCTCCTGCACCCTGTCTACCGCCTGCTTTCGCTTGTTCAAATCCAAGGTGGAAGACTGTTTGCGCATCAGGGTGTCGATCTCTGCTTCCCAGGCAGTGGCGGGTGTCTTCTGGGCGGGATTCCATTGGTGATTCTCTGCCGAACTCAGCCAGACATTCATTTGTGTATTGGGGTCGAGGTCGTTGTTGACCAGGCCGAGCAAACAGGCCTCGTAGTCGAAGGTGCGGGTGATGCGTTCAATGAGGGATGGGAAGTCGAGAGTCACCACATTGAGGCGAATGCCGATGGCCGCCAGGTCCTGCTGGATCATGGTGGCCATGCGTTCTCGCGTCCTGTTTCCCGCGTTGGTGATGACGGAGAACTCAACCGCGTGGCCCGCCCGATCGCGGAGTGTACCGTTCTGCAAACGGAAACCGTCTTGTGAGAGCGATTGCAGGGCCGCGTTGTGATCGAAGCGATGGGGCTTCAAACTGGAGTTGAACCAGAATCGATTGGCGGGAGAAATCCAACTGACCGCCGGTTGCGCATGCCCGCGAAAGACCACGCGCGCCAGGTCTTCGCGATTGATGGAGGCAGAGATGGCCCTTCTGAAGCTGGTGGACGCAAACCACGCCTTTTTATAGGCCGGCAGCGGAGAGTTGGGAACCTGATTGAACCACATCTGCTCGGCATCCATGGAGACGCCTGCGTCAAAGGCCAGTTTGGGCGCCTGCGCTTCAAGCTTGTCGTAGTACTCCGGGCTGAGGGAATTGATAAAAGCGATCTCTCCACGCACCAGGCGAAGCATCTCGATGTCGCGGTTCTGCTGGATGTCGAGGCGGATCGAGCCGATGTAGGGCAACTGGCGACCGGCGCCGTCGTGCTTCCAGTAGTTGGGATTGCGGCGGAGCAGCAGGTAGGAGCCGGCCTTGTTTTCTGCCAGGTAGTACGGGCCCAGCACTGCCGCCTCTTTCAAGCGGCGATTTGGCCGAGAGGATGGCTACCTGATCGAAAAGCTTGTCGAGGCCGACAACGGGCGCGGGAAATACGATGGTCAACTGGTACTTTCCCGTTATCTGTGTAAGGACCTTGCCGTCGCTGGAGCGGAAGGCGTCTCCGGTGGGCGAGTGTAAGGCGGGGTCCATAAGCCGTTGCATGGTATAAGCCACGTCTTCGGCGGAAAAGAGTGTTCCGTCGGAGAAGCGCACGTTGGGGCGCAGCGTGAAGGCGATGGTGTTTCCGTTGCGGCCGACTTTCCATGCGGTTGCCAACTCAGGCTCCAACTGCTGGGTCTGACGATTCAAGCGCATGAGCACGCCGCCGGTGAGATAGCGGACGGTGTCAGACGAATCGTCAGCTACCAGCAAGGGGTTGAGTGTTTTTGGCTCCGCGCTGAGACAGAAGCGCAACTGGGCTTCAGGTTGCGTCCAGGCGAAAGCCGCGTTGAGAAGGGCCACAACGAGAAGAAGGCAGCGAATCAGAAGATGTCTCATGCCCAGAGCTCCTGTTTTTGCAAGGCAAGGTGAAAGCTGCTGACGGTAAGGATGAGCAGTAGCAGCGGCGCGAATTGCCAGGGATGTGCGGAGAATGCGGCGAAACTCTCCAGCTCGCGCAGCAAGCTGCCCCAGGAGGGAAGCGGCTCCGCGACGCCCAGGCCCAACATGCCAAGGTTGGCTTCGGCCAGGATGAAGACGGGGATGGAGATCCAGAACTGGGCGTAGAGAACGGGCTTGAGATTGGGAAGAATGTGGCGAACCAGGAGGCGCAGGCCGCTGCTTCCGCAAGCGCGAGCCAGCAGGACCATGTCGGAGTTGCAGAGGGCGCGGGCATCGGCGCAAACGACGCGGGCAGCTCCCGCCCATCCCAAGCAACCCAGCAGTGCAAAGGTGATAGCGACCGAAGCTTGCGGGGAGACGTTCAGCGGAAGAAAGGCGCGCACCGCGATGAGCAGGAAGAGCCAGGGCAGGGAGAGAAACAGATCGGTCGCGGCCATGACGCAGGATTCGATCCAACCGCCGAAGAAGCCGGCCGCTCCGCCAATGACGGCAGCGAGCAGACTGGCCAGCAGAGCCGCAGCCGGCGCCAAAAGCAGCGAGACGCGGGTGCCATACAGCAGGCGGGAGAAGCGGTCGCGGCCAAGATCGTCCGTGCCGAGCCAATGCTGGCTAGTAGGCGGGGCATCGGGCAGGTCGCGGAACTGGTGTTCATAGGAGGCAGGCGCGACGAAATCGGAGAAGAGGCAGGCAGTGCCCACCGCAAGGAGAAAGCAGATCGCAGCCGCGCGGAGACCCTTCATGCTTTACCTGCGCGCAACGGCTGGCAGGCCAGATCGGCGGCGGAGTTGGCCAACAGCGTGATCAGGGTGACGATCAGCGTGAGATTGACGAGCAGTTGGAGATCGCGTCCCAGTGCGGCTTGCCAGGCAAGCTGGCCGATGCCCGGCAAGTCGCACAAGACCTCCACCGGGATGGCAGCGGCGAAGGCCAGACTGATGGAGACGCCGGCCAGCGCCAGCAACTGCGGCGCGGCAATGGGCAGGATATGCCACAGCAAGACTCTCAGGCCGCCCAGTCCCTTTGCCCTGGCCGTGAGCACGTGAGGCAGAGCAGCGCTGCGCGCCAGGAGGTTCCGCGCATAGTGGAATATCTTGGGAAAGACGATGAGGCCGAGAGCGAGCCGGGCAGGGGCCTGCGCGATGGCGAACAAGAGCGCAAGCACCGCCGCCGGGATGCAGAGCAGAATGCTGGCCAACAGAAATGCGGCCAGGCTCACAAACCAGGCACGCGAGACGACCGCAACCATGGCGAGGGCCAGGCCGGCGCTCCAGCCGAGGGCCAGACCTACGGCCACGGATTTCAGCGTCTCGGGAAAGCGTTCTGACAGCAATTGGCGAACGGGCTCATGGAGTGTCTGAGAGGTGCCCAGATCGCCGTGCAGCAGACGGCCGATGTAGCGCAGATAGAAGCTGGGCAGAGTGTCGTCCGCGGCTTGTGATTGGCGCAGTGAGAGGATGCTCTGCTGGCTGAGGCGGCTGTCCAGCTCCTCCTCGTCCACGCCGAATCCGGGAGCAAGGCGCACTAGGGTTGCACCGAGAAACCCGCCGAGCAACAGGACGATGAGAATCCTGGCAGCGTGTTTGGCGAGCCTGCGCATGGAATGTTTATCGCCCTATAGGGACGTTCCAATAGTGCGGAGAGGCGATTGAAGGCGGGTGCTGCCTTGGCGGGTTCCAAATGAGGACGCGGGAGGGGGAAAAGGCTACAGGGCAGCGCGTGTGCGCTGCCCCGTGGCGGAGTGAGAGGCTTTGCCCGGAACAACCCTCGGATTTTTGGGGCCGGAGGGGTGTTCCGGACGAGCTCTGCGTTTGCGTGCTTCGGGGGGAACCGGCGGAGGGGCCGGGGGCCAGAGAGGGGTTGCTCTCATTTGCTCCGCCCTTCACGCCGCTTCCACCATGCCTTACTGCTTGTCACCGTGCAGTGCGGATGCAGCCGCCTGGATGGAAGGTATGCTGGATCCCCAAAGGACGCCGTCATCCAATAATGAGTCGCTGCCCCAGAGCACGCCGACCTCTTGGTCCAGGAGCGTACTGGAGCCCCAGAGCACGCCATCATCGTTCACTGTGCTCGACCCCCAGAGCACGCCGTCGTCGCTAACTGATTCAGAGCCCCAGAGCACGCCGTCGTTGACCAGAGAGTCGGAGCCCCAGAGTACGCCGTCTTCGTTCACTGAGCTGGACCCCCAGAGTACGCCGTCTTCGTTCACTGAGCTGGAGCCCCAGAGAACGCCGGAGCCCCACAGAACACCGGAGCCCCACAAGACACCGTTGCTGCCGAGCACGGAGGAGCCGTTCTGCACCATCACCACCTGGCCGTTGGAGTTGACCTCAGCGGTCGGGGACAGCGCGCTGCCGGCCGCCGCGGGAGCCAGATCGGTGTTGGCCAACGCAGCCTGGACATCAAGATAGCCAGCGCCAACCGTAAAGACGTCAGTCTGTACGGTGAACGTTTGGCCGGTGATCGCGTCCGCTACCGTGCTGGATTGCACCAGGTTCTTGAAGGCGGTCTTCATCAGTCGCGCCTTGATCTGGTCGGGGGTCAAAGCCGGGTTCTGCTGCACCATGAGCGCTGCGGCGCCACTGACCATGGGAGCGGCCATGCTGGTTCCGCTGAGAAGATAGTATGTGCCCGACGAGGCGCCGGTACCATTGGTCTGGAAGAGGGAAAAGGGAACCTCATTGGCGGGGCTTTCCTGATCCAATGTGTCTCCAGGAGTGTACAGGGAGACAATCAGGTTGCCTGGAGCCACGAGGTCGGGCTTAATCACCTGGTCGAAGAGCGAAGGCCCCTTGGAGCTGTAGCTGGTGGGTACGTCGTCGGTACGATCCGCGGTTCCCTCGGTATTCATGGCGCCCACGGTAATCACGTAGGGGTCGTTACCGGGAGCAGTGATGGTTCCGTAGCCGTTGGTGCCGGCAGCGTTGTCGCGCCCGTAATTGCCGGCCGCAACCACGACCACGATGCCCGACCGCCAAGCCTGTTCGACTGCCTGGCACAGCGGGTCTTGAGTGTAGGTTTCAAAGACCGGCCGGCCCAGGGAAAGGTTGATGACGCGGATGTTGTAGGTGCTTTGCAGTTGGATGGCTGTCTGGATGGCGGCAATGGCTTCGCTATCGGTGCTGGCGCCATTCTGATCAAGCACACGGAGGTTGATCAGGTTCACGTTGGGGGCAATTCCCTTGAAGGTATAGAAGTCGTTGGCGAAGCTGGAATTGGCTCCGTTGCCGGCGATGATGCCGCTGACATGCGTGCCGTGGCCATACTGATCGGCGGTGCTGCCCAGGCCGGTAAAGTCCTGGCTATAGACAATGTTGTTGGCGTTCAAGTCAGACACATTGGCGATGCCGCTGTCGATAACGGCCACGCCGATGCCCGTTCCATCGAGGCCCTGCGCCCAGGCGGCAGGAGCGTTGACAGCGTCGGTGTGGAAGTCGAGAATGGCGGCCGGAGAACCGGTGCTCGCGCCCTTCAAGGGGCGATCGGGCGAGATAAAGGTGACATCGGGATCGGCAGCCAGTTCGGCCAGCCGGGAAGCCGGCATGGTATAGGCGCTGCCCTTGAAGCGGCCCAACTCACGCTTGATCTTGCCGCCCTTGCTCAACACCTTCTGATGATGAAAAGCAGTGGGCACATGGGTGTACTGCACGATGACATCGACCTGTCCGGAGGTCTTGGCTCCTTGCAGGTCCTTGGACATCTTGGGTGTGCCAGCGAAAGCCAGGCTGGCGCTCAGGAGCAACGCGCAAATCGTCATGAAAGCTCTTCCCCACATGGCGCTGTGACGGATTGCGGTGTCCCACGATGCGCTCTGCGGAAAGATCCTTCCCCACATGGCGCTTTTGCGTTGCTTGCTTGTCATTGAACTATCCTTTCCGTTGCAATTCCTGAAGGTTGAATTTCTCAAAGTGACCAGCAACCTGCATGAGAGGTTTCTTATGCTGTCAACCGGGTAATCGGCCCAGGTTGGAAGACCCTTAGAATCCGAAGTAACGAGGATCTGTCGGAATTTGGAGAAGTTGGAGCCTTGCCGAGGCGGCGGCACGTGTTGGGAAATTGCGGGAGTGATCCTTGTTTATTTGCTTGCTGCAGGAGATAGCGTCTTGCGCGGGGGCAAAGACGCCGCGCTGATTTTTGGATGCATTGTGGCACGCGGCCCCGACCCCTCCCCAGATGGTCCCGTGATTCTCCTTTTGGCTGCATGCGGGGATTGAAACCACCGGCCTCCGTATTTCCTGCCTCCCACCGCGTCGAGCATTTCCAAAGGCGGAATGTGGGTCTTGATGAGAATGTGTTCAGAATTGGTTGTGGCAACTGGCAGGGGAGCGCGTTGCTCATTTGCGCCTAATGGAAGTGTGGGCGTTGCCGATGAGGGATTTGAGGAACCTTGCGGCCGATTCGTGCAAGAGGCCTGCGAGCGAAGCTGGCGCGTTTGAGGTTGCGGCGGCACTGCATTCCACAGAGCTTTTGTTTGGAAGGGCAGAGCCTCTGGCAAGCAAGCGCGGGCGCGCAAAGAAGCGGCGCAGCCAGACAGTGTGGGCCAGGAGGCAATGTCGGGGAAGGAGCGGGAGAGTCCCGCCGGTGGAGTTTTCCATGCCGATACGAGCACGGGCATTCATCGCGATCACAGCCTCGGCAGGAGCCGTGGAGCTTGTAGTGGCCTGTTTGCACTGGCACTCCAACGACTTCCTGAAATTTCTCTGCTACCTGCTGATCGCCTCGCTCGCGTCGACAATGAAGGTGAAGCTGCCAGGCATGGACAGCACCATGTCGGTGAACTTTCTGTTTGTGCTTCTCGGCGTTTTGGAACTCTCGCTGGCGGAGACCTTGGTCATCAGTTGCGCAGCGGCTCTGGTGCAGAGCGTGTGGAACAACAGTCGTCCATCGGAAGCCGTCAAGGTTGTTTTCAACGTCTTCAGCTTGACCTCGAATGCCATCTGCCTGACCTACCTGGTCTATCACTTTCTGGCCGGAAAGGTGAGCAACAGCACGCCCCTTCTGCTTCTGGTGGCCGCCTGCACATATTTTGTGGGCAACAATGTTCCCCTGGCCATTGTGATTGCGCTGGTCGAAGGACGCTCTTTGCGCGGACTCTGGGGGGAAACGAATTTCTGGACTCTTCCTTATAATCTAGCCGGCGCCGGACTGGTGGGTGTGATCAGTTTCTGCAACCACTATGTCGGCTGGCAAACTGCGCTTTTGATTCTGCCCATCATGTATGGCATTCACCGGTCGTTTCAGTTGTATCTGGGACGGCTGGAGGAGCAGAAGAAGCGGGTAGAGATCGAAGAGCGGCAAGTGGCGGCCGAGAAGCGGCACGTGGAACAAGTATGCGCGCTGCACCTTCGCACGATCGAGGCGTTGGCGCTGGCCATCGACGCCAAGGACCATACCACGCACGAACATCTTCACCGGGTGCGCACATACGCAATTGAGATAGCGAAGGAGCTTGGTTTGAGCCCGGAAGAGCTGGATGCTCTGCGCGCCGCGGCCCTGCTGCACGACATTGGCAAGCTGGCAGTGCCCGATCACATCATTAACAAGCCCGGCCGCCTGACACCGGAAGAATTCGAGAAGATGAAGATTCATCCGATCGTGGGTGCGGACATCCTGGAGAAGGTGGCGTTTCCCTATCCCGTGGCTCCGATCGTGAGGTCGCACCACGAAAGATGGAATGGCAAAGGGTATCCGGACGGACTGCGAGGGCGAAGAGATTCCCATCGGCGCGCGCATACTGGCAGCGGTGGATTGCCTGGATGCGCTGGCCTCGGACCGCCAGTACCGCAAGGCGCTGCCCCTGGACGAGGCGATGCAGAAGGTTGCGGAGGAGTCGGGCACGTCCTTCGATCCCCAGGTAGTAGCGATCCTCAAGCGGCGCTACCTCGAATTGGAGCGCGTTTGCAATCCAAGGGCTGGCAGAGGCAAGAGCGGATTCACTGAGTTTCAGCTACAAGGTGGAGCGTGGCGAGCAGCCGGCAGCGGGGTTTGAATCGGACTTCAACCGGCGCCGCGGCAGCCAGAAGGACTTTCTGTCTTCCATCGCCTCAGCCCGGCAAGAGGCGCACACGCTGTTCGAATTGAGCCAGGATCTGGGGAATTCGTTGAGCCTGGACGAGACGCTTTCATTGGTGGCGATGAGGCTTCGCAAGCTTGTGCCTTACGACTCGATTGTGGCGTTCATCCGCAAGGGCGATATGCTGGTGCCCGAATTCGTCAGCGGAGACAACTTCCGCCTGCTGTCTTCGCTGGCCATTCCGGTGGGGACCGGCCTTTGCGGCTGGGTTGCGCAGAATTGCAGACCGATCATCAACGGAAACCCCGCTGTGGAGCCGGGCTTCTGGCAGGACCCGAAGAGGACCACGGAGCTTCGTTCCGCGTTGGCGGTTCCGCTGGAGGGCGTCACCGGGCTGGTCGGCGTATTGACGCTCTACCAGGCGGAGGCCGATGCCTTTACCAGCGATCACCTGCGCGTTTTGCAGGTGATAACGGCCAAGGTCGCGCTATTCATCGAGAATGCGCTCAAGTACCGCCAGGCGGAAAGCTCGGCCACCATCGATTACTTGACCGGAATGGCGAATGCGCGGGCCATGTCGATTCACCTGGAGCAGGAACTTGCGCGCTGCAAGCGGGAAGAATCGACGGTTGCGGTGATGGAGTGCGACCTGAACGGGTTCAAGCAGATCAACGACATCTATGGCCACCTGGCAGGAGACAAGGTGCTCAAGCTCTTTTCCAGCCTGGTGCGCGATGTGTGCCGCGAGTACGATTACGCGGCGCGCATGGGTGGCGACGAGTTTGTGATCGTGGCGCCGAATATGACGCCGGATTCAGTGGGCGAACGAGCCGCGATGCTCAGTGCGCTGGCGACTCAGGCAGGCCGCGAGGTGTGCGGTAAGGACATATTGTCTCTGAGTATGGGAGCCGCTTTTTATCCCCAGGATGGGGCGGACGCGGAGCAGCTTCTTGCGGAGGCCGACCGGAGAATGTACGCGGCCAAGCAGCACCACTACCAGGAACTAAAAACGGACGCTGTGGCGTAGACCCATCGGCGGCTGGAATCTTGCGCGATCCAAAATGCAGCGCCGAGTAAAGGCGGCTCGAAGAAAAGCCCCGGTTGAACCCAGGGCTTTGCTCGGTGCTGTGAAGGGACCGAACCCTCGCCGGTTCGCAGGTTCTCAGTGGTTTCTGGCAGTTTGCGGAACGAGCACGGAGGCCATGCCGGCCGCAGTGGCGGCCTGAATACCCAACTGTGTGTCTTCAAAGACCAGGCAATCCTTCGGTGCGACGCCGAGCCGCTCGGCGGCAAGCAGAAAGCCGTCCGGCGCAGGTTTGCCGTTCTTGTAGTCTTCGGCCGACACGATGGTGTCGAACTTGTCGAGCAGATTGAGCACTTTCAGAGAGCCCACGACGGATTCTCTCCTGCTGCCTGAAACTACAGCAAAGGGGATCAGGCCGTGCTGGGCCTCAATATGCTCCAGGACTTCAGGGATACCCTTGAGCTGCGGGAGCTGTGCTAGATAGAAGCTCTCTTTCCGCTCGGCGAGGGCGTCAACCGGCATGTTGATCCCGTGCATCTGGTTCAGGTCGGCGATGATTTTTCTGACCGGCTTGCCGCCCCAGGAATAGAACAGATCTTCAGGGTATTCACAGTTCCATTCTTCAAGCGCCTTCTTCCAGGCGATGTAGTGGAGGGGCATGGAATCTGCGATGGTGCCATCGCAGTCGAAGAGATAGGCGCGGAACGTGCCAGCCGGTAAATTGAGTTTCATGCTTGAAAGGGGCTCCTTGGTTTCTTGTTGCGCGATTGTCGGTCCAGCCCTGTTGGATGGAGACAAATAAGAGCAAATAGCGAACACGGGTTCTTCAACTCCGCTGCGCTCAGGATGACAGGCTTGTTGTGGTACGTTGCTTTGACACCGGATCAATGTCGCGCGGATCAACTCATTCTCTCCGAGGAAATCCGCGCAAGGCTGCAATCACACGGTGGCCGTTGTTGGCGCGTTGCAGCCGCCTTCGCCGGGTTGGGTTGGCTTCATCTGGAGGGCATTGTTGAAGCGGTTGAAGTAATTGAAGAGGCCGATGGCGCAGAGCAGTTCCACAATTTCAGCCTTCGGAGTAAAAGGTGCGCAGCTCGGCGAATTGATCGTCGGTGACGGCGTGCGCGTCAAGGGTGACGGTTTCGGCAAGGTACAAGGCGGCTTTTTCGGCGGGGGTAAAATCGTCGCGCTGGGACCAATCGGACAAGTGGGCGAGCTGATCGCCGGTCCAGCCCAGACCCTCGGCCAGGATGGTATGGCTGGCCAGGCAATAAGGGGTGTCGTTCAGCTGGCTGGTCCTGACGATGATCAGCTCCTTGAGCTTGGTGGAGACGGTTCCGATATTCAGAACAGCCGAGAAATGCGCCTGCATGGTGGCGAAGATTTCAGGCCGGTGAGCCATGACGCGGAACATATTGGGCACGTTGCCGCGCTGGGCAAAGGCCTGGTCATAGAGTGCGGCTGTTTCTGGGGTGACTTCGCTGCGTTCCAGGCGTGAAATCCGGGACATGGGGCCTCCATTGCGGTCTCTTCTATCGTAAATGCACCCCGCATCCAGGGCAGAAAATGCGACGCGCTGGGCGCTGAGGGAGGTGGTTTATGGCGTAGTTGCGGCCTGACGCGAGAGGCGAAAAAGGCCAAAATGGAATGCTTTTTTGACGTGTCCCGCACTCTCTGCTACCTTGGTATTGGAGATTCAACGCAGGTCACTCCTCAGTAGCTCAATGGCAGAGCATTCGGCTGTTAACCGAAGGGTTGTAGGTT
>CAWITY010000027.1:0-130326 GCA_963839155.1 uncultured Acidobacteriaceae bacterium
TAGCTCCCCAGGCCTTGGATGGACATTTCGAATATCTCGGTCCTTCTGAAACACAAAATTGTATTCAATTGGAGAACCACTTCGTATTCCGTCGTATGCATCTGGCTTACCCACCAGCACCAGATTAGAAGAATGAACGTCTTCATTCGTCATATCGGCGGAGCGTTCGGCCTTTAAGGGTACTCCCGTGGGCGAAAGCAGCCGAGCGACGGAGAAAAGAGCAATGGCAGCGCTGAAATCCGAGTAGCGCCTTACCTCGTAGATCTCATTTGCATTGAAGAGGCGCTTGATCTTCATGATCGGCTCTGAGGATTCGATGCTTCCCATGTTTTCAACATCTGGATCCCTGATAACGAAAGATGATCCAAAACCAACGAATAAACGAGTCTCAAAAGCGACAACTATGGGTCGCTGGCTGGAAGTGAAGGGGGCCCAAAGCTCCTTCACTTCACGGGTCCACCCGAGATTACTCGCTTGAATATTGGACGGGGGATGTGATTCTGAATGACGTGCTAAAAGAAAAGCTGCAATGATAGCCGTCGCGACAACTCCAACTAAGAATCCGGACACGGCAAACACTATGTCCAACCGCCGTGGTTTTCGGAAAGGAACATTCTCAGCTGTGACTACCTGGGTTTCTTCAGGCGAAGGCGGTGGAGCAGTCTTTCGGAAGATTGGCCTGTAGCTTCCTTTGGGGAGATCGATTTGCACCGGATAGTCCGGAGCTTCTAACGTATACAACCTCTCAAGCTTTTGACGCAACTCATAAGCCCGGCTTCTAACAGTAGAATCCTCTACCGGCGAGAAATCATCGCGGCGTCCAAGAGCTGAAGTCGCGATTTCATATTCTGTAAGGCGTTCGAGATGGCCATTAAATTCCGCCTCGCAAATAAATGAAAGAAAGGACTTCAATCGATCAGATTTCCCCAGGCTGTGGCTTTGCAGCACAAAATCAAGCGCAGCTCGCTTTTCCTGATCCGATACTTGGTCATGCGAAATCTCTGTGGTCATCGTTTGGACACTATTGTAAACCTCATTCGAGCCTCACGTCTGGTCGCTCCAAAATCCATGGGCAATGCTGTTTCTACGGCTGTGGCTGGCAAGGAGTCACGTTGGAAACATGTTTCGAACGTCCAAAAACTTGCGCCGCTCGATCAAAAGGATCAATCCTGAAAACGACTCGCTGATCGACAATCCATTTTGACACATGCTAGAGCTTCTGCGTCGAAAGCCAACGAGAGTCGGAGTCTTGCTGAATCAATTCGGCTCCCTTTCTAGCGAAAAGCCCTGGAGGTGGAAATTTCTTTGTTGATCTCCACACCCTTGATCTGTCGGAATTGGTTCTTTTGGTTCATGGAAGATCTCAACGGGACGAGAAATGCGCTCAGGGTGTGCCGCTACTCTGGCATGAGGGGAATCTTGCCATGCTCCCTTCCTGCCTGTTGGCCAAGCTTCGACAAAAGACGTGCAATTCCGCGAGTCTGTCCTCTCAATGGAGGAGCCGGATCACAGTTTCATTCCCTGAATGGAGAAACGAATGCATAGGTCCAATTTTTTGATGGTTACCGCTTTCCTAGTGCTTGTTCCTGTGTCGAAGGCTCAAAGCACCCTTCCGGGCAACGGCCACGCGCAACATCCACCCTTCTCGGGCGCCACTTCATCCATGAACGCATCCTCAGCTGGGGAGCCGAAGGCGGGCACTCTCAAAGCCGCCCCTATTCCGGGCGATTTTCCGAAAGCTGGTCTCGAACTGTGGTTCTCCGCCGGCCAGGTGGTTCAAGCAAATGGTGCGTTCACGGGGATTGGGGACATAAGCGGGAACGGGAACAACGCAAGTCGGATCGCGGACTCGACAGCCCCGTCGGCCGACCCCGCGCTGGCTGTGGATGCGGCCAGCGGCAAACCTGTCCTGCATTTCTCCGGCGAGAACTTGGCCTTTGGCTTCAAGCGCCTCACGGATATCCGAACCGCCTTCTGGGTGGTGAGCAAAGATCCGGCTGCGTTCGGCAAGCTTAACGAGCGGTGCGTGCTCGGAGACACGGTTTCTCACGATTTCCACGCCGGGTGGACGGACGACACCATCTTCAATACCGTTTACGACAACCCGAATCCCAGCGGACACCTCTCCAGATACCTGCACGACGGCAAGACATGGCTGAATGGGCTGCCAATGGATGCGTCGAAGACGCCTTTTCCCAAGCAACTGGGGGTCATCTCCATTCAGAGCACCGGTCCTGTTGAGGCGAATCAACTGGCCCGTGACCGGCAATTCGCCGGTCGCAGTTGGCAGGGAGAGATCGCTGAGGTTCTGCTCTTCAATGTTGTACTCTCCGATGCCGACCGCCAGGCTGTGGAGAGATACCTTATGGCCAAATACCAGATCAAACCCGTCGCAAACCCAAGCGTCTCCGCCAGCACATCCATCGGGCCATCTCTGCCTGGCAAGGGTGCCGCCCAACATCCCTTCGTCTATGCTGGCGAATGGGACACGCGGAAACCGCAGGAGCAGTCCATCTTCATCGTCCGTGACGGCAAGATCGTCTGGCAGTATTCCATGCCCATCAAGACCCCTGGCGGTGGAAATCAGGAATTCGACGACGCGACATTGCTCTCCAACGGCAACGTGGTCTTTTCGCATATGTCCGGGGCCGGAATGGTCGGTCCGGACAAGAAAATCCTGTGGGATTATCAGGCTCCTCCAGGAACTGAAATCCATTCCTGCCAGCCCATCGGCAAGGACCGCGTCTTGATCATGCGCAACGGCAATCCGGCAGAGGCAATGATCATCAACACTGCCACTGGAAAGATCGAGAAGGAAATTCCAATTCCGACCCCAATCACTGGCACCCACGGACAGTTCCGTCACATCCGCATGACGAACGCGGGCACCTTGTTGGTGCCTCACCTTGGAGAAGGCAAAGTCGTCGAGTATGACTTGAATGGCAAGGTGCTTTGGTCGGTTCCCGCCAAATCGCCGTGGCAGGCGGTGCGGCTCAAGAACGGCAACACGCTGATCGCTGGAGACTGGAGCGCCTATGCGCGGGAGGTCACCCCGGAAGGCAAGACGGTATGGGAATTCACCCAGGCGGACGTGCCCAACTACAAGCTGGGCAATATTCAGACCGCTGATCGGCTAGCGAACGGCAACACGGTGATCGCCAACTGGATTGCCGGGGATAATGACACCTCCCACTGGCCCGGAACCATCCAGATATTTGAAGTCACTCCCGACAAGCAAATTGTCTGGGCTTTGTCCTCGTGGAAAGATCCCGACTTGGGGCCAGCCACCAGCATCCAGCTCCTCGATGAGCCAGGCATTCCAGAAAACGGCGACCAACAAAGGTGATGCCTCTACACTGGCATTCCGATTTCCAGGCCGCCCACTAAGGCGGCCTGCGCTCGCTCTATCCTTGAAGTATCCGGCTTGAAACGGATTTGATTTACAGCCCAGGAAAGCGCTGGAAGCGTGTGCCCGCGCCGAGGCCGGAGAGAAACAAAAGGACAAGGTTTCGGACAAGAACGGCAAGCCGCCGTCGAGCCCGTGCTGCGTTGATCGTCGGGCAAGCACTGACCCAGCAGGGCAACGCCAAGCAGCAACTGATACCGATGATCGAGCGGGTGCGGGAACAAGCAGGACAGAAGGTGCAGGAAGTGCTGGCAGCCGGCGGCCACTGCTCGGAGGAGGATTTTCGCCAGGCGGCAAAGAAAAATGTCGACTTATATGTAGCGGCGGGTAAGCAGAAACTCCACCGGCCGGTGCCAAGCAATCCTCGGGGACGCATCCCGAAGTCGGCCCCGCCGGTCGAGCGGACGAAGCGGAAACTAATGACCAAGGCAACTCGGGCTATCTACGCGTGATGCAAAACCATCGTCGAGCCCGTCTTCGGATAGATCAGGCAGGCGCAAGGCTTCGGAAAGTTCCTGCTGAGCGGAGTGGAGCAGGTGGGTTCGGAATAGGCGCGGGTAAGCGCCACGCGCAATGTGCTCAAGCTATGCCGGGCAAGGTCCACCCCACTCTGGACACCCGCATTCAGGCCAAATCGACTCCCTGGCCGAGCCTCAAACAGTCGCTCGGCCCTTGCTCCCACCTGTTTGGAACATGTTTGAGACAGTGCTAGCACTTCATCAAGGGCGTACTCCCCTCTACTATTAGCCCCAGATTGCCCTTTAAGTTAAGGGGGGAGACTAAATGAGACGATTGAATGTCGCCGCACTATTCTTGTTGGTCGGCCTGCTGACGCAACTGGCCATTGCCCAAAACTCAAACTCAGGAGCGCTGCAGGGTGTCGTTAACGATCCTACGGGCGCAGTGCTCCCAGACGTATCTGTAAATGTCAAGAATGTCGACAGCGGCATCTCGCAGGTTACGAAGACAAATGTGGCCGGACTATACGCCGTCCCTTCCGTACCGTTCGGCCAGTACACGGTCACCTTCACAAAAGCTGGCTTTAAGGGTTTGATACGCCAAGGCATCCTCATTTCGGCGGGCACAACAAGGCTTGACGCCCAACTCCTAGTTGGCCAGGTATCTGAAGAGGTGACCGTCACGGCCGAGGCCCCTTTGCTCGAAACTGAGAGTTCAGATCAGACAATGACGATCAGCGAGTCAACCGTTCATGAGATGACAGTTCTAGGCGCTGACTGGAGAGGAATCAACGGCATCCTGCCCGGAGTTAATGGCGGCGGCAACTCAAATGCATCCGGCCAGGGAGCAGGATTCAATGGAACTCAGGCCAATACCACGGCTTGGGTATTCGACGGGCAAGCGGCGGTTCTTCCTTATGACTATAACCCAGGGCAGAACTTTCCACCATCCGATGCCGTAGAAGAGATACAAGCTTCTACAAGCAACTTCAGCGCTCAATACGGCAACGGCGTGGCAGTGATCAACATGATCACGAAGAGCGGCACAAATCGCTTTCACGGCTCGGTGTTCGAACAGTTCCAAAACGACACCCTTATGGCGAGGAACCGTATTGCCCAGAGCGTGACGCCACTTCGCTGGAATCAGGCGGGTGCCTCGATTGGCGGTCCGGTCATCAAGAACAAACTCTTCTTCTTTTTCACCTTCATGGCGAACCCAAGTTCTTCGACCTCGCCCAATTACTATTCCTTCCCTACCGACGCTATGCGCAAAGGGGACTTTTCCGATTTGACATCATTCCCCACCGTGTATGATCCCGCGAGTCTGCAGACTGTAGGCGGAACGGCTACACGCACTCCACTGGCGGGCAATAAGCTGACAGCGATTGACCCAGTCGCCGCGAATATCCAGAAATTCTGGCCAGAGCCGAACAACCTCGGACCTGGCGGGAACGCTGTGTATAACAATTATTATGCCGGCGTCGCAAACATATCCGATTGGCAGTGGTGGGTGGGAAAACTTGATTACCAGATCAATGATACAAATCGAATTTCCTATTCCCAACAGCTGCAGCCACAGGATCGTGAGAGCCCTGATCCTCGTTGCCCGATCAATTGTTATCCTGGGACTTTGAAGGATCAAGCGGGCCAGGTCACCTACACGAGAACATTCAACTCAACTATGAGCAACGAAGCCCGTGTAGGATATGTGCGCGAATTGACCAGATTCACTGCTCCAACCAAGGGCCAAGGCTATCCTACTAAGCTAGGCCTAATCAATGCGCCGGCTGATATTTTCCCTGTAATCAACGTGTCCGGTGTGACGTCTTCAGAATTAGACCCCGGTACAAACACAATTCGGGCTGTGGGCACGGAACAGTACTCAGACGTAGTCGCCCTGATCAAAGGAAAGCATATTCTGAAGATAGGCGGCGAGTATGACAGGTCCTATGCGAACCTTAGTGCTTGGGGCGACACCAGTTCGGGGAATTTCAGCTTTAATGGCATAGCCACGCGCAATCCGGCGAACTCCGCGAGCACAGGGGTTGGATACGCAGATTTCCTGCTTGGATTGCCCAATTCGTGGAGCGTGACCGAATCCGTAGAGGATGCGACATACTACTCCGCAGGTGCCGCCTTCTTCCAGGATGATTATAAGGTGAACAAACAGCTCACCTTGAATCTCGGACTCCGCTGGGAGTATCAGGGTTCATGGCTGGTGCACAACAATGCACAGAGCCCATTCCAGAACGACTTTGGCGTATTTGACCCGCAGCTTTTGAACCCAGCTACGAACACCCTGGGTGCCATGGTCTTCGGCGGGCAGAATGGCCGCAACGCAGTCTACGATGCCAACCCGGCGAATTTCGTGCCACGGGTTGGATTCGCCTGGTCTCCTCTCAACAACTGGGTTGTTCGAGGCTCCTACGGGATGTTCGATATGGTCAGGGGAGCCGACGCCACCTTTGCCCCGTTCCTCGGAGTAGCTTCGAATACGACAGGATCAGCAGCGTCTACGGATAACATGACTCCCGTCTTCACGTTAGGCCCAAATGAAGGGTACAACCAAGGATACGTCCAGGGTCCAATGAAGCCGTTTTCTCCCTCGGCAGCAACTAAAACGCCGCAGCTTCTCAATGGACAGAGTGTCCCATATGAAGCCAAATCGATTCCGACGCAGTATGTGCAGGAGATATACCTTAACATACAGCGCCAGTTACCAGGCGATCTTATGCTGAGTGCGGGCTATGTACATACAAAGGGTACGCACTTAGGATTCCAGCGAGATCTCAATCAGGTTCCCGAGGCACTCCTTGGTCCTGGCAATGCTCAGAGCAAGCGCCCATATCCGCAGTTTCAGAGCATTAGTGCCACCCTCTTTGATGGGCGCTCGAACTACGACGCATTACAGTTGCGCGCCGAGAAACGCGCGTCGCACGGCTTGTCTCTTGTTGCAAACTACGCATGGCAAAAGACAATGGACACCGGCACAGCCTCTGGCAGCAGCACGGGTGTAGACACCTGGCAGAGGGCCTATGATTCGAAAGCAAACTACGGTGTCTCCAGTTTGGATCTGCCGAACATGATCAATGGCATGGCATCTTATCAGCTTCCGTTTGGCGCGGGACGCCCGTTCCTGAATACGAATAGACCACTGAACCAGTTGATCGGAGGATGGCAGTTGGGAGCTTACTTCCAGATTCACGGAGGCAGGCCATTTACGCCGGTCGTAGGTACAAGCAATCTCAGCAATTCACTGGCCGGAACCTGGTTTCCAAATCAAACAAGTAAGGGAACCCTGAGTAACCCAACGATAGCTAAGTGGTTCGATGTAACTGCATTTCAGATTCCTGCTCCATATACCTTTGGGGATGCAAGGCGAAACAGCTTGCGTGGACCCAACTGGAGAAGTGTCGATGCCAATCTAGGAAAGACATTTCCGCTTGCTGGTAAGTGGATCGGTGAAGGCAAAAGTTTCGAGGCGAGAGTTGACGTCTTTGACCTGCTTAACCATCCGAATCTTGGCCAACCAAATGCAAACATCGGTACTGCAGGGGCGGGTATCATGTCGAGTGCAAACACAAGCCGCAATATTCAGTTGACCGGCCGCTTGCGCTTCTAGTCTGCATTGCAGTGCTGTATCTTCGACGTTGCTCTCAGCGGACTTGAGATTCGGAATGCAAGTCCGCTGGGAGTGACGAACGGACCGAACGTTGTGCGGGCGAAACTCATCATTTCATTCGCAAGGGAGCGGCCTGATGGCAGGTATGGATCTTCCAGGCGATGAGCGAACGGATTCAATCGCGCAGATGGAAATGATGAGAATGCTGGAATGCAAGAAAGGGGCAGTTGATGGGTCTATCGCTGCACATAGAGCCAAGTCTGCCATCCTGCTGGCTGACGAATGCAACAAGGCCCTTAGCTGGATCGGGGGATAGTCATCAGGACGCCTAGCGACCGCCCGTGCAAGCAACGGAGTCATCTCAGGCCTGAAATGCAAAATAGTCCTCGGGAACTGAGATAGTTGGGTTTGGAATCTGCGCTGTATTGCGATTGCGCGACTGTCAGTTGTGGCTACGGACGCCCACTCGACTGATACGTCTTGATGCCAGCAGGTGTGGTCTGAGCCATAGTGCAAGGAATATACTGAGGCAGGAATTCCGGAATGCCGCGGGCATTCGAAGCTGTGATGAGGAGCATTTACTCGCTTCCGTCCACTCACCAATCCGGCCCGGAGGAAAGCAATGAGACTCATGGAACAATGTCATAGCATATCGTTCCTTTCACGTTCATCCCACGCATCAAAGCGGATCGTGGCCAGGTGCTCAGGTCCGCGCGCCAGGCATGCATGGAAGTTAAAGCTGTACGGACCGGGAGCATTGGCTCTCCTTTGGTTTGCGGTTGTGCTGCTATGCCAGGAAAGTGTTGCGGGGCAAGCTAACGTGACCGCGAGCGAGGAGGTCCAGCTGCACTTGGAACAAGCGCAGCGCGATCTGAGAGCAAATTCTCCCGAGTTAGCCATAAAGGAATTGCGGTCTGTTATCAAGATAGATAAGGGAAATGCAACGGCTCTAGCGAATCTTGGTGCCCTTGAATTCGTGAAGGGTGACTGCCAGGCCGCGGCATCCGATTTCCAGGAGGCATTGAGAACGGAGCCGATGCTTAGCAAAGCGAAGGGGTTGTTGGCAATCTGCGAGAAGCGAGTGGGCGATCCCTCCGCCATACCTCTACTGGAGGCCTCCTTCCGTGAATTGCAAGATAACAAACTTCGAACTCAAGTTGGTATCGAACTGGCGGACGCATACTACGAGAGGGGAGATATTGAACATACTTCCACGACCATTGGCGTATTACTTCAAACCGATCTCAATAATGCGAATGTACTCTATATGGCGCAGCGAATATATCAAGAAATGGCGGATAATTCATTGAACAGGCTAGCGACGCTTGAGCCAAAGTCTGCTCTGATTCAACAAGTCGTAGCCGAGCACCTCATCAATGGAGGCAATGTCGCGGGTGCGATTGAGCATTTTCAGGCCGCACTGGAGATGGACCCGAAGTTGACAGGGGTTCATTTTGAAATCGGCGAGTCTATTATGCAGAATTCAATTGACGAAAGCGCGCTGGCAAATGCCGAGAAGGAGTTTGTAGCTGCGATTCATGCTGATGGAGATAGTGCCAGAGTTGAAGCGCGTCTTGGCATGATTGCCGAGATGCGCTCTGATCCCGAGGAAGCGTATAAGCACTACATGCGAGCCTACACCTTAAACCCAAACGACCTGGATGTGCAAAATGGAATAGCAAAGAACCTGGTGGGGCGCGGGCAGGAAAAGGATGCAATACCGTATTTGCTCAATGTAGTCGACGCCGATCCTCTGAACACTGAGGCTCGATATCGCCTTGCATTGGCTTATAGAAAGATCGGAGCCAAGGGCGAAGCGGATAGGCAAATGAATCTCTTTCGCGAATCAGTAAATCTCAAGAATCAAGTCAAAAGCGTATATGCGCAGATGAATAGGCAGGAAAAGAGACAGCCTGGCGGAATCGCGGATCATGATGAATTGTTAACCGTCCATTGATGATGAATATCTTCATCCCAATCATGTATCGAGGATGAAGACGACACCGCGAAGAGTTGCGCTGTAGCAGGTGGTGAGGTTCATCAGCGGCAAGATCTCTTTCCATCTGGCGAGCGCGGTTGGAGAACGCAAGCCGAAGTGTGCTGGGCATAGTGTTTTGATGCGAGGATTCAGAGTTTCAACGGCGACCACAACCAAGGGATCAGTCGAGATGAGATGCGCAATTAGGAAGAGCAAGGCATATGGCGGGATCAACTCAATTGGTGGCACTGACCCGCGACTGATACGGTGGCCGAAATCTGCTGGCTCCGTGCTAGCGATGCTGCTCAATTACTTTTGAGTGGCGCCCACAATAGTCATCCGGCTCTTCCGGAGGACATTTACCATTGGGAGAATTGAGCATAATGAAACAGAAGTGGCTTCACAGATTCACGGTTTGCCTTGGTATGTTCTCAGCATGCGTCTTCAGCGCACAAGGAGGGGTTAGTGCGCAACAAATCGCAACTGCAAGCGCAAGCAAGTCATCCAGCGTAAAGCCGGTAATGAAACTGCTCCCTCTTTTCACCGCTCTCGACGTCCCTCAGATGGCCCCCACCGAGGCTGAAGCGCCGCGAGACTGGAAAGATAAACCGATTCCGAAAGGACTGCCAGGCAAAGGTATAGCGGGTCACCCGATGCTCTTCTTGGGGGAAGGCTTCAACAAGCTAATGATCATTTATAAAGGCAAGATCATCTGGAGCTATCAAACCGGCGGAGGATGGGAATACGACGACGCTTGGCTGCTCTCGAACGGGAACGTCCTGTTCACTAGAATGCAGTATATTGCCGAAGTTACGCCAGACAAGAAAGTTGTTTGGCGCTACGATGCACCGGACGGAACCGAAATCCACACATGCCAGCCGATCGGTCAAGACAAGGTCCTGTTTATAGTGAACGGCCTTCCGCCTAAGTTGATGGTTGCCAATACCAAAACGAATGTGGTGGAGGTTGAACACGCGCTGCCATATCTTGGCATGGAACGCGGGTCTGTTCATGGGCAGTTTCGCCGGGTTCGTTACACCGCGCAAGGAACGTACCTTGTACCATTTCTCCAACTAAGCAAAGTCGTCGAATATGACAAGGATTTCAAGGAGATTTGGAAATACGACATAAAGAACCCATGGGCGGCCATTCGCTTGAAGAACGGAAACACGTTGATTACTGAAGAGCCCGATGTGGAAACGCGCGAAGTGAATTCCAAGGGCGAAACTGTCTGGAGCATAAAGCCGACAGATTTGCCGGAGCAATACCGCTACGGCAACGCACAAACAGCGACGCGCCTTGAAAATGGGAACACCATCATCTGTTCTCGGGGCGGCAAGAATCAAGGTCCGCAACTTGTCGAAGTGACACCGGAAAAGAAAGTTGTCTGGGTTCTCTGGGACTGGAAAGACCTCGGTCCCGCGACCTCGGTGCAGATACTGGATGAACCGGGAATCCCAGAGCGTCCAGGTGACTCGCAGCACTGATCCGATTCTGGAGTTCTTTAAGCGAGCCTCTGCGCAGGTGCCTGATTTCTTGACATCAAACCAGACGTGGCCGATTTCCCGACCTTTCGATCAACAATCGATCGAAAAAGGCATCTCACGGCATACCTATTTGCCCTCTGGAGGCCGATATCCGGCCTCCAGAGACACTACGCCCGTTGAGGGGCCAGCCGGTTGCGGTGTTGGTATAGATTCACCAGGGCGAAGGCCGCGCAAAGCCATTCATGGTTCTTTTTCAAGCCCCGGTAGCGCACCTTGATGAACCCGAAGACACGCTTTAAGATGCGAAACGGATGCTCCACCCTGGCCCTGACTCTGGACTTAGTCCGGTTCTTGCGCTTGCCCGTTTCGTCCACATAGTTCTTGAACTTGGTGCGGCGGTTGGTCATGTCCTGCGCATCGGGCGCGGCTTCATGAATTGCCTCGGTCTGTCCTTGATAGCCCGCATCGCCCCATACCTTCTTCTCTTTGCCATGCAGTAAGTCGGGTAGCATGTGCGCGTCGGCCACGCTGGCCGCGGTCGTGATCACGGAATGAACCACCGTCTCCTTGCTATCCACGCCGATATGCGCCTTGGCCCCGAAGTACCACTGCTGTCCCTTCCTTGTTTGGTGCATCTCGGGATCGCGCTCCTTGGTCGAGTTCTTCGTCGAACTGGGCGCGTTGATAATCGTCGCATCCACGATGGTTCCAGTGCTGATGCGGATGTACAGAACGCGCACAAAGTTTGGACTGTTGTATGCAACCGCAACGGCTATTGCGGTTGAGAATCTGAGAACATCTGCCGTTGCAGCAGATGGGTTGAAAATAAAGTTGTGGAAATTGTAGGCGACTGCCGATTGTGCTGTGCGAGAGCATCGCACAGCGACTCACGGAGTATAGATTGTTGGTCTAGGCCGGTGTATTCCTCCCGGTGGCGACAATTGAAACATGTTGGCGATGCTGGCCCTCAACTGTTCTTTTGCATTCTGAAATGCTGTTCGCTTGCTAATCAGTTCAATATCGAATTTGAGACGGTCATTGTAGTCTTTGAAAAACGTATCCTCCATCGTGAAACAAGTCAGCAGCATCGTAAAAACGGAAGTTACCCACATTTGTGTTCCACTTCCTGTGTAGTTGAGACGAAATTCAACGTGCTCATCTGACTCTATCTGTACAAAACGCTCAGACATTGCAATTGCATTTGCATGAGAGCCGGTTTCAGATAGTTGGCCCCATGTTTTGTGCAACTCATCCAAGCCCTTGAATAGTCCCTGCTTTTTGTTTCGCTCAAAAGCATCCTTAAAAGCCTCTAGTTCTTGTTTTCCATTTACCTTGTCAAGCCAAGTTTTCTGGAGACTGGTATCAGAGTGCATCGCATGAGCATGAGCGAAGAATTCAATCGCATCCCGCAATATCGAACGTGCCTCTGCCAAGCAGTCTGAAAATGCGAGTTCGAGACTAACCCTCATCTTGGCATGTGCGTTCATGCAACACAGAATCGGGAGCATTGAATACGGCTCTTGCAAACTCTGCAAATCGCTGAATTCGCGCATCCATATTTCGTCAAGTTGAATATAGAGTTTCCAGAGGGCATTGAACTCTTGGATGCGCGCAAAGAGGTTGTTGCGCTTCATTGAGTAGTAGCGGCGATATTCAGCAGGGAAATTGTCGATTTCAAATTTCACCAGAAAGTCAGTCTCTTGGGGTTCCACGCTCATTTGCATACCCTCTGTACTACTCACTTGCAATACAAATCTTGGCTACCGTCCCCGGCCTGAATCGCGCCGGGATGTTCTCTGGTAGCGCGGCGCTCTCTTCACTCCCTTGGGGCGGAACGGATTGGCGCGGCGCTTGTGCTCTGGCACGGAATAGTGCTCTTTACCGTCAACAACGGTTGTCTTCATTATCAAGGCACTGTTGCCGCACTTGAAGCATTGGACTGTGCCTGTAGGCTCATCCGGCCCGTACACTACCTGTCCGCTTCCCTCACAGTGAACCATCTTCGGTTGCGTCATGGCGTTGCCTCCCATTGCCGGGAGTGGATCACAGGTACGGCGGTATGTCTAGCGTTTTGCCCTGAATGAGTACCTACAGCTAGGCGGATTCTTCTACGACTGAACAGAAACCCAACTGTTCTTGACGTTCAATCAATTCCTTGGCAATGGCAATTGCAATTTCAGCGGTAGGGTACGGACTTCCTTCAATCTGGCCGACAATAGGGCTTGCGGTAAGCGCCTGTCGCCAATCCGTCTTCATGCCCCCGTAGCTCAGGTGGAATCCTCCAAAATTGGGAAGTTCCTCAACAGTGACGGTAATCTTCTCTTCAGACGTGTCCGTTTTGCGAATGAGGGCTTGGCTATAAATCGTCTTCATGGTTGCTCACCATAGTAGGCGGGTATGGTGGATGACTTCAACAGCCGGACTGCCCCGGCCCCGGCAAGTGAAACTCCGAAGTGAAACCAGCGGCGGGGTCAATTGTGGGGAGTGGGCCGGGGCGCTGGACAGGCGCAAGGCCGCGCCGGGGGCGTGTTCGGCCCACAAATAGACGAAACGGCGTCTAGGGCCGTCCCGGAATGCTCCAGTTTCACTTTACTTTCACTTAAACCGGCTGGCTTTTATCTAAGTTGTTGATTTTATTGGCGTCCCCGACGGGATTTGAACCCGTGTTATCGCCGTGAAAGGGCGGTGTCCTAGGCCGGGCTAGACGACGGGGACGCTGGAAGGGCAAAATACGGCTTTGATTCGCCGTGTGCGCCCTTATGAAGGCTACCAACTCCGGGGGTAGGTGTCAAAGAATGGCGAAAACAGCACCCGATGTGGGGTCCACGAGGACGCCTGAATCGCCGTATCCACCATTGGGCGGGTTCGATGGCTGGCTACCCAATCATGTGGTTGCAGCACTAGGGGCGGGGCTCGTGTGTGTCCCTGCCGATGTTGGAAGGGCAGGAGCGCCGCTTTAGGCTATCCTCGTAGGGGGCGATGCACTTCAAAGCACAGCTGAATCGGCGGAGGGTGTTGTGGCCGATTTTGCGACTGGCCTGCTGCAACGACAGCTCGTTCCAGTCACCTCAGCGGGGCGGCACGGATTTCTCCGCCAAGGACGGGCAAAAGGGCATCGATTTTTGCGTCAATGGAGCCGCCAGGCTCGTCCAACTACAGAGAGATGCCTTTTATCGATTGCCCGGGGGGGCGGCGGGTTCCACGCGTAGGGGCCATTTGGGATCAAGCGGCTTTACCGTCAGACGGTAGAGCTCTGCCAGCCGGTGCACCAGCCAACTTGGCAAAATCCGTGGGGCCGGGCTCAACGCAAGGGGCTGTACGGACCTGTACAACAGAAAGATCAATTGAGGGATAGGACTTTGAATCGCAGTCTTGTTGTGGTTTGTGTCGTACTGATGGGGTTGGCGGCAACGGGCTGCCAGAAGAAGCCGGTAGCGGCGGCGGCAGGAATGCAGGCCATGCCGGTGCAGACGGTGGCTGTGACCCTGGCGCCGGTGGCGCAGAGCAGCGAGTACGTGGCGACGATCAAGTCGCGGCGTTCGGCCACTCTGCTTCCGCAGGTGAGCGGAATCCTGACCAAGATCCTGGTTCGCTCAGGCGATCACGTGAAGGCTGGTCAGATGCTGATGGAGATCGATCCGCGCCTGCAGGTTGCTACGGTCGGTGCGGCGAGGGCGACCGAGCGCCAGAAGAAGGCAGTCTACGAATTCAACTCGATCGAGATCGAGCGGCAGCGCAAGCTTTTTGAAGCGGGCATCACCAGCCGCGACGCCTACGACCAGGCGCGGCAGTCTTTCGACAACTCCAAGGCGGATTACGAGTCGGCGATGGGCCTGCGCAAGACGCAGGAAGAGCAACTGGCTTACTACACTGTCCGCGCTCCGTTCGCCGGGGTCACGGGCGATATTCCCGTGCACGTGGGCGATTTTGTAGCGCCTATGAACTCTCCTCCCAACGTGCTGACCACGGTGGACGAGAACAAGGATCTGGAAGCCTACATTTACGTACCGACCGAGCGCTCAGGCCAGGTGAAGCTGGGGCTGGATGTGGAGTTGACCGACAACAGCGGCAAGCTGCTGGAGAAGACGAAGATCGACTTTCTGTCGCCGGAGGTGGATACCAATCTGCAGGGGATTCTGGTGAAGGCGCCGGTGCACTCGTCGCTGGAGGTGCTGCGCACGGCGCAGATGGTGAAGGCGCGGGTGATCTGGAGCAGGACGCCCATGGCGGTGGTTCCGGTGCTGGCGGTGACCCGTCAGGGCGGGCAGACCTTTGTGTTTGTGGCGCGCCAGCAGGATGGGCACGTTGTTGCGCACCAGACGGTGGTCACGCTGGGCGATACGGTGGGCAACTCCTACTCCATCTCCTCGGGGCTGAATGCGGGCGACAAGGTCATCGTGTCGAGCACGCAGTTCCTGGTGAACGACATGCCGGTGATTCCCATGGGGGGTTGAGGGCAGCCGCTCTTTTTTGAATCGGCCCATTTGAGTCTTACGGTTCCCACTCTTGGCGCAAGAACAACGACGCGCCAAGGATGGGGCACCCAGCTTTTTTCTCGCATCCGGCCGCGGGAGTCCCGCAGAGCCGAAAAGGAAGGCATCCCTTGTTTGTCGATTTCTTTATTCGCCGGCCTGTGTTTGCGACGGTGTGCGCGCTGCTGATTATTCTTGCTGGGGCGATATGCATTCCCAACTTGCCGATCGCCATGTATCCCACGCTGGCCCCGCCGCAGGTTTCGGTCGCCACCAACTATGTGGGCGCCAACGCAGACACGGTGGAAAAGGCCGTGACCATCCCCCTCGAAGAGGCCATCAACGGCGTGGAGGGTATGCGCTACATCAGCTCTTCGAGCACCAACAGCGGGACGAGCGAGATCACGACCACCTTCCAGACCGGCTACGATCTGGACATCGCGGCGGTGGACGTGCAGAACCGGGTGGCGAGCGCCCAGGGCCGCCTGCCCTCGGCGGTCAACGCTACCGGCATCAGCATTACCAAGGCCAACAGCAACTTCGTCTTCGGCGCCGGCTTCTACACCCTGGACGGGCGCTACTCGCCCGAGTTCATTTCCAACTACCTCGACGTCTACGTCAAGGACGCCCTCAAGCGCGTGCCCGGCGTGGGCGACGTGATGATCTTCGGCGAGCGCAAGTATGCCATGCGCGTCTGGCTCGATCCTGTCCGTCTGGCCGCGCACAGTCTTACGGCGACCGACGTGGTCAACGCGCTGGTCGAGCAGAACGTGGAAATCCCGGCAGGTCAGCTGGGCCAGCCTCCGGCGGATAGCAAACAGGGTTTTCAAATCCCGGTGCGCGTCGTCGGCCGGCTCACCGGCCCCGACGAGTTCGACAAGATCATCGTCAAGAATTCCAGCAACGGCCTGGTACTGCTGAAGGATGTCGGCCACTCAGTGGTAGGCGCCGAGGACTACAGTACCTCGCTCAAGTACGCCGGCCGCGACGCCATGGGCATCGGCGTCATGCAACTGTCCAATGCCAACGCCCTCGACGTGGACGCCAAGGCCAAGGCCGCGCTGGCCGAGCTTTCCAAGAGCTTTCCTCCAGGGCTGAAGTACGCCATCGCCTTCGACGCAACCACGGTGGTGGGCGACTCGATCCGCGAGGTGATCCAGACCCTGGGCATTGCTGTTGTCATCGTTATCAGCGTCATTTTCCTCTTCCTGCTGGATTGGCGCGCAACGATTATTCCCGCGGTCACGATTCCGGTTTCGTTGATCGGCACCTTCGCCTTCATCAAGCTGTTCGGCTTCTCCATCAACTCGTTGACCCTGTTTGGCATTACTCTGGCCACGGGGCTGGTGGTGGACGACGCCATCGTGGTGATCGAGAACGTGCAGCGGCACATCGCCATGGAGCACTCCGATCCGCACGAGGCTACATCGCGGGCCATGGGCGAAGTGACCAGCGCGGTCATCGCGACATCCTTGGTTTTGATAGCAGTCTTCGTGCCGGTTTCGTTCTTTCCTGGAACGACCGGCATTCTCTACCGGCAGTTCTCGCTGACCATCGCTTTTGCCATTGCCATTTCGGCATTCAACGCGCTTACGCTTTCGCCGGCACTGTCGGCCATGTTCCTGCGCGGCGAAGAAGATCGTCCGCACCAGTTGGACTTTCTGCACATCCAGCCTGTGTCGCGCGCCTTTTCCGCATTCATTCACGGCGCTGACGCTTTTATTGCCTGGCTGGCCAGCAGCTATGCCAAGTCCATCCATGTGGCGCTGCAACTGCGCTACCTGCTGCTGCTGCTCTTCTTTGCCGGCCTGGGCGCGACGGTCTGGGTCTACCAGCACGTTCCCACCGGCTTCATTCCCCAGGAAGACCAGAGCTTCCTGATGGTGATCGTGCAGGCGCCTCCGGGCTCTTCGCTCTCGTATACCACCAACCTGGCGGACCGCGCGCAGGCCATCATCGCCCAGGACCCGGACATCGCCGGAGCCTTCTCGGTGATGGGCTTCAGCCTGGCCGGCGGCGCCTCCAACTCCGGCATGATGTTCATCTCCACCACGCCTTCAGATCAGCGCCGCGGCAAGGGCCACTCCACCGCGGACATCGTGGCGGAACTGTCGCCCCAGCTGATGGGCCTGATGTTCGCTCCGAACGGCGGCCTGGTGGCCATGTTCGAGCCTCCCGCCGTGCAAGGCGTAGGAAGCTACGGCGGCTTTCAGTTCATGCTTCAGGACCAGGGCGCCAATACGCTCGCCGATCTGGACCGCGTGGCGCACCAGATTGTGGGCGCCAGCCGCGCCCGCAAAGACCTGACCGGACTTCTGACCACTTTCTCGGCCAACGATCCCCAGGTGCTGGTCACCATCGATCGCGAAAAGGCCAAGGCCATGAGTATCCCGCTTTCCCAGATCACGAATACGCTTTCGGTTTTCATGGGCTCGGAATACATCAACGACTTCGACTACAACAACCGCACCTACCGGGTGTTCGTGCAGGCCGATCAGGCCTTCCGCATGTCTGCCCGCGACCTGCATAGCTACTACGTTCGCTCGGACTCCGGCATGATGGTCCCGCTGGACAACGTGGTTCGGGTTACGGAGAGCGCCGGCCCGCCGGTCATCACCCACTACAACCTCTTCCGCGCGGTGGAAATCGACGGCTCCCCAGCGCCGGGCTACAGCTCCGGTCAGGGTCTGGCTGCGATGGAGGATTTGGCCAAGAAGACCATGATGCCCGGCATGGCCTACCAGTGGACCGGCTTGACGCTGGACGAGATTGAATCCAGCGGCAAGGCTCTGATCATCTTCGGACTGGGCATTCTGGTGGTATACCTCACCCTTTCGGCCCAGTATGAGAGCTTCGCGCTGCCCTTCATCATCCTGCTGGCCGTGCCCATGGCCGTGCTGGGTGCGCTGGGTCTGGTTTCAGCACGCGGCCTTTCGAACGATGTGTACTGCCAGATCGGGCTGGTCATGCTGATCGGCCTTTCGGCGAAAAACGCCATCCTGATTGTGGAGTTTGCCGAGCAACTGCGGCGCAAGGGACGGTCCATCGCCGAGGCAGCCATCGAAGCCGCGGAACTCCGTCTGCGGCCCATTCTGATGACCTCGTTCGCCTTCATTCTGGGCATCCTGCCGCTGGTCTTCGCCACCGGCGCGGGCGCCTTGGGACGGCGCTCCGTGGGAACCACCATCGTGGGCGGCATGTTGCTTTCCACGGTGCTCAACTTGTTCTTCATCCCCGTGCTGTATGTGATTCTGAGAAGGCTGTTGCAGCGTGGCGATGAGAGGGTTCCAGTGACCGTCGAGGAATAAGACCCGCCGGAGACTCCGGCAGTGAATTTGGTTTCCCACCCATTCCGCAGCAAGCGCGGAATGAGTGGGGCAGGGAAGTCTAGCAAAGGCCAAAATGCCCTATTGGATATGAATAGGGCCCGCGAGTGAAGCCGGAATTACGGTATCCTCTTGAGTTTTGCGCCGGGTCGTGGCTCATTGGGGGCGCGCCGGCTTGAATGCGGAGGCTTGTGGATCAGCCGAATCCGGTTCTGCCCTAAAGGGTTTTCGTAAATTGTGTAGACCGGAAATTTGTTGGTCTCCCACCCATTCCGCTGGAAGACGCGGAATGGGGCACGGAAGTCTATGGCAGAAGCAAAAATGCTCTAGTCGCACACCATCGCGCCATCGGGAAACGCATCTGTCTCATTGTCTTCCGCCTCCACTGCGGCATCCTCACCCGCCGTAAGCCGCGCCCTAAAGAACGCGTCCACCTCGGCCAGCACTTCGGCTCCGGTGCGCTGGTGATAGATCGCTCCGCGCAGCTTGGCCCCGCCCGGCACTCCGTGGGTAAACCAGGTGGCGAATTGCTTCATTTTGCCGGAAGTGTCGCCCATGCGCGCATCGCGCGGCATGTCCCTGGTAGCCACTTCCTCGTTCAGCAACATTTGGAAGTAAGCGCGAATCATCCGGTAGCGGTCTTCGAGAGTCGGCTTTTCATAGCTGCCGGTTGCCGTGTACTGGGCAATCTGGCGGAAGATCCACGGATTGGACGGTGCCGCACGGCCGATCATGACCGCATCGCAGCCGGTCTGGGCGACCATCGCCACGGCGTCCTCCGGGGTGCGAATGTCGCCGTTCCCGATCACCGGGATGGTCACCGCCTGCTTGACGCGCGCGATCCACTCCCACTGCGCCTGCCCGCTGTATCCTTGCTCGCGGGTGCGGGCGTGCAGCGCCACGGCATTCAGCCCCTCGGCCTCGGCCATGCGCGCCAGTTCCACGCACACGATATCCCGCTCGTTCCAGCCCATGCGGAACTTGACGGTGAAGGGAATGGTCACCGCCCTGCGGACTGCGCGAAAGATCTCTCCGATGCGCGGCAGATCGCGCAAGAGGCCCGAGCCGCCGTTCGAACCCACCACCCGCTTGGCGGGGCAGCCCAGGTTCAGGTCCACCAGGTCGAAGCCCGTCTCTTCCACAATCCGCGCCGCGTCGGCCAGTGTCTCTGGATTGGCCCCGAAAAGCTGCGCTCCGATGGGGTGTTCGTCGTCGTAGAAGGTCAGGTAGCGGCGCCGCTTGGTCTCCCTCATGCGCGAGAGTCCGTCGGCCGAGGTGAACTCGGTCATCAGCAGGCCGCAGCCGGACTGGGCATTGCTCACCGCAAGGTCAATCGCCGCACCGTCCGCCTGATCCATGATCTCTGATCTCTGATCTCTGCTGAACAGGCTGGCATGGCGAATGAACCGCCGGAATACCGTATCCGTGACCCCGGCCATGGGAGCCAGCACCGTTGCCGGCGCCACCACCACTGGTCCGAGGCGTAGCTCCGCCGGAACGCGCGCTTCCGCGGGCATGGTGTGCTCTCTGGGGTTGTCCCAGTCCTTGTTTACGGTGAAACCTTTGCCCGCCATCGTTATAGCTCCTAGCTTCTAACCTGCGTTTCTCATGGCAAATCGCAGCATGGTGATTTTGCGCCTCTGGCGCGTGCATCAACTCAGCGCGATCTTCACTCTCACCAGGTGAGAAGTGCGGGCTGGCTCTCCGCTCTCCCGTGCGGAGACCAGCTTTGGCGATGTGGCTAAACCATCACGCCAAGCACGAAGGGCTAAGAGCTAGAAGCTAAAAGCTGCTTTTCGTCTCTTCACCCCGGCAGCAGGTCCGTCTGAAAGAAATACGGCTGGCCGCGCGATTCGGGGTCCCATCCTCCGGCCATCGCGTCGCGAATGCCGTCCTCGACCTTGGACGCCGAGACGAGAACCTGTGCGGGGGCATCCTTGGTGTTGCCCGGTCTTTCCGTTCCAACCGGCGGAAACTCCAGAAACAACTCCCGGCGGGCGCGGCCCTCTGCCAGTTTCACATGAATCGAAACGCCCTTCCAGCCGTCCGCGGTAAACCACAACTGCTCGCGGTGCAGGGTCCAGATCATGGAGAAGCCGTCAATGTTCGTCGTGCCCTGAATCGAACGTTTTGCGCGGGCCATGGCCGATTCCATCTCTTCTTCAGTCGATGCACCCTTGAAGGGGGTGTTCATTCGTTTGCCGTAACACAGCAAGGCCCCCGCCTTGGCGGAGGCCCAATCGATCTGGCCGCTGGTTGCGCGCCGCTTACTTGGTTGCTGCTGCCGCTGCCACTGCCCCATCGGACTTGGCATACTTGCGGCGGAAGCGCTCGACGCGGCCCGCTGTGTCGACCAGACGCTGCTTGCCGGTAAAGAACGGGTGGCAGGCCGAGCAGATTTCCACGTGTATGTCGCCCTTGTGGGTCGAACGGGTCTCAAAGTGGTTCCCGCAGGCGCACTTGACCTGCACCTCTGCGTAGTTGGGATGAATCTTTTCCTTGGGCATCGCTGTAGACAGACCTTTCCTGCAATTCTTCTCTTCCATTGTAGGGGGATTTGGGCGGATTAGCAATTCAGGGGTCAGGGATCAGCAGGTCAATCGCATTTGAATCCTCGAATGGGGACTGAAGGACGCGGACCTTCGAGATTGTGGAAGGATCCCATGGTTTGAAAAGGCACGGCTTTAGCCGTGCCGATCACATGGGCTAATTCTGCCGGCTTTAGCCGCTGAGGGACGTTTTTCAATGCATCCAAACCATCCCTCGGGGGCTAAAGCCCAAGGGCTCCCTAGCTGTTTTCCGGCACGACTGAAGTCGTGCCCATTCAAAACAACTCGGCTTTCCAAATGCGTTTGCCCTGTAGATTTCAGCGGTCAGTGAACGCTGCCGAAGTTCAGGTTCGTCAAGACACAATTCAAATGGGCCAAGGCCCTTGCTTCAAAGCCTGGAATGTGCATTTGTTTCTACTGACCCCTGACCCCTGACTACTGCGCGAGCGCCTTTGCAATCCCCGCCTCTACCAGCGGCGCCATCACCGCGTACCCGGCTGGCAGCGGATGCACGCCGTCCTTGCTCAGCATGGGCGGCAGTCCATCGCGCTCGTCCTTCATCGCCGTGTGGTAATCCACATAGACATAGCCCTTCTCCGCGGCGTAAGCCTTCATCCACTGGTTGACGGCCAGAATTTTGGGCGCGGGCGTCAGTCCCGGCTTCCACGGGTAGTCGAAGGCCGGCAGCACCGAGCACAGCACCACGCGGATATGGTTGGCCGCGGCCAGGTCGGCCATTGAGGCCAGGTTGTCCTCGATCTGCTCCAGGGTCATCGGCCCTGTGTTGCCTGCGATGTCGTTGGTCCCAGCCAGAATGACCACCACCTTGGGCTTGAGCGCGATCACGTCTTGGCGCATGCGCAGCACCATCTGCGGCGTGGTCTGCCCACTGATTCCCCGGTTGATGTAAGGCTTGCCGGGGAACGAGCCCTGCGGTCCGGTAAAGTGCCAGCCCTCGGTGATCGAGTCGCCCATGAACACGACTCGGTTCTCGCCCTCCGCGGGCGGCGCCAGCGCCAAATTGGCCTCCTTGAACTTGGCCAGCCAGGGCCAGTCGATCTTCAACTGCTCATCATGCGCCTTCTGCCAGTCCGAAACCGGCATAGTGGCGGGCTTGGGCTGACTCACAGCCGGCGCCTTTATCTGTGGCAAGCTGCCGGCCTCCTGCGCGGTGAGCAGGACGGGAGCCAGCACGATGGTCAAGGCGAGAGCGGAATGGAATGCGCGCAGAGTCGTTCGTTTCAAGAGAGAGTCTCCATCTTGTTGAGAGGGCTACAGCGGTTCCACAATTGCTGTACCCCGAACCCACCGCTATCAAGTGGCATTTTTCTCAAGAAAATGCCATTTTGCATGATGCCGGAAAGGGCATGTGAATTGTGGAACCGCTCTAGAATTGGCAGGACCAAAGCCACCCTGCACTCATGCGCTTCCCATTGTAGGGAAACCCGCCCTCGAGTGGCCATGCTTTTCCTGCACAAAATGCGAACCGCATGGCCGTGGAGATTTTTGCAAGCAAGAAGAGGGCGGCCAACCCTCCGGCTGGCCGCCCTCTTGAGTGCAACAAACGCACATGCCTATGGGATGAAGTACACCTGCGTCTGTGCCGTGTTGCCGTTGCTGTCCTGGGCCTGGATGTCCCAGTTGTATTGTGTCAGGTGGGTCAGGCTGGTTACCGAGGTCGTGTTGCCGCCTCCGGTCGGATCCACATCCCAGGTGAGCGACGTGATCGAGTTCGAGAAGCCGTTCGAACTGGAGTTTTCACCCGGTATCTGCCAGATTGTATTCCCGTTGTTATCGTTCAGATAGAACGAGAAGGTGTCGCTGCTGTCGGAGGCTGGATCGGTCCAACTGAAGTTTGGTTGGGTTGTTCCGGAGACACTGGGCAGAAGGTTGCTGGGAAGATTGGCCGCGCCGACCACGGAGCTGCCGCCATTCCAACCCGTTACAGTGGCGGTCAGTGTTTGCGTGTCAGTGCTCAAATCGCTGTACGTCACCAGGAAGGTATAGGCGTCGCCGACGTTCGGCGTGTTGCTGTCGATCGTCACCGAGTAGCCGTATTGCGTGTTGCCGCAATTGCTGCACTGGCTCATGTCTACCGGGTTGATCACATTGGGACCCGACATGAGGGTAACGGAAACCGGCAGCTTGATGCCCGGCCGCACATTGAAGTTGAGCTGATAGTTGGTCGAGCTGCCACTGGGCGACGAGCTGCTTTGGTACTGCGTTTGCACCGTGGCCGCGCTGTTGGCGGATGGCAAGGTGAGATTCTGTCCCGTAAGGGGCCCCGATATGTTGACAGATTTGGAACTGCCATTGCTCTGATTCACGTTTGTGACATCCCCGACATCGACTAGGCCATTGTTGTTCTGGTCGAGGATGGCGAAGTTGAAGTATCCTGTTCCGCTGGGAACGAAGACCGTATAGTTGTTCGCTCCCACCACCGGGCTAGCGATGCGCGCACCGAAGATGCCCGTGGTCTGGCTGTAGAAGCCGACATACAGCGGACCCGTCGGGGTGATACCGGAGGGGATGGTGACCGTGCCTTGCACCTGGTTCCCAGTCGTGCCGGCCCCAATGGTCACCGGGGTCGGCGTTGTGGAGGTTCCCCAGTAGGAGTAGCCGGAGGGGTGTCCGGCCGCATTCTGGGCCCGAGCGCGGAAGTAGTAGACCGTGCCGTCGGTGAACGATCCGGTCATGCCGCTCGTCCCGTTGTTCAGTATCCAGACATTGGCCCCGCCGGCCCCGTTGGCCTTGAACGTGTAGCTGGCGGTGCTGCTGAAACTGGTCGTCGTGCTCCATTCGACAATGTAAGAGGTGGCTGCCTCAATGGAGCCGTTTGCGGTGGTCGTGACCGGACCAAAACTGATGACCACGCCCAGGTCGGTGGGACTCACCACATTGATGTTGGGGTTGGAGCCGGGCGCATTGAGCGGGTTTGGATCAGTCAACGTTACCGGCGCCCCCGTGATGTTCGCGGTCGAAATCGTCCCGGTCCCGGAAGAGGTGTACGACGGATCGGACGAGTTTTGCTGCCCGTCGCCCAGCGTATCCATCCAGGCCGACAGAGTGTACGTGCCGGGAGAAACCCCGCGGATGGTGAACTGCCCGCCTCCCGTCAAAGTCGCCTCGCTGATGCTGGTGCCTGGCGAGCCGCTTCCGCCGCAGCTGGTGTTGTTCAAGGTGATATAGGTTTGGCCGGTGGCCGTCCCACCGTAGGTCGCCGTCCCCGAGACCGTATAGCCCAGCGAAACCTGGAAGTACGCAACTGGATTTGTGTTAGTCGCTGTCACGCTCGCCGTTGCGGGGTAGAAGGCCGAACTCGGCCCCACAATCGAGGGAGTAACCGTGTAGGTCCCGTTGGGGACGCCAGTGAACGAGTAGTTCCCGTTGCTGTCGGTATTCACAGTCTGCACCGGAGTCGTGTTGATGCTCACCTTGAACGTAGGCAAAGTGGGCGTACTGCCGCAGTAGTTATTCAGGCTTATCCGGCCGCTCACAGTATTGCCGGCGGTGTTCACCTGAATGGTGTAAGTGTTGGAGGCTGTTGAACTCAGGAGATCCGTCACCTGGACGTTGGTCAGCGTCACCGGGCCCGTCGCAGTGGGCGTGCCGCCAACGGTCAAAATGTTGCTGCCGTTGTTTGAGACCGTGATCCCGTCCGAAATGGCCACCGCCGATCCATTGTTAGGAATCGATGTGCCGTTCACTGACCAGGTGTACGGGGAGACACCGCCCGAGGCGTTGATTGACCCGACGTAGGCCTGGTTCACGGTCGCTGAGGGAAGAGTGACCGGGTTGGGAGTGGGCAGTGAGACTGGGACCGGGTTGCTGACCGTAATGGTGTATCCGCTCTGGGTCACAGATGCCCCCGTCGCAGTGTCGGTCAAGGTAACGCTGAAGGTCACCGTCGCTGGGTTCGTGGGCTTTCCGCTCACGGCCAGGCTGTTTCCGCTGGGAGAAGCGCTCAGGCCGTCTGACGGCAGGGTGGTAAAAGACCAGGAGTAGGTGCCGCTGCCGCCCGATGCATTGATGCTGCCCGAGTAGTTCACTCCCGTTGTCCCTGTAGTTGGCAGGGTGACGGGATTGGCTGCCGGAAGCACCAGCGCGCTATTCACCGTGATGGTCAAGGGCGCCGTGGCCGTGTTGTTGCCCGAATCGGTCACTTTGGCCGTGAAAGAAGCCGTTCCGGTCTGCGTTGGCGCGCCGCTGACGATGCCCGTCGGCAACAGGGTCAACCCAAAGGTCGCCAGGTTGCTGGAAGAAGCCGACCAGGTATAGTTCAAGCCCGTACCGCCCGCTGCCGACAGCGTTTGCGAGTAGGTCGATCCTACGTCCCCGCCCGGCAGACTCGCCGTGGTCACCGTGAGTGCGGCATAGACCGTCACTGTGAAAGTGGCCGATGCCGAATGGCTTTGCGAATCCGTGACATTGGCCGTGAAGGTTGCGCTCCCGGTGGAAGTGGGAGTGCCCGACAAGAGGCCGCCACCGGAGAGGGTCAGGTTGAGAAGAGCAAGCTGCGAAGCGCCCGATGTGATGGTCCACGCGTATCCCGTGCCCGTCCCGCCCGTCGCCGCCAGGGTCTGCGAATACGCCAGGTTGATGGTGCCCGGCGGAAGCGTGGTCGGCGTCGTGATGCTCACGGCCGGATTGACCGTAAAGCTGGTACTCGCCGTGGCCGTTGTGTAGTCTGCCGTAGCAGCCTGGCTGGCGCCGAGCACCACCGTGCCTGGTCCGGTCAGCGTCACCGAATTCCCGGCTATGGTTGCCGGTCCGCTGGTTACAGAGTAGGTGACCGCGCCGCTCGATGCCGAGGTTGCGCTCACCGTAAACGGCGAATCTCCAAAGGTGTGGGTCGGAATCGCCGCAAAGGTCAGCGTCGGCGTCTCCGGGTTCACCGTGAAGCTGATGCTCGCCGTCGCCGCTGTGTAATCCGCGGTAGCGGCCTGGCTCGCTCCCAGCCCCACTGTTCCAACCCCGGTGATGGTCACCGTATTGCCCACGATGCTCGCTGGACCGCTGGTCACCGAATACGTGACCGCGCCGCTCGATGCCGAGGTTGCGCTCACGGTAAACGGCGCATCCCCATAGGTGTGGGTGGGAATCGCCGCAAAGGTCAGCGTCGGCGCCTCTGCGTTCACAGTGAAACTGGTGCTGGCCGTGGCCGCTGTGTAGTCCGCTGTGGCTACCTGGCTAGCGCCCAGCGCCACCGTGCCCACCCCGGTGATGGTCACCGAATTGCCCGCAATGGTAGCTGGTCCGCTGGTCACGGAGTAGGTGACCGCGCCGTTGGAAGCCGAGCTTGCGCTCACCGTAAAGGGAGCATCCCCGTAGGTGTGGGTTGGAATCGCCGCAAAGGTCAACGTAGGCGTCCCCTGGTTGATCGTGAAGCTCGTCGTCGCGGTTGCCGAGGTGAAGTTTGCAGTGGCGGCTTGGCTGGCGCCGAGCACGACCGTGCCCACTCCAGTCAGGGTTACTGTATTGCCGGCGATGGTAGCTGGTCCGCTGGTTACCGAGTAGGTAACCGCGCCGCTGGAAGCTGAAGTTGCGCTCACGGTAAACGGCGCATCTCCGTAAATGTGCGTGGGAATCGCCGCAAAGGCGAGTGTGGGCGCCTCGGGATTGACCGCGAAGCTGATGCTGGCCGTCGCGGTTCCGTAGTTGCCGCTGGCAGCCTGGCTGGCCCCCAGCACCACCGTGCCCGCCCCGGTCAGGGTCACCGTATTTGCGGCGATGGTAGCCGGTCCGCTGGTCACCGAGTACGTCACCGCACCACTGGAAGCCGAAGTCGCGCTGACCGTAAACGGCGAGTCCCCAAAGGTATGGGTGGGAATCGACGCGAAAGTCAACGTCGGAGTCTCGGGATTGACCGTGAAACTGATCGTCGCGGTGGCTGCTGTGTAGTTGGTGGTGGCGACCTGGCTGGCGCCCAGCACCACCGTGCCCACTCCGGTCAGGGTTACCGTATTGCCGGCAATGGTTGCCGGGCCGCTGGTCACTGAGTAGGTGACTGCGCCTCCGGAAGCCGAGGTGGCGCTGACGGTAAACGGCGCATCTCCATAGGTGTGGCTGGGGATCGCCGTGAAGGCCAATACGGGCGTAGCCGGGTTGACCGTGATGGTATAGCTGCTGGTCGCCGAGTCGCCAAAGGCGTCGGCCGCCTTGATGGAGAAGTTGAATGCGCCCACCGCAGTGGTCGTTCCCGTCACCGCGCCGGTACCGGCGTTGAGGCCAAGTCCCGTGGGAAGCGAGCCGCTGTTCAGGGTATACGTGAGTGTTCCGCCGCCGCCGCCTGCCGCCGCGCTGCCTGTATAGGAGGCGTTATATATCCCAGTGGCCGGCATGACGCCCGTAAACACAATCGCCGGCGCCGCATTGATGGTCAGGCCCAGTGTCTGGGTCGCCGTCAGCGCCGTGGCCGTGCCCGAGTCGGTCAACTTGAAGGTGAGGCTCGTTGTGCCCACGGCTGCGACGGTTGGCGTCCCGGAGATGACGCCCGCGGCATTCATTGTGATGCCCGCGGGCAGTGTCCCGCTGGTCAAGCTCCATGCGTAAGGTGCAATGCCGCCGCTGCCGGCCAGCGTCGCCGAGTAGGCCGTCCCAACCGTCCCCGCGGCCAGTGCCCCGGTAGTCACCTTGGGCGCTGCCGGTACGGTCAGCGTTGCGCTGGAGCTCTTGGTCGCGTCGGCTACAGAGGTTGCCGTGACGGTCACCGTCAACGGAGAACTGGAAGCGCCAGGGGCCGTGTACGTTGCAGAAGTCGTCGTTGTGTTGCTCAGCGCTCCGCCGCCGCTCACGGCCCAGGTCACACCCGCGCTGTTCACGTCATTGGTTACGCTCGCGCTCAGGGTCACGGAATCCGTCGCATCCACTGTGTTCGCTGTTGCGGTTACAGCGACGCTAACCGGGTTGGAGCCGCCCCCGCAACCGAAGATGCCTAATGCTGCAACAAGCCCAAGGCCAAACAAGCCCATTCTCTTTGAGAACACAGGACCCTCCTCGCAATGTGATACCAGTCACATCTAAAGAATCAACGTTGCTGCAAAATATTCTCCAAGTCAAGTAAAATGTGCATCACATGACGGAATCTTCATCTCCCATTCCTCATCGATTTCTTCCAACTTCTTCCCGCATTGTTCGAATTTTCCTTTTGGTTCAGATTGCCCGCTTAGGGACCGGTTCAATGAACAAGGGGAACCACCCGGCTCTGCGGGGGAGACAGGAGGCGCTTGCCATTTACGGGGATCCCCGCCCGGTTTGTGCATTTCTATGATTTCTCAAAAGCGCCAAGAGGCCGGCTGTGATCTTCCTGCGCCGTCCCTACAGGACTCCTGAATATTTGTTGGTTTTGCCTACCCCACGCTGAAGCGCGGGGCTAACAACCGCTGCGCTTACGGCGCGGGCGGCGGGCTGCTGCGGACAAGGAGCGTTTTGGACAGGCCTCTTTGAGGGGCCACCAGCCCTAAAGCCTCCGGCTCTGCCAGAGGATACTTACTGTCATTTTGGTGCTGTGGCTGGAGGGAGTTTTTCCACTTCCCGGCACCTGCAACGCACAGGCCTCTATCCGGTTCAGGTGCGCTACGCTTGAAAGCAGATGAGCGAATGCACGATTTGCAATGGCGTTGGACTGGTGCGGGTGGTCAACGAGACCGGGCAGTGGGTTTCACGCGGCTGTCAGTGCCAGGAGATGGAACGCGAGGAGCGCCGCCTGGCAGCGGCCCGCATCCCCGAGCGCTACCGCCAATACACCCTGGATGGCTATGAAACCGCCTTTCGCGGGGCGGACCCCTCTTTGGGGCGCGCCCACCTGACTGCCCGCAAATTCGTTGAGGCCTATCCGGTGGATACCGCCGGGAAGGGACTCCTTTTTGTCGGCTCCATTGGCGTGGGCAAGACCCACCTGGCGGTCGGTGTGCTGCGCCGCCTGGTGCAGGAGCGCGGCGTCAAAGGCCTCTTCTGCGATTATCGCGAGTTGCTCAAGAACATCCAGAACAGCTACAACCCCCAGGTCAACACCACTGAACTGGAGTTGCTGAAGCCGGTCTTTGCCGCCGAGGTGCTGGTGCTGGACGACCTGGGCGCGCAAAAGCCCAACGAATGGGTCTGGGACACCGTGGCGCTGATCCTCAATACTCGCTACAACGACAAGCAGACCACCATCATCACCACCAACTACGCCGATCTGTCGGCCGGCAGCGGGGCCAAAACCGACGCCGAGCGCGCCGCCCGCGAGCCAACCCTGGGCGACCGTATTGGAGACCGCATGAGATCCCGCCTGGCCGAGATGTGTGTCCGGGTCGAAATGACCGGCGAAGACTTCCGCCAGACCGTCAAACGCGCCCGCTTCGGATGAGGGGGCGCAGTGTCCTGTTTCGATACAGTTTCAAGGGGAAGGCTCCATGCGCAAGATATTGGAAGCGATCAGTCTGGGAGCGGTATCCGTTTCAGCATTTCTGGCCTGGAGCGCCCGGTACGGCCCCAACCGGCTGCCTGACAGGATTCCCACCCATTTCGACATGGCCGGCCATGTGAACGGTTGGGGTTCGTCGGCGTCGCTGCCTCTGTTGCCTCTGACTGCCTTGGGAATTTATCTGATGATCACGGTGATGGTCGCTGTGCTACACCGGTTTCCGGCGCTCTTCAATTACCCGGTGGAAGTGACGGACGAGAATCGCCCCCGGCTCCAGGCGCTTGCCCTGGCCATGGTCGCCTGGATCAAGGCGGAGACAATGTGTCTATTTGCCTGGATTCAATGGATGACGATTCAAGCAGCCCGTATGCCGGATGGAGAATTTCTGCCAACTTCCGGCTACTCGGTTGGAATGCTCGGAATGGTCGCCCTGCTGTTGGTCACAATCGGGTGGTTCATTGTGGCCATGGTGCGCGCCGGGCAGGCGCAGCCACAATCCTAGTCGCCCGCAAGGGGCCGCCGTTCAGCAAGCTGGGACCGCTCTAAAACACCCACACGCTGCCCAGCAGCATGAGGATGGCCGCAACCGTCACAGCCTGGTAGACCAGATCTTCCGAACGCCGGGTCTCCGTGAGACGGCCCGAGGCTGTTGGCAGTTGGGTGCATGCGGATTGCGGGGAAGTCTGCATTTTTGGCCTGCCTTTCAATGCCTTTCGGCTAAGGTTACGAAGGATCATTCATGCCGGTTCAACGCTCGTGCGCCGTTCCCGGGTACTCTTGCACCATTAGACGCCGATCGCTTTGCGAAGATGCCCAACCTGAGGTTGAGATTTGAACAAAATCTTGCCGCTCCCATTCTTATCGTCCATTTTCCTGAAAGCATCACCTCAATAAGAAGAACGGGGATCCAGGGGGTATTCCTTCGGTAACAGGTGTAAAATTCCCTCGTGAGCTCCGATACCAATCTTGATCTTGTCCCCTCCGCTTCGGCGCGGGAACGAAACTGGCTGCCGCTGGCGGTGGCTGCCGCAGTCGTTCTCATTGCCGCGGCTGTCGGAGTGCTGATCCTTGAACACGGCAGGGGTGGCACGCACGTGACGCCGCTTTCCGCGGCGCTTGACCCCTATGCGGCCAACCTTCCCCTCACCAATCTGGCCATGAGCGAGTCTTCCAACCTGGCGGGTGGCAAGGTGACCTATCTGGACGGGCGCATCGCCAACCTGGGGTCCAGCACCGTCACAGACGTCACCGTGCAGGTCCTCTTCCGTACCTTCGCTCACGAAGTGGCGCAGAACGAAACGCATCATCTCAAGCTCATCCGTATCCGGGAGCCGTATATCGACATTGAGCCGGTCTCCGCCGCCCCGCTCAAACCCGGCGACGCGCACGACTTCCGCCTCATCTTCGATGCTGTCTCTCCCGATTGGGACGGCGCCTATCCGGAGCTGCGCATCGTTCACGTTGAGACCCGCTAGTCTCCTGTCTCCAAGGTTCTTGGCATGAATCCCGAAGAGCAGCCGCAGATCCTTCGACGCACCACCCCCGAACTCCACCCCAAAGAGCAAAGACCGCTCTTCGCGGACCCCGGAACTCCACCCCAAAGAGCAACGACCGCTCTTCGGGGGCCCCGGAACTCCACCCCAAAGAGCAAAGACCGCTCTTCGCGGACCCCGGAACTCCACCCCAAAGAGCAAAGACCGCTCTTTGGGGACCCCGGAACTGAGAAGCGTCTGGGGCCCCGTTCGCTCCCAATGAACGGGCCGCAGCGGCCGTGTTTCGCATCGCCCCTGCGGGGCTAGAACTCCTGTTTGACTTGCGACCCAGGACTTCGCTTCGCTTGTCCTCCACCCCGCGAACGAAGACCTGTTCGCGGGGACCCCGGCCTGGGCTATTCTCCTGCGCTCCCTTCGGGAGGCTTTCGACCAGTTCATTCCCGGCCTAACTCGCATCGCGAGTCGTTTGTTCAGGATGAAATCCTGATTAGGGTTGAGGGTCGTCGATTTATGATGCGGACTTTTGGGACACCACCTTAGTCTCCTGTGGTCCTCGGTTGCGCGGTAAATTCTACCCGGCCCCGAAGAAATTACATGCCATTCTGCCGGCCCGCAGCCTGCCGTGCGCTTCTGCCCGCGCCGCGCGTGCATTGCAATGTGAACAATCGAAAGCAAATAGATGCTAGCCCCCGCCGTATCCGTTTTGGCGCTTGTCTTGCACTAGGAAAGGGTGAGCAGGCTCTGCCGCTCATCCCGCAGACCGATTGCGGAGAAAGTACCCAAGAGGATCTCCACCCGATGAAAGCCGAAGCAAGATTTCGGAATTTGTTCCCTCGCCCCTTCGCCGTACTCGTCCTGGCCTCCGCCATTGCAGTTCCTGCCTTCGCGCAGTCGGCCCGCGACCCTCAGGCTTCTCCCGCTGCCGCTGTGCAACCGCAAGCTGCGGCGGCCGCGCCCTTGAACACCGAAGTGAAGGAAGGCTTCTGGGGCCGCGTCAATCCCTTTGCCCGCAAGAAGTGGGTCAACAAGCGGGTAGACCCCCTCAAGGACCGGATCAGCGAACTGGATGAAGTGAACGGCAAGAATGCAAGCGACATTCAGGACGTGGATGGGCGGGCGCAGGGCGGCATCCGCAAGGCCCAGTTCACCGCCGACGCCGCTGGGCAAGCGGCTGCCGCCGCCAGCGACCAGGCAGGCAAGGCCAGCGCCATCGCGCAAACTGCGTCCGGCCATGTCGATCGTCTCGGCCAGACCATCGGCGGCCTTGACCAGTACCGTCTTGTCTCTGAGGCGGATGTGGCTTTCCGCGGCAGCCAGCCGATTTTGTCTGATGCAGCCCGCAAGCAGCTTGACGACATGGCCGCCGGTTTGGCCGGGCACCAGGGCTACATTGTGGAAATCGAAGGGCGCTCCCCCGCCGCCGGCAGCGCCGGCATTCAGAACTCCGAGCGTCTGGCCGAGGCGGTTAAGCGCTACCTCGTCACCAATCACCAGATTCCCGTCTTCCGCCTGCACTCCGTGGCTCTGGGCAATCTTCGCCCCGCCGGAAACGGTGAGGAGACATCCAAGCCGGTGCGCACCAGCAGCGTGCATATCCGGTTGATGGAAAACAGCCTGGCCGCGAGCGCTCAACGCCCTTAGAGCGATTCCACAAATCACATGCCCTTTCCGGCATCGTGCAAGGTGGCATACTGCATTGTTTCAGTAAGCTATTTCTGCGGGAGGCTCTGCGGCGACGGTAGAACCTTGCTCATGGAGAAGAAAAACGGTGTCTGGATTTCAAAGGGTGAATGCGATGGCTGGGTCTCATAGCCTTCCCTCGCCAAATCGCGAATTCAGGCATCCCGTGCCGTCCCGGTAAAATCATCTTGTATGGATCCGATCATCCCCAAGCCCGCCACAGAAATCCTCACCGAGGCCACTTCCGACACCATTCTGGACGGCAGCCGCTTTATTCGCGCCTGCCTGCGCCGACCCGTCGACCGCACCCCTGTCTGGTTTCTGCGCCAGGCAGGCCGCTACATGCAGGAATACCGCGACGTGCGCAAGCACCACACGCTGGTGGAGATCTGCAAGCAGCCCGAGATCGCCGCCGAGGTCACCATCACCGCCGCCGAAAAGCTGGGCGTGGACGCGGCCATCATCTTTGCCGATCTGCTGCTGCCGCTTGAGCCCATGGGCCTGCCCTTCGAGTTCCAGGCCGGCGAGGGGCCGGTGGTCCATCATCCGGTTCGCACCGCCGAGGACGTCCGCGCCCTGCGCACCGACCGCGCCGACGATCTGGCCTACGTGGCCCGCGCCATCCAGAAGGTGGCCGCGCACTTCCGCGACCGGCTGGGCATCATCGGCTTCTGCGGCGCGCCTTACACGCTGGCCAGCTACATGATCGAGGGCGGCGGCTCGAAGAATTACATCCACACCAAGCAGATGATGTACCGCGATCCCTTGGCCGTGGCGCCTGCTGCTGGACAAGATGGTCAAGGTGCTCGACCGAGTATTGCCGCCTCCAGGTGCAGGCCGGCGCGGATGTCATCCAGATCTTCGACAGTTGGGTGGGCTCGCTGGGCTTGGCCGACTATCGCGACTACGCCTTCGAGGCCTCCAAGCGGCTGGTGCGCGCAGTGCAGCAGATGGGCGTGCCGGTCATCTACTTTGGCGTGGAGACCGCGGGGCTGCTCACCGAGATGGCCGCAACCGGCGCGGATGTGATCGGCCTGGACTGGCGGCAGCCGCTCGACGAGGGCTGGCGCGCCGTGGGCCACGGCCATGCGGTGCAGGGCAACCTCGATCCCATCACGCTTTTCGCGCCGCTGGAGGTGATCGAACTGCGGGTCAAGGAGATTCTGCGCGCCGCCAACGGACGCCCCGGCCACATCTTCAACCTGGGCCACGGCATCGTGCCCACCACGCCGGTCGAGAACGTGCAGGCCGTGGTGCGCATGGTCAAGGAGTTCCGCCTGGAGCCCGAAAACTCCTAGAGAATTCTCTCCGATGGCGTGATGTTCGCTCCGAAGTGGCGGCGCGAAAGTAGCCCAGGGCTAGCGAAGCGCAGCCCTGGGAAAGAGGCCAAAATCAACGCCCGCGCCCTGTAAGGGCGCTGCGAAACCGAACGGGGCGATCTGTTCATAGGAGCTTTCCAATGCCCAAGCAAGCCGTCCTTCTCCTCGCCCACGGAACCCCGGAGACCATCGAGCAGATTCCCGAATATCTGCGCAACGTCACCAGCGGTCGTCCGCTCCCCGAATCCGTGGTCGAGGAGATTCAGCATCGCTATTCCCTCATCGGGCACAGCCCGCTGACCGAGATCACACTCGAACAGGCCCGGCTGGTCGAAAGCGAGCTTGAAGCTACTGGCCAGCACATCTCTGTTTATGTCGGAATGCGCAATTGGCGGCCCTATATTCCCGACGTGGTGCGCCAGATGCGCGCCGATGATGTGGAAGAAGCTGCGGTGATTTGCATGGCGCCGCAGAACTCCCGCACCAGCACGGGGCTGTATCGCCGCGCCGTGGAGGCCGAGGCTGCCGGTTTGCGCATCGACTTCACCGCGGGATGGGCGCAGCACCCGTTGCTGGCTGAAGCTTTTGCCGAGCGCCTTCGCCCGGCATTCGACAAGCTCAGCGCGGAGGTGGGCGCGCCGGTCCCAGTCCTCTTTACCGCGCACAGCGTGCCCTGCCGCACCATTCAGGCTCCTGCAGCCTCTGACGCCCAATCGCGCCTCTGGCCCGGCGGCAGTGCCGATCCCTATGCCGAAGACGCCAAGCAGACAGCCGCTCTGGTGGCTGCGTTTGTGCCACAGATACCCCAATGGTGGTTCGCCTTCCAAAGCCAGGGCGCGAGCGGCGGTCCTTGGATCGGGCCCACTGTTGAGCAGACCCTCGATGCCATCGCCTCAGCGGGCGTAAAAACCGTCCTGCTTCAGCCCATCGGCTTTGTCTGCGATCATGTCGAGATTCTCTTCGATATCGACATGCTTTTTCGCGGCTACGCAGCCGAACGCGGCATCCGCCTCGAACGCCCGGAATCGCTGAATGCCTCGCCCATTCTGGCCAAAGCGGTTGCGGATTTGGCGCGACAGGGGTTGGTGCGGCTCAAGGGTTGAATTGACGGAAGAGCATCGAGTCAGCGGTGAGACTCACGAGCGAACCTTCTGCTTTTGGCCTCCAGCCGGGCCGTGTTTTGGAGTAAGATGAATGGGAGATTTTCACGCAGGATGGAGCGCGCTCAAGGCCGTTAGAACGAGCTAAACCGGATGTCCTTGCAGCCTATTTTCTTGCGCCGCATTTCTCCTGCGAGCTAGATGTATCAAAGATGAAATGAGAGGATACTCATTGCCCCGGTCACTCTGTGCCGCAGGGGGAATGCACGGGGAATTCACCATGTCACACAGTACTTCGTCTCAGGATGCCGATCACACCAGGGCCCCCATGTGTACAAAGTGCGGGCGTCAAGAGCTTCGCAGGTTGGAACGGAAGGGATTTCTTCAAAAGAGGATTTACGCCCTCTTCGGATATTTCCCTTGGGAATGCCCTATGTGCAGGGATTTGGTCCTGATCAAGAAGCGCAATATACGCAGAAAGCATCGGAAATCGGCCAGATCCTGAGTCTGGTTCTCCTCCTCCCTAAGAACATTGGCATGAATGGCGCATTCGGATCGGGCCTTCGCGCACGTTTGTTTGCATGGCGGCCCCAGGGCGGTGCGCAGAATTTGCCCCGGCGAGGCTCCAGCCGATTCGAGCCGGAGTGCAGTTGACTCTGATACCCTGAGCAAACCCGACAAGCGGGGAAGAGATCCTGAACGGCGGGCCATTGCTCGACCGTTGTCTTGCTCAAAGGAGATCCACGCCGATGCCCGTCCCCAACGAAATCGCCAACGCCGCCGCCGCCTATCGCATGAATAGCCAGGCGCTCTCCAAGAGCTTTGCCGGGCTGACCCCGGAGGAGTGGTTGCGCCGTCCCAGTGAATCGTCCAACCATCTGCTGTGGATCGTGGGTCATGTCATTTGGGCGCGTGCCGCCGTAACTGGCCTCCTGGGCACAAAGTGGTCCCGTCCCTGGCTCTCGCTTTTCGCGCGAGGGGCGAAGGTGGTCGACGCAGGGCAGTACCCCTCTCCGCAAGAGATAACCCAAGCCTGGGAAGAACTCACCGCGGCATTGAAGAGCGCGCTCGAAGAGGTTTCCGTGGAGACGCTGGCCGCACCGAGCCCGGAGAAGATTCCGACCTTCGACGGCAAGGTGAGCGGAACGATCGGATTTCTGGCATTCCATGAGGCCAGCCATGTGGGTCAGGCCGCCTATCTGCGCACCTGGCTGGGGCACGAAGGCGTCGCGGGATAACCTCCAGATACCAGCGACGGGCTGTTTGATTCAATCCGGGCCGGGCGCAGATTGCGGTTTTCCCGCTACAATGTCCCCAAGCTATCCCCGAGGTGTCCCTATGCGGCCATCCTTCTCGCTCGGAATTGAAGAGGAGTACCAGACCGTCGATCCGGTCACCCGCGATCTGCGCTCCCACATCCAGACGGAAATGCTGGAACATGGCAAGCTTCGCCTTCAGGAACGGGTGAAGGCGGAGATGCACACTTCGGTGGTGGAAGTGGGCACCCGCGTCTGCCGCAATATCGACGAGGCCCGCCTCGACATCTACGAATTGCGCCGCGAGATGGTCAAATTGGCCCGCGAGCACAACCTGATGCTGGTGGCGGGCGCTACGCATCCCTTCGCCGACTGGCGAACGCAAGAAATCTATCCCGACCCGCGCTACCACCAGGTTGTGAAGGACCTGCAACTGGTGGCCCGCGCCAACCTCATCTTCGGCCTGCATGTGCATGTGGGTATCGAGGACCGTGAGGCGGCCATCCGCATCATGAACTCGATGCGCTACTTTCTGCCTCACATCATGGCGCTGGCCACCAATTCCCCCTTTTGGCTGGGCCTGAACACAGGCTACAAGGGCTACCGCGCCAAAGTCTTCGAGAACTTTCCACGGACGGGCATTCCCGACGCTTTCGCCAGCTATTCGGAATTTGAGAATTACGTCAGCCTGCTGGTGCGCACCAACTGCATCGACAACGGAAAAAAGATATGGTGGGACATCCGCCCCCATCCCTTCTTCGATACCGTCGAAGTGCGCGCCTGCGACATTCCCCTGCGCGCCGAGGAGACAGTGGCCATTGCCGCGCTCATCCAGGCCACGGCGGCCTATCTCTACAAGCTGCACGAGGCCAACCAGGACTTCCGCCAGTATGCTCGTCCGCTGCTGATGGAGAACAAATTCCGCGCCGTTCGCTACGGTCTCGAAGGCAAGCTGATCGACTTCGGCAAACAGCAGGAAGTGCCCTTGCGCGACCTGATCGAGGAGCTTCTCGCCCTGGTCGATCCGGTGGTGGATGAGTTGGGCAGCCGCGAAGCGATCGGCGGAATCCGCACAATCCTCAGAACAGGAACCGGCGCAGATCGCCAACTGAAGGTCTTCGCGGAGACGAACGGCGACATGAAGGCATTGGTAGATTACATGGCGAGGGAGACGGCTGCGGGGCTGTAAACACGCGCCGCAGGCCTGGGCCGGCCAGGGAGTTTCAAGAAGCAAAGGAAAGCTTGCGATTCCATCCATTCCAGGCAGAGAATAATGCCGTGCGAACAGCGGCGCTACTTACGGTATGGGCGGTTGCTATGCTCTGCGTGTCCCTGGCCGCGCTGCCTCGAAGCGGGCACGAAGCGCCACAGGCCGCTGCCGCTGTTCGTGGCGTGCCGCCGGAGGCGCGCATCGACATCAATTACGCCACTGTGGATGAGTTGCTCAAGGTCCCTGGCATGACGCCCAGTTGGGCCGGGCGTATTGTGCGCTTCAGGCCGTACCGCTCGAAGCAGGACCTGCTGGATCGCGGCGTGGTCACCAGTCTGGTCTACGATCGCATCAAGGATTTTGTAATTGCTCACCACGACAAACGGTAACCCTGCAGCGAGACCGGGATCGGTGTAACCGGAATCCTCGGCATTCAGATTGACTCGACCCCCAGCGAGGGGCGATCTTGCACAGGGCGAACGAGGCCACAAGAACTCTGGCTAGTGTCCTGTCTCCAGGGTTCTTGGTATGAATTCTGAAGAGCAGCCGCAGATCCTTCGACTCACCACCCCGGAACTCCACCCTAAAGAGCAAAGACCGCTCTCTGGGGACCCCGGAACTCCACCCCAAAGAGCAAAGGCCGCTCTTTGGGGACCCCGGAACTGAGAAGCGTCTGGGGCCCCGTTCGCTCCGGATGACATCCTAATTGGGCGGTTGAGGGTCGTCGAATTACGATGCGAACTTTAGGGACAGGACACTATTGCATAGAGCGGTTCCACAATTCACATGGCCTTTCCGTCATCGAGCAAGGTGGCATTTTCTTGAGAAAAATGCCACTTGATGGCGGCGGGTTCGGGGCACAGCAATTGTGGTACCGCTGTAGACCGCATGAATTGGTAATTCATTATGGACTAGCGCGGGCGAGGACGCCCGCACAACAGCCGGTCAGGAGACGCTACACCTTGGCCATCACCCAATCATGCGTTCACGGCACTAGCTTTGCGCAATGGGTAAACGGACGTCTGCGCGGGCGCCTTGACCGTCTTCGCGATTGACCAGGCGGATTTCGCCGCCATGGGCGCGCGCGATCTGCTGGGCCAGCGCCAGGCCCACGCCGCTGCCCGTAGGCTTGGTGGTGTAGAAAGGCACGAAGAGATTCTCGGCGTTGGCGATGCCCAGGCCGCGATCTTCAATGGTGACCAGCACACTGGATTCTGCGAGCCGCCAGGTTGCTCGAACTGGCTGGGCGCCATTGGCCAGGGAGGCATCCACGGCGTTGGCCAGCAGGTTGATGAACATCTGCTCCAACTGGTCGGGATCGGCGCGCAAAACAGTGCGCGGGCCAGGGTCGAGTTGAACGGCAACCCGCTGTTCGAGGAGGACCACGCGCTCAAGCAGCGGCCCAAGTTGGACCGGTTGCAGGTGCGGCGGGGGCAACTGGGCCAGCAGACGATAAGACTGCACGAAGCGATGGAGGGCGTCGGCGCGGCTCTCAACCACGCCCAGGCCGCGGCGGAAGTCGTGCAGTGTGGCGTCGTCGCCCGCCATGTTGTCTACCCGCGCCAGCAGGCTGCCGGCGATGGACTTGATCGGCGCCAGCGAATTCGAAAGCTCGTGGCCCAGAACCCGGATCAGCCGCTTCCAGGCCATCTGCTCCTCTTCCTGCAAGGGCAGGCTGACATCGGCCAGCAGCAGCAGCGTGTGCGGCACGCCGTCCTGGCGGAAGACAGCCTTGCGCAGCAGCCAGCGCGAGGGCTTGGCGCCGAAGGAATGGATGGATCTGATCGGGCGCGGCAAGCAGGTCTTCCAGGCCGAGTTCACGCGCGGTGTGGCCGAAGCAGCGGGCATGCGTGAGGCCCAGCAGCTGCACGCCGGCATTGTTGACCAGTTGCAGCAGGTCTTCGCGGTCAAAGGCAAACAGCGGCGCGTGCATGACTTCAAGGATGCGAGCCAGCAGAGCAGTGGCCTCAAGCGAGCGGACGCGCTGCTTTTGCAGCAGATCGGCGAGCGCGTTGACCTCGGCGGCCAGTTCGCCCAGCGCGTCGGCAGCGCCGGCTCCGCGCGCGCGAAAGGAGTAATCGCCCTCGCGCAGCGAGGAGACCACGTTGGAGAGCGTCTGCAGCGGCCGGATCAGGCTCTCGATCAGAGCGGCGGCGACCATGGCCAGATAGAGCAGCAGGCAGCAGGCCACCAGCAAGGCCGGCGCGAGACCTATCCCCTGCTGATAGCCAAGAATGGCGGCGAAAAGCAGCGCGGGCAGCGACAGCAGCAGACAGTAAAGCCACGCCCGGCGAACGGCCGAGCGGCGGTGCCTGCGCATCCCTTTCTCATAGGCCATATTTTTCGATGCGCCGATAGAGCGCGGCGCGGCTCAGCCCCAGGGCCTCGGCGGCCTGCGAGATGTTGCCGTCGCAGCGGCGCAGCACCTTGCGGATGAGCAGGGCCTCGACCTCGTCGATGCTCATGTTGTCGAACGACTGAGCGCCGGACTTAGCGGCGGCGATGGCGAGATTGGCCGGCTCGATCTTCGTCGCCGCGGCAGAGCAGCACGGCGCGCTCCACGGTGTGCTCCAGCTCGCGCACGTTGCCCGGCCAGGGATACTGCATCATCTGCTGCATGGCGGCGGGAGAGAAGCCGCTGACCTGCTTGCGATAGCGGGCGCGGTTGCGGCCGAGAAAGTGCTGAGCGAGCAGCGGAATGTCTTCGCGCCGGTCGCGCAGCGCGGGCAGGTGAATCTCGACGGTGTTGATGCGGAAGAGCAGGTCTTCGCGAAAGTTGCCGGCCTTGGCCTCCTCGTGCAACAGCGCGTTGGTGGCGGAGAGAATGCGCACATCCACGCGGCGGGTTTGCGACGAGCCCACGCGCTCCAGCTCGCCGGTCTCCAGCACGCGCAGCAGCTTGGCCTGCTGGCGCAGTGGGCACGTTGGCGATTTCGTCCAGGAAGAGCGTGCCGCCGTTGGCCAGCTCGAAGCGGCCGATGCGGTCGGTGCGCGCGTCGGTGAATGCGCCTTTCACGTGGCCGAAGATCTCGCTCTCGAAGGTGCCTTCGGGCAGGCCGCCGGCGTTGACGGCCACCAGCGCCATGCGCGCGCGCGGCGAGGCGGCGTGCAGCAGCTTGGCGACGATCTCCTTGCCGGTGCCGTGTTCGCCGGTGATGAGCACGTTGGCGTCGGAGGGGCCGACCTGCGCAATCAGCTCCAGCACCGGCTGCATGGAGGGCGCGCCGGCCACAAACTCCGGCATGCCTTCGGCGCGCAGCAGGCGGTTCTCCAGTTCCAACTGGCGCGCGCGGCGCAGGGCCTGATGCAGCTCGGCGTGGACGCGGATGAGCGAGAGCAGCCGCTCGTTCTCCCACGGCTTCTGGATGAAGTCGCGCGCGCCGCGCTTGATGGACTCGACGGCCAGGTCGATGTTGCCCCAGGCGGTCATCACGATCACCGGCAAGCGCGGCGTCGAACTCCTGAATGCGCGCCAGCAGATCGAGGCCCTCCTGGCCGGAGGTGGTGTCGCGGGTGTAGTTGAGGTCGATGAGCAGCACGTCGTAGTCGCTCTGGCCCAGCGCTTCAAGCAGCAACTGGGGCGAGCGCACGCAGTCCACATGGATGCCCTGCGGCGAGAGCAGCAGCTCGACGGCCTCAAGGATGTGCGGCTGATCGTCGGCGACCAGGACGCGGATCTTTTCGTTGCTTATTGGAGATGGTCTGCCTCCACTGCGCCTGCCTTGGCGCTTTCGATCGAGATGCCGTATTCGTCGAGGATGGCGCCGGTGGCGCGCCGCACCTCGATGCGCGCCTTTTCGTAGGCGGTTTCAGCGGTGACCAGCGCCGACTCGGCCAGGGCCAGGTCGTGCTCCGCCGCAAGGGTCTGCTGGTTCGATCCAGCGCCGAGTTTCTGTTCACTCTGCATGATATTGAGGGTCCGCTGGGCCAGGTCGCGGGCTTTGCGGGCTGCTTCCACGCGGCTTGCGCCCTGCTCAAGAGCATACCGCGCGTTGCGCACCTCGATGCGGATGCGCTTCTTCAATTCTTCAAGATAGACCTGCGACTGGCGGTACTCCAACTCGGTGCGGTACTGGTCGGCCTTGGCGATGCGGTTGCGCAGGGGAATGCTCAATTGAAAACCCACCTGATACTCGGGCGAGGTGTTGTTCAAAGCGCTTTCAAGCGCGCCGCTGTAGTCTTGCGGCAGAGTGGTTGGGGTTGAGCGGGCTGGCATATCTGGGATTTTGCAGGCCGGCGGTTCCGGTGCCCGCGTAGAAGCCGTAGGCGGTCAACTGCGGCAGCAGGGCATTGCGCGCGGTCTTGCGGCTCAGTTCGCGGTTTTGCAAATCCAGGGCCGACTCCTGCAATTCGGTGCGGTTCTTGAGCGCGTCGGCGATCATGTCCTGTACGGGCTCGGAGATGGGCACGATCTGGCTGGCGATGTGGTCGGTGGGCACCACCGGCATCTCCTCAAGGATCGGATCGTCGAGCGAGCGGGTGATGGCGTTCTTCATGTAGAGTTCCTGCAACTCCAGGGTGGTGCGGGCCACGGTCAGATCCTGCTCGCGAACGGCCAGTTCGCCCTCGGCCTTGAGCACATCCATCTCGGGAATCGCCTGCAATTCAAGCTGCTTGCGGCTCGTGGTCAGCGTTTCGGTGGCAAAGGCCACGGAACGCTCGCCGACCTGCTCGTTATCGTAGGCGCTGACCAGGTCCCAGTACATATCGCAAATCTGCGTGACGGTGGCGATGACCTGGGCGCGGAAGGCGATGTCGGAGATCTTCTTGTTGGTGCGGGCGATGCGCAGAAAGCGCAGGTTGGGCCCGAGCCCAAAGCCCGCCAGCAACTGCTGCTGTAGCCAGAAAGCGAACGCGCGTGAAGAGCTCCGGGCTGAAGTAGTCGTAGATGCCGTTGGAGGTCTGGCGGCTGTTGTTCCAGTCCACCTCAAGGCTGCTGCCAGTGGGAAATGCCTGGTTATAGCTGACGTTGGCCTGCTCCGAATTGACCTTGTAGATTGAAACGCCCTCGACCTGGAAGTTGGTCAACTGCGAGGAGGTGTGGTCCACGTTGGTAGTGGCATTGATGCTGGGGTCGTAGCTGGAGACGAAAGTGCCGGTGCCAAGCGTGGACGAGACGATGCCTGAAGCGCCCGCTCCCGCACCGCCCGCGCCGCTCGACGTGCCGCCAGCGCCGGTGCCCGCGCCGCCAGCTCCGGCTCCGCCGCCGGGAGTGCCCGAGACCACGCCGGTGTTGACGCCGCGCACCTGTCCGCCGGCCGAAGTGCGCTGAATGTCGGTCTGCGCGATGGGCAGGTTGTAGCGCGCGATGACCATGTCGAGATTGTTCTCGAGCGCCAGATCGATGGCGTCGCGCAGGGAGAGATAGATTTTGCCGTCGCGCACCAGCGACCCGAGCCGCGCGGAATTGACCATGCTGGGCGGGGGCACGGTCTTGCCACGATAGGCGTCAATGGGATTGCGCGAGGGCCGCTGCAACTGCTCAAACGGCACGCGGCTTTGCTGACCCTGCGCGTCCGCGGCGGACGTTTGCAGCGGAGCCGTTGCAGTCAACGGTTCCACTGCAAGGGCGAGATTGGCCTGCAACAGAAGAATTGCAACCGCGGCCTGCATCGCTTTGGCCGGATTTGTCTTGAAGGTTTTCACTTGGCTTCGGCCTCCGTTGCCGTTGCTGCCAGCTTTTCGTCGCGCGTCATCCAGCCGTCGCGCAGCTCGAGGATGCGCTTGCCGTAGCGCGCGTTTACTTCAGAGTGCGTCACCTGCACGATGGTCGTGCCGGCGCGGTTGAGTTCGCAAAAGAGTTCCATGATCTCGCGCGCCTGCGTGGAGTGCAAATTGCCCGTGGGCTCGTCGGCCAAGAGCAGTGCGGGCGCGTGGACCACGGCGCGCGCAATGCCGACCAACTGCTGCTGCCCGCCGGAGAGCTGCGAGGGAAACAGGTCCTTCTTGGCGACGATCTGAAAGCGGTCGAGGATGTCGGCCACCATCGCCTGGCGCTCCTTGGCGGGCAGGTTCTTGTACGAGAGCGGCAGGTCGATGTTCTCGGCGACGGTGAGATCGTCCAGCAGGTGATAGCTCTGGAAGACCATGCCGATGCGCTGGCGGGCAAGGTCGGCGCGCTGCTTGCGGTTCAGCGTATGCACCGCCGTTTCGCCGAACCAGTACTCGCCTAGCCAGCCGTCGTCGAGCAGGGCCAGCACGTTGAGCAGCGAGGATTTCCCCGCGCCCGATGGGCCCATGACGGTAACGAATTCGCCTTCGTTGATGGTGAGCGCGATCTTGCGCAGCACCCAGGTTTCGGTGTGTCCGGTCTTGTAACTGCGTTCTACGTTCTTCAGTTCGATCATGATGTCCGATTGACTCCGATCTCGATGTCAGCCTTCTCCGGCTGCGGCTAATCCGTTCTCAGCGCCTGCATGGGTTCGACGGTAGCGGCGCGGCGCGCGGGCAGGGCCGCGGCCAGCACAATCATCACCCCGGTCATGATCACCGCTCCTGCGAGCGTGAGCGGATCGAATGTGGTGACTCCGTAGAGCTGGCTGCGGAAGAGACGCGCCAGCGCAACGATGGAAGGCAGCGCAACGGCTGTGGCAAGGACGGCGATGACGGCCATCTCGCGCACCACCAGCATCACCACGCCGGAGCGTTGCGCGCCGAGGGCCAGGCGTACGCCGATCTCGCGGGTGCGCTGTTCGGTGGAGTAGGCCAGCACGCCGTAAAGTCCCACCGCCGCAAGCAGCATGGCCAGCAGCGCAAAGCCGATGGCGAGAAAGGCCAGCGCGCGCTCGTCCGCGGCGCTGCGGTCTACCTGCTCGTCCATAGTGCGCAAGCCATCGACCACCAGTGTTGAGTCAAGCTGATGGATGGTCTGGCGGATTGCTCCTTCGACGGTCTCGGGAGTTTGCAAGGAACGCACATAGATCTCCCCGCCTCCCAGGTGCTTCTGCTGGAAGTAAGACCGGTAGACCGCGGGGCCGAGCACCGTGCGCAGATCGGTGTGTCTGCTCTCGCCCACGACGCCAACGATGGTAATAACGTCGGGTGTATCTCCATCGCCGACAACGCGACCGATCGCGTTTTGCGGCGAACCGTAGAAGCGATTGGCAAAGGCAAGATTGACAACTGCCACCAGAGGCGCGCCGGGTCCGTCCGCGAGTGTGAACTCGCGGCCCCCCAGCAAGGGCTGCTTCAACGTTGCAAAGTAACCGGGAGTTACCCATGGAGATTCAAAGCCCATGTTCTCCTCCTCGCTTGGCTTGTAGCCCTGCACGGAGAAACCGGTAGTATTTGAGTCACCTGAGAGCTCTGGATCGGTAGTGGCGGCGGCCGAGGAGATGCCTGGAATGCGGGAGATGGCGTCGAGAGCGTTCGAGAGTAACTGTGCAGCGCGAACTTCGCCGTAACCGGAGTTCGTGGGATCGAGAGAGAAAACAGCTAAGCGCCCGGTGTCGAAGCCAACGGACTGATGGCGTAGGTTGTCGAGGGTGCGAACGAAGAGGCCCGCACCGCCAAGCAGCAGGACGCTGAGCGCGATCTGCGCGCCCACCGCCGCTTTGCGGAAACGCTGGGAGCTTTTCGAAGCTGTTCCGGAGTTTTGCCGCAACGCTTCAGCGAGATTGGGATGCAGGAAGTGAAGCACAGGAGCTGCGCTGAACAGCAGGCTAACCGCAACTGAAATCGCAAGCGTGAACAGCAGCACGCGCGCATCGATGGAGGTGGAGTAAGGCTCGCTGCCCGGATCGGCGCTGGTAATGAGGCGCACTAACGCGGTGGCTACCAGGGGCGCAAAGGCAAGTCCAGCGGCGGCTCCGGCAAGGCCGAGCAATCCGCCCTCCACTAGCAACTGCGAGACAATGCGGCTGCGCTTTGCGCCCAGTGCGTAGCGCATGGACATCTCGCGCGCGCGACCGGCGGCGCGCAACAGCAGCAGCGTGGCCACGTTGATGGCGCAAAGCGCAACCAGCAGGCCTGCCATGCTCATGAGGATGATGAGTGGCTTTTCGAGATCGATGCGGTTGGGGTTGAATCCCGTGGAATCGTCGTGGACACTGAGATGTGAATTGTCGACGAACTCTCTTCTGAATCGCTCGGACTTGCCTTTGTAGAGCGTGAACTCAAAAGCGCGGAGCGAGTGCCACAACGGCCCGAGGCTGGCCTCTGCCTGTGGAATGGAGATGCCGGGCTTAAGGCGCGCGACGAGGGTCAGCCACACGGACTGATGGTTGACTAGACTATCGCGTGTGCTCATCCAAGGCATGGCGATATCGACCATTGAAATGGGGATGAAGACGCCCGGCTTGTATCCACCGATGGCCGACTGGAAGTTCGCGGGCGCGACGCCCAGGATGGTGAAGGGATGGCCGTTGATGAGCACGGATTGACCCACGATTTCGCGCGATGCGGCGAAGCGGGTCTTCCAGTAGTCGTAGCCGAGCACGGCAACGGGGTTGGCATTTTTCGCTGTGTCGTCCTGTTGCGTCAGAAGCCTGCCAATGGCGGGCTTTAATCCCATCAACTGGAAATAGTTTCCGGTGACCACCTCGGCGTCGGCGTTCTCGGCCTGATCGTGCCAACTGATGCCCACGCTTGCCTTGTCCGCTGCCAACATTCCTTGAAAGACCTGGTTCTGGTCGCGCAGGTCCTTGTACATGGGGTAGGAGAAGTAGTTATGCGAATCTCCGCCGAAGCTGCTCATGGACCCGGAGAAGGCTCCCGTCCACTCGAAGCGCACCAGTTCCTGGGGCCGCTCGACCGGCAACATGCGCAGCAGCACCTGGTCGAAGAGCGTGAACACGGCGGCATTTGCGCCAATGCCGAGCGCCAGAGTAACGATCACGGTGAGCGTGAAGGCCGGCGACTTGCGCAACTGGCGCAGCGCGTAGCGAATGTCCTGAAGCAGCGTATTCATTCCGAGTTGCTCTCCTTGTATCTCTGTTATTCGGTGCGCAGGGCTTGCATGGGCTCGATGGAAGCAGCACGCCGTGCGGGAAGAAAGCCCGCCACCGCGGCGCAAAGAGCAAGAACGAGAATGGCACCGAAAAGAGCAACTGGATCGTAGCTGCCGACGCCGTAGAGCTGGCTGGCCATCAGATGTCCGGCAAAAAGAGCGGCAGGAATGCCCAGCGCGAGGCCGACAAGGATCTGGCAGAGGGCTCCGCGCAAGACCATGGATATGACGCTGGTGCGCGTTGCGCCCAGCGCCATGCGGATGCCGATTTCGCTGGTGCGCCGCGCCACGAAGTAGGACATGACGCCGTAGAGCCCCACCGAGGCCAGGATCAGGGCCAGGATGCCGAACAGGCTGGTGAGTTGCGCGATCAGCCGTTCCTGGGTGAAGTTGCCCGCTACCTGCGCGTCGAGCGAGCGCAGGTCCATGACGGTCAGGTTGGGATCGATGCCCGCCAGCGTGCGGCGAATGAGCGCGTCGACATTTTGTTGCGGCGCATTGAAGTCCAGGACCATGGCGTTCATAAACATGGACTGTATCTCGGTCGAGTCCATCTCCGGCTGGTTATACCGGAAACTGCTGGGTGAGCGGACGCAGATAAACCGCGCGCACTGGATCGCGGGGATTGTTCATCTTGAAGTCGGCAAAGACGCCCACGATCTCCCAACTTCCTGAGTATTGCGGCTTGTCGATGCCGAAGTGCTGGCCGATGGGGTCCTGATTGGGGAAGAACTTCTTCACGAAGGTCTGATTGACGATGACGACCTGACGGCTGAGTTGCGGTGTCTTGATCGCCAAAGCCGCGGCCGCGGACGATGGGCACGCCGATGCGCGTCGAGGAAATGGTTGCTTACGCGATCCCAGGTCGAGCCGCAATGCGCGTTGGGGCCGGGAGCAGGATGGCCCTGTTGAATGACGCACTCGCCCCAGTTATCGCCTTCGAGCGGGCTGTACATCCCCAGACCTACGCTGGCCATGCCGGGCAGCGCGGAGAAGCGGTCTTCGATCTGGCGGTAGAGCGCGGGAAGCCGGTCGATACCGTAGCCGGCGCCCGCGGGATCGAAGTGCACAACGTAGCGGTTTGAAGTGGCGATGCCGAATTTCTGGTTTTCCAGGTTGCCGAGCGAGCGGCTCATCAAGATAGCGCCGGCCAGCAGGACCACAGACAATGCGGCCTGGAGAATGACGAGCGCTTTCTGCGGCAGGGAAGAGCGGTCGCGCGTGGAGCGGTTGACACCGCGCAGCGCCTCGGCGGGCTGGGCGTGCGAGGAAAGCCAGGCGGGCACAGCGCCGAAGAGCGCGCCAGTCAGCAGAGAGACAACGAATGCAAAGCCGAGTACAGCCAAGGATGGACTGGCCTCGATGGGCATGTTCTTGGCGTCGGGAAAGGCGAGGGCAAGAATGGTGTGAGAGCCGGCGTAAGCGACTGCCAGGCCTGCCAATCCACCGATGCAACTGAGGAGCACGCTTTCGGTGAGAATCTGGCGAATCAGGCGGCGGCGTCCCGCGCCCAGGGCCATGCGCACGGCAAAGTCAGCGCGACGGGACGTGGCGCGCGCCATCATCAGATTGGCGATATTAGCGCAGGCGATGAGCAGCACAACGGTTGAGAGGATCATCAGCATCTTCAGACCCTCTCCCGTGCGCAATTGCAGGGTCTGGATGCCACCGCCGGCGGGGGCGAGGACCACATGCTGCTTGGGAATGACGGAAGAGCCGCCGTTGGCGGTGTAGGCGGGACGGGTGGAGAGCCAATGCACGCAGCGCGATAGAGAGCTTGGCTTGCAATGCGCCGATGTTGGTGCCGGCATGCACTCTGCCCAGCGGGTAGAGCCAATGAGAGTCCGCATGATGCAGGATGGAACTGCCTTCTCCCCGGACGTACGGCTCACTGGTCACCGGCATCCAGAAATCGGGCGGATCGTCGGTGACGCGGTCGCCGAAGAAACCGGGCGGCGCGATGCCGATCACGGTGAATGGCTTGGCTTGAACGAAGATCGTTGAGCCGACGATCGACGGATCGGCTGCATATTCGCCCTGCCATGCGCGGTAGCTGAGCACCATTGCGGGCGAAGAGGTTGGTGAGTCGTCACTCTCCGCGAGGACACGGCCAGCAAAGGCTCCCATGCCCAGAGTGGAGAAGTAGTTGCCAGAGACAAATTCGCCGCGCAACGCCTTGGGCAGGGCTTCGCCTCGGCGCACGCTCCAGTGCCATTCGCCCGCCTGCGCGGCGGCCAGTTGCTCGAACTCCGGCGCGGAGTTCTTCAGATGCAGGTAGAGATCGTGCGAGAAGATGGAAAAATCGCCGTTGTCGCCGGGAAAGCCGCCCGCGACGCAGCAATCGTCGGTGTCGCCGATGCGGTAGAGTCTTGCAGGGTCGCTGACCGGCAGCGAGCGCAGCAGGATGCCCTGCACCAGCGTGAAAATCGCGGTGTTGGCGCCGATGCCCAGCGCCAGCGTAACCACGGCGGTCAGCGTGAATCCCGGCGACTTGCGTAACTGGCGCAGAGCGTAGCGAATGTCCTGAAAGAATCGATTCATTGACCTGTTCTCCGTTGTTTGTTCCGGCGCTCTGCCTATTCGGATCTGAGCGCTTGCATGGGTTCAATGGAAGCGGCGCGGGCGGCGGGAATCAGCGCCGCGGCGAGGCCGGAAACAATTAACAACAATGCCAGCAGGAGAAAGCTGCCAACTTCCTGCTGCGCGTCGAAGTAGATGACCATGCCGATGACCTTGCGCGCGCCCAGTGTGAGGGCCAGGCCCACGACGCTTCCCGCGCCCAGCATCCACGCAACGCGGCGCAGCACCATGGCGAGGATAGAGTTGCGCGTTGCGCCCAGGGCCATGCGCACGCCGATGTCGCGCTTGGCCTGCTCAACTTCGTGGCTGACCAGTCCGTAGAGGCCGACCAGAGCGAGCACCAGAGCCAGCCCGGCAAAGATGCCGAAGAGCCACCCCTCCATGCGCTCGAAGACCAGTTCTTCCGAGATGACCTCGGTCATGGCGCGCGGCTCTTCGAATGGAACCGTCGGGTCCAAATCATGCACGATCGAGCGAACGGCTGGAACTGCTTGCACGGGATCGCCGACGGTGCGCACGAGCAGAGACATGCTGGCGAACGTCTCAGCGCGTTCCTTGGGGTCCACCTCGTCCATCAGCCAATCACGCTCCGCGATAGGCGGTTCGTAGATGTCTTGCCGGATGTTTCCGGTGACACCGACGATCTGCGTCCATTGCTCCGGTTTTTCTGCGTCGCTGTCGACCCGCTGCGCGGTGGGATCGAGGCCCGCCGGAATGAACTCGCGCACGAATGCTTCGTTCACCACAACAGTCGCGGCGATATGCGGAGAGTCGAGGCTCGGAGAGAGCTTGCGTCCACGGTGCAGCGGAATGCCCATCACATCGAAGTAGCCGGGGCTGACGAAACGGCTCTCGGCGAGGACGATCTGGTTGGGCGGCGCGGGCGGCTGACCGGCGATATGAACATCCGAGTTGCTGCCCCAGCTTTCGATGGGGAGGATGTTGATGAGTCCCGCGGCCTGCACTCCAGGCAGATGACTCGCCCGCTCCTCCAGCGGTTTGTAGAAGGCGCTCAAGACATCGCGATCCTGATAGCGGGGCCGGGAGATATTGAGTTTGACCGAGAGGATATGCGACGGGTCAAATCCCAGATCGACATCACGGTAGCGCATCACTACGCGAATCAACATTCCGGACACCACCAGCAGCACCAGCGTGAGCGCTACTTGAGTGATTACAAAGACAGAGCGCATGCGGTATTGACCACGCTGCGTGCCCGCGCTTCCGCCGCCCTTCAACGCGCGATTCGGATCGATGGAAGAGAGACTCAGCGCCGGAAAGAGCGAGGCGGCGAGGCTGGTGCAGATTGCCGCGGCGATGGCCGCGGTCAACACCGGCCAGTTCATGTGAATGTCCGCGCCGCGCGCCAATGCGTGAATCAGGAAGGTGCGCATCAGATTGAGGATGAGCTGTGCCAGCAGCGCGCCGCCCGCTGCGCCCAGCAGAGCCAGCAGAACACCTTCAGTAAGCAACTGCCGCAACAGCCGCACGCGCCCTGCGCCGATAGCGATGCGCATGGCCATCTCGCGCTCGCGCTTCACGCCGCGCGCCAGCAGCAGTCCGGCTACGTTGACGCAGCCAATGGCGAGCACCGCCAGAACGGCGCCCAGCAGCGTCCAGAGCGGCCCCTTGCTCTTGGCAGCAATCGCTTCAGACAGCAGAGGCAAACGGACCGTCCGCCCGCTGTCCGAATCCGGATAAGTTCTGCTCAGGTTGTTGAACACTTGAGTCAGGTCGGCTTGTGCTTGCTCAATGCTTACGCCGTCTTTCAGGCGCCCGACTGTTCGCAGCCAGTGGGCTCCGCGTCCCTTCATCCAACCTTGGTCGATATGCATGGGCAAATAGACAGCGTTATGCATTGCAAGCGGGAAGCGAAATCCCGCGGGCATTACGCCGACGACGGTGAAGCTCTTGCCGTCCAGAGTGACCGTCCTGTTCAAGACGCCGCGGTCCGCGCCGAAATATCTCTCCCAGACCTCGTAACTCAGCACCGCGATGTTGTTCTTGCCTTCCTGCTCTTCGCCGGGCAAAAAGGTTCGTCCCAGAAAAGGCTGCACACCAAATACCTGGAAGAAGTTGTCGGTCCCCTGCACGCTGTCAAGAGCCACTGCGCCCGCGTTTGGCGTCTCGATCGTCACCTTGAAGAAATCGGTATAAGCAGCCAGCGCGGCGAAGGTGCTCGCCTGCGCGCGCTCGTCCTGATAGCTGGGCCACGAAGCGGGCTGCGTGTAGCCGCTCTGGGCACGTGTTTGCAGGGATACGATCTTCTCAGGATGCGCGAAGGGCAGCGGACGCAGGATGACCGCATCGATGACGCAGAAGACAGCCGTGGCCACGCCCACGCTGAGGGCGAGTGTGAGCGCCACGGTGAAGGTGAAGCCCGGAGCGCAGCGAAGTTGCCGCAGCGCATAACGCAGATCGTAAAGAAGCGTGTTCATTCAGGGTTCTCCTACTCTGTTCTCAATGCCAGCATGGGATCGACCGATGCCGCGCGCCGAGCCGGTACATAGCACGCGAGCAACGCGACCAGGCAAAGTACAACAGCAACAGTGGCGAAGGTCAACCAATCGGCGGCGCCTACGCCATAAAGCAGGCCGCGCAAGAAGCGGGTCATGACCAGCGAGACGCCAACTCCTACAGCCAATCCAACCAGCGCCAGACGCAGCCCCTGGCCCAGCACCTGGCGAAAGACATCACGGCGCGCCGCGCCGAGCGCCATGCGAATTCCAATCTCGTGGGTGCGTTGCCGCGTGGTGTAGGCGACCACTGCGTAGATGCCCACGGCGGCCAGAACGAGGGCCAGCAGGCCAAACGAGCCCGCGAAGGCCGCCACGATGCGCTCGAAGACGCTTCCCATCTGCATGTTGCGCTGGAGCGTGGTGACGTTGAAGAGCGGTAGATCAGCGTTGAGGCTATTGATGGTTTGCTGGACGGAAGGCGCCAGAGCCTGTGGATCGCCCGTGGTGCGCACATGCAGGGTGACTTCACTTTCGTAGCGCTGCGCCAGAGGCATGAGAATCAGCGGTGCTGCGTCATAGGTCAGGCGGCGGTACTTCCCGTTGGCCGCCACACCCACCACGGTGTACCATCGCCCGCGGGTCTGCACGCGCTTGCCAATGGCATTCTGGCCCGGCCAATAGCGATCGGCGAAGGCTCGGTTGACGACGGCCACCGGCAGGGCGCCTTCGTTATCCTGGGCGGTAAAGTCGCGGCCGGAGACGAGCGGGGTGCGCAGGGTCTGCAAGTAGCCAGGTCCCACGGTGCCGCGGTCCGCTTCGACGGATTGATGCGGAGGAGGCACATAGCCCTCGGGCATCACGCCTTCGGAGTGAATGGTGAAACTGAGAGGCGAGAAGTCCGCCAGGGTTGCGGACTGCACGCCGGGCAATTGCCTGACGCGGTCTACCACTTGCCTTTCAAACTCGATTCCGGTAGCGGCGGAGTAGCCCATGGGGTCGAGATCGAAAGTGGCCAGCAGCACATGGCTGGGATCGAATCCCGGATCGGCGCTCTGCGCATTCTGCAGGCTGCGAATGAACAGCCCGGCGCACGTGAGCAGCAGCAACGAAAGCGCGATCTGCGCGACGACCAGACCGCCGGTGAGGCGCGACTTTGAGAGCCCGCCGGAGGTGCTGAGCGCTTCGTCCTTTAGAACCGACACTGGCGAAAGGCTGCATGCGCGCATTGCGGGAATCACGCCGGCAATCGCCGTCGTGAGTATGGAAGCGAGCAGCGTGGCTAGAAATACGGTGGCATCGACATGGCCGTTGAGCGTGAGCGGCAGCGTGGTGGGCGGCAGAAATGCAGAGAGAGTGCCGGCTGTCCACACGGTCAGCGCCAGGGCAACGCCGCCACCGGCCAGGGCGATCAGCAGGTTCTCCGCAAGCAGTTGGCGCACAATGCGCCAGCGGGTCGCGCCCATAGAGAGACGAATAGCCAATTCGCGGCGGCGGCCTACGGAACGCACCAGCAGCAGGTTGGCCACGTTGGCGCAGGCCAGCAACAACAGCGCCGCGGCCAGAGCCAGCAGCATGGGAAGCGTGCCATAAAGGTACACATTGGCTCCGAAGGGCGAGCGCCAGAGGGGATCGGCGGAGATCACGTTCGAGGCCTGATGCGTCTCAGGATAGCGATTGGCGATGTGCTGCATCAACAGGTTCAGTTCGCTGACCGCCTGGCGAGAGTCCACGCCCGGTTTGAGCTTTCCCAACACCTGAAGCCAGGATGCGCCACGGTGATCGACCGTGCCGTTGTAGCCCCAAAGCTGGGCAGCCATTCCCAATGGGATCCATATCTCGGAACGCAATCCGGATTTGCATCCTATAAAGCTCTTTGGAGCAACGCCGACGATGGTGTAGGGATGGAGGTTGAGCTGAATCGTCTTGCCCACGATGGCGCGATCGCCCGCAAAACGATTCTGCCAAAGATCGTAGCCTAGCACGGCTTCTGCCACGCCTTGCCGTTCATTGGCAAGAGAAGGAAGCAGCGTTCTGCCAAGGATCGGCTGCACGCCCAGCACCTCGAAGTAATTCGCCGAGGTCAGCGCGCCGTAGATGCGCTCCGGCTTGCCGGAGCCGGTGATGGCCATGTAGTCGTCGTGATAGGCGAGAAGGCCGGTGAAGCTGCGTGTGCTGTCGCGCAGGTCAACGTAATCCGGGTAGGAAAATGGCGGCGTTGGATGCTCGTTCCGTTCGCCCAGCATGATCGAGATCATGTTCCCTGTGTGCGCAACCGCGGGAATGGGATCGAGCAGCGTCGAGTTGATCCAACTGAAGATGGTGGCGTTGGCGGCGATGCCCAGAGCGAGCGTGCCGACCGCCAACGCGGTGAATCCCGGATTATTGCGAAGCTGCCGCAACGCATAGCGCAGGTCTTGCAAGAACATCGTTACGCCTCGACTTCCTCGGTAAGCTTCTTGAGTTCGTCTTCAGAGACCACTTTGCCGTCGAAGAGATGTACTTCGCGCTGGGCGTGCTTGGCGAAGCGCGGATCGTGGGTGACCATGCAAATGGTCGAGCCCTCGCGATGGAGGTCGGCAAGCAAGTGCATCACCGCCTCGCCGTTCTTCGAGTCGAGGTTGCCAGTGGGCTCGTCGGCCAGCAGGATGGAGGGCGAACCAGCCAGCGCGCGCGCGACAGCCACGCGCTGCTGCTGGCCGCCACTGAGTTGCGCGGGATAGTGCCTCATGCGGTGCGCCATGTTCACGCGCTCCAGAGCGTCCTTGACGCGCTTCTTGCGCTCGGCCGAGGGCATCCCGGCCCGATAGGTCAGCGGCAGTTCGACATTCTCCTCGACCGTGAGGTCGCCGATGAGATTGAAGCTCTGGAAGATGAAGCCGATCTCCTGGTTGCGGATGCGCGAGCGGTCACCGAAGCTCAGGTTCTCGACGGGGTTGTTGTTGAGCAGATACTTGCCGCCCGTGGGCGTGTCGAGCAAGCCCAGAATGGAAAGCAGCGTGGATTTGCCGCAGCCCGAAGGGCCGGACATGGCCACATACTCGCCGCGCGAGATGGTGAGGTGAATGCCGGAGAGCGCGTGCGTCTCCACTTCGTCGGTGTAGAAGACCTTGGTCAGGTCCTCGATTTCAATGAGCATTGCCGTTCGATGCCATTCCATCCCCCCTCGTGAGTTGTTAGTGGATACTGAAAAACGTGAATAAGTGAAAAAGTGAAGGAGTGAAGAAGTGAACGAGTGAATGAGCGAACAGTGGACAGTGGGAGCCAGTGCTGCCGAATGCCGTTCTCTACTTCACTACTTCAATTTTTCACTCCTTCACTGCCTTTACTCCAGCCGTATGCGGTCCACGTTGTCCCAGCGCGACATGTCGGAGAGAATCACCGTGTCGCCTTCCTTCAAGCCTTCGATCACCTGAATGCTGTTGACCGAAGCGCGGCCCACTTTGACCGGCACGCGCGTAGCGCCCTTGCCGTCGGGGTCGATCTTGAACAGGCTCAGAGTGGAGTTCTCGTTGCCCAGCGCCGGCCGGCCCACGTAGAGCACATCGGTCATGCGCTCCAGATCGATGGTGCCGTCTACGCTCAGGTCAGGCCGCGCGCCCTGCGGCAGAGGCCCAGTAAGCTCTACGTCAACCGTGACCGTTCCGTTCATGACGCGCGGGATCGATGCGCGTGCACGTGGCCGGGAATCACGCCGTTGTGCGTGTCGATCGAGGCCGGCTGGCCGATCTGGATGTCGCGCGCCTGGGTCTCGGCGATCTTCAGAGCGAGCCTTCAGCTTGTCGGGCTGCACCACCTTGGCCAGCGTGGTTCCCGGCGCCACGTGCTCGCCCACCTGATGCGGCAGATCGACCAGCACGCCGGAGATGCCCGCCGTGACGTGAAGCGCGGCCAGTTGCTGCTGCTTGAGCTGGTAAAGCGCGCGCGCCTGGTCCACTTTGGTCTGCTGCCACGGCCAGTTGCGAGGCGATCGACCTTCTCGTTCATGGTCAGGCGATCGTCTTCGATCTTGTTGCGCGTTGTCAATTCGTCGGCCTTGCTCTTCGAATGACTTGTAGGCCAGGCCGGAGATGACACCCAGATCGTAGAGCGCCTTGTCGGTCTGCGCCTGCAACTTGGCCTGGCTGAAGTCCGCGCCCACGGTGGCCGCGCCGGCCTTCTGGGTCATCAGGTCGCTTTGCAGCTTCACTTGCGTGTTGTGGTAGTCGCTTTCGGCTGCCTTGAGCGCCAGGCTGCGCGTTCAGCAGCTTCCTGCTCAAGCTGCGGGTCGGCCAGGTCCATGAGGACCGTGTCCGGGCTGAACCTGTGCGCCGGGCAACACCAGGATGCGGGTCACCGTGGCTTCAGTCTCCGCGGGAATCAAGCGCGAGCTTGTCCTCGCGCGGAACCAGCGTGCCAGTGGAGCCGCGGACCTGGCGAATCATGGGTCCTCGTTTGACCGTGTCGGGCCAGATGGTGGAGCGGTCCACGGTGGGCGCCGCCGGCTTGAGCCGGGCCACGGCCACCACCGCTACCGTTAAAGCCACCACCGCGACGCCAGTCCATACTGCGTACTGGCGCATCTTCTTTTGCTTCAAGTCTGGGCGTGCGATATCCATCGATCATGGGTAGTGCACTTGAGGTGCCAAAGGGATACGACGATTTCGCGTTGTGAATAAATGACTTACTTGAGATCGAGCCCGCGAAAGGCGGGCCGGAGGTGACCGGTTCCGGCGCGGGAGTGTCCGTTTTCGGACGGTGGCTGGGAGAAGGGACGAATTCAGTCGAGCCGGGGACCTGTCGAGGGGCTTTCACGAGAGCAGCGGTCTTGCCCCGCTTCTCAGGGAACGCAGGTTGGCCCCGTTCCGCAACCCGCCAAAGCAGGCATGTGCAACGAAATCCTTGAAATTACCCTCCAGAACGAATTGTTTGCAAGTATGCTGGATTCTCCCGTTCTTTGAAAGTGAAAGGGGTTCGGAATGAAGAGAGTATTGCGTGTTGCGGCAGCAGGATTGATGGCGTTGGGCGCGGCCGGCGGGCTGGCGCAGACGGGCAGTTTGGCAATTGGAACCCTTCAGGTGCGCGACATCAATGTGGTGGAGATCGACACATCGCACGTGAAGGCAGCCGTAGACTTGACGCTGGTTCCTGCACAATCCATTACCCTGGCGGAGATGCGCCTGTGCTCCCTGCGCCTGAACGGGATGCCGGTCTTTGCCGAGCCGTTACAGCAGGAAATCGTACTCAAGAAAGGTGTGACCACCGCGCTGCCTCCGCTTTACGTGACGGTCCTGTTCCGCGATCTTTATACGGTAGCTCCGCTGAGCCAGATGATCGAACGGCAGAGCGTGCATGTGGAGGGCGAACTGGTGGCAGGCGTGCACCTCAACCTCTTGGAAAAGCTGGCGCTTAGTACGCTGCATCCCAAGGTGGCGATCTCCCTGGACCAGGAGGTGCCGGCCAAGACCCCCGGTACGGAGATGCAGCGCAAGGTGACGCTGGCGGTTCTGTCGGGAATCGACACCGGACTTGAAGCCAAGGCCAGGTTGGAGAAGTACATTCCCGGCTCGCGACCGGCCTGGATCGCCAGCCTTGAAGCCGACGCCCCGATGGACCTGTTTGTGGTGGAATCGAGCTTCCTGGTCAAGCAGGGCGACGAGAGCTTCCCGGTCAAAGTGAAAGAACTGGGCTTTCTGGTGGGAACGGGCACGGTGATGACCACGGCAGAGATGCGGGCGCCGTGGAAGTACGACGCAGAGCTTCTGTCCGCTGTGAACTCGGGCGCGGAGAAGGTGGAAAAGAAAAGCCAGGAGATGCAGTTGTGGCCGCTGAACCAGAGCGGCGTGCCCCTCAAGATGAGCTCCAAGGATTTTGCGGTGGAGATGCGGGGGACGGCGGATAAGGACAAAGTGACTTCAGTGGACGGAAGCCTCGACCAGATTGGAGTTCTGCGGAGGGCTTCGCCCGATTCGCTGGCCCTTCTGACGCTGCTGACCCCGGCAACGGAGCGCGGACTGATGGCAGCGCCGGTGGAGGAGGGCGCGAAGGAGAGTTGGGACCAGGTTGCCGTCTTCCGCCTGCGCACGGACCGCATTACAAAGAAAGTCCGGGTGGACGTGCTGCAAATGGAAGCGCGCCGCGAGGGCAAGGGCATACGGCTGAGCGAGCCGGTCGATTCGGCTGTCTTCGGCTCCCCGATTGTGACTCCGGAGGGGGTCATCGGGATGGTCCAGGACGAGCAGGCAGGCACGTTCCTGCCCGACGCGATGTATACGCCGGGGCCGCAGTTGAAGTAGACGGAGTTGCATCCGAGGTCCGTGCTCTCCCAGGCTTCAAATCGAGATCTGGGAAAGCACGGCCCTTGTCAGCCAACGTCGTTTTTTGGGGAACCTCTGATTAAGTTGCCTATTTACGAATCACGTTGCCGCAGGGGCTACGACGATTTCGACACAGCTCTTTACAGAAAGCTCGTTGCCGAGTGGCATTATGGCAACTGTTGAATCGAAAGCCTTTCCCAGGACTGCGCTTCGCTTGTCCTCCACCCCAACGACAACGACCCGTCGTTGGGGACCCGGTCCTCCACCCCAACGACAACGACCCGTCGTTGGGGACCCCGGTCCTCCACCCCAACGACAACGACCCGTCGTTGGGGACCCCGGTCCTCCACCCCAACGACAACGACCCGTCGTTGGGGACCCCGGTCCTGGGCTATTATCCCTCGGCCCCTCCGGGGCGAATGCCTCCGCGCCGTTCTCATCCACATGGGTGGGCTGCAGGCGCATGGAGACACGACTGAAGTTGTGGCCTTTCAAAACTGCGACTGACTCCGGGGTCCTCAGGATCATTGAGGAGATTTGTCTGGTGGAGGTCCGGGCGGCGGGGTGGTCCCTGCCGCAGGATTTGTCTGCGGCTTGGGCTGATTGGCAAGCGGGCCCGGCTGGTTAGCAGACGGCCTCGGCTGATTGGCCATCGGCTGCTGCGGAGTGGCTGGGGGTTGTTTCTGGTCTGCGGGTTTGGCCTGATCGGCAGGTTTCGGCTGGACTTCAGGCACAGGCTGTACGGGAGGGTTGGGCTGCGTCTGCGGCACCGGCTTGGCAGGTGGCTGCGGCTGAACTTCAGGCTTGGCCACAGCGGCCTGCTTGGCGCCGGGCACAACGACAACCAGGTTGAAGTCTCCGCACCGGGTTTCAATCTCGCTATCCCGCTCTCTGGTCCCGGAGACCGTGAGGTCTTTGAAAAAGGAGCGGTTTCCCTCGATGAAGCGCTCCACCGGCGGCAGCTCTTTGTAGTAGACGGTGATCTCTTTGGCCTTGCCGGTGAGTTCCTGACACGAAGGTTGCTTGTCGGGTTTCAACTCCGCGGGAATCCAGCCGGTGACCGCCGAGAGATTGGAGCTATTCGCGCCCGGCCCCAGAACCACCGCATAGCTAAGCAGCGGGGCCGGCGGGGAAACCGAATCGGCTTGCGCGGGTTGGGCGTGCCAATGGGAATGCAGCAGGGCCTTGATCCAGGGGGCCTTCATCGCAAAGTAGGAAAGGGCGCCCAAAGCGGCGACGGCAAGCAGTCCGAGTGCAAGAAACTCAATGAATCGCGTGCGGCGCGGGGGGTGGGGAGCAGGGAGAAAAGCCACCGGGGGCGCGCTGATCCGCGCCAGTTCGATGCCAATGTTGTCGTGGCCGCCGGCGGCGAGAGCCAGTTCCAGCAGCGCATGGGCCGCCGCCTGCACGGTGAGACTGGGGTCGGCCGCTACGCGCTGGATCTCCTGTTCGGCAACGAAGCCCCACAGACCGTCGGAGCAAAGCAGCAGCGTGTCGCCGGGCAGCAGCGGGACATTTTCCAGATCAATCTCGACTTCTGGCTTATGGCCCAGGCTGCGCGTCAGCACCGAGGCGTCGGGATGGTTGAGCGCCTGCTCCGGGGTGATGAGGTTGCGGTTGAGCAGGGCCTGCACGGCGGAGTGGTCGTTGGTGATGCGGATGAGCTGGCCGTCGCGAACCAGATAGGCGCGGCTGTCGCCGATGTGTCCGATGCGGGCGTTGATTCCGGTTGCATCCTGCTGCAGCAGGGCCAGCACAACCGTGGAGCCCATGCGCCGATAGAGGGAATCGGGCAGATTGGCCACCTCGATGATATTGGCGTTGACCTGCGCCGAAGCCTCGCAGAGTGCGCGATCGACTGGATGTTCGCGGGGCAATGTCGCCAAGCTGCGGTGAAAGCCCTCGATGACCATTCGTGAAGCGGTGGCGCCGCCCTGGTATCCGCCGATGCCGTCGGCCACGATGAGCAATTCGCCCAAGGGAATGCTGGCGTGGAGAACACTGTCCTGGTTTTCTTCGCGCACGATGCCCCGGTCGCACTCCTCGGCAAAGGCGATAACCGGCGTCAACGGGATTGGGATCTGGCTCATGCTGGAACCTCACTTGCAGAACCGGCCCCGCTGTTGCCGGGCCAGCTTTTCTTCGAGTTCATTCGATGCAGATTCATGGCCGTCACTGTGGATCGTTGTCGCGTTTGCGCAGGATGATGAGGACGGCGGCTACGAGCAGAATCAGCATTGCTCCCAGCACGGCCATCGAATCGCGGTAGCGATGGCGGTACTGCCGGGCATTCGCGGCGGGATTTCTGTCGGGATACTCGTTGTCGTTCGCCGCGCGCAGGTGCTCCCCCTTGTCGTCGCTGTTGGAGATCACATAGCGAGGCAGGCTGTGCTGCGCCACGTCCGGGGGCGCCACCGGTGCGGGCGGCGCCTCAACGCCATGGGGCGATTTCAGGTTTGAATTTGCCGGTGGAGCGGGTGGGTGCGGGATGGCCGGCTTCCATTCGTCCGCCTTGGCTTCCTGGAGCAGATTGGCTTCAAAGGCCCAGCGCGAAGGGATCACCTGACTCACCATCCTGCCCGCTTGCGGCATCTGGTAGATCGGGCGCATTCCGCCGCCCAGGGCGATGATGGGCAGCAGTACCACCGGCAGCAGGGCGATCGCGCTTTCGTTGGTCTTTGAGAGCGCCGAGATACACAACCCCAATCCCGCGCCGATCATTGAGGCGACCAGCAGCACCAGAAAATCGTAGAGAAAATTGCTGTGCAGCCCGCAAACCAGATAGACAATGCCCAGCATGGAGCCGCACTGGAAGATGCAAAGCGCCAGCAGCACGGCGAACTTTGAAAAAACATACGGGACGAGCTTCAGAGTGACCATCCGCTCCCGCTTGTAGATGGTCCACTCTCCCACGATGTCGCGGGCCGCGTTGTTGCAGCCAAACCAGATGGCGGCAACCACCATGAGGAAATGGGCGATGAGCAGCTTCTCTGACAGGCCCTGAAAATCGTTCTTGTCAAGCGGCGAGGCAATCACACAGACCAGGGCCGCAAAGAACGGCGCCTGGGCCAGCAGGATGGCGGTCTGGGCGCGGTCCTGGAGCTTGACGATGACGTTGCGCTTGACCAGCGCAACCCACTGTGTCAGGCCGAACTGGCGGCGCGGCTTCTCTTCGCCGGTCTTGCCGCGCGCGTCGGGCTGCGTGCCGCTGCGCCCGGCCACGAATTCCTTTTGATAACGCGATGCCAGGTAGCGCTTTCGCCAGGCCTCGGTACGGCCGGCTTCTGCAACGGTGTTCATGCCGGAGAAGAGCATCTCAGGATTCAGCTCGGACTGCGGAGCTGAAGGTGAAGCGCTGAGCGGCGGCGGGTTGAAGAACTGAATCGAATCAGGATATGCCGGGCCGAAGTAGACCAGCGCGCCCGGCTTCTCTCCTCTGTCGCGGGAGACCATGAGCAGGTCGTCGAACTGCTTGTAGACCTTGAGGCTGGGCTGGTGAATGGTGGTGATCACCGTCTTGCCGGTCTTTGACAGGTCCTTCAGCAGGTCGACAACCGACTCGGCATCGTAGGAAGACAGGCCCGAGGTGGGCTCGTCGAGAAACAGCACCGGCGTATCGGTGATGAGTTCCAGGGCGATGTTGACGCGCTTTCGCTGGCCGCCGCTCAGCGTCTTGCGCTCCGGCGAGCCGATGACGGTGTCGATCTTGTCCGGGATGCCCAGATCGTGAAGCACCTTTTCGGTGCGCGCATCGATTTCGGCGTCGGTCAGGTCGGTGCGCAGGCGGGCGGAGAAGTAGAGGGCCTGGCGCACGGTCAGCTGCGGATGGACGATGTCGTCCTGGGGCACGTAGCCCATCTGCTGGCGGAAGCGGTCGTAATAGTCGTAGAGGTTGTGGCCGTTGAAGAGCACGCTGCCCTCCGCCGGGCGCGTGTAGCCGTTCAGCGCCTTGAGCAGGGTGGTCTTCCCGGCGCCGGCCGGACCCATCAGCGCCACCAGTTCCGAGGGAAAGACGGTGAGCGAGACGCGGATCGAGCAGGCGCTTGCCGTTGGGCGCGTGGACAACGATGCTCGTTGGCTTCGATGGTGACGTTGCCGTAGTACTCGCGCTGCGCCAGCTCGCCGCCTTCGAGCAGTTGAAAGCGGAAGCTGCCCAGGCCGATCTCCTGGCCGGGCTTGACCAGCACCTTGCCACTGATGCGGACGCCATTGACGTAGGTTCCGTTGCGTGAGCCCAGGTCCTCGACCAGGATGCCTTCCGGCGTGCGCGTCAGCCGCGCGTGACGCCAGGAGACCATGGGAAACTGCAAGCGGAACGTCGCACTGCGGGTCGCGGCCGATCTCCATGGTGTTGCCGCGAAAGCTGACCTTATGGAAGGCTGCCCTCGCCGATCTCCACCTTCTTCTCGTGGGAGAGCAGTTGCGCGGCGGCAATCTTGTAGGATCCCAGGTACACATCCGCTGCGGGATCGAGAACAGCTCGCTGGATGCGATTGCTCAGTTGCCCAATCGAGGTTCCGTTGCGTGGAGTTCCGGTCCTCAATGATGTACTGGCCGTTTTCCTGGGTGATGACGGCGTGGTTCCAGCTGACTATAGGCAGGTCGATCTGCACGTCGGACTCCGGCGACCGGCCGATGGTGATGGTCCGCGCGCCGGAAGAGCCCCCAGGCAGGGGCGCCAAAGGGGTCGTAGCCGCGCGGGCGGGCGAGGCATTCGCCGCCACCGGCCAGGGCATCTGTACACGGCTGCCCAGGGTCACCTGCGCCCCATGCGGAACCCAAACCGGGTCGCCGGGCGCAACTTTGACTCCGTTGACGAAGGTGCCGTTGGTCGAGCCCAGATCTTGAAGCGTGAATCCATTGCCCTGGTGCGTCAAACGGCAGTGGTGGCCCGAGACAGTCGGCTCCGGCACCTTCAGGTCGCAGTCGTCCGCGCTCCCGATCACCCATGAATCTTGCGGTCTTGAGTCGAGCTGGGACATAAGAAATGAATGCTCTCGGATTGCTCACACTTTAGCACGAGGACTTTGCCCCTTGACAGCCACCTTCACGAAACAGCGCGATTCAGGCGTGGTATTCTTGCGCCAACAAATCTCTGGCTCCCGGCAGGCTACAGTCCATGAGGACCTGTCCCGTTTGCGATACGGACTATCCGGAAGATCACGCCACCTGCCCCACCGACGGCGCAGTGCTGATTGTGTCGAGGGAGCTTGCTCCCGGCAGCCTGGTGCGCGGCAAATACCGCATTCTCCGCAAGCTGGGCCAGGGGGGTATGGGCGTGGTTTACCTGGCCGAGCACAACCTGCTGGGCGGTCAGGTGGCGCTCAAGTTCCTGGCCGGCGACCTGGGCAAGGATCCCAGATTTATCAAGCGCTTCCGCATGGAAGCCCGCGCCGCCTACCAGTTGCGCCACCCCAACATTGCCGAGGTCACCGACCTGGACCAGGGCGAGGACGGCAACCTGTTCATTGCCATGGAGTACGTGGACGGGCCGAGCCTGCGCGATGTGCTGGAGCGGGCGCCCGGCTCGCTGGCCATCCCGCGAGTTTTGGAGATTACCCGAGGACTTGCCTCCGGTTTGGCGGCGGCCCACGCGCAGGGAACGGTACACCGCGACATCAAGCCGGAGAATATCCTGCTAGCCACCACTGCCGATGGCCGCGAACGGCCCAAGATCCTCGACTTCGGCATCGTGGCCATGACGGAAAGCGTGACGCGAACCAGCAAAACGCACGGTTTGCTGCTCACGCCCGAATACGCGGCTCCGGAGCAATGGCTTGAGACGCCATCGGCCGAAATTGACGGCCGTACCGACCTCTACGCATTGGGCTGCGTGCTCTACGAAATGCTCACAGGCAGCACGCCGTTCCACGCCCACAACACGGCTGGCTGGCTGAGGCAGCACCTGGACACGCCGCCCCGTCCGCCCAGCGAGCTGCGGCCGGAAATCGTTGCCTGGCACGGGCTGGATGCCCTGGTGTTGCGGTTGCTGGCCAAGGATCGCGAACTGCGGCATAAAGACGCCGCAGAGTTGCTCAGCCTGCTCGACGCGGTGCACCCCGTCCCCGCCGAGGAGCGGAGTCATGTCGAAGAGAGGCAGCAAAGCGAAGAGAGCCGGCGGACGGTGGTCGAAGAGGTTCGCAGGCGCACAGTAGCCGAGGAACCCACGCTGCGCCCGGAGATGCCTCTGGAGCCTTCGGCGGAGCTGCCGCTCGCTCCGCCGCGGCCGGTTCAACAATCAACTGCGCCGCCGGAGCCGAAGCAGGAACCGATCGCCGAAAAGCCTTCTGCGAAGGCGGAAGCAGTGGAGAGTGTCTCACAGCCCAAGGGAACGGCAAAGCCATCCTTTTGGCGCCGCTTCGGGCGGGTCGGAATACCGGCCAACGTGGTCGCGGCGCTACCCGGCGTGGAGTTGGGAAAGCTCTACTTCGCGGGCCGGACCCTGCTGGCAATCTACCTTCTCGTGCAGGGCGTGCTTTGTTTGGTCCCCCGCTGGAGTCCTTACGAGGGCATCGGATCGCGCTTCTTTTGGCGCTTCTTCGATTACAACGCAGTTGATTATTATTCAGGGGTTCGCGTGTTCGTCGCCATCGCATTGCTTGTGGCCTGCCTTGGCATCGTGGTCAGCAAGCGGACTCGTGTTGCCAGTGCGATAGGTTGCGCGATCATGCTGCCATTGGTGGCGCTGGGCGTGCTTCTCGCCTCCATCGGGCATGGCTTTCCCGATTTGTGGGTCGTGGCGATGACTTTCCAATTGGCCGGCTTGAGCGGTGCAGCCCTGATGGTCGCCGGGTTGGAACGGCTCAGGAAAGGCAAAGTCAGCCAGCTGTTTCCCCTGGGGCGCACGCTTTTTGCGGCGGCGTTTACGATTTTCGTTGCGGGCCGATTGGCGATTTGCGATTTTGAAAGGGGCATGGGCGGCTATTCCAGCTCCTCTGCTCTGAACTATTTTCACAGTGGTTTTCACCCCGCTATTTGGATGGGAACGTGGCAGGCCTGTCTCTTGGGCCCGGTGATGGCGCTGGCTTGCATGGTTATTCTTTTCCGGCAGCGGGCGCGGTCGGCGGCACTCTTGCTGGCTTGGACTACGCTCCTCTATGTCCCGCTGTTCTGCCTTTGGCAGATCGGCGATCTCTTCGGCAGAGATTTCCTGCCGATGCTGCTGGTCTGGCTGCTGAGTTTGGGTCTGGGCGGCGGCGCGCTGATTGTGGCTGCCGCGCTGCGCGAGTGGCCCCTGACCGGCCCTGACGGAGTTCCCATGGCAGTGCGGCCCGGCCGCGTCGGCAGGGTCTTCAGGCAGCGCTGGGTTCGCTGGGCAAACGCCTTTGCGGGGCTCGCTTTGGCCGTCGCGATCGTGCTGCACGGACTGGTCCCGCGCCTCTTCTATGAGGCATGTGCCGGAGGCAGTGACGCGCGTATCTACGGCGTCGGCTGGTTGTATCAAAGAGTCGCCCTTGCCGATCAAGACGCTCCCTACTTCTCACGCGCCATGGTTCAAGCCGGCGCATGCTATTGGAGTATCGCGGACGCATGTCATGAGGTCGGCGATTTCTTTCAGTACCACACACATCATGGGGAAAGCTCCAACTGGGCCAATCATTTCTACTCCAAGGCCGCGGCGCTTTCCATGGGACCCTATCGCGAGCGATGCGACCGCGGCGATGGCGGCGGGTGCTACGCGCTGGGCCTGCTCTACAGCCAGGGCCAAGGATTCGCAGAGAACGATGCGGAGGCCGTTGCCCTGTTTCGGCGGGCATGCGATGCGAACAATACAGTCGGTTGCAAGGCCCTGGCTGACGCCTATCGCAACGGCGAGGGCGTAGACCGCGACTTGTCCAAAGCCGAGGCCTTCTATGCCAAGGCGTGTAAAGGGACATTGGCCCGCGAATGCGCGCAAGTCTTCGACAGCATGGGCGACATTTTCTACTTTGGCAACGGTGTTGCGCGCAACTTCGACCGGGCGGGCCAGCTCTACCAGAAGTCCTGCGCGGCAGGCTACTCGACGGGGTGCAGCGATCTCTTCAACGTCGCCTACGCCTTCGATGAAGGCAAGAGCGTTGCAGCCAATCAGGGGAAGGCAGCGGTCTTCTACACCACCGCGTGCGATGGCGGCACGGCTTCGGCCTGCACCAATCTCGGAGCCGCATACGATAACGCCAAGGGCGTGGCCCAGGATTACGCCAAGGCCGCGGCTCTCTTCACCAAAGCCTGCGATCGTGGCAACGATCAGGGTTGCAGCAACCTGGGCAACAGCTACCACTACGGCCGCGGCGTTGAACAGAGCAACGACAAGGCCAGGGAGTTTCTGAGCAAGGGCTGCAAGATGGGCAACCAATGGGGCTGCGACCGGTTGAACGAGATGCACTAGAGCGGTTCCACAATTCACATGCCCTTTCCGGCATCGTGCAAGCTGTAGGATGGAAACTCTTCTAAACGGGAGGATTGGCAATGGCCGTATGGAACAGGCGTGAGTGGTTGCGAAATGCAGGCATGGGGGCGGCAGCTCTTTCCCTTGCCCCAGCGCTGCTTGCCGAAGAGCCGCATATTACCGTTTCTCCGCTGAACAAGCTCAGTGACGAGGACGAGATCCAGCTCGGCAGGCGTTTTGCCGCGGAACTGGATAAAGAGGAGACAATCGTCTCCAACATGCTGATCGACCACTACCTGGGCGGACTGGTGGCCAGGCTGGCGGCCCAAAGCCAACGGCCCACTCTGCCCTACTCGGTCAAGCTTGTGAATTCGCACGAGCCGAACGCCTTCTCGCTGCCCGGAGGGTTTCTTTACATCAATCGCGGGCTCATTGAAGTGATCTCCAGCGAGGATGAAATGGCCGCCGCACTTTCCCACGAGATTGGTCACGTGGTGGCGCGCCATGTGGTGAATCAACTTCTGCTCAGCTTTGCCGCCCGCACCGTGCTCAAGCCGGTGCTTGACAATCTGGACAAGCAGAACGGCGTGGTGGAGGGCATCATCCTCAAGTTCGGCGGCGCGGTTGCCATGCTGGCCAGGCTGCAATTCAGCCGGCGCGACGAGGGGCAAGCCGACCTGCTGGGCTTTTACGAGATGCTGCGCGCCGGATGGGACCCGAACGGATTCCTCAAGCTCTTTGCGCATCTTGAAGCGCTGGAGAAGTCTTCGGGCAATGCACCGATTCCATTCCTTTCGGATCATCCGCCCACCCCGGAACGAGCGGAGGCCATCCGGCGCGAACTGACGCTCGTCACGGTCCCCGCTGCCGCGGCCAGCGACTCGATGAAGTTTCAGATCTTCAAATCCGCCATGGGGCTGCTGCCGGAGCCTCCGAAGAAAGCCGGGCGGCCAGAGCAGGAACAGTGATCGGGAAGGAATAAAGCAGGCTGTCGCCCCTTTTGCGCGGGAACAGAGACGCGCCAAGGATGGGGCACACTGGGTTCAGAGCGCATCGGGAGCAGAGGAACGGGACGATGGCGAAACAAAGGAGATGGATCGCAGCCGTATGGGTCGCGGCCAGTTGGGCGGGGACCGGGTGGGCACAGGCGCCGGCAACAACCCACACCCTGGGCGCGGGGCCAGGCTACACCTCGAAGGACGCCCAGGACGGGCCCAAGTTTCCACGCGTCGATGTGGTGGTGCGACTGAGGAACGGCGCGGGTGCGTTGCAGCCTGTGCAGGCTCCGGACCTGAAGCTCTTCTCAGGCAGTACCGAGTTGGGCAGCGGGAGCTCCGTGCGCACCTTTGCCGAGGCCGGCTACGGCGTCAAGTCGATTCTGGCGCTGGACATGAGCGGCAGCATGAGTGGCGCTCCCCTGGCTGCCATGCGCACGACCATTGCACGGTTTGTGAATGAGGCCAGGCCCCAGGACAGGGTAGAAGTGCTGACCTTTGCAAATGACAGCCGCATCGAGGTGCCGTTCGGTGCGGACAAGGCCACTTTAGCCGAACGGCTGCGCAAGGTGAAGAGCCGGGGCACTGAAACCCACCTCTACGACTCCCTGCTGGATGCCTTGGCGCAGCTTGAAGGCGCACCGCCTGCCTGCCGGCAACTCACAGTCATCTCCGACGGCCACGACGAGGGCTCTCAGCATGCGATCAACGATGTGATCCGGACTGCGCTGGCCGATAAGGTGCCCATCGATTCGATCGGACTGACTCGGTCTCATCCGGAGTATTTGCAGTTTCTTGCACGCATCTCCCAATCCACCGGGGGTAGCTACGCCCAGGCTCGGTCGCCCCAGGAGTTGGAGGGGCTGATTGGCCAGGGCATCCAGGCCATGCACGCCACACCGGTGGTGGCCTTCAACCTGAAAGGGCTGGCCGCCGATGGCAACTCGCACACGTTGGAACTGCGCTGGCAGCCGGAGAAGCTGACGGCGGCCGTCGATGTAAATGCCCCGCTGATCCGCAACCCTTGGGCCGTGTGGGGATGGGTGCTGGGTGGTTGTTTTGTGTTGGGCGCGGTCTTGCTGATTTTCGCCCGGCGCCAGGCCCGGCGCATGGCGGCTGCGGCTGCCAGGCAGCGCGCTCCCATGCAGACGCCGGCCCCCGTCAAGCCCCTGGTACAACCGCAGGCGAACCGTTCCGGCTTCACCGTGGTGGAGGGGGGCAAGCCGGAACCGGTCGCGCCGGTGGCCCGCGCCCACACACCCACTGTGGTGGAGGGTAGTCTCCCGGCGCGCCAGCCAGTGCGGGCCAAGACCAGGGTGGCAGTGTTCTTCGACGATGCGCGGAGTGCGCCCAGCCTGGAGGCAACAGCGGGGCCGGTGGCAGGGCAAAGTTTTGCCGTGACAGGCGAGCTGCGCATCGGCGCAGTGAAGGGCAACGACCTGGTCATCGGGGACGATCCCACCCTTTCCGGCTTTCATGCCCGCTTGCTGCTTGCCGATTCCGTGCTGACCATTGAGGATGTCCACTCGACCAATGGGACTTTCGTCAATGGGGTCAAGTTGGGCCCGGACCGCAAGTTGCTCAAGCCGGAGGACGAGATTCGCATGGGGCGGTCGATTTTCAGAGTGCGCAGCGGATGAATGCAGAACTTTGGGCGGAGGAAAGACATACCGGACCGGTTCAACAGGGAGTTCTTCCGCATCCGGCATGGACGGCGAGATCGGCCAGCAGGCAGAATCACGGTAAATCGCCTGGTTTTATTGAGTACGGTTCCCGAATGAGGGAGTTCGATCGGGAAGATTCCTTTGGAGGCAGATGAAATGAGCGTTTGCAGAGCATGTAACACCACCAACCCCGATTTCGCAGCCGTCTGCTCGGCCTGCAAAGCACCACTGGACAAGACGCCTTTCCGGCCGCCTACGCAGCACGAGCCAACCGAGAGTATGCCGCTGCGCCGCGAGACGATTCACGAGAACCTTCCTGCCTCGGGCATGGCTTCTGCACCTGTCGCGCGGCCTCCCGCCGCGGGCGGTTTCCCGCCGCCGGGGAATGTGCCTGTGCGCCGGATGACGGTATTCGATCCCAGTCCTGTGGCCAGCAGCCAGCCCGCGGCGGCCGCCACGCCCGGCGCGCAGAAGACGCCTGCCGCACGCAAGATCGTTGGCGTGCTGGTTACCTACTCCTGGCGCGACCAGGGGCAGATCTTCCCGGTGCTGGAGGGCCGCAACCGCATCGGCAGCGATCCCAACGAATGCGATATCGCCATTCCCCAGGACGATACGCTCTCAAAAATCAACAGCCATATCGTATTCCGCAAGACGTTCACCATTGGCGACGAGGTAAGCATGGGCGGAACGGACGTGGACGGCGAGCCGGTGGAGACAGCCTTCGTTCCCCTGCACAACTATGCCCGCATCCGCACCGGATCGACGCATTGGACGTTTATCGCTATCCAGCCGCCCGCTGAGGGCCAGTAATGCAAGGCGAGGACAAAACCATGTTGGGCAAAAACATTGCATGGAGCCGCGCAGCGGCCCGGCTGCTGGTAGCTGGCCTGGTCACGGCAGCCTGTGCGCAGGGCACGGGCTCACTCTACGGCGCGCATGGGGTGAGCCCCGAGGCGGTGCGGCAGGGTACGTTGGGCAGTTGCTATTTTCATTCCTCCATTGCCGCCATGGCCAAGGCCGCGCCTGGAACTCTGCGCTCGGCCATCAGCCCCAGCTCCCTGGGTGGGTACAAAGTGCACTTCGCCAGCGGGCCAGACGAGGTCGTGTTCCCCGAGGACATCTCATACGGGCGAACGCACAGCTACGACCGCTCGGAAGGCGATTGGGTGCTCGTGCTGATGCGCGGCTATGCACAGCGCGCTGTGCGGCACGGCCTGGCGGAAGCCATCCAGCGATCGGAGATCATTCCCGCCTATTTGAAGCCGGTGGCTCTCGAGTGGCTGGATCGCTCCGGGCTGCTCCTGTTGGCCTATGACCGCGCCATCCGCTCCGTCGTGAGCCAGGACGGAACGATGGACCCTGCCTCGTTCGAACGGGCGCTTTCGTCCCAGCTCAAAGCGCTGGGCATTCCCGCGGCTGAGGCGCAGATGCTGGTGGGCTTCCTCGACGAGAACAGGTTCTTCAGCCGGCTTGGGCACACCGTGGAGCAGGACGGCGAGGTCTTTGGAGCCTACAATGCGCTGGGGCAGGGAGGAATTCCGGTGCGGGTTATCGAAGCCTTCATGGGTTCGTCGCACGCGCTCCTGGTGGCCGATCACCGGATGACCGTGGAAACCCTGCGCCGGCTGCACCGCGGCGGCATGGCCATGGTGGCCGGAAGCTGGGGCACGGCGCCGGCAGGGCTGGCCAGCACCGACTGGTGGGTGAGCGCTCATGCCTATTCGGTGCTGGACTACGACGAGTACAGCCAGACCGTGAAACTGCGCAATCCGTGGGGCAAGCGCCCCGACCCGGACGGGTTTTTCACGCTTCCGCTGTCGACTTTTCTGCAGGCATTCGAGTCTGCCTCGTTCTCCGGCTGATTTGCCAAAAGGGGTATCGGCAAACCATTGTACGCAGGGCATGAAAAAGTATGCGGCGTGGGGCGCACCTTCAGATTCGCCCCGCTCCGCGCAACCCGGCGATCTCTTCGTCTGTAAAGACGCGTGAACGGATGAGAAACCGCAGGCCCTCGGGGCCATCGAGCGAGAACATGCCTCCGCGGCCCGGCACCACGTCGAGCAGCAATTGTGTGTGTTTCCAATACTCGAATTGGCTGCGGCTCATATAGAAGGGCTCGCCATCCACCGTGCCCAACTGCACATCCGACTCCCCAACCAGCAACTCCCCGCGCGGGTAGCACATCGGGGAGCTGCCGTCGCAGCAGCCCCCCGACTGGTGGAACATCAGCGGCCCATGCTTCTTGCGCAAGGTTCTTATCAGGTGGAGGGCGAGATCGGTGGCCAGCACCTGCTCGGGTAGTTCCGCCATTGCCTTCCCCCCTATAGCGGATCCAGAGTCGATGTATCCCGAAGCCGTTGCATTCAAGTCGCCGCGCCCCCCAGGGAGCGGCGATTCTGCACAGGGCGAACGAGGCCACAGGGACTCTGGTTTCGCTCTAAAAGAAGCCCAGCTTCTTTGGGCTGTAACTCACCAGCATGTTCTTGGTCTGCTGATAGTGATCGAGCATCATGCTGTGGGTCTCGCGGCCGATGCCGGATTGCTTGTATCCGCCGAAGGCCGCGTGCGCAGGATAGGCATGGTAGCAGTTGACCCACACGCGCCCGGCCTGGATGCCGCGTCCCAGGCGGTAGCAGCGGTTGGCATCGCGGCTCCACATCCCGGCGCCGAGCCCGTAGAGAGTGTCGTTGGCGATCTCCAGCGCGTCGTCCTCTGTCTTGAAGGTTGTGACTGAAACGACCGGACCGAAAATCTCTTCCTGGAAGATCCTCATGTGGTTATTGCCGCGAAAGACGGTCGGTTGTATATAGTAGCCACCCTCCAGGTCGCCGCCCAGGTGAGCCCGCTCTCCGCCGGCCAGTAACTCAGCGCCTTCTTTGCGGCCGATGTCGATGTAGCTGAGAATCTTCTCCATCTGCTCGCTTGAAACCTGCGCGCCGAGCATGGTGTCGCTCTGCAGCGGATTGGCTTGTTTGATGGCCGCGACCCGTTTGAGCGCTCGCTCCATGAAGCGGTCGTAAATGCTCTCCTGAATCAGCGCGCGGCTGGGGCAGGTACAGACTTCGCCCTGATTGAGAGCGAACATCACAAAGCCTTCAATTGCCTTGTCAAAAAAGTCGTCGTCCTCCTGGAGGACGTCGGCGAAGAAGATGTTGGGAGATTTGCCGCCCAGCTCCAGGGTGACGGGAATCAGGTTCTGACTGGCGTATTGCATGATGAGGCGACCGGTGGTGGTTTCGCCGGTAAAGGCGATTTTGGCCACGCGCGCACTGGAGGCCAGCGGCTTGCCCGCCTCCAGGCCGAATCCGTTCACAATGTTGAGCACGCCCGGCGGAAGCAGATCGCCCACCAACTCAGCCCAAACCAGAATGCTGGCCGGTGTCTGCTCCGCCGGCTTGAGCACCACGCAGTTGCCCGCGGCCAGCGCCGGAGCCAGCTTCCAGGTCGCCATGAGAATGGGGAAGTTCCAGGGAATGATCTGTCCCACCACGCCCAGCGGCTCTTTAAAGTGGTAGGCCACCGTATCGCGATCGATCTCGGACAGCGAGCCTTCCTGGGCGCGGATGCATCCGGCAAAGTAGCGCCAGTGATCGACGGCCAGCGGCAGGTCAGCCGCCGTGGTCTCGCGGATCGGCTTGCCGTTGTCCCAGGTCTCGGCCAGCGCCAGCATGTCCAGGTTATCTTCCATGCGCTGGGCAATCTGATTGAGGATAATGGCCCGTTGCGTGGGGCTGGTGCGGGCCCAGCCGTCCCGTGCCGCGTGCGCCGCGTCCAGAGCACGCTCGATGTCCCAGGTGTTGGAACGCGGAATCTCGCAGAAGGATTTTCCCGTGATGGGGGTAATGTTCTCAAAATACTGACCGGATGCGGGTTCGACCCACTTGCCTGCGATGTAGTTGCCATAGCGGGGACGAAAGCTCACCGTTTCGCTGAGCCGGCCCGGATGCACTGCTGTCAATGTCGCCATTGCTCGTTCCTCCATGGGGAATACCGTGCTCGTGGAACCCTGGAACGGCCTACCGATCCATTGACCTTCACCGGCAAGTCCTCATGCTGCTCCTCTTAAGAAAGGACCAGACGGTGAGCATTGACTTCGGACACGATGGATCGGAAAGCCGCGAAAGGGGTCGCGGCACAGGAATCATATGCCTTCCCGGCAGCATGGGCAAGGCGTAAAAACGGCCCTTGTCGAGAATCTGAAAAAGCGTGCTTTTTACGCGGGCTTCAGGATTTCAGGCATTTAATGGGTTAAGGCAGTTCTGACTCTTGAGGCCGTGAAGCGGCAGATGTCCGGGTGGAGGCGCGAAAGCAGATGGCGCGGACCTGTCCTATTCCATGAGGGGGCTGGTCCGTCCTCGCCGATGAAGGCCGTCAACTCGGGATTAGTCTGAGACTCTTCTTGTGTCCTGAGTCTGAAGTTCGAATCAGAAATCAGGGCGGGAGAAGAGCAGATTGTTTGCTCACCACCCCGGAACTCCACCCCAAAGAGCAAAGACCGCTCTTTGGGGACCCCGGAACTGAGATACGTTCGGGGCGCCGTTCGCCCAGAATGACAGTTTATTCTTGAGCGAACTATGGAATCAGGGCACTGGGGATCTGTCGCCGCGGCATGACCGGCCGTCAATAGGCGGCCAGCGCATTCATACAGAATTCGCGGCCCGGAAGGCAAGAGTGGGCGTATACTACTGAATAAGCAACCGTTACCGGCTTGGCTGAACCTAGACAGAATAGTGGAACTATGGATTCGTCATACTGCTTTCTTCTACTTATGAACCGTGGTCGTCCTCATTGTTTGGTTTTGTAGCCGGATGTCCGCAATATTTGGACATTGCCCACTGGAGGGATGAGTGACCAAAGTTGCCCCTGAGTTAGATCATGCGGAGATCAGCGCCACCGAACGGTGGGAGTTGATTGAGCGCATCCGGAACAGCAGCGAGTTCAAGCGCGCCCTCCGGCTCAGGGAGCTGCTGCTGTACATCGGCACGCAGTCCGTCAAGCTAGGGGTCACCACCATCCACGAACAGGAGATCGGCGCAGCGGTATTCGGGCGGCCGGGGGACTACGATACCAGCCTCGACAATATCGTTCGAGTGAATGTGACTGAGTTGCGGAAGCGCCTTGGCCTCTATTTTGAGGACGAGGGGGCGAGCGAGACGCTCCTTGTTGAAATTCCCCGGGGGGCCTATGTTCCAGTATTCTGCCGCCGTCAACTCCAGGGCGCGCAAGAGGCGCCGGGCAGCGCCGGTCATCCCGAAGCAGGCGAATCCCTCGCTCCCGCAGGGGAGAGCCTCGAACCGGAAGGCCCCAAGGAGAGTTCGAAAAGTCTGGGAGCACGGAAGAGCGGCTATCTCCGTGCCTTTTGGGTTGCCGCCGGATGCGCGGGCCTTCTCTGCTGTGGAGTGGTCTTTTTGCTTTGGCAGAACGCAGTCCTGCGATCGGAGGTGAACCCCTGGCAAGCTGACCCGATGCGCAGGGCATTCTGGTCGGAGTTTTTCGGCTCCAGCGAGGAAGTGGACATCGTTACCGCGGACACCTCCCTGGCGCTCACCGAGGACATTCTCAAACAGTCCGTCTCGCTGGACGATTATCTCGATTACAAGTACAAGAACCGCGTCGATCTTCCCGGCCTGGCGCCGGAGACGCGGACTGCGGTCAATATGATTCTGGGCAGAAACCTTGGGAGTGTAGGGGACTACCGGGTGGCCGTGCGAATCATGGAATTGGGCGCCCACTCGCCGCATCTCAGGCTTGCTTCAGCACGTGCCTACACCCCCGAAAGCATCAAGGCGAACAACGTCATTCTGATCGGAGGGCCGGAATCCAATCCATGGGTGGAACTGTATAAGGACCGGATGGATTTCTACGTGGAGTATGACGTTGCCCAACAACATACCAAGATCGTCAATTGCGCACCGGCGCAGGGAGAACAGCCCGTTTACGAGCTCTTTGCAGAGCCAAACCGGGGTTACAGCATCGTCGCCTTCCTGCCGAATCTGAGCGGCCATCGCAATGCCTTGATCATTGCGGGAACCGACTCCCAGGCTACTCTCGCGGCAGGGGAGTGGGTCACCTCCAGCGAGGGCCTGGCCACGGTTCGCCAGAAAGCGCCCAATGGAAGCTTCCCATTCTTTGAGGTTGTGCTTTCCAGCTCAAGGCTGGTTGGAACGCCGCTGCGGACCGAGGTGAAGGCTCTTCGCGTGCACCCGCGTTAGAACCTGTCCAGGGGCTCACGATGGCCACCAGACGCAAAAGGGGATTCGGAGCTGTTTCCGTTACCTTGCCGTCGCGGGGATCGCGATCCAATAGAATTCGCTGGATCGCAGCGGCGGAATCGACGCTTTTTTGATTTGATTAACGCGAATGCAACATTCATTCCTGGCGGCTTGATCCATTCGAACTCTTAACTTCGATCCCCCGCATTTCTAACAGTGAGAACTGTGGGAAAGAAGGCAAATCTCACTTGCGCGTCCCGGTTCCTCCAAACACAATGACGCATCATGCCTCGATTTGTCTTGCCAACCCTGCTGCTGCTTCTGGTGTTCGTTCGCGGTTCTCTGGCAGCAACGAAAGCTACCGATCCATCGCCCTCTGAAGAGGTCAATGTAATGATCGGAACCGCTGGAGACGGGGAGACGTTTCCGGCAGTCGGCGTTCCGTTCGCGATGACGAATTGGACTCCGCAGACCCGTACAGGCGAGGAAAAATGCGTTGCGCCGTACTACGCTGCAGACACGCGCATCCAAGGCTTTAGAGGGAGCCATTTTCTCAGCGGTTCGTGCACCCAGGACTATGGCAGTTTCACGGTCATGGCGTTGGCGACCAACGCGAAGCTGGGCGCGGTGGAGCAGTCATCCTCCTTCTCGCACACCCATGAACATGCCAGCCCTTACCTCTACTCCGTCGACCTTGCCGACAGCGGGATTCACGCCGACCTTACCGGTTCGGAGCGGTCGGGGATGATGCGTTTCCGTTTCGCGCCGGGGGCAAAAACAGGCTGGATATCGATCGAGAATAATCTGCGCCTGGGGAATGGCTTGGTTCGCATCGACCCTGTTCGGCAGGAGATCACGGGGAAAAACCCCATCTATCGCCTCTACGCTGGCGCCAATCGGCCGGCGGGATTCGCCGGCTACATCGTCATCCAGTTCGATCATCGATTCAAAGTGGGTGGTACCTGGACGGGTACGCTTCGCCATGACGGGGCGCTTGAGCAGAGTTCGGCGGCAGGCAGGCCAGGAGCGTTTGTATCGTTCGATTTGCCAGCCGACGAGACTATCCAGGTCCGCATGGGCACCTCGTTCACCAGCGTTGAAGAGGCGCGCCGCAATCTCACCGCGGAGATGCCGGATTGGGACTTTGACGCCGCGGTGGCGCGTGCCCACTCTGCCTGGAACGCCGCGCTCAGTTCGATTCTGGTGGCAGGTTCCTCTCCCGACCGGCCCATCTTTTATACCGCGCTCTACCACTCCATGCTGCTCCCCCGCATCTACAGCGATCGCAGCGGGACGTATCCGCGGTTTGGCGGCGGCGGGACGATCGAGACGGCCAAAGACTTCACCTACTATTGCGATTACTCTGTTTGGGACACCTTCCGTGCGGTCCATCCGCTGTTGACGATTCTCGATCCGGATCGCGAGCGGGATATGGTCAAATCGCTCATCGCAAAAGGCGAACAGGGGGGCTTTCTGCCCATCTTTCCTGCCTGGAACAGTTACACATCTGAAATGGTGGGCGATCATGCCGGAGCGATCATCACAGACGCCTACGTGAAGGGAATCCGCGGGTTCGATGCGGAGGCTGCTTTCCGCTTGATGCGCAAGAATGCCACGGAGCGTCCCTCGACTGAGGCAGCCTATCGCGATGGCCAGGGCCGTCGGGCTTTGGACTCCTACCTCAAATTTGGATACATCCCGCTTGAAGATCATGTGCCGAATGCGTTCCACGGGAACGAACAGGTCTCCCGCACTCTCGAATATGCCTATGACGACTATGTCTTGAGCGTGCTGGCGCGTGCGCTGGGCCATACCGTGGATGCCGACGCCTTTGCTGAGCGGGCCCGGAACTACCGCAATGTGATCGATCCGGATACCGGGTTCGCGCGCGGGAGGCATGCCGACGGTTCCTGGGATTCGCCCTTCGACCCCGCCGCCACCTACACCTACATCACCGAATCGACTCCCTTTGTGTACACGTTTTTCGTCCTCCAGGACATTCCAGGGCTGATCGGAACAGTTCATGGCCGCGAGGCATTTGTGCAGAAGTTGGACGCGCTCTTCAATGGCGGCTACTACGATCACGGCAACGAACCCAGCCACCACATCGCATATCTTTACGACGATGCCGGCGTGCCGTCAAAGACCCAGCTGCACGTTCACGACGTCATGTCCAAGTTGTACCGCAACAGCAACGACGGCCTGGCCGGCAACGATGACGCCGGCCAGATGTCGGCGTGGTATGTGATGTCTGCGCTTGGCTTCTACGCGGTGACGCCCGGCACGCCTCGCTACTCGATCGGAACCCCGCGCTTCGACGACGTAACGGTCAAGGTCGGCCAGGGACGGCAACTTCATATCCGGGCCGCCGGCGCAGAGTCCGGCAAGTTCTATGTGCGCTCGATTCGTTTGAATGGTTTGCTGCTTGAGCGCACCTACCTGCTTCACTCCGAAATCGAGGGAGGGGGAGAATTGGTTTTCGAGATGAGCGACCGCCCAGAATAATGGCCGGATCGCTCTTAACGTACACTCCTTACCGCGACCTAACCGTAAATTCACTTGTCGGTTCATGCACGGGACCGGCACCATCGATTGCACTCGCGGAAAGCACTCGTAGGCCGGTGTGCAGTTGCTGTCCAGCGGAGGAGACGCCAGGCTTTGCAGCAACATGCGTGGAAGGACACAACAGACTCTCGGAAAAACGAGAAGAAGAGATGAATGGAGAAGAATGAAAACTGTATTGGAGATGCCACAACAAACAAGGAGATCAGGGATTGCATCTGGCCTCTTTGCCGTTCTGCTGCTTTCGCTCGCCCTGGTGATGGCGCCTGGCGCCTTGGCCCAAGGCATCACCGGGTCAATCACAGGCACGGTGACCGATCCGAGCGGAGCGACCGTCAGCGGAGCCGCCGTCACCGTCCGCAATGTGGATACAAATGCCGCCCGCACTGTCTCGACCTCGGACATCGGTACGTATAAGGTCACGCAGTTGCAACCTGGCAGCTACACCGTGAAGGTTGATAAGGCTGGTTTCAAGGTCTTCGAGCAGAACAACATCACTCTCCAGATCGACCAGGTGGCGCTGATCAATGTGCAACTGGAAGTTGGATCGGATCAGACGACGGTCACGGTAACGACTTCCGCACCTGTGATCCAGACCGAGGATTCTTCCGTCGGCGAGGTGATCGATAGTGTAGCTATCCAAAATACCCCGCTCAACGGACGCTTGAGCGTCATGGGTCTGGTGGCATTGTCGCCCGGAGTGCAAGGCGTGGGCGCGCAGGATCAGATGGCCACCCGCGGTCTGACCGTAGCAGCCGGCACCGGCAGCCGCAACTCCTATGGCGGCCTGGGCAGCACGCTGGACGGCGTCACCAACGCTGAAGTCACATTGCAACGCGCCGAGCCCGAGGTGCCATCGCTGGACGCCCTGGCGGAGTTCAAAGTGCTGGCCACCGGCGCGCCAGCCGAATTCAATCAGCCCACGCAGATCACCGTGGTCTCCGCTGGCGGCACCAATCGGTTCCACGGCGAGCTACTGGAGTACAACCGTTCCAAGGGCACCGCAGCCAAGCCGTACTTCAACGGCAGCACGGCGCGGCCTCCCTACGAGCGCAACGAATTCGGCGGCAACTTTGCAGGTCCAATTACCATTCCCCACCTCTATAACGGCAAGGACCGTACATTCTTCTTCTTCGCCTACGAGGGCTTTCGCCTTACGCAGTCGACTTCAAAAAGCACCCAGCAACCAACTGTTCTGGAGCGTCAGGGAATATTTACCGAGGTGAGCACTCCGATCATCGATCCCACGACCGGCGCGGCGTTCACCGGCAATACCATTGATCCCACGCGTTTGAATTCGGTGTCCTTGCAGTTGCTGAACAAGCTGTTCCCGGTTCCGACGACCAGCGGCACCGGAACAAATACCTACGAGAACGTCCCCTACAAGAACATGGTTGATCGCATCTCATTGCGCTTCGATCACAAGATTAACGAGTCCAACAGCCTGCGCTTTACCTGGCTGCGCGCTTTCTATGGCCCCAACACTACTGTGGGAAGCGACAGCCTGCAAGGCGGCAATTCCGGAGACGGCGAGCACAACTCGCAGTTCATCCTCGGATACACGCATACCTTCTCGCCGACCCTTGTTTTTGACGCCAACAGCTCGTTCTTTCATCTGCCCATTTACCGTACTCCGCAGAACGTGGGAACCAACTGGGAATCGATCATCCCCGGATTGAGCCCGCAATTGATCGAGGGCGCGCCGCAGATCAGCATCAGCAACATTACCTCAGTAGGCGAATCGGGATCGAAGGATCTGGAGCAGGTGGGTCAGATCAATACATCCTTGACCAAGGTTTTGTCCAAGCACACTCTCAAGGTCGGCGTCTCCTATCTTTACGACAACCACTGGAATGTCGCGGCTGGAGGCAGCGCCGGTCCGGCGCGCGGTTCCTATACCTTCAACGGCCAGTACTCTGGTCTGGCCTTGGCAGACTTCATGCTCGGCCTGCCGTCTGCAACAGCGCAGAACACGCCCGCCTCGCTGGTCACGCGTAACATCTCCAGCCAATGGGGAGCCTATATCCAGGACGATTGGAAGCCGATTCCCAAGCTGACCATCAACGTCGGCCTGCGCTACGACCTGCAGTGGTTTGCGCCCGGTCCCTACAACCAGAATTCGCTGTGGATTCCCGCGAAGAGCCAGGTAGTGGTCTTCGGCAGCGCCTATCCCTCGTCGGTCGTCAGCGCCTATCAGACGCTGCTGGCCAACAACAATTTGCTGGCGCTTTCGTCTGCCTCAAGTATCTCGAGCGACCCCTTCTCCTACTTGGGCCGCGACACCAAGAACTTCGCTCCGCGCCTGGGCTTTGCCTATCAGATCATGCCCAACACGGTGCTGCGCGGCGCTGGCGGCATCTACTTCAATCTGTTGCCCGCATCCTATATGGGCAGTGGCTTGTTCGGCAATTTGCCTTTCCAGGCAACGCTGAACTATACCAACACGAAGAACTACACGGCTGGTTCTACCTTCACGATGAGCGCGCCCTTCTCGGGCACCGGAGTTGCTGGCGGCGGCGCCCAGCCCAGCGTGTACGCCGATCACAATCTGGTGACGCCCTACACCGAAGAGTACAACCTGGCGCTGGAGCACCAGTTCACACATAGCCTCGACCTGCGCGTGGGCTATGTCGGCCAGCATAACCTGAAGCAGAATAACTACGGCGGGACAGGCACGACGAGCCCAAATCTCAACCTTGCCGATCCCTTCGACATTACCAAGGCGCCTTCGGCAACCTATCTCTATCCGGTGCTCGGGGCCATCACTCAGAATCTTGATCCCATCTATCACAGCGACATGAACTCGCTGCAGGCGGGCTTGCACAAGCAGTATTCGAAGGGACTTTCCTTCGGCGCCGAGTACCAGTGGACTCGCGTGCTGGGCATTGAGAATATTGAGGACCCGTCGGGCAAATACCCCAACGACTCCTACGGCCCGATCTCCGGCATCACGCCGCAGGTGCTGCAATTCAACTACGCCTACGCGCTGCCTCTTGGGCAGGGCCAGTGGCTGCTGGGCAATGCGGGGCCTGTCCTGACCAAGTTCATCAGCGGTTGGCAACTTTCCGGCGCAACCGACATCCAAGGCGGACAGCCGTTCTCTGTCACCTACACGGCTTCTACCAAAGTCGTTATTAACGGTGTGACGACGACCTATCCGGGCGTGGTCAGTGGCCGCGCCAATCAGGTTCCTGGCGTTCCTCTCTATCCTTCTACCAAGAACAAAGCCCAGTGGTTCAATCCGGCGGCCTTCACGGCGCCGACCAACGCTGCCGGCATCCCTGGAGGGGCATATGGCACCTCCGGTTACGACATGCTGCGCGGGCCCGGATTCCAAGACTGGGACCTGAGCTTGCAGAAGAACACGAAGTGGATGGAGCGCTACAACATCCAGCTTCGCGCCGACGCATTCAACCTGGCCAACCATCCGAATCTGGGAACGCCGAATGCAGCGATCTCCAACACCTCAAACGTCGGAACCATCACGTCCACCGCGGGCACGCCGAGCTATGAAGCGCGCACTATGGAGTTCGCGATGAAGTTCACCTTCTAGCCGCTTGCGGCGAGGTTCCTTCCAGCATACGCAGAATCCGCCCGTCGGCGCAGCTTCAAGGCGCTGGCGGGCGGACACTTCTTTCCGCACGAAATCTTCTGAAAACCCTTCCAGATGTGCTCTGTGCTTTCGGTTGGGCGCGCAGACGGCCTCGGAATTCATTCATCTGCTTCGCAACAATATCAAAGATTCTCAATAGGTGGCGCATATGCAGAGACAGTTCTGGATCGGACTGGCCCTGGTGCTGATCTGTGTGGCAAGGAGCGAGGCTGCAGTAACCCCACGCCATGTCGCTCCCGCTTCGATGGGCCAGTTCACACGTGAGTTGTTTCAGGAATCGATGGACTGGAACAAGCAGTTCTGGGACGAGAACGCGAAGTTGCTGAAGTATGCGTCTCCCAGGCACGGCGGACCGTGGGCCGGCTACCACATGGTGCGCGAGTCAAGCTGGTATGCGCTGGGACTTTTGCTTCGCGATGAAACAGGTGATCGGCAGAGGGCAGACGCGATCCTTGATGCGGTGTTGAAGCAGCAATTCACCACACCGGGAGTGCGGTGGTACGGGACCTTTCGCAGAGCGCCGGAAGAGCCGGATCCAGGACCGAGTTCAGAGGTCTGGGTCAACTACGATCCAAACTGGCGGGAGTTTATCGGCACCACTTTTGCCATGATCCTGATCGAGTATCCGGACCGCATCTCGCCGCAGCTTGCGCAGCGCATGTACGCCGCAATCAACCTCGCGATTGAAGGCGAGATCGGCGAGAAGAGATTGCTTCCTTCGTACACCAATATCGCACTGATGTATGGATTTTTATGGGATTTTGCCGCGGTGCACGATCGCCGCGCCGACTGGAAAGCGCAATCGGCAGATTGGATCGAAAGCGTATATCTTCTCTTCAAACAGCACAATGCGTTCTACGAATACAACTCGCCAACGTACTGCGGCGCGGATCTCTATGGCTTGGCGACTTGGCGGGCCTACGGATCGACCGAGCGCATAAGAACCATCGGAGCCGAAATGGAGGCCTCATTGTGGCGTGATCTGGCAGACTTCTACCAGCCCATGCTGCGCAACATCTCAGGACCGTACGACCGCGCGTACGGCATGGACATGGAGAGCTATGTGAGCGTGGTCGGGGTGTGGATGCGTACCGCTCTCGGCGCGCAACAGGCGCCCTTGCCCAAACTCACCGCGTCCACCGATCATCTGCCAGACCTCTGGTTTGCCCCCCAGATAGCAATTCTTGGCACCCGCATCCCTCCTGATGCGCTCGACAGGATGAAGAGTTTTGAAGGTCCTCGCCTGCTTCAAAAGCAGATCGCCGAGCAGCGCGTTGCCACCGCGTGGATAGGGCGGGACGTGATGTACGGCGGCGAAGCAACCGGCAAGACGCGAGATGCCGGGACTACGACGCAGTTTCACCCGGCGACCATCCAGTGGCGAACGCCCTCAGGGGAGATCGGTTGGGTGCAATTGGTGCAGTCGCCGATGGTGGATGCCACCGCGGATGAACATGGAATGACGATCTCCACGACTGGGGATATTCGCCTGCGCATTCATGCCAGGGGCATGGACCGGACAAAGATCGACGCGAATAATTGGAGTCTTCCCGGATTGCGGATTTCAGTCAGCTCGGACAAAAAGAGCTTCAGGTTGGAAAAGGAGCAAGACGCCATCGATCTTATCTATTCCGGCATAACAGGCATGCGGTTGACAATTACGCCGGTTCAATAGGCTCGGCCACTCGCGGCTGCCAGGCTTCTTGCAATACCATTGTTTGGCGCCTGGTCGATTCGTCAGAAACTGCGCGGTTATCCGCAGCAGATCTGCATCGTGAGGAAGTCGTGATCAGGGAGATGTCTTGAAAGGGCGCCTCACTAGTGTCTAGACTGTGTGATTTGATAATTTGTCCCGGACCGATGCGGGCGAGGACGCCCGCACGACAGCCGGTCTGGAGACGCTACAGCTTTGCCATTACCCAATCATGCGGTTCCAGCACTAGCCGTGCCCGAAGGCGGCACGGTCTGCATGGGATCAGTGCTCGGGGACGTTCCAGGTATCGATAGCGGGAGACATTTCGCCCGTAGCGAGTAAATGCTCGAAGCGTTTGCGGTACTCGGCCTTGTAACTCTCGACAGTCTTTGTGTAACTCATGGATGCAGCGTCAGCTTTGCGATGCCAACTGATGTTCACTTTGCTTGCGCTCATGGGCAGGATAACGCTGCCATCGGCGGCATGGAGCGCGACGCCGTCGGCGGAAATGGCGCTTATCTCCATGAACCATGGCAGATGCAGCACGATTTTGCGCGGAGGCCGCTGAAACGCAGTATCCAGACGCAGAACGGCAGACCTGTCGTTGGGCATATCGAGCGCAAAGTCGACGGACCCAAAGTAGGTTGGCGCCCTCTCTACGCGTATGGTCTTGCCTTTCTCGATCCATGCAGGCGAGACGGCCGAGAGCAAATGCAGCGTATCTCCTTCTTCGCGCACCATCATGTTGCGCAGCAAATTTCTATAGTCGGCGGCGAACCAGCCGTGCGGTGCAATGTTTCCTTCAAAGTCGCGCGATCCCCATGGGCGAATTGCGTACTCGAATCCCGCATGTGTCGAGCTGGTATGAAGCAATTCCGCGTAAAATTCGCGAATGGCCTGGTCCTGATCGCCGCGCACGAGTTCCGTTAGTGTGTTCTTGACGGTCAGGTAGTGATGCAGGAACTGACCGTCGTCAGGCTCCGCGTACGTGGCCACTCCCTCTTGATAGCGTGCCTGCACTTCGCGGAGAGTCGCCGTTACGCGCGGGTCGTGCGCATCGAGCACCGGTTCGGGCGTCACTGAAAGCAGGTTTCCCCAGTCGGTTCCTTTCCAAGCGCCTCCGTCAAGAGATGGAGGAATATACCCGCCATTGTTGGCGGCCACCTGATCGAGCAACTTGAAGAAGCTGGCCCGGTAGTCTTCATACTCCTTCTGAAAGCGCTGAGCTTCATTTTCGTGACCGGTTGCCTGCGCCAACTCTATGGCCGACTTAAGTCCGTCCAGAGCGAGAAAGTTATAGCCGGTCAAGTGTGCTGCGACGTATTCGTTGTCTTTCACATCGCTCATCGGCATGATATGCAGCGGGTCTGCGGCCCGCGCCCTTGCCAGCCAGTCGACGGCGCGCACAACCAGCGGATAGACACTTTCGGCGAAATGGAGATCGTGCGTTCGTCGATAGTGCTCGCCGAAGGCCCACAGAGCCTCTCCCCAGCCATCGTACTGGCCCTGTTGCGAAAGGAAGTTTCCGTCTGCCGCTTGACGGGACGGGAACAGGCTGAGCACCTGCGCGGCAATGTCGCTATACCCGGTGGCGTCGTACATGCGCACAAAATCCGCCGAGTCTCGAAGGTAGAAGCGGTGATATTGAAACTGATTCACGGTTTGCACAGTCTGATCGTCGACGACATTCAGGGCCAGCAGATCGTAGACAAGGCTCGCGCGGAATGTGTCAGTGACCTTTGCTTCCGGTACCTGGATCGCCATGCCGCGGCGAACCACATCACGCCAAAGCCGGACTACCGTCTGGTGGGCATCTTCGAAGCGCGCAGTGTCGACTGCTTCGAACTCCGGCGTTCCAGGCTGGATTGGCTCAAGGGGCATCTTGAAATCAAGCGACCGGCTCTCGCCGGGAGCCAGCATCACAGTGTAAGCGGCCGCGCTTGTTGGTGTCGTGGGCTCGATGTCCAGTCTTGTGGCGGCAAGTGAATGCACGCGGTTGTAATGACTCCGCAAAGTGAGCGAAAGCTTCGGCGCCGGCTGCCGGGGAAACAGGTAGAGAGCGCGGCCATCGCGCAGGAAAGCATTGTCTGCGCAACTGTAGACCCAATTCCTGCTGAAGGCCTCGCCCGGTTGATGGAACTGCCCGATCCCGGTTGCTTCAATCGGACGGCGAAACCGGTTGTCGCCCGTTGGAGTCTCGGTTGTTTGTTCGGCTTGGTAGCGCACCGCGGTTGTCAGGAAGGCTGCCCGTGGATGGCGACTTGAATTCTTAACCGTAACACGCACGAAGTTAACCACTGGACCCGACGACCCCGCCTTGCCGAGCGAGGCTGAGAACAGGGTGAATTGGTACTCGGTTCCAAGGTGCGTGATCGTGTAAGAGAGCACCGGCAAGTAGCCGTCTTCAAGGGTTCTGATGCGCGCGGAGACAGGCGTCTGATCCGGCCCAACGAAGAACATCAATTCGCCGAATCCGGTGTACAGGTATCCCTCCGGTGTAACCTCTGTACCTGAGGGCGCGTACATCACGCCTAACTCGTCCGTCGGCTTGCTGAAATAGGAAAATGGGCCCGGCTGGCGGTCGATTTCAGGAGAGACCATCTGGGAGAACATGGCCAGGGGCATGAATGCTGCCAGCAGCAACAACATGACCGTACGTTGAAAGCGGAGAGGCAAGTGTTGACGTTGAATCGAGACATTTGCCTGCGAGCGATCAGGCCCGAAACGAAGTGGAAGCATAGCCTACAGTCTTCAACCCAGTTGAGAAGGTCTGCAAGTGAAGGCTCGGTAAGAGCTTCAACCTTCACAGTTAGGACTGAATCCGCGGGGTTAAGAAGGGTGCGATTCGGCAGACTTGTGCTGAGTTGCGAGGAAATTCTTCTATCTTAGGGGGGATTTCAAGAGGCTGCGTGTTCAGATGTGGCCAGCGGAAACACCCACCTCTAAAGATAGCGCTTATCGCTCAAGTCACGGCTCGTGGCCAAGAGGATCTCTGAAATGCAGCTTAGAGCCTGGTCCTTTAGAGATAATGATAAGGGAGAACCAAGGATGTTCGGTTAGCCCATGGCTACTGTCCGCTCCTACCGCCCCTTCGGACGAATGGACTTCTCTCTGAGGTGAAGCTCAACCAGGACGGAGGTCGATGGATCAGCCCTGATTTAGCGGACTCCTTTGGCGTTGAAATGCGGCCCGAATTTGCCGTCGGAATCAAGAATGTGATCGTAGAGCCAATCCTTCAGAAAGCTCATAACTTCCAGTGTCAGCGCGGGTGCGCCATTCCTGTACCTTTCCTGGATCTCCAAGACTTGCTTCGTCAGATCGTCGTGTTCCTTTTTGTGCCTCGCTGCGCCGGGATAGGCGGTGTAGGCGAACAACTCCTCCTCCCGGGCAAAGTGGAAGGTTGTGTAATCTACCAATTGATCGAGAATCTCTTCGAGCGCCTGTCTCCCGCCTTGAGCAATAATGGCGTCCCAAAGCTTGTTGGCCATCCCCAATAATATTTTGTGGTCGTCATCGATTACCTTGACCCCCACGCTCAACTTGTCGTTCCAGACCATGAATGACATTCTCAATATAGTCCTTTCTTTGTTCGTACTCGGGGAATTCGAGCTCTTGCCGAGGGCGCAAGGCTTGTCTCCCTTCCAGAAGGGGCGCACGCTGTCTGTTGCCCATCGACATCAGGTTTGACATGAAATCGCCGGGAGAAATGTCTCCAGCAGGTCAAGGGGCCAGGAGAGAAGCGATTCCTGCTGCAGAGAGCCGTCCATTGGACTATCGGCCATCGGCGGAGTTAAGTTGAGTGCAGGGTTGGTGAAAATACTTCGAGTTCTTCCCTAAGTTTGTTGTTCAGTGCGGTCGCCAAATCAATATCTTGGAGAAGAGAGGAGATTGCGACATCGTATTGCAGGTGCTCGGCGATCATTCCTGGGTCCGCACTAAACAGCGGGGCCTTCTTCTACAGTTCTTCCGTGCTAGCCCAACAGTGAATCCACGAACTCGGCGGGGGAAAACTCCAGCAGGTCGCCCATCTGCTCGCCTACGCCGGCGAAGCGGACGGGCAGATTCAGCTCGCGCGCAATAGCCACGGCGATGCCGCCCTTGGCGGTGCCGTCCAGCTTGGTGAGCACGATGCCGGTGACTCCGGCGGCTTGCGTGAAGAGCCGCGCTTGCTGCAAGCCGTTCTGGCCGGTGGTGGCGTCCATCACCAGCAGCACTTCGTGCGGCGCGCCGGGAATCAGCCTGGCCGCGGTGCGGCGCATCTTGTCCAGTTCGTCCATGAGGCCGGTCTTGGTGTGCAGGCGGCCGGCGGTATCCACAATCAACTCGTCGATGTGGCGCGCCTTGGCGGCCATGGCCGCGTCGTAGAGCACAGCCGCCGGATCGCCTCCGTGGCGCGTCTTGATCATCTCCACGCCGGAGCGCGAGGCCCACACTTCCAATTGCTCAATGGCCGCCGCGCGGAAGGTGTCTGCCGCGCAGAGCAGCACGGTCTTCTGCTGCGCGCGATACCACGCGGCCAGCTTGCCCGCCGAGGTAGTTTTGCCGGTGCCGTTGACGCCTACCAGGAAGGTGACTCGGGGAGGCGCTTCCAGAGCGGGCGCCGCTGTCCGCGGAGCCTCAAGAATGGCCTGCAACTGCGCCTTGAGCAGCGAGCGCAGCTCCTCTCCGCCTTCTATGGCTTGATGGCGGGCCCGGTCGCGCAGCGCCTCCAGAATGTCGTTGGTGGTTTGCACGCCCAGATCGCTCGTCAGCAGCGCGGTTTCCAGGTCTTCAAGGGCCGCTTCGTCTACCGTGCGGGTGAGCGCGACAATGTTTTCGATCTTGGAAGACAGGGTCTCGCGGGTGCGGGCCACCGCCTGCTTCATGCGGTCGAAGAAACCGGGCTTGGGGGTCTGCGTTTCGCCTGCCTCGCCCTGTACCTGGGGCGCAGGGGCCGGCGCGTCTTTTTTGCTGCCAAAAAACTTCATCATCTGGGGTCCAGATTTGAGTCTAGAGCATCGGAGGGGCAAGCGTGAAAGTGTCCTGTCAATTGGGAGACCCCCCGTCTTTGCCGGATTGGCGGTAGAAGTACTGACATTTCCGGGAGTGGGTGCCGGTCTGTGTTTTTACGGTCTTCCGGCGAGACGATTTGCGGGCGCGGAACTTGGGCGGCGTCCCTACGGGACTCCGACGGTATTGTTTGCGCTGACCCAGCGCTGAAGCGCTGGGCTAACGAACATTGCGCCTACGGCGCGGGCTACGAACTGTTACCGGTCTGGAGCGCCTCTCCACAGGCCCCTTTGAGGGGCCACCAACCATAGGGCCTCCGGCTTATCCGTAGCTACTCACTCGCTGCAAAGGCAGGGAACCATGCGCGCTGGCCCGCCAAGACGACTGGGCAGCAGATTGCGCTTTTGCGGGCTGGCCGGGAGGCATAGGATGGTTGCGTTGTCACTTGTTCCGCTTGTTTCATTCGAGGAGATGCGCAATGTCAAACAGAAGTTCCAGGGTTGCCTTGGCTTTGGCGGGGGTGTGTCTGAACGCGGCGTTGGCCGCGGGATGCGGCGGGAGCGGCCCGAGCGCTCAACAATCGGTTGCACCGCAGGCGACGGCTCCTGCGCTGTCTGTGAGTACGGGAACATACACCACATTGCAAAGCGTGGTTCTTTCCGACTCCACGGCGGGCGCAAGCCTCTACTACACCACCGACGGTACCACGCCCACGGCGTCTTCCGCGCGCTATACGGCGCCGATCCCCGTAGCTACCTCGCAGACGGTCAAGGCGATGGCGCAGGCGGCGGGCTACACCGACGGCGGCGTGGCCCAAGCCAGCTACACCATCCACTTTCCGCCCGCTCCGGCCATGGGAACGGTCTCGGATCTTCATCGGGGATTCGTCTACCAGATCGTGACCGACCGGTTCTTCAATGGAGATCCGTCGAACGACAACCCGCCGCAGAGCGCGGGTCTGTTCGACCCGAAAGGGTTCACGAGCCCTTCAAACTGGCAGTTGTACTGGGGCGGGGACCTGGCCGGCATCCAGCGGAAGATCGGGTATTTGAAAGCCATGGGCGTGGCGGCCATCTGGATCTCCCCGCCAGTCGATAACGTCAACCTCGGGGTCAGTGGAGGCAACGCTCCCTATCACGGGTACTGGCCGAGGGATATGACGCGGATCGAGGAACACTTTGGCGATGCCGCAAACAGTTGGGCTGCCTTCGACAACCTGGTGGCAGGGGCGCACGCAGCCGGGATCCGGGTCATTGTGGATTTCGTGGCCAATCACACCAGCCCCATAGGCGTGGGAGAAGATGGCGCGCTCTACAGCAATGGGACAAAAGTCACGGACTACAGCAGCGACACCGGCGCGGCACCTTACTTTCACCACACGCCGAACATTGCCAACTTCGAAGACCGCTACCAGTTGCAGTACGACACGCTGGTCGGGCTCGCTGATCTGGACCAGACGAATCCATGGGTGGATCAGTATCTGAAGGGTGCGGTGACCCAGTTCCTGGTGCACGGCGCGGACGGCTTCCGCTTCGACGCAGTCAAGCATGTGAACTGGGGCTGGGAGTACACCCTGGAGAATACGGTAGCGAACTGGCCGGCCCCGGCGAATCTGCCGACCGCCGTCGCGAGGCCCTTCCTGTTTGGCGAGTGGATGGAGGGATCAGGGGATCCGTTGTATGCGGACTCGGTGAAGTTCTCCAATGCCAGCGGAATGAACCTGCTGGACTATCCGCTCTATTACCCGCTGGTGGATGTGTTTGGCAGCAACAAGAGCTTTACGGAGATCGACAACGAACTGACGCTGGAGGATGCGGGCCAGCAAGGAGGAGCCGCCAGGGCATTTGCACAACCCAACGACCTGGTGACCTTCTTCGACAACCACGACAACGCACGGATCCAGTCAATGGGCGCAGACCGGATGGCGGTGAAGCAGGCCATCAGCTTCCTGTTCACGTGCCGCGGCGTGCCGGTGCTCTACTACGGCGACGAGCAGTTTCTGCACAACGACACCAACGCAGGGGCAGACCCCTACGACCGCAATGCAATGGCCAGTTTCAGCGCCAACGATGCGGTGCTGCTGGTGCAATATCTGGCGGCGCTGCGCGCGGCCAACCCCGCCGTGGCGTATGGCTCGATGCAGCAGCGTTGGATCAACGACGACGTGTATATTTACGAGCGAAAACTCGGCGCGAACGTGGTGCTGGTGGCGATCAACAAGAGCGCGGCCAACGACCAGGCGATCTCAGGGCTTTTTAGCTACCTGCCGCCGGGGAGTTATTCGGATTATCTGGCGCAGACCATGGGGGGAACGGGAATCGTGGTGACCGGGACGGCCGGGAGCAACAATCCGGTAACAAACTTCAGCCTCCCGCATCGAAGTGTGTCCGTCTGGGTTGCGAACCAGCCGGTGGCGCCATTTATCGGCAGCGTGACGCCGCGGGTGGCGAATGCGGGCGCGACGGTAACCATAGGCGGGGCGGGCTTCGGCGCGGCGCCGGGAACCGTGACCTTTACCGTGGGCACCGTTGCGATGGCAGCGACGGCGGCGAACTGGAGCGATGGGCAGATCGCCGCGGTGGTTCCGGCGATTGGGCCGGGAGCCGCCCAGGTTGCGGTGACCCAGGGAGCCGCTCGTTCAAACGCTGCGCCGTTTACGGTGAGTTCGGGAGCGTTGATAGCCGTGAACTTCAGCGTCAGTGGAGTCCCCGCGCTGTCAGGCGGAGATGTCGTTCTGCTCACAGGCAACGTGGCGGAACTGGGCAACTGGGCGACCACCTGGAATGACGCAAGCGGGCCGGTTCTCACTCCTTCGCAGGGGAATGGCCTGCTGACGGTTGGCGTGCCGGCGGGAAGCTCACTTCAATTCAAATTCCTGGTGTTGCACGGCGACGGCTCGGTGACCTGGGAGAGCGGAGCGAATCACAGTTATACCGTTCCATCCAGCGGCATTGGCGCAGCGGCGGTGGCCTGGCAAAACTGAGCGCCAAGCGGAAACAGCGCGGCAAAGAATTCCAGAAGAATCTGCTTGCCATTTGTGCGGATTCCTGGGCAAAATCGCAAAACGGACCGCCGCTTTTCCCCAAACTGCGCGCGCGGACCGCAGGAGGCCTATCGATGAGCTCAGTGCGCGTTCTTGTGGGAACCAAAAAGGGCGCCTTCATCCTCAACTCGGACGGGAAACGCCGCGATTGGCAGGTCAGCGGCCCCTTCTTTGCCGGTTGGGAGATCTACCACCTCAAAGGCTCCCAGGCGGACCCCAACCGCCTCTACGCCTCGCAGTCCAGCGGCTGGTTCGGCCAAACCATGCAGCGCTCCAACGACGGAGGTGTCACCTGGGCCCCAGTGGGGAACAAGTTCACTTACGACGGCGTTCCCGGCACCCACCAGTGGTACGACGGCACGGCGCATCCCTGGGAGTTCAAGCGTGTCTGGCACCTTGAGCCCTCGCTGAGCGATCCGGACCACGTCTACGCCGGAGTTGAAGACGCAGCCCTCTTCCAGAGCACCGACGGCGGAACGACTTGGGAGGAACTCTCCGGCTTGCGCAAGAACGAAACCGGGCCCCAATGGCAGCCCGGCGCGGGCGGCATGTGTCTGCACACCATCCTTCTGGATCCCACCAACCCGGGCCGCATCTACATTGCCATCTCTGCCGCGGGCGCCTTCCGCAGCGACGATGGAGGAGAGTCCTGGAAGCCCATCAACAAGGGCCTGGTCTCAGGCATGATGCCCAACCCCACCGCTGAGGTTGGCCATTGCGTTCATCATGTGGCGTTGCACCCCTCCCGCCCCAATGTCCTGTTCATGCAGAAACATTGGGACGTGATGCGTTCCGACAATGCCGGCGAAAGCTGGCAGGAGGTCAGCGGCAACCTGCCCACCGACTTTGGCTTCTGCATCGATGTCCATGCTCACCAGCCGGAGACCCTCTACGTGGTGCCCATCAAGAGCGACTCGGAGCATTTTCCACCGGAGGGCAAGCTGAGGGTCTACCGCAGCCGCACGGGGGGCAACGACTGGGAGCCGCTGACCAGCGGGTTGCCGCAGCAGGACTGCTACGTGAATGTGCTGCGCGACGCCATGGCCGTGGACCGGCTGGACGAGTGCGGCGTCTACTTCGGTACGACCGGCGGCCAGGTCTACGCCTCCGCCGACTCCGGCGACAATTGGGCCCCTATCGTCCGCGACTTGCCCTCGGTTCTGTCGGTGGAGGTGCAGACGCTGCCATGAGCGAAAGTGCTGCTCCGCAGACGATCCGCGTGATTCTGCCTTACCACTTGCGCAACCTGGCTGGCGTGGATGGGGAACTGGCGCTGATCGTGGCTGGGCCGGCGACGGTGCGCAGGGTGCTGGACGCGCTGGAAGCACGCTATCCTATGCTGCGGGGCACCATACGGGACTATGAAACAGGGCAGAGGCGGGCTTTCCTGCGCTTCTTTGCCTGTGAAGAAGATTGGTCGCACCAGCCGGTAGACGCGGAACTGCCAGCGGCGGTGGCTGCGGGCAGCGAGCCGCTGCTGATTCTCGGCGCCATCGCCGGGGGATGAGACGGGGTGTCTTCGGCGACACTCTGAGCGCCCCACGGAGAGACGAGCGGCCGTGGGGCGTATTGCTTCAATCGTTGCAGAGAAAGAGCATCATTCCGCTGTCAGCACCCGGATGGACACCAGTGCGCGCACCCAGCGGGCGGGGCGCTTGTCTCCCTTGGCAACAAGCTGAAATTGCTCAGCGCCGGGAAGGGCCTTGCCGTCCAGGGTGTCGGCGACGAGGACTGTGCCGTCGTGCACGTCGGGGTTGACTTCTGCCACGGAGTAAACCGCCTTGTAGCCGTCAGACCCTTCGGCCACCACGTAGAGCCGCAAATCCTTGCCATGCTGCTTGCTGGGCACACCCAGCTTGATGAGCAGATCCATCAGCGGCACGCCGGTGTAGGTCTGGCAGGCGTTGGCATGGACATTGAACACGGTCAGGGTGGTGTGGGGCAGGGCGGCCAGGGCGGCCGGGGTCCACTCGGCGGAGTTTGCGCCGAACGCTACTTTCAGCGGGCCGGTGGGCGGCGGGGGCTCTTTCATGGCGCCCATCTTGCCCATGTCCATGGCCTTGTCCTTGGACATGTCCATGTCCTTGTGCTGGCTCATGTCCATGCCGGCCATGTTGCCCATGGCCATGGGCTTGCAGGGGTCCATTTCCATGTCGTGGTGCATCCCCATAGCCATGGGCGCCATGCCGCTCATGGGCATGGGTTGCGGCTGGCTCGGCGCCGGAGCCTGAGCTGCCGCCGATACCGTTCCCAACGCCAACACAACAACTAGAGTGCAAACACCATTCCGCATCCTGAATTCCTCCGGAATCCATCGTATACTGGCGTCATGTCGATCGTGGGCAACATCGCCGCCATCGCCAAGGGCATGAGCATCACCTTCGGGGAGATGCTGGAGCCCTCGCAGGTGGAAAACTACCCCGACGGCGACGGCCCCCTGCGCGGAGCGGTCCTGGAGCAGCGCTACCGCGGCGCGCACGTCTTGCAGCGCGACGAAAACGGCCTGGAGAAGTGCGTGGCCTGCTTCCTGTGCGCCGCGGCCTGCCCCTCGAATTGCATCTATATCGAGGCCGCGGAGAACACCGAGGAGGTGCGCATCTCCTCCTCCGAGCGCTACGCCAAGGTCTACAACATCGACTACAACCGCTGCATCTTCTGCGGCTACTGCGTCGAGGCCTGCCCCACCGACGCCATCACCCACGGCCACGGCTTCGAGCTGGCCACGCTGAACGCCACCAACCTGGTGATGCGCAAGGAAGATATGCTGGTGCCGGTCGCGGCGCTGACGGCGAAGTAACCTGCCAGGGAGCGTTTTGGAATCTCAAATCCATTTGAGGTAAACTCTGAGCATGTGATTTGAATCACAGGTTTCATGAGCCGTTCGTGCGAGGATTCAGGGCAAGGAATGAAAAAGCTCTTCCAAATTGGCGCCATAGGACTGATGCTGCTACTTGTGGCGCGGCCGTCATTCTCTGCGGCGGTATGCGCTGCAAACGGCTCATCCGGCGCTCCGTGCGATACGGACTGTCCTATGTCCATGAGTTCCATGGGTGCGGATTGCCCGATGTCAAACCAGTTAGCGATAGCACCCTGCCAGTATGACTGCTGTCAACAGACCCTGGCGCAATCCCCTGCACAGCCGGGTGCATCCCAGAAGCACAGGCTCTTGAGCGCTCTGCTCTTTATCCTGCCGGAGGCTGTTCTTCAAGGCAACCATCCCGACCTCCTGCTACGGCCTCCAGACACCTCTTCAGGACCCGAGCGGCACATTCTTCTGCGGGTTATCCGGATCTAGATTTCTCCCGATTGAAAAGCCAATGAAACGCTTCTTCGGCCCTGGGCCATAGAAGCTGGATGTTTTTTGCTTTCAACCCCAAGGAGAAATGCATCATGCGTAAAATCGTTGTTCTCGTCTTCGCCCTCGTCGTCGCCACCACTGCTTTCGCACAGACTTCGCAATTCAAGTCACTGAAGGCCGCCTGCTCCTCTTGCTGCAAGGATATGTGCGGCGATTGCTGCAAAGATGGATGCTCCGGCGATTGTTGCCAGGGCAAGTAAAAGGGCAAGTATCCTCCAACCTCAGGCAGCCGGGTTCCATCGAACCTGGCTGCCGGTTCCGTATAGATCCTCGGGTACCGAACTTGCACCCAGATTTCGTTCCACTGCCGCCGCTCATCCACGCCCGAGAGAGGCCCACGGAGTCAGCAAGGATAGATTCCAATGAGCAGGGAATTCATCTCACCTTCCGTTCCAGATGCTGCTGGTCCAGCACATGGCGAAGCAATGTCTTGATCACGGCTTGGCGGCTGATATTCAGGTTTCTGGCCGCTTCATCGAGTTCCTGGATCATAGGCAGCGCAAAGTCCACGATGACCCGCTGAATGGGCGGCATCATCTTGCCTTTCCCGGTGAAAAAGCGGGAAATATCCTCGCCTTTGTCGGCAAGTTCTGCGATCTCATCGGCGGTCAGCGGCGTGGGGGGGTCGAGCGACTCTTGCATATGTCACTCCTCAAGCTGCGCTGACCGCCCTCAGCGCTGGCAGCACCTTCAGGCGCGCGCGCATCCCCAGGCGGTCTGCATAGCGAAGCAGTTTCTCGATGCTCACCTGGTTGATTCTGCCCCGAATAAGGTTGCTTACCGCAGGTTGATGTTCGTCGAGGATGCTTACCAGTTGCCGTTGGGTATAGCTCCGGCGCTCGATCTCGGCGCGGATGGCGTCGAGCAGGTCGGCCTTGAACTTCAGCGCCGTTGCCTCGGAGCGCGAGAAACCGAGATCGTCCAGTACATCGCCCTTCGTCACATGCGTCACTGCGCTAATCTTCCTGGCCATCGCCTTCCTCCTTTGCGGTTCTCAACTGCGCCAAAACCAATTTCAGACGGGATTTGGCAACCTCAAGGTCTCGCTGGTCCGTCTTCCGGCTGCTCTTCTCAAAAGCATGCAGAATGTAAAGCGCATCGCCGATTCTGGTTAAGTAAATCACCCGATACCACGTTCGTTCGTCGGAGGTTTTCAGTTCCCAGACGCCCTTTCCCACCGACTCCATCCGGCGCGCGTCGCAATCGGGCAACAGCCCCTTTTGCAGCCTGCGCAGGGAATAACCGAAGACGCCTTTCACTTCCTGCGGAAAAGCGCTCAGGACTTCTTTCGCATCTCCCACCCAGTGAATCTGCGCTTGCTCTTTCACAGGGGAACTATATCATATTTCGTATAATCGGTATGGGCTTCTACGAGACCGTGGTGGCTTTGCTATTGCGGCTCGGTCGCGCCGATTCCCCACCTCCCGCCTCAGTCAGGCCTGTTTTTCATGTGCGAATCCCTAAACCATATATCCTAAAGGGGGAAGGCGCTTTCCTTGCGTTGATATACCGAGGATTGGTTTTAGCGATTCATCTCTGAGAACTGGAGTGGCGCGCAGCCTGCTCATTGCATTGAAGCCCGAACACCAACCCGTGGCGACGCTTTCAGACGCCATAATTGATCCGATTGAGAACATCAGGAAAAACATGATCAAAGCCCACGAACATCCGCTTCAGAAGATCTTCGAGAACCGAATCGCCATCATCGATGGTGCGATGGGCACCACGATCCGCACCTACGGGATGACGGAGGCGGATATCCGCGGCGAGCGCTTCAAGAACTCGACCAAGGACCTGAAGAACAACGGCGATCTGTTCAGCCTGACGCAGCCAAAGATGATCTGCGACATCCACCGGCGGTTTCTCGATGCCGGTGCGGACATCATCGAGACCAACACCTTCGGCGCCACCAGCATCACGCAGAGCGAGTTCTTTGTAGACGATCCGCGGGAGCGCGGCGGCAGGAAAGATCCGGAGTTCTACCAGAAGATCGTCGACGATCCATTCCTCAAGGAATTGGCCTGGGAGATTAACGAGACCTCGGCGCGGCAGTGCCGGGAGTGGGCCGACCGAGTAGCCAACGCGACGGGGCGTCCGCGTTTTGTCGCTGGGGCGTTGGGGCCGCTGACCGTGTCTCTCTCCAACTCGCCGGATGCCGACGATGCGGGCTTCCGCGTGTGCACCTTCGACCAGGTCAAAGCCGCCTACGCGCAGCAGGCGCGGGCGCTGATTGCCGGCGGTGCGGATCTGCTGCTGGTGGAGACCATCTTCGACTCGTTGAACGCCAAGGCGGCGCTGGTGGCCCTCCGCGAGGTCTTCGATCAGGATGGCAAGGAATTGCCCGTAATGATTTCCGCCGCCGTGGGACGCGGCGGCGAGACCATGATCTCCGCGCAAACCATCGAGGCCTTCTGGAACGCGGTCGAGCACGTGCATCCGTTGTCGGTGGGGCTCAACTGCTCGCTTGGTCCCGATCTGATGTACCCTTTCCTGGCCGAACTTGCAGAGAAGTCGAATACGGCCATCTCGTGCTATCCCAATGCCGGGTTGCCGAATCCGCTCTCAGCGACCGGATTCGATCTGGGCCCGAGCGACATGGCGCGTTATCTGGGCGACTTTGCGCGGGGCGGGCTGATCAACATTGCCGGCGGCTGCTGCGGCAACACGCCCGAGCACATCGCGGCTATCGCCAAAGCGCTCGACGGAAAGCCCCCGCGCCGACTGTGGCCAGCGCCAACTGCGGAACGCGATGCGGAGGGAGGCGGGGGTTTTAACCCCCGCATTGAGCCAGCGGAGCCATCGCGGGCTTTAGCCCCGGAGACCGAGACCAAGCCGCTTCGCCTGTCGGGATCGCAGCCCTTCACGCAGCAGATCGGGAGCTTCATCATGATCGGCGAGCGAACCAACGTGGCTGGTTCGCCCAAGTTTGCACGGCTGATCAAGGAAGGTAAATACGAAGAAGCAGTGAGCGTCGCGCGGCAGCAGGTGGAGAACGGCGCCAACGTCATCGACATCTGCATGGACGAGGGAATGATCGACGGCGTCGCGGCCATGACGCGCTTTTTGCAGTTGCTGGCCAGCGAGCCCGAAGTGGCCAAGGTTCCCTTCATGGTGGACTCCTCGAACTGGGAAGTGATCGAGGCCGGGCTGAAGTGCCTGCAGGGGAAGGGCATCGTCAACTCGATCTCCTTGAAGGAAGGCGAAGAGAAGTTTCGCCAGCGCGCGGCTGCCGTGTTGAAATATGGCGCAGCGGCGGTGGTGATGGCCTTCGACGAGCAGGGCCAGGCCGCGACCTACGAAGAGAAGATTCGCATCTGCGAGCGCGCTTACAACATACTTGTCGAAGTCGGCTTTGCGCCTGAAGACATCATTTTCGATCCCAACGTGCTCACCGTCGCCACCGGCATGGAGGAACACAACAATTACGCGCTGGACTTTATCAATGCCACGCGCTGGATCAAGACGAATCTGCCGCACGCCAAGGTGAGCGGTGGCGTCTCGAACATCTCGTTCAGCTTTCGCGGCAACAACAAAGTGCGCGAGGCGATGCACTCGGCGTTTCTCTATCACGCCATTGCGGCGGGCATGGACATGGGCATTGTGAATGCCGGAATGCTCGAAGTGTATGAGGAGATCGAGCCGGAGCTGAAGACGCTTGTTGAAGACGTGCTGCTCAATCGCCGCGCGGATGCGACGGAACGCCTGGTGGAGTTCGGCGAGGCGCTGAAGGCCGCGGGCACGGGCACCGTTGTGAGCGAGAAGAAGGCTGAGGAGTGGCGCGGCGGCACGGTCGAGGAGCGGCTTTCGCACGCGCTGGTGAAAGGCATCGATGCCTACATCGAAATCGACACCGAGGAAGCGCGCCTGAAGCTGGGCCGCCCGCTGGCGGTCATTGAAGGCCCGCTGATGGACGGCATGGGCGTGGTGGGCGATCTGTTCGGCGCCGGCAAGATGTTCCTGCCGCAAGTGGTCAAGAGCGCCCGCGTAATGAAGAAGGCCGTGGCGCACCTGACGCCGTTCATGGAGGCCGAGAAGGCCGCGATGGCTGCTGCCGGGCAGGTGGTCAAAGCACAGGGCAAGATCGTGCTGGCTACGGTCAAGGGCGATGTACATGACATCGGCAAGAACATTGTCGGTGTGGTGCTGGCCTGCAACAACTACGAGGTCATCGACATGGGCGTGATGGTTCCGTGCGAGAAGATTCTCGAACGCGCCAAAGCAGAGAAAGCTGACTTGATCGGCCTCAGCGGCCTGATCACACCGTCACTCGACGAGATGGTGCATGTGGCCCGCGAGATGGAGCGCCAGGGCTTCAAACTTCCGCTGCTCGTCGGTGGAGCAACGACGAGCCGCGCGCACACCGCCGTGAAGATTGCGCCGCACTATAGCGAGCCGGTGGTGCATGTGCTCGATGCCAGCCGCGCCGTGCCAGTGACGACGAGCTTGCTGAGCGAAGACGGCAAGGAGGCGTTTGTTGCGCAGCATCGCGCGGATTACGAGGCTCTGCGCAAGGCGCACGCTTCGCCGCGGCCCAAGCTGGTTTCGCTTGCAGAAGCACGCTCACGGCGCACTCCCATCGAATGGCGCGCGGAAGACCTGCCCACGCCCCCGTTTACCGGCGAGCGCGTGCTCGAAGACTTTCCTCTTGCCACGCTGCGCACGTTCATCGACTGGACGCCGTTCTTTCACGCATGGGAATTGAAGGGCGTTTATCCTCGCATTCTCGATGACGAAAAGCAGGGCGCGCAGGCGCGGCAGATCTTTGCCGAAGCCAATGCGCTGCTGGATCGCATCATTGACGAAAAGCTGATTCAGGCGCGCGGCGTCTACGGGTTCTTTCCAGCCAGCGCCGTGGGCGACGATGTGGAACTGTATACAGACGAGACGCGCGCAACGGTGCTCACGCGCCTCCACTTCCTTCGCCAGCAAGCGCATAGGGAAGGCAGCGAGCCCTGCCGCTCGCTTGCGGATTTTGTTGCGCCAAAGGAGACAGGCTTAGCCGATCACATCGGGGCCTTCGCGGTGACCAGCGGCATCGGACTAAAGGAATTATGCGACGGATTCCGCGCGCAGCATGACGACTACAACGCGATCATGGCGGAGGCGATTGCGGATCGACTTGCCGAAGCCTTCGCCGAGTGCCTGCATAAACAGGTACGCGACGAGTGGGGCTACGGTCGCGAAGAGGGTTTAAGCAGCGCCGATCTGATCCAGGAAAAATATCGCGGTATTCGGCCGGCGGCGGGCTACCCTGCCTGCCCGGATCACACCGAGAAGGGCGCGCTGTGGAGCTTGCTCGATGTCGAAGAGAACACAGGAATGCAGATAACCGAGTCGTTTGCGATGTGGCCGGGATCGAGCGTGAGCGGGCTCTACTTCGCGCATCCGGAGTCGCGCTATTTCTCGCTCGGCAAGATCGGGCGAGACCAGGTGGCCGACTACGCTGCGCGCAAGGCCATGCCTGTCGCGGAAGTCGAGCGCTGGCTGGGGCAGAGCTTGAACTACGAGCCGGGGAATAGGGATTAGGCATTAGGGAATAGGGAATAGGGGCTGGGGACTAGGGACAAAGGCATCCTCGATTGATCGGCTTTGTGTCAGGCGCGACTTTAGAGGCTGCGGAAAAACCCCGAATGGCAGGCGAAAAAGGCGAAAAAACGATCCTCCAGGGCTAAAGCCCAATTGATCCTGTTGGCTTTACGCGGAGGTTAAAACTCCCGCCTCCCTCCGCACCTGGATTTTCCGCATCCTCTTGAGTTGCATTTGCGGCGCGGCTGAAGTCGTGCCCTTTCAAAGCTTGACTTTCACCACAGGCTGTTTCGGCACAAAGCGCTGAGAGGATGTGGCGGCCAGAGCTGGACGATTACGAAGGGCACCATGGAATCGTGCTCTGGAAAGCCTATTTGTGGATGCCGGGTAACAAATTGAATACATTATTTGCACGGTATTCTCATCCGCTTGACCGTCCATTTACACGGCCCGGCGGATACTGCACCTGTGATCGCGCAAGGTCGGCAGAAGTTTCCGCTCAAAATGGCCATGGGTTCCTCCTCTCTGGTGGAACTTAGCTTTCCCACGCATCTTCCATCCCTGCCGCTGCCACCGTCCCGGCCGGCGATTCATGCTGAGGTGGGCCGTTACCGGCTGCGGCTTGCGGAGAGCGCAGAAGACCGCGATGCGGTTTGCCGCCTTCGCTTCAAGGTCTTCAATATCGAGTTGGGCGAGGGGCTTGAAGCTTCATACCAGACGGGTCTGGATACCGACCGCTTCGATCTCCACTGCGAGCATCTGCTGGTGGAAGACAAGACCGACAGGCGCATTGTGGGGACCTACCGGATGCAGTCCGGGGTCACTGCGGAGCGGCATCGGGGCTACTACTCCGAGCAGGAATTCAGTTTTGCGCCCTATGAGCCGCTTCGCAGGGACATTCTGGAGCTGGGCCGGGCCTCGATTGACCGGGAGCATCGCACACCGGAGGTGCTGACCTTGTTGTGGAGGGGGATCGCGCAGTATGCTAACGATATGGGCTTGCGCTACTTGATCGGTTGCTCATCGTTGAACTCGAAAGACCCGGCGGAGGGCTGGCAGGTATATGGCCAGCTCGATCGATTCAGGGTGTCAGCCGAGTTTGCGACTGAGCCGACGGCCAGGTATGCCTGTCCCAGCGAGCAGGAGGGCGCACACGCACAGCCGTTGCCCTGTCCTGATGGCACGTCGTTGCCGCATCCGGCCTCCGTTTCGCCCCAGATACCCAAGCTGCTGAAGACCTATTTGGCCATCGGCGCGCGCATCTGCGGCCCACCGGCGTGGGACCGCGAGTTCGGCACCATCGACTTTCTAACGCTGCTCGATCTCAGGTCTATCTCTTCCGCGGCGCGGCATCGTTTTCTTGCGCCCCTGACGACATGAGCTTTCGCGCTTTCCGGCGCGCTGTGGCGCTGGCATTTGCTCTCTTGATGTGCATTTTCAGATACTGGGCGTTGCGCGTCCGCGGGCCACTCACCATGGAGCGGCGCGCCCAGTGGGTGCAGGCCTCTTGCCTGGGAATTCTGAACGGCCTGGGGATTCACTACAGCGTGGAAGGCCAGCCGCCAACCCGCGGCCTGGTAGTTTCAAACCACCTCAGCTATCTGGACGTTCTGATTCTGTCTGCGGCCATGCCCTGCTTCTTTGTGGCCAAGATGGAGATCGACGGCTGGCCGTTCTTTGGCAAGGCTGCGCGCATTGGCGGAACGATTTTCCTGGACCGTTCCAGTCATGCCAGCTCTATGTCGGTGGCCGATCAAATGAGCGAGCGGCTCAAACTTTCGATTCCGGTGCTTCTGTTTCCCGAGGGGACCAGCACCGACGGCAGCGAAGTGCTTCCCTTTCATCCCCGGCTTATCGATCCGGCAACTTCTGCCGGAATCCCCGTTACGGCGGCGGCGGTCCGGTACACGATCGATGGGGGCGTGGAGGAGCGGGAGTTGTGCTGGTATGGCGACGTAGAGTTCGTGCCCCACCTGTTGAAAGCGCTGGGCACTCCCGGCTTTTCAGCGGAGGTTACGTTTGGCGAGCCGCAGATCTACTCCGATCGCCGCGCCGCCGCCGACGCGACACATGCCGAAATCAGCGCCATGCGCGCAGGTGAAGTACTCGCCTGCTCCTGAAGACTCGCCGTTTCAACTATATTGAAAAGAAAGCTGGCTGAATTTCACGCGGCCGGTAACAAGACTTCCCGATGCAAACAACGATCTTTCGCATGCGCGGCTGGTTCCGCGATCCGCTCTTCCTGCTGGCGCTTGTCGCGGGCCTGGTTGCCTTCAGCGTGCAATCGGGAGAGCTGGGCACCTCTGACACGCAGCACAGGCTCCAGTCCGCACATTCCTGGTGGACGGGGGAGCCGGCCGTTTTTCCCAACGAGTATCCCGAGTTCGGTGTGCATGGGCGTGGAGGCAGGCTGCAGAGCTGGTTCGGCATCGGCCAATCGCTGCTGATGTTCCCGGCGGATGTCGTGGGAACAGGCCTGGCCAAGCTTCCCATTTTCGCCGAGTACGGCGGCGCCGACCCGTGTGTGGACAATATCTTTGTCAGCACCACCACGAGTATTCTGCTCACCGTGCTGACCGCGCTGATCTGCTTCCGGTTCCTGAGGCAATTGACCTTTGGAATCAAACAGGCGGTTGCCGGCTCACTGGCTCTTCTGCTTCTTACCACCCACCTGCATTACACGCAGAACCTGCAGGAGAACAACTACATCTTTCTGCTCACGCTCACCGGTCTCTCGTATCAGTACGAATGGCTGCAGAACGGCAGCCGCCGCGCCCTGCTGATTGGATCGAGCGCCTTCGGGTTGAATTTGCTGACGCGTCTGACCACGGGAATGGACCTGCTGGCGGGGATCCTCTTTGTCGTTCTTGTACTGTGGTTCGAGGGCAACCGGGGCCGCGGGTTCTGGCTGCGCTTGCGCAGCTACCTGGCCACGGCGTTGCCTGTCTACGCGGCCTTCGGGTTGCTTGACCGCTTGTACCAGTTCTACCGTTTCGGATCGTTCTTCAACACCTACATCGGTCTTGTTACCCTGGAAGCGAAACAGCGCGACCCGTCGCTGCCCGCCAACTATCCCTTCAGTTGTCCGTTCCACACCGGCTTTCTCGGCGCACTTTTCGCCCCGGAGAAGTCGATCTTCCTCTTCGATCCGCTGCTGGTGCTGACCGTTTTGCTTTGCCTGGTTACCTGGCGAAGATTCAGCCCTTCGGTGAAGGCCTACATCGTAGCCCTGTTTGTCTTGCTGGCGGCCTATCTCAGCTTTTACGCACGGTACTTTGCCTGGGCGGGCGACTTTGCCTGGGGAGACCGGTACGTATCCACAACGGTGGAGCTGGCGGCGCTGCTTGCCGTTCCGTTATTGCTGCGGCACCGCAGCGCGATGGCCAGGCCGGTTTGGCTGGCTGGCGTGGCGCTGATGGGAATGGGCGCCGTGGTGCAGATTGCCTCTCTGGCCTTCTGGTTGCCGCTGGAGATCTACCAGATGGAGACCTTCGGCCATCCAACCTTTGTGATTGGCCTGCGGCTTGAGAACATGGCGGCCTTCGCGTTGGGAAAGATGGAGGCATGGGGCATGAATACCGATGCGATGCGCTGGGACCCGTGGGACTACGTTCATATCACCACGTGGAATTTCCTGCCATTTCTTTTGAAACGCGTGGGGGAAGCACCTGGCTGGGCGGTGAATCTGGTTTTTGCGGCGTGGGGCGCGGGTCTGGCGGCATTGGCCGCGACGGCGCGGCAGTTGCACAGGGTTCTTGGACGGCTCAATTAGAGGATCTTTGCTTTTGCTACCGACATCTGCACCTCATTCATTCCGTGTTTTCCAGCGGAACGGAGGGAAGCAGATTTCGTTCAACAGGGAGCAAATTCCGGCTTTGCCGGGGCGGCGTTTCGGGCGTCCCTACGGGGCTTTGGGTCCATTTTGTCGGCCTTTCCCAGGACTGCGCTTCGCTTGTCCTCCACCCCAACGACAATGACCCGTCGTTGGGGACCCCGGTCCTCCACCCCAACGACAATGACCCGTCGTTGGGGACCCCGGTCCTGGGCTATTATCCCTCGGCCCCTCCGGGGCGAATGCCTCCGCGCCGTTTTCGTGCCCTTGGGTGGGCCGCAGGCCCGTGGAGCCACGACTAGAGAGGCTGGGAAAAAACCAGAAGAACATGCGAAAGCCTCGAAAAACGTCCATCAGGGGCTAATGCCCCTCTTGATTTTGCAGCTACTTACGGCACGACTAAAGTCGTGCCCTGACGATTCTTGCCTTCCAGAAGGCGTTCCCTCGCAGCCTCTAAAGCCGTGCCCTTTCAAAACCTGCCTTACTCAGATCTGGCGTGCTGGCGCAACTCATCGAAGCGAGTCAAGATGCGCAACAAGACCGGGCGGCACGAGCGCGTGGTTGTCTCCAAGACGCGCGCACCCTGCCGCATTGAAATTCGCCTGCCCCCCTGCATCGACTGGCTCTGTGCTGCATCTATAGGAGTACGAACTGGTTTGCGGCGAGATGACCGCGGAGGCCAGGAGGAGAATTCATGAGTGCATCGATCTATGACATCCCGGTGAAGAAGATTACCGGTGCGGACGCATCGCTGGGCGAGTACAAGGGCAAGGTTCTGCTGGTGGTCAACGTGGCTTCAAAATGCGGCTTGACTCCGCAGTACGAGGGCCTGGAAAAGCTCTACAAGCAATACGGCGGCAAAGGGCTGGTTGTGGCCGGCTTTCCCGCCAACGACTTCAAGCAGCAGGAGCCGGGCACCAACGACGAGATTCAGAGCTTCTGCACTACGAACTTCGGCGTGGACTTCCCCATGTACGACAAGATCACCGTGGTCGGCGAAGAGAAGCACCCGCTCTATAAGGCATTGGTCGCGGCGCAGCCAAAGGCGGTCAACGTCTCCGAGGTGCCGTGGAGAGAGAAGCTGAAGGGCTACGGCATCGAGCCCAACCCCGAGCCGGAGATTTTGTGGAACTTCGAGAAGTTCCTGGTCAGCCGCTCGGGCGAAGTGGTGGAGCGCTTTGCGCCTGACACCACACCGGACGCGCCCGCATTGGTGGCGGCTATCGAGACGGAACTGGCCAAGAGCTAACCGCGACGAGGCTGGTGAAGGGTTTTGGTCTCCCACCCTTGGCACAAAGGCAAGAACGTGCCAAGGATGGGGCGTACAGCACTGGGCATAACCGGGGTTTCCTCAACACCTGGGGTCCTGAGACGAAGGTTCAGATATCGGAGAGGGAGAAGGCGGATTCTTCGCTCACCACCCCCGAGCTGAAATAGGTCCGGGGGCCCGTTCACTCAGAATGACATCCGCAATTGTGCTATGAATTTAAGACTCAAGACAATAGCAGGAGGACGCCATCCCTACGCCCGCCGTCACAAACTTGCTGGAGAACGCTGCCTCCTCGTATCTGCGGTCTGCCATGCATCAGCCGGTGCTCTGGCATCCCTGGGGCGAAGAAGCCTTTGCGCGCGCCCAGGCGGAAGACAAGCCTATCCTGCTGGACATTGGGGCGGTGTGGTGCCACTGGTGCCATGTGATGGACCGCGAGTCCTACGAAAGCCCGGAGATGGCCGAGCGGATCAACCGGCTTTTTGTGGCCGTGAAGGTGGATCGCGACGAGCGGCCCGATGTGGATGCGCGCTATCAGGCGGCGGTTGCGGCCATCGGCGGCCAGGGCGGCTGGCCGCTCACCGCGTTTCTCACTTCTGACGGACGGCCGTACTTTGGCGGCACCTATTTTCCTCCCGAGGACCGATACGGGCGTCCAGGCTTCAAGCGGGTTCTTGAGACCATGGCTCAAGTCTGGCGAGAGCGGCGCGACGAGGCGCTGGAGTCTGCTTCGAGCGTGATGGCCGCCATCGAGCACAACGAGAGCTTCTCAGGCCGCGGCGCGGAACTTTGCGCTGGCCCTGGTGGACAAGATTGCCGGATCGGCTCTGGCGCAGTTCGATCCGCGCAATGGCGGATTCGGGTCGCAGCCCAAGTTTCCCCATTCCGGCGTGCTGGACCTGCTGCTGGAAGTGGCCATGAACCGCGACAACGAGCAGGCGCGCGAGGCATTTATTACCACGCTGGAGAAGATGGCCCGCGGCGGCGTCTATGACCAGTTGGCCGGCGGTTTTCACCGCTACAGCGTGGACGAGCGCTGGGTGGTGCCGCACTTCGAGAAGATGCTCTACGACAACACCGAGCTGCTGCGCAACTATGTGCATGGCTTTCAGAGTTTTGTGCGGGAAGATTTCAAGACCACCGCGGTGGAGATCGTGGGCTGGCTGGATGCCTGCATGACGGATCGCGAGCGCGGCGGCTTTTACGCTTCGCAGGACGCCGACATCAACCTGGACGACGACGGGGATTACTTTACCTGGACTTTGGCCGAGGCGCGGGCAGCGTTGGAGCCGGCTGGACTCTCTGCCGCGGATCTGGACCTGGCGCTTCTCTATTGGGACATCGGCGAACTGGGCGATATGCAGCACAACCCGGCCAAGAACGTACTCCATTTGAAACACAGGATGGAGGACATGGCTAAATTGACCGGCCGCACGGTGGAAGAACTGCGCGTGGTTTTGGACTCGGCGCGGGCGAAACTGCTGGAAGCGCGCGGCAAGCGGCCAACGCCGTTCATTGACCGCACTCTCTACACCGGCTGGAATGCGATGGCCGTGACAGCGTACCTGGAGGCCGCGCGGGTGCTGCGCCTGGACGGCGCGCGGGCTTTTGCGCTGCGCACCCTGGAGCGGCTGCTGGCCGAAGCCTGGGACGGCGCTGGGACGCTGAGCCATGTGATCGCCTATCCGCTGGAAGTGAAGCCGTCCGCGAAGGCGCCCGGGATGCTGGACGACTATGCCTTCACGGTGCATGCCTGCATCGACGCATGGTTCGCGAGTGGAGAGATGAAGTTTTACGATGCGGCGATCAAAGTGGCCGATGCCATGATCGAACGCTTTTACGACCGGACCGCCGGGGCTTTTTACGACTCTGCCGCTCCCCAAGATGGGGTTGCGCCGCTGGGCGCTCTGGGGGCCCGGCGCAAGCCGCTGCAGGACACGCCGACGCCGGCCGGCAATCCCACGGCCGCCGCGGCTTTGCTTCGCCTGGAGACCTTGCGCGGAGGCCGAGGGTACGGCGAGATCGCCGAAGATACGCTGGGTTCCTTTGCCGGGATTGTGGAGCACTTTGGCCTTTACGCTGGCAGCTATGGACTGGCACTGGAGCGGCTCCTTCTGGACCCGGTGCAGGTGGCGGTTGTGGGCTGGGGACCTGAAGCCGCTCGCCTTGAGGCTCTGGCCGTGGCCCGTTTCGCAGTCAACAAGACTGTGATGCGCATAGCGCCGCATCGGATGGTTCCCGGGGGCATTCCAGAGGGTTTGGCCGAGACCCTGCTTCAGGTTCCCGCGCCTGCGGGGGCCGCCGCGTGGGCTCTGGTGTGCCGCGGCCGTACCTGCATGCCGCCGGTCGTCGATTCCGAGGTCCTGCTGGAGAGCCTGGAGCGGGCCTTCCAGATTTAGGACTCCTGCGCCTGTTTCCGCAGGCGAAAGACCATCCCCGAACATGATCCAAAACGGTGCTTGCAATCGCCAATAGAATGGATTGCTCATTGCAGAATCCAATTCTCTCCTCGGTCTGCCGATAAGGGGATTACGCGTGTTCGTATTCTATTAAAGGTTGGCCTTGCTGCGACTGCATCCAATTCGGGCCCTTGTGTGTCTGCTGGCGTTTTCAGCGACCTTGCAGGCCCAGCAGTATGTCTTCCGCGCCTATCGGCAGGCCGAAGGACTGAAAAACCTTGCGGTCAAAGGGCTGGCGCGGGATCGCGAGGGCTTTTTGTGGGCGGCGACGGAGAATGGGGTCTATCGCTTTCTGGGTTCGACGTTTGAGCGGTTTGGCCGCGAGCAGGGCATAGCCGAACTCGACATTCAGGATGTGGTTGCCGATTCGGCGGGCACCGTCTGGGTTACTACATCGGAAAATCTATACCATTGGGACGGGCAGCGGTTCCTTCCCGCAGGGCGGGAGCCGATTCACTTTCTGGGATCACACCGCATTGCCGTTGAAGATGCCCGGCATCTGCTGGTGGTGAATGACCATCGGCTCTACCGGTTGAAGCACGATGGCGGCGGCAGGATGCTCAGCTTTCGGCCGGTGTTCTCAGATCGCCAGGTGGCCGCCAACCCAGGTTTGGGCCAGGTTGCCAGCGTGAGCGTGGTGAACCCCACAACCAGTGGTTCGCGCGCCTGGATTGGATGCGGCGCAGAGCTCTGCACGTGGCTGGATGGGGAAACCGTCAATGCCGGCCAATTGCGCGACGGCGCGGTGGTTTGCTGGGGAAAAGACCAGGGACTTTTGGCGGATGAATGGCAGGCGGTGCTCATGGACCGGGCTGGTACGCTTTGGGCCGCGGGCCAGAGGCACCTGGCCGCTCTTCCTCTTGGCACCTTGCGTTTTGTGGACCGCGGCATCCCCGGCTCGGATCTTGAAAACGTCTACGGTCATGCTCCGCTGATTGAAGACCGCGAGGGCCGGGTACTGGCGCCTGCGGAAGACGGGGTCGCCCGCTGGAATGGAACCGGCTGGCAGACGATAGGGCAGGCGAACGGGTTGCTGCACTCCAGCCACATCGCGGGCATGGCCTTCGACGGAGCGGGCGATCTGTGGCTGGGCAGCCGCGGGGACGGAGTATACAACTGGGCGGGCTATGAAGACTGGGAGGGTTGGGGCAATGAGCAGGGCCTTCCTTCCGCGTCAGTCTGGGCGCTTGTGGTTTCGCGCCTGGAGAAGGTTTTTGTCGGGACCGACAAGGGGCCAGCCTGGATTGTCCCGCACAGCGGTGCTTCCGGCCCGCTGTTTCATGGCTCCAGGTGGACATACGGACAAGTAGGTTCCATGGGCTATGAGCCGGATGGCTCTCTGTGGGCAAGTACATTTTCCGGTTCCGTCCTGCACATCGATCCGCGGACAGGGCAAACGGAGCAGACGGCCAGGCTTGGCAACAGGATCTCCCTTGCCCTGCCGGATTCTACCGGCCAGGTGCTTTTTGCCACCACTCAGGGAATTTATCTGCGCGCTGCCGGGGCGTCGCGCTCCGTTCCACGCCGTATCGCAGCCCTGGATGCTCTGCTTGGAGAGAAGACCAGGGTCCAGTCGGCCTGTGTGGCGCCGTCTGGCGCCGTCTGGCTCTTGTCGAATAACCGGCTCGTGCGCGGGGTGAACGGCCATTGGGATCAGCCGGCGATCGACGGGCTACCCGCGCTCCGCGGGGACTTGCTTGGCATTTCCTGCGCCCCAAATGGCGGGTTGTGGATCGCCGGCGACCAGGACGGCGTCTGGCGGCTTTCGGCGGGCAGCGATCGCCTGCAGGCCACTCGCCTGGATCTTCCCCCGGAGTTGCGCTCCCTGGCTCCTCTGGCAATTCTCGCGGACCGGCGGGGGTGGGTTTGGGTGGGAACCGACTCCGGCCTGGTGGTGTGGAGCGGCCATAGCTGGCGCCACCTGACGCAGGAGTCCGGCCTGATCTGGAACGATGTCAATCAGAGCGCGCTGCGCGAGGGGCCCGATGGATCGCTGTGGGTGGGTACCAGCGGCGGAGTGGCTCACCTGATGCATCCCGAGCATATTTTCGATTCAACTCCGCTGTCGGTCACCATCGCGGAGATTCGCCACGGAAGCGATCTCTACACGGGGGCTGCGGAAATCACTTTGCCGTGGCCCGGCACGCCGCTTCACTTCCTGGTCTCATCTCCCGCAGCGCGCAACCGAAGCGAGCTGAACCTCAAGATCTGGATGGTAGGGCTGCAGCAGGACTGGATCGACACGCAAAATGGGATTGCCACTTTTTCAAAGCTCTCTCCCGGGCGCTACACCTTCATGGCGATGGCCTGCAATCCGGGGCTCCAATCCTGCTCCAACGTGGTCAAGGCTGAAATAAGGATACTTCCACCCTGGTGGCGAGCGTGGTGGTTCTTCACTCTATGCGTTTTGGCGATGCTGCTGCTGGTGGCCGCCACAGCCTTCCTTTTTGCGCGGCAGGTGCGGCAACGGGCAAAGGAACTGGAGCGCCTGGTGCAAGAGCGCACGCAGGAATTGGAAGCCAGCCGGAAACTGTTGCAGATTCAGGCCACACACGACGGGCTGACGGGACTGTTGAATCGGGTGGCTGTGCTGAGCGCCCTGGAAGCAGAGATGGAGCGCGCCCAGCGGGAGCGGAAGACACTGGTGGTGGCGCTCGTGGATCTGGATCACTTCAAGCGGATCAACGATGCCCACGGGCATCTGGCGGGGGATGAGGCGCTGCGCAGTTTCGCCTCAGCCGTGCTGACCGCCATCCGCGCTTACGACCATGCAGGCCGCTATGGCGGAGAAGAGTTCCTGCTGATTGTGAGCGAGATTCCCGAAGAAGCCACCGGGCAGAGACTCGCCAGCCTTCATGCCTCGATTTCGAATCTCAAGGTAAGCGCCCTGGGAAGAGACTTCAAGATCACCTGTAGCATGGGCGCCACGGTATTCGATCCATCCCAGGGTCCCAGGAGCGTGGAGTCGTTGCTTGCCTTTGTCGACGTGGCCCTTTATGAAGCCAAAGCCGCGGGGCGCAACCGGGTGGTTTTCAGAAAGTCGAGCAAACTGGAAGACGGCTATTCAAAGGCATCCGAGTCTCAGGGCCCGCGCATCTGATCGCCTTGTCCATCGGGCGCGGGGGATGAGCGCCGTCCCTATGGGACTCCGAGTGTATTGTTGTTTGCACCCACCTCGCGCTGAAGCGCGGGGCTACAGCGGTTTGGATTCAGCTCCTAAATGAAAGCCGATGCCGAGTGGCGTTTTTCTCAAGAAAGTGACCCCTTGCACGATCTCAAATTGGCAACTGTTGAATCGAAACCGCGCGAAGGCAGCTCTCCAATTTGTGTAGAGGGAGGAATAGAACGGAGGGAGCAGGGGAACTCAGTCCCCTGATTAAGCGATAGAATCATTCGGCCTTCAGGCCCGGGCCTGAAGGCCAGCAAAACTCGCGTCGGCTTCGTGGGGCTGAAGCTCCACGCTCCCTCCGTCAACTCCCCGCGATTCCCCACTCTACCAACGAGAGAGAATCACTGCGCCTACGGCGCTGCCGGAGGGGCCTATTCGCCGCTGAACGGACTGCCATCGGACGGTCTTATCAGGGTGGGGTCATGTTCCAGCGCGGTTTCTTGAGTGGCGCGCCTGCGCCCTTTTGTTACCTTGTCAAGGAATGTGGTGAAGACGCGGTTGGGGTCTCCGGGCAAGAGATGGTGCTCCTCCAGGGCCAGGCGAACGCGGCGGCGGAACTCCCGCACCGGCGCGTACTGTTTGGTCGCCAGGGTCTTGAAGACAACCGGGAAGATGACTTCTGAGCCTCTGACCGCGTCCAGGCCCAGGATTTGCGGATCGGCCACAAAAACATCGCGAAACTCTTCGCTGTTTCGGATTTCCAGAGCGATGCCCCTCAGCAACTCCATCACAGTGTCGGGAGGGGCGCAGAAGTCCACGCTGACGTTGACCGTGGCCACGGAGTACCCGACGCTGAGGTTGGCTACGGTGGCGATCTGGGAGTTGGGAATGACGTAGAGGGTTCCGTCGGCGTCCCGGACCGTGGTCTTGCGCAGGGTCATGGCTTCCACGGTTCCAGCCAATCCGGCCACGCGGACCGTGTCTCCCACGTTGAACTGATCTTCGACCAGGATGAGGATACCGTTGAGCACGTCCTTGACGATATTTTGCGCGGCCAGTCCGATGGCGATTCCGGCCACTCCGGCCGAGGCCAGCAGCGGCGCCAGGTTGACTCCCAGGGCGTCCAGGATCTGCAAGCCGGCGATCAGAGAGATGATCGCCAGGCCGGTGGTGCGGATGACCCCAGCCAGGGTTTTGACCTGCGAAATGCGCACCGCACTGCCCGCATGCTGCTCCGCTACCCGAATCATGCGAGACGTAATGATGCCCAGCAAACGGTTCAGGAGAAAGGCGATAAGGGCAACCAGGAGAAGGTGGGGCAGCTTGCTGTGGATGAACTCCTGGGCATCGTCGGCCCACTCGTCCAATACCTTGCCCAGGAATCGGCCCTCGGCAAACAACCCCGTTCTGATAGCCAGCATGAAAGGATGCATCCCAAGTCTCCTCTTTCTAGACTAGACTGTGCGCAGGAAAGGCAGAAACTCAATTCCTCAAGTTCCGGCCGCAACCTATCGGGGGTGACAGGAATCGAAGAGGTAGAGCGCAGGAGGTTTCCCATGCAGCTTGGGAAGAATCCAGTCCACCCAACCGGAGAGGTCGTCTCCAGGCAGGCCGGATCGTCCAGACCCCGGCCTTGGGTCCGGGTCCTGGTCTGTTGCGCGGCCATGGCAGCCTTGACGGGCGCCGCGCAGACAGGGCAAGATACGCTGGCACCCAGAGGCAGCCCTGACAGATCCCTTTCAAACTCCGTGGCCAACCAACTGCCCGACGCCAACGCCCAGGCCCGGATGCGCGACCAACAGGCGAAAAAGCAGAACTTTGAGGCGGCCAACACCGAGCGCAAGAAGCAGATCGCCGAGGACAGCGCCCTGTTGCTGAAACTGGCCACCGAATTGAAGACAGAAGTGGACAAGACCAACAAGGACACCCTCTCGCTGAATGTGATCCGCAAGGCGGACGCAATTGAGAGGTTGGCCCACTTGGTGAAGGAAAAGATGAAGCTCACGGTGGGTGGAAGCTGAAGGGACCGGAGTGCAGAGCATGAAAGCGCTTTGCGAAGGATTCGCCGAGGATGAGGCGCAGACAGTGTCTCCAGGCCGCTCCATGAGCCGGCCGGCCAGAGGCAGATTGCGTCGCGCCAGGTGGCTGCTGCTGCTGCTGTTGCTGGCGTTACCGGGCGGCGCGCAGTACGGTTCGCTGTTGCAGGATTCGCAGCAGTCGATCATGCGCCAGATGGGCTCGCAAGGGGCTCGCGCAGGGGTTGATCTTGATCCGCCGGATCCTTTTCAAGGGGAAAGGCAGTTGCGCCTGCTCAACGCAGAACGCCAGAAGTCGCTGGTGGCTGACGCCAGGAAGCTGCTGATTCTGGCGCGGGAACTGAATGCCGAGTGTGGCGCGAGTTCCGGCTCGTCCGCGGAGCAATTGAGAAAGGTAGCCGAGATTGAAAAGCTGGCGCACAATGTGAAAGAGAAGATGAGCACCTCGGTGCGGAGCGGCCCCGCGTGGCTTTCACCCATCATCATCCCCACTCGGTAGTCGCCTCATTCTGGGATCGAACCGCATGGTGGATCGTCGCGCACACCCAGGCAAGCAAGGATTGCTACAATCAAGGCTGGATTTGCAAGAAAGCCCCCCTAATAAAGCGCCATCGAAAGATCATTTTTTTGGAGAGTGACGGGAATGGACCTTGCAGTTTCCAGCGCTTCAGAGACCCTGTCGGCCAGCAACGGCCTTGACCCTCGGCGGATGGTCGAAATCTACCGGCTGATGTACCTTTCCCGCTGCGTGGACGACCGCGAAATCCTGCTCAAGCGCCAGCAGAAGATCTTCTTCCAGATCTCCGGCGCCGGCCACGAGGCGCTGCAAGTGGGCGCGGCGCTGGCCCTGCGCCCCGGCTACGACTGGTTTTTCCCTTACTATCGCGATCGCGCACTGTGCCTGGCGCTGGGCGTTCACGCCCGCCGAGATGATGCTGCAGGCCGTGGGCGCGGCCACCGATCCGGCCAGCGGCGGCCGGCAGATGCCCACCCACTGGAGCAGCCGTCCACTGCAACATCGTCAGCACGTCTTCCTCCACCAGCACGCAACTGCTGCACGCCGTGGGCTGCGCCGAGGCCGGCCGCTACTTCAGCCGCCATCCCGAGGCAGCGGCGAAAGCGGCAGGCGACTACCGCGCCTTCCGCGATGTGAAGTTTCACGGCGACGAAGTGGTCTTCACCTCGCTGGGCGAGGGTTCCACCTCGCAGGGCGAGTTCTGGGAGGCGATGAACACCGCCTCCAACCAGAAGCTGCCCGTCATCTTCTGCGTGGAAGACAACGGCTACGCCATCAGCGACGCCGGTCGAGGTGAACACGCCCGGCGGCAACATCTCGCGGCTGGTGGCCAACTTCCCCAACTTCCACTTTGCCGAGGTGGACGGCACCGACCCGGAGGCCTGCCTGCGCGCCTTTCAGGCCGCCGCGGCGCATTGCCGCGCGGGCAAGGGGCCGGCGTTTGTCCACGGCCATTGCGTCCGGGCCTACTCCCACTCGCTCTCTGACGACGACAAGCTCTACCGCTCCGCCGCCGAGCGCGAGGCCGACGCACTGCGCGACCCATTGACCAAGATGCAGATGCGCCTGCTGCGCGAGGGCATCCTGACCGAAGAGCAGATCAACGCGCTGGAACAGGCTGCCGACCGCGAGGCCGCCGAGGCCGCCGATCGCGCCTTGCAGGCGCCGCTGCCGAAGGTGGAGGGGATTACCGCGCACGTCTACTCCGAAGACCTGGACCCCACCAGCTCCGCGTTTGCCACCGAGCAGGCGGAGGCCGCGGGGTCGCATCCGGGGCAAGTCGGCCAGCGGAAAGGGCAGCGGCGCGCGCACCATGGCCGACCTGATCAACGCCTGCCTGCACGACGAGATGCGCCGCGATCCGCGCATTGTGGTTTACGGCGAAGACGTGGCCGACGCCAGCCGCGAGGACGCGCTCAGCGAGGTCAAGGGCAAGGGCGGCGTCTTCAAGCTGACCGCCGGGCTGCAGACGGAGTTCGGCTCGGAGCGCGTCTTCAACTCGCCGCTGGCCGAGGCCAATATCGTGGGCCGGGCCGTGGGCTACGCCGCGCGCGGCATGAAGCCGGTGGTGGAGATTCAGTTCTTCGATTACATCTGGCCCGCCATGCACCAGATCCACAATGAGCTGGCGCTGATGCGCTGGCGCTCTCACGGCGTTTGGGCCGCGCCGGCGGTGATCCGCGTGCCCATCGGCGGCTACCTGACCGGCGGCTCCATCTATCACTCGCAGTCGGGCGAGAGCATCTTCACGCATATTCCTGGGCTGCGGGTGGTTTTCCCGTCGAACGCGCTGGACGCCAACGGGCTGCTGCGCACCGCCATTCGCTGCGACGACCCGGTGCTGTTCCTGGAGCACAAGCGGCTCTATCGCGAGACCTACGGGCGCGCGCCTTATCCGGGGCCGGAGTTCGCCATTCCCTTTGGCAAGGCCAAGATCGTCAGGCCGGGCACGCATGTCACGCTGGTGACCTACGGCGCGCTGGTGCCGCGGGCCCTGCAGGCCGCGCGAGCGGGCGCAGCGGGAGCACGGCATCGAGGTCGAGATGATCGACCTGCGCACGCTGAGCCCCTACGACTGGGAGGCCATCGCGACCTCGGTGCGCAAGACCAGCCGCGTGATCGTGGCCCACGAGGACATGCTGAGCTGGGGCTACGGCGCGGAGATCGCGGCGCGCATCGGCGATGAACTTTTCGACGATCTGGACGCGCCGGTGAAGCGCATCGGCGCCATGGACACGTTTGTGGCCTACCAGCCGATGCTGGAGGACGCCATCCTGCCCCAGCCGGAGACGATCCTCAAGGCGATGGTGGAGCTGAAGGGGTATTAAAGTGGCAATTTAGGGCCAAAAACGTGCTGTTTCGTGCCCGAAACCGGCTTAAAACGGCACGAAACCGACACGAAATGGCAAGGTTTTTTGCCGATCCGCTAGCGGGTCGGTTTTTTGCAACCTGCTCATTCCTGCGCGGTTACGGATACATGGGCGAATGAGACGGCACCTCCCGAGGGGGGAGGGGGTGGGGTTCGTTGTTATTCTCGCGACCGTTGGAGCCGGTGCGAGGTTTCTCAGCCCATCTCTCCCTATCTGCTAGTGTGCGCCACAGAGCGGTAATTATCGGCAAATGGGGTGGAGAAAGGGCAGGCTCGTATCGCCGATCCTCGCCCGCCGCACGGCAGAGTCCGGTCAACACCCTGCATCCTCCAAAACGACGTCCTGGCAATTGCGAACCCAACCGGAGAGATCGGAGGAATGGAAAGGAGGGTACTTGGATAAATATGGTCTCTACTGGGACAAGTTCGCAGTATACTGTGAACATGAACGACCCTCTGAACACGGGGCTGACCTACGAGGAATCGACAGTCCTCGTTGCAGAAGCCGCGAAAGTCTTTCGACCCCGGACTCCCATTACCTCCAAAGAGCTGTTTGCTGGCCGTTGGAACGAGCTCACAGCTGTTGCGGATGCCGTAAACCAGCCTGGGCTGCACGTTGTCATTTACGGCGAACGCGGAGTCGGAAAGACCTCCCTGGCAAATGTGCTTAGCCCTACAATTCAGGTTCTTGATCGGAGAGGGAAGTCGGAGGGCCAGATCGCTGAACGTCTGATTGTCAAGACTGTTACAACGACCGGCGATAGTTTCTCTTCTATTTGGGGAAAATTGCTTCGTGAGTTGTCGTTGACAGATGATCGACCTACTGCTGGTCTGCGGCCGATAGCGAGGGGCAGGGTTCCGCTCTTGGAGGCATATGGATTGCAGGAGCCTCTGAGCGTTGACGATGTGCGTCGTGTTCTAGCAAATATACCAGGCTCGGTTTTCATCATCGATGAATTCGATCGCGCTTCCAGTGAGGTGTCGAAGTCCACGACGGATCTGATTAAGGCCCTCTCAGATTTCGGGATCGATTCCACGGTGGTGTTGGTGGGAGTCGCAGAGACCATCGACCGGCTGATCTCCGATCATGCTTCCATCGTTCGCGCGATTTCGCAAGTATTCCTGAGACGCATGAGCCCCGAAGAACTGAAGATCATCCTCCTGAATGCCGAGAAGGCCTTAGGGGTGAAGTTCTCAGATGAGGCATCCAATCTGACGGTTCATATCTGCCAGGGGTTGCCCCACTATACCCATCTAATAGGCCTCAATGCAGTTAGAGTCGCGGCGACAACCAACTATTCTAGGCGAGTCGAGCGGGACGATGTCTTTAGAGCATTAGAAGAGGCGACAAAGCAGGCTGAACAATCAGCCAGGGGCAAGCATACGAAGGCAACGCATAGTTCGCATAAGGATGCCCTGTATCGTCAGGTACTCCTTGCTTGCGCGGTTGCGGTGGCCAAATCGAATGACGAACTTGGATATTTCAACCCCAGTTCCGTGGTGGGACCGCTCTCACTGATTCTCAACCGTGGCGTTGAGATTGCGACTTTCAACTCGCATTTGAGCGAATTCTGCCAAGACAAGAGGGGACCTGTCCTCGAACGAGACGGTCAGCCTAGGGCATACCGTTTCAGATTCAATGACCCGATGGTTGTGCCGTTTGTGTTTATGGATGCGGTGATCAAAGGTATCGTGAGCCAAGATCAACTAACGTCAATGCTTACAGATAGTTAACCTGAATACGACGACTTCCGTGAAGGCGGGCAAGTTGCGCCGGATACAATACGGGGATGGAGTTTCCCATCCGCCAGGCGGGTCAACCGGCATGAAACGATTCTTGCGCCTCCTGCGCTACGGGCTGCCCTACTCGCTCGAGTGGTTCCCGGCGTGTTGCTGCTGGCCATGGTGGGCGTGCTGGATACCTTCCGCGTCCTGCTCTTCCAGCCCATCTTCGACCAGGTGCTCCGGCCCGACGCGCCCGAGGGGCCCATCCTGCTGGGGTTGCCGCACAGCCCGTGGCACTTCGATCTGAGGATGCTGGTTCCCCATTTCCTGCACATGCACAATGCCTGGAACGTGGTGGCCTTTGCGCTGGTGGTCTCCACGGTGCTCAAGGGGCTCTGCGACTACACCGGGCACCTACCTGGTGAACTACGCCGGCTTCGGCACCATTACCGACCTGCGCAATCACCTCTACGAAGCCACGCTGCGCCGCTCGTCGAGCTTCTTTCACAAGCACGCCACCGGCACGATCCTTTCCACGCTGATCAACGACGTGGACCGGGTGCAAGTTGCCGTCAGCTCGGTGATCGGCGAGTTTCTGCAGCAGTTCTTCACCTTTGTGGTGGGACTGGTGTTCGTGATCAAGCTGGGCGGGCACCTGAGCTGGGCGCTGCTGCTGTTCGTTCCGGTGGTCGTCACCTCGGCGCGCAAGATCGGCCGGGAAGTGCGCACGCGCACGCGCACCGGCCAGGACAAGCTGGCCGAGATCCAGAACATCCTGCATGAAACGGTGACCGGCAACCGCATCGTGAAGGCCTTCAACACCGAGCTGTGGGAGATTCTGCGCTTCAAGAAGGCGGCCAGGCGGCTGTTCCGCGCCAATCTGCGCAACGTGCGCATTCAGTCCATCAGCTCGCCGCTGATGGACTCGATCGGCGCCATGGCCATCGCCATGTTCCTGTTCATCGGGCGCAACGAGATCCTGCACGGGCAGCATGACCATGGGCATCTTCGGCGCGTTCATCATCCTGCTCTTCAAGCTCTACGATCCGGTGCGCAAGTTCGCCTACTTCTACAACAGCTTCCAGCAGGCGATGGGCGCCTCGTCGTCGATCTTCGGCTTCTTCGACGCCGAGGACGACGTGAAGGAGCAGCCGCACGCCGACGGCGCTGAAGGGCTTCAAGAAGTCAGTCCGGTTTGAGAATGTGGGCTTCTCCTACTCGACCGAAGAGGGCGAGCATCAGATTCTGCACAACGTCGATCTGGAGGTGCAAGCCGGCGAGGTGCTGGCGCTGGTGGGGCCGAGCGGCGCGGGCAAGTCGACGCTGGTCAACCTGATTCCGCGCTTCTTCGATGTGACCTCGGGGCGCATCCTGATCGACGGCCACGACCTGCGCGACCTGACGCTGGGCTCGCTGCGCCGCCAGGTGGCGCAGGTGACGCAGGAGACGATTCTCTTCAACGACACGGTGCGCAACAACATTGCCTACGGCCAGCCGGACGTGAAGCACGCGCTGGTGGAAGAGGCGGCGCAGCAACGCCCTGGCCCACGACTTCATCCTGCGCATGCCGCAGGGCTACGACACGGTGATCGGCGAAAAGGGCTTCCGGCTCTCCGGCGGCGAGCGGCAGCGCCTGGCCATTGCCCGCGCCATCCTGAAGAACGCGCCGATTCTGATTCTGGACGAGGCCACTTCGGCGCTGGACGCGGAGAGCGAATCGCTGGTGCAGGCCGCGCTGGCCAACCTGATGCAGGACCGCACCGTGCTGGTGATCGCGCACCGGCTGTCCACCATCCGCCGCGCCAACCGCATCGCCGTGCTGGAAGACGGCCGCATCACCGCCATCGGCTCGCACGAGGAGCTGCTCGACCACTTCGCCCACCTATCAGCGGCTCTATCAATTGCAGTTCATGGATGTGCCGGAAGAACAGGGACTAAGGGACTAGGGACTGAGAGACTAAGCGGACTAGGGACTAGGGACTGAGGAAGACATGCCGATTTATTCGATGACCGGGTTTGCGCGCGCTCAGGTGCGCGGTGACACGACCAGCTCAGCTACACGCTCAGCCTGAAGAGCGTGAATCACCGCTTTCTCGATGTGCAGTTGCGCCTGCCCTCGGGCCTGGACGCGCTGGAGATGGAGCTGCGCCAGGCGCTCAAGGAGAATCTGGTCCGCGGCCACGTGGATGCTGACGCTTTCCGTCGATCGCAACAGCCAGCAGAAGGCCGGCTACAATCGCGAACTGGTGGCCGGCTACCTGGCCGCCTTTGCCGCGGCCCGCGAGGAGCACGGGCTGGACGGCGAGCCGGACCTGAATGCCGTTCTGCGCCTGCCGGGCGCGCTGCAGAGCGAGAACCGCGGCAACGGCGACGAGGATCTGTCCGCGCTGGCCGAAAGCGTGCAGCGGGAGATTGGGCCGCTGCTGGACGAGTTGAAGACTCATGCGCGCGCGCGAAGGCGAGTCGCTGGAGGCGATTCTGCACGCCACGCTGGACCGGCTGGCCGAAGCCACCGAGGGCGTGGCCGCGCTGCGGCCCGAGGTGGAGCAGCGCTACCAGGAGCGGCTGACGCAGCGGCTGGAGGCGGCTACCGGGCCGGAGTTCAATCGCCAGCGCCTGCTGGAGGAAGTGGCCGTGCTGGTGGAGCGCAGCGACATTGCCGAGGAGCTGGCGCGCATGACCACGCACATCGGCCACTTCCGCGAGTTGCTGGCGGCCGGCGGCGAAGTGGGCAAGAAGCTGGATTTTCTGCTGCAGGAGATGAACCGCGAGGCCAACACGCTGCTCTCAAAGACCGGCGGCGTGGGCGGCAAAGGAACCGGATTACCGAACTGGGACTGGCCATGAAGGCGGAGATCGAAAAGACCCGCGAACAGATTCAGAACGTGGAATAGAGGCAGTGAAAAAGTGAAGAAGTGAAAAAGTGAACTGGGGACAGTGAACAGTGGTCAGGCTCATTCGCGACTTCCCCAACTGCATCGTTCACTTTTTAACTCTTTCACTTCTTCACTCGTGAGGGGACAATCACATCATGGCAGGAATTCTTTTCATCATTTCGGCGCCCTCGGGCTCGGGCAAGAGCACGCTGGTGAGCGAGGTGCGCAAGCAGTTGAGCGGGATCGAGTTCTCCGTCTCCTGGACCACGCGGGCTCCGCGCGGCTCAGAGCAGGACGGGCGCGAATACCACTTCACCACCCGCGAGGAGTTCGAGCGCATGATCGCCGCGGGCGAGTTCCTGGAGCACGCCGAGGTCTTCGGCAACTCTACGGCACCGCGCGGCAGTCGCTTGAAGAGGCGCGCGCGCGCGGGCCACGATCTGCTGCTGGACATCGACGTGCAGGGCGCGGCGCAGGTGCGCGCCACGATGCCCGAGGCGGTGAGCATCTTTGTTCTGCCGCCCAACCCCAAGGTGCTGCGCACCCGCCTGCGCAATCGCAGCCGCGCCGAAGGCGTGGTGAACGAGGCGGAACTCTACCGCCGGCTGAGCGAGGCCAGCAAGGAGATTGAGAATTATCGCGAGCTACGGCTATATTTTGGTCAACGACATTCTGGACCGGGCGGTGGCGCAATTGGAGGCGATTGTGCTGGCCGAGCGTTTCTACCGCAACGGCGAAGCCATTGCATACCGGTCGCGCAGGGTGTTGGAGGTGGCCGCGGCCTGCCGCCAGACCAACGCGCAGGAACGGCTGAAACCCGTGCTGGAGGCCTTTGGCATCATTGGCTCCTCCGGCCAGCAGACATTGGACTTTGAGGAGGACACCGATGACGATTGAGACCGACTTCGACTCGAACTACCGCAAGGTTCTGGTGGCTGCTCGCCGCGCCCGCCAGTTGCAGAGCGGCTCCCACGCGCTGGTCGCCAGCCAGTCCAACAAGCCCTGCCGCATCGCCCAGGAAGAGATTGACGGCCGGGAAGATCGCCTACGTCAAGACCGACGTGCCGGTGGTGAAGCCGCTGGTGGAAGGCCCCAGCGTTCCCATCCTGAGCTAGAGACGGCGGGAGCATCTTTCGATTGCGCCCGGCTCTCCTCGTGCGTTTTCGTGAGTTGTGTAGGCCGTAATTCTGTTGGCCTCCCATCCATTCCGCAGGAAAACGCGGAATGGATCGGGCACGGAAGTCGATAGCAAATGCAAAAATGCTCAATGGGGCAAAGCATGTGCTGTCTCCATCCTGATTTCCCAGACCTTCAGTCTGCTACCCCCTTCTGGGTACTCCCGCAGCGTCAGGCCGCGGAGTCTATCGGCGCAGTTTCTCGCTGGGAATGACCCCTTGATTTCAGCGGTTGCAAGCGATGCTCACCGCGCAAACGATGTACGCCCGTTCCCTGCAACCCATTGTCGATCTAGGAAGAAACAAAAAATCAAGTCCAACAAAACAAAGACAAAACGCAAACCTGCGTAAAAATGCAAAAGCCCAGGCCTATAGCGGAACCAGAGTCGGTGTATCCCGAAGCCGCCGCATTCAAGTCGACGCGACCCCCAGGGAGCGGCGATCCTGCACAGGGCGAACGAGGCCACAGGAACTCTGGTTTCGCTCTAAAGGCCGGAACAGATTGAACTCGATCCATGGGCCTGAAGGCCCTTGCTCCCTCCGCAAGGCCACGTCAGTGTCGGGCTGTTTCGTCCATCGCGGGCCAGATGCGCTGGTGCCGGACTGTTATGGTCTTGACAGAGAGCGGCGCTCGAACCCCACCACCTAATGGAGGTAGGCATCGAAGTGCCGGAGATATCAACGGCATCGCCACGGATTGCGGCGCGCAACTCCACTCGATCTGCGTTTGCGCGCCGAAGAAAATAGGCAGCACTAAGGAATCAGCAGATGGCCCATGCGCGTCCGCTTCGTTTCCAAGTAGCGAAGGTTTTCCGGATTCGGTTCAATGATCAGGGGCTCACGTTCCACCACTCGAATACCGTTCTCCTCCAAGCTGCAAATTTTGTGCGGGTTGTTTGTCAGCAGGCGAACCTCATGCACGCCCAGCAACTTGAGGATTCCGGCGGCTTGGCTATACTCCCGCAGATCCGAGGGCAACCCTTGATGCTCGTTTGCTTCCACCGTATCAAGACCGGCGTCCTGTGCCGCATAGGCCTGCAATTTGTGGTACAGGCCAATTCCGCGGCCTTCCTGAGGCAGATACAGCAGAATCCCTCTTCCTTCTTCAGTGATTCGAGCCAATGCGGCGTCCACCTGAGCGCCGCAGTCACATCGCAGCGATCCGACAATGTCGCCGGTAAAACAAGCCGAATGCAAACGCACAAGGACAGGACCGCCCTTGCCAACATCCCCTTTGATCAATGCGGAATAGTCGAGTCCTGTCCACGGCTCGGAGAATATCTCCATGCGGAATTCACCGTGAAGCGTCGGAATTCGAGCCGCCACGGGTAGACGAAGAGGTGTCCGCTGATTCAGCGCTCGCTGATATTCCAGGATGGTAAGGAGATCGAGGATCTGGAAGCAACACGCCCGCGTCGAATCGTTGGCAACGCGCCGGAGCAACACACTCCGGGAGGTCATGCTACAAGCTAGGGCATAACTCGCCTCAGTCACGGAAACATGACGCAGGACGCCTCCTGGCTGGGGGCTGATGCATTGCAGCCATTCAGGAACTTCGTCGGAGGCGACACCGCCTGCCAATATCCCCCAGACGATGCCCACCACCGATTCCCGCGCATCCATGGGCGGACCTGGCGCACAAGAAGATATTTTGGCAATCGGAAGCCAATTCGGTTCGATTCGGCTTTCGCTCCATTCTTCGCCGGATCGCACAAGAAACAACGGGCCTTGCCCGCGCTGAAGCAGCAACTCAGCCGAGATGCGCAAGTGGGAATCAGTTCCCGCCACGAGCCATCCATTCGTGGTCCCTTCCTTGCCTGAAAGTATGCAGATCGGCTGTCCTGCCCGCAGGCAGGACAAGGCGGCTTGCACCCGTTCGATCGCCGCGGTGGATCGTTCAGCGGATCCGCTTCGTGCAATCGGCGTCACCGCGCCATTCAGGTTTGTTTGCCGTATTGGACTCAAGCTTCCTCCTTTGCCGCTGCGACCACGCCCCAACCTTCCCAAGGCGCATCCAGCCGCTGGCTCATTGCGGTCACGCGATTCATTTCAGCCAGGCTTACGGGATCCAGAAGAAGGGCGCAACCTTCATAGGAGATTGCGACCACGAATTCGCCGCTGCGCTTAACAGCGCTAATTCCGTTTCGAGCCACAGACCTTGATTCAATCTTCCGCGAACCGAGGTCAACAGAAATCGCGTGTCCCCAATAATCCCCAACTACAACCCGGACTGCCGACCAGAAGCACACCGATTTCAGTGAACGCTTTCCGAGGCCGATGGTTTGCAGAAGTTTCCCGCTGGACACTTCGTAGGTTTTCAATGTAAAGTCCCGCGACACGCTGGCCAAAAACTGTCCGGAGGGATCAAGGTCCACGTCGTTAATAATCGCCGTGTGTCCGACGAACCGTTGCAACAGACTTCCATCCAAATTCCATGCCAACAGGAGACCGTCCGCGCCGCAACTTACGCCAAGGGGCTTGCGGGGATGCAAGCGCAGGGATTTTACCGCTCCTTCATGCAGCCGGATGCGTTCTCGAACAACGCCGTCAGCGCCCACTCTGGCAATCACGCCGCTGTAACAGGCCACAAACAAATCTCCTTCATAGCCGGGTGATTCGCAGAATTGCAAGCTGTTGATCGGCCCCTCGTGGAGATTTAGAGAGAGGTCATGGCGAATGCCGGTAGTTCCGTCCACGGAATAGAGGTGCAACTTGTTATCATGGGATCCAGCAGCCAGCCGCGTTCCGTCCGAAGACATCGCAACCGCATTCATCAGGATCCTGCCGCCAGGCGGCTCCACTTGCGCCAACCAGCCTGAAGCTGACGTGGTCAGGTGGCCGAGGCGAATAAATCCATCGTCGCTCACTACCGCGATTACACCATCGCCCACGGTCGCGATGTCGTTAAGACAGGCGTTTCCCGGCTTCGGCGCAGTATCGCCAATCTCACTCACCAGCCGGGCCTGGGCATCGAACGTCACCACGGTGCCATCGAAGGTTCCGCCAAGAATGCGGTCTCCCTCCGGCGACCATGTTAACGACCGCTCCCAGATCGAGCGCGGACTCTGGACGGTGAACTTCGCTTGTAGAGACTCCGCGTTCCAGATAATGATCTTCTGATCGTAAGCCGCGGAAAGGATGTCGCCAGTCAAGGGCGAAACAGCTACCTTCTTGACGCCCGACCGGTGCGCCGCCAAATCGGCTTCGAGCACCCCTGTTTGAGTGTTGAAGATGCGGAGGCGGCCATCGTCGCATCCCAACACTGCCCGGTGACGGGTAGGGTCCAACGCGCACGTATCAGTCTCGTTTTCAAACGGCCCCCACATTTTCAGCGGAGCGCCTGAATTCACGTCCCACACGCGCAGGGTCATGTCATCACCGGATGAATAGAGCCGCCCGTCGTGGTAAGCCAGCGCCAGAACGTCCTTGTCGTGCCCTTCCAATACATGGAGGATTGCTCCCGTGGACAGGTCCCAAATCAGAACACGGCGATCCCGTGAAGCCGAAGCCCCTCTTGTCTCGTCGATAAAGACAAAGTCTTCGACATCGTCATAATGGCCCAACAGCGTGCGGATCGGGCGCATCGTAGCCAAGTTCCAGAGGCCAATTGTGTAATCCGATGAGCACGACGCGGCTCTGGGAATCTGCGAATCCACCACGATCCGGTTGACAAGATGCCGGTGATAGCCAAGCAGGTGGACATCTCTTGTATCCAAGTTGAAGAGGCCGACCGCGGCATCGTATGCCGAGGTCACAACCGAGTTGGTTCCGGGAATCAAGGCGACTCCCGTCACGGGCCCCCGGTGACGCCGGAAATCCTTCGTGGAAATGCTTGCGGTGAGTGTCATCGTAGTGTCCTCAATTAACTCTGTCTTCATTCACGGAGTGGAAGATGCGCGCTTACAGCGGTTCCACAATTGCTGTGCACCGAACCCACCGCTATCAAGTGGCATTTTCCTCAAGAAAATGCCGCCTTGCATGATGCCGGAAAGGGCATGTGAATTGTGGAACCGCTTTAATCCGGCAAATGAAAGCTGCAGAAGGAATAGTTATCGAGGGTTTTGGTGATTCGTACACCCCTGCGGCGGGGCAGGATATTTGTCAATCCCGCGCTTCGATTGGCGAGTCCGGTTTCAGTTTCATCGGGCATGCCTGAAACGTCTTTGACATTGGGTCTCAGGCGGGTCTGGCCTCGACGGCAAAATGACCCGTCGCGAGAGCTTTCACACTTGACAGCCTCAATCGAGCGCGAGCGAACAGGCCTTCAAGTTCCAGTTGCGTGCGCTGGCGTCCCCCGATGTGGAGCATCTCCAGATCGGCGAAGTACATCCACTCCGAATTTCTTTCAGCGTCAAACAGAAGGGTGACGAATAACAGACGCCCATCAGGCGTGACTGCCTCGCGCATTCGCGACAGAAGCACCCCAACTTCATCGTCGTTCCAGTTATGCAGGATGTTCTTGGCAACGAGGAGGTCCCCGTTGGGTATGCAAGTGAAAAAGTCGCCTTCGACGACGCTGCAGCGATCGGCCATTCCTCGCGAACGAATGAAATCGCGCGCCGATTGTGCGACAGAGGGCAGATCGAATAGCGTTCCGTGAAGGTGCGGGAATCGCTCAAGGATATGGACGAGAACGGTTCCAAGCCCGCCACCGACATCGACGACTTCGCGCGCCTCGCTGAATGAGTATGTGTCACACAGTGACGCTGCGGGATCGCGCGACATCTTCGACAGCGCCTCGTCAAACCATCCGGCGAACTCGGGATCACCCGCGCAGTATTCGTAGAAGTTCTTGCCGAACAGGTGGCGATATGCGGACTCCCCTGTGCGCACGCTTTGGCCGAGTTGTCCCCAACTGCGCCAGTGCGGCCAGGCGCCCTCAAACAAAGCATAGGCTCGAAGGGATTCTGGATGATCCGCGCGAAGAAGTTGGCCAGCCTCGGTGAGCGCAAATCGCTTTGGCGACGGCTCGCGCAAGAGGCCTGTGAAAGACAGCGCGCGCAGCAGGCGCAATAGAGAAGGCGCGTGGGCGCCAACGCGAGATGCAACTTCCTCAACACCTATCTCGGAATCGGCAATCGCATCAAAAACGCCGATGCTGGTCGCGGCATGCACCGCGGCTGCGCGCCAATGACCGGTGACAAGCCGCAAGACGGCAAGCTCGGGAGGATCGGCCTCAACTCTGGAAGTAGCTTCGCTCATGCATTTCCCCGGCGACCGATAAAGAGCCGTTTGTATGCTCGTAGCGGGTGAGTCTCAATCTTCTTGCAGCCCGCGCAATGAAGTAGTTCAACAACTTCATCGTCCGTGGGAAGAAACGTGCCGTGGCGCGATAGCGTCATGCGCAGCGACACGATTGCCGAAAACGCCGGCTCCGTTCCTGTTCGATCAAGCTGGAATTTCAGCAGCATGATCGCACCCCCGGCGCGTAACGCATGGACTGCATTGCCGATGACCGCCGCCATCTCATCCCGCGTGAAGATCGCGAGCAGGTCGTTGATGATCACGAGGTCATATGTGGGTGCGAGTTTCGTTGTCCGCGCATCCCCAGTGACGATCTCGACGCGTTCACGATGCGGATTCTGCGCCAACATGACTCGGCATGCGGGGAGCGCTTCCTCGAGTTCGAGGATCGTGTATCGCGCGGTGGAATTGGAATCAAGCACCACCTGGCACATGATCGCGTCGCCTCCCCCAGGCTCTAAGACATTCCGCGCACTGCCCACAATGTCCTGGGCGATGGCGACGGCTTGCTGGTCCTTTTCAAGGTTGAAGCGGCGCACGCCGGGAAACTGCAAGACTGTGTTGTTCACCCAGACTTTTCCATAATCGGCGGGCAGCGGCGCCGCGCCGGTGAGTCCGGGCGCCATCCCCAGCCAAACCTCATTCTCAAAGCGAAACTCGCGCAGGTTTGGGAGGGCTGTGATTTCTCCGGCAGTGATGAGCGCGCGCATCTCGGAGGTCATGAAATAGCGGCAGTCTGCCGTCGAGAGCAATCCGTAGCCGCAGAGACACTGAAGCAGCAGGCGTGTGCAGAGGAGATCGGTGCCAAGATGCTCGGCAAGAGCGACGGCGGTGACGCCCTGTTCGGGAATCTTGGGAAAAAGACCAAGTTCGACGGCAGCGAACAGGGCGCCCGAAGCTTGATAGTACTGCGCGAGATCCCAAATGCGAAGCCAGGAGAGCACCCAATCCTCGGTCATCTCTGATCTATGCCCCCTTGCGCCCAATGGCCACGCACTTCTGGTTGCGCCCAGTGCCCTCCTCGTTCGGCTTTACCAGTTCCACTTGCCGCACCTCGACCGTTACAAAACCGGCTTCGCGGAAAATCCGGCCGAGCTCCTCATCTGTCTCAAGATAGACGCCTGGCCGCATCAAGCTAAGACGAAGAGACAGCATTGCGATCGAAGCCGGCTCAATGCCGTCGGCTTCCAAGCTGAATTTGACCGCGATCAAGTGTCCTCCGGGGGCGAGCACGCTCAGCGCGCGCCGCACGACAAGTTCCTTCTCCTCCTTCGTAAACAGTTCTGTCAGTTCGTTCATTACGACCAGGTCGAAGACTGGCTCGTGCTCGAATGTGCGCGCGTCACCAACCCGGAATTCAAGCCGTCCGCTCTCGACATGCTTGGCAAGGTCCGCCTGGCACTTGACACCGTTTGGCAACTCGACCAGCAGATACGATGCGCTGGGATTCAAGTCGAGCGCCCGGCCGGCAAACACTCCATCGCCCCCGCCCAAATCGAGAATCCGCCTGGCGGAACGAATCATCTCTTCATTCGCCTCTACGACTTTTCCGGCGCAATACCGATTGAACAATTTCAGTCCGGGATACTTGTCGGAGTAGTTGTTCAGGAATTCGTCGCCGTAATCGTCGGGTGCTTTCTCTTCTCCGCGGAGGATCTTTGCCATGCGCAGCCAGATCCCATTCTCGTACGCGAAACGCCGCAAGCTGGGTAGCATGGTTGCCGGTCCAGGAGAGAGGAAGCTGACAATCTCCGCCGGAATTCTATATCTCGGTTCGTCGAAGAGAAGGATACCCAGCGAGGTCAGAGTGTTGAGCAGCAGCCTCGCGTTGAACGGAGAAATTCCAACCGCCGCGGCGACTTCACCGGCCGTGGCGCCGCCCTCTGGCAGGTGCGCGAAAAGATCAAGCTCGACAGCCGCGAACATGATGTTGGCGGGCTGAAAGATCGAGCCTGCCGTGATGACGCGCGCCCAGAAATGGAGCCATTCCTCGTCTGGAGTAATCATAGTCCCCGCAGTCATTTGGTCCCGGTGACGAGCGTCTTACCGTCGTCGAGCGGGATACGTTTCACGTCACGAAATCCCGCTTCCTTGGCAAGGATTTCCAGTTCTTCGTCGGTCTCAAGGTACGATTTGTGAGTGGTGAGAAACATCTTGAACGAGAAAATCGCAGCGCTTTGCGGTTCGGAACCCGAATCATCGAGGCGAATTTTCACGATGACGAACCGTCCTCCAGGCCTCAGCGCCTGGTGCGCGGCGCGAAGAAAGGTGATTTTCTCGGCGCTACTGAAGTAGTGGAGCAGATCGTTGGCCATCACCAGGTCGAACCGGTCATGGTAGGGCAGCGCCGGCGCTTCGCCGGGCTCCCAGAGAATGCGATCTGCATAGTTCTGCCCTTGGTGCCGCTGGCGGCAACGCTGCAGGGCGTTTTCCATGTCATAAAACGTCACGACAACATGCTCGTTGCGCTGCAGAAGCTCGGAGGAAAAGTAGCCATACCCTGGCCCTACATCCAAGACTTGCCGGAGCGGCGGCGCCATGTCTGAGATTGTGTCCCACAAGAGCGCCGCATAATGCCGATTGTTCCACTCGACAAGATCCATGTAAGCGCCAACCGAATCGCCGCGGAACTGCACGTCCGCCAGCAGGGCGCCTTGGTATGCAGGGCGCAGAATCTCCGCGGCGCGCAACCAGTACCCGCTTTCTTCGTGCATCAACTTGATGTGCGGAATCAAGCTCGCCGGCCCGGTGCGCAACAGTGGCGCGAACGTGCTCGATACCGAAAAGCGCGAGCCTTGCTGCTCCAGTAACCCGGACGCGGCGAGGCTATGCATGAGAACTTTGGCGGCCATAGGGTCTATGCCGCCCGTACGAGCGATCTCTTCGGCCGTCGCACCTTGCTCCGGGATCTGGTCGAAGATCCCCAGCTCGATGCTGGCGAACAGCAGATTCCCGAGGCGATGCCCCATGCACACCCCGAGAATTCCCGAACGGATTTCAGTCAATTCCTCATCGTGCATAGTCAAAGCTCGAATTCGACCTCCCAATCGAAATCCGGTCCACAGATATTACCTTCCGCCGAAAACTGGCGTCAAGAGGATTTGTTCAATAGAAGCCTAAAATAATGTAAATAAAAAGGTTCCATGGACGATCGAATATTCTGATCACGTCGCGCCTTGTGAGAGGTCTGAAACTGTTGCGTAAAAATTCTCAAAAAAAAATTACCAATGGCGGCTTTCAACAGTTACTTATTGTGCTAAAGTCTTGTTCGGGTAGCGTTCGTTTCCCCAAAATCTCACCGTTCGCTCCCCCCAAAATCCCAACAGGCAGGAGGTTAAGATGATTCTCGATCTTGAGAAAGCGTCCAAAGCCATTGACGCGATCCAGAGTGACAAAGGTAAGAAGGCTCTAGAGGAGCTCTACCACACGCTCGAAGCCTTCCGTTCGCAACTCGGTGTTGAACTGAACAACGGCGAGTTCCGGTACGTCATGCAAACACTGTTCAATGAACAAGTGGTCACAGCGACAGCCGAGGAAGCAAAGAAGCCCGCGGCAACCCTTGCCCACGGCTTTACTCTCCGCCAAGTCATCTAGTTGGCCTTTCACGATCACTTGAGGCGGAGCGCCATGGCATTTCCGGAATGGAT
>CAWITY010000028.1:0-151531 GCA_963839155.1 uncultured Acidobacteriaceae bacterium
ATACTATCAAGTAAATTCCTTTAGATTCAATAAGTACCTTCACAATCAGCATCTTACGGGGGCTCGTCGGGGTCTCTCCTGTCTCCCTGATACCCCGCTTTACCCCCTGTTCACCCTATTTGTCGAGCTAAATCGGGCTAAATTTGGCAGCAAAGAGAGCATGGTGGAGCATGCATTTCCCTCTCATGCAGATTTCATCAGGGCACATCCCATCCTTGCGCCGTTTCAACTGTTGGTGACAGCCAGCCGGGGTGGTCTGCGATGGATACAGAATCACGCGAGATGTGTCTAGCCTTTGAACAAAACCTCACATCTAACATGCTGATTCAACAGGAGAAAAGCGGAGGGGGATTCTAGCATGGTGGATTTTCTGAAAAGGCCGTAATCGAGTACATGGCCATCATAGAGACTATCGAGAATAGAGAGACCGCTCTGACCGTAGATGGACTTGCTACCTTACTCAACTCGTCACCAAAGACCCTGTACAAGGCAATAAGCGCCGGTCGTCTGCCAGCAGTCCGCATCGGCGGCAACATTCGCCTCGACCCGCAGGATGTTGCTCGGTGGCCTCGCGACAGGCACACCACAGACTATTGATTAGGCCCTGAAGTTATGCATCAAGTCAAGACTGTCATCCTGAGCGAACGGGGCCCCAAACGTTGTTCAGTTTGGGGGTGGTGAGTCGAAGGATCTGTGGTCGCTTTTCCTTCGTTCCATTCAATTGTTTCAGGGCCGGATCAGTAGGAGCCCAGGCCAGTAACCGGGGCTCAGTTCCCAAATTTCAAATCACTTAACTTTAGAACGCCTGTGCGGGTGCGGACGTTACCCGCCACGCATTCAGATCGTGACGCTACAACATGATGTATGCTGGCGCCCAACTTACCACTTCGCGCCATCCCATGCCTCCGAAATAAAGCGACGCTTCACGTGGCGAAGGTGCCTCCCCCTTTTTGGCGGAGGTATCCCGCCGGGAAGGAAATGTAGGTCGACAAACTCTCTCATGTCGAGGCGAGGAAGGCAAACACGACGGATAGGCCATATGGAAATAGCGATTGGGCCGACCTGCACCTACCCGCGAGGGGCGGACTCCTGCCGTTCTCCGCACACGCTGAGCGACGCCATACCTAGGTCGCGATCTACGCTGTTCCACCGCACCGGAGGGTCACTTAGAACAACCGCAAGATTGCCGGACTATCAATTCTGTCGGTAGTGCAATCTTGCAGGTCCTTACGCGCTTTGCGGCATTCATCCTCTCAAGGAGAAGCGCAAAAGCCTTTGTTCCGAGATCCTTAATAGGAAGACGGACGGTCGTCAAGGGGGTGGGCAAAAAGGGAGCTGCTGCGAAATCGTCGAATCCTACGAGTGCAATGTCTTTCGGGATACTCAGCTTCTGTGCTGCCAAAACCGGCAGCACTTGAAGAGAAAGCTCGCCGTTTGTCGTGAATAGGGCCGTTGGCGGCTCAACTGCGAGAAATGCTCGCGAGAGTTCAATGCCTAGGCGCTCCTGATCCGCTCCTTGCAATATGAGGGAATCCAATCCTGCCTCGCGCATCGCCTCTTGGTAGCCTCCGATGCGATCCGTGATCGTGTAATACTTCGATTCATTCGATACACATGCAATCCGACGGTGTCCGTGTTGAAGGAGATGCCCAACTGCCCTCTTGGCCCCGGCCCTATTCTCGACGTAGACCGTATCTATTGATATATTCGGAACCTCTCTTTCAAATGCCACAATTGGAAATCCAACCGCAAGGGCCGTCTTCAGGAATTGATGCCTTCCAGGCGTTGGGATAATTAGCAACCCGTCGATGCGTCGGGCCATCAGCATCTGGAATTGGTCATGCTCCGATTGAGCATCCTCGTGAGATCCTGCCAGGATCAGAGAATACCCGGCATCTTGAGCGAGCTGGTCGATATGCCCAACGCACTCGCCGAAAAAATATCCGCCGATTCTACTTAACATCAGACCAATGGCGAGAGTCGGATCGCCGCGCAAGCCTTTAGCCAACATATCGGGCTGATACCCTAGCCGGTCGATCACCGCCTGAACCTGCTTTGTTGTCTCCTTGGTTACGCGCTTGTCCAATCCACGAACAACACGCGAAACGGTCATGGCGCTTACACCCGCCTCCCTCGCAACATCCTCAAGAGTTACCCTCCCTTTTGCATACGGACTCCCGTAACTCTCAGCTAAACGCATTTTCCCTCTTCAGAACGGTTGAGTTGGCAGTTGTATCTTTCTGCGTGACTTTTCTCAGAGATGCAACCGGAGGCACCAACACTCTCTCTTTAGCTCCTCAGCCCGGTTTATTGATTCGGCCCTGAAGTTCTGCATCAAGTCAGGTCTGTCATCCTGAGCGAACGGGGCCCCAAACGTTCTTCAGTTTGGGGGTGGTGAGCCGAAGGATCTGTGGTCGCTTTTCCTCCATCCCGTTCAATTGTTTCAGGGCCGGATCAGTAGCTAATAAGCGCAACCCACTCACATGAAGCTGTTTGCACGTCCCGACTGTTACTTCGGCAGCACAGTTAGTGTTGAGCAGAGTCCCCGCTACTCTGTCACGGCGCATACTTACCTCGAACATCCGCATGATTCGCGAACTACCACTTCAGTGGACAGTGCGATCTTGCAAGCCTTCTCGCTCTTCGGGCCATTTATCCTCTCCAGAAGAAGTTCAAGGGCCCTGGTCGCGAGTTCCTCAATAGGCTGCTTTACCGTTGTCATGGGAGAAGGCAGGTAGGGAGCTGCGGCAATATCGTCGAACCCCACCAGAGCCATATCCTGCGGAATCCTTAAGTTATGCCTGGCCAGAACCGGGAGAACTTGCAGCGCGAGCACTCCGTTGGTTGTGTAAAGTGCCGTGGGGGGGGACGCCTGCCTTAAGGCTCTCGAAAGTGAAGCATCCAGCTGCTTCTCGTCCTGGCCATGCAAGACCATCGCTTCTAGACCGGCCTTGCTCATTGCATCCTTGTAGCCGCGAATGCGCTCGGTTACAGTGTAAATCGTCGATTGGTTGGACACGCATGCAATTTGACGGTGGCCATGCTGAAGGAGATGTTCGACAGCCCTCCTGGACCCAACTCGGGTCTCAATGCAAACTGTGTCGATTGATATGTTGGGCAGCTCTCTCTCTAGTGCCACAATCGGGAATCCCTGCTCAAGGGCCGTCTTCAAAAACTGGTGTCTTCCTGGCGTTGGTACAATGAGCAACCCGTCGATGCGGTGGTTCATTAACATCTGAAACTGATTAAGCTCCGATTTATTGTATTCGTGCGATCCCGCCAGAATCACTGAATACCCGGCATCTTGCGCAAGTTCGTCAACTCGCTTTACACAATTGGCGAAGAAATACCCGCCGATACTGCTCATCATGAGGCCAATCGTGCGGGTCGGGTCGCCACGCAGGCCCTTCGCGAGCATGTCGGGTTGGTAACCAAGCTTGTCGATGACCGCCTGAACTTGCTTTGTCGTCTCCTTTGCTACGCGCTTGTTCATCCCCCGAACAACGCGGGAAACGGTCATGGTGCTTACTCCCGCCTCCCGCGCCACATCCTCAAGAGTTACTCTCCCCTTTGTATTTGCGGGGGCGGATAATCCGGTGAACGGCATGTTGTCCTCTTCGAATGAGTCGACTCTGAATCATCTGTTGCCGCAAGACACTTAACTGAGATGCGTTCTGCGCAAGACTTCAGTGTCTCTTAGCAAACGCTCTTAATGGCGCTTTACCGGTCACCAAAAGGGAGCAGCTGATTAGCTGGCTGGATTCCGAATCGCGTTTCTTCAGGGCCTAGAGCCCGCCTTCATTTTGTCCTGCGCCACAAATACACTCGTCCCATTTCAAGACTTCACTTTCACCGCGAGCTGCTAGATACCCCAATGAAACTTAGTCTTTCCGGTTGGCAACGAAGGGTGCTTTCAAAAAGGATTGTGACGTTGGAACCACTTCGTGCAAGGGCTCTTGTCGGTCATAGAGTACCTAGCAGCGCCGTTGAATCCTCAGAAGTGTCTCGCTGCGAGGTCCTTCAGCATCAGCTTGTGCAAGCTTAATTCGGCCACAAGACGTTTGAGATTTGCATTTTCAAGTTCAAGTTCCTTCAGCCGGCCTGCATCGTCTGCCCTGAGACCACGGTACAACTTGCGCCATCGATAATGGGACCGCACAGTAACCGCAGCTTCATCACATGCCTGCGTTGTTGTCTTGCCGCCCGCCATTGCATTCTCAACCTGACGGAGCAGGCTAACTATCTGTTCAGGAGTATGCTTCTTCCCCCGTGCCATCCAGGCTCCTCCTTCTTTCCAGCCCCTTTTCACATTTCTGTCCAGCCGGGCACTTCCTTCAACCGACGCGGCAGGCGCTAGGCCCAGCGGACACTCCAATGCGCAAAGCTGGGTCCGTTCGCAAATAGTGTGCGCTGAAATCGAGAATTGGGTGACAAATCGCATTCCCTGTGGCCTGCTCCGCTACACCCGATTACGGTCTTTGAGTCATGTCTGGGAACCGAGCCTGACATTGCAGATTTCGCCGTGGTCAGCGTTAACCATTCTGATATGGAGAGTAGTATATGCTCATTTGTCTGTCAAGGTCACCGCTCTCCTTTCACGATGGACGCTCGTTTGAGAGGTGTTCAGACCGGAGCGAGTGCAGTACGTCGCTGCAACGCTGCTGGCAGCGTCTGGTTTGCTTACAGGGTTTATGATCGGGACTCTCTTTTTCGCGGCCTTCATTTATTCTTTGAGCCCCCGCAGGCTGCCCCGCGCCAAGGCCTTGGTGCTGAGAGTCACGACTTGTTCCGGCTGAATCACGTTCTTGACTGGCACTGTTTCCTGAGCGTCCTCCGCGCACTGACTCACCCTCTCAGGTTCCTTCCATGTTGCCCCTGGCCAACTTAAGATCATTGCCTGTGGAACTGTGGGGCGATATGCAGCAATCTCAGTCCGGGTCTTCTAATTGCGCTCATAGGCGGTAACCGGAAGATCTGGATTTGTTCTTAGAGCGTCCGCTCGGGCAATGCCCTCATGAAGATGCCTGCTAAAGGCTCCACGGAGGCGGAGTTGGTTTCTGTTGGCGACCGGAATGTTCCGGTGGTAGCAATTCGCTGTGAGCAGGGAGGGTGCGGCCTCGAAGCACGGTTGTCCGACATTCAGAATCAGCCACCAGTAGCCAGCCGATCTAGTCAGGGAACGTCGTGTCCCTGCGGTAGAGTTGGCCGACATAGAACGCAAAGCGGCATGAGGCGATCTGCGGCCGGATGGCAAGAAACAGCTTATCGTCGCCGGCCTTCCGGAAAGCCTCGTTTTTCCCGTCAATGTCATCCATGTTTGTGATGTGGCTTTGGAAGTTGTGCGGGTGCGAGGCCGCGAAATCGATCTTCCTCCATGTTTGGCTGTCGAACCGTAGCGTCTTTGCGAACTCGATCCTCGGCAGCGTAAAGGATGCGTCGGGCATTTGGACCTTTACGCCCTTGAAGCCAGCCCATTACGCGGGTCTAGTCGCTTTCTCTCATGCCCAAGCAGTGTAGACAAGATCGCCAGAATCCAAAATACCCGTCAAACCTGCACTCCTTACAGATTCCTGCGCAGAGCCGGAAAATGATTGGGCGCTTGCGCCCGGCCGCGTGCCGCAGGTCGTGCTGCTGCTGCAAGTCGAGCCACATGCCAGGCTCGGGACCGAATGCATCGGATACAGCGGTTCCACAATTGCTGTACCCCGAACCCACCGCTATCAAGTGGCATTTTTCTCAAGAAAATGCCACCTTGCACGATGCCGGAAAGGGCATGTGAATTGTGGAGCCGCTCTAGCCGCAGGGCCATTGCTGCGGTAAAAGATGCCCGCCCATTCAACCGCCGCGGCTGCGTGCTCCGCGCCACACGCAGCCGCTCGCCCATCTGGGCGGAGCCGAGATATGCATGTAGAATTTCGCCCGGATGGGCTGGGTTGTGCGTCGTCATCGGCATCGATTTTCTTCTCACCGCCAATGGCAATCCGGGCTCACGCGAAAAGGCGCGCCGCTCTGAGTGCAACGCGCCTTTTCACTTCCTGCCTTAGCAACTGCTTACCCGCTATCTACGGATAAATCGCGCGGAGTTGGACGGCCTCGGCCACGCGGCCGATGCCCAGCATGTTGGCCGCGATGCGCATGGGAACCTTGCGCTCGGTGTGAATCTTAAGCACGTCGCGGAAGGAAGTCTTCATCACGCGTTCCAGGCGGTTGTAGACATCCTGCGCCTCCCAGAAGAGGTGCTGCTCGTCCTGCACCCACTCGAAATAGGAGACAGTGACGCCGCCGGCATTGCACAGGATATCGGGAATGATGAACACTCCTTTGTTCTGCAGGATTCTGTCGGCCGCCGGGGTGAGTGGCCCGTTGGCCGCTTCGGCAACGATTCTGGCGCGCACTGCGGCTGCATTTTCCTCAATAACAGTGTTTTCCAGCGCTGCCGGAACAAGGATGTCGCAATCCAACGCCAGCAATTCGGCGGGGCTGATCGGCTCGCTCTCCGGGAAGCCTTCCACATGGCCGCAGAGGGCCTTCATGTGAATCAGTTCGGGAATGTCGAGGCCATTCTTGTTGTAGATGCATCCGGCCGAATCGCTCACCGCGACGACCTTGGCTCCGGCGGCGTGCAGCAACTGCGCGGCGATGGATCCGGCGTTGCCAAAGCCCTGCACGGCTACGGTCGCGCCCTTCAGCGGCAGCTTCAGATGCTCGCAGGCGCACTCGATGGTGTTGAAGACACCGCGGCCTGTGGCTTCATTGCGACCCAGCGATCCGCCCAGGCTGATGGGCTTGCCGGTCACTACTCCGGGAATGGGATAGCCCTTGGTCATGCTATACGTGTCCATGATCCAGGCCATCGTCTGCGAGTTGGTGTAGACATCGGGCGCGGGAATGTCTCTCTCCGGTCCGATCAGAGGAAGAATCGCGCTTGTATAGCGGCGCGTCATGCGCTCCAGTTCACCCGGAGACATGTGCTTGGGATCGCAGGTAATGCCGCCCTTGGCGCCGCCAAATGGAATGTTCACCACCGCGCACTTCCACGTCATCCAGGTGGCCAGCGCCTTTACCTCGTCCAGCGTGACCTGCGGATGGTAGCGGATGCCGCCCTTGGCCGGGCCGCGCACCATGCTGTGCTGCACGCGGTAGCCCTCAAAACGGCGAATGCGCCCGTTGTCCATGCGCACCGGCACCGTCACGGTCAGTATGCGCTCGGGATACTTGATCATCTCCCGAATGTCGCTGCTGAGGTCCAACTCGTTCGCTGCTGAATCGAAGTTTTCCAGCGCGACGTCGTACGCGTTTGCTGCCTTTGTTGTCGCGATCATTCTTCTCTCCTTTTTGTTTGAACCGGCCCGCCGCGCGCGCCTCCCAGAGGCATCCGCTCAACTCGCGTGCATTTGCAGAGACGAAATCGCTTCCTCCTCCGGTATGGTATGCGATCGGTAGACCGGTTCAAGCCACTTCATGTAAGACTTCAGATTCCCTCGCGCCGCATCGAAATACACCTGGCGCATAGCGCGTGACACGGCGCCGACGGCTGCGTCCTGAATGGGGCGATGGTCGACGCGCACGATGGGCGCGATGCCCACCGCCGTGCCCGTGAAAAACAGCTCGTCGCACACATACAGTTCGCTGCGGTCGATGGGCCGCTCAATCACCTGCAAGCCGAGTTCCCGGCGCGCCAGTTCCATTACCGAGTCGCGGGTGATGCCCTCCAGCACGTTTTCGCTGACCGGCGGTGTGATGAGCTTTCCCTTGCGCACCATGAAGATGTTGCAGGTAGAACCCTCGGCGACATGGCCGCTCTCGTTCAGCAAGATGGCCTCGTCGAATCCGCTCTGCCGGGCATCGTCGCTGGCCAGGGCGCTGTTGACATAGGCTCCGCAGATCTTGGCGCGCGGCGGTATGGCATTGTCTTCGATGCGCCGCCAGGAACTGACGCCGGCATGCAATCCATTTTCGGAGGGCAGGTAAGCGCCGAACGGCAGGGCGACGATAGCGAATGCGTCCTGATCGTCGAGGCTCACGCCCACTCGTTCCGCGCTCTTGTAGGCCAGGGGGCGTACATACACGTCGGTGCGCAGGCGATTGCGGCGCATCAGTTCGAGGGTAATCTCGCACAACTCCGTCGGCGAAGGCGAAACGGCAATGCGCAGGATGCCGCAATTCCGTTTCCATCGCTCGAAGTGCTCGGTGGCGCGGACCATGAAGAGCTCTTCCTGGGGCTCGTTCCAATACGCGCGAATGCCCTCGAAGACGCCGGTTCCGTAATGCAGAGCGTGGGTCAGGATGCCGATGCGCGCCTCACGCAACGGCACATACTGCCCGCCGAAAAAGACAATCAGGTTCTGATCCGCATCCGCTTTCATGGTTCACCTCAAGGGAAAACCACAGCCAACATGCCTTCTCCCGGGAGCCCGCTCAGGAGACGGAGACAACCTCGCCAACCGCCCGCTCCGCTTCCTGATGCGCCATCGATGCCCGGAACAGATCTCGGCCACGCGCCAGCGCAAGCTCGTCCAGCGTTACCCACTTGGGATGCTTGACAAGGCGGCGCAGCGCTGCGTCGATGCTGGCTTCCGGCAACACATCCGCGATTTCAAGCAGTACGCCAAGCATGATCATGTTGCCGGCCCGCGCATCGCCCAGTTCGTTGGCGAGTTGCATGAAGGGGCGCGCCAACACATGCACATTCTCTCGTTCGCAGTCGGCCGGATAGGCATCGCCGTTATAGAGAACCCATCCCCCCGGACGCACACTCATATAAAACTTGCGCAGCGAGGGCTCGTTCATCGCGATCAGCACGTTGGGATGCGTGACCAGCGGCGAGTCGATCACTTGTCCCGCCAGACGCACATGGCAGTTAGACGTGCCGGAGCGAATCTCCGGCCCATATGAGGGCAGCCACGACACTTCCAGGCCCGCATCCAGGCCGGCCTCGGCTAACACTTCGCCGAGTAGCAAGACACCCTGGCCGCCAAAGCCGGCCACTCGCACGCGAAGGTCAAGGTCTTCGACAGACTTTTCGACGCGGTGCGCATTGCCTTCCGGCAACCCCTCTTCGGCAACGCCAAGTATCTGAGGAATTTCAGTGAGCGCCGGGGCCGCCGCAGCGAGCTGCCGGGGCACTGCCTCCTTGGTGCGATCGCAAAACACACCCAGCGGGAAGGTCTTCTCCATGACGTCGCGCACCCAGTGCTGCGCATCGACAGGACTCATCTTCCAAATGGTTGGGCAGGGCGAGAGCACTTCGATCAGCGAGAAGCCGAGGCCGCGCACCTGGTTTTCAACGGCGCGCTTGATGGCGCGGTTGGCCTGCGCGATCTGCTTGTTGTCGCCGAGGCCGACGCGCTCAATGTAAACCGGCGCCTGCAACGTAGCGAGCAACTCGCTCATGTGAAGCGGGTAGCCCTCAGTCTCCGCGCATCGTCCTCCCGGCGTGGTGGTGCTCTTCTGGCCCAGCAGCGTGGTGGGCGCCGCCTGCCCGCCGGTCATGCTATAGATGGCATTGTTCACAAAGATGACCGTGATGTTCTCGCCGCGATTGGCGGCATGCAAAATCTCAGCAGAGCCGATCGCCGACAAATCTCCATCGCCCTGATAGCTGATGACGATGCTCTCCGGCCTGGTGCGCTTGGCCCCCGTAGCCACCGCAGGAGCGCGCCCGTGCGCCGCCTGGATGTTGCCCGCGTCGAAGTAGTTGTATACGAAGACCGAGCAGCCGACCGGGCTGATCATGATGGTCCTATCCTGGATTCCCAGTTCGTCGATGGCCCGCGCCAGCATCTTGTGGGCGATCCCGTGGCCGCATCCTGGGCAATAGTGAGTCTGGTGCCGATTGTCTTCCTTGCGCTCGAAGCTCGGGTAGAACGCCTTCGCCCGCTCGTGCACCACTGTGTATTCGGAGATTGTTTCGTTAGACATGTGCAACCTGCTCTTCTTCCGGCTCCGCTGCCGGCTCGTGATGCAGCACCATCTTATGCACAACCCCGAGCACCTGTTCGTGCGACGGGACATTTCCGCCCATGCGACCGAGGAACTCCACGGGGCGCACTCCATTGACCGCCAGGCGGACATCCTCAACCAGCTGGCCGTTGCTCATCTCCACCACAACAAAGGTGCGCGCAGTCTTGGCAAGCCGCTTGAACTGCTCTTTTGGAAATGGGTAGAGGGTGATGGGCCGTAGCACGCCAACCTTCAGCCCCTCCGCGCGGGCCTCGGCGGTGACGGCTTTGAGAATGCGCGCGATCATGCCATAACCCACCAGCACGATCTCAGCGTCGTCTGTCTGGAACTCTTCGGCGCGCACTTCATGCTGTTCGGCCTCGCGATACTTCTCTTCCAAATGGATGTTGTGCGCCTCCAGAATGTCGATATCCAGATGCAGCGAATTGATGAGGTTTGAGCGTGTTTCCGCCGTGCCGAGTACGGCCCACTCCGGCTGGTGCGGCTCGATGGCCGTCTGCGGAAACTCCACCGGCTCCATCATCTGTCCGATGAATCCATCCGCCAGCAGCACGACCGGATTCCGGTATCGGTCTGCCAGCTCAAAAGCCAGCGCGGTCAGGTCGGCCATCTCCTGCACGGAGTGCGGCGCCAGCACGATGGTGCGGTAATTGCCGTGCCCGCCGCCCTTGACCACCTGGTGATAGTCGCTCTGTTCGGCGGCAATGTTTCCCAGGCCAGGACCGCCGCGGGTAATGTCCGCGATGACACAGGGCAGTTCTGCGCCCGCCAGGTAGCTGACGCCTTCCTGCATGAGGCTGATGCCCGGCCCGCTCGAGGCAGTCATGGCGCGCACACCCGCTGAGGCCGCCCCATAGATCATGTTGATGGCGGCGACCTCGCTCTCCGCCTGTAGAAAGACGCCGCCTGCCTTGGGCACGAACTCGGCGGCCGCCTCGGCGATTTCGCTGGCCGGTGTGATGGGATACCCGTAGAACGCGCGGCATCCGGCGAGAATCGCGCTCTTCACAATCGCATCGTTGCCCTTCATCAGTTGCTTTCGCATTGGCTAGCTCCAAGACTGCCGGTTTTCACTCCGCGCTCTTCCACTGCTTCGCGCTTGACGGTACGGTACACCGTGATCGCACCCGGCTCGGGACACGCCATGAAGCAAATGCCGCACCCTGTGCATCCCTTGGACGCATACATAGCCGTGCGATAGCCGGAGTGATTGACCCGCTCGCTCAAATGCAGGGCCTTGGGGGGGCAGGCTTCCACACACAGCCCGCAACCCTTGCATTCGTCTTCATCGATCCGTACCATGCCTCGGTCCCGCTTCTCCGTATCGGTCATTCAGTACTCCTCTCAGGCCGTACACATATCTTTAGACGCACAAGGGCTGATCCTTCCGCTCCAGGTAATGCGAACGCACCGCAAAATCTTCCAGTTCCGCCTGGAAGCGCGGATCGGCGATGGCGATCAGCGACTGGGCTCTCTCTCGCAGTGTCTTCCCGTGGAGGTAGGCAATGCCGTGCTCCGTCACCACGTAGTGCACATCCGCGCGCGAGGTTACCACTCCGGCGCCGGGTTCGAGTACGGGAACAATCCGCGATACAGCACCCCCCATCGCTGTTGACGGCAGTGCAATGATCGGCACGCCACCCTTGGAGCGGGCCGCACCGCGCATGAAATCGAGTTGCCCGCCAAAGCCGCTATAGGGCTTGGTGCCCAGCGAGTCGGCGCACACCTGGCCCGTCATATCCACCTGCAGAGCCGAGTTGATGGCCACCATTCTGTCGTTCTGCGCCACCACAAACGGATCGTTGGTGTAGGAGATCGACCGGAACTCAAAGCTAGCATTCTCATGGATGAAGTCGAAGAGGCGGCGCGTTCCCAGCACGAAGGAGAGAACCACCTTGCCGCGGTGCAACGACTTCCGCTCTCCATTGAGCACGCCCGACTCCATCAGGTCGATGATTCCCTCCGAGCCCATCTCGGTGTGAATCCCCAGGTCGCTTTTATCACCCAGGCAGGAGAGCACCGCATCCGAGATTCCGCCGATTCCGGTCTGCAGCGTTGCTCCGTCCGGAATCAGTGAGGCCACGTTGCGCGCTACGCGCAGATGCAATTCTGTGACCGGCTCCCGGCAGAGTTCCAGCAATGGCCGATCGGTCTCAACGAATGAGGAGATATGGCTCACGTGGAGCGACGTATCGCCATGGGTGCGCGGCATTCGCTCATTCACCTCGGCGATGATCACCGGGGCGCAGCGGGCCGCCGTCAGGGTGCAGTCCACGGTTGTTCCCAGGCTGACGAATCCCTGCGCATCCGGAGGAGAAACCTGCATCAGCACGACATCCAGCGGCAGTGCGCCGGTGAGGAAGAGATCTTCAATTTCGCTGAGAAAGATGGGCGTATAGTCGGCGCGGCCGGCGGCCACCGCTTCGCGGGTATTGGCGCCCAGAAACATGCCACGATGGCGAAAGTGGCCTGCGCACTCAGGGTTTGTGTAGTTTGCACTACCTAGCGTCATCATGTGGACGATTTCCACATCGCGCAGTTGGGAAGCGCGCGCCACCATCGCATTGACCAGCACCGACGGGGTCCCGACCCCGGACTGAATCCAAACACGATCTCCAGAGCGAACCGCATTCAACGCCTGTGCGGCATCCACACATTTGCTCTCGTACTCTTCGCGCCAATTCATAATCGATTGCCTCCGCAGCACGCCCGCATCATCCAGCACAACTTGCGCGACGCGTAGTGCGAGCCGGCGTCTCAGCTCCCCTGCCTTGAGAGCTGCCCTTTGAGGCCCCTGATCCACTTCTCTGAGCCCGCGTCAATTTACGCCTTGGCATAGGGGCAAGCTGTGATGCCTGTCACCTCGCAAACCAGTGCACAATTGATGCATTTCTTTAGGACAATTGCATGAATTAGGGGTTTCATCCTGCCTCGGACTTTCAGGACTTTAAGGGCGTGGAACATTTCGGGAATGCTGCGAGACTTTGGTAATCTGCCGGGAAGGAGCATCGGCAATGGACATCTCTTCCCCTTTCTTCGTCATTTCCCTCTTGGTTGTCGTGTTTGTGGTGGGAATTCTATTGGCAACGGGCAGCAAGGAAGACGGCCACTCGGCAGAGTGAGGCTGTGTCGCTCGCGGCATCCGGACATCGGTTCGCGCCCCACAGGTTTAGACTGGCCGGCAGAGGTATTCATGCCGCCACAGGATGGATCCACACAAAGCCGCAGAGTGTTTCTTGTCCGAACCGCAAAAGCAGCCGGAGCGGCGCTTGCCTTCAATCAATTGAGGGGCGCTGCGCGAGCTTCACAGGAAGACTCTGCGACGGAGAAGGCAGCAGAGCCTGCCGTTGGCGATGCCGCGAGGAGACGCGCCTGGGACGCTGCCATTGCCGTCCTCACTGGCAATATCAAGACTGTTCCCGGATACGCGCGCCCGATTCTGTTTGAAGGCAGCACGTATCAGGGCATCTGGCAGGAATGCGGCCCGCACGAAGGGCTGGTCTATGCCACGCTGGCAAAGCACATTCCAGCGGGACAGTCAAAGACAAAGCCTCTCGAAGCCGCGCGCAACAATCATATGGCGTTCTTTGCGTTGCAGCGGCCAGACGGTCAACTGCCCGCCAGCGTGAAGACCACGGAGAATGGCTACGGGCAGATCCAGATGGTGGTTCCCATCGCCGCCACCGCGTGGGAACTGGCGCAACTCACTGGCGACGAACAACTGCTGGCTGCGGCCTACACAGCGTGCAGCCGCTGGGATGCGTGGCTGCGCCGGTATCGCGATACGCGCAAGACCGGGCTGGTAGAAGGCTTTTGCACTTACGACACCGGCCACGACAACAGTCCGCGGTGGAGCGGAATACCGAATCGCTGTCCAGATGCGGATGCGCGCAAATGCCCGCCAATCGCCTCAATGCCCCGGCTTTGCCCGGACCTTTCCGCCACGGTGTATGGCGGGCGAGTGGCGCTGGCGGCGATGGCCAGGGAACTGGGCAGGAGCGGCGAGGCAGAACACTGGCAAAAGGATGCTGAGACCATCCGGCAATTGATCCTGGAGAAGCTCTACTCCCCGGAAGACGCGGCCTTCTACGATCTCGATGCGCAAAACAAGTTTGTACGGGTGCGTTCGGATGTAATCAGCCGGGTACTGGGCGAACACGTTCTGACTCTCTCCGATGCACGCGACAAGGCCATCTTCGATGCCGTGTGGAGCAGGCAACTGCACAACCCGAAGGCATTCTGGGCGCCTTATCCGCTGACCAGTGTTGCCATGGACGATCCGGCTTTCGTTCGGCCCATCCCGCGCAACTCGTGGGGCGGAGCTTCGCAGGCTCTCACCGCTCTGCGCTCGCCGCGCTGGATGGCGCACTATGGCAAGCAGGCGGAGTTAGAGCATCTCATGGGGCAGTGGTGCGAGGCGATCGAGCGGCACACGGAGTTCCGCCAACAGACAGATCCGCTGACCGGCGAATTTACGCAGCCGGATCCTGGCGGGTATTCCCCGGCGGCGCTGGTGTATCTCTCTTTTGCACAGACCCTGGGAAGGCACAGCTAGAGGATCTTTGCTTTTGTTGCAGACTTCTGTGCCCCCGTCCATTCCGCGTTTTGCAGCGGAATGGACGGGATACCAACAAAATTCCGGCCTACATAATTGACTGAAACACTCTAGTCGCGGTAGCGCCTCACCTTTCAAGCAACCGCACCAGCGCTACGCCCTGTCGCGGCAAAGTGAAATCGAGTTCGGTCTTTCCTCCCCTGACTTCCCATTCCTCATTCACCGTCTGCGCCAGCGCAGCGGCCTTCTGTAGTTGCGCTGTCTGCTCGGGCGACGGATTCGGCGGGCGGCCCATCTGCTGCCAGGCTCGATAGCCGTTGCTTGTGTTCGTGTCCATCTGAAACATACTCAGCCATGCAGCCTTACCTTTCAGGCCGTCAACCTCGAGGCGGATTTCCACCGGCGGAGCGGCGACATCGGCGTCATGGTAGTTCCAAACCAGCACATCCACTTCGCGCCCATTGCGCGTGGCTACGGCATTCCCGTCCGGTGCGGCGGATACACTGTGCTCCACAATCTCCTCCAGCGGCAGAGCCCCGCTGCTCCCGGTCTTCAACCACACCGCCCCCGGCCTGGCGCCGCCCAGCATTCCGAACATGCGGAAGACGTTCAGCACTGGCTTGTCGATGCCGTCAGTAGCCAGCTCTCGGAACCCCGCGAAGGCGGGTTGGTCTTCAAATTCGAAGGCCCAGGTCACTGCACCCTGGACTGTTACGCCATATTTGCGGGCCAATTCGTACGTCCGCATGGTAGCCTCGGCGACGCTGACGCCATAAAGCGGTCCGTTGCGATAGCCGTTCTGGCTCCCCTGGCAGGCGGCGCAACCCTCGGGGTCGCTCTCGCCCAGGATGATAGGCGTATGTTTCCACTCCGGGAAGCTGGCCACAACTTTCATGCCCCGTTCGACGGCCCGCAGTTGCGTGCCCACACTCATGACCACATGGCCATCGACGAACCTCGGGCTCCCTTTGGGGTGGTAGCTGATAAAGTCCAGAGGCGCGCCAGTACTGCCGGTAGCGGCATTCTTACCGTGGGCGCAGTGCTCCAAAAACTGGCGCAGAAAGGGTTCGGAGCGGTCGCTGACGCCGGTCGCCTCCGGGCCACCGATGCGCGCCTGAGGCAGGACCGAGCGGATAGCGGCTGCGGTCAGGTCATAGAGGCGGTCGTACTCGGCCGGAGTTCCGTGCCAGTAGGCAATGTCGGGCTCGTTCCAGACCTCCCAGAGCCAGGTCGCGGTCTGGCTGCCGTAGCGATCGCGCAGATGGGTGGAATATGCCTTGACCAGTTTCGACCACTTGGCCTCGTTCTTGGGAGGAAACGTCCAGCCGGTAAAGACGTCGCCCTTGGGGAAGCTGTGACGATAGGGCTCTGGATGCGTGGAGAGCGCCTCAGGCATGAAGCCGATTTCGACCAGGGGGCGGACGTGCGCGGAGACAAGAGCATCGAAGATGCGGTCGGTGATGGTGAAGTCGTAAACAGGTGTTCCGTCGGGCCGTTCGGTGTAGACGTTCGTCGATCCCCACTTGAGCGAGGCCTCGCCGTTGCCGGTGGTGAGCAGATTGTGGGGGCGGAAGTAAACCGGAACCGGGCTGAGGGCAGCCAGTTCAGCAAGGAGTTTTTTGCCGTTGGGGGCGTAGAGGTAGTTGGGCTCGTCGGCGCCAAAGTAGTTCCAGATGGGGGTATAGGGGCCAATGGACTGATCTGTGTGGACCTGGATCGAGACTGGCGGCGCAGCCTCGGCCTGCTGAGGCTGTTGAAGTTGGGCGAAAAGCCGCACCGGGGCAGGCAGAGCCGCGGCCAGGAGGGGGATGAAGATCAGTGAGACTGCTTTCTTCATGCGGTCCACCATATCACTGCCAAATTGCTTTTTGGCGGGTAAAAGGACTTCGCTGAGCAGTGCGATTTCAAGGAACCAATGAGCGAATGTGGGCGTATAACAGGGCATGAGGGCGATAGCCATGATGCAGAAAGCGACATGTTTAGTGGCGGGCCTGGCGCTGGCCGCCGGGATCACCGGATGCAGAGTACACGTGGATAAGGGCGCCAACGGCGAGGACAAAACCGTCCAGGTGGATACGCCTTTCGGCGGCGTGCATGTCAATACCGACCAGACCACGGCGTCGGATCTGGGACTGCCGGTCTATCCAGGCGCTCAAGAGGTGAAGGCGGACGACAAGCACAAGTCAGCGGATGTGCACCTGGGCTTTGGCGAGTGGCAGTTGAGAGTGCAGGCGGTTTCCTATGCTACGACCGATAAACAGGAGCAGGTGCTCGCCTTCTACAAGAAAGCGCTGAACCGCTATGGCGAGGTGCTTACCTGCCAGGGCAATGCTCCGGTGGGCAGCCCGACCGTGACCTCTGAAGGACTGACCTGCGAAGAGAACAAGGGTGCCAAAGTGCAGATCGACCAGGGAGATTACAACGTGGGCAAGGGGAGTCTGGAGTTGAAGGCCGGCTCAAAGCGGCACCAGCACATTGTGGGCTTTGAGAGTCCCCAGGACGGCAAGACCCGGTTTGCCCTGGTGGCGCTGGATTTGCCTGCCGTGGCGGTGGGAGATAGCTCGGGGAAGAGCGACTAGAGCGAAGCCGGAACACCTGTGGCCTCGTTCGTCCTCTGCAGGATCGCCACTCCCTGAGGGTCGCACCGGCTTGTATGCCGTGGCTCCGGTATACGTCGACTCTGGTTCCGCTATAGTCTAAGGCTCTTTGATTCTGAGCTTTGAGTTCGTGCTTTCCGATGTTCCAGAATCGAGACCTCCAGCCCTCTGACGAGGGCCGGACCGTGGGGACCCCGATACTGTGGCTTTCAGCATTGGAAGAGATACATTCAGCCGGAGGCCGGAAGTCAATTCAGCAGTGTAGCGGTCATTGGGCAGCCTCCGCAGCGGAGAGGTGGGTGCTGCCCGGCGGATGGGCATTGGCCTGGAGGATTGGCCTACAATTCCTCAAGGCAAACACATTCCCTTCCGACTGGAGCCAATCTCGATGCCCACGAAGCCTTTTCGCCTCCTTCCCTGTGTCCTTCTGGCCGCGGCGCTGGCCTTGCACGCAGCCGACAAGCCTAAACCTGCCGCGCCCGCGTCGGCGGCAGCGGACCCCTATGCCGAGGTGCAGCCCGCCACTGAATCGCTCGATCTGAACATGTACCAGCGGATTCGCGACGAGGGGCTGAATCACTCGCATGTGATGGAGTTTGGTAGCGCGCTGATGGACGGCATTGGATCGCGGCTCACCGGGTCGCCCAATCTGAAGAAAGCCAACGAATGGACCCGCGACACGCTGACCAAAATCGGCCTGGAAAACGCCCACCTGGAAGACTGGGGCGAATTCGGCTTGGGCTGGCAGCAACTGAATGCCTGGGCGCGCATGGTAACGCCCGGATACGGCCGTGCTGATTGTGCAGGCCACGCCGTGGTCACCCTCGACGGCTGGTCCGGTGACCGGGGACGTAGTCTTCGTCAACATCAAAGACGAGAAGGATATTCGACCAGTACAAGGGCAAACTGGCCGGCAAGGTGGTGCTCTACGGCGCCATGCGCGAGGTGCCGCCGGTAGACAAAGCCCTTTTCGACCGCTACAGCGAGAAGGAACTGGAGGACATCGCCGAGTTCCCGGTGAATGCCGGCGCAGGCGGCATGTCCCCAGAGATGCAGGCCCGGCTGCGCACCTATATGGAGCGGCAGAAACTGATCGACAAAGTGGCACAGTTCTTTGCCGACGAGAAGGTGGCCGCAGTCATCGAACCCAGCCGCGACGGCAAGAACGGCGGCGGCTCTGGCGGCACGATTTTCGACGACAACGGCGCTACGCTGGGCCGCACTCCCTATGTTGCGGAGAAGCGGGTGAAAGTTCCAGTGGCGGTCGCGGCCATTGAAAGCTATGGACGGCTCTACCGGCTCACACAGGCACATGCACCGGTGAGCGTGGAAATCGATATCGAAACTAAGTTCACCGGCGAACACGAGCACGGGTTCGACACGGTGGCTGAGATTCCGGGCACAGACCCCAAGCTGAAGGAGCAGGTGGTGATGGTGGGCGGCCACCTGGATAGCTGGACGGCTGGCACAGGCGCCACCGACAACGGCGCCGGCACCATTGTGGCCATGGAGGCGGTGCGAATCCTGAAGGCGCTGGACGTGAAGCCGCGGCGCACCATCCGCATTGCCCTGTGGACCGGCGAGGAGCAAGGCATCTTCGGTTCGAAGGGATACGTGCACGCAGCATTTCGGCTCGGCCAAGCTCTCGACCGCGCCGGATCAGATGGAACTGCCGGAGTTCATGCGCCGTGCAGCAGGGCCGCTGGAGGTGAAGCCGGAGCACAAGCTCATCTCGGCCTATTTCAACGTGGACAACGGCACGGGCAAGATTCGCGGAGTCTACACACAGGGCAATGCGGCGATCGCGCCCATCTTTGCCCAGTGGATTGCGCCGCTGAAGGATCTGGGCGTCACCACGATCACCAACCGCAACACCGGCGGCACCGATCACCTGAGCTTCGACGCGGTGGGGATTCCGGGGTTCCAATTCATCCAGGAGATGCTGGACTACGAAAGCCGCACGCACCACTCCAACGAAGACGTGTACGAGCGGCTGCAACCGGCGGATCTGAAGCAGATTGCCACCGTAGAAGCCATCTTTCTCTACAACGCCGCGCAACGCGATCAGATGCTGCCGCGCAAGCCGCTTGCCGCAACCCGACATGGAAGAGAAGAAGCGCGCGCCGATCGCAGGGCATCTTCCCTGGCGCGGTTCCACCAGCGGAACCGGAGAAGAAGTAAGGCTACGCCGGAGATTGGCTTGAGAAGAGGTCCTCCCCCGCGAGATTTTCGCAGAGGCGGACCTCTCTATTTTTCTCTTTGAAGAAAGTTCTACGAGGTCACCCAGCCTGGCGGAGCGCGGAGCTTTTCGTTTTCAATTGAAAATAAGTTGCCATTTGGACTCAGGGGATATATAAATCGTCTCGCGGAGGTTTGCGGCAGGGAACGCCGCTTGAAGCAGGATCGCCGCTTCCATCCCCGGTCAAAGGAGCGCCGCCGGCCATGCCACGCAAGCTTCCGATGGTTCTGTGTCTTGCCACCCTCATGCCCTCATGGGCATTTGCCCAGAGCCTGCCTATCTCTTGGGTAGACAAGGATACGGGGCATCGCGTGATTCGCCTGACCGATGAGCCGGGCTCGTCCGGGTTCTACTTCAATGTGAATGCCTTTACCCCCGACGGCCGGCAGATGGTCTATAACGCGCCGGACGGCATCCATGCACTTGACCTTGCCAGCCTCAAAACACGGCTCGTCGTACCGAACCCGCCTCGGCCTGCCGAACCGGCTTCAGGCGCCGCCAATGGCCTTCATACCATCGTGGTGGGTAGAAAAACCAATTCCGTCTTCTTTTCCCGGCTCGATCCCGTGACCGAGCAAAACACGATCTACCGGGCCAATGTATACACCGGCGAGATAAGCGAACTGGCCACGCTGCCTCCACGCGCCAGCGTAGTCACCGTCAATGCCGACGAGACGCTGGGTGTGGGCACCTACGAAGAGAAGGCGACACCTTCCGATCAGGAGTATGGGCGCAACGGGCCGCAGCCTGCGCCTGCCGCTTCTGCAGGCGCGGCAAGGCCGCAGGCCGGGAATCTCGTCCAGCCCGAGGGCAAGGGAGAAATGATGGAGCGCCGGCTGGCGGCGCGCATTCCCGTGGTTCTTTTCACCGTCGATCTGAAGACGGGCAAGGTTACACCACTGCTGCATTCCACCGATTGGATCGGACATATGCTCTTTTCGCCGACCGACCCATCGTTGCTGATGTATTGTCACGAGGGCCCGTGGCACAAGGTCGACCGCATCTGGATGATTCGCACCGACGGCACCCACAACATGCTGCTGCACAAGCGCACCATGGCCATGGAGATCGCAGGGCACGAATTCTGGGGGCTGGATGGCAAGACTGTTTGGTACGACTGGCAGTACCCCAAGGGCGAGGATTTCTTTCTTGCCGGCTACAACCTGAAAACCCATCAACGAGTCGCCTACCATATGGACCGGAATGAGTGGTCGATTCACTTCAACGGAACGGAGGATGAGACCTTGTTTACCGGCGATGGCAGCGATCCGGGCCAGGTGGCCAAGGCTCCAGATGGCGAGTGGGTCGAGTTGTTCCGTCCGCAATTGCTCAAGGTAGGCACGGGAACCCTCAACGAGGCGGACTTCTGGCAGCCGGGCGTCTTGCACTCGGAGCATCTGGTAAACATGGCGCATCACAACTACCGGCTGGAGCCGAATGTGCGCTTCTCTCCGGACCGGAAGCTGGTTATCTTCACTAGCAACATGTTTGGGGCCAGCTACGTGTTCGGTGTTGAGGTGGCGATGGCCGACAAACCCGCAGCCTCTGAAGGTCGCCGGACCCCGGAGTTGGCGAGCCAGTTCAACCCGGCCAAGCCGTCGCCCACGCATTAAGAGTCAAGGGGAACGACGCCTATGATCCGTGTGTGCATTCCCCTCGGGGCTAAATTCGTGTTGATTCTATGGCTTTTATGGCGCGACTTAATTCGCGCCCTGACACATTTGGCACCTCAGAATGAGTTATCGGCAGCCTGTTAAGCTGTGCCCTGAAGATTCGTTTTGTTTGGAGTTTTCCTTCACGACAGCAGGGACCTGGAGCCTTCTGCTAGCCGCCACAACCTCAGGGCGAAGTACCATCGATCTTTTGTTGGAGCTGTCTATGAATCGCTTTGTTCCTCTTCTGCTTGCCGCCATTACGCTCACTGGTAATGCGCAGAAATTCGTTTGCGGCAAAGCCCCGTCCGGCGCTGTCGAGCTGACCGCTGCCTCTGTCTACTCTGCCGCATCGCCAGGGTTCGACCTGAATACGGCGCCTGAAGTACGGGCAAGATCCTGCTCCAGCGAGAAGCCCTTTTTTCTTTCCGCCGCGCTGCCGGAAGGGAGTTATCGCGTGACCCTCGTGCTGGGCGCGGAGCAGGCCTCAACGACCACCGTCTGGGCCGAGGCACGCAGGCTGATGCTGGAGAAGGTCTCTCTCCCGGCCAATGGTTCCGTCACACGCACATTCGATACCAACGTCCGCGTGCCGGAGATCGCCGGCGACGCAACGCAGCGTGTGAAGCTCAAGCCGCGCGAAGTCGGCAGCCTGGACTGGGACAGCAAACTGACGCTGGAGTTCAACGGCGAGCATCCCGGATTCCGGTCGATTGAGATCAAGCCGATCCGGGAGACAACCATTTACCTGGGCGGCGACTCGACGGTGGTGGACCAGGATGTGGAGCCGTGGGCGGCTTGGGGCCAGATGCTGCCGCGCTTCTTTCGCCCCGGCGTTGTGATCGCCAACCATGCCGAGTCGGGCGAGACGATCAGGAGCTTTGAGGGCGAGCAGCGTTTAGCCAAGGTCATGTCGCTGATCCAGCCGGGCGACTACTACTTCATGCAATTCGGGCACAACGACCAGAAGCCCAACGCTGTTTCGTTGGACGATTACAAGGCGTTGCTTGTCGACTCTATCCAAAAGACCCGCGCCAAAGGGGCCACGCCGGTACTGGTCACCAGCATGAACCGCCGCACCTTCGACGCCAACGGAAAGATGACCAATTCGCTGGCCGGTTATCCCGACGCTATGCGCGAAGTGGCGGCCGCTCAGCACGTTGCTCTCATCGATCTGAACTCCATGAGCAAGACCTTGTTTGAATCCATGGGGCCGGAAGGATCGATGAAGGCTTTCATGCACTACCCGGCCAACGCGTTCCCAAATCAGACCGAGGCCATCAGCGACAACACGCACTTCAACAAGTACGGGGCCTATGAGCTGGCGCGCTGCGTGGTCCACGGCATCCGCGCGGCCAAACTTCCGCTGCGCAAGCTGCTGAACAAGGACGTTCCCGATTTCGATCCCACTCAGCCCGACTCGCAGGCGGCGTTCGAGCTACCCGCGACGCCCATTCCGCCCAAGACCGCCAATGTGATGAAGGTTCCGCAGGTGTAAAACCCTATATGGTTCCGTTTCATCCCGCCGCTTGCGCCGGAGCAGCGGGGCTCTCGTCACCACCGGCGAGACGGAGTGGTTTCATGATCCATGGGATGTCCATCTCAATGCGGCCGGGCCGGATTTGCGCTCTGCGCATGGCAACCGGGCTGGCTGTCCTGTTTGCTTTCTCACCTGTCCTGGTTGCCCAGGATTCTCTCGCTAACTTGCACCGCCAGTTCCTGGAGCCGCCGGCCGATGCCCGTCCCATGATGCGCTGGTGGTGGTTCGGCCCGGCGGTGGCCAAGCCGGAACTCAAGAAGGAGCTTGAGACAATGCGCGGCGCGGGCATTGGCGGCGTGGAGATTCAGCCTGTTTATCCGCTGATGCTGGACGACGACGTGAAAGGCATCAAGAACCTGCAATATCTGTCGCCCGAGTTTCTCGAAGATGTGACCTTCGCCAACGCAACTGCACGATCACTGGGCCTGCGCGTGGATATTACGCTGGGCAGCGGCTGGCCCTATGGCGGGCCGACGACAACCCTGGCCCTGGCCGCGGGACGGCTCAAGGTTGTCTCCGTTCCGATCGCAGGTACAACGGTGGCGCCGCCGCAACTCGCCCATGGAGACAGCTTGATCGCCGCATTTGCGGTGATCGGCACGGAAAAGGAATTCAACCCGGCTACGGCGCGGCGCATCGATCTGAGCACCGGCTCTGTCCCGGCGGCCGCAGGCACGCAAACGGCTCTCTACTTCATCGCCAGCCACACGCTGCAAACAGTGAAACGCGCAGCAACTGGTGCCGAGGGCTATGTGCTGGATCACTTCTCGCGCGCAGCGATCGACGAACACCTGGCGGATGTCGCGACGCCGCTGGTGAACGCGTTCGGCGATAAGCCGCCGTATTCGGTCTTCTCTGATTCGCTTGAAGTGTACGGTTCCGACTGGACCGCCAACCTGCCCGCCGAGTTTCAGAAGCGGCGCGGCTACGATCTGATTCCCCATTTGCCCGAACTGCTGGCCGGAGGCACGCCGCAAGCGGATGACTTTCGCCACGATTGGGGCCGGACCCTCTCGGACTTGATCCGCGAAAACTATCTCTCCCCGCTGACTCAGTTTGCCGAGGCACACCAGACCCGTTTCCGCTCGCAGACCTACGGCGAGCCTGCGGTGACGCTTGCCGACGAGGCCGTTGCCAACTTGCCTGAAGGCGAAGGCCCCCAGTGGCGAGCATTCTCATTCACGCGCTGGGCAAGCTCGGCGAGCCATCTTTACGGACGTAACGTCACCTCCGCCGAGACCTGGACATGGCTGCATTCTCCGGCCTTCCGCGCTACACCGCTGGACATGAAGGCCGAGGCCGACCGCATGTTCCTGCTGGGCGTGAATCAGTTTGTGGGGCACGGGTTTCCGTATTCGCCTCCCGCCGCTGGTGAGCCGGGATGGTCGCTCTACGCAGCGGCGGTTTTCAACGCGCACAACCCGTGGTTCCCGGTGATGCCTGACGTCACGAAGTATTTGCAGCGGGTGAGTTGGCTGCTGCGCCAAGGCAAACCGGCCAACGACATTGCCATTCTCTTGCCGGAGGACGACGCGCAGGCCGACTTCACGCCCGGCCATGTCTCAGTGACCGACCAGATGAGGAGCCGGATCACGCCCGCCCTGATGGCAGCCATTCTCGACGCCGGATACAACATCGACTACATCGACGCCGCGACCATTGAGAAGCTCGACGCAGTTCCCTACCCTGTGCTGATTCTTCCGCCGAGCGACCGCATTCCACTGTCGGCCTACAGGATGATAGAGAGCTACGCGGCGGATAAGGGCAAGGTGATTGCCATCGAGAAGCTCCCCTCGCTTGCACCGGGTCTCATGGAACAGAGCAGCTCCGCTGAGGTTGCCGCGGTCTCGGAACGGATTTTCCGCGCCGGCAACCACAAGGGAGTGTTCGTTGAATCGATCGCGGGGCTTGCTGATGCTCTGCACCGCGCGCTGCCGCCCGACGTGGGTACAACTGGCCAGACCGCCGGACTCGGGTTCATTCACCGCAAGCTCACGGGCATCGATCTCTATTTTGTAGCCAACACCAGCAATCAGCCAATCGAGGGAGCTATTCAACTCCGCTCTCATCGGGCCATGGTTCAGTCGTGGAGTCCGGATTCGGGCAGCATCCTCGATGGCATCTTGCGCAAAGACGGCCAGGGCATTCCATTGACACTGGCGCCCTATGAATCTCGTGTCTTTGTTGTCGCGGACAAAGTTGAGTCAGGGAAGGAGAGTTCAGATCAGCTCAATGTGAATTCCGCGAACGAGAGGGCCGAGCAACTCGCAGATCTGAGCACTGGTTGGCAGATCCGTTTTTCCGGCAACGTCGCGCCCCAGAGCCTCACCAAGCTGGACTCGTGGACTGAAATCCCCGGCAAGCAGTTCTACTCTGGCGAAGTTGTATACACGCGGAGCTTCACCATTGATGCGAAGACCAGGCACGAGACGGATTCAAGTCTCTACCTCGACTTCGGAGCGGGAACTCCCTTCGAGGACAAGCGACGGCCCGGAGCCAGCGGGATGATGGCGCTGCTTGATCCGCCCATCCGCGAGGCCGCCGTCATATGGATCAACGGCAACCGCGCCGGCTCGCTCTGGCATCCACCGTATAGGATAGCCATCTCCAAATTCGTCCACCCCGGCGAGAACCAGATCGAGGTGCATGTCTACAACACCGCTATCAATCTGCTGGCCGGCCAGCCGCCGCGCGATTACACCGCGCTGCGAGCAAGGTATGGGAGGCGCTTCGATCCGCAGGATATGGACAACCTGAAGCCGATCCCCTCGGGCCTCTTCGGCCCCATCCACCTTGAGGAGCAGAGGCAGAAATGAGGGTCTTCGGCACAGTGTGGGTTGAGGGGCTAAAGCTTCTCGATTCTTATCGGCACCGTGAAACGACACGACTGAAGTCGTGCCCTTTCAAGGCATCAACATCATCAGAGGTCCTACAAATGAGAAATGTCTCCCGATGGACTGTCAGCGGAACTCTGCTGGGCCTGCTCGCCGCAAGCGCTGCCAATGCGGCGCCAACGACGTTTGTGGCAAACGACTATGGGGCAATGGGTGACGGCGTAACGCTCAACACCGTCCCGATTCAGAAGGCCATCGACGCGGCCGCGGCGGCTGGCGGCACGGTGACCTTGAAGCCTGGGATCTACCTTACCGGTTCTCTCTTTCTCAAGGGGGGCGTCAGCCTTGACGTACCGGAAGGCGTCACGCTCATCGGCTCACAGAGACTTGAAGATTATCCGATGCTGCCCACGCGCATTGCCGGCATCGAGATGACCTGGCCAGCGGCACTCATCAATGTTCGCGACCAGCACAATGTCGTCGTGGGCGGCAAGGGGATCATCGACGGCGACGGGCCAATCTGGTGGAAGTCCTACTGGGACCTGCGCGCCGCGTATGAGCCCAGGGGCCTGCGCTGGGCCTCCGACTACGATGCGCGGCGGCCGCGTCTCATTCTGATTCAAAACTCGTCCGAAGTGAAGCTGGGCGGCGGCATTCTGCTCAAGCGTTCCGGCTTTTGGACGGTACAGATTCTTTACTCGCATGATGTGCGTGTCAATGGCGTCACCATCCGCAACAACGAAGGCGGCAAAGGACCGAGCACCGATGGCATCGACATCGATTCCTCGCGCAAGATTCTTGTGGAGCACGCCGACATCGACGTGAACGACGATGCGTTATGCCTCAAGGCAGGCCGCGACTCCGACGGCCTGCGCGTCAACCGGCCCACCGAGGATGTTGTGATTCGCGACTCGATCATTCGCCGTGGCGCGGCAGCTATCACCATTGGCAGCGAAACCTCGGGCGGATTCCGCAACATTGAGGCTTACGACATTACCGCGCTCAGCGGCGTGCCCTCGGGTGTCCTGTTCAAGTCCGCTCACACGCGAGGCGGATTTGCCAAGGACATTCGCATCCACGACCTCACGCTCGAAGGCGTCGCCATTCCGATTCACATCACCATGAACTGGAATCCGAGCTACAGCTACGCAACGCTGCCCGAAGGCGTGAAGGATATTCCTCCATACTGGGTCACGTTGACCACAAAGGTTCCGGAGCAGCAGGGACTGCCCCACTTCAGCGGCGTCCACATCTGGAATATCAAGGCGACAGGCGCGAAGAGCGCATTCAATGTGAGCGCCTATCCCAATGCGACGCTGGACGACTTCCTCCTCGACCATCTCGATATTGAGGCTGCCACCGCTGGGACCATCGCCAACGCCAAGAACTGGACCCTCACCGAGAGCCACATCAAGACGGCCGATGGCAGCAAGCCTGTGTTCACGAATAACCCTGAGCCGGGCCAGAAGGATGTTCCCTACGGCGAACCAAAATGATGCTGGCCCGCACTCGCCTTGGTCTCTCGGCCAGCCTCTCTTGCATCGCAAGCGCGACTGAATTGAGAGCGGAACCAGAATCCCAGGATCCTCCGGGTTTTGAGCAGCGTCGCTGCTCAGTGGTGGCTGCGTCGACTTGAATGCCGAGGCCTCGGGTTACAGCAATTCCGGTTCCGCTATAATCTCGTTCTTGTGGAAGCGCCTGCGCAGTTCGCAACCTCGCGCCATGTACGGTCATTCGTGCCTGCTGCAATGGCAGCTCTCGCGCTGACAGGGTTCAGTGCGGCCGTGGGGCAAATCGTTCTGATGCGCACACTGATTGTTGTCTTCAACGGCAACGAGATGTCGCTGGGAATCCTGCTGGCCACCTGGCTCTTCTGGACTGCGGCAGGCAGCAGCTTGAGCAGTCGTCTTGCCTTGGGCGGGAAGAACCCACGCCGGGCGGCAGCCGCGTTGGAATGCCTCCTGGCAGTCAGCCTGGGGCCGACTCTCTGGGCATTACGCTCCTCCAAGCAGGTGTTTCAAGCTGTTCCGGGTGAACTCGTGGGGCCGGTTCCCATGCTGCTCACTTCTCTGGCATGTCTAAGCCTGTTTTGCGCATTCTCTGGAGCGCTTTTCCCTGTGGCTGCGAGAATGACCCAACAGGAATGCGGCATCGCGGCGCGCCTGGCGGCGGGCAGGGCCTACCTGTTTGAGGCAGCCGGTTCCGCTCTGGGCGGAGTGATGGCCAGCTTGCTGCTACTGCGCTTTCTTGGGGCCTTCCAGATTGCGGGCATCGTTGCCGTGCTGAATGTGTGGATGGCTGGAGTTCTGCTCTTCAGGATGAGCCGCTCGCGGTTTGCCGCCCTCCTGGCGGCGGCCATCCTTTGCGGCTATCTCCTGCTGGCCGATGCAGCTCCGGTGGTGAGCCTGGCCGCGCAAGAGCGCCAGTGGCGGGGCTTTCACGTGGCAGCCTCGCGGGACTCGATTTACGGCAACCTGACCGTCACCGAGACGGGCAGCCTGCGCAGCATCTATGACAACGGCGTGCTGCTGGCCAACGCGCCGGACGAAAGCGCGGCAGAAGAAGCAATCCACTATGCTCTGCTGGAGCACCCGGCGCCGAGGAAGATCCTGCTGATCGGCGGAGGGTTGAACGGCGGCGTCGCGCAGGCGCTCAAGCATCCTACGGTGGAGAGGATCGACTACGTAGAACAGGACCCTGCGCTGATCGCGATGGCGCGCCAGTTCTTCCCCGAGCAGTTTGCGCCCCTCGCTTCGGACCCACGGGTGCATGCGCACCTTGCGGATGGGCGGCGTTACCTGGGCACCACCCACAGCTTGTTCGACGCGATTGTGGTGAACGTGCCCGACCCGCAAACCGCGCAGTTGAACCGCTTTTACACCGCCGAGTTTTTCCGCTCCGCGCGCCAACATCTTGCGCCGGGCGGTTTGCTGGCCTTGGAACTGCGCTCTTCGGAGGAGACGATCAGCCCCGCACTGGCGGATTTTCTGCGCTGCATCCGGCGCACGCTGGAGGAGGTTTTCCCAGAGGTGGTCACGATTCCGGGCGAGACGCTCCACTTCGTTGCCGCCATCCGGCCCGGCGTTCTCAGCAACGACCCCCAGATTCTGCTGGCGCGGCTGCGGGAGCGGAATCTTAAGACGCAATACGTCAGCGAGTCCTTCATCCCCTACCGCATGATGCCGGACCGCATGGCGCAAGTGAGCGAGCAACTGAAGCCGCTGGCCGCTACACCGGTGAATCGGGATTTTGCGCCGGTAGCGTACTTCTTCAACATGGTGCTGTGGAGCGCACAGTTCCAAAATGGCGCAGCGAAATGGTTTGAGAGCGCGGCGCTAATTCCCTTCCCAGCCTTGCTGGGCGCGCTGTTGGTGGTTCTGCTGCTGGCTGCCGCTTTGCCGGTGTGTGCGCGCTCAACGGAAATGCGCGCACGGTCCGCGGCTGGCTTTTGCACGGCCGCAACGGGCTTTACGCTCATCGCTCTGCAAGTCTTTCTGCTTCTTGCCTTCCAGTCGATCTATGGCTACGTTTATCACCAGCTTGCGATTCTCATCGGGTTGGGGATGGCGGGCATCGCCCTGGGAGGCTGGCTCGGGCTGCGGCACGTTCGCGTGCGCCGGGGCACATGTGTCCCGCCAATGGCAGCCGTTCAATGCGCGCTCGGCCTTTCGGTGCCTGCGCTGGTGCTTGTGGTCAGTCTGCCGGACAGGGTGGCGGGGCTGGCTGCTACCTGGCTGACGGCACAATGCGCCTTCCCGGTCCTGGCGGCGCTCACCGGAATGCTGGGCGGATTCCAATTCCCCCTGGCGACGGAGATCTACCTGCGCAGCGGCGAGGGCCGTCCTGGCCTGGGCGCACTCTACGCCATCGACCTGCTGGGTGGATGCGCGGGAGCGCTTTTGCTGAGCGCCTACCTCATTCCTGTGTACGGATTCTGGAGAAGCGCCTGGCTCTGCGCGGCGGTCAGTCTGGCGCCCGTGCTACTGGCCGCACGGCAGGATTAATTTCCAACAGGCAAAGCAATTGAAAGCTCTGCACTCCCGGAGCCGTGTTTGTCCACAACCACGATGCCGCGAAAAGCCTTGAAGCCATCTTTCGTGACTTTGAATTTGTACTGGCCTTCTTCACCCACCGGCAGCTTGAAATCACCGTTCGCATCTGTTAAGACCCGATTGACCTTTTTTGTTCCAACGCGCAGGAATTCGACATTTGCGAACGCGATAGGCAAATTGCCGCTATCGCGGACTTGTCCAGCGAGTGCACGCACTCTGAAGGGCTCTTCCAGAACGATCGTCTCATTCTGCGGTTGCTCGATCGTGAATCCGTCCGCATCGTATATAGGCGTAGCACGCACACATCCAACGTGTCTCCGCAGCGCAGGACCCGCGACTTTGAGCTTCTGCCAATAGCCGAGTCGTATCTGGTGGACCTCCTCTGACGGCACGTAATACCACAGTGCTCCGAGGCACACCATGGAAGGAGCAGGAGTGGCCGCGATCTGTTCCGGAGAGACACCCGCCCGCTGCAGAAAGTAGACATTGAACCTCGCAACGCCGTCCTTGTCGCTGGTTGCGACGACTCGCTCCACGAACGCTTGCTCGAAGCCGTCGATATTGATGGGACCGAGATTGCTCGGTTCCGGGCGTCCATGCGGCTCTCGAAGGTGTCCAACATCCCTCAGCTTGGAAATCCGCTGAATTGTTTGGTCGTATACCTCTCTCGACATAGATTCCTGATCTGACTGCTTCGCCGCATTCGGGAATTCGACAACATAGGAGGACTTTGGGCCGACATCGGCCTCAATAATGTTTCCATACCGATCCGCGATCAGCCATATCACCCAATTTCCTTTCAAGCTGAAGACCATATGTTGGGGATTGAGCGGCGGCCCGAAGACTTGGGTCGCCCTGGAGAGCAGGGAGTCAGTAACTCCACTGCCGCATAAAGGCATGACACCCATACCGAGAGCGGCGGTAATTAAGGCGATTCGTGCCCGTGTAGTCATTGCAATTCTCTGAGACCGTCTCGGAGGATTTTGGGGCACGTCAACTGGCGCAAGAGCAACCCGCAAGAGATGGTCGTCGATGTGCCTTGTTTGTTGCCAACCCGAAAACTGCACCATAACAGCGAACTCCTACGGCTTGTGCTCGCCGAAGACCACCGCCGTGAAACTGAAGATGTCGGTATCCTCGTCTTTCCAGCAATCGGCGCGCATGCCTGCCTTGATGCAGGTCTGTTCAAGAAACTTGTGCCGATCCCAACTCTGTTCGACGGGCACCTGGGGCAACAAGAGCCCCTCGTTGGGACCGTTCTTCATGATGAGGCCGTGCTGGCCCACCTTGATCTGGCCTACGTCCGCCACGTGGCGAAGGGGAGAAAGCACAGAGATTTCGTATTCCAGCCGGGGCAGCTCGGTGGCAGAGACCGGTTCGAAGCGGGGATCGCGTAGAGCGGCCAGCGTGGCCGTATCGCGCACGGTGACGTAGAGCGGCTTGATGGGAGAGGTATAGCCGATGCAGCCGCGCAGTTGGCCCGCTTCAGTCAAAGTGACAAACGCGCCTCGCTCCTGGTTGAGCGCTTCCGTGGCGTTCGCCGGCGGCTCATAGGCCTCTTTGGTTTCTATCGCGTGCTCCACCGACCTGCGCGCCAGCGCGAGCAGTTCGCTCTTCTCCTGATCGCTCAGGGAGAAGGGCGCTTCTGCCGCTGCGCCGGGCTGCGCCTTCACAAAGACATCCGCGCTGTAGCCGACCACGCGTGAATGGTCGCCCGTCACGTCGCCTGAATTCGCATACTTGAGCACCGTTGCCTGGCGCGCGCCCATGCGCTCGGCGGCAATCATGGCGGCTACAATGGGCGCGCCTCCGCAGGCTTCCCAGGTGCGCGTCTGGAAGTTGCGCGACATGCTGTAATAGTCCCACGCACCCAGCGCATTGAGCGTCTTGTGGTCGATCCGAACGGCATCGTCATAGGGGTGGTAGTGGGAAAGATCGGAGCTGGCCACAATCAGCGTCTCGCCTTCCTTGTTTCCAGTGCCGATCATCTTGGCCAGCGCCACGCCCAGAGCGCGGCTGCTCTCGTAGCTCTGGTCTCCCATGACGACAGGCACCAGCGTGAACTCGCCCAGCACCTTTTGCAACCATGGCAATTGCACCTCGATCGCGTGTTCGGCGCCTGCCGATGTGGCGTCGTGGCCCCGGCTTGAGAGCTTTATGGTGGAGCTCATCTTCGCCAACTGGGCGGCAAAGGCCTTGTCCACCGGCACCGTTCCCAGTGGCGTGGCATAGGCGTCACCCTCGTAAACGGAGCTGAAGTCGAATGATTCGAAATGAGAGGGAGCAATGACCACGACGCGCGAAAATTTGCGCCCCTTGAGCGCCGCATAGGTGTAGGCTGCCACGGGGCCGGAGTACTGGTAGCCGGCGTGCGGAGCAACTACGGCGAGGATGGGGTCCTTGATCTCCGGCGGTGTGGCCTGGGCCAGCATCTGGTCGATCATGGCCGAGAGAACCTGAGGATCGGCGGGATAGAAGCTGCCCGCCACACCGGCCGGCCTGATCTTCTTCAAATCGGCCGCGCGAACGTGCTGTAACGGCACTGTAGCCGCCAATGCGATGAGTTGTGCAGCGAGCCAGACCATGGTGTTTCTCCTCGTGACGTTCATCGTTCAAACCTCCTCTGCCTCTTCAGACGTGCCAGATGCCGGGAATCGGATGCTGGCAGACCGGGCAACTGTCCTTGCGGATCAGCACCTGGTTCGCGACAAAGCCGACGCGCTCCACCAGGAGCTTTCTGCACTTGGGACAGTAGGTATTCTGCGCGGGATGCCCTGGGACGTTGCCGATGTAGACATAGTGGAGCCCCTCGGCGTCCGCAATGGCCTTGGCGCGTTCCAGCGTGGCCACCGGTGTGATGGGCAGATTCTTGAGCAGGTACTCGGGATGATACTGGGTGAAGTGGAGCGGCACATCCACGCCCAGATTAGCCTTGACCCACTGCGCCAGGCCGCGGAACTCCTGGTCGCTATCGTTGAGCGTAGGCAGCACCAGGTAGACGATCTCGGTCCACTTGCCCATCTTGCGCAGCGTGACCAGCGTCTCCAGGACGGGCTTCAACTGGCCGGTCACAACTTCACGGTAGTAGGACTCGGAAAAGGACTTGAGGTCGATCTTGACCGCGTCCATTTTTCCATAGGCCGCCCGCAACGCCTCTTCCTGGATGTAGCCGTTAGAGACGACAATGCTGCGCACGCCCGCTTCGTGACCTGCGTCGGCGGTATCCATAAGAAACTCGCTGAAGACCACCGGCTCACTGTAGGTGTACGCAATGGTAGGGCAGGCGTACTGCTTGGCCAGCGAGGCTACCCGCTGCGGCGGAGCGTAATCGGCGGGAATCTGCTCGGGGCGTGACTGCGAAATCTCCCAGTTCTGGCAGAACTTGCAGTTGACGTTGCACCCGGCGGTAGCCAGAGAGAAAGCCACGGTTCCCGGCAAGTAATGGAAGAGAGGCTTCTTCTCAATGGGATCGACGTGCGCCGCGCAAACGCGGGAGTGAACCAGGGAGTAATAGGACCCACCGCGATTCTCGCGCACGCCGCAATAGCCGCGCTCCTTGTCGCCCACCGTGCATTCGCGGGGGCAGAGCTTGCACTTGATCTTGCGATTCTGCAGCTTCTGGTAAAAGCGGGCCTCCACGACAAAGCGGGCATCGTCCTGCGCTTGCGCAGCGCCTGCTGCGGGAACACCGGCCGCAGGCGAAGCGATTTCGCCCATTCCCAGGGCCGCTCCCGAGGCCAGCGCGCACTTCAGAAACAAGCGGCGATCGAGCGCGGGCCTGGTTTGCGCCCCGCAGGGGCCGAGATCGCCATCTTCCAGTGCATTCAACTCGCGGATCATGATGGACCTCCAATTCAGCTCCGGCTACACCTCGACGAGAGAGATTCTACTCGGATCGCACGTACCCAGCCGGTGCTCGGCATCGGCCGCCGTGGCAATGTAGCGCGGCGGCCGCTGCTCCGCCACCAGAGTCTTCAATCCCATCGCCGCCCGCTTGCGCTCGACAATCTGCCAGCCGATGGTATCCAGGGCTACCGGATCCTGGGAGACGATCAGGCCGTTGTGGCGCCAACTGTATTCTGACTTGAAAGCGGGCCCGCCTTCGTAGATGACCGTGGTCGCGTCGCAGAGGTTCAGCCTCATGCGAGTTCTGATCTCCGGCAGCATATTCAGGTCGGCAACGTACGGATCGCAGCCGTTTGGGTGGTACTTGTTCGGATTATGGATGACTCCGAACATGTTCTTGAGAGCGATGGTCACCCCGGCTCCGTCGTGGTCCTTGAGCACCGGCAGGTTGATGAGAACTCCAACGCGGCGGGTGAGGATCTTTGATAGGCGGCCGCCGACGCTGCGATAAGCGGCCAACTCCGGTTCGTAATCCACCCGATCAGTGCCGAAACACTGCACGCGGTCGCCGCCCTCCACGATCCGGAAGCCGGCTCGCTCCAACTCTTCGCTGCCGCGGTCCCAGGCCACAATGTCGCTGGCCTTGATTCCGGCCTGTTGCAGGCGCACGCAGATGGCGTCGACGAGCTGCGGATTAGTGCAGATGCCGGGTCCGCCAAGGGCATTCACTTTCAGTCCAACCGATTCGCCGGGCCGGACGAGCATTTTCCAGGCTTCCAAGGGATGATCCCGGTCGAAGAGCGCCTGCATGGAGCGATCGAGCAGGGCGGCGATGCGGCTGGAATCAACCGCGGTGCCCGCGCCGCGCAACTGCGGATCGCGAGCAACCACGACCCTGGACTTGGACGGCACGGCTTCTTCCGCAACCGCTGCCAGCCCGGGTTGGCCGGCAGCGCCCAGAGCGGCAACTCCGGCAAGGGCATGTCTGAGAAAATCCCGCCGGCTGGTGCTGTGGATGGTGCTCATAAGGGCCTATTCTGAACCCGCAGGCGCTTTCATGGGTCTTCCGGAGGAACGCCTCAGGCTGGGGAAATGCGAGCAAATCGTTCACCGCGAAGCGCTTAATGGCAAGCTTGGCGGACGTCCCTGGGAAGCTTCACCGCCTCAAACAACGGTGACCCCTAAGCGCTGCGGTTTTCAGTGATGGGCGGCACGGCAGGCATAGGCACTTGAGGCTCCCGAATCAGAGCTCTTCAGAGGAGCGTTCGCGAAGCGACTTTGGACTCCTCCGCTTCGCCCCGGAAAAAAGCGCGTTGCTTTAGCTTGGAAAGGGATAAGTGCAACGGCTAGCTTCATGTGCCGATAGTACCCAATGCCGGGGCCAAGAGGCGGCAGACGCTTGGGCGGTCAGAAGCGGAAGTCGCCGGTATCTGCGACTCATGGCTGCGCAGAGTGCGCATCCCGCGAGACAATCGATTTGAGTTGCGTTCTCCGAGCCAGCTCGAAGCGGACACCTGAAGGGGTATCTGAAGATGGAAAAAGAGCAACGGCGTTACCCTCGCTTTGAATGCAATGGCCCTGCCAGCATCCAAGTCACGATTGACGAGCCGCCTTATCCAGCCAAGATCGTGAATGTGAGCGCGGGAGGGTGCCTGATTGTGCTCCATCAGCCCCAGGACCTCCAGCAAGACATGAAGGTGGAGCTGACCTTCAAGGTGAACGAAGAGCTGTTCCGGGTATGGGGGCAGGTTCGGGCGGTTCGATCCGACACGCATGTGGGGTTTGAGTTCCCGCTCTTGAGCGACCGCGTCCGCAAGCGGATTGAAGTCCTCATTGAGCAACTGATCGAAGATTTCCTCACCCGGAACCCGGTAAAAGGCGCGAAGGAGAAGCGGCGCTACCCTCGCATCGGCTGTACCGGAACGGCGGGCGTGCAACTGGCGGCGGGGGAAGAGTTCTACCCCGCAAAAATCGTGAATCTGAGTGCAGGCGGATGCCTGATGGTGTTGCAGAAACCGCAGATTCTGGAGCAAGATGCGCTGGTGGAGCTGACTTTTCATATCAATCACCTTCCGTTTCGGGTGCGGGGCCAGGTCAAGGCGGTCCGATCGGATACCCGGATCGGCTTTGAATTTCCCCAATTGAGCAAGAGGGTGCGAACGCAACTCGAGGATTTGGTGGACGAGCTGATTGGGAACATCGTGAAGCGATTTGCGGAACGCACCGAACTCACTTGAGGAGCCACCGTTGAGACCGCTCCTTTCGGCAATGCTCAAAGGCTCGACCGCCATCTTTCATGCCCGATTCTGCGGGCGCCACGTCTGTCCGGTGACGGAGGTGCTCCCCCTGCGGGCCTTGCGGCCTCCTGTGCGAAATGCCGCACTCTTCGGGTTGTTGAGATTTGGCTGCGGGGCGAGTCCTCTTTTGGGAGCCGCGGCCGCTGATCGCCCACTTTCCGGAATCCCGACCGCAATCGACCTTATTTTCGTTGCGACTTCCGTGGTCGCAATTCTTCTTCTGGCGCATCCCAAACTCAGAGCGCTCAGGCGTCGAATCCTCGACCTGCCGGCCGCACGCGGGCGGGGCAAGCAGGACGCCGAAGCCAACTACCGGGGCCAGATCGAAGCGATCAACCGGTCGCAGATGATGATCGAGTTCAAGATGGATGGAACCATCATCGGTGCAAACGAGAATTATCTGCGCGCCTTCGGCTACACGGCCGCGGACCTGGAGGGCAAGGACCATACCGTTTTTGTCACGGAGGAGCAACGGAACAGTGGCGAATACGCGAAGTTCTGGGACGAATTGAGGAAAGGCAAGTTCCAGTCCGGCGAGTTCGCGCGCGTGGGCAAGGATGGCCGCAAAGTGTGGATTGTGGCTAGCTACAACCCGATTTACGATTGCAGCGGCGTCCCGTTCAAAGTGGTGAAATTTGCCGCCGACGTATCGGAGCGGGTGAAGGCGCAAAGTGCGCTCGCCGACGCAGAAGCCCGTTTGAGAGCCATCCTGGACAATGTGCTGGACGGGATTCTGACCATCGACGCCGACGGCAACATCGAGACCGTCAACCCTGCCATGGAGAGGATGTTCGGGTACAAGGCCAAAGAACTGATCGGGCAGGAAGCAAAGGTGCTGCTGCCCGAGCAGGAGCGCAGAAGGTTATACGGCCACCTGACCGGCATCGAGCCGCGCGGACTGGGCGAAGCACTGGGTGTTACCCGCGAGTTAGAAGGACTCGGTAAGGATGGGCGGACCTTTCCTATCGAATTATCGGTGAGCCAAGTTTGCTTCGACGGGAAGCGAATGCACGTTGGGCTGATTCGTAATATCGGCGAGAGGAAGCGGGCCGAAGGAGCGCTGCGCGCCGAGCAGCTTGCCGTGGTGAAGGCCAATACACGCGCGATTCTGGCCACCGAAAGCGGAGGGATCGGCATCTGGGAATGCGATATGATGAGCAACAAGCTCACCTGGGATTCCTGGATGTACAGGCTTTACGGCATGGATGCCCGGGAAGGCGTGGAAGAGAGCTATGAGTTATGGAGGCGGCACGTTCATCCCAGCGATCTGGCGGCGGCCGAGCAAGGGCTGCGGGATTGCGCGGAGGGCATCCGACCGTTCAATGCCGAGTTCAGGATTGTGTGGGATGACGGCAGCGTGCACTTTATACGGGCAGGTGGGAAGTTGACCCGCGACGAGTCGGGACAGGGGGCGCGGATTCTGGGCGCCAACTGGGACATCACCGACCGCAAGCGGGCAGAGGAGACACTGCGCGCCACGGAAGAGCGGCTGAGGCTGGCGCTGGAGGCCGCGCACATTGGCACCTTCGACTGGGACGTGGTCTCCAACCGCCTGATCTCGTCCCGATGGTACGAGGAGCTGTGGGGCTTCAAGCCAGGAGAGTTCACTGGCGAGGACGACGCCTTTCTGCAACGCGTGTCTCCCCAGGACCGGCCAGCCATCAGCGCCGAGCTTGCCCGCTGCATTGCGTCCCGCGCCCCGTTCGTGAGCGAGTTCCGTGTGGCGTGGCCCGATGGCAGCGTGCATTGGCTGATGATCCGAGCGGAATTCTCCTTCGACGACGGCGGCAAGCCCCTCCAATTGCGCGGCGTGGTCATGGATATTACCGAGCGCAAGCAGCACGAGGAGTCGCTGCGGGAAGCAACACAGAAGGCCGAAGACTCCAACCGCATCAAGTCGGACTTCCTGGCGAACATGAGCCATGAGATTCGGACGCCGTTGAACGCCATTGTCGGGATGACCTATCTGGCAATGCGCGCGGGGCCGAGCCCTCCGCAGGAACGCTATTTGGCCAAGATCGGAAATGCCGCCGAATCCCTGCTCGGCATCACCAACGACATTCTCGATTTCTCGAAGATCGAGGCGGGCAAGCTGGATCTGGAGCACATCCCGTTCATGCTGGATGACGTGTTGAACAATCTGAATGACATCGTCAGCCAGAAGGCCGAGCAAAAGGGAATCGCGATCGTCTTCTCGGTGACGCGCGGTGTGCCGCGCTATCTGATGGGCGATCCGCTGCGTCTGGGCCAGGTTCTGATCAATCTGCTCAACAACGCCATCAAATTCACCGAAAATGGCGAGATCGTCGTGAAGGTGACCTCTGCCGAAGTCGTCCGCGACAAGGGACTCTTCCGATTCTCGGTCTCCGATACGGGAATCGGCATGAGTCCGGAGCAGGTCTCCAAGCTCTTTCAGTCCTTCAGCCAGGCAGATACTTCGTTTACCCGCAGGTATGGCGGAACAGGATTGGGGCTGGCCATCAGCAAGCAACTCTGCGAATTGATGGGCGGGACGCTGACGGTGGAGAGCGACCTGGGCAAAGGAAGCACCTTCCTGTTCACGGCTCCTTTCGACATTGTCGCCGGCGACCTGCCTGTGCTGGCCAGGGCCCAAGTGGGAGACCGGAGAAAGTCCGTCCTGGTGGTCGACAACGACGAGGACTCCCGGGTGGAGCTGATCAATATGCTCTACCGGAATGGACTCGTTGCCCGATCCGCTTCGTCGGGATGGGAGGCATTGTTGGCGCTGGCCTCCGCCACGCAGGCGGGAAAGCCCTTCGACCTGGTTGTAATGGACTGGCGCCTGCCAGGCATTGACGGGATAGAGAACTCGCGCCGAGTCAAGGAGCATTTGACGCACTCGAAAGTGCCCGCCATCCTGTTGATGGCCGCATCCGAATACGACGATGGAATGAGCAGCCTTTCCGTTCCCACCCAGGATGCCTGCCTGGTCAAGCCGATTCAAGAACCGGTCTTGATGGAGACAATTTCAGCCATCCTGGGAGCAAAACCGGTCGGCCCCATCTCAGAACTGCGCGACATGCCGGGGCAACCTCCTGCAGAGCTGGCTGGACGCCGGGTTCTTCTGGTCGAGGACAACGAGATCAACCGCGATCTGGCGACGGAGTTGCTCAGCGACCTTGGGCTGGTCGTGACGATTGCAGAAAACGGCCGCGAGGGCGCCGACCGGGTATTCACCGAACCCTTCGATTTGGTGTTGATGGACATCCAGATGCCGGTAATGGATGGGCTGACCGCAACCCGGATGATTCGCGCCGACAGCCGTTTCCGCAATTTGCCCATCCTGGCCATGACAGCCCACGCCATGAGCAGCGATCGGGAGAGAAGCCTGTCCGCGGGCATGAACGACCATCTGACCAAACCGATCAGTCCCAACCATCTGATGGAGGCTCTTCTTCAATGGATGCCGGTCAAGCTGGAGGAGCGGCCCAAACCCGGATGCGCGCCCACCGAGCCGGCGTCTGCCGCCGACAGCCTCCCTGAGCAGCTTCCTCCCTTCGATCTCCGTGCCGCCCTGGTGAGAACCAATGGCAAACCGAAGCTTCTGCGCAAGATCATGTTCGGATTCCGCGACAAGTACGCGCACGCCGGAAGCGACCTGAAAGAACTGATCGCCGCAGGGAAGAGCGAAGACGCCCAGAGGCTGGCCCACTCGCTAAAGGGGATCGCCGCGACACTTGAGGCGAAAGATCTCGCCGAAGCTGCTCTTGCCGTCGAGCTGGCCTTCCGCAACGGACAAACAGCAGGCATGGATCGCATGATCGAGGCCATAGAGCGGGAATTGCTTCCAGCCATTACGGCCATCGGCTGCCTGGAGACGCAGTCCGCCGTCCCGCACTCCTTGTCATTGAATCCTCAGGTTTTATTGGAGCGCCGCTGAAAGGTATTGAGCCCCTTGCCGATAGGAAAGACGCAATGAAAGATCACTCCAGCCCAGCAAGCCAGCGCGACGGCAACGAATCTGCCGTATCGATGCGGCCTCTGAGCTTCGTTTCCGATCCAGTGATGGACGGGCAGAGCGCAAACGCATCTTTGGTGAGAGAATCAACTGAAACGTTCTTTCTGGAACTGCGGGGAACGAGCAACAGTGGCATTGGCACCTTCCGCCACTGCACCGCTCAATCGCTTCTTTCTTGCCTGCCGGGGGATCGAACCGCGCCGCATTGGGAATGCATGGGCGCAGCCAGCAGCCAGACTGATAGCAAGCAGGACGATATCCCCTTCCATCCCCGCGAGGAAGTACGAATGAACGAAACCCGGAAGAACTCCCTTGATATGAAACCCTCGAACGGCAGTTCCGGGTCGATGGCTCCAGACCCGCCACCTTCTTCATCCACGCCGAGCTCCTCAGATGATCAGTCCTCCCGGCAGCCCCCCAGCGTCCTGGTAATCGACGACGAATTCCTGGATATGGAACTGATTGCCGACATTCTTGGCGCCGACTACCTGCTGTTGTTCGCCAATGACGGCATCGCGGGATTGGAGATTGCGGCCAACAAGTCGCCGGATTTGATTCTCCTGGACGTGATGATGCCGGGAATCGATGGATACGAAGTCTACAAACGCCTGCGTGACGATCCCCGCACCTGCGACATCCCGGTCATCTTTATTACCGGCCTGGGCGATGTGGCGGCAGAAACCAGGGGGCTGACCCTGGGCGCGGTGGACTACATTATGAAGCCCATCAACCCCGAGCCGGTCAAGGCACGCGTGAATACACAAATCAAGCTGAAGCTGGAACGGGACAAGCTGGCGCAGTTAGCTTCGACCGACGGCTTGACGGGACTGGCGAACCGCTCCTACTTCGACGCCATGCTGGCCTACGAATGTGCGCGCCATGCGCGTTCCGGTTCCGAGCTGTCGTTGATCATGTTGGATATCGACCACTTCAAGGCATACAACGACACCTACGGGCATGTGAGCGGCGACGATTGCCTGCGAGAGATTGCGCACGCCATCACTGGCGCCGCGGTGCGGGCCACCGACATCGTAGCTCGTTATGGCGGAGAGGAATTTGTGCTGCTGCTGCCGGAAACCCACCTTCAAGGCGCCATGAAGCTGGCCGAGAAGATACGCAAATGCATTAGCGACCTGGCCATGCCACACGAGCACTCCGAGGCCAAACACGTCACCGCCAGCCTGGGCGTAGCCAGCGCCCGGATGCTTCCCGGCAGTGTAATCGTCGATATCGTAGAAGAAGCCGACAGACAGCTTTATGTAGCCAAAGCTGCCGGACGCAATCGGGTAGCATCCCGCGAGTTTACGGCTGCCACTTGAGACTGCAGCCTGCGGGATGCAAAATCAGCGGTCGCAAGCCGATCTGGGCTCACAGCATATTTCGCTGGCCGGCCTGCCACAAAGTGTCAGGCGAGTTCGTCCAGCTTGATTTGCAGGTTGTTTTCCGCAATCTGCACGGTTGCGCCGCTGGCGCTGCCCCCAGGAGGATCCGTAACGGAGGCGACGTACACGCCTGCCATCTCTTCCACGCTGCCTGGGTAGCTCTTGCCTCCCACGGTTGCCGCGTAAGGCGCGGCGGATTTCGCCACGGCAGCACTGCTTGTCGCGGCCTGAAGCTCGGTAGAAAAAGAGGGTACACGGGCAGGCGCAGAGGTTGCGGCGGAAAGCGTGCTCGGCGTCTGCGAGGCCGCCAGTGAGGACAAGGTAGATGTGGGGTTCGATTGGCGAGGTGTTTTCGGCCACTCCACAGAAGACGGGGCAATATCCGAGATGCTGCTGATCTGCATGGTTTCTCCTATCTGATTCCGGCTTGAATCGGCCTTCAACCCTGCATCGGCATGCAATCTCTACTCGTTCAGCTAGATTGTTACCTGCGTACTCTGAAGAAAAGCCACAAACGGTAACGTACTTCCGCCCGGAGCCAGATCGCGCCGTAGGATGGGCACGGTGAGTGAAATGGCCAGATATCTGCTTTGCCCGCAATTTTCTCGATCGGAGTGGAACCAGAATGACTGTATCCTCTTCGATCTCGTGCAGGTTCGCCGCCCCGTTGAATACGCCGTGAAGAGACAGCGAGAATTGCTCGACACATGGCTTGGCTGCGTCCTCAACCCGAATGGCGGCCCTCAGAGCCTTCGGGAATCGCAGGAAGTCGCGTCGGGTTGAATACCAAAGCTTCGGGTTACGCCGATCCGGTTCCGCTCTGGCCAGAGCAACCGTCGCGAGGAAACGACTCCCCTTGCGAAAGACGATGTCGGCCTGAAGCAGCAACACAAATTGAAAGCCAATAGGGTCAAGTCAACTACAGCGGTTCCACGACCGGTGTACTTCGAAACCACCGCTATCGAGTGGCATTTCCCTCAAGAAAATGCCACCCTGCACAATGCCTGCAAGGACAAGTGAATTGTAGAGTCGCTCTAAGCCTTTGCGGGCAGGTAAATCAGTTCGATGCCCTGGCCCCTGCGCGGGTCCTTGTTGCGCGAATATTGCCGCGATTCGTCGCTGTCCCAGTGCTCGAAAACACCCAGGCTGGTGACCGGCTTGCCTCCCTGCACATAGGCGGTTCCCGACGGCGGATGCTCGGCTTGCGCCATCTCCATCAGGTAGTCGTCCGCGTTCTCCCGAACGAGTATCCGCGAATGACCATGTTCGTCGTCGTTGTTCTTGGTCTGCGCGTGGAGAATGTCCAGGCCAACCGAGTCCAACGCTACGCCGTCCATTGAGGCCAGCAGGCTTGACGGCCACTCGGGGTTCTCATACGGCGCTACCCGATTATGGAAGGGCGCATTGGGGAAATGCAGCGGGTAGGACTGATGGCGGCGTGCGCAGTACAGCCCGTCGAGAAGATAAAGGATGGTCTTCGCTCCCAGATTCGGCGAGGCGGCTAGGTCCACGATGGGCGAGTAGGCGTGGGGCGTGCCGAGCCGGTTTGTGTTAATGGCCCCGTGCAGTTCTGGCGTACCCTTGATCGACCCGAAGTGGTTTTTGCCGGTCATGGTCACGCCCGTCTGGCCCTCGTCGCCGCCTTCGTGGGCGGAGTAGGGGTAGGAGTGAGCCTTGAGAAGCGCCACATTCACAATGTAGGTTGCGTCCTTGATCTGTTTGGGGATCAGTTTGGCGTCGTAGTAGCCGTTCTGATTCAGCGAGTAGCTGACGCCCTCGACCCATTGCGCCTGCTCCAGGCCGGTGTAGTCGCCATGGATGGGATGCTTGGGCTGGGGCGCGGCGGGCGCGTCCCACTGCACAAAGCGCACCTCGGGGAACTCGTTCCAGATCTTGCTGAGGAGGGCGGGATAGATGTTGCGGCGTGCGTCGAAGACGATCACATCGGCCGGACGGACCTGCCCCTGCTGAACCAGTTGCCGCACCATGGCCAAGGCCACTTGCGGCGATACATTGACGATATTGCCTGGCCCTTCCGCGCTGCTGTTGTTCAGATTGACCTTCACGGCAACCGTCTCGCCAGGCCGATAGCCCCGGCGAGCCCCACGGGCGCGCTGGTTGTAATGGCCGAAGATCTTGGCCCAGGCTTCTTCATTGGTCCGGGCGCCGGTCAGGCTGTTCAGCGTCTCGGTAAGCATCGCGTCAACGCGCTTCTGGTCAGTATTTGAGTCCATCCACCACTGGCTGCTCTTGGAGTCAACCTGGCCATCCCAGTGCGCTGCCTTCGGATCGTGGGCCCAGACCACGCGCCCTGGGAAGATACCGCGCGCCTCGCCGACAGGCATGTTGCGCTGCCTGGGTTTGAAGTCGTAGCGTGTGGCGATCTCGTCGGCACTCAGTTGTGTCACGGCATCGGTCACTCCCAGCAGGGCCAGCGAGACGCCGGCTCCCTTCAGCATGTTGCGGCGCGAACATTTCGGGCTCATGGAAAATCTCCTCTGGGAACTTGCGGTGTCTCGAAAGCGTTTAAACCTGCCTGTCAATACGACGAGCTTCTCGAAGGCGCCGCGAGACTGTTTCCCGATTCAAGCAGCCAAGTCGCGGCGAGAGATGTGGCCTAAATCACAATTGATAGGGATTCACGGGCAACCGCTAAAGCGGGCGCAGCGAAAGGAAGTTCTTGGAACTTCGCCACCCGGCCATCTGTGTGCAGACCGACTCAGGACGCGCGGCCAGTTCTGTTCAGTTCGCGATACAAGCCCAGGTCCTGGCCGGTGAGGTTCTTGGCTATATAGAGAATCTGCCCATAGTGCAAGCCGAAATGCTCGACCACCTGGTAGACCGCGTCGAGGCCTCGGACTTTGTAGCCTTGAATCTCGTAGGGGGCGAGCAAGTCGGCCTCGGCGAGTCGCGCCAGAACTTCCGACGCTTCCCCAATGGTGGCGCCAAGCCGATCGAGGAGAGCGGAGGCAGCAAGCAACACGGGCGCTTCGAATTCGGCTGGGCGGTTGCGGTAGTCTTCCTGCCGGTTGAAGCTGGCCACCAGCCATTGGCGCACGTTGCCGTTGAGATGCAGGAGCAGATTGCCGATGCTGTTCGAGGCCGGGTTGGGGCGCCACCAGACCTGCTCCTCGCTGAGCGATGCAACGCAGGCCCGTAGGCGTGGCCAATATTGCTCCAGCAGTTTCCGCCGGGAGAATTCGAGGAACAGGGCGGCCAAGTCTGGGTCTTTGGGCGTCATTGGATTTTCGAGGCTCCTTTTTGAGGACTTTCTCTTGAGTAGAGTACGCCTGATTCCTCTGGCTGCGGAGGAAGGACAAATCGCGCGAAGAGCATTCCTCGGGGGCCAGAGCCATGCCACATTCGGCTAATAGAATGGCACGACACAAGTTGTGCCCTGACACTTCGCGCCGCACGGAAGGGGATCACTGCACCGCTTGGCGCCCAGCTCTCTTCGCATGCTTTACGAAGAGGGCGGGATGGCACTTTGCATTTCTCGCGGAGTGGACAGATTAGCCAAAATCGTGATTGCCGAAGGACGCGCGGGGGCATAGAATTCCTCCTGAAATCGTTTTCAAAGAGGACCGAACCATGCGCATTCTCGCTTCGCTGTCTCTCGCCGCCCTAGCTTTGGCGTCCCTCGCTGCCGTCTCCCAAGCCCCTGCCACACCGAAACCGTCAGCCGCTGCACACAAGACGCAAACTTCAAAGTCGGCCGCGCCGAAGGGAGTGGTCGCTCAGACGCCCCCCATGGGCTGGAATAGCTGGAACTTCTTTGCCGAGAAGGTCACAGATAAGGACATTCGAGCCGCCGCTGACCAGCTTATCTCCACCGGCATGAAGGACGCCGGCTATAACTACATCAACATTGACGACACTTGGGAGGCCGAGCGCGACGCGACCGGCCTGCTGCATACAAACTCGAAGTTCCCCGACATGAAGGCGCTTGCAGACTATGTTCACTCCAAGGGGCTCAAGATCGGGATCTACTCCGGGCCGGGAACCAAGACCTGCGGCGGCTTCGCAGCCTCGCTGGGCCATGAGGAGCAGGACGCCAGGATGTATGCCGCCTGGGGCATCGACTACCTGAAGTACGACCTGTGTAGCTTCATCCCCGACGTGATGGAAAAGCAGGCCCCCAACGACAAGGCCGCGCAGATGCGCCTGATGATCGCCGCCTATGACAAGATGGGCAAGGCCCTCAAATCCACCGGACGGCCGATCGTCTATTCGCTCTGCCAGTACGGCTGGGATTCTCCCTGGGAGTGGGCGCCAGCTTTGGGCGGCAATTCGTGGCGCTCCACCGGCGATATCACGCCGGAGTGGGACCGCATCTACACGATTCTGAGCCAGCAGGAAGGCTTGGAGAAATACGCCGGCCCTGGCCACTGGAACGATCCCGACATGCTTGAAGTGGGCAACGGCAAGCTCACGCTGGCTGAGAACCGCGCTCACTTTTCGATGTGGGCCATGTTGGCTTCGCCTCTGCTGGCTGGTAACGACCTGACCAGCATGAAGCCGGAAATCAAGGCCATCCTGACCAACCGGGAAGTGATTGCAATCGACCAGGACCGATTGGGCAAGCAGGGCTACCGTGCCTATAGCGATGGCGAGGTCGAGGTTTGGGCCCGACACCTGGACGGCGGAGCCATGGCCGTGGCCGTGTTGAATGCCGGCAGCGACCGCCAGGCTACGCATCCCTTTCACCTGAACCTGGCCAAGCTAGGCCTGCACGGCGCGCAAAAGGCCAAGGATCTGTGGACCGGCAAGGAGGTCGAATTGATTGAGAACATGCCTCTCGAACTGGTCAGTCACGATGTGCTGCTGGTCAGGATCGCGGAGCCCAAGTAAAAACGGACTCCTTTTCTTGTACAAATAGAGTGTTCCCATCCTTTCGCAGGTTTTTTCGAGAGAGAACCCGGCGAGAGGATGGGAAAGCACAAAACTCAAGGCAGCGGGCTCTCCGCGCATCCGGCGAAGCCATGTCCTTCAACCTTCCCTGCTTCCGGGTTAAACCGAAGCAACAAGCCGCGCGCGCGGAAGAGAGGCGCCGATGTTCCCCTTCGACATAATCCTCTTCGATGTGGGTGGAGTCCTGCTGACCAACGGCTGGGACCACCGCGAACGCGCGGAGGTGCTTGAGCGCTTTCATCTGGACCCCGCCGCCTTTGAGTTGCGCCATCTTGAGCCCGACCGAGCCTGGGAGCGGGGCGCGATTTCCGTCGACGCCTACCTGGACGCAACGGTCTTCACGGAGCCGCGTGGTTTTTCCCATGATGAGTTCTTCGCCGCCATGTGCGCCCAGTCGCACACCTTGCCGCACGGCGCATTGGGAATCCTCAAGGAACTTGACGCATCAGACAAGTGCCTGCTGGGCGCCTTGAACAACGAGGCGCGGGAGACCAACGAGTTTCGTTTCAGGGAATTCGGCCTGAACGATCACTTCCGCGTGAGGCTGAGTTCCTGTTACCTGGGGCTACGCAAACCGGATCAGGCGATCTTTCGGCGGGCACTGGATATACTGGGCCGGCCCGCGGAGCGGGTCCTGTTTATCGACGACCGGGAAGAAAATGCGGCTGCGGCGGCACAGACAGGAATGAAGGCTATCCGGTTTGAGGGCGCCGAGGCGCTGCGTGCGGAGTTGGTGAGGTTGGGGGTTCTTGAATAAACCGGGTTTGGGTTCTGGGTGGCCCAGCTTTGGGGGCGAACGGATAACGGTAAGCTTGGATCTTTAACTGCCGGCTGTCAGCTGTTCGCTGTCAGCTGCGCGGAGGCTAACAAAACATGGCAACGGCAAAGATGAGTGTGCGACCAGAGGATCTATCCCATATTCCTCAGGGGAGCGAGAGAATTCCCGATGCGGGGATCATGGTGATCTTCGGCGCATCGGGGGACCTGACCAAGCGCAAGCTGCTGCCGGCGCTCTTCCATCTGGAGCAGGTGGGGCTGTTGCCCAGGGATTTCACCATTCTTGGCGTGGCGCGGCGACCGCTAGGCGACGAGTTTGCCGCGGACATGCGCGCCGGGATCGTCGAGTTTGGCGGTGTGGACGTGGGCGACCCCAAGCTGGATGACTTTGTGGAACGGATCGGCTACTTCCCGCTCCGCTTCGATGTTCCCGACGACTATGCCGGATTGAAGGCCGAGTTGGACCGCATCGACAAGGAGAAGAACCTGGGCGGCCACCGGCTCTTTTACCTGGCCACGGCGCCGGAGTTCTTTGCCGGGATCATCGAGAATCTGGGCGCGCAGAACATGGCCCAGCCGGAGCAGGGAACGGTGGGGGTGGTCATCGAGAAGCCCTTCGGCCACGACCTGGAGTCGGCCCGCGAGCTCAACCACCAGGTGAACGCCGTCTTCAATGAGAGCCAGGTCTTCCGCATCGACCACTACCTGGGCAAGGAGACGGTGCAGAATATTTTGGTCTTCCGGTTTGCCAACGGCATCTTTGAGCCGGTGTGGAACCGCAATTATATTGACCACGTCCAGATCACCGCCGCCGAGACCCTGGGGGTGGAGGGCCGGGGGCCGTTCTACGAGAAGGCCGGCGCACTGCGCGACGTGGTGCAGAACCACATGATGGAACTGCTGAGCTTTGTGGCCATGGAGCCACCTTCCAGCTTTGCGGCCGAGGCCGTGCGTGCGGAAAAAGTGAAGGTGTGGCGGGCCATTCCGCCGGTGCCGATCACGAATGCGGTGCGGGGCCAGTATGGGCCGGGGATCGTGGACGGTAAGCGCGCGGTGGGCTATCGCGACGAGGAGCGGGTCAATCCTGAATCAGGTACGGAGACTTTTGCGGCCCTGCGGCTGGAGATCGAGAACTGGCGCTGGGCGGGGGTTCCGTTCTACCTGCGCGCCGGCAAGCGGCTAAAAAGACGAGCTACCGAAATCAGCATCCAGTTCAAACAGCCGCCGCTGCTGATTTTCAACCGTATGGCCTCGAAAGCGCCCTGCCAGGAGATTCAACCCAATTTGCTGACCATCCGCATTCAGCCGGATGAGGGCATCGCGCTGCGCTTTGGGGCCAAGGTGCCCACGACGCCGAATATGGACGTCTGTCCGGTGAACATGGATTTCAATTACGAGGCGGCCTTCGGCAAGTCGAGCGCCAACGGCTACGAGCGGCTGCTGCTGGACGCCATGCTGGGCGACCAGACGCTGTTTTCGCATCGCGATGGCGTGGAGATCAACTGGGCGCTGTATACGCCGATCATCGAGGCTTGGGCAGCCAAGACACCGGAGGTATTCCCAAATTACTTTGCCGGAACCTGGGGCCCGGAATGTGCCGACCACCTGCTGGAGCGCTGGGGGCATAAGTGGAGGAACGATCTGGGGCGAAAAATTTGAAAACAGGGAACAGCGGCTGGCGCTCGCGTTTCTCCGTTGCGGTCCACATTCTCAAGCTGCTCGCCACAGAGCCGGGAGAACCCCTGACCTCTGAGTTCACTGCTTTGAGCATTGGCACAAATCCGGTGGTGATTCGCCGTCAACTGGCTCCGCTGTACGGCTCGGAACTCGTTGAATCGAAAGGCTCGCTGGGCGGTGGATGAATGCTCGCCCCGGAGCCGGGATAGAGCGATTCCACAATTCAAGTACTCTTGCAGGCATTATGCAGGGTGGCATTTTCTTGAAGAAAATACCACTCGATAGCGGTGGTTTCGGGGCATACCGATTGTGGAGCCGATGTAGATCGCTCTGAGCCTGGTTCGCAGGGCCTTGGGCAGCGAAGCGAAGTTTCGCATGCAGCGCAACTAGACTCACCCAAAATGCGTCGCCGGACAGAATGTCCTCCAGGCGTTTGTGGCGGTTTGTGAAGGTGCGAATGCAGCCGTGGATAATTGTCGTGGTAAATAGATGATTGAAGCGACGCGCGACAGAGTCCGCAACCGGGCTGCAAGCCGGGAGAAAAGCGCATAGACAATACTGGTAAGTTCTGGGAGACGGCCGTGACCGGGAAATTGGAATTGATTGTGGGACCCATGCGGAGCAACAAAACCGCCGAACTGCTGCGGAGAATTGAGACTCGCCGTCAGTATGCCAAGCAATATGTACTCCTGCTGAAACCGAGCGACGACACCAAGGCGGCGATCGGGTTGGTGGAGAGCCGGAGCCGGAACGGCTGCGGCAAGATGGAAGCTGTGGAGTTCCCGTCCCACGACCCGTGGGCTGTTCTGCCGCTGCTGGCGGCCACTGAGAAGCAAATCGGCAAGCGCGTGGAGTGCGTCGCTTTGGACGAGGGCCAGTTTGTGCAGGACCTCTTCCCGTTTGCCAAGCATCTGCTGGAATCTGCTTACGACGTGATGGTTTCGGGCCTGGAACTGGATTTTCGAGGGATGCCGTTCGGCGAGATGCTTGATCTCTCCTGGCTGGTGCGCACCTACTCGGGAAATATCACCGAGTTGGTGGCCTATTGCAGCTGCGGGGCCAAAGCGCTCTATCCGCAGCGCCTGGTGGACGGGAAGCCAGCGCCCTACACGAGCCCCATCATCATGGCCGGAGATTTCTACGAACCGCGCTGCGCGGATCACTTCGTTTTGCCGGGGAAGCCGCACTGACCTGGGGACAGTGAACACCGGACAGCAAGCAGTTGGCGGAGGTTAAGGGGCTGCGGCGGAAAGCGCCACTGACCCGGTTGCGTTGGCCGATCTTCTACACTAAATCCTATGGAAGTTTTGTATGGAGTACACCCGGTCGAAGAGGCAATCAAGGCCGGCAGGCGGCGTTTTGACCAGGTTCTGGTGGCACGCGAGCGGCAGGATGACCGGCTGGAGCAGTTGGTGGCGCTGTGCCGCCAGGCAGGAGTTCGCGTTCGCCAGGAGTCGCGCGAGCAGTTGACGCTGATGGCCAAGACGGCTGCCCATCAGGGCGTAGTGGCGCTGGTTCGCGGGCAGGAGTTCTACACCATTGAGGATCTCTACCAGCCGGAAAGCGCAGGCGCGGCCCGGCTGGTGCTGGCGTTGGACGGCGTGGAGGACCCGCAAAACCTGGGCGCCCTGCTGCGCGTGGCCGACGGCGCCGGAGTGGACGGCGTGGTGCTAACCGAACGGCGTTCCGCGCCTCTCAGCCCGGTAGCGGTGAAGGCCAGCGCCGGCGCCTCGGAGCATCTGCGAATCGCCCGCGTGGTCAACCTCGTTCGTGCGCTGGAAGGACTCAAAAAACAGAATCTGTGGATCATCGGGCTGGACGAGCGGGGTACGGCGGATTACGACCAGTTCGACCTGACCGGCAACTGCGTGCTGGTGCTGGGACGCGAAGGCGCGGGACTGCACGACCTGGTGCGCAAGACCTGCGACCACCTGCTCCGCATTCCCATGGCCGGAGGGGTCAGCTCGCTGAACGTCTCAGCCGCCGGGGCGGTGGTGCTGTACGAAGCATTCCGCCAACGCAGAAACGCTCTCGCCAAGGCCGCAGGCGCTCTCCCCAAGGCGCAGGCGGAGTCTAAACCAAAGAAACAGAAAGGCCTGGGCTCATGATTTCTTCTTTTTGCCGGATCGCAAAAATTGGGGCTGCAACAGAGTTTGAGGCTGTCACGAAGTTTGAGGTTGCAATCCTGAGCGAACTGATATTCATCGGCGCGTTACGGCAAATGCTGCCCAGGCCGAACTGCCTCCCGGAGGGAGGCATCGAGAATAGCCCAGGGCAAGCGAAGCGCAGCCCTGGGAAAAGCCCCCAGAATGCCCTGCGCCCCGTAGGGGCGCAGCGAAACACGAACGCCGCCAGGACTTTCATGAGCCTCATCGCCGCCGCCCTGCTCTCCCTTGCAGCTCTCCCCGGAGCGGCGCAACAGCTCACATTGACTCCGCCCGCCGCGCAACAGCAAGGCCAGCCGAGCGGACAGGTCATCTACTCTCGCTCGACCGACGAGGACGGCCAAACCACGACCCATGTAGGCAAGCCAGGATCGTTGCCGCCGATCCAGATGGTCTCTCAGCCCTCCGCGGAAGACGCAGACCGGCAAGCCGTCACCTTCACCGACTTCGACATGGACGTGCGCTTGCGCACCGTGGCGCAGCATATCGCCGTACGAGCGCTGGTGACCGTGCGCAACGACGGCAAAACTCCGCTGGCCCGCGTTCCGTTGCAGATTTCCTCTTCACTCAACTGGGAACGGATTCGCGTCAGCGGGCGGGACGTCGCCTTTCCGGTGGCGACGCTGAACTCGGATGCCGACCATACCGGCCAGTTGCATGAGGCCGCCGTTCTGCTGGCCCAGCCGCTGGCGCCGGGACAGAGCATCCAGCTTGACGTAACTTATTCCGGCTCCATCGCTCCTTCCGCTCAGCGCCTGCTGGCAATAGGAACGCCCGAAGACGTGGCGCTGCATTCGGACTGGGATGGGATTAGCGTGTCCTTTACCGGGCTGCGCGGCTTTGGCAACGTGGTTTGGTACCCTGTTTCTTCGGTTCCCGTGATTCTGGGCGACGGTGCGCGGCTCTTCGACGAGATGGGTGAGCACAAGTTGCGGCTGGCGGGGGCGAACTTCCGCCTGCGGCTGACTTCCGAGTTTCCTCACGGCCATGCGCCCAGTGTGGCGCTGATCAACGGTCATCCGGCGCAATTGTTTGTTACCGAATCCGGCGGACTAGACCAGAACCAGGAAGTCTCTGGAGTGGCCACCGCGGATTCCGGCTTGGGTGCCCTGGGGTTTGAGGCGCCGAGCTTGTTTCTTGCCATTCGCACTCCGCACTCAGCCACCAACACCGTCGTGTGGGCACTGCCGGAGAACGAAGCAAATGTTCCGGCATGGGCTGCGGCCACGGCCACTGTGACACCCTTTCTGCAAGGCTGGCTGGGGCAGCGGCCCCGCGCACAGCTCACTCTGCTCGATCTGCCCGACGTACAGGATGCACCCTTCGAGACAGGGGCCATGCTGGCCACCACCATCCGGCCGACCGGCCCTGGATTCGGGCCGGAGCAGTTGAACGGTATTATGGCCCACGCTCTCACCCACTCCTGGATGCAGTCGCCCCGTGCCTGGCTGAGCGAGGGAGTGGCTCACTTCATGGGCACGCTGTGGGTGGAAAAACAGAGCGGGCGCGACCAGGCCCTTGGCTCACTGGAGGCCGCGCGCACCGCACTGGCTCTGGCCGAGCCGGAAAGCCCTGGACAAGGCCCCGGTCAGTCGCTGGCTTCAGCCATCTCTCCGGTCTATTTCCGCACCAAGGCCACCTATGTTCTTTGGATGCTGCGCGACGTGGTGGGCGACGCCACCCTCTCGGCTGCTCTGCGCGCCTACGATCCAGCCGCCGACGCCAGCCGCGGATATGGCCGTGCCAACGGGCCCAGCGCCTTCGAATTACTGCTTGAGCAGGCCGGAACGCGGCGTGACCTCTCCCGCTTCTTTGGCGATTGGGTGGATTCGGACAAGGGGCTTCCCGACTTGAGCATTGAGAGCGCCTTCCCCAGCAGCCCTACGCCGGGTTCCTGGCTGGTGGCCGTGAATGTGGTCAACAATGGTTACGTCTCGGCAGAAGTCCCGGTGACGGTTCGCTCTGACTCGACTACAGTCACACAGCGGGTTCTCGTCCCTGCGCGCGGCAAGGCGGTGCAGCGCATCCTTATCCAGGGCAAGCCGACTGAAATCCAGGTCAATGACGGCACCATCCCCGAGACCCAGGCCAGCGTGCATGTGTCCAGGCTAGGCGATCCTGTGGTGAGTCCGTCGGGGCCCAGCCGATTCAGTTCGCCGCCGCGGTAAGCAAGCAAGCGCAAGGTTATTTACGCAGCTTCAATGCGGAACCAAGCAGGTGCTTTTTGAGCAAGGAGATTGGATACACAATGGAAAATCGTCGCGCGGTCTTGAAGTACCTTGCAGGCGCGTTGGGAGCCTCGACGCTCAGCACCAGCTCTCTGGAAGCGATTGCCGAAGGGCTGGCTCAAGCGAAGGACCGGCCCAATATTGTTTGCATCATGGGCGAAGGGCTTCGTTCCGATGAGTTCTCTTCGGCAGGGAACAACATTTTGAAGACCCCGAACATGGATCGCATTGGCAGGGAGGGCTGCGTTTTCAAGAACTCCTTTGTTGTGAACGCGCTGTGTCTGCCCTCGCGCGCCACTGCGCTCACCGGTCTGTATTCGCACACCACGGGGGCGGTATCGAACGTCGAGGGCAGCCTGCCCAAGAACGTCGAGCTGGTCTCCGATCTGTTGCACAAGGCGGGCTACGAAACCGCGTTTCTGGGCAAGTCGCATATCCAGGGCGCGCTGATGGACCATTATTGGGACTACTATTTCGGCTTTGTGGGGCAGGCGGATTACTACCGGTCCGTCATCACGGAAGGGATTCGCGGCGAATACAAGCCGGCAGAGATGTACGAAGGCGAGTATGTGGATACGCTGCTCACTCGCAAGGCGGTGGAGTGGCTGCAACAGAAGCGCGAGGCGCCGTTCTGCCTTTTCCTGTGGTTCTATGCGCCCCATTCGCCGTTCTACCGGCCCAAGGATATGGTGAACAGCTTCAACGGTGTGCCCATCCCGGTTCCGTCCACATTCAACGAAGACCTGGACGATTATGCGGGCAAGCCGCGGGCGGTGGCGCACGCCGACAATCAGATCGGCAGCTCCGAGGTGTTCGTCGACGACCCGCGGTCGCTGGAGGAGTTGGTCAAAGACCACTATGCCGGCGTGGAGGACAATGACCGCAACGTGGGTGCGGTGCTACACGAGCTGGAGCGCCAACACTCGCTGGACCAAACCGCCGTGCTGCTCAGCTCAGACCACGGGTTCTTCCTTGGAGAGCACCATTTTTACGACAAGCGCTTGATGTACGAGCCCTCCATCCGCGTGCCGCTCATGATCCGCTACCCCAGGCGCGTACCTACAGGCGAGACCGCGGCCAAGATGGTCCTGAACCTGGATCTTGCACCCACCATGCTCGACCTGGCCGGAGTTCCGGTGCCCAATGTCATGCAGGGAAAGAGTGTGATGCCGCTGGCGGAAGGGAAGCAGCCGGGCTCGTGGCGGAAAGACTGGCTCTACGAGTACTACGAATATCCAGGGTTCGAGAATGTGCGCCCTTGCCGCGGAGTACGCACGGAGCGGTACAAGTACATCCATTTCTTCCTCGATCCGGAGGAGTTCGAACTCTACGATCTCGCAACCGACCCGGATGAAAAGAATAACCTCTATGGCAAACCGGGTTACGAGGAACTGACGGCCCGCATGAAGGCACGGCTGGCAGAGCTTCGGCAAGAAACCGGCGACCACTACGAATTCAAGCCGTCCGGCCTGCCCAGGCATTCCTGGTAAGGGAAGCCGGGCGCCTCAATCCAAAGCGCCGGAAGGAGCCGCCGGATGAATACGCAATACTTTCACGTGCTGGCCAAGCCGATCGGCCCGATTTGCAATCTCGACTGCAAATACTGTTTCTACCTTGAGAAGGAGGCCCTTTACCCGCGTGAATCCAAGTGGGCGATGGCGGGCGATGTATTGGAGAGCTTCATTCGCCAATACATCGAGGCGCAGGAGTCTCCGATCATTCACTTCGCCTGGCAGGGCGGGGAGCCAACACTCCTCGGCGTGGACTATTTCAAGAAGGCCGTCGCGCTCCAGCAGCGATATGCCAACGGCAAGATAATCGAGAACTCCTTCCAGACCAACGGGGTCATGCTGAATGACGAATGGGCCGTTTTCTTTGCAGCCCACAACTTTCTGGTAGGGGTCTCGATTGACGGCCCGCGAGAGCTGCACGATGCGTATCGCGTGGACAAGGGGGGACAGCCAACCTTCGACCGGGTCATGCGCGGGATCGACGTGCTCAAGGCCAACAGCGTGGAATTCAACACGCTGACCGCAGTGCATCGCGCCAACTCGACTCATCCGGAGGAGGTTTACCGCTTTCTCAAGGCCAACGGCAGCGGATACATGCAGTTCATCCCCATTGTGGAGCGCATTGCTCCGGCAGCAGCTGGATTGGCCTTGGCGCCGCCGGACTGCGCCAGTCCGGCCCAGGTGGCTCCTTGGTCCGTCGAGCCGCTCGAATTCGGACGGTTTCTCACCGCCGTCTTCGACGAGTGGGTGCGCAACGACGTGGGCCAGGTCTTTGTGCAACTCTTCGATGTCAGCCTGGAAATGTGGGCGGGAATGGAAGCCAGCCTATGCATCTTCCGCAAACAGTGCGGGTCGGCGCTGGCCATCGAGCACAATGGCGATCTCTACTCCTGCGACCACTTCGTCTATCCGAACAATCGTCTCGGCAACATCCTGAGCAGCCCGCTGGCGCGACTCGCCCAGTCTGAAGGGCAGCAACAGTTTGGCCAAGCGAAGGAAACCTCGCTCCCAACCTATTGCCGTTCCTGCGAGGTGCGGTTCGCGTGCAATGGCGAGTGCCCCAAGCACCGCTTTTCCCTGACGCCGGAGGGCGAACTGGGCCTGAACTACCTTTGCGCGGGGTACAAGATGTTCTTCCGCCACGTCGATCCGTACATGCGGTTCATGGCCAACCAACTGCGGATGCATCAGGCCCCGGCGCATGTGATGGGCTGGGCGGCCAGGCGCGATGCCGAAGCGGCCGAGAAAAATGGCGGAGGCTCTGCTCCTGCTTCGGCTGGCTAGATAGGACTCAAGAGAGAGTGCTGCATCCTAGTGTCCTGAGTCTGAAATTCGCATCAGAAATCGGGGGCGAGAAAAAAGCAGATTCTTCGCTCACCACCCCCGAACTGAGATACGTTCGGGGCCCCGTTCACTCAGAATGGCAGTGTATTTGTTTTGCGAACTATGGACTCAGGGCACGAGAGCGTTCTCGTGAATGGTGTAGGCCTTAATTCAGCTGGTCTCCTACCCACTCCGCTGGAAAACGCGGAATGGTTGGGGCACAAAAGTCTATGGCAAAAGCAAGAATATTTCGGCACTTGGGCCAGAAGCCAGTTGACAGTCCTTGCCGTTCGGTTCAGCGGGCCGCGGACAGGGTTTCGGGGCCACCCCCACCCGCGCCCATCAGGACGAGAGATCGCTGGGCAAAGGGCGAATAAACCAGAAGCGTTGTGCAGGCCAGCGCCAGCCCGAAGTTGATGTGGTGCAAGAGAAGGAAGGGCGACAGCGACCATAACTCATCGAGGGGAAGCAGAAACGGCCAGATCCTGAGCAGCTTTCCGCGCACTCCAGGCGCATGGAAGAGCACCGCGGTGAGCATGAAGGCGCGCACCGGTATCAGGATCGCAGCTGTGACGATGAGGACGTTCAGCGCCAGGGTTGCCTTGGGAAGCGGGGAAAAGAGGTCTTCAATCTCAGCCAGGTTTGCCAGCGCCCCCACATAAAATCCCACATACATAAGCTGCAAGAGGACAAAAAGCGTCTGCACCACGGAATAGGAAGCCTTGGGCAGCTCCTGTGGGGAGGCCAGGATCCGGTCGCGAAGCCTGGCCTCTGGTTCCTCCGGAACTGCCTCCGAGCGGCTCGAAGCTGGCTCCGGCAGGAGAGACCCGGTGGGACGCGGCGACCCATCTTCACCGTGGAGGATGCGTTCTACAGGAGCTACGAAGCGATAGCCGCGGCGGGCCAGAGTCTCGATGAACCGTGGCTTGGTCGCCTTGTCTCCCAGGGCCTCCCGGATGCGATTGACCGCCGAATTCACCCCGTGTTCGAAATCGACGAATGTCCCATCAGGCCACAACTCCCGTGAGATTTCCTCTCGGGTGAGCAGCTCGCCGGGGCGGTCCAGGAGCAGCAAGAGCACCTGAAAGGGCTGAGTGTTCAGCTTGATGCGGATGCCCTGGCGGCGAAGCTCTCCGCTAACGGCGTCCGCTTCAAATGCTCCGAAGCGATAGCGGCGTGGTGGCTCAGGGTCGGTCATGTCCTTCGGTTCAGTGTATCCGATGGCGAACGCAGGCCAACAGCTTTCCAGTCTTGTACAACTTTTGATAAGCCGAATTGCTGCAATTGTTTGCAGAGTGAGAAAACAAACTCGAACGGGTGAGGTCCCATGCATTGCCCAGGGTGGAGGGGTGGAGTAAGGTGCTGTTCATGAAGCAACGCACGTTTTCAGATTCCAGAAAGCCCACCGCTCTTTGCGGGTTCCTGATCCTCTGGACCGCCGCTGGCTTGGCCTGGGCGGAGCCCTCGCCCGCAGCAGTTGCAGCGTTCAACTCCTATATCGGTACGGTCGAGTCGCGGTTGGCTCAACAGCATCGCGCGCAAAGCGGATTCCTCGCTCCGCTGGCGCCCGCGGCAGAAAGCGAGATGCGCCTGCGGCGCGGAGAGCTGATCGTCGAGCGCATTGCGGCCCCGGCGGCGGATTTGCCGGGCGCCATGCTCTACCACTGGCGCGGCACGGCGTTTGCCGCAGGCGCAAAAGCGGCGGATTTCGAGCGGCTGATGAAGGACTTCAATGCCTATCCCCAGCACTTTGCTCCGCAGGTGGTGCAAGCCAAGCTGATGGCTCAGCAGGGCGACCATTTCCGGGCGTCGATGCGTGTGCGCCAGCGGCACGTGATCACGGTAGTGATGGACACAGCCTACGACGTTGACTTTGGGCGCCTGGATGCTCGGCATGGATACAGCATCTCCCGCAGCACGCGGATTACGGAGATCGACTCGCCCGGCACCGGCCGGGAGCGTGCGCTTGGTCCTGGCGAAGAGCACGGCTTTCTGTGGCGGCTGAATACCTACTGGAGTTGCGAGGAGCGGGACGGCGGGCTCTACATGCAGATAGAGTCGGTCTCGCTCACGCGCTCTATTCCAACTGGACTTGGCTGGGCAATCGGGCCGTTTGTTGAGAGCGTTCCGCGCGAATCGCTTGAGTTCACCTTGCGGTCTACGAACAACGCACTGCGGAGATAACTTGATCGCGCCGCTGAATCACGGCGCGCAATAACTCTGAACCAATCCACTCGTGAAGGTATGGGCACTGGCTCGTACACGGGAGAACCTTGCTTGAAAAACCTGGCGGAATCCTTCAGAAGATCGAAGACAAGGACGGAGACTAAGATGCCTCTTCCATTTATATCGACGCTGACGATTGGGATCATCTTGCTCGGCGGAGTGGCAAGCGCACAAGAACTGCCGGAGGCCCCCGCGAAGCCGGCGCCGTCTTCGTTTGGAGCTGGCGCCTATAACTATCTTTATCGCGCCGGTTTTGCTTGCGGCGTAGGAGCTTCAACCTCTCCCGCTGCGACGAAGCCGACCGCGCAATGCGGGGGTATTCTTGGCCTCTTGCCCTTCTTCGACCTTGAAGCCGGCGTGCTGGGTCCTCAAGCAAACAGAAGTGATGGTTCCGGTTATCTGAGCACCAACGTCGTGGCTCCGTTGTTTCTCCCCCATCGAGAAGCCAATCGGAGGGGATTTCCTTTACTCGTGGGCGGCTACACCCGCATGTTCGAGACCGGCCACGCACTGAACTACGGCCTGGCGTATGCCCACACCATCGACAGCACCCATTCGATTCAGTTCGAAGTGCTTGATGATTGGGCGTTTGCAAATCCAAACCAACACAATGTTGTCTATCGCGTGGTCTGGCTTGTCGGCCTGCCAGACTGACCGCTCTTCAGAATCGTCCTGGCGCTGAATGTCACTACAAAAACTTCTCAATAAGAAAGGAAACGATCATGGCTACGCATTCGGCAGCAACGAGTATTGGGCAGGTGTTTGTACCTGCGCGGCGGGTGAACCGGGCCCTTACGGCAGAAATCGAGAAGCGCGCCTTGCAGTGGATGGCAGAGCGAGCGCCGAAGTGGCTCAGCTCCGATCAGCTCACCGTGGTCGGCTTGAGTGCGCAGGTTGGCGCGGGGCTCTGCTATGCATGGGCGCGGTATACCCGCTACGCTCTCCTGCTGGCGATTGTGTGCCTGGCGCTCAACTGGCTGGGCGACAGCATGGACGGGACACTCGCGCGTGTGCGGCGCCAGCAGCGCCCCCGCTATGGCTTCTACGTCGATCACATGGTGGACATCTTTGGTTCGGTGGCGCTGATGTGCGGGTTGGGCTACTCGGGGTATCTGCACTGGCAGACCGCCATCGCCATGCTGGTGGCGTTTCTGCTGCTTTCGAGCGAGAGCTATCTGGCCACCTATACCTTGTCGTGTTTTCAGCTTTCGCAAGGAATCTTCGGCCCTACCGAGATTCGACTTCTGCTGGCCGCTGGAAACCTGGCACTGCTGCGGAATCCATACTCCACGCTCTTCGGACACAAGGTCCTGCTCTTTGACTTGGGAGGAACCATCGCGGCGGCTGGCATGTTGGCGATGGCCATTGCCGTCACCCTGCGCCACACGGCTCAACTCTACCGCCAGGAGCCGCTGCCGTGAACACCTTCATCCGTTGGAGCAAGTTCAATCTGGTGGGAGCCATGGGCATGGTGGTGCAGCTTGCCGCGCTGGCGCTGTTCAACCATTGCATGGCGGGCCGTTATCTATGCGCCTCGGCCGCAGCCCTCGAACTGACGCTGCTGCACAACTTTGTTTGGCACCTGCACTATACCTGGCGAGACCGCCGAAAGAGTTCGGGGCTGCCCGGCCAATTGCTGCGGTTTCATCTTTCGAATGGACTGGTTTCCATGCTTGGGAATCTGGCACTGATGCGCATCCTTGTGGATGAGGCGCGGCTGCCGGTGCTGGTCTCGAATTGCATCGCAATTCTGTGCTGTTCGATCGTCAATTTCTGCCTGGGAAACAACTGGGCATTTCCGAGAGTGAAGGAGGCATTGCAGGACTAGGCGGACTTTCGGAAACTGCGGGAGAACTCATTCCGGTCTATAGCCCGGAACTCAAGAAACCTCTGTATAGGTCACCGTTTTGAAAAGGGCACGGCTCCAGCCTCTGAGGGACGGGTTGGTTGAGGTTGGAGACTTTATCGGAGCTTCCTTGAATTGGCGCATCATGCGGCGCGGCTGAAGTCGTACCCTGTTACAAAACTTGTCCCACAGGGAGTTTTTCAGCAGGCCTAAAGCCTTGCCTTCTCAAAACAAGCGGATCCGCGCCTCTCGCCAGCCGGTCAGGCGGCTCTCAGCTAAGCCGGGTTCGCCGAGCCGTCGCCACACTGGTATTTGGCCTCGATGGCCAGCACTTTCTTGAAGCGGCGAACAAACCGCTCCTCGGTGGCGATGAAGTGCGCACCGAGAAACGCATTCACACACTCGAATGCCAGTGCCGGGCCGATGATGCGCGCGCCCATCACAATCACGTTCATGTCGTCGTGCTCCACGCCTTGGTGCGCGGAGTAAGTGTCGTGGCACATGCCGGCGCGGATCCCCGGGATCTTGTTGGCCGCTACGCATACGCCCACGCCGGAACCGCAGATGAGGATGCCGCGCGGGGCCACGCCCTGCTTCAGTGACAGGCCCACCTTCTCGGCAAAATCGGGATAATCCGAAGGCGCGGTGTTGTAGGCCCCCAGGTCCACCACCTCGTGGCCGGCTGTGGCCAGATAGGCGCGGACCTCCTCCTTCAGAGGAAAGCCCGCATGGTCGGAAGCGATGACGAGTTTCACGGTGTGTTCCTTTCGGAACAGTGGTCAGTGGACAGTGGTCTGTTCCCGGCAAAGGCCCTGGTTGGCATCGCCGAAAGGCGGACACTGTTCACTGATCACTGTGCACTTTCCACTGTTTTACTTCACTAGCTTCTTCGCACGCGCCGCAATGTTCTCAGCGCCAAAGCCTAGTTCCTTCAGTGCCTTTGGTCCTGGCGCGGAAGCGCCAAAGCGGTCCAGGCCAACCACGTCGCCGTCCAGGCCAGCGTACTTCCACCATCCCAGCGTGGAACCTGCTTCGACCGCCAACCGGGGCACACCGGCCGGCAGCACGCTGGCTTTGTACTCTGGCGACTGCTCTTCGAAGAGCTTCCAACTGGGGAAGCTGACCACGCGCGCCGCGATGCCATCGGCTGCCAGCAGTTTGGCGGCGTCAACCGCCGGCCACAGCTCGGATCCAGTTCCAATCAGCACCACCTGCGGGTTAGCTGCGTCTTCCAGCACATAGGCGCCCTTGCTCACCCCACCGAATACGTCGTGCGCCTCCGGATCGATCACCGGCAGGTCTTGCCGGCTGAGCGCAAAGAAGCTCGGACCGGTGCGTTCCAGAGCCAGGCGCCACGCAGCCGCCGTCTCGTTGGCATCCGCCGGGCGGAAGTCGGTGAGTCCAGGAACCGCACGTAACGCCATCAGGTGCTCAACAGGCTGGTGCGTCGGTCCGTCTTCGCCCAGGCCAATGGAGTCATGGGTAAAGATGAAAAGCGAGTGCACCTGCATCAGCGCCGCCAGACGGATGGCCGGCTTGCAGTAGTCCGAAAACACAAAGAAGGTGGAACCGAATGGAATCAGCCCGCCGTGAGCGGCTATTCCATTTACCGCAGCCGCCATGCCAAACTCGCGCACGCCGAAGAAGACGTTGCGGCCAGCAGGATCCTGGTGGAAGTTGGCGCCTGGCTTGAAGATGGTCTTGGTTGAAGCGGTCAGATCCGCCGCGCCGCCAAACAGCTCTGGCACCTGCTCGGCAATGGCGTTCAGAATCGCGCCCCCGGCATTGCGTGTAGCCTGGCCCTTGCCGCCAGGTGCAAAGCTGGGAATCGCCTTTTCCCAGCCAGCCTTGAGTACACCCTTTTGGGTGCGCTCGAACTCCGCCGCCAGTTCGGGATTTGCCGCCGCGTAGCCCGCGAAGAGCGCCTTCCAGGCAGTCTCCTGGCCAGCGCCACGTTCTACAGCCTGACGCCAGTTGGCCAGTGCGTTCTCCGGCACCACAAAGCTCTGGTCCTCGGGGAAGCCGAAGAACTTCTTGGTTTCCGCCACGTCTGCCGTGCCCAACGGCTCGCCATGCGACTTGTTTGAGCCTGCCTTGGGGCTGCCGTACCCAATAATGGTGCGCACCGCAATGATCGAGGGCTTGCCGGTTTCGGCCTTGGCCGCTTCGATGGCTGCCTCGATGGCCTTGAGATCGTTACCGTCCGCCACCCTCTGCACGTGCCAGTGGTAGGCTTCAAAGCGCTTCAGTGCATCGTCGGTATAGCTCAGGCTGGTTGGCCCGTCCAGCGAGATCAGGTTGTCGTCGTAAAGAAAGACGAGTTTGCCCAAGCCCAAAGTGCCGGCCAGCGCGGCGGCCTCGTGCGAAACGCCCTCCATCAGATCGCCGTCGCCCAAGAGAGCAAAGGTGTGGTGATCCACCACCGCAAAGCCGGGGCGGTTGTAGATTGCGGCCAAGTGCTTCTCTGCAATGGCCATGCCAACTGCCATGGCAAGACCCTGGCCCAGCGGCCCGGTGGTCACTTCCACGCCTTCCGTGTGGCCGCGCTCGGGATGGCCCGGTGTCTTCGATTCCCACTGGCGGAAGCTCTTCAGGTCGTCCAGCGTGACCTTGTAGCCGGCCAGAAACAGCGTCGAATAGAGGAGCGCCGAAGCATGCCCGTTGGAGAGGACAAAACGGTCGCGATCCGCCCAATTGGCGTTCACGGGATTGTGCTTCATCACATTGTGAAACAGAAGATAGGCAATGGGCGCACAGCCCAGCGGAGCGCCGGGATGGCCGCTTTTGGCCTTCTCCACTGTGTCCACGGCAAGCAGACGCAAAGTGTCGATGGACAGTTGATCGAGGGAGAGTTCCGCGAGGCTGGGGGTCATTAGCTGTGAAAAGTCCTTTCGTTGAAGAGCCGCTTGAATCCAGTGAAGGCATTTACTGAAGGTGACCCAAGCCCGGCTGCCGATGGGCGCCGGTCTTCACCTCCATATTGTACTCAAGCCGGGACGGCAGCCCAGGCCAATTCAGGAGCCACCATCGGCCCGCCAGCAGGTCGCTCCGGCCGGGCGGAAGCCCTCCTCTATCGCCTAAGCCGCACAGGCGTCCGGGCTGACATCGTACCTGGCCGGGCATTCTTTTCCCATTTGCCCATCAAGGCGCATCCTGCCGGGTCCCTGCCGCATCCATCTAAGCACAGGGTTGTCCCGGTCCATGTGGGGATTGTGATGAATCCCGCTTCAGCCGTCGCGCCCAACCCCTTGCCGCTCAACGCAGGATTCTGCCCCAACCGCACCATGCAAGATGGAGGAATTCCCCCTTATGGCTTACGAACTCGCACCGCTTCCCTACGACTACGCCGCCCTCGAGCCGACCATCGATGCCGAGACCATGAAGATCCACCACGACAAGCATCACCAGGCCTACGTGAACAACCTGAATGCCGCGCTCACCAACCATCCCGAGCTGGCGGCCAAGCCGGTAGACGACTTGATCCGCGACCTGGCCCACGTGCCCGAGGAGATTCGTACCGCAGTGCGCAACAACGGTGGCGGCCACGCCAACCACACCGCTTTCTGGCGCCTCATGGGCCCCATTGGCTCCGCGGGCGTGGGTGGGGACCCTACCGGTCCCATCGCCGCGCAGATCACCGCCGACTTCGGCGATTTCGAGACCTTCAAGAAGACCTTCAACGAGACCACAGCCAAGCAATTCGGTTCCGGCTGGGGCTGGCTAGTCTTCACGGGCGGCAAGCTCAAGGTGATTAGCACGCCCAATCAGGAGTCGCCCCTCACCCAGGGCCTCTACCCCATCCTGCTAAACGACGTCTGGGAGCACGCATACTATCTCAAGTACCAGAACCGCCGCCCCGACTACCTGGCCGCCTGGTGGAACGTCGTCAACTGGGTCGAAGTCAACCGCCGCTTCGCCGTAGCCAAGGGATAAAGACAGGAACTCAGGGACAGGGGACTGGGAGGTTGTTCGGCGCTCAACTTGCGCTCTTCGCCAGTCGGGCCGCAGGTCCAAGCTCTACTGGCCACAAAATGCTGGGTGCCCCATCCTTGCGACGTTCCTATTTTTGTCGCAGGGGTGGGAAAGCACTTCACCACCCCTGCCCGCCGTCGTATGAGTCCATCCGTCGCTGCCTTCCACAACTCTTTTCCGCATCCGGTGTCTAAGCGTTGAGGGAATCGTGCGCTGAAACCATGAATAGACCTTTGCGTGAACTCACTTCACTCCCGTTTGCGGGATTGTTTGCCTTGATTTCCTTGGCAGCTCCGGCGGCTGCCTTCGGCCAGTCGGGCAGCTTCATCGTCTCGCAGCACGGCAACCCGGTGGGCACAGCCAGCTTCAGGTTCTCTAGCACCGCCAAGGGCTACGACTCCACATCTCTGGTCCGCATCGCCATGCAAGGGCTGGACTATGGGCTCTCAAAGACCGAGCGTCTCAATCCGGCCAACCACCTCCGCCATGTGCAGTTGAGCGCCACCATCAACCAGTCAGCGGTCAACGTGACTGGCGCGCCGGACGCAGCGCAGTTCCTGCTCAACATTTCGGCCAACGGACGCGCCTCCACTACGCGGCTCGCCGCGCACCCTGCCGCTGTGTTTCTCACCGATTTCGACCCTGGCGCTTTGGAGACCCTTCTTGTGCTGGCCGTGGCCCAGAACAACCGCGACCTGTGGGCCATTGTTCCCAAACAGGCCGGATCCATCGCCCCCATCCAACTGGCTACCTATGCGGACGAGCAGGGGACCCTGGACGGCAAACCTATCGTGGTGCACCACCTGATCGCGACCATCGGCGGGACCGTCACCGACCTGTTCTCCGGCCCGGAAAATCAACTCCTCCAGGCGGAGTTGCCGCAACGCGGCTTCGCCCTGGTGCGCAAAGGTTTTGTACTCACCCCACCGGCCAGCCCCGGCGCACCGCCCACAGCCCAGTGATTCACGCTTTCTTGTGGTGTCCGCCACAATAAGGCATTTACCGCAGCCCGCGAATCAATTGAATTCGCAGGGGGCTTCCTTTTGGGGCTAGACAGGCTGCGGAAAAGCACAGAAGGATAGGCGAAAACTCCCAGAACGCTCCTCAGGGGCTACAACGGCTCCACAATTTCTGTACCCCGAACCCACCGCCATCAAGTGGCATTTTTCTCAAGAAAATGCCACATTGCTCGATGCCGGAAAGGGCATGTGAATTGTGGAACCGCTCTAAAGCCCGCCTTCATTTTGTGCTACTTACGGCACGAACTAAAGGCGTGCCCTTTCAAAGCCTGACTCTCGCCACAGGCTGCTAGGAAAGTTTCGCATGATCGTGCTCGGTTCGTTCTGGAGAAACTGCCGAGTTCAGGTTGGCCCTCTACCTGACGATCTGCGATTCTGGCGCACGCCAGAGAAGCTTGCGGCTCGTTCTTTGTAAACAATCTTGCAGCGGCGAGGGCGATACGGGAGCAAACAAAATGCGCCAATCCTTCACACACGATCAATGGCAGCCGAACCCGTAGAACATAAATATCCTTGACTGCCCGCGTGAAAGGGAGTATACAGGCTTCCTGGCTGAAGATCTGCCAGTGCACGTTTCCCCCGTGCAAGTCCCCAAAGTGCATGTTTCCCCAATGTGAACGCTTCCCCCAAGTGCTTGCCCAAAGTGCTCGACACAAGCTGCGCCTTTCACAAAGGGAACGTTCCGGTCTTTCGATTCGCTTTCAGCAAGTCTGACGAGGAGTCTCATGGCCCGCCTTGCACTTCCCATCGCATCGATTAGGGACCACTATGAGGTCGTAGTTATAGGGTCAGGCTACGGGGGCGGTATCGCCGCTTCGCGTATGTCGCGCGCGGGCCGGAAGGTCTGCTTACTAGAACGGGGCAAGGAGTTTCAACCCGGCGAGTACCCGAACACCGAGAGCGAAGCACTGGGTGAGATGCAGACGCATCTTGAGGACGGCTCACACACTGGAGACCGAACCGGGCTCTTCGACCTGCACTGCAACCATGACATCAACGTCTTTGTCGGCTGCGGTCTGGGAGGCACGTCGCAGTTGAACGCAAATGTCTCGCTTGAAGCAGAGCCGAGGGTCTTCGACGATCCGCGTTGGCCCGCGGAGGTAAGAGCAGACCTGCCAACTCTGGTAGAGAGGGGATATGAACTGGCGCGAGAGATGCTGAAGCCGGTTCCCTACCCAGACGATCAGCCTGCGTTGCCAAAGCTAGCCGCGCTGGAAGCCTCGGCAAAAGTGCTGAATGGCAACTTCTACCGCACCCCGATCAATGTCACTTTCGAAGACAAGATCAACCATGTGGGCGTGGAGCAGAAGAAATGCACATTGTGCGGGGACTGTTGTTCGGGCTGCAACTATGGAGCAAAGAACACGCTGATCATGAACTACCTGCCCGACGCGGTGAATCATGGCGCGGAGATCTACACCAGAACCGCCGTGCGCTACATCGAGAAGAAAGATGGAAAATGGCTGGTTCACTACCAGCTGCTCGACTCGGGCCGCGAACTGTTTGACGCACCCACGCTCACGGTCAGCGCGGATATTGTATTCATCTCCGGGGGGACACTCGGATCAACGGAGATCCTGCTGCGTTCACGCGAGATGGGACTTGCGACCAGCGACAAGCTCGGCCAGCACCTGACCGGGAACGGCGACGTGCTGGCCTTTGGGTACAACGGCGACCGCGTGATCAACGGCATCGGTTTTGGACATCGCGCGGTGGGGTCGATGGACCCGGTCGGCCCTTGCATCACGGGGGTTATCGACTTGAGGGGCCAGCCGGTGCTGACCGACGGCATGGTCATCGAGGAAGGCTCGATCCCAGGCGCAATTGGAGCGTCCTTGCCGTTGGGTTTGGCCGGATCTGCCGTGGTGGGCGGCAAGGAAGAAGAACCGGGTGTGCTGAAACGCATCGAACAGGCCGCGCGCGAGCAGGAAAGCCTGATTGCAGGGCCGTATCACGGCGCGATTCGCAACACGCAAACCTACCTCATCATGACGCACGACGACGGCAATGGCCGGATGTATCTTGCCAAGGATGAGTTGCGTGTCGACTGGCCGGGAGTGGGAGAGCAGCCTATTTTCGAAAAAGCCAACCAGAACCTCTTCGAGGCCGGCAAAGCCTTGGGCGGCCGGTATGTCGAGAATCCAATGTGGACGAAGCTGTTCGGGGAGCGGTTGATCACGGTCCATCCGCTGGGCGGTTGCGTGATGGGCGCGGATGCGACCCAGGGAGTGGTCAACCACAAGGGGCAGGTGTTTTCCGGTATCGATGGCAATGCAGTACACGAGGGCCTTTATGTCAGCGATGGCTCCGTCATTCCGAGACCGCTCGGGGTCAATCCGCTGCTGACGATCTCCGCCATGGCGGAGCGCACCTGCGCTCTGCTCGCAGCCGACCGCGGCTGGAAGATCGACTACACTTTGCCTTCGGCGCCGCGCGCGGCAGCGGCTCCATTGAAAGTAGGAATGCAGTTTACCGAGACCATGTCAGGGTTCGTCTCTTTGAAAGAGACCGCGGACTTTGCCGAGGGTGAAGCGCAAGGCAAGGCCGACGGTTCAACCTTGCAGTTTACGGTCACCGTTACGTCGGACGATTTGAACGCGATGTTGACCGACCAGGCGCATGAGGCAGGCATCCTGGGGACGCTCAATGCTCCGGCGCTGTCGCCCGATCCGCTGACCGTGACCAGCGGTATTTTTCATCTCTTCATTGAGGACCCCAACAAAGTCGGCCAACGGCTGATGACCTATGACATGAGACTGACGGCGAGCGATGGCCGTGAGTTTTACTTCCAGGGATTCAAGGTGACGCATTCCGACACCGGGCTGAACGTGTGGGCCGATACGTCCACGCTCTACATCACGCTTTACGAGGGAGGCGACGCCGCCGCGAAGGTATTGGGCAAGGGAATTCTCCATATTCTGCCTGCTGACTTTGCCAAGCAAATGACGACGATGAAAATCACCAACACCAGCAGTGAAGCGGAGCGGCTGGATGGAATGGCGAAGTTCGGCGCGTTCTTCGGCAAGACGATCTTCGATACTTACGGCGGAGTGTTGAGAGCCAATAGCGTCTTCAACCCCGATGCTCCCCCAAGGAAGAAGCGCCCGCTGCGCGCACCCGCGCCGGAATTGCACGTGTTCAATTCGCTGGATGCGGTTCCGCTACTGCTCACTCGCTACAAGGGAGGAACGAAAGGCCCGGTGATTCTGGCGCACGGACTGGGCGTGTCGAGCAAGATCTTCTCTCTAGACACCATCGACACGAATCTTGTGGAGTTTCTGGTGGCGCATAACTACGACGTGTGGCTGCTGGACTTCCGCGTGAGCATCGATCTGCCCGCGTCTTTCATGGAATCGACAGCGGACGACGTTGCCAACTACGACTATCCCGCCGCAATCGCGAAGGTGAAGGAGGTGACTGGAGCCCAGACGGTGCAGATGCTGGTTCACTGCTTCGGTTCGACAACCTTCTTCATGTCGATGCTGGCCGGGCTCCAGGGCGTGCGATCCATCGTGTGCTCGCAGATTTCGAACGATGTGATCGCGGTGCCGATGACGCAGGCCAAGGCGGCGCTGCACATCCCGAATCTTCTCGACAAGATGGGCTTCGCTTCGCTGACTGCATATGTTGACACACACGCCGACTGGAAGAACCGGCTCTTCGACGACGCGTTGAAGCTGTATCCCATGCAGTTCAAGGAGCGCTGCGATAACCCCGTGTGCCACCGCATCACCTTCCTGTACTCGCTGCTATACGAACATGCGCAGTTGAACAGCGCAACCCACGACACGCTGCACGAGACCTTCGGCATTGCAAACATGGCATCGCTCGAACATCTGTCGCTGCTGGTGAGAACCAAGCATCTGGTCGATGCCAAGGGGGGCGAGGTTTACATGCCGCATCTGGACCGGCTCAAGCTGCCGATCTGCTTTATTCACGGGGCTGAGAACCAATGTTTCCTGCCTGTCAGCACGGAAATAACCTTCAATGCGCTGCGCGAGGCAAACGGAAAAGACCTCTACTCGCGTCACGTCATTCCGGGTTACGGGCACATCGACTGCATCTTCGGGCAATCCGCCGCGCAGGATGTCTACCCGTACATGCTGGACCATCTTGAAGCCACGCTTTAGCTTGCCTGGCGATTCAGATCGAGCTTTCGCCAACTCAACAGAATGGAGAGCCCGGAATGACGACAGACCAGGAAAAAGCCGCAGCTCTGATGGCTTCAACGGACATGGTCCCGGTGCAGGGAACGGTGGACGTGGACATCCCTATCGCCACAATGTGGGCGTCGTTCGTCCATTCGAACCTTTGGCCGCGCTGGAACAAGTGCTTCTTCTGGGCGAAGAACAAGGAACTCGTCCTGGGGCAGCACCTGATCTGGACCTTCCAGCCGATCAAGCCATGGTTGCCTTACAAAATGTGGGCCATCGCCAACATTGTGGAACTGATCCCGCAGCAAAAGGTGACCTGGGAGGTGGTTGCTCTGCCGGGCATGTATGCGAGGCACACCTACCACATGGAAGACCTGGGGAACGATCGCACACGCTTCGGTTCGTGGGAGCAGGGGATGGGATGGGGCTTCAGGCCGATGCGATGGTTCTGGCTGAAGCACTTTACCTTCGTCAAGGACGAGTCGTTGAAGGGCGCTGTCGCGCTGGAGGCACAGTACAAGCGCACCGGCGCGCTGAATGCAAGCGATATGCCGAAGAAGAGTTACGTTCTCTTCTGGATGGTGATCGCGCTGCTGATCGTCCTCCTCGCGGCGCTGATCACCGGTTGTGTCCTGTACTGCAAGTACGTGCAGCTCACGGCTACTGAACTTGCGCCGGGCATCCATGCCATCTTTGGCGGCGGCGGCAACTCCCTGCTGGTGGAGAGCGAGGGCGATTCGCTGCTCGTCGATACCAAGTTTCCTCCTGGCTCGACCATGCTGCATGACTGGATCGAGCGGCACGGCGCGGGACCGGTGAGGACAATTGTCAACACGCACTACCACTACGATCACACCCAGGGGAACACGCTCTATCCTCAGGCAGTCAAGATAGGAAACCGGGAAGACCCCGCGCTGATGAGGAAGTGGGACGCTGACTGGTGGGACACGCACGCCGCGGGCATTCCCACGGATCTCGTCGATCGGGAACGCGTGCTGAAAGTGGGTTCGATCGAAGTGCGTCTAGAGCATCCGCCGCCTGCGCACACAGCGGGAGACCTCTGGGTCTATTTGCCGCAGCAGAACATCATTGCAACGGGCGACCTGGTCTTTAACCGCTATTACCCATTCCTCGACCAGCCAGAGGGTGGAACGTCGATCCCCGGAATGATATCAGCTGTGCGGGAGCTGGCCCACAGCCACCCCGAGGCGACCTTCCTGCCCGGTCATGGTCCTCTGGCAAGTGCTCCCGATCTTCTTCATTACGCTGACTATCTTGAAGCGCTGCAGGCTGGCGCGTTAGCCGCGCATGCGGCGGGATGGACCGAAGACGAGGCTGCACGGCACAACGATCTGGCGCGTTGGCACCTCTCGATTCTTCCCTCGTACCACCATCGGCATTTGATCTGGTCGACCGCCTGTAACGATGCTGGCTGGGCATATCAACTGCTTATGCAATCCACATCAACCGCGAAGTGAGACTTATGAGCGATACGAATCCGATTGACCAGCATCAGGGACTTGACCATGCGCTGAACTATCCATTGTTCAGCGCCATATTCAACCGCAGATCGCGGCGCATCAGCTATGGCCTGGATTCAGTTCCGGCAGGCACCATGACCTACACGTCCGACGAAGCGCCGCAGCCACTGACGCCTCTGGAAGAGGCGTTGCTGATCGCGGCCACGGGCATCACCGGCGTCACCATGCCCGATGGGCCGTTTCAGACTCCGCAGGGAGGAACACTGCTCGGGTCTCCGCTGATGAACCTCAACGGACGCGCGGCCAGCAGTCCCGACAACGCACAGGGAACTCACTTCTTCCTCATCAACGACACTGGGACCTATCTGCTGAAGCTGCCTGACGCCGTCGATCCGTTTTTCTTCGAAGGAGAACTGACTGAAGACAAACTGGTGGCTTACACCGAGTTGTGCAAGTTCAAGGTGCAAGACAAGCGGCTCGATATGCCGCGCGAGTTTCCCTGCTACGTAGGACGCAATCGCTATGTCTCCAATGTTCCCGGCAGCACCATTCTTGTGCCTGTGGTTGACCTGACGCACCAGTACATCAATGGCATGATGTACCTGCTGTCGCAGGATGCAGGCCGGAGGCCGAACTTCATCGACGACTGGAACTTCTATCGCAACGCCGGGACCTCAAAGTGGGTGAACAACGGGTTCCTCAACAAGTCGATCCCCATCCCTCTGGGGTTCATGAACACCTTTCGTATTCACATCGAGGCGGACCTGCTTGTCCAGAATCTGCTGCTTGCGATCCAGGCGCTTGGGCTCGGCGGATGGGTTCATGCAGCTTTCGCGGGTCCTTATCTGCTGGGCGCTCCAGACAGCGCGCCTCTGTATGGCAAGGGACTAGGGTTCCGCTTCGATGCGCCAAAGTTCACGCTGGGCCGGCTGCTGAGGAGGGTCATCACGCCCTTGCCCGCGTGGCAGCCGAATCCGGTCGGACTGGACGGCGTCCTGCAAGGCCTGTGCCCGCCCTACTACAAGAACATGTCCGAGGCGGTCGATGCCCTGATCGAGCTCAAGTACGGTAAGGCGGGTCTCTACACCGATCCGAAATACTTTGACCAGGTGTTCAAGCAGGGTGTCACCAAGGAGTTCCTTGAACAGGTACCGCACTTCTCCTCGGAGGTTATCGCGTGCTGCAAAGACATCTGCAACTACATCTTCGACACGTACGGCAGGTTCCCGGCGCACGTTGACGCGATGTACGTCCCTGGAGTCTGGGTGCAGGCACATCATCTCGATCTCGCTTACTACGACAAGTTCTATACCAAGGGATATTCGCAGACGCAGGCAGACCACCAGAAAAACTGGCATGGAGGTGCGGCGTGATCGACAAGGCCAGGCTCGGACGCGGTTTGATGATCGCCGGAGTTGGGGTGACAGCGGTATTGCTGGTTGCGACGCTGCTCTTCGTCTATGCGGAATCAACCTGGGTACATGCATCTGCCGCAGACCCGGAGCACTCGTTCCTTTACGCCACAACGGGCACCGAAATCATGCCTCTTCCTGTCTTTCAAGTTCTGCCGTATCTGTTCCCGGATCAGTTTCAGCCGGGCGGCGCCGCGGCAGGAGACTGGATTCAGCAGTACGGGTTGATTCCCGGCAAGCAGGGAGTCAATGAAGGGTTGCCTCAAGGCTTCTTCATCTCCAACCACCGGCCCAAGTCGGGGGCGCCCTCGCCGGTGCAGTTCGTGGGCATCAACTGTTCGTTCTGCCACACCTCGTTGATCAAGCGGACGGACAACGATCCGGGTGTGATGGTGCGCGGCATGGGCAACACCTCGCTGGACTTTATCGCCTGGGTGGATGGATTCAAGACCGCCGTTCTCGATGAGAAGCGGATGACGCCGAAAGCCATCTTCGACACCTACGAGCAGAAGTTCGGCCGGAGACTTTCACTCTCAGAACAGCTGATGATTCGCCTGTGGCTGATGCAGACGCGGCAAACCGTGCAGGAGGCGGAACCCAAGGTTGACGATCCCTACGGCGGCGCAGACCTTCGTAATTCCGCGTACATGCCCAACGGCCCGTCACGCACGCAGCCGTTTCGCAACCTGGTCCGCAACGTGATGAACCGCCCGGCCATGCTCGACCACGGATATTGCAAGCTGCCCGCTCTCTATGAGCAGAAGGACCGCGACTGGGGACAGTTCGACGGCAGCGTCAAAGATCGCCTGACGCGCAGCGTGCTGGCGGCCATTGCCATTGGCGCCACCATGCAGAACCTCTCCATCCCTGAAATATCGAACAACGTGCAGCAGTCGATCAACTTCACACTCGATCTCAAGGGGCCGAAGTTCACAGATGTATTCCCCGATCAGAAACTTGATCAGCAAAAGGTGGCGCGTGGGCAACAGGTCTACGCAGCCCACTGCGACTCGTGCCATGGGCATCCGGGGCCGGATGGGAACTGGGTGCGCGGCGCGAAGCAGGACACGGTTTTTCCTTATCAGACCATTGGGACCGATAGCGAGCGGGTGAACTTCCGATATTACGATGTTCTTGCGGATGTTCTGGTGGACTCGTTCCCTCTCAAGCAGCCGCTAAGGCCGAATCGCGCCGACCTGCGGCCCGGCCCGATGGGTGACACACGTGGCTATATCGGTGTGCCGATTGTCGCGGCGTTCACTCATACACCCTACCTGCATAACGGGAGCATTCCCACCCTGGCCGAGTTGATCAATCTGAAGCCGCGGCCGGATGTGTTTTATCGCGGAGACAATTTCTACGATCCGGTAGACGCCGGACTGATCGTGCCCGACCACCCGGACGCAAGACGCTATTTCCGCTTCGACACGTCGATACCGGGCAACTCGAACAAGGGACATGACTATCCATGGGCCTACCACGGGGCCGGCTGGAGCGAGGCCGCTCTACAGGATCTTCTGGAGTATCTCAAGACACTATGAGCACACGGCAAATCACTCTCGGACAAGTGACTGCGACATTCGTTCCCTTCGGCTCGCTGCTGGTGGCAGCGCTGATTGGCGCGGAGATCGCGCTCGACCTTCCATTTCAACGCATGATCTATTCGATATGGGCGACCATGGCGCTGATGATTCCAGCCCTTTGCCTCTATATCCTGCCATCGCGAACGCAGCCCCGGAAGAATCTGTGGCTGCTCTTCTGGACCTTCGCCTACCTTGCCTATCTCGTCCACTTCTACTATGCGGTCATGGTCCACTATCACGCCAGCGTGGCCGAGGTGTTTGCGCAGCAGGGCGTCAAGATCGCAGGCAGCAACTTCCTAGTAACGTTCTGGTGGGCGCTCGACGTGATTCTCGCCTGGACGGTGCAGAGCGAGATAAAGTGGATCACGATCGAGCGGCTGTTGGCGAACATCTACATCCCGTTCACTTTCTTCGTCGCTTCAGTGGTTTTGTTCAAGGGATTTGTGAACGTCTTGGGGTATGCGATGACCGCCGGCATTGTCCTTTGCCTGCTGGTGAGAATCCACTCGTGGTGGGTAGCCGCGCACCCGGCAGCGCAGATTGGGGCAGCCGGTGGATAATCCGAACCTGATAGCCACGGCGATTCTGGACTACACAAGCCCTGAGATTCAGCAGATTCTTTTGCGCCTGGCCGATGCACAGCTTTCGCCGCGGGGTTTCGTGCAAAAGGCACATCAGCACCTGTCCGACGTGATGCGGCCAATTTACTCCGTCGCCGAAACACAATCTGTTGCCAAGACCGTGCGACTCAATGGCGGATCGTGCAGTCAGCGGATGGCATGTCTTGAAGCCTTGGCGCGAGCCTACGGAGTCAAGACGAGGGTACGCGGCCTGTGGCTGACCAAGCAGTTTTGGAAGGAACGGCTGCCGCTGCTGCAGCCAATCATGCCGAAGACCCTGATGCCATGGCCTCAGTTCTGGCTGGAAGACGGTTGGGTGGACTTCGACGAGTTGTTCAGCTCAATTGCCGATCTGGCCCTGCACGTAACCCACCCGTTCACGAATGCGGGACAATCCCTCTTCGACGCCATACGAACACAACCGGTCGACCTGCTGGGGAAATCGGTGAAATTCAGCCTCGCGAATTTTGTTGCCAGCGATGCAGGATTCTTCAACACCCGCGACGAACTGCTGGCCAAATTGGACGACCGTACCTGGGTTGGCACCTTGATCTTCAACATGACATACGGCGGGAAGCCGGTGCGCCGCGTGAATGAAACGCCGTAGGAGTTCCGATGATCGAATTAAAGCAGTTTCGCGGCAAGAAGGCTTCGCTCTGGCAGTCGGCGATCGACCAGGTGGTGGCCAAGCGCGGCGCTATTCAGCCGCCGGCGGGTCCAGGACCCGTTCCCAGCATCGCCCATCTGCCGCGTCCCGACCAGACGGACCCCGGGATCCAGCACGGCAACGTGATCGCCGCGGCGATCGATGTGCAAGCCGCGCCACTCACCGCAGCGCAGCCCATAGCCGGAGCTGAGGCACCGGAAGGAACTGCTGAGTTCTGCGCTTCCGCTGCTTTTCGACTTGCCGAGGCACAAGTACATGCAGCACTTACTGGCGACTACAGCGCATTACCGGCCCTTCACGCCGAGTTGGATACACCTTTCGGTCAATGCGATCCCAAGTGGGGCGAGGTACTTGCAACCTACGCAGCGAGCCGTATAGCGGGCGGCCCTATTCCATACAGGCGATACAACAGTCTTCAGGATTTCGTCATCGACGGCCGTCTGCCCTCCAACGCCACCGTGGTGATCGTTGCCGATTGGGGCACCGGTCAGGATGCGGCCAAAGCCCTGCTGGCGAATGTTGCCGGCCATGCTCCCGATGTCGTGATTCACCTGGGAGACGTGTATTACTCGGGCACGCAATGCGAGGTTCAAAATTACTTCTACTCCATCTGGCAGCAGACGCTGGAGATTCCTCTTGTGGCCTGGGGAGAAAAGCTAACAGATTTGACGACCAAGCCAGCTACCTTCCACTTGCCAGGCAACCACGACATGTACGCGGGCGGGCAGCCGTATTACTCCGTGATCGACATGCTCGGGCAACCTGCGAGCTACTTCTGCCTGCGTAACGATGACTGGCAGTTTGTAGCCATGGACACCAGCCTGCATGATTCCGACCCGATGACTGTGAATGACGCGACATACGTCGACGGTCAGGAAGTTCTGTGGATGAAGGACAAGGTGAAGAACGCCGGCGGAAGGAAGACAGTACTGCTCTCGCACCACCAGTTGTTCACCGCATTCGAAAAAATCGGCGGCCAGGCGGTCAATCAGAATCTGCTTCCCCAGGTTGAGGAGATCTTGCCCAACCTGACGCTCTGGCTTTGGGGCCATGAGCACAATCAGGTGATCTACAAGGAGTACTTAAATGTTCTTGGGCGGTGCATCGGGCACGGTGCGTTTCCGGTCTGTGGGACTCCGCCCTACGATCCGCCGAACCCTGGCATCCCTCTGGAGGATGTGCATCTGGATCTCGACCCGACAAACTTCTATCGCCACGGCTATGTGCTGATGAAGCTCGATGGCCCGAAAGCCGACCTGACTTACCTTCAAGTGAATGCAGAGACAGGAAAGGAGAATTGCCTATTCCACGAAGTGTTTCCCCGGCCTGCATAGCGCCATCTCAGGCCCTGAGGCCGGATGGCCCCCGGCCCGGCGATCCTTTCGAGATGGAAAGAACAGCCGGCTGATGCGCATTCTGCTCTGGTAACTGGTCGAGGAGGACCACATTCAGCAAAGACTTATGCACCTGGATGCGACCGTCGTAACTGATGAAGCCCAGCTTGCGAAAGCAATTTATAAAGAAGCTGACGCGCGACCGCGTGGTGCCAATCATCTCAGCCAAGGTTTCCTGCTTTAACGGCGGAATGAGGGTTTCCGGATCCCCTGGCTTGCCGAACTCCGCCATCAGCAACAGGATTCGCGCCAAACGCTTCTCGCTGGAGTTGAAAGGCTGGTCCACTTGGTCAGCCTGGGTGCGCATGCCGAGCTCCAGCACGAACTTCAGAAATAGGTCAGATAACTCATGCTCCTTATGGATGGCGCGGATCATCTCTTCCCTGGTGATCTTGAGCGCCGTACAGGTGTTGACTGCGGTGACCGTGGACAAGCGTAGGCCAGGCACTGCCGCGAGCGCACCTTCGCCTACGAAGTCGCCAGAGGAGAGCAGCGTGATGGTATCCGCAACCGACGGCGCGGCGTTCCGCGTGCCCGATGGCTTGTGGGCCCGCATTGTCTATGACTTCCTGCTCGCCCACCGGCTCAGGACAATCAACCGCGGACATCTGCTTGGCGCACTCATTCCGCTTTATCTTGCATGGGTGGCGAGCCACTTGAACAGCATTGCCTCAGGGATTTCTGCGGAGGAGCATATCGAGGCAGTCGCCGCCGCCTTCGAAGCGGATAAGGCGTATCTGGTTTCACACTGGCGATGGCCAGACCGGTTCAATCCATGAGTGCCCACCAATCAAAGCCGCTCATAGTGTGGAGCAAGTGCGTCGATTCAAGGAGTGAGTCCCATGCATAACATTCTTGCCGTCATGCTCCAGACAGACCTGTACCAGGCTGCGCAGACCTCGCCTGGCGGCAGCACTTCAATCTGGGGCCACATGTCCGATGCGCTCCGTGAGTCGATCTATTGCGTCCTCTCGCTGCTCATCTCCATTCTGCCCGGCATCCTGGCGCTCATCCTGGCCATGGCTGTCTTTACTCTGATTGGAATGGCACTTTCAACGCCGCTGCGGCGTGGCCTTGCCGCCGTCCGGTTCGACGATCGCCTCGCGCGTCGCCGGGGCAACGTCAACTGGGTGCCGTCGGCTTCGCCCGCCGCGCTGATTGCCCGGCTTTCGTTCTGGGCCTGTGTGTTGCTCGGACTCATCATTGGCGTCTCGGCCTTCGACGCCTCCTTCGCAACGGCCAAGATGCTGCCCAGTTTTCTGCTTCCCTACCTCTCGCGCGTGATTGGCGGTGTTTTACTGCTCATCTCCGGCACACTCATCGCCCGCTTTCTGCCGCGTTCGATTCTAATTGAGGCCGTCAACGCGCAGCTTGAATACGCGCGTCTTCTGTCTATCGGCGTCAAGTGGCTGGTGCTCGTGCTCACCGCGGCCATGGTCCTGGGGCATGTCCAACTCGGCGACAATGTGGTGGAGCTGGCGTTTGGCATTCTCTTCGGTGGCATCGTCCTCACGCTTGCTCTCGCCGCAGGTCTTGGCTCACGGGACCTTGTCAGCCGCTCGCTTGAAAGCCGCGCCGAGCACTCCGGCGAGCACGCTGCCGCACCTCCTGCGGCTTCAGCGGCTACGCCCCCCGAATCCATCCGGCATTTCTGAGTCATTCCCGTGCGGCGGAGGAGGTGAAGCGGCAGGCCTGAGCTTCCTGGCTGCATTTCTGCACAGGCCGTGTCTGGATGAACGCCGAGTCGGGCGCCACATTCAATGTTCACCCGTTCAGCTGTGAGGCGGCGTCTGAAGCTGTGGACGAAGAGGATGCTATCGCTCGATAGATCAACGTTAAGAAGCGCGCTACGAGCCTCAGCTATTGACGGTTGTTTCAGATAGAGCCGTCCATGGAGACAAAGCTATGACACACCAAGAGAAGACATTTCAGCAAGCAGATTGGGCCCATGGAGTATTCACCGTCGATGAGGAGGTTATATCCTCATTCGACGCTCCAGTACAGCTTCTTACCCTCTTCGCTGGCAGAGAGCGATTGTGGCGCAGGTGCTTCTCTTAGAGCAGTTCCACAATTCAAATGCCCTTTCCCGCATCGTGCAAGGTGGCATTTTCTTGAGAAAAATGCCACTTGATAGCGGTGGGCTCGGGGTATAGCAATTGTGGAACCGATGTAGCGGCTTGCAGCTTACGGCTTCATTCCGTCACGGCGCAAGTAATGCTTTCCGTCCCGACACCAGATCGAGCCGCTCCTTGCGCGGATCGGCCTGGGGTGCCGGCACGCCCTCCCAACTGAAATCAAGTAACCCGTCCTTGCTCGCAGAGTAGCGCGGCCAGGCAGGCAAGCCCTCGCCGTTCGGATTGCCGGTTTTGACGAAGTTGGCCCAATAGACATTCATGGTATGCGCCACTCTCATGTCGAGGGCGGACGCCGGGGCGCCCAAGGACGCAAGATTGTCAAAGGTATAGGCGACATCCCTGCCGTGCGGAATGCCGTTTTTGAATTCGCCGCGTTGCCCCTCGCTGCCGTACGAGAAGCGATACTCGTAGGCAGGCAAGCCGAGTTCAGCCGTTTTCGCGGCATACATGCGTGCCGGTTCCACCATGTTCGTATCTCCGCCGACCTTGGCCGAGAGCAATGCGAGGTCGATATCGCCTCTCGGGTCGTAGGCGGCCACGGCCCGCGCGCGATCGCTGCCGAAGCGATCGAAGAGCGCGTCTTTGCTGGACGCTGGGGCTTGGCCCAAGTCGGCACTGGTCGCGCCACTTATCACGGCAACCCGCGCAGAGTGACCGGCAAGCATCGCGGTGCGCGCATCTTCTACGACCACGACACCATCGATCATGGGTTGACTGTAAGTGGCCATCACTGCGGGAAGGGAGAAGGCTTTTTTGTCCACGCCGCTGGCAACCTGGTCCGCCGTAAGTGCGCGTAGCTTGGCCAGCGCCGCAGCGTCCTCGCCTGCAATGCCCTGACTGGCCGCAAAGTTGACGCCGATTTTCTCAGCCGACTGATGTCCTGGGACCGATTCGCGCAGCCAGCTCATCCCCTCGAAATAGGTCCGCGAACCGGACGATTGCAGGATGACCTGCTGGAACAACCCCTGGGCGAGTGGCGACGCCATCAGCGTCTGAACCGAAGATCCGCCCGCAGATTCGCCGAAAACAGTAATGCGATTGGGATCGCCGCCAAAGGACGCGGCGTTCTTCTTGATCCAATGCAACGCCGCGATCTGATCCATGAAGCCGTAGTTTCCATGCGGCTCGATAGGATTCTCTTTTGTCAGCGCTGGAAAGCCGAAGAACCCGAAGCGACCCAGGCGATAATTGAGGCTTACAAAGACGATCCCTTGCCGCGCGAACTTTGTACCGTCCTGGGAGTAATCCGACGATCCGCCATTGATAAATGCTCCACCGTGAATCCACACCATCACGGGCAGTTGTTTCGTGGACTCCTGCACCGGGCGCCACACATTCAAGAAGAGGCAATCCTCTGCGTAGGTGGCTTCGGGCGCGTGATTGCGAGTCGCGATCTGCATGCAGTCATGGCCGAAGAGACTCGCATTGCGGACTCCCTTCCAGGCAAGGGCAGGTTGCGGTGCGCGCCAGCGCAGGTTGCCGACTGGCGGCGCCGCATAGGGGATGCCTTTGAAAGATAGGACGCCATCCTTGACCGCGCCTTGGATGGTTCCCGTCTCTACCGAAACCTTGGCGGAAAATGGCGCCTGCGCAATTGCGCTGTGGCTGAGGTCCGCCAGCAACATAGCCGCGGCCACCACTGTGAGAATCAAAATGCGGGGCTTCATCGGTTTCTCCACGAATTGCGCGCTTCAGGGACTGATTGAGTTGGAATTTGAAACTCCATCGGGCGGGTACTCAAGCGGAATGTTACCAAACCCATGTCAGGGAGCAAGACAGCTGGCGCTTAAGAAAATGGGCGGAGGATATGGATCCGCCCCAATGGAACGCACCGCAAAGAGGTGTCGCTCTTTGCGAAATGTAGCACATAGCCCAGCCCCCTGCGGTTGATCGGTCGCTGAAGCAGCAGAGCGCCGAGAACATTCCGGGAAGCTGCGGCTATTCTTGTCTTTGCTTATTGCCGCACTAACTCGATACAACCTGATCAATTATGCGGCAAGGGCTCCAGAACGATGTTGCGCCCTGGAGCCTCTGCCTGTTGGGATGTTAGAACTTGAAAGTTCCGGAGGCCTGCAGCACTCTACCCGGTGTGGCGCCGTTGACGGAGCCGAAGGTCGAGGTGCCGAAGGTTGTTCCGAGACTGCTATAGGAGTCGTGGTTCCAGATGTTAAAGCCCTCGACACGGAATTCCAGGTCGCTCTTCTCGCTCGGCTTGAAATGCTTGAAGAGGGACGCGCTCTGGAAGAGGTAGTAGGGGCCGGTAACCATGTTGCGCTTGGCGTTGCCGATCGTTCCAGCCGTGGGCGTGGAGAAAGCAGCGGCGTTGAACCACTTGGATACGCTGCGTGTCGCCATGCTGTTCGGGTCGCCGGTCACGTTCGGCCGTTCGCAAGGCTGGGTGATACCGGTGACGGAACTGGTGCCAATGCCCATGTTGTCGCTGGGCAGGCAGACGTTGAACGGTGCGCCGGACTGGTAGTTGAGAACCGTCGCGACATCCCAGAAGCCGAGCACGTTGGTGAGCAGCTTGCTGCTCGATTTACGGAAGAACGGAATTGCATAGCCGCCGTTGCTGGAGAGGATGTACTTGCGGTGAAGATCGGACCGCGAGTAGTCGGCATTCGGGTTGTAGCTGTTTTCCGGCAGAACGGTCGGTGTAGAGGGGGATGACGTGTTCTCCATGGTCTTGGAGTACGAAAAGGCCGAGCCGAAGGTCAGCCCATTGGCCAGCCGGCCCTTCAGCGTGGTCTGCAAGGCATCGTAACGCGTGAATCCCTCGTAGACGACGGTGTCGATGTCGCCGTATCCCATATAGGGGCGGCAGGCGTTGGGCGCCAGCTTGGCCGAAGCGCAGTAGTTCGACGAACCAGCCGCAAGCGTGCCCACGGGATACTGATTCAGGTTGATTGCGAAGGGCAGGTGGCGTCCCTCGGTGCCCTGGTAGGCGACGTCGAGTGTTGTGTTCTTGGCCAGCTTCTGGCTGACGGCAAGGCGGTAGTTTGCTGTGTAGTCGCTCTTGATTCGTGCCGGGAAGGAGTAGACGCCGGTGGGGAAGGTCTCGTTGTTCGGGTTGAGGTTGTCGATGTGGGTGTAGTTCAAAGTCTCTGTGTAGTTGAATGGCGCGTTCACGGCCGCCAACTGCATCATGTACAGCGTGGGGCGCATGAAGAACAAGCCATAGCCACCGCTGACTGTAGTCCCGCCGTTCTCCCGCGGATTCCAGGAGAAGCCGAAGCGGGGAGCAAAATTGGTGATCGGTGTGGGAGCGAATCCACGGGGAACGATGTTGGGAACTCCGGTGATCGCCGGACCATTGTTCACAGACGCGAGACCGTTCAGGGGATTGCCCACTCCCGGCATGAGAGAGCCGTCAACTGTGCTGACCTGCACGGCGGTCAGGGGGTTGAAGAGAGATGGAATAAAGACCGACTCGGTTCCCTTGGGGTTGTATGCGTTCTCGGGTATGTCGTAGCGCAGGCCGAAGGTGACGTTCAGGTTCTTGCTTGCCTTCCAGCTATCCTGGACATACATCTCGGTTTGGTAGAACATGGCGTCGTAGTGGCCGACCGTCGAGCTCTGTTGGAAAGTGTAGACGTTGCCGGTCACGGCGTCGGCAAGGCCGCTACCGGTGGTATTGGGGTTCGCGGTGTTATAAACGGCCGTCCCGTTGGGGTTGGCGTTGGCCAGATCGTACTCCGAGGTCCGCGTCTTCTGTTCGTGGATGCCGAATTTCAGGGCATGGTGGCCATGCACCCAGGAAAGATTGTCATCCACCTGGAAAAGCACTGTCTTGCGATTGTCGGCATTGCCGATCACGTAGCCGGAGTATCCCTGAATCTGGAGCGCTGGGGCGTTGCCGCGAGCATTGGAATTGTAAAGCTGCGAGAAGGTCAAGCCCAGCGTGGAGCGATCGTAGTCGAGATCTTGCGGCGTCCAGTAAAAGTGAACCATGGATTCCGCCACGGAAAGGGCGTTGATGATCTTGGGCGAGAATTCGTGCGTGAGGCTCGTCGACATGATGTAGGAAGGAGCCGGCATACCCACGCCGTACCCGCCGTTGCCAGGCTGAGACCAGGGCGCGGTAAAGGAATTGTTGAGGTTGTGCGTGTACCGGCCGGCGAGAGCCGTCTTGTTCGAGATCGCCCAATCGATGTTGTAGCGGTCTTCGCGGTTGTCCAGGCGTCCGACACCGCTGTAAGTATAGTTGTCGCCGGCGAGGTTGTAGTTGGGCTTTTCGAACTGATACTGGCTCAGCTCGCCCATGCCGTTCGGCGAAACGTAGGCCGCGGGCACGCAAGGTGAGGTATAGACGCAAGCACCCATCGACTGCTTGGTCGTCTTGCTGGTGCCGGGCACATAGGCCACGGTCCCAGTGGGCAGGCTCACTTCGCCGTTGGGCTGAATTGTCACCTGGGGGACGATGAACAAGCCCGTCGTCGCCACATGGACATAACGCCAGTATTCGCTGGCGAAGAAGAAGAGCTTTTCCTTCTTCGTGTTGAACCTGCCGGGGATGAAGACGGGGCCGCCGATGTTGGCGCCATAGTTGTTGAAATGCAGAGGCTCCTTTTGGATGGCGAAGTCCGAAACCGCATCCGCCGCATCGTTGCGTATGAACTCGGACGTCTGGCCGTGGAAGCCGCGGGTTCCGCTCTTGGTTAGGACGTTGACGAATGCGCCGGAGAGCGAGGGGTTCTCCGCCTGGTAGCTCGAAGAAAGGATGCGCACTTCGCCGATGGAAGCGGGTGAAGGGATTGCCAAAACAGAGACGTTCTGCACCGGATCGAGGAGCTGAATCCCGTCGACCTGAGTGAGAATCGCCTGGCCGCGCACGCCGTTAATCGAGTGTCCGCTGATCTTCAAGCCCATCGAGAAGGGATCGAGAGTAGACGCCACCGTGCCGGGAACATCTCTCAGCATCTGCTGGTAGTTGCGGCCATTCATGCCCGCGGTCTCGACCTTCTTTTGGTCCATCTCGCCGGCATCTGCGCTGATGGCATTGTAGACCGTTTCATGCACGCCACCGCCCGCAGCTAGAGGGAAGTTGATGGTCTTCTCTGAACCCGAAGCAACCGCGACTCCCGTCATTTTCCAGCTTGTGAAGCCTTGCTTCTTGACGCTCAGGATATACGTTGCAGGCTTCAGGGTGGCAAAGATGTAGAAGCCCGTCCTGTCCGCGGTCGCCTTTTCGGCCACCAGACCGGTTCCAGTATCTACAACAGTAAGTTCCACAGCGGGCACGGGTTTCCCCGCCGCGTCGGTAACGGTACCGGATAAGCGACCGGTAATTGTCTGTCCCCACGCCAATGTAGATATGAAAAGCATGGTGACGAATATTGCGGTGCGTTTCATGATGCCTCCTAATTGAATTTGTTCAGCTTTCCCACTTCCACAGAGTTCAGGGCATTCAAGGTCTCGCTCTGAACCACAATTCAATGCCGCCCACTGACGGCATCGTGAGAAAAGCACTCCGGGTCCGATATTTCGCCATCTCCTGAAGCCTGCTCAGCCTGCGCCAAGAGGGCTGTGGGGACATCCGGTTTCAGGGCAGAATCACGCGAATCTGCATGGTCCTTGTCCAGGGCTTTTCGATCGCTTCCCATTCCCTTCGATCTGCGCTCTACACATTCGATCGGTGTTCGCGTGGTAGTCGCTTAGTGGTTAGCGATAAACAACGCTTGGTTATCGCTAACCAAGCTGGCAACGAGAGTACCGGCGATTTCCAACGACTGTCAAGACCTTTTTTTCGTTTCTGTGAATGCCAGCACTGATAGCGCTTCGACCCGTCTCGATTCCAGCAAGGAATTGGCCGTGTAAGTCTCTGTTCGTAAAGGGCCTACGTTTAGGCCTCGGCTTTGACACGTCCTGCCCTGGCACTCGCTTCCTGTGGGAAATAATCTTCCCCGCGATTGCAGCGCGCGCGCTGTTTTGGGCTGCAAAGAGCGAGCCAGTGATTTCGTCTGCACTTGCGGTCGAGCGGGGAGAGCCCTGCCGCGGCGCTCACCCCCTTGGCTCTTCAGCGCTGCTCAGGAATTCCTGTTGCGCTGGCGTCCCCCACACAAACTTGGCTATTTTCTCCCCAACGAATCGAAGACACACAATTGCCGTGTTGTGGAGTTTCGTGGCCCTCAGCACCGCTCCTGAGAAAGCGCCAACTGTCGCTGCTGGGCGAGATTACGAATGCCAAGCCCCCTTCAGGACAATGGTGAGGATGCTGCTATCGTCAACGCTTTCATCAGCAGTGTCGCAGCCGCAACCTCCGGGTGATTGCCGAGGGCGTGGAATTGGCGGGGGACCGGGAGGCCCTGCAGGAGCACCATTGCGATGACACACAGCGGCCACTCCGTTTCGCCCATGGAGTTTGCCAAGTTGCTGAGGAAGCGGTTGGTTGTGGTGGGCGATATGACACTGGAGGATTCGTTGCTTTGAAAGAGCTGGGCAAAGCAGGATAGGCAGAAGACGGGCAAACCGCCCCTCGGCACCAGCTAGCCAACTCCAACGTAGAATGGAGCAAGGCTAGCAGGTAACTGATTGTGCGGAATCGTGAGTTTCCCGACTTAGAATGTTTCGGAGGGTTGGGCATGCATGGCCAGGCCGGCCGGCGCCGTGACGCCCGCATTTTCAGCGTTGCGATTCTCGAAGTGCAATTCAGTATGTGAAGCTACAGCGGTTCCACAATCGACATACCCAGAGACCACTGAAATCAAGTGGCATTTTTCTCAAGAAAATGCCACCCTGCACGATGGTTGCACGGGTACGTGAATTGTGGAATCGCTCTAGGCAATCCGCCACAACAGTGCACGGGGAGCAGTGATTCGTTTGCCGGGCGATCCTTTCCGGGGTGCATACTAATCAGTTCCCGACAGCACTCCGTTCCGAAGGGCGATGGCCACCGCCTCAGTGCGATCCGAAACCTGCAATTTCTCCATGATGTTGTTGACGTGATGACGAACTGTGTTGTCGCTAATGTCGAGGGCTTGCGCGATTTGTTTGTTCGTCGATCCTAGCGAAAGGAGTTCAAGTATTTGCATTTCACGCGCCGTGAGATCGGATCGCATCATACGGTCGGTGAGACGAGCTGCGATGTGTCTCGGAATATAACGCTTGCCGGAGTGGACAACGTTGATGGCATCTACCATCTCAGATTCGGATGTATCCTTCAGCAAATACCCCTGAGCACCCGCGCGGATTGCCCGATAAATATCTTCTTCCTTTTCGAAGCTCGTCAAGACAATGACGCGCGGCGCCCTTTCCACCCGCTTCAATGCATTCAAGACACCGATGCCATCCATCCCTGGCATACGCAGATCCAATAACATCAGATCCGGGCAATCGCGCTGAACAAAGACCAATGCTTCCTCTCCGCTCGCCGCGGACCCCATTATTTCAAGTCCGTCCTGCGCGCTCAACATACTCGTCAGGCCCAAACAAACAACCGGGTGGTCATCGACAATCAGAATCCGAATGATTTCGTTATTTTGCTTTTGCGCCGACATGCAAGATTCCCTCCGCAAAACGTTCCCATGTCTGTTGCAAGAAAGTAAACAATGTGAGATCGGGCGGGACTGGCGCCGTAACTTCAACGAGTGTTCCTTCTCCTGGTTTGCTCACAATTTCGAATCTCGCAGAAAGTGCGGCGGCGTGTTTCCTCATGCCTCGTAATCCAAACCCGAGGAGGCCGCCGCTTTTCACAAAACCACAGCCGTCATCTCTAACAGAGAGCCGAATGAATCCGTCCTCATGGGCAATCGAAATCTCCAGATTCCCAGGGTCCGCATGACGAAGAGCGTTGGCAATCGCCTCCTGTCCAATTCGAAGCAGGCAACCAGCCGTCCTCGGTGGAAGCGGACGCTGAGTGCCGGTCACGCTCGTTTTCACTTTGACTGAACTGCCTCCGACCATCGTACTCGCAGAGGCTTCGAGGGCTGAAAGCAGGTCGGCTTCTTCAAGTATCTCAGGGTTCATCGGCCCGATACTGCGCCGCGCCTCCTTGTGGCTGTGGCGCACCAGCGCGCGCGCAAGGTCGATCTGCTCGCGTAACTCGGACTGTTCATCGGGAATTGCCTTGCGAATTGCCTGCAACTGAAATCCGATGCCGGCAAAGCTTTGCGCTAGAGTGTCATGAACCTCGTGCGCCAAACGCTCACGCTCTGCGAGTACTACCTGCAGCCTCCAGCCTTTCATTCGCCCATAGACAACCATGGCGAAGAAAATCAGCGCAAGCACCGCCAGGAAACAGGCAAGATAGACGACATGGGTTGTTGTCCACCATGAAGGCGGATGAATGATACTGACATCGCCGGGAGATCGCAGCAGGACCCTGTAACGAATAGAACTGGCGGCCGGACCGCCTGCGTTCCATGAACCGGTAATATTTAGGATGCTGATCCCGGATATGCGGATCGTGCTTCCCTCTTGAAGATTCCGCAGAGCACTCGATTCTTCCGATTCGGCTAATTCAGCCATCAAGAGAGATGACTGAACCTGCAGCAAAAGCTCCTCGCGAAATGGCTCCCGCACCCTCCTCAGAAGCCGGCCCTCGGTGCTGACCAGGTTGTAATTGAATTTACCGGTTGAAAGGTCAGCGGGTGTAACATCTGCTGCGGGCAGTTGTTGCCCCGGAGCAATATCGCGCAAGATGGCGTTCTGCAGAATCGGGCCGGTATCGCTGGGCGCAGGAAAACCGAGCGCCTCAACGCGATCTCCGGCTCTGATGTCATCTGTCTGCGCAGTCGCCACAAACAACGCTCTGCCCTGGTCTTCGAGGATGATGCTCTCGGAGGGCTTGTAATAGGTGACGGTTCCCGCCACCCGGACGCGGTGATAGTAATCGGTTCCTGACCGATACTGCATTAATCTGCCAATTGGCGTGAGAGGAATCGCAAACAGGTTCTGGGGCGGCGGGCGAAGCACGGTTACGCCTGCCATGTCCGACATGATCATTGTGGGAACCGTCATCTGCATGTTCTGGTTCTTGGCCGATGAGCCAGCACCCTTCAGCCGGACCAGCGCGTCGATAAGTTTGCTGGCAGCCTTGGCACAATCCCCTGGGAGGGCAACATCGATCGTGCCGTCGGACATTTCGACCTTCATCCAGAAATTCTGTGAGGATGCGGCGTTGGGACGAAGACCCGCCGAGCGCACGAACCCCGTAAGGGTTACATATTGCGCATCGTAGTTTCCGGTGCTCATTTGCTTGAAATCGACATTTGCCGGCTTAGGCAGGGGAGCACGGCCCAGCTTGCGAACGATGCTTGCGTCTACAACAGGCGAGTATAGCCCGCTATTCGTAACTCCGATTGCTTCGATCTCATCCCCGGCAGAGTACTCCTTGTAAGGGTGGGAAAAATAAACCCAGATTCCTCCGGTGCGATCCACAAGCGTAACTCCCGACTCAGTCGAGCGCACGACAACGCCGCGAAGATGCGCGGAATCGTGGCGTCTGCCTTGCTCGGCAGAAAGGGCACGAATCGAGGACGCCGTCTGATATTTGGCAGGAGGCGAATCGGGCGTAGCTGCGACGGCGGGCCGGCAATGTGCGGGGATCGCCAGCAATCCGCAAACGGCCACAATGGTTACTGGAGCCCGCCGACGCCGACAGGTCCCATCAAGGATTCCTGCAATTGCTGAGACTGTATCGGGGGTTCTTTTGGATTGCAAACCAGGCATATCCTTTGTCTCCACACATTGGCTCCACACATCGCAGACACGCAGGTCGATGAAAGCATCTGCACGACAATGCTATTCGCCATGACCTGAATTGCATACACCCGGCTTTGTTTCTCCCAACAACTACGTGAATATGGCCCATTTGTACTATTTGTCACCTGCCCGTTCAGCTCATTCTTTCCCTGCCCATGCGGATCCCTATATTTGGCCCAATCGTGCCTTGTGCGCCGCAGATGAACCCAGGTAGCATCCGGCTGTTTCACTGGTCAGTTCCGCGGTTGAACTGTAAATCTGTGAGATTTTCTGACACCACAAGTTCAACGGCGCTCGAATTTCCCTTTTCGGGGTTGGCTTTCCTTTTGAATTGTTTGACTTAAGAGAAAAGCGACGCGTACGGAGAAGCGTCTTCCTTCTGGTCACACCAAGGCATGTGAACAGCCACCCTGTGCGGTGTGCACTTCTGCAAAGCTGCGTCTACTGCCTGAGACGGTTTCGAAAAACAGATTGTTTTTCGAGGAGCCGGCGGCAAACGAGAGATTTATGTTTTGCGGAGACAAACGCGCTGGCAGTGGGCCGGCCCTAAGACTGGGATCAACAGTCAAAAGCACAACCATCACAACTGTTTGGAGGATCCAATGGAGTGCCAACGCATGAACTTACGAACGGTTCTCGGCCACTATGCAGCGGTTTTCTTCTGTGTGGTCTTGGTCCTGTTCGCTACACAAGCCAGCTCTCAGGTTGCCGGAACCGGCACCATCCAGGGAACGGTCACCGACTCATCCGGAGCCGTAATCTCGAACGCGTCGGTCACCCTTACTGAAGTGGCGACTCAAACCAGGCGCAGCGCCATAACGAGCAGTTCGGGTCTGTTCATCTTCCCTAATATTCCGATTACTACGTATAACCTTGAAGTCGGAGCCAAGGGTTTTGAAACCTATGTGCAGACCGGTATCGTGCTTGAAGTCGGCAGCAACATCGCCATCAATCCAATTCTGAAAGTCGGAGCAGCCGACATAAGAGTCGAAGTTCATGCCGAGGGACTCGCGCTTCAAACCGAAGACGTCGCATTCAAGCAGACCATCGATTCTCAGGATGTGACGGAAATGCCGCTCAACGGCCGACTGTTGACCAGCCTGCTTCTACTCACCGGCGGTTCCACAACTGCGAATTGTGGCGATTGCGGAAACAACTCCAAGTTTCCTTACCAGTCCAACGCATACCAGATAGCCGGCGGCGGCGGCAACACCACCCTGTTCAGGCTCGATGGCGGCGACAGCAACGACTACCAGACAGGCAACAACCTGGATCTGCCGTTCCCGGATGCCATCGGCCAGTTCAGCGAAGAGTCCGCGGCGTTGGGCGCGGTGGGCGGTATGCATAGTGGCGGCTTCGTGAACATTGTCACCAAGTCGGGCACCAATGAGTACCACGGCGACGCCTTCGAATTCATTCGCAACAATTACATCGATGCCACCAACTTCTTCTCCAGCGCAAAGGATATATTGCACGAGAACCAGTTCGGGGGGACCTTCGGCGGCAAAGTCATTCGCGACAAGTTTTTCCTTTTCGCTGGATACCAACGCGAGGAAGACGCCCAATCGACAACCAGTTCCCCCCAATATGTGCCCACTGCGGCCAACATGACAGGCGATTTTTCCGCCTCTAATCCGCTTTCGGGAACTGCAACCAACACCATTTGCGGAGTGCCCAATCAGCAAAAAGGGCAACTGTGCGACCCGCTTACAGGCACGCCGGTTCCGGGCAACAACTATAACAATCCCGGTGCGCCCACTTTGGTGAAGGACCCTGCAGCGGCAGCGCTGTATCCGTACCTGCCGGCGCCCACGACCACCGGAGTATTTGCAAACCCGGCCATCGGTGAGGTCGTTTACCAGGTTCCTCAGCAGCATCGCGACAACGAGTTCATTGTCAGGGGCGATTACACCATCAACACGAATCACAACTTCTATGGCCGCTATTTCCTTGACGGCTACCAGTTTCCAGCCTTCTACTATCCAGGCGGATCCACGAATAATGGCGGTATTCTCGTCACCACCGCATCTGGAAACAGCGAGCGCCAGCAGAGCCTCACCTTTGGTGAGAATTGGACCATCAATGGTCACACCGTAAACTCAGCCCATCTATCGGGAACCAGAATACGGAATGACCGCGGATACAACAGTTCAGACATCAACGCCGCCACAGTCGGCGTGAAGGACCCGCAACTTGTCCCTGCCGGCCTGCAACTGGCTGTTTCTTCAAATGGAGCAAAGTGGGGAACATTCACCATGGGCGGCGGTTCAAACGCCCTCGCCGTGATCAACGACAACACCTTTTCCGGGTCGGACGACCTCACCCTCGTTCGCGGCAAGCACCTGATTGTTGTCGGAGGTGAGTATGTCTGGAATCAACTCAATCTCAACAATGCATATGAAGGAAACGGCAACTTCAGCTTCAACGGGCAATTCAGCGCAAACGGGCCGGTGGGAGGATCCTCCGGCGGAAACGGCAACCTGGACTTCATCGAGGGTGCTCTGACCAGCCTGCAACAAAGCAAGGCGCAGCAGAATGCCAACCGCGGGCCGATTCCCAGCCTTTACATTCAGGACACCTTCCACGCCACCAAGAGACTCACACTAACCGGCAGTATTCGCTGGTCGCCGTTCTTCTACCCAGCGGATCATTACGGGCGCACTTCCCAGTTCGATATGAGCAGGTTCCTGGCCAACCAGATCAGCACCGTCTACACCAAGGCCCCTCCGGGAATCTTCTACTACGGGGATCAGGGCGTTCCCAAAGCCGGAACATTGAATTCTCCCTGGCAGTGGGGCGTTAACATCGGCGCCACATACGACCTGCATGGCGACGGCAAGACAGTCATTCGCGGTGGCCTCGCGCAGGTGTATGAGCAGCCTGACGTCTTCGTCGGCCAGCGCACACAACAGAACGCACCGTTCTCCACGGCAACCCAGCCAAGCACCACCGGTATGCTCTGCTTTTCCAATCCATGGCTCGTCGGGGGAACCGGCTACGGCTGCAACCAGACAGGCGGCACCGTCATAGATCCTTTCCCTCAGGCCCAGGTCCCAACTCCGGCAACGGCTCTGTTCCCTGCCCAAAGTCAGTGGGTTGTCATGCCATCGCAGTTCCATCCGCAGGAATCGCTTCAATACACAGTCAGCATTCAGCATGAATTTTCCCGCGGCTGGCAGGCCTCAGTCAACTACATTGGAAGCAGGACCACGCACACGCTCATCGGTTTGCCTCTGTCACCGTCGATCTTCGTTCCCGGAGTTTGGGGGCCAGGCGGCACCGGTTGCACCGGAATCGTCACTACAGGTCCTGCTTCGGTCTTCACAACGACCAAGGCCGCGACCTATGCAGCCGGACAAAACTGCTCCACCACCGGCAACGCACTCTCGCGGTATTCCCTCACCGTTGCCAATCCAGTCGGCAATGGAAACCCTGTGAACGGATTTGGAGGGGCAGGTACCAACGGCGGCGGCAACCAGTTTGTGGGCGGCGGCGGCGGATCGGTCCTCGAGTCCAACACCGGATACGACAACTACAACGGAATGATCGCCACAGTCCAGCATCGCCTTTCGTCGACCTTCAGCCTGTTGACAAACTACACGTGGTCCAAGTGCCTGAACGTCGTTGACGGGCAAGGCGACATCAGCGGCACGCAAGTTGAGAACCCTTACAACATCAAGATGGACTACGGCCGCTGCGGCGCCGAGGTTCGGAGCATCTTCAACACCACTTTGGTCGCCAAGAGCGCATTTTCACTGCATGGCGTCTACAAGCTGGTTGCCAACAACTGGGAACTGGCGCCTCTGCTGCATATCATCAGCGGCACACCCATCAACGTGACGGCAGGATCGGACTTCTCTCTCACCGCCGTTGGCAACGATCGTCCGAACCAGGTAGCGGGCGTCAACCCCATCAACTACGCAAAGATACTTTCGGCTGCTGGCGGCGCGACCTACGCAACCCGGTCTTACCTCAACCAGGCGGCCTTCACAAACATCTGCGCATCTGCTTCAACTTCTGTGAACACCTGCCCCGCCCTGGGAACCTTTGGGAACGTGAGAAGAAATTCGGTAAATGGCCCCATGTCTTTCCAGTTTGACAGCCAGATCTCCCGCATATTCCCGGTGACAGAAAAGGTGAATCTCGACTTTCGCTTGGAAGCCTTCAACGTGTTGAACCACCCGAGCTTCAGCAACCCGAGTTCGAGCAACCCCTCCTCAAGCACCTTTGGCGAGATCACCGGCACCAGCATTGGCGCCAGAGTCTTCCAGGGAGGTCTGAAGATCATCTTCTAGGTAAACCAACCGTACTTGACGGGACCATCGCTCAACACAGTGCCCCATTTCGACAATTCGAATGGGGCACTGTCATCATGGTTCAAGGTGTCCTCATGAAAGCCGGACAAAAGATGGTTCTTTGATCGGCACATGCTATTCCCACTAACGAGTCCAGGGATAACAGTGAAGATCGGAGTGCCCGAGAGCATCGAAGGAGCATAGCATGGCGCAAAAGAAGAGACACAGCTCCGAAAGTGTAGATGAGCTGCTTCGGCAGATCAAGGCCGGCGTAGCAGATGGAAAGACGATGGCCAAACTCTGCAAGGATTTTGATATCTCCGTTCGGACTTACTACCGGTGGAGCAAAGCACATAAGGCGCTCGAAGTGAGCCTTCCACCTAACATAAAGAAACTGGAGCAAGAAAATGCAAACCTGAAAAGGCTGGTCGCAGAGTTGACGCTTCAAAAGCTGGCGTTAAGAGACATGATTGCCTCAGACGCTACAGGCCCCTTCAACTGGACGCGCCACTCAACCAGCGGCGACCCGGCGCCTCAAACATCAGTTTCCAGCCACCCCAATTTCGCCGCTAGAGGAGGTCTATCTTGACCCGAATCACAAACTCTCTCATCCTTGTGCTCTGCATGGGCCTGGTGCAAACTCACTTCGGCCAGGTCCTTGCACAGACGGCAGGCGCCACTCAGGCTCCGGTAAACAATTCCCTGCATTTTAAGTTTGCTTCAGATGGCCCAGCATCGCAAGTCTGGGGGCGGGGCGACGAAGTTCCGCGCGTCTTTTTCCCCGAGCGTTTACCAGCCTTCTTTTCAAAGACTATCGCCCTAAATAACAGTCTTCCCAGGGATGCGAAGTTGAACTGGATCTTCACCGGCCGGGAGGGAGGTTTTACGATCGAGGTTGGCAATTCTCTGATCCGCCTCTCCCAGCGCTATTACGACTCCTATGGCCTGATCGATAGCCACACCACGAACCCTGAGAGAATCGTTCAGGAAGCCGTGGCTCTGGCGCCCGGTGAAATTCATTCCGTCACTGTGATCCTCGATGCTCACTTGTCGGTGAGTGTGCTTGTGAACGGATTACCGCTGATTCAACAAAACTGCATGATGGACGTGAGCAGGCATCAGCTTCAGTTCCTTGGGCCTCGCACACGGCACGTGGAAATCTCCGGCGACCTGCTCCCTTCGCATGCGGCGGATGCTGTGCTAACGGTGGACGGCAGCCATCGGCACCAGACCATCTTCGGGTTCGGCGGAAGTCCAAGTATTCCTGCTTATGAGGCATTGAGCGAAGAGGGTAAGAAGCTCTATTGGCGTATTCTCGAACGCTATAACCTCCTCATCGATCGCGAGTACCCAATGGGAACCAATCTCCGTTCAGACATGTCGAACCTTGACAACCTCGCCGACGCCAAGCCGCATTACTACGGAGATAACTTCCCAAATGGAGAGGTCTCGAACTTTGCTTACAACATCCATTCGTTAAAGATGGGCGGCAAGGTGATCTATGAGATGTGGGCGCTGCCGGCCTGGGCCAAGAAGGATTTCACCGGCCCAGATGGCCAGGAACACAAAGGTGTTGCAAATCCCGCCGAGTGGGCCCGCGCAATGGTGACCTATGCGCGTTTGGAAAAGGAGAAGACCGGCCATGCGCCCGACGTGATCGGAATCCAGAATGAGGTTCAGGAACCGAAGGAAGTCAGTTTTGAGATGGTGAAAACGTTGCGCCGCGAGCTGGATGGCGCGGGATTCAAAGACGTAAAGATCCACATGCCCGACGCCAGCTTTGCTGCGCTAGGGACCGAGGTCGCAAATACTCTCAGGTCCGATCCAGAAGTGTGGAGCAAGATCGACATCGCGGCTTCGCACGAGTACGACTTCCAGGACCATTTCACCGACCTGGATACCTTCGACGCCCAGTTCTTGGCTCTGCGCAAGGCCAACGGCGACAAGCCTTTTCTGGCCACCGAGATTGCTGTCAATAATGTGAGACTGCAAAGCGCCTCTTACCGCGTCGCTTTCAATGTGGGCCAACTCTATCACAAGAACATGACATTGCTGGACTCGATTGGCCTGGCCTACTGCTGGCTGATCCTTGACGTCGAGCAGCCTAACTTCGGAGCGACTCGTTCTCTACTTGTTCCCGATCGCTATCACGGAGATATTCCGGTTGCCAGCAGTTACCAACTCCGCGTCCTTGGCGCCTACAGCCGGCATCTGCGTGAAGGGATGGTTCGCATTGACGCAAGCAGTTCCAGCCCGGACCTTCTTGTCACTGCTTATGAAGGCAGCCAGAAGGAACGCACGCTGATTGCGACTAACCGCGGAATCGTGCCACAAACTCTGGCAGTGAATTGGCCGGGGACCTCTTGGGGTGAGATGGAGCGCGTGAGCCAATACGCCGAGAACTCACCCGAAGCTGTGCCAACGAAGATTCTCATTGAACCCGGAGAAATCGTTACGCTGAGCACATTGGTATTGCCGCCCAACTAGAAGTGACAGCCTGCCTGACAGAGAAGCCGTTCTCTTTGGCGATCTGAATGGCTGGATTTCAACTTGAAGCTAACGCCTGGCCGCGGGCGGTTCACAATGCGATTCGAACCGCTCGCTGCCACACTTCGTTGAGCCAGCGCGTTCAAATCTGAAGCAGAAGATGCGCTGCGCGTAAAGTTGCGCAAAATTATGGGCAGGTCATGTCAGCATGACCTGCCCATAATTTTTCGCGCTCTGATCCAAAGGCCTTCCAGCACGCTTCCTGAAAAGCCGGCCGATTGAAGCTAGAGCGGTTCCACAATTCACATGCCCTTTCAGGCATCGGGCAAGGTGGCATTTTCTTGAGGAAAATGCCACTTGATAGCGGCGGGTTCGGGGTACAGCAATTGTGGAACCGCTGTAACTACGCTTTCATCGCTTGTTCTACGGCCACGGCCACAGCCACCGATGCGCCGACCATCGGGTTATTGCCCATTCCGATCAGGCCCATCATCTCAACGTGCGCGGGCACAGAAGACGATCCGGCAAACTGTGCGTCCGAGTGCATCCGGCCCATGGTGTCGGTCATGCCGTAAGAGGCTGGACCTGCCCCCATGTTATCGGGATGAAGCGTTCTCCCCGTGCCGCCGCCGGAAGCGACGGAGAAGAACTTCTTGCCGTCAAGCAGTCTTTCCTTCTTGTAGACCGCCATCACCGGATGCTGGAAACGGGTCGGGTTGGTGGAATTGCCGGTAATGGCGACATCTACAAGCTCAAGGTGCATGATGGCTACGCCTTCGCGCACATCGTCAGCACCGTAGCAGCGGACTGCAGCACGCTCGCCCTTCGAGTATGCCTTTTCCTTCACCACGTTCACCTTGCCAGATGCATAGTCGAACTCGGTCTGCACATAGGTGAAGCCGTTGACGCGGGCGATAATCATCGCCGCGTCCTTCCCGAGCCCGTTCAAAATCACGCGTAACTTGGTCTTGCGGGCATTATTTGCGGAGCGGGCGAGGCCAATTGCGCCCTCGGCGGCGGCAAACGACTCGTGACCGGCGCAAAAGGCGAAGCATCCGGTCTCTTCGCGCAGCAGCATCGCGGCCAGGTTGCCGTGGCCGATGCCCACCTTGCGGTCGTCGGCAACAGAGCCCGGAATGCAGAATGCCTGCAGGCCAGTGCCCAGGGTTTCAGCAATCTCAGCGGCAACGGTCTGGTTCTTCTTGATGGCGACTGCCGCGCCAATCAGATAGGCCCAGCCAGCGTTCTCAAATGATATGTTTTGAATCGACTTCACAATCTTGCGAACATCGACGTTTTTGTCCAGGCAGATCTTCTCCGCTGCTTCAAGCGACTCAATGCCGGCAGCGGCAAGATAGGAGTCGATCTGCGCAATCCGTCTTTCGTATCCTTCAAACAATGCCATGATCTTCTCCTTATTCCTTGCGCGGGTTGATGGTTTTGACGGCGTCGGCAAAGCGGCCATACGTGCCGGTTGCCTTGCTGAGCGCGGTCTGCGCGTCCACACCTTTGCGATATGGAGTCCATCATGGGTCCCAGGCGGACGAACTTGTAGCCGATGATCTCGTTATCTTCGTCGAGCGCGAGTTCGGTCACGTAGCCCTCGGCCAGTTCAAGATAGCGCGCGCCCTTTTCGTTGGTGCCGTACATCGTGCCGGTCACGCTGCGCAGGCCCTTGCCCAGATCTTCAAGGCCGGCGCCGATGGGCAGCCCGTCTTCGGAGAATGCGGTCTGGGTGCGGCCGTATACGATTTGCAGGAACAACTCGCGCATGGCCACGTTGATGGCATCGCAAACCAGGTCGGTATTCAAGGCTTCAAGAATGGTCTTGCCGGGCAGAATCTCGGCGGCCATGGCGGCCGAATGCGTCATTCCGGTGCAGCCGATGGTCTCAACCAGCGCTTCCTCGATGATGCCCTTCTTTACGTTCAGCGTCAGCTTGCAGGCCCCTTGTTGGGGAGCGCACCAGCCCACTCCGTGGGTCAGGCCCGACACGTCGGTTACTTCTTTGACCTTGGTCCAACGGCCTTCTTGTGGAATAGGTGCCGGGCCATGATTGGGCCCCTTGGCAACTACGCACATCTGTTCAATTTCGTGTGTATGCATCGGGAGTTGCGCTCCTTTGTCTGGTTGGGTTAAGAACAAGTCGTTCATCGAGTTCCATGGCGCATAATGGTGCGGGAAGTCAGATTGGACAAGGAATCGCCACCGAAGTTCGCGCGGATTCCGCCCCTGGCCAATAGCCTCCAAGACGTGCCCTGTAACTAGGACGATTTCGGGAAATCGGTTTGATTATAGAATGGCTGGATTCGATGGGATGTGACCGCCGTCGCAGTAGATGTATCCCCCGCTTAGGTGGCTTTGAGGGGCGCAGGAGCAGGAGAAAAGCGGCGCCGGGTCCTGTGCGCGTTGCTGCACCGCTCCGGAAAACCTTGGGAGCAGGCTCTCTCCTCAGACCGCGGGCGGCCCAGACCCGGAGTCCTTCCAGTCATTTCAGCCTTGGGCAAGGAGATCCGGCGCCTTCATCCCAGAATATCCCGGTTCGCCTTGGAGGCATCCGGCAGGGGTTGAACCTTCTCTGCCGGACAGCCCCGATCAACCTGTGTTCGCCTTCGATCCCTTTCCGCCGAAAGGCGCAAAAAGGGCTGCGCGGCGTTCAGAACGCGTGCAGACTCCATCAATGACGGTGTTGAACTCAGCCGCAGCTTCAGGGCCGCGAAGCATAATCCAACAGGTGCAAATAGGACTGGTAAACCTTGCCTGTAGCCCGCGTCATCCCGATCTCGCAGGTTCTGCTGCTGGAGTAGTATCCGCTTTGCTCTTCCGCTGTTGCTTGCCCGGCTTCAATGGCGGTGGCTGAGGCCGTCAACTCCGGGAACAGGAACCCTCGGTCTCCAGCGAAGGCACAGCAACCGGCGTCGCGCGGCACCAGGACAGACTCACTGCAAGCGTTGGAAATTCGAACCAGTTTCGGAACAATCGACATTTTGACCGCTGAACAGACCGGGTGCAGCGCGACAGAGTGAACCTTGCGCTGAATCGGCAATGCGGGCAGAATTCGGTCGTGCGCAAACTCGACCGAGTCGAAAATGGTGAGCTTGTCGAATTTGGCCTGGTTCTCAGGACTGAGATGTGGGCGGGCGGTCTTCAGCCCATAGGTGCAAGGGCTGGTATCGACCACCACGGGCAGCTCGCCGCCGTTCGACCAGCGGTAGAAGTTCTCGATGGTGCGGTCAACCGTGGTGTGGTGCGCTTCCTCAAATCCCTTGGATGAGAATGGCACGCCGCAGCAATTACCCTTGATGTCGTCCGGCACGTAGAGCTTCACGCCCGCACGGTCCGCGACATTGAGCAACGCCTGCATCACCGTGGTCTCCTGCTGCTCACCGGGCAGCGCACCCATGATGCGCGAAATACATGCCGGGAAGTAGACCGCCACAGCGCCTTCTCTGGGACGCCGGGGCAATGCACCGCGTCGCGGCCGAGGCATCTCTGCGCACCATTGCCAGAAAGCCTCGTCCAGCAGGCGGCGAGAGAAATAGTCCAGCACGCGCGTAATGCCGCGCATGAAGCCCAGCCCAAAGATCTTCTGCACTGCGTGGCCCATGCCCATGGCGAAGCGCGCACCAAACTCCGTAAGCTTCATGTTTTTTGCGATCAGAACGGCAATGTTGTTGGCCACTGCCGTGTGACGCAGTTGGCGGAAACGCTTGGTCAGCTTGCCGGTGTCAATATTGACGGGACATGCTGTCGCGCACAATCCGTCCACCGCGCAAGTGTCCAGCGCCATGTAGGGGAAATCGCGGTTCAATGTGTCGTAAGCGGCGTGGCTGGCGCCGTGGTCCTTCAGCCGTTGCATCTCGCGGCGCACCACGATCCGCTGACGCGGCGTCAGCGTCAAATCCCGGCTGGGGCACTTCGGCTCGCAATAGCCGCACTCGATACATTTGTCGACCTCTTCCTCGACCACCGGCATCTTCTTCAGGTCGGCCATGTGTGCCGCGGGATCGGGATTGATGATGACGCCGGGATTGAGCAGGTTGTCTGGATCGGCTAGCGCCTTGAGTTGCTGCATGACCGCATACGCTTCCGGACCCCACTCCGTTTCAACAAACGGCGCCATATTGCGCCCTGTGCCGTGTTCGGCTTTGAGCGCGCCGTCGTACTTCTTCACCACCAGGTCCACGACATCGTCGATGAAATCCCGGTACTGCGCGACTTCCTTCTCCGTCGTGAAGCCCTGGGTGATAACGAAATGGAGGTTTCCATCCTTGGCGTGGCCGAAAATGATGGCGTTGGAATAGCCGTGTTTTTCGAACAGCCGGGTGAGGTCAACGGCGGCATCTGCCAGATGTTGAAGGGGGAAGGCGACGTCTTCAATGATGACGGTTGTGCCCTTGGCGCGCACCGCGCCCACCGAGGGGAACATCCCTTTGCGGATATTCCACAAGTGGTCCTGCTCCACCGGGTCGCCGGTGAACAGGGGCTCTCCGACGAGGTCCAGGCCGGTGACGGCGGCTTTGGCCTTGGCCTCATTCTCAGCAACGGCGGAACGGTCCGCAGTTTGAAACTCGACGAGCAGGCCCGCCGCTGCGGCGGGCAGTTGTTGGATTGCGGGGGGGATTCCAGGCTTATCTTCGACAGAGCGCAACGACGCGCGATCCATCAGTTCCAGAGCCGCAGCCCCGGCGTCGCGCAAGGGCGCAATGGCCGCGCAGGCCGCGTGCAGGTCGGGGAAGAGCAGCAGCCCGGTGTACTTCACGGGCAAATCGGGAACGGTTTGAAGCACCGCCTCAGCGATAAAGGCAAGCGTTCCCTCCGCTCCAATGAGCAGATGGCTGAAAATCTCGGCGGGAGATGAGTAATCGAGAAAGGCGTTCAGCGAATAGCCGGTGGTGTTCTTCATGCGATATTTTGCCCGAATGCGCGCGGCCAGCACCGGATTCGCCTCCAGCTGCCGCTTCAACTCCAGCAGCCCTTCAGCCAGTTTGGGCTCAGCCAGCCGAAAACGTGCTTCAGCGTCCGGAGCGGCAGTATCGATCAGCGTGCCGGAGGGAAGCATGAAGGTCAAAGAGCGCAGAGTGTGATACGCATTCTGCGCCACGCCGCAGCACATGCCGCTGGCGTTGTTGGAAAGGATTCCGCCCAGCCGCGCCGCCCCGATCGATGCCGGGTCCGGCCCGATCTTGGCGCCATGCTTGTTCAGAAGCTGGTTTGCTTGCTGTCCGATCAATCCCGGCTGAACGCGCAGCAACCGACCCTCTTCTTCAACACAAGCCGAGCGCCAGTAACGGCCCACATCCACCAGGATTCCATCCGTAATCGCCTGCCCGGAAAGGCTGGTGCCGGCACAACGAAAGGTTAGAGGAATCCGGCGCTTCCGGCTGTATTGAAAGAGTTGGCTCACTTCGTCTGCATGAATCGGCTGCACCACGGCGCGCGGAATCAGGCGATACAAGCTGGCGTCGGAGGCAAAGGCGATTCGGTCGATGGCCCGCGTAAGAATGCGCTTCGGATCGATAAAAGTGCTTAGTTGCGCGCCGATCTCCTCCGGGCTCATGGTGTTAGCTGTTTCACTCGGCGTTTCTGCAAATACGTGTCCTGCTGCCATTTTGCTCTCGCTTTGCAACGAATCTGAGTTAACTATCTTATACATGCTCAAGCGCCAACTCGCACAGGGATGCGGTGCGGTACTTGCTTTCTGCTCCAGCACTCATGGTGTCCGCCGCACAGATGTAGGTCTATCTTCTGAAAGGGCACGGCTTCGGTCGTGCCTTGTTGCTAGAAGTGCCCGGCTGGACAACAAATCCGGGATTTTCGCCATGGGTGAGGCCCGTATTCTTCAATGCAGAGAAATGGCCATCTGCGCAACACACATCGCTAGGAGACGGACCCTTGGCACGGAAGGCGGATTTCTACTGCCAGGCCGCCGCCTGGGCGATTGGCGGCTTTCAGTTGCCCGGCATGAAGCCGAATGGCGCGGTCGGCAATCGCCAGCCCGACGCCGGAGCCGCCCGTCGCTCGTTGCCGGGCGTAATCGAGCCGGTAAAAGGGCTGGAAGATCGCCTTGAGCTGGTCCTCGGGAACTCCGGTTCCCCGGTCCATTACCCGCACAACCGCTTCGCGGCCGCCGTCCTTCTGTTCGCAGCGCAGCGCCAGTTCCACGGTGGTGCCTTCGCGGGTATAAGTGATCGCGTTGCGCACAATGTTCTCCAGAGCCCGGTAAAGCAACTCGGAGTTGCCGCTGACCTCGCACTCTTCCGCGCCGGTCAGGACGACGGAGCAGTTGCGGCTGCGGGCTTCGTAATCGGCGTCCTCCAGCAGCCGCTCGATCAGCGGTTTCATGGGAATCACCTCGGCGTCGGGGATGCGCTGGGCCGACTCCATCTGCGACAGGCTCAGCAACTGGCCGATCAGCTTGTTCAAATGCGCCGCCTCGCGTTCGATGCGCGCCAGGTGCTCTTCCATCTCCGGATGGGCCTCTTCTCGCGCCAATTCCAGTGCTACGCTCAAACGCGCCAGGGGTGAACGAAGCTCGTGCGAAACATCACGCAGCAGCAGGCGCTGCGCGCCCACCTGCGACTCCAGCCGTTCGGCCATGTGGTTGAAGTCGTGCACCAGGCCGCCCAATTCATCCAGACTCGGCGGCGTGCGAGCCGTGGCTTCTTTTCCACTGCTTGGACCCGCCCGCGCGCTCAGGTCGCCGCCAGCAAGTTTGCGCGCAGCCGCCCGCAACATGCCGATGGGGCGGGTGAGGAAGAGGGCCAAGGCAAGGGTCACCAAGCCGGAGACCGTGACGCTGATCAGCAGCCGGGGAAGGATATCGTGCAGCGGCAAATGGTGCTCCATCGGATAGGGGCCGCTGATTACGAAGATCCATCTCTGCCCTCCGGGGGCACTGATTTCCGTGCCCCACAGATAGCGGTCCCCGATTTGCATTCCGGCTGGGCGTCTTGGCCCTTCGTGGACCTGACGAAGCACGTCGCGCAGATCGGGCTTTGCCGCCGCAGCGCAAAAGACCTGATCGTGGCTGTCAACCAGATAGGAAGGCTCCGGCGAGAGGCTGAGGAACTGGCCGAGCGCCGGGCAGCCTCCGCTCAAGTACGCGGCGGCGGCGGCGTTGCCGCTCATGGTCATGGATTGCAAAAGTGAGTTGTGCTGAACCTCGGGGCTGTCAAAATGATGCCGCAGCAAAAATGCGGTCGAGAAGAGAATCAGGATCTCGGAGATCCAGAAAGAAAGAAAGATCTTGGCGAACATGCTGCGCATAGTGGACTATCGCTCCCGGCCGGTCGGCGCTTCTGTGTAGGCATCGCTACCCGATGCGCCCTCCGTGGTGGCGACGGCGAGCTGGTAGCCCACCGAGCGGACGGTCTTGATGCGGTCGCCGATGCCGGCCGTGTCTTCGAGTTTGCGGCGCAACCGGCTGACGTGCATGTCCAGGCTGCGGTCGAAGGGGTTGAAGCTGCGGCCCAGCACCGACTCCACCAAGTGTTCCCGCGTCAGCACCTGACCCGGAGCCTGCATCAGCGATTCAAGCAGGGCGAACTCCACGTCGGTGAGGGCCAACTCGCTGCCTTTGTAGCGCGCACTGCGCGAGCCGGTATCAAGGTTCAGGCCGGCGACGGAAAGCCGGTGCGCAGGTACGGCGCCATCCGGCGCAGGCTCGGAGGGCGTGTTCCGCCGCAGAATGGCCCTCATGCGTGCCAGCAATTCCCGCGGATTGAAGGGCTTGGGCAAATAGTCGTCGGCGCCTATCTCCAGGCCCACGATCCGGTCCACGTCTTCTCCGCGCGCGGTAAGCAGCAGCACGCTCACCTGCGAGGTGGCCCGCAGACGGCGTAGAACCTCGAAACCGTCCATGCCCGGCAGCATTACATCCAGCAGCACAATGGCGAACCTTCCGCTTTGCGCGCGCTGCAGACCAGTCTCTCCGTGATGATCCGACGTGACTTGGAAGCCGTGCCGGCCCAGGTAATCGCTGAGCATGGCGCACAACTCGCGGTCGTCGTCGATCAACAGTACCAAGGCCACGATAGGTCCTCTCGGGCACGAGCCTAGCTTAGGTTTACACCCGCCAGAGACCGCGAACGTAACAAAATGTCACAGCTTGGTGACACTTCTCTACACTCCTTCAACATTCGTGACGGCGGAGCAATCCGTGCACTGGTGAGATGGATTCAGGACGCAATCGCGCGTTGTCTGCCATCCACAACTTCGACGCGATGCGGACTTCCCGATCCGGCATGAAACTCAGAGCCTTCATGCCGGATCATAAGGAGCAATTATGAATGCGACCCGTCAAAAGTCTCTTGCCATTCTCTTCTTTGCACTCTGGCTTCGTGCTGACGTTCAATCTTTTCGGGCAAACTGGAACCGCAACGGTACGCGGCCAGGTGACTGACCCATCCGGCGCGCTGGTCCCCGGTGCAACGGTAAGCGTAACGGACGACGCGGGCAAGACCTTCTCCGCGCTGACCGGCGCCGGTGGCGCCTATGAACTGAAGGCCATTCCCGCCGGCTCCTACACACTGGCGGCGGCGAAGAGCGGATTCGAGACCTTTGTGCAACTGGGTTTCGAAGTGGCCGCCGGACGCCCAGTGCTCCAGAACATCGAGTTGGCCATCGCCGTCGAGCGGCAGAACGTGACGGTCAGCGATCAGGGCACGAGCGTCAACACCTCCTCCGACAACAACGCCAGCCAACTGGTCATCAAGGGCGCAGGGCTGGATGCGCTCTCCGACGACCCCGACGAGTTGCAGAATGAGCTCAGCGCCCTGGCCGGTCCGGCCGCAGGACCCAATGGAGGCCAGATCTATATCGATGGCTTCAGCGGAGGCCAGCTTCCCCCCAAGTCGTCGATCCGCGAGATTCGCGTCAATCAGAATCCCTTTTCGGCGCAGTACGACAAGCTCGGCTATGGTCGCATCGAGATCCTCACTAAGCCCGGCACCGACAAGCTGCATGGCTCGCTGATGATGAATGGCAACGACTCTGCGTTCAACTCGCTGAATCCGTTTGTGACCTCGGAGCCGCCGTACTACTCCACCTTCATGATGGGCAATGTGGGCGGCTCGCTGGGCAAGAAGGCCTCCTTCTTTGTGAGCGTATTTCGCCGCAGTCAGCAGGACAATACCATCGTGAACGCGGAAACCTCGCTGGACGCAAGCGGAAACCCAGTTGCCCTTACCGGCGCGTACAGCAATCCCAGGCAGCGGCTGGACATCAGCCCGCGCATCGATATGCAACTGACGAAAAACAACACGCTCACCGCGCGTTACGGATTCAGCCAGGTGAATGAGACCGGCGACGGCGTGGGTCAGCTCGCGCTCGGATCGCAGGCCTACAACAGTTCCAGCACCACGCACGATTTCCAGCTCAGCGACACCCAGGTTCTGGGCAACAATGCGGTCAACGAGACGCTGTTCGAATACACGCACAGCCAGAGCAGCCAGGCGGCGCAGAACTCCGATCCCACCCTGATGGTGCAGGGCGCGTTCACGGGCGGCGGCAACAGCCTGGGCACCATCGCCGACAATCAGAATCGCTTCGAGTTGCAGAACAACACCAGCCTGGCGCACGGCTCGCATTCCATCAAGATCGGAACCCGCCTGCGCGCCACGCAGGACGCGAACAACTCGACCAGCGGCTTCAACGGGACGTTCACCTTCGGGACCCTTGCCGATTACCTCGCCCTCCAGCCCAGCCAGTACAGCGTAATGACCGGCTCGCCCAAGTCGAATGTGACGGCCTTCGATGCCTCTATCTACGCCGACGACGAGTGGCGCATGAGGCCGAATCTGACCCTGAGTTACGGCCTGCGCTACGAGGCGCAGACCCACTTGAGCGACTACTTGAATATTGCGCCGCGGCTGTCGGCGGCATGGGCCACAAACGCACGCAAGACTGTGGTGCGCGCCGGATACGGATGGTTCTACGACCGCTTCGACTCGAACTTTGTCCTGCAAGCGGAACGGCAGAACGGCGTCACCCAGCAGCAGTTCATCGTGAACCAGCCGGGCCCCGGCCTGACGCCGCCGGCGCTCAGCGGCGCGGCGATCATCCCGACGATCTACCAAGTCGATCCTCACATGCGCACGCCGCTGACCATGGAGGCTGCCGCCGGCGTCGATCAGCAGGTCACCAAGAATGCCACCGTGTCGGTGACGTATGTGAACTCACGCGGCGTCCATGCGTTGTTGAGCGACAACATCAACGCGCCCTCGCCCACAACCGGCCTGCGCCCCAACGGCACGAGCGAGAACATCTACCAGTACCAGTCCGGCGGCGTATTCCGACAAAGCCAGGTTGTGACCAACTTCAGCGTCAGCATGGGCAAGATGTCGCTCTTCGGCTTCTACATGGTGAACTTCGCCAAGGGCGACACTTCCGGCGCGAACAGCTTTCCGTCGAACTCCTACAACCCCGGCGCGGACTACGGCCGCACGGCGTTCGATGTGCGCAACCGTCTGCTGGTCGGCGGCAACATTCCGCTGAAGTACGGCGTCTCCTTGAGCCCGATGATTGTCGCCAACTCCGGCGCGCCCTTCAATATCACCACGGGCATCGACAACAACGGCGACTCGATCTTCAACGATCGGCCGTCCTTCGCCACCGACTTGACGCGGGCCAGCGTGGTCAAGACTTCGCTGGGCAACTTCGACACCGATCCCATTGCCGGGCAGAAGATCGTACCCATCAACTACGGAACCGGCCCCAGCCAGTTCAGCGCCAACGTGCGCCTCTCCAAACGCTTTGCCATCGGACCGGAGACGCAAGGCGGATTCAGCAACAATGGCGGTGGCCCTGGTGGACCGCCTCCGGGGGGAGGCCCTGGCGGACCGCGCGGCGGCGGGCCTGGCGGCGGCCTCGGACCGGGTGGCCTGAGCGGTAAGAACGGGCCCCCGCAGCTCGACGCGCCGGTTACCCGGCGCTACAGCCTCGGCTTTGCCGTGATGGCCAACAACGTCTTCAACAACGTGAATCTGTCCCAGCCGGTGGGCGTGGTCACTGCGTCGTCGTTCAACAAGTCAACCTCCCTTGCCGGAGGGTTCTTTTCCTCGCAGTCCGCGAATCGAAGCATCAACATGCAGTTGAGCTTTTCCTTCTAGGTCGGCCAACCAAGATCGCCCTTTGGGCGCCTCTGGTCTATGATTCGCAAGACGGATCGCAAGGTAAAGAATCGAGCCCAAGTAGAGCGACCGCTGCCTGACGCACTCTGCGCACAGTCAGCGGCTTTCTTGGAACACGCTCTACTCGACGGTGACTGACTTGGCCAGGTTTCGAGGCTGGTCCACATCGCAGCCGCGGCGCACGGCGATGTAGTAGGCCAGCAACTGCAGCGGGACAATCTCGATGAGCGGCGACAGCAGCTCGATGGCCGGCGGGATGTGGATGACGTGCTCCACCAGGCTGCCGATGGTGGTGTCGCCCTCGGTGGCTACGGCGATGACGCGGCCGCTGCGGGCGGTGACTTCCTGAATATTGGAGAGCGTCTTCTCGTAGCGCAGCTTTGAGGCGGGGTCGGACTCGTCGCGCGTGGCCAGCACCACCACGGGCAGAGTTTCGTCGATCAGGGCATTGGGGCCGTGCTTCATCTCGCCGGCCGGGTAGCCCTCGGCGTGGATGTAGGAGATTTCCTTGAGCTTGAGCGCGCCTTCAAGGGCGATGGGGAAGTGAATGCCGCGGCCGAGGTAGAGGAAGTCGCGGGCGGTGGAGAAATCCTTGGCCAGCTGCTCGCACTGGGCCGAGCGGGAGCGCAGCACCTCTTCGATCTTGGCGGGGATGCGGCTCAGTTCCTCGATGAGGGCGACGGACTGGGCCGGGTCGAGCCGGCCGCGGAGTTGGCCGAGCTTGAGCGCCAGCAGAAAGAGCGCGGTGAGCTGCGCGGTGAAGGCCTTGGTGGAGGCGACGCCGATCTCCGGGCCGGCGTGGGTGTAGATGGCGCCGTGAGCTTCGCGGGCCACCATGGCATCGACCACGTTGCAGATGGCCACGGTCTTGGAGCCGAGGGCGATCATCTCGCGCTGCGCGGCCAGGGTGTCGGCGGTTTCGCCGGATTGGGTGATGAGCAGGCCGAGGGCGTTGCGGTCGGGGATGGGATTGCGATAGCGGTACTCGCTGGCGTAGTCCACATCCACGGGCAGGCGGGCCAGGCGCTCGATCATGTACTTGCCGGCGAGGGCGGCGTGCCAACTGGTGCCGCAGGCGGCGATGTTGATGCTGGAGGCCATGGCCAGCTCTTCGTCGGCGATCTTCATCTCGCCCAGGAAGACCTTGCCGGAATCGAGCGAGACGCGGCCCAGCGTGGTGTCGCGAATGGCGCGCGGCTGCTCCCAGATCTCCTTGAGCATGAAGTGCTTGTAGCCGCCCTTTTCCGCCTGGATGGGGTCCCACTGGATGCGGGTGATGGCGCGCTGGATGGGGTTGCCGTCAAAGTCGGTGAGCTCGACGCCGGCCAGGGTGAGGATGGCCATGTCGCCGTCGGCGAGGAAGTAGATGTTGCGCGTGTGGTGCAGGATGCCGGGAACGTCGGAGGCGACAAAGGACTCGCCCTCGCCGACGCCGATGACCACCGGCGGGCCGAAGCGCGCGGCCACAATCTTGTCCGGCTCGGCGGCCGAGAGCACGCCCAGCGCAAAGGCTCCGGTGAGCCGCTTGACGGCGCGGCGGACGGCCACTTCGAGCGGGATGGGCAGGCCGGCGGCTTCGGCGTCCTGTCTGCACCTGCTCGATCAGGTGGGCGATGATCTCGGTGTCGGTCTCGGTGACGAACTTGTGGCCCTGGGCGGTGAGTTCGCGCTTCAGGTCGAGGTAATTCTCAACGATGCCGTTGTGGACGACGACGATGCGGCCCGGTGCAGTCGCGATGGGGATGGGCGTTCTCTTCGGTGGGGCGGCCATGGGTGGCCCAGCGGGTGTGGCCGATGCCGAAGGTGCCATCCAGAGGGATGCTCGCGCAGCACTTCTTCCAGGTTGCTCAGCTTGCCGGGAGCGCGGCGCACCTCAAGCGTGGAGCGGGAAGGGCTGCCCACGGCGATGCCCGCCGAGTCGTAGCCGCGGTATTCGAGGCGCCTCAGCCCCTCGATGATGACAGGAACAACCTTCTTTGGACCGACATAACCGACGATTCCGCACATACCGCAATTCTAAGCGACGCCGCGGCGGGAGGAAACTCAGGATAATCGCATGGGCGATGGACATTTGTCGCTTTGGTTCAATTCCCTGCTGGAATGCTGATTCTCGGCCGAACTCCCGGCTCGAGCCTATACAAAGCTTCCCTCCTGTTGCAAATTGATCAGCTTATGAAGTTGAAGCGTCTCTAAACTATGAGCGCCGGGCGATCAAAGCCGCCGCCTTTTGAGAATTGGAACAAGGTCAAACCCGGCCAAGGGGGTTCATGTTTTTGATGCGTGCCCTGCGAGCGATTGCACTCTGCCTCTTGTCCCTTGCGGTCTCATCTCCGGTCTGTCCACGCTGCCATGCCCAGGCAGCCTTGCTTATGGAACAACCTTACGGCTTCTTTGGCGCCCTGAACCCCACCGGTCACGACGCTGTCTATTTTGAGCGCATTTGCGCCGACACTCCGATAAAATTGCGCCGATGCGCGCCGGGCGAGGCAGGCGCGGTGTTCACCCGTTATCAGGGAATCGCTGGCTACGACTGGGTGGCTATCCCGCTGATTCCCTATCTCTATTCCGTCGAAAACCCTTCCATAGTTCCGGCCCATGCGGACCGGAAAACGGTCGTCGCTTTGCGCGAGGCGTACCATGATGCTCATTTGCGCAGCCTGGGCCAGGACTTGCCGGAAGGGAGCACGTTTCAAAGGGGATGGAACCAATTGGTGGGCGTTGCATATGAGCGGCGTATGCGCGCATTCCAGTTTGCAACCACCCCAGAGCAGGACGACGCACTGATCGCGAGAATGAACGGCGGGGAAAACCACTCCCGATACAGCTTGGTCTTTTGGAATTGCGCCGATTTCTCCAGCGCCATTTTGAACCTCTATTTCCCGCGCACCTTTCGACGCCGCATTTTCCCCGACGCGGGAATTACTACCCCGATGCAGGTTACCTACCAATTGGTGCGATACGCTCGCCACCACCCCGAAACCCAATTAACAGTCTTTGAGATTCCTCAGGTCCCCGGCTACCGTGGCAGAAGCAGAGCCAACAGGAGTATCGCCCAATCGCTCGTCGCCAGCGGTTATGTCGTTCCCCTCGCCTTCCTCAGTCCTTTCATCGCCGCGGGCGTGATTGCGGACTCTCTGCTGTGGGGCCGCTATCCGCTCCATCTCAAACCTCCGCGAGTTCTGACGCCGGCGGAGATGGGTCTACTGACATTGCCGGTCGCAGCGGACCTTGCACAAATTCCGACAGCGAGCGGCGTCCGCTGAGAATAGCATCCTCGATTTCGTGGCTTGGAATTTCGTCGAGGAAGCAGCCGGCCAATACCGGTTCCACAACCTTGCACTCGGCCGGCGAATCTTTCGACAGTGATGGCGAGTGGAAGACCGTCACCAGAGGCGATAACTACGATCTTCGTGTTTTGGCGCGCCTACAGCGGTTCCACAATTGCTGTACCCCGAATCCACCGCTATCAAGTGGCATTTTTCTCAAGAAAATGCCACCTTGCACGATGCCGGAAAGGGCATGTGAATTGTGGAACCGCTCTAGTGGGACCGGCGGCGAAGCCCCTTTCTACAGTTCGCGAAGGAGGAGCCCACAAAGTGCTCATCCAGGTTCAGCTTGCCTCGCTCGTGTAAATGTATAGTCTGCAAACGAAGCACTTCAATAAACTTGCGTTCACGCACCCACTGCGGAGGCGCCGATGGCATGTTTAGTAGGGTGGATACTTGCTCGGCGTCTCTGCCCGCTGGGCGCCGATGCCAAGAATCCAGAGCACGCCGTTTTATAACTGCCCGGGCTCGTGCCATCGACGGCACCGATTGTCCTCACGCCGCGCAGGGAGCAAGGCCTGCTCGACCCACTCCCATAGATCGTCCATTCGTTACCAGCGGCCTGCCATCGCAACCCGCAGAGACGCCTTGAGCAGCTGCACTCTCACGGAGTTTCGTCAGCATAGTTTTCATGAGATAGGCTCAAGCTCCCGGCAGAAAGCGACATCGGAGACTCAACCCCCATTTGGAGTGCGAGACCCGCGCTTGAACCGTCATCGCCCCCATCAATCTGGAACTTCTCATACCACTTTCTGGGCGTCCTTCGTAATGATCGGAAATAGCCGATAGCATCGCTTGGGGCAAGGCGCAAACGCAAAGAGCCGCCCTCAACGAGCAGAGGGTTTGCTTGCGTCGCCTAAAACAACCGGTCCTTTGGCGCCTACTGCGGCTGCGAGCAATTCTGACCATCCCCTGCGCCTCACTCTCTGCCATCATCTCATTGGACTAACCCAACGCCAAGATTCGTCCCGCGCGGCAATCTGTGGGTTGACGAGACGCGAAATCTGCCAGAGGAGAGCACATGAAGCGATCAAAGTGGAGTCTCAATTCGGTGCACTCTCACGCCCGCCTCACACTGGCAAGCAGACCAACGCTCGGCGTTCATCGCGTAACAACAGGTTGGGGGATGCTCCTGATTTTCCTCGCGGTCGGTCTCGCAAGCCTGCCTGTCACGGCAAACTCGCAATCAATGCCCTATGCGGAAGACGATCCCAGCACTGCCGCAGGCGCGAACTTGACACAACTGGACCTGACATACGTTCGCCCGACGCAATGGACAATGGTCGATAACTATTTTTTCGATGCGTACGGTCCCTACCCAGCCGCCGGCGCCGCGCTTGCTGCTGGCATCAATCAGCTGACGAATTCGCCGCCAGAGTGGCGGCAGGGCTTCGAGGGTTACGGCAAGAGATTCGGCTCCGACTTCGCTATCGCGGCTGTTGGAACCACAACGCGCTATGGCCTGGCAGAAGCGTTCAAGCAAGACACCTTGTACTACCGCTGTGAATGCAGAGGGGTGTTTCCGCGATTGAGCCATGCCATGATCTCGACATTCACAGCACGGCGCGGCGAAGACGGCCATCGCGTATTCTCTGTGCCCGCCCTTGTCGCCCCCTATGCCGGCTCAATGACCGCCGTCTATGGATGGTACCCAAGCCGCTTCGGCGCTAAAGATGCGATCCGGATCGGCAACTACAACTTGCTGGCATACGCGGGCGGAAACATTGCTTTGGAGTTCTTCTATAGCGGACCTCACTCCCTGCTTTCGCGCATGCATCTGAATAACAGGCATGGCTCGCCCGTTGAAGGACCAAACAAGTGAGCAGTCCGGAAGCCACAATTGCCCCGAGTTCCACTCCACAGATTCCTGAGCAGCAGTTTCCCTCCATGGTGTCTGCTGCCAGAACTGCCGGGAAGATTGCGAACGGTTTCTTCGAGTGGTTCGGAAGCCTCGGTATTTTTTCCTGGAACGTATGCAAGGCTGCGGTTACACCACCGTACGAATGGCGCGAATTGCTCCACCAGCTTGACGAGGTTGGATCGAAGTCTCTGCCGCTGGTCGCCTTGGCGGGCGCGGCAATCGGCGTTGTAATCTCGATGGAGGCCCGTTACAGCCTGAGCCGCTTTGGCGCCAAATCGATGTTTCCGGCAACCCTTGTCTACTCCGTAATACAGATCATGGGGCCCATTATGACCGGCCTCATTGTGAGCGGGCGGGTTGGCGCTGGCATCGGCGCGGAACTGGCATCAATGAAAGTGACCGAGCAAATCGACGCGATCGAGGCTTCGGCAATCAATCCCTACAGGCTTCTGGCTGCGACACGAATTCTGGCATGCATTCTCATGCTGCCTCTCTTGACCCTTGCCGCAGATGCAAGCGGGCTATTGACAGGATGGTTTGCGCAGGCTCTGGTTGAGCCCCTTTCGTTCCATCAGTTCATCGAAAGCGGCTTTCAAGGCGCCACTTTCAACGCATTTCTTCCGCCAACCTTCAAGACCGCCGTCTATGGCCTGATTATTGGACTTATCGCGTGCTTTCAGGGAATGCGCACTCGCGGAGGCGCTGAAGGAGTGGGCCGCGCAGCCACTAACTCCGTCGTCCTCGGATCGCTCTTTGTGATTTTGGCGGACGTCGTGCTGGTGAAGTTCATTCTGGTCGTCTTTCCCTAACCCACAACCGTTGTCGCTGGATTTGCGAGATAAGCATGGCCACTGCATATGACATTTCGATAAAGCAAGCAAACGCTCAAGGGCCAGGCTGCGTGCCGCTTGTGTCCGTCGATACTTTGAAGAAGACCTTTGGAACTCATTTGGTTCTGAATGGGATCAGCTTGACAGTGGACCGCGGAGAGACCCTGGCCGTACTGGGGCGCAGTGGCACGGGAAAGAGCGTGTTGTTGCGGCTCATCATTGGCCTGGAAACGCCCGACTCCGGATCGATTTCCATTCATGGACAGAACATCGCCGGTCTGGCCCTTGATCGAATGGGCGAGATTAGAAAAAAGATGGGATTCCTGTTTCAGCACGCGGCGCTCTATGATTCGCTGACGGTAGCTGAGAACGTGGCCTTCCCGCTCGAACACCATCGGAGAGACCTGTCCAGGAGAGAGCGCAAAGACCGGGTCGAGCAACTACTGACTGAGGTGGGTATGGAGGGGGGCCTTTCGAAGATGCCATCCGACATCTCCGGTGGCATGCAAAAACGTGTGGGCCTGGCGCGGGCGCTCGCGTTGGAGCCGGAGATACTGCTTCTCGACGAGCCCACTGCCGGTCTCGATCCCATCAGTTCTGGCGAGATCGACAATCTTGTTCTTAAGCTTCAGCATGAGCACCAGATGGCATCCATCGTGGTAACTCACGACTTGCATAGTGCAAAGACAATTGCAAATAGGCTGGCGCTTTTGGATCGCGGAAAAGTGGTGATTGAAGGCAGGTTCGAGGATCTTCAGCGAAGCGATATCGGGTTTGTCAAGGAATTCCTGAAACTGTCGTAGGAGGAAGTATGTCGAGAGTGGCGCGACTTGGGGCATTCATCGTTTTCACGCTGGCAGTTCTGGCCACCGGGGTCTTCACCATCGGAAGCAAAGAGTATCTTTTTAGTTCCACATACCGGCTGAAGGCACAATTCGACAATGTTGCGGGCCTGTCTGCGGGAGCCGACGTGCAGGTGGGAGGGGTCCACAGCGGAACCGTGGAGAGCATCGCACTGCCCCACAAACCGGGCGAAAAGGTCACAGTGGTCATGGATCTCGACAAGTCAACGCACGAGATTATCAAGCGTGACTCTGTAGCAGAGATCGAGACCGCCGGGGTGTTGGGCAGCCAGTTTGTGGCGATCTCGTTTGGATCTCAAGGGCAAGCCGACGTTAAGGATGGCGAGATCATCCAAAGTGAACCCCCGCTTGAGATGTCCGACCTGCTCGTAAAGACAAGCGGCATTCTCGACAGCAGCCAGAAGGCAATCGACAATGCAACTCTGGCGGTGGCGCACCTGAATTCCGTTAGCGCCAAGATCGACTCCGGGCAAGGAACAGTGGGAGCGCTGGTCAACGACAAACAGCTCTATAGCAACCTGGAACAGACCACGGCGACTCTGCACAATACGATGCTCCAGGCGCAGACTGGAGTGACAGACTTCCAGGAGAATATGGAGGCCTTGAAACACAACTTCTTCTTGAGCGGGTATTTCAAGAAGCGCGGATACGAAGACTCCGCCAGCCTGGCAGCGAACAGAATTGACGCCCTCCCGCAGGGGGCGCCGCTGATGCGATTTTCCTATACCGTGAAGCAACTTTTCGATGCACGCGATTCCGCCAAGCTGAAGAACCAGAAGTCTCTCAATGCCGGCGGGGAATATCTGGCGCAGAGTCCATTCGGACTCGCAGTGATTGTGGCCTCCGCCGGCATGGAGGGCGATACTCAGAAGCAACTGGTCCTCACAGAAGCCAGGGCCATGGTTGTACGCGAGTACCTGGTTGAGAACTTTGCATTCGACGACAGCCAACTCAAGACGCTGGGCATGGGAAAGCAACCCGCCGCAAACTCGGACGCAGATTGGGGTTCGATCGAACTTCTGATCTTCCCCGCGGGAGTTGTGGCGCCAACCGGGTCGGCGCCAACGATTGGCGTTTCTTCCGCAACGCAAATTGAACGGCCCGCCCAAGTGACACCCGCCGTCACTCGGCAACCATAGTACCTGCGCAACAGGCAGAAACGACGCTACTCCGAGCGAAGTCCACAATCCTCGGGCAATGCGAGTGATGCAACTGTAAGCACGCCCCCGAGGCAACTTGCAGTAACGCGGCAGAGCCAGATTTCGTTCCTCTCCGGCAGTCCCGGCTGCATGCTACTCGGAAACAGGGGCATTTGATCCCCTGAAGTTTCATCTGTGCCCTCTCGTTTCGTGTGGCCGCATAATAGGGCGACCTGCTCGTGGCGAGTGGTCAGATAAGCTCAGCAATCTCTCCAGCACTTTGCGAAACTATCAGTGTAGAAGAGTACTTCCTATCCTCTCCCCCATGGCTCCTGAGCTAAGTCAGCCCATCTGCATGTACCTTCTTAGCCTTACCCGCTCGGGGCGGCAAGCCTTGCCCTCTAGTGCATTGCATTTGCCGGCACGAAGGATGGTGTGGGCATGTGAGCGCCTGCACGCAACCGGGTGTTGATGCTCCCTAGGGCGCATCAACGTCAAGACAGAGATTGGAGAATACACTATGCCACTTGTTACTGTGGTTATTACTCTGGCAGTGATCGGGCTCTTGTTGTGGCTCGTAAACCGTTTCATCCCCATGCAAGGCCAGATCAAGGGGATATTGAATGGTGTGGTGGTGATAGCCGTGGTCTTGTGGCTCGTGAAGATTTTCGGGCTATTCGAGTACCTCACTCAGTTCACCGCCGGCCAGCCTCTGGTCACAGTTGTAATCACCCTCGCCGTAGTCGGTCTATTGCTCTTTCTCGTGAACCGGTATATCCCCATGCAGGGCCAGATCAAGGGGATATTGAATGGCGTGGTGGTGATCGTCGTGGTGCTCTGGCTCATGAAGGTCTTCGGGATCTTCGATTACGTCACCCAGTTCCGGATCGGCCACTAGCCGAGTGCCGTCGATTCCTGCCAAGCCTATGGCTGGCAATCGGCCAATCGTCAATGAAGCACGCATACCCATATCAACAGGAGATCTCGTGAAGCGCATTCTTGTATTAGCAGTTGGAAGTATCCTCAGCTTGAGCGCAACTGCTCAAGCCGGTCCTGGAACGATAGCGACCATGGAGCCTGTTGTTGCCGCTCATGGCTTCCAAGTGACGTTGATCAGCCGCAACGTCATGGCAGTGGACTACCGGCAAAGTGGCGGGGCTACAGATGTAGATTTCGTGGGAACCGCGCTGCTTCCATCCGCAGACGGCAAAGCCAAGGTGCGAAGCAAGCGGGGCACTCTTGAAGTCGAGGCGGAGTTCGGTAATCTGCAGAATCCAACTACCTTCGGAACCGAGTATCTTACCTATGTTTTGTGGGCGATCTCGCCCGAAGGCCGGGCAGTGAACCTCGGAGAGGTCCTCGTGGGGAGCAACGATCGAAGCAAGCTGACCGCAACCACCGACCTGCAGGCATTCGCCATGATTGTCACCGCGGAACCCTACTACGCAGTTCGCCAGCCTAGCAATGTCGTTGTCCTGGAGAATGTCGTTCGCGCTGACACCAAGGGCTCTAGCGAAGCAGTGAATACGAAGTACGAACTGATGGAGCGTGGGGGCTACATTCCTACGGGATATAAATTCGACCCCGTTGTCTTGAGTGCCAGCTTGCCGCTGGAGTTCTACGAGGCGAGGAATGCGTTGCGCATCGCCCGGTCAGAGGGAGCTGAGACCTATGCCAGCGCCAGCTATCAGCATGCAGTGGAGTTGATGAACAGCGCTGATGCATACGCCATCAACAAGCACCTCGAAAGAAAGCCGCTGATTGCGGTTTCAAGAGATGCCGTGCAAACTGCCGAAGATGCGCGCGAGATTGCGGTCAAGAAGATCGACGAGGATCGCCGCGCAATTGAGCGCCAGGCCTCTCGCGATGCGCTGGAGGTTTCGCAAACTCAAACCAACGATGCGACCCGCCTCAAAGAAATGGCGCAGTCCGACGCAGCTAACTCCCAAACCAAAGCAGCAAAGGCACAGGCTGACATGGCAGCAAATCAGACGGCTTCGGCATCGGCCATATCAGCCGCGCAGGCTGACGCAGCGAACTCTCGCCAGATCGCCGAGCGCGCGAAGCAGGGTGAACATGATGCTGTTAGCGATAAGGCGGCGATGCGCGCCCAATTGTCTGAGCAGTTGAACCTGGTTCTTGAGACCCGCGACAGCGCACGCGGCTTGATCGTCAGTATGTCGGATGTCTTGTTCGAGACAGGGAAGTATTCACTGAAGTCCGGCGCACGGGAGAAGTTAGCCAAGGTTGCCGGGATCCTGCTCGCCTATCCGGGTTTGAACATTGAAGTGGGCGGATATACCGACAACGTCGGCGCCGACGACATGAATCAGAAACTCTCGGAAAACCGCGCAGGCGCAGTCAAGGACTACTTGGTTGGACAGGGTGTTGGAATCAACTCGGTAACCGCGAAGGGGTTCGGCAACACGCTGCCTGTGGCTTCCAACGAGAATTCCAGCGGCCGCCAGGAGAACCGAAGGGTTGAATTGGTCGTTTCCGGTGATCTGATCGGCAACCAGGTAAATACAACAGTTGGTAGCTTGCTCTAAAGCGCGCGTCACAGTCGACGAAACATGGAGAAGCACGATGAGAGGTCAATGTTGCCGGTTGACGGATGCGGTCTCGAAAGGGACCGCATTTCATCGTGGTTCCTTCTGAGGATTGATTCAAGAACTTAAGGAGTGAGACATGCTTGGAACAATACTGATTATCGTTCTTGTCCTGGCGCTTCTTGGGGTGTTGCCGCGTTGGCCGCATAGCAGGAGTTGGGGATATTATCCGACGTCGGGTGTGGGAGTGATCCTCGCGGTTGTTGTGATTCTTCTGCTGCTTGGCAGGATGTGAGCAGGCGGGAGATGCCGCGTTCGGCACACAAGCTATTCGGAGCGTATGCTTGAGATTGGGTTGTCAGTTTTCTCCTTTCTCGCCTTCAGCCATTCAGGCTTCGCTCCAGACGAGCATCGTTCGAGCAATCAACAGAACGACTGGAGCCAGGATGAGTCTCATCAAGAAATGCGATGTAAAGATGCACTTTGCCGCGCGCCGGCGAAGGAGCATGGTTCCGATTCCGCGGGCGAGCAAGCCCGCAGCGGCTGCGTTGCCAGCGGCTGTTCATGCCGTCGAAGCAATCGACTCGAGCTTTGCCGACGATTTCTCAGGGGAGCATTGTTTTCTCGGCGGAGGCGCTACAGCAGAAGTGATTGTCACTCCCGAGGACGCAGCACAAGCGCTGGACAACCCCAAACCTCCTCTACTGTAATGCGGAGCACGGGGCGATGGCGTCGGTCATGGTCACGCTTCGTCGGCTTCCCGTTCTCTGATACGAAGTCCAGAGCCTGATGAGCGCAGGCAAAGAGATACCCCAAGCGGCAAAAGGCATGAAGCCAGCATCCCATTTGCGCATATTGATAAACAGAGACGGCTTGTCGGGCGTCCGTACACAGCGAAAGCAGGGTGGCATGTCCTATATCGCAGCGATTCATTCCGAGGAACTTACTAGGGAGGCACAGCAGGCAGGCAAGTTCCATGGGGCATCGAACGCCTGCTGCCTTCCACTTCCTACGCGGGTTGCATTCATCGGCAATTACCTGCCGCGGCAGTGCGGCATTGCGACGTTCACGACCGATTTGTGCGCGGCAGTCGCCGGAGAGTTCGGCAGTGGACGCCTGTTTGCCATACCCGTCAACGATCCGGAGTCGAGATACGAATACCCTGAGCAGGTGCGCCTGGAGCTTGAGCAAGAGGACCTCGATTCGTATGAGCGGGCAGCCGAGTTTCTCAATTTCAATGGCAACGATCTCGTATGCTTGCAACATGAATATGGCATTTACGGCGGAGCTGCAGGACGCCACATCCTCACTTTATTGCGCAAGCTGAAGATGCCGCTGGTCACCACGCTGCATACGGTTCTGCGCGAGCCGGACGTGAATCAGCGCGCCGTACTGGAAGAGATTGCGCAACACTCCGATCGCCTGGTGGTCATGAGTGAGTTGGCAGCTCAACTATTGCGCGATGTGTACGCGGTCCCGAGTGGAAAGATCGATGTGATTCCGCACGGCGTACCCGATCTACCGTTCATGGACCCCAACTATTTCAAGGACAAGTTCGGCACGGAAGGCAAGTCGGTCTTGCTCACCTTCGGACTGCTTTCTCCCAACAAGGGCATTGAAAATGTTATTCGCGCGTTGCCCGCCATTCTGTCTCGCCATCCAAACGTGGTTTACATCGTTTCCGGGGTGACGCACCCGCATATTCGGCGGCGCGAGGGCGAGCGCTATCGCGAGCAACTGCAGGCGCTGGCACAGGAGCTTGGAGTTTCAGATCATCTGATCCTCAACAATCGATTTGTGAGCGCCGAAGAGTTGGTAGAACATGTTGGCGCGGCAGATATCTACATCACGCCCTACCTGCAGGAGGCGCAGGTCGTCTCCGGTACGCTGGCCATTGCGCTCGGTGCAGGAAAGGCGGTCATCTCCACGCCCTATTGGCACGCCAAAGAGCTGCTGGCGGATAAGAGAGGCGTGATTGTGCCTTTCGCGGATCCCGATGCAATTGCGGAAGCAGTGACCACTCTGCTGGAAAACGAAGCGGAGCGCCACGCCATGCGCAAGCGCGCTTATCAGTACTCTCGCGGAACGACATGGCCCAAGACAGCGCGGGCCTACATGGCGAGCTTTCAGAGAGCGCGCTTCGAGCGGTCGTTGCAACCTAAAGCCGCTCAATCCGGCGACACTGTCATGAACCCCGTGGATCGGCTGCCTGTGCTGAACCCGAGTCATTTGTTCTCGATGACCGACGACACTGGCATGTTGCAGCACGCCATCTTCTCCGTGCCCAACACACGCGAAGGATACACAACCGACGACAACGCGCGGGCGCTCATCGTTTCAGCACTTCTCGATGAAAGCCCAACGCGTCAGGCAAAGCCGGAGGGTCCAGCCTACTCTCAGCGTTACCTTGCATTCCTGTGGCTTGCGTTCAACATCGATACCGGGAGGTTCAGAAACTTCCTCGACTACGACCGTAAGTGGCTGGAGGACAAGGGATCAGATGACAGTCATGGCCGCGCTTTGTGGTCCCTGGGGATCGTGCTCGGACATTCGATGAATGCAGGGTTGCGAGGAGCGGCTGGAAGGCTCTTTGAAGCCGCGGTTCCTGCCACGTTGGCGTTCACTAGTCCTCGGGCGTGGGCCTATTGCGTCCTGGGAATGCAAGCTTATCTCGACTGGTTCCCCGGTGACAGAGCCATCCAGGGCATTCGCAATACACTTGCGAATCGTCTTCTCGACATTTATGAGCGGAGCCATACACCGACATGGAAGTGGTTTGAGAAAAGCCTTTCCTACGGGAACGCCAGGCTTCCGCAAGCGCTCATTCTGGCTGGCTGGAGGAGCGGCAACCAGAGAATGATCGAAGCCGGCATGGATGCGCTTAAATGGCTTGTTGCCGAGCAGCACCGCGACGACCTTGAGACCTTCGTACCCATCGGGTCCAATGGATTCTACATTGAAGGAAATGAAAAGGCTCGATTCGATCAGCAACCAGTCGAGGCGTGCGCAACCGTGTCGGCTTGCCTTGAGGTCTATAGAATGACGGAGGAGAAGCAATGGCTTGAGGAAGCTCAGCGGGTTTTCCGCTGGTTCCTTGGCAAGAACGATCTGCACGTCCCTCTTTACGACGCCATTACGGGAGGATGCAGAGACGGGCTTCACCCTGATCGCGTAAACGAAAATCAGGGAGCTGAGTCCACGCTTTCATTCCTCATGGCACTGCTTGAAATGCAGGCAGCCAAAGTGTCAGGCGTAGATCAACTGTTCCCCGAAATGAGCGTTCCAAGTGAATCCAATCATCCCTCCCGCTGAATTGCGAGTTCCTGTCATCCTGGAGCAACAGAAGGCAAAAGCGTGCCCCGAGCAACCGCTGTTCACGCGCCATCTTGGCAATCCGCTGCTCAGCCGGGAGAACTGGCCTTATCGAATCAACAGTGTCTTCAACGCCGGAGCCGTTCGGCTGGCCGACGGCGACACGCTGCTGCTTTGCCGGGTGGAAGACCGCAGCGGTCTGTCGCACCTCTGCGCCGCGCGTTCCGTGAACGGCATCGACAATTGGCGAATCGACGCTGAGCCAACCTTGCCGGCAAGTCCCCGAGACTTTCCCGAAGAGATCTGGGGAATTGAGGACCCTCGTATCACCTTTGTTCCGGAACTCGAGCAGTACGCCGTTGCCTATACCTCTTTTGCGCGAGGAGGTCCGGGTGTCTCGCTCGCGTTGACTAAGGACTTCAGAACCTTCGAGAGGTTCGGCGTCGTCATGCCTCCCGAGGACAAAGACGCGGCTCTATTGCCGAGGAGAATTGCCGGGCGATGGGCTTTGATCCACCGGCCGATGACAGCTCTTGGCGCGCATATGTGGATATCCTATTCGCCAGACTTGCGGCATTGGGGAAGCCACAAGATCATTCTCGAAGCCCGCCGGGGTGGGTGGTGGGACGCCAACAAGATTGGGTTGTGTTCTCCACCGATCGAAACCGAAAGGGGTTGGCTCATGATCTATCACGGCGTTCGTCAGACTGCTTCAGGCAGCATCTATCGGCTCGGACTGGCCCTCTTCGACCTGGAAAGGCCGGAGGTTTGCTTGCAGCGCGGAGACTCCTGGGTATTCGGGCCAGAGACCAGCTACGAGCGCGGGGGAGATGTGAAGGACGTTGTGTTTCCGTGCGGGCAGACCATTGGCGCGGATGGAGACACCATCAATGTCTACTACGGCGCGGCCGACTCCAGCATCGCCTTGGCCACGGGCAGCATACGTTCGATCCTGGCCTGGCTGGACTTGAACTCGGGCCCGCTGGAACGACGAGCATTCTAGTCTGCAGGGCGGCATAACAAGAGAGGTGGGAAACATGAGCAGCGCAACCAGGAGTTGGCCAGATTGGCTGCCGCATCCGCTTTGGATTCGGCGAAAATGCCCATGCTGCAATTCGGTCGAATTCAAGCAAGCGGAGTTGCGTCCCTTCGATGGCTTGCTAAGCTTGTTTGCGCTGCGCCCCGTTCGCTGCAAGTTTTGCTGGCGGCGATTCTACTGGGTTACGTTGCAAGACATGAATTCAGGGTGAGTGCTCAGAAAGCTGCCGAAACAGTGTTCGAATTCCGTTGTTCGGTGTGATGCGCTGTTCCGCAGCTCAGATTGAAACTCGATGCCGCGGAACTGATTGTGAGACCAGACGCCGCGGCGCAGGCCCCTTGCGAGACGCACATGAGTATCCTTCTCAAACAATCGGCCAAGATCGCAGCGCCAGCTCTCCATCAGGCGCCGGTGCCGTACTGGCTCACGCACCTGGGAGCGCTGGGGCTCTTCTTCGTTGCTGTAATCGATTCCTCTGTGATCCCTTTGCCCTTGCCCGGCAGCACCGATCTGCTTCTGCTTTGGCTCGTCGCTCATAGTGGAGACCCATGGGTGCTTGCCGCGTGCGCCATCGCAGGCAGCCTTCTGGGCGGATATACGACGTGGCAAGTGGGCAAGAAAGGGGGCGAGACAGCACTTCGCCGCTATGTCCCAGCCCGCCTCCTTGGCCGCATTGTTACATGGGTCGAGCGCCATCCGGTTCTAGCCGTGTTTGTTCCTGCCTTGCTTCCTCCGCCGATTCCGCTACTGCCGTTTGCGCTCGCTTCTGGCGCGCTGGGCGTCACGCGCAGACGCTTTCTCGTCGTCTTCGGGGCGGCTCGCAGCCTGCGTTACTCTTTTGTTGCATGGCTGGGCGCAACCTACGGACGCAAGGTCGTCCGGCTGTTCTCCGGCACTCTGCAGAAGTGGTCGACTCCGCTGCTTTGCGTGTTCGTAGGACTTCTGCTGGTCAGCGTCTGTCTTGGATTATTGAAGATCCGCGGTGTGCGGAAGATGGATGCAGCGGAGCGGCGCGCTCTGAATGTTGAATCGGCCTGCGCCGATTGACTCTCTACCAATCGCCTTTCTATATGCTTGCAGTCCATAGGTATCCATCTCCCGGATAGGCTGGATGCTCATACCTCGGCAGCGGAGGAGAGCCGATCGCAATGGACATGCTGACCTGGGCGATCAGGACGGCCGGCATGGCCAATGCAAGAGACGCTAGCAAGATGCGCATAGTGCCCATGGCTGGCTGCGGGGTCGGAATGGCGGCGCGCATGACGCGCCTTGGCGAAGACTTTCTCGAAGGCATTGCTGCGGCTGTGTACACGCGCTCACCCAGACAAGTGCTGCACAAAGGGCTCTCTACACAACGAACATCGCGACACCCGCGACAAACATGGCAACAGTTGCGATCGCCACGACGCACCATCCCAGGCGCGAACTCGGTTGTCCACGCATGAGCTTGCTGTCGGCAGCAACAATGAGGATAGCCACCATAAGAAATGGCGCAAGCAGGCCATTGATGACCGCGGTCCAGTAGAGAGCTTTCACAGGGTTTACCCCTACAAAGTCCAGCGCCACTCCTACTCCTGTTGAGACGAGAATGAGAACGTAAAACCAACGGGCTTGCCTCATCTTCTTGTTTAGGCCCTGGCGCCAGCCAAGCGTCTCGGCAAAGGCGTATGCTGCAGACCCAGCCAGGGTGGGTATGGCTAGAAATCCCACACCGACAATACCCAGAGTGAAGAGGGTTGCGGCGAAGTGGCCCGCAAAAGGCCTGAGAGCTTCAGCGGCTTGGCGCGAGGTTTCGATGCGCGTGATCCCGTGCCGGTTGAGGGTAATGGCCGTGGTCAGGATGATAAAGAACATCACCATATTTGAGAAGAAGGCGCCAACGCCGACATCGATATTTCTCAGACTCAATTCCTCGGGCGTGGCGCCTCTTCGCAGGGCAAGCGTGCTCTGTCCCGCGAACTTTTCTTCTTCCACTTCCTCGCTCGTCTGCCAGAAGAAGAGATATGGGCTGATCGTTGTGCCCAGAATCGCCACCAGCATTGCCCATCCGTCTCTGTTGTGCGGGACCGAAGGGACCACGGTATCGCGCAACACCTGTCCCCAGTCAGCGCCGACGATAAACGCAGTGATGGGATAAGCGAAAAGTACAAGAACCAGCCATTTGAGCACATTGGCGATCTGCCGGTATTGCAGCCGCACCGTGGCCCAGGAGATGAGCACTGCAAATGCGACAACGAACCAATGAGAGTTTATTCCCGAGAGCATTGAGGCCGCATCTGCCATTCCAGCAAGATCTGCGCCAATGTTGATCGTGTTTGCGGCCAGCAGTGTGAAGACGAAGGTGAGCAAGAGCCACCGCGGGAATCGCTGCTTGAAGTTACCTGCTAGCCCTTGGCCGGTAACTTTACCGATGCGGGCGCACATCATCTGGACGCCTGCCATCAGCGGCCACGTCAAGAGGGCGGTCCACAGGAGGCTGGTTCCGAGTTGCGCGCCGGCCACTGAGTATGTAGCGATGCCTGAAGGGTCGTCGTCCGCGGCCCCGGTAATCACTCCGGGGCCTAGCGACTTAAGCAGCGATCGAATCCATTTGGATGGTGCAATTGCCGGCACGATTGTCCCCTACTGCGCAGGCTGAACAATCAGATCGTCAGCAAGTTTGAAATGCACAATCGACTCCGCGGGTATGTCAATATCCCGGTTCCCGGTCAAGCCGGCCGTTGCCGTTCCAGCACCACCGCCTGCCAGACCTCCCACAACCAGCCCTACGCCGCCAGTCGCAATGCCGCCCACCAGCATCCCCAGCCCCGCTCCTCCGCCGATCATGGCTGCTGAGCGTCTACCCTTGCCCTTCTTGCTGCGCGCCAAATCACGCGTGGCCAGTGGATACTCCTTCCCATTCAGCGTCAGCGTGGTCAGCCGAAGCTCAAGGAGCGATCTGCCCTTGAAGTGTCCTCGCCGGTGTGAAACATCCACTACCCCGCCTACAGGTGTACCCTTTGGCAACAGCACTCTGTTGTCAACCGCCATCACCGGCTCCACCAATTCGCCGGTGAACGTGTCACCCGCATGGCTGGCTTTCACGCTGATCCGCTGATCGATCCGGATAGTCAGCATCGTACTTGCGGGAATGTTGACATTCGCCGGGATGGGGGTCGGGGGCACAGCGGAGACAGTTGGACCCGACATTGCTGGAACGGGCGCGCCTGGCGCAGGAGGTGTCGAAGTCGTGGTAACTGCTTCGCTCTTCTGTCCGGCCGCCGGCGGTTGCACCACCGTAGTTGTCGTAGCTCCACTCTTATCAACGGACACAACCTGCTGCGCCTGCCCTGTTGCAGCCGCCTGCTTCTTGGCCTGATCGAGCGCCTGATCCTGCTTGGATTCACAGCCTGAGAGGAGACCTGTTGCCAACAACAACGTCAGCACCGGCATCTTGCCGACGCGAATGAAGGACCTTGAATTCAACATGTCGAGCTTCCTTTGCGCGTGTTGTCCTACATCCACAATCAGACTGAGAGCCTAAACTGCGCGGTCTGACGAGGTGAAATAGGAGTTACATGATGAGATAGGGGGAGGGAGATGGCGACAGCAGGCGCTATTTGCTCTTGGTCCCTGCGTCTTTGATCGCGGAGCACTCCAGTTCCACTTCGATACGAGATTCATGTTTCACCTCGGCTTCCTTGTTCGCTTCATCCACCACGTCCTTTGCCTTGCCCCAGGCATTCTCCAACTTTCCCTTTACTTGCTGGACCATACCTTCCACCTGAAGTTCACCATCGCCAGCCCATTCGCCCGCTTTCCGCTTCGCGCTTCCCACTGCTTCGTCGATAGCGCCCTTCACTCGATCCTTATTCATAAGTCCACCTCCGTGGATTCAACTGTGGAAGGTTCGGCCCAGACGCAAGAGCACAACCCACGTGCCTGAGCCGATCCTGGAACTCTTAGATGATATTGAGATGGCCGCGCGGCAGCCCACTGTCTCAATGAGGATTGGGACCGCAAGCGCCAGGGAATCCGGCCCGTCGCTCGACAAATTGCATCGGCGGTCAGGAGCAGGCGCCTGGTTTCTTCATGCCGGTTCCCGTGTCCGCGCCCATCACGCACTTCGCTTCCTTGAACCGCTTGGGAGCATAACCTCTTTCAGTGCCTCGCTCGCCGTACTCATGCCTGCCGCCTGCGTAGCCGTGCTGTGGATCGAAGCTGTTGTTCACCTGGCAATGGAAATTCACCGAGCTATAAAACTAAGGACCAACGCCGATAAAGGTCCCGCGGTGGAACCACTCCGGGCCATAGTATCCATATGGAGCGCAGCCGTTGGGGTCGTAGTAACCGTAGGGGCATGACGGAGCGACTCCAATGCTGAGGCTGACCTGAGCCTTTGCCTTGGGTGCGCCAGCCGCAATGACGAATGCCGCGAAGGCGCCTGCCGCAAGATACTTGATGACCTTCATGCATTCTCCTCTAATCTGTCGCGGGCCTCGGTTGGATGCCCCAACAGCTCTCAGCATATTTTTCAGATATCGGCTCGGTCTGAGCAGTTCAGACCACGTATTGCAGTGCGCCCCTGGTGCGCGCTCCGCGCGTTGTGTGAGCTTTCTTGCTCAGACTGCCCAGCACAATTTTTCTAGTGTAGAGAGTACCCGGTGCGCCTCAGTGCGCGGAAGAAGAAGAAAGTGACGCTGCGCATGGGTAGAAAATGGTGAGATGCATGAAGAAGTTTATGACATTGATGGCATTACTCAGTTTGACGACCATTGGCTGGGCGGGATCGAACCGCGAAGCAACAGACGACCGTATGGATCATGCCGGCAGGGTGCTGCATGAGGTCATGGCCGCGCCGGACAAGGGCATTCCGGAAGAGGTACTCGAACACGCAAAATGCATCGCAGTTGTACCCCATATGCTCAAGGGCGGCTTTGTGTTTGGCGCGGAGAATGGTAGAGGCGTTGCCACCTGCCGTACTGAAAGCGGATGGAGCGCTCCCTCGTTCTTTACCATCACCGGCGGTAGCTGGGGCTTGCAGATCGGCGTCGAAGGCGTCGACCTGGTGCTGATCATCCAGAACGACCGGGGGATGCAGCAGTTGATCGGAAGCAAGTTCGAACTCGGAGCGGACGCCTCAGCGGCGGCCGGCCCGGTTGGACGCCATGCTTCTGCCGATACTGATTGGAAGCTGAACACAGAAGTTCTCACATACTCGCGCGCCAGGGGCGCCTTTGCTGGACTCACACTGACTGGCGCTGCGATTCGCCGCGACGACGACTCCACAGAGGCCGTCTACGGCCGTGACATTTCCACGCGCCGCATTCTGCAAGGTGAGATTCCCATTCCCGCTTCGGCAAACTTGTTCCTTGAAGCGGTCAGGAATGCAAAGAGACAGGCAATCGCCGCGAACTAACCACATAGAGTCAAAACGGACAAAGGGCGCCTTGAGCATTCGTCACGCTTTGGGCGCCCGCCGTGTGAAGGAGGGGAAACATGTTGTGGACAATCTTTGTAATCATCCTGGTCCTGTGGCTTCTGGGCTTCAGCTTTCACATCGCCGGCGGCTTGATTCACATCTTGCTCGTCGTTGCGCTCATAGTGCTAGTCATCAACTTGCTTTCTGGCAGACGGGGTTATTAGCCCTTCCGGAAGGCCGACATCGCGGGGCCTGCGGCGCAAGGAATCGAGATGGTGCAGGCCCTGTGAAACATATGTGCGAGACGCTTGACCGGGAAATGCGGTAATTCCCCACACAGACACGGTGCAATGAGTTGCCGAGTTCAACCTCGCACCAGTTCCGGCGTTGCGAGCCGGTACTTTGGCGCCGTGGCGGAACCAGAGCAGGTGTACCCCCACGTCCGCCTATTCGAGTCGACGCACTCACCACGGAGCGGCGCCCGCCACAACACTCAAGAGGGCACCGTAATTCTGGTTCCGCTTCGAGCGACGTGACAATCCTCATTGCCGATCTGAACCGATAGCTGGCGGCTAAGAACTTTCGTCGTCAATGCCAATAAAATTGGCAGGCGCACAAATCCCGCCACAATGCTCAGGCGCTTCAAAGACGTCTGCCTCTTGTGGCTTTCGGCCTCGGAATTGCGGGTCAGGCTTAAGCGCATACGGCACATCCTCTCCAAGCAACTCGCGTCTTGATGAAGGAGAGAGCCATCCGGTCGCGTTTCCGCTTATTGATTCGGCCCTGAAGTTCTGCATCAAGTCGGGTCTGTCATCCTGAGCGAACGGGGCCCCAAACGTTCTTCAGTTTGGGGGTGGTGAGTCGAAGGATCTGTGGTCGCTTTTCCATCATTCCGTTCAATTGTTTCAGGGCCGGATCAGTAGGAAGAGCGAATAACAACGATCTTCCCAGATAAGCTCGATGCTTTCTGTCCCGTTTTTGCTCGGGCTTCCGCTTCTCGGGAGGTGAATTGCACGGCTGCTGAACTGGCTGGCAAGAGCGGCCTCTTTCCCTATGCGGGACGCGATGCGCACGCACGGTGAAAGGAGACTACTATCTGCTGTGTCGAAATGCGATGGCGGCCGAAGAAGCTCGCCAGTGCCGTTGCTCGGCGCGGCGCCGGTGGTGCTGGTCCTCGCGAGGAGACTCGATGCCCCGGCCGCGGCGGTCGAGTCTCTGCTTCTTGACGGGCAGCCGCTTAACTTCGCTTAGTCGTTAGTCGTGCAGCACAACCGCGACAAGTGAACTGTTGATCCGCATTCCACCACCGTTGTAGTCGATGTAGCCAAGATCGCGAAACCGATTGAGAAAGAAGCTGACGCGCGATCTGGTCGTGCCAATCATCTCCGCCAGGGTCTCTTGACTGATCTTGGCGATGACCGGAATGGGTTTCGAGTCCTGGCCGAAGTTAGCCATCAGCATGAGCAGGCGGGCAAGGCGCTTCTCGCTGGAGTTGAACAAGTGATCGATAAGATCGGCTTCCATGCGGACGCTGCGCGAGAGCAGGTGAGCGAGGAATTGCTCGGCGAATTCAGGCTCACGATGGAGCAGATCGAGCATGACCGCCTTTTCGATGCGAATAATCGTGCTGGATTGAATTGCATTGGCAGAGGAAGCGCGAGGAGCCTGGGCCGCCAGTGAGGCTTCACCGAAGAAGCTGCCTGCCGGAAGGTGAGCGATGACTGCTTCCTTGCCGCTCATCGATACGACGGTAAGCTTGACCTTACCACTCTGGATATAGAAGACCGCATTGGCCAGATCGCCTTGAGAATAGATCAACTCGCCTGTCAAATATTCGTGCCGGGACCTTCCGGCCATCAGCTTGTTAATCGGAGTTTGAAGGTCGAATGCGGCGCCCTGCACCGGCAAAGCGCTAGTCTCGCGCGAAACCATCTTCAGCCTGCGATCCCCGACTGGAGTCACGGGAAACTGGCGAGCCGACCTACCCCTGGACGAAGCGCTTGTCATTGTAGCGAAGCTAGTTGCCATAATCGTTACCTTTCAGTTGTTCGGAGCAGCAGCAAGGAAAATACTTGTAGCCGTCCTTGCGATCTCGATATATTGAACATACGGCGTAGCTGTGAGCATGGGAATCAGACAAGGATGTTATTCCTGTAGGCTTTGACGTGGGGACTTTGTAGGGCTTTTCTTACGGCCCGCCAAGCTCAATGAGATATAGCGTCGAGTATCGATAAGCTTCGCTTTTCTGGTTGTCTATGCTATCGCCGCGCACGCGCAATAGGCACTCGCCGATTATGCGCTGGCGCTGGTCGATTCAAAAAATATTGCCCTGTGAAGATGAAGTGAGTTACCTTCACGGCTTCGCGGCCCGAGGACTGTTCAGGCGGTGACTTATATTGGGTGCTTCAATCTCTTAGCCTAGTTGCCAATTGGATTCTTGATGGTCTTTGCGCCGCTGCTCAGTATCTTCTGGATGGCCGGCGCCAGCTCTTCCGAAACGCTGTTCTTGTTGACATATTCAGCCGCGCCGGCCCGCAGACAGCGCAGGGCATACTGGCTCTCAGACTGGACGCTCACCATGATCACAGGGAGTTGAGGATAGATGTGCTTTACATCCTTCAGCACTTCAAACCCGCTGCGCCCCGGCATATTGATGTCGAGCAACAGCACGTCAGGCTGAGATGCGACCAACTGGATCAGCACCTGATCCCCGTCGCAAGCTTCGGAGAAGTGTGTGCCCGGAAATGCATCGACCAGGAGTCTCTCTCAGGCCGCGCCGTACATTCGCGTGATCGTCTGCTATCAGGATATTCATTGTTGTGCCCATTCGGTAGGCCGCCAATTCGACCTGAATTTACTGTAGCTGAGGAGAGAATCGATGTATATCAGCGTAAGCCGTGATTTTTGTAAGGCTTAGTCCGTTCTCTTTGTAGGGTTATTCCTACACTGGCGATCCAATCTAATCGATCAGAGCGTGCGTCATGGCGTAGCGGGTAAGTCGGCGTTGCTCTTCATCTGCATCTTTTCCATGATGCGCGCTCGATAGCTGCTGATGGTCTTTACGCTGACATGAAGCCTATCGCCAATTTCCGTCAAGGGGACTCCGGCGGCAATCATCTTCATCACTTCGTGTTCCCGGTCAGAGAGCAACTCATGCAAGGGCTTGTCCGACGGACTCATCCAGGTTGGCGAGCAGTTTCTCTGCAAGGCTCGCGCTGATATAGCGGCCGCCGCTGAGTATCTTCTTGGTCGCCAGCGCCAACTCTTCTGGGGCGCTCGTCCTTGTTGATATAGGCGGCTGCGCCGGCCCGCAGGCAGCGCACGGCATACTGGTCCTCCGGGTGGCAACTCAGGATGATCACCGGCAACCGCGGGTAGGCGTGCTTGACATCCCGCAAGCACGTCCATCCCGCTGCGCCCAGGCATGTTGATGTCCAGCACCAGCAGGGCAACTCTTGAGATTTGCCCAGATTGGCTCAGCACTTCATCCCCGTTGCCGGCTTCGGAAAAATCCGCGCCGGGAAGAGCGTCAGCCAGAATCTCTCTCAGGCCGCGGCGCACAACAGCATGGTCATCCGCTATCAGGATGTGCATGATTCGCTCCTTTCGGCGCGTGGAATGTCCACGGGAACGCGGACAGTGACCGTCGTCCCGTTGCCGGGGGAACTGGAGATCTGCACGTCGCCTCCGCAGAACTGCGCTCGCTCTTTCATGCCCAGGAGCCCCAAAGACCCGAGCGTGTTCGACAGGTCGGATTCACGAGAAGCCGATTCCGTCGTCCTCCACAACCAGGAGGATGTTCTCATCTTCCTGGACCAGAGCAACGCGCACCGATTTCGCCTGCGCGTGGCGAATCACGTTGGTCAGGCACTCCTGGAAGATTCGGAAAGTCGCCGTGGCCCGGTCACCATCCAAGTGTAAATCGACAGGCGGAACCGAGACCTGGCAGTGGACCCCGTTGCGCGAGGCAAACTCGCTGGCCTGCCATTCAATGGCCGCCGCCAGGCCAAGGTCGTCCAATACTCCAGGGCGCAGCCCGCTGCAAATCGTGCGCACCGCCTTGACGCCATCGTTGATCAACTGAATCGACTCCCTCAGCCGCGCGAGCACCGCGCCTTCCGACTCCGGCAGATGGCGAGTCATCCAGGTCATATCCATCTTGATGGCGGTCAGAATCTGCCCGATTTGATCGTGCAGATCGCGCGCGACCCTCTTGCGATCCTCTTCGCGCACCCACTGCAGGCGCTCCGCCAGCGCGCGCAGTTGTTCCTTCTGCAAGACCAGCGACTCTTCTCCGCGCTTGCGTTCCGTGATGTCGCTGTTGATCACCAGCACGCGGGGCGCCTGGTCGCGCTTGCCCCATTGCAATGCCCAGCGGCCGGACACCACAACTCGCCTGCCGTCTTGCGCGGTCTTGATGAGGTCTCCCTCCCAGTGTCCCACGCGCATCAGTTCAGCGGTTATCTCCGCGAACGGCTGCGGAAATTCGGTGCAGCAGCAGCTCGTGCGCGATCTTGCCGGCGGCCTCGGCTTTGGAGTAGCCCAGCATCGCCTCGGCTCCGCGGCTCCAAAACAGGACCCTGCCCTCCATGTCGATCACAAAGACCGAGTCCTGGGTGAGTTCGAGCAGGGCTGCCTGCTCCGCCGTCGCAATCTGCTCCTGCCGCCTCTCCGCAACGTCGCGGAAAACCAGCACTACGCCAATCACTTTTCCTTCGCCGGCGAGGATTGGCGCGGCGCTGTGCTCGACGGCAATCTCACGGCCATCCCTCGTGACCAGATCCACGTGGTTGGCCACAGCCAGGACCTTCTTTTCCTTGAGCACACGGAGCACTTCATTGTCCGCGGTCATTCCGGACTTTTCATTGATGAGCTTGAGTACATTCCCGATCGGCTGGTTGAGAGCCTCTTCCGGCTGCCAACCGGTGAGAGCGGCGGCAATTGGGTTGAGGAAGGTGATGCGGGCTTCGCTGTCCGTTGCGATAACTGCCTCGCCAATGCTGCCTAAAGTAGCGGTCCACCGCTCCTCGCTCTGCAACAGCTTGGTGCCCAGCTTCTCTACGTGGTATCGAGTGAACAGAGCGAGAAACACTCCAAGCCCCAATCCCAGGCCAAGGCAGCTTGTTACCATCAAGGACCATCGCAGATGCGCGGCTTGAACGCGCTCAACACGAAGTTTCTCTTCCGCGTCTTGAAACTCCGCAATCTGCTCTCGAAGGGTATCCAAGCTGAGTTTTCTTTGCTGGTTCTCAATGAGAGTAGGGTCGGCCTTTCCGGCGCGCCGAAGATCAATGATCCGGCTGTCGTACTTCTCGGATTCTTTATAGCCCGCGTAAACGCTCTTCAGCCGCTGCTGCTGCTGGGGATTGTCAGCCAACATGTGATTCAAAGCTTGAAATTCAGGATCGAATTTCTTTGTGCCCTCCAAGTAGGGCTGAAGGAACCTGTCATCACCGGTTGCGATGTACCCGCGCTTAGCGGACTCCATATCCACCAGCAACTTGAGCAAATGCCCTGACTGGTCGAGAATCCGATCGGTATGGTCGACCCACTGCATGGATTTGTTCAAGTCGAAGGTCTCCCACAGGAGTACTCCAGCCAGGGATGCCGTAACCAGCATGGGGACCACGATGACGCGGCGAAGCAACGACTTGAATTTCGAGTATTCCATCGTATCGGATCACTCCTTTCAGGAGGACCAGCGGACTAGGTTGCCTTTGCCCCACGCGGGCAGCAGGTTCAATTGCCGGCGAGAGCAGTTCACCGATTCGCCCTGAAGAGCGCCTTCTGCACGAATGCCGGGTAATGCTCTATCGAGTGCGCAGCCTGAAGAGGACGCCCGATCGCTGGATGTGAGAGGCTTGACGTCCAAAAACCTGATCAGGACCGCGGCGCTTGTCAGCCATTAGATTGGCCGCTTGACCGTGGATACGCAGCCGACTGGAATAGTCTACGCAGATGTTGATCGCCGCAGGCTTTACGCGGCTCGTTAACCCTGCGGGAGTGGCTGTATTAGCTTTGCACAGGCCATCGCAATTGACAGTTCATTATTGCTCACTTTCCGGAACTATCCGCGAACCCATCACGCCATGGCCGCCTCGGGCCGGGTTAATGGCGGCATAGAAAACTGGATTTTCTTTGGACTTGTGCTGCACTTCGCAGCGGTGGAGCGACCCGGGCTGCTTCTCCGTTGGACGTCGCTGCGCCCCTCAGACCAGCGTTTTGCCTATTCCACGCGTAGAGCGGCATCGCCTCGCGGAACTGTGGTTCAGGCAACAAGGGCTCCAGGCCATTGCCGGATGTGTTTTTGGCGTAAGTGTGCGCATTGCCTGGCTGCTCATCGCCAATGATGCGTTCTGAGCAGAGGTTCGTCACTTCCAGTTCCAATGTGCTCTTGCCGTCTTTCAGGCTGCCTGTCAGTTCCAGGCGACAGGGCATTGCCCAGATGGTGCCCCATCAAGCGAAAGCTCGCCTGCGTATCGACAGTGCGAGAGCCGCCGTTGCGCCCAAAGTAGATATGGGGCAATCTTTCGCGGCGGTGAACGTAGTCGATGCTCCTGGATGGGTCTTCGAGATCCGGTATAGGCCTCAATCACCCTGCCGGAATCGGCGCTTCACAACAGCGCATTCAAGAGCGCGACTTGGCCGTTGGAATATAATGACACTCAGGTCAATGCGTTCAGCCGCGCCGCCGATGCGATCCTGTGGTTGACCGAGTCAACCCTCAAAACCCTATGTGGCCGATTGGTGAATTGTATTCGGCTGGCCTTCTTGTTTATGCCGTTGCGGCATTGGCAGGTCTGGCAGCCCATTTTCGGAAGGCAACCGCGGCCTGGGTCGCGGCCTCATTGTGCTGTGCAAGCCTGGTGGCCGCCGCCATTGAGTTTTGCGCCTCGGCAGGTGCATTGCTCACTGGCGCGGAGTTCAACTGGTCGCTTCCCTCCGGTTTACCGTTCCTTCACTACGGCGTTCGCTTGGACCCCCTATCCGCGTTCTTCAACCTGGCTCTATCTCTGCTGGCCGCATGCGTCGCTATTTATTCCGTCGGATACCTGAAACATGGAGCAGCCCGGCGCAGGCCAGGACTCTTCTGCTGTTTCTTCAATCTTCACCTTCTGTCTTTGACGCTCGTGTTCACGGCATCGAACATCATTTTCTTTCTTATTGCATGGGAATTGGTTGTTGTCACTTCTTATTTCCTGGTGGTGACCGACCATGAGTCGGTAGAGGTCCGCAAAGGCGGGTTGCTCTACATCCTCATGTCGCGTGGCGGCACAGGCTTGTTGTACATCGGGTTTCTGCTGCTGGGCACAGTGGCCGGCAGCATGGAGTTCCAGGCCTTGCATGGCTGCGGAGCCAGGCTTTCTCCAGCGCTCGGCGCGGCCGCGTTTCTGCTGCTGTTCTTTGGCTTTGGCGTGAAAGCCGGCATCATTCCGCTCCACATTTGGCTGCCCGCCGCCCACCCCGTTGCTCCCAGCAACATCTCCGCGCTCATGTCGGGAATCGTGATCAAGACCGGCATCTACGGAATGGCCCGCGTCTTCTTCGACTTTTACACAGACTTGCCCGTCTGGGCCGGGATGCTGGTTCTGTCGGCGGGCGTGGTCTCCGCGCTGTTGGGCGTTCTGTACGCACTGATGGAACACGATCTGAAGCGCCTTCTCGCGTATCACAGCATCGAGAACATCGGCATCATTCTCATGGGGTTCGGATCGGCGCTCCTCTTCCGGTCGTTTGGCCACCCTCAACTCGCCGCGCTGGCGTTGGTCGCCGGGCTCTTCCACACGCTCAATCATGGGGTCTTCAAATGCCTGCTGTTTCTGGGCGCGGGTAGCGTGCTGCAGGGCGCGGGGACACGCAACATGGAGGAAATGGGCGGCTTGATCCGGAGTATGCCGTGGACCGCTCTCTACTTTCTCATTGGGGCCATTGCCATCTCCGGGCTGCCTCCGCTGAATGGATTCGTCAGCGAGTGGCTGACTTACCAGGGGCTCCTATCGGGATTTGGCGCGACACCTACATTGACCCGCATCGCATTTCCCATCGCTGGCGCACTGCTTGCCTTGACGGCCGCGCTTGCCGCAGCCTGTTTCGTAAAGGCCTTCGGAATCACCTTCCTCGCACTGCCGCGCAGCGAAAATGCGGAGCGCGCAACCGAAGCGCCGCTTTCAATGAAGGCCGGAATGGCGGCTCTCGCGGTCGCCTGCGTTGTCCTCGGGCTCGGAGCTACCTGGTTCATTCCCGCATTCGCTCCCATCACGCAGCAGGCTTTTGGCGTTCAAATCACACAGCAGTTGGTCGCGGGGAAGGGTCTGCTGCTTACCGCGGGCTCCGTGCACAATGGCACCGTTTCGCCGCTGGTGCTGGCGCTTGCGCTTGTCGGCCTGGGCGCGGTGCCTTTGGCGCTGTGGTTTGCCCTGGGACGTAAATCGCCCCGCGCTACCGGCCCGGCGTGGGACTGCGGGTTGCCTGGCCTCACCTCGGCAAATGAGTACACGGCCACCGCATTCTCCAAGCCGCTGCGCATGATTTTCGGGGCGCTCTTTCGCCCGCGCCGCGAGATCCAGGCGGAATTTGACGTGTCTCCGTACTACCCGAAGGCCATTCACTTCGAGTCTGAGATCGAACCCACCTTCGAAACCCAGTTTTATCAGCCTTTATGGGAAGGCTTTATGGCGCTCACGGCGCGGATGCGCAAAATTCAAACCGGCAGCATCCACGCCTATCTCGCCTACATTTTCGTGACGCTTATACTCCTCCTGCTCTTCGGAGTGCGCGCATGATCGAACAGGTATTGGCGATTATTTTCCAAATTGTGCTGGTGCTGATCCTCGCGCCGCTCATCACCGGGTTGAACCGCGCCATGAAAGCGCGCGTGCAGACGCGGCAGGGGTCAAGCATCTTTCAGCCGTATAGAGACCTCTACAAGCTGCTGCGCAAAGGGATGGTCATTCCCAACACGGCTTCGTGGATTTTTACGGCTACGCCTTATGTGCTCTTTGTTACCACTCTGCTGGCAAGCCTCTTGATCCCCACAGTCTCAGCGAACGCGCCATTGAGCTTGTTCGGCGGCGTTCTGGCTGTTGTTTATCTTCTCGCCCTGGGAAGATTCTTTCTGGCGCTTGGCGGTTTGGATACGGGCGGTTCTTTCGGCGGATTAGGCAGCAGCCGCGAAATGACCCTTTCGGCCATCGCCGAGCCGGCGCTCATGCTGGCCGTCTTCACGGTAGCCATCGGAGCGGGCTCTACGAATCTCAGCACCGTGGCGCAATCGGCGCTGGGCCAAAGCTGGCGCTTCCTCGCCCCATCGCAGATGCTGGCCTTTGCCGCACTGTTCATCGTTCTGATCGCGGAGACCGGGCGAATCCCAGTGGACAATCCGGCAACGCACCTGGAACTCACGATGATCCACGAGGCCATGATCCTGGAATACTCCGGACAGTATCTGGCTTTGATTGAGTGGGCTGCAACCATCAAACAACTCGTGCTCATGACCATCCTGGTGAACGTATTCTTTCCCTTTGGCTTGAGCACGGACTGGTCGCTTGGCCCTGTTCTGTTGAGCCTGGTGTTGTTCATTTCAAAATTGATGCTGCTCTCTGTGGTGGTGGCCGTTGTAGAGATTGGCAACGCCAAGATGAGGCTGTTCCGCGTGCCGGAACTTCTGGCCATCGCCTTTGTGCTGGGCGCTTTGGCGCTGGTTTCAACTTTCCTTTTCCAAGCGTAGCGAAAGCAGAGATTCGAATGCACTTTTGGCAGGACGCTCTCTTCGGCAACAGGATGATTACGCTGATGGCGGCGATGGTGCTTGTGCTGCAGATCATGATGGTGACGCAGCGCTGGCTGATCACCAGCATCCGTGCATTCGCTTTGCAGTCGTTCCTGCTGGCTTGCATTGCCAATACCATCGCATACTACAACAACGCCCCGCATATTTACGCCGCCGCCGTATTCATGCTGGTGGTCAAGGCCATTTTGCTGCCGGTCATCTTTGAGCGCCTGGTCTCGAAGATCGAGATACGCCAGGAGATCGAACCGCTTGTCAATGCGCCCATCACGGTGATTGTCACCGGCCTGCTGACGCTGCTGGCCTATGTCGTGGCAGAGTCGCTCCACCGGCCCGACGAACCCATGGGGCCGGCGAGCCTTGGCCACAATACTCTTGCCGTTGCCATTGCCTTGTTCCTCATCGGCTTCTTCATGATGGTGAACCGGCGCAAGGCGCTGACCCAGGTGCTGGCTTTGCTCTCGCTGGAAAACGGCATCTTCCTCGCCGCGATTTCATTGACCTATGGAATGCCCATGATTGTTGAAATTGGAATTTTCTTCGATGTCCTGGTCGCGGGAATGGTCCTTGCCATTCTTGTCTACCGCATTCGAGAGACCTTCGATTCGACGGATGTCAGCCGGCTGAGCCGATTGAAAGGCTGAAGACCTTATGATTATTTTCGTCTTGCTCTCGATTCCCTTGCTGGCCTGCGGCCTCGCGGTCGTGGCGCGGACCCGGCAGTGGATGGAGACGATTCACCTGGTATCTGCGGCCGGTTTGTTGATTGCTTCCTTGTTCCTGGCTTCTCAAGTCTTGCGGCAGGGCACCGTTTCCCAAGGCAACGGTTTTCTATACGTCGATCAGCTCAGCGCGCTGGTGGCGCTTCTCACCGCCTTTGTCTATTTCGCCTGCGCCCCATACGCTGTTGGGTACTTGCGACGCGACGAGGCTCTGGGGTTCCTCGCCGCAGACGGCAACCCGCGCGCCGTTCTGGCTAAGCTGCGGATGTTCTACAGCCTGATGCCTCTGTTTGCCTTTTGCATGGTTCTGGTTGTGGTGGCCAACAATCTCGGTGTCATGTGGGTAGCTGTTGAAAGCACAACGCTGGCGTCGATCTTCCTGGTCACCTTCTATGGCCGGCCAACTTCGTTGGAAGCTGCGTGGAAGTACGCAATGATCGGCGGCGTCGGACTTTCGATGGCGCTTTTCGGAACCGTTCTTACGTATTACTCCGCGCACCAGGTGCTGGGCGCCGACAGTGTGACCGCGCTCAACTGGTCGGTGCTCGCCCTGCAAGCCTCGCACTTTGACAAGACCGTGATGCGCCTTGCATTTATTCTCATCTTGCTGGGCTTCGGCACCAAGATTGGCCTTGCGCCCATGCACACGTGGAAGCCGGACGCCTATTGCGAAGCGCCGGTGCCGGTGGCCGCGCTCATGTCTACCGCGGTTTTGAACTGCGCGGTATACGGTCTGGCACGTTTCTATGTACTCACCGTCCGCTGCCTGGGGCCCGGCTTCGCGTCGAATCTGCTCATGCTTTTCGGGCTCCTCTCCGTGGGGATCGCCGTGCCCTTCATCATGGTTCAGCGGAGTTCTCGCAGGATGCTGGCGTACTCCAGCATCGAGCATGGCGGCATCATGGTCCTCGGTCTCGGGTTCGGGGGCATCTTTGGAGTATTGGGTATGTTGCTCCACATGACCTACCACTCCGCGACCAAACCGCTGCTCTTCCTTTCAGTGGGCAACATCCAGCAACACACGGGCAATGACGCATTGAGAAGAGGCGCCGGTGGGCTCGTGCATGTTCTCCCCGTCTCCGCCCCCATGTTTCTGCTGGGCGCTCTCGCGGTCACCGGGACGCCCCCTTTCGGCATGTTTCAAAGCGAGTTCATGGTGCTCCGGGCAGGCTTTGCCGCGCAGCATCTGGGTTTGTCGATTCTCTTCGTTGTCTGTGTCGTTGCGATTTTCTGCGGTTTCTTTCACCACGTGACGCAACTTGTTCTCGGTCCTCCAAGCGGGGCCCCGCGTGAGATGTTCAGCCTGTGGAAGAGATATCCAGTCATCGGACTTGCCCTGGTTGTGATCGTCATTGGATTCTGGCTGCCGGCTCCGCTGTATCAGCTTATCGATGGGGCTGCGCATGTCCTGGCGGTGCAACAATGACCCAAAAAGGTACTCGCACTTTCGATGAGATCCTCGCACGCTGCGGTGTCAGGGCCGTGCGTCAGGCAGGCGAGGAGATTCACGCGGAGATGGCAGTCGCCGATGTGCGCTCAACTGTTGCTCTTCTTGTTGAGCATGGTTGCCGGCTCGCGTCTGTCTTTGCGGAAGACAGGACCGCCGCTGCCTCCGCCTTCCTGGTCTACTATCTCTTCGATCATCCTGAGGACCGTCGCTTTCTTTTGCTGCGCACTCCGGTTCCGGCAGACACTCCCATATTCCCGTCGGTCGCCGCTGAGATTCCCGCGGTGAACTGGCAAGAGCGTGAGATACAGGACTGGTTTGGGCTCGTCGCTGAAGGCCATCCAAACCCGCGCCGCGTTGCGCTGCACGACAACTGGCCGGAGATTCATCCCTTGCGCAAGGATTTCCCAATCGATACCGTGCTGCCTCCGTTCGAAGGAGAGCGGCACGTCTATCGGCCCACGCTCGGCGAAGGCGTTTTTCAAATCCCCGTCGGCCCCGTCCATGCGGGAATCATCGAGCCAGGCCACTTCAATTTCGCGGTCGCCGGCGAGCCAATCCTCTATCTGCAGTTGCGCATGTTCTACACACACAAGGGGACCGAGAAGAAATTTGAACAGTTGCCCATCAATCGCGCCGTGTATCTCGCTGAGAGCATCTCGGGAGATTCGAGCTTCTCGCACGGTACCGCCTTTTGCCAGGCCATTGAACGCGCCGCGGGAATTGAGATTCCAGTTCGCGCCCGCCGCATGAGGACGATTCTGCTTGAACTGGAGCGGCTTTACAACCACGTGGGCGACATCGGAGCCATTGTGAACGATGTCGGATTTGCCGTGGGCAATGCTCATGCCTCTCGGCTGAGGGAGTCGATCCTTCGCGTGAATGAAGAGCTGACTGGCAGCCGGCTGCTTCGCGGAGTTGTGTGCCCCGGCGGTGTGCGCCACGACTGGGGGCAGAAACAGGTCGACGATTGCAGGGATGCCCTGAAGTTGTTTGATGCGGAGTTTACCGACCTCATGCAAATCGTCGATGGCTCTGACTCCACGCGCGACCGCCTTGAGCATACCGGAATTCTGCATCCCGACAAGGCTCGCGACCTCGGAATTGTCGGCGTCGCCGGGCGCGCCTCGGGCATCGATCGCGACCTGCGGCGCGATCATCCGTATGCCGCCTATGACGAGATTCTCTTGAAGGTACCGGTCTACACGGACGGCGATGTTTTGCGACGGATGTCAGTGCGTGTGGACGAGATTTCGCAGTCGTTGACGATCGTCCGCCAGATGCTGACGGCCTTGGTGCCGGGCCTGTGCCACATCGCCGTGCCGCTCTTACCGCCGGATTGCGTTGCTCTGGGCGCGGTGGAAGGTTGGCGTGGTGAGATTCTGCATTGGATTCGCACCGGCCCGCAAGGCCGCCTGCAACGCTGCAAGATCAAGGACCCGTCGGTGAACAATTGGCCCGCGCTCGTCGAGGCAGTTCAGGGCAACATCGTGCCCGACTTCCCCGTGATCAACAAGAGTTTCAACCTCTCCTACTCCGGGACGGACCGGTAACCCATGTTCCATATCTTCAAAAAAGCCGCGCAGACACGCCTCGTTACCATCGGGTATCCGCAGAAACCTGCGCAGATTCCGGAACATTTCCGGGGAGCGCCGTCGTTCGATTTTTCCTCCTGGCGGGACGCTCGTCCCGCTGCCGACGCGTGTCCGACGGGCGCGATTGCCATTGAGCAATCGGGCGCATCCCGCCGCGTCACCGTCGACTACGGACACTGCATCTACTGCGGCCAGTGTGCGGAAGCCGACGCCAGCGGCGCGGTGCGCATCACGCGCGAGTTCGAGCTGGCGGTCCGCGAGAGGGGCGATCTGATCGTTACCGCTGAATACCCTGTCGAAGCGGATGGAAGTCAAGGTGAACTTGCCGCTCTGCACCATGGATTTGCTTCTGCAAGTGAACCGCTCGCCCCCCTGGAAAGCAGAGTCAAGAGTACGATCCACACTGTCCTGGGCCGCTCGCTCGCCATCCGCGAGGTAGATGCGGGTTCTTGCAATGGATGTGAGATCGAAATCGGAGCATTGAACAACCCGCTCTACGATCTGGAGCGCTTGGGCATCCATTTTGTTGCCTCTCCGCGACACGCCGATATGCTGCTGGTCACCGGCCCGGTCACGCGCAATATGGATCTTGCGTTGTTGAAAACCTACCGTGCCACGCCGGAGCCGAAGATTGTTGTGGCGGTTGGGGCGTGTGGCATCGGCGGCGGAATCTTTGGCCTGAACTACGCAACGGTCGGAGGAGTGGATGCGGTGATTCCGGTGGATGTCTTCATCCCTGGCTGTCCGCCGCGGCCACATGCTCTGCTGCATGGAATTCTGCTGGCGGTAGGGCGGATGCAGCAGCGGGCACTCACCGGGCATCCAGCAACGCCAAGGCCATCCCGCTGACCGAAGCAGAATTCACATCAGGCTACCTGCTTCCAGTCTTCTGTGAACTGCAAGGCGATTGGCGGCTTGAGAAGCACTCGCATCGGTTCGGCGGGCGTTCTCTTCTCAGAGATACTGGATGATGACCCGCTTCATGTGTTTGCTTTCCAGCACGAGCGCAATCCGCTTGACAATATTGCGCCGGAGGTCGAGTTCAACCGGGATGTTGGGGTCCTGGTGAGCTTCATTGATCCTGGTGCCAACGGCGAACTTCACGATGTCGCTGTCGAGCAACATGCCAGCCAGACGCACGGCCGGATTGGCCCTCAAAGTTTCGGGAGCAAATCCCTCTTCAAGGAGGCGAAGAACCTCGCCAAGGGTCAGCGTTCCTTCCGTCACCAATTCGAAGCCTTCCATCCTGGCAGAGGGGGGGACTTTGGCATCGAACTGTTGCTGCATGTCGATCTGGATCTCCCGATTCAGCATCCGGGAAATGATGTTGGCCGTTGTGCCGCCGCAGATCACCTTACGTCCTGGAGTGCGCGAGGCCATCTTGGCCAGATCCTGATCGTGAGCGCGATTGAAAGGCGCCCCGGTCATCACCAGCAACTGCCGTGGGCTGCGGAAGTAGACTACGCCGCAGGTAATATCGTCCTTTGCGCTAAGGCCATCCACTTCTTCCGCTTTTGCCACCAGAATCCGCGATAGCTCGCGGGCGGAAATATGAGGGTAGCGGGCAATTTTCTCGCGAATGAAAGCATCGATGTTCGCCAATCCCCAGCCGAGGGGAGTGCGATACTCGCCCATACCCGCCTGGGAAATTCCATCGGAGAAGAAGACGATGCGATCTTCGCGCTGAACGTCGAATGTGGAGAAACTGATGACGCGGTCCTGCCAGCGCTTGGGTCGCACCTCGGTCTTGGTGACATTCACCTCGCCGTTGGGGCGGACCAGCAGGAAGGGCGGATTGCCGTGCTCGATGATGCGCGTCTCGCCGGTACTGGCCATATCGACTACGGTAAACGTGGAATAGCTGATCTTGCGAACGCTGCAGATGGGCAGCGTGTCCATAATGATCTCGGCCGAGGTGTGCATATCCATCGGGCTGGCAGTGAATTTCAACGCCATGGTCGCCGTCATGCTGGCCAGCACACTGGCCTTCACACCGCTGCCCAGGCCGTCTGAAAGTACTGAGATCACGCGGCCTTCCGGCTCGACTTTCCGGGTGAGAAACACGTCCCCGGAGATGAACTGGCCGTGCTTGGCCCGTTGATAGGACTCGACCTCGATAAAGCTCTCGGCCCCTGTCACTGCTTGCCCCCAAGGTCGCTGCCGTCGACCTCTTCGGGGCTGAAGGAGCGCACGATGGAGTTGAGTATGATCTCCGAATCGGCTGCATTTTCGCCGAGAAGGAAGGCGATCTGCTGCACCGTCTTCAGGTTCTTCTGGATGACCTCGCGCGCGCGCCCGATGATCTGCTCTTTCTGAAAGATAGGCTTGGTAATGTCCTGAAAGATTCCGCACATCACGGAATGGGGCTCGATGGTGAAGATGCTTGTATTCAGGATCCCGCGCTGGTAGCGGATGTCGTGGCCCACGATGTCTTCGCCCGACTCAAGCACGCGGCGAAACAAATAGTCGAAGGGAATCACGGCGCTCAATGCGCTGCCTTCAAGATTCACCGATTCGTCGCCATCGTCGGCGAACAGGTGCACAAAATTCAAGTTGCACTCGATGATCCTGAGATCCTCGTTAACGATGACAACCGCCGAGGGCATCTTCTTGAGAAGCGCGTTGGCCTTCTTCTGCGCCAGCTTGCGGGTATAGGTGGCGCACATCATCCGCTCTGCATTGCGGGCGATCAGCGCATGCGCGAAATCGCGGCAGGAATCGTATCCGCAGCCGCCGCAGTTCAGCTCATCCTCTGCGGAGTACTTGCCCACGGTGCGCAGCGCTTCCTGCAATTGCATCTCGCTGTACTCGTTGCGGGCAATGGGAGAAGCCTCATAGTGCCGGTCGATCCCCAGCGAGAGCTTGCGCGGCAGCTCGTCGGCGGGCTTTGCGTAGTGGAGAATGTCATACCGGCGGCGCGCCACCGATGTGTTCCGCGCTGCCTTCGGCCCATTCACGCAGGAGCCGGCACACGCGGTTAGCTCAAAGAAGATGTTGTGCTCCGGCTTCCACTCGTGAATCCCTTTCAGAGCCTGCTCAACATTCGAGATTCCGGAGAATGACATGAACTGCGAGCTGTTGACTTCGGAGTTGCCGACAACGCCTGGAACCATGCCGCCGTCGATGGGATACAGCGCGCCCTCCTGGGCCGCTTCCGGCTGAAAGCGGTCCTCCGGCGTCTCGGCGATTTCCTCTACATGAATGCTTTTTTCAGCCAGCCAGCGGTCCAGGTCCTCGAAAGTCAACACGGCATTGAGTAGCTCCGGATGCTGCTCGGCCTCGGTCTTCTTCGCAATACAGGGCCCAATGAAGACGATCGCGATGTCGTCACCGTAGCGCGCACGCAACATCTTGCAATGCGTCAGCAACGGGGATAGGACCCCGAAGACATGCGGCTGGCACTCCGGATGATACTTGCCGATGAAGTCCACGACCACGGGGCAGGCAGGAGAGATCCAAATCTGCTTCGGCTCGCTGCGCATCAAGGTAAAGACGCTGGCAGAGACCTGCTGAGCGCCAAGCGCGGTTTCCGATACCGCAAAGAAACCCAGTTCTTTCAATGCATGAATCAACTGTGCCGGGCGCACGCCAGAAAACTGCGCCACAAACGATGGCGCGAGAGACGCGATCACCGTGCGTCCGCTGTTCAACAGAGCCTTGGCGGCGGGCAAATCGTCGCGCACCCGCTTGGCGCTGCTGGGGCACGCCAGGACACAGTTTCCGCACATGATGCACAGTTCGGGCACCACCCGCGCATAGCCATCTTCAACGCGAATCGCCTTGACCGGGCACTCGCGGATGCACTTGTGACAATCCTGACACTCGCGCTCCTGCGTGTAGATGGAGTTAAGCCGTTCCATGATCACCCCGCAGCGGGCCGCCTGGCTGTTGAAGCAGTTCGCGCAATCCTGCCGTTGTAACGCCGTGGTGAAGCACCCCGCCGATAGCCAGATTGGGGCCCTCTTTACACTGATCCTGGCAGAGCCTGCCCGTCAGGCGCACAGTGGCGTTCAACCCGTGACTCTCCACGTGCTTATTGATGATGGCGAGATTTTCAGCGTTCCCCCTGGCGAAGCAGGAACTGCCAAGGCAAACAACGATTTCTACGATACCGTCATCCGGGAGCATGGTTTACCTCTCTATGCCTGCAATTGCACGAACTGTGAGGCTGCATCCGGCGGGATGCTCGCGGGAGATTCGTTCGGAGACTCGTTCGCTCCCCGTCCACCCGGCCCCACTCCAGGAAAACGCCCGAGCGAGTGAATCTGTCCGCGCAGACATTGATTGCAGTCAGAAGCACTTTCATCAATGCATGCCTTTGCTGGATAGATCTGATACAGGCTGCGGTACTTCACAGGAGTCAGATTTGGCATTGCGACATTGGCGCCGACCCGGAGTCCCTGCTTCCGCCCGTCGACCTTGTTGATGGTCGCCAGCGCCGTTGTGCTGGGGATATTTGCGTTGGGACGCATCATGCGCGCCAGCGCGATCATCTTGTACACCATCTCTTCGTTGCTCGGGACCTGCTCAGACGCCGCAATCGGCGGGCGAAGCGCGCCGGAGCCCAATGGTGTTGCGGCATGAGCAATGTAGGGACCGATGCCGATCATATCAAGATCCATCGCGCGAAAGGTGAGAAGATCCTCGGCCAGGCTGTCAAACGACTGGCCGGGAATCCCGACCATGACGCCGCCGCCTGCCTCGTAGCCAAGACTCTTCAGTTGGCGCAGCAAGGTCAGACGATCCGGCCCATCGGCAAAGCGGCCTGGATGAATCGTACGAAAGAGACTTTCGTCCGACGTCTCAAAACGCAGTAAGTAGCGGTCAGCCCCGGCTGCGCGCCACAGGCGCAGTTCGTCCTGTTGCCGCTCGCCCAGGCTGAGGGTCACCGCCAGTTTCGTTTCGCGCTTGATCCAGCGCACGATCTCCGCAATCCACTCGGCGGTGAGCAGATCGTCTTCACCGGCCTGCATCACAACCGTCCCATATCCCAGCTTTTCGGCCTGGCGGGCGCAGTCGAGAATTTCGTCCCTCGTCATGCGGTAGCGCGTCAATTCGCGGTTGCCCTGCCGCAGGCCGCAATACATGCATTGCCGCACGCAATGGCTCGATACTTCGATCAAGCCGCGCAGGTGCACGGCATCGCCCACGTGCTTGCTGCGCACGGCATCGGCCTGCCCATAGAGATCCTGGAGCCGGGATTGCCGGCTCTCACGGAGCCAAGCGAGGAGATCGGCTTTGTCTAGTTGGGTCACGGCTGGTTCCCCAGACTCATGTTGCTTGCGTTGAAGTGATTCAGGCAGATCGCAACGGGCAGTTTCTCGATGTGCGGCGTCCCGAAGAATCCGATGCGTAGACGAAGCTCTCTCGAAGTTGCCCGTAGCATGGCGATGCCCCCTGTTGCTTGCTAAACGAAGACGTCCCGCTCGCCGCTGCGAACCTTGTTCAACATGGGCAGGGCGCGAGCCGTTTGCTGTCCGTCCATGCCCTGCAGTTCTATCGCGATGAGCTTTTCGCCGGCCGATTTGGCTTCCGGGCTGGCGTAATCACAGAGATACTCCTGAAACGTTGAAAGCGCATTCGGATGGCAGTGGTACTTGATCTCTCCCGGCTTGGCCAGGTCCATGAAGTCCTGCCCGGTGCGGCCCGTTCGATAGCAAGCCGTACAGAATGAAGGCAGGAATCCCAGCGAAACCACGTCCGTAACCACTTCTTCAACCGAACGATGATCGCCCAGTTGAAACTGGCTGCCGTTGGGGTCTCCTTCACCGTCCTTGTAGCCGCCTGGATCGGTGCGGCTGCCCGCGGATATCTGGGAGATGCCCAATTCCAGGGTTGCGCGGCGCACTTCCGCGGTTTCTCGGGTTGACATGATCATTCCCGTGTAAGGCACCGCGAGACGCATGATCGCAACCATCTTGAGGAAGTCGGCATCGCTGACCGCATGAGGCGGCTGCGAGGCAATCTCGGAGCCCACCGCCGGCTCCATGCGCGGAAAGCTTAGGGTATGCGGCCCGACACCGAATTTCTCCTCCAGATGGCGAATGTGCTGCATCGTCGCCATGATTTCGAAGCGCCAGTCGTACAGACCGAAAAGCACGCCCATGCCCACATCGTCGATGCCCGCTTCCATGGCCCTGTCGAAAGCCGTCGCTCGCCAGTCGTAGTCGCGCTTGCGGCCCTTCAAGTGAACCTCCGCATAGGTTGGACGATGGTAAGTTTCCTGGAAGAGCTGGAAGGTGCCAATGCCCGAGTCCTTCAGTTGCTTGAAGCGTTCGACCGACTGCGGGGCCAGATTCACATTGATGCGCCGAATGTCGCTGAGTCCGATGCGTGTGCTGTAAATCGTGCCAATGGTGTCGAGAATGTATTGAAAGCCCTGCTCCGGCAACGCTTCCCCGGCCACGACGAGAACCCGCTTGTGTCCCTGACGAATCAGGATGCGGGTCTCTTCCGCAATCTCTTCCTGCGTCAGCGTGCGACGCTTCAGAGCTGTGTTCGTGGCGCGGAAGGCGCAGTACGTGCACTCATTCGAGCAACGGTTGGAGACGTAGAGCGGCGCAAAGAGGACCAGACGCGTTCCGTAAATCTCCTCTTTGATCTGCTTCGCTGTTGAGAATATCTCCGCAAGAAGCTCCGGGCTTTCAACCCGCGAGAGGCAAGCGACTTCCTTCATGGAAAGCCCTTGCATTTCGCGCGCTTTGGCCAGTAATTCCCTGACCCTCGCCGGTTCCGGGCGCATGTTCTGCGCCAGTATCCCTTCGATCTCCTGCTCGTTGATGAAATCCGCTCGTTCTTGCGTAATCAAGACATTCTCCTGTTCTGACCGGTTCAATCGGCGCCGATGCGTTCCCTATCCGCGCCAACTGCATGGTCCGGGTTGTCGTTCTCGATCCGGCTGTTGATGACTTCAATTGCTTTGGCGGCCGTGCAATTTGGAACGTGTTCGCCACCGATCATCACCGTTGGACCACATTCGCATTTCTCGAAACAGAATCCTGCCCGCACATCGAGCCGGTTTTCCAGTCCCTTTTGTTCCGCATGGCGCAGGACGCCATTCAGCACTTCCTGCGAGCCCTTCAGAAAACAGTTGGTTCCCAGGCACACGCTGACTTTCAGCTTGTCCTCGCCCGACGGCTGCATCAGCGAGAGAGACTCATCCGCAATGCGGCGGCGGCTCTGGTAGTTGGTATGCAGCAGATGGTGTGCCTTCTCTCCGCCGATCTCTCCCAGAAAGTTCGCGTAGCATTCGGTGATGAAGACGTTGTCCTGTGCTTTGTGCAGTTGCAGCATCTTGTCTGCGTTGTAGAGGCCCTTCGTGCGCAGTGCGCGGGAGTTGGCTGAAGTGTTCACCGGCTGCCCGGCACCGCCCACGCAACCGCCCGGGCAAGCCATCACTTCGATCAGGTCGTACTGGCTCTTGCCCGCCCTTACCTGTTCGGCAACTACGCGGGCATTGCGCAGCCCGTGGACAATCGCCAGCTTGAGTTCCGAACCGTTGACCTGGATGGTGGCCTCGCGCAAACCCGAGTCGCCGCGAACTTCCTGGAATTCAACTTCTTCCAGCTTCTTGCCCGTGACCTTTTCCGCAGCCCAGCGCAGAACCGCTTCGGTCACGCCGCCCGAGTTGCCGAAGATGACTCCAGCGCCTGTGTAGAAGCCGAAAGGCATGTCAAACGATTCGGGCTCCAGTTTGTCGAAGATGAGGCCGGCGGACTGGATCATCTGCGCCAGTTCCTGCGTGGTCAGAACATGATCCACATCCGGATCGCCATCCACGCCCATCTCCGGGCGCTGCGCTTCGAACTTCTTCGCCGTGCAGGGCATGATGGCCACAACCTTCAGATCCTTGCGTTCGATCTTCAGTTGATCGGGCAGCATGGCCTTCAGCAGAGAGCCAAACATCGCCTGGGGCGAGCGGCAAGTGGAGAGATTGGGCAGCAACTCAGGAAAGTACTGCTCCGCGTACTTTACCCAGCCTGGGCAGCAGGAGGTGAACATGGGCAACTGTCCGCCTTGCGTCTTGCGCTCCAGAAACTCCGTGCCTTCTTCGATGACCGTCAGATCTGCCGCGAACGAGGTGTCGTAGATTTGATCGAAGCCAAGCTGCTTGAGAGCCGAGACGATCCGTCCGGTGGTGATCTCTCCCGGTTGCAGCCCAAAACACTCGCCCAGGCCTACGCGCACGGCCGGTGCAATCTGCACAACGACCTTTTTCTTTGCATCGGCGATCAGGGCCCAGACCTGATCCACTTCGGACTTGACCGTGAGCGCGCCGGTGGGACAAACGCTGGCGCATTGCCCGCAGTTCACGCACTCCACGTCGCCCAGTTGCTTGCCAAAAGCCGGCTGCACGGTCACCTCGTGGCCGCGATGGGTGAAGTCGATGGCGCCGATGCCCTGAATCTCAGCGCACATGCGCACGCAATCGCCGCATAGAACGCACTTGTTGGGGTCGCGAACCAATGAGGGTGAAGACTCGTCCAGGGCGACCGGCTGGTGCACTGACTTGAAACGCACCTTCTTGATGCCCAGCCGCTGCGCCAAGCTCTGCAACTGGCAGTTGGCGCTGCGCGAGCATGTCGGACAGCTCTGGTCGTGGTTGGCTAGCAGCAGTTCCACCGCGATTTTGCGGATCTCCCGGATCTCCGGGGTGGTCGTGAGAACCTTCAGTCCCGGTTCCGCGGGTGTGGAGCAGGCGCCTTGAATGCCGCGCCCTTCCACCTGCACCAGGCAAAGGCGGCAGGCGCCATACACGCTGAGTTCCGAGTGATAGCAGAACGTGGGCAAGTCGATGTTCGCCTTGCGAACCAGTTCGAGCAGGTTGCGCTCTCCCTCGATCGCTATCGTCTTTCCATCGATCGTCAAAGTTGGCTGGGTGACCTTGTTCATTTGGCTATATCCCCTCGACTGCGTGAATTTTGCAGGCTGTGGCGCATGCGCCGCACTTGATGCACAGTTCCGGATTGATGTGGTGCGGCTGTTTCTTTTCTCCGGTGATGGCTTGCGTTGGGCACGCTTTGATGCACAACCCGCAGCCCTTGCATTTGACCTGGTTGATCTCCGGGCTCAGCAATGCCTTGCAGCGGCCGGTCCGGCAGCGCTTCTCGAAGACGTGCTCTTCGTATTCCTTGCGGAAGTAGCGCATCGTTGACAGCACCGGGTTGGGCGCCGTCTTGCCCAGGCCGCACAACGACCCGACCTGCACCGCGCGTCCCAGCTTCTCCAGCAGATCCAGCGTGCCGGCATCGGCCCGCCCTTCAATCACGTCATCCAGCAGGGCCAGCAATTGCCTGGTTCCTTCCCTGCACAGCACGCACTTGCCGCAAGACTCGCGTTGCGTGAACTCCATGAAGAAGCGCGCTATGCTCACCATGCAGGTGCCCTGGTTCATGGCGACTAGGCCGCCGGAGCCCACCATGGCGCCAACCGAGCGCAGCGACTCGTAAGCCAATGGCAGATCGAGGTGATCTTCGGTCAGACAGCCGCCGGAAGGACCTCCGATCTGCACTGCCTTGAAGCCGTTCTTCCACACCTTGCCGGCGTCGTCGGTAATTCCGCCGCCGATGTTGTAGACGATCTCGCGTAGCGGCGTGCCGAAGGGAACCTCGACCAGACCGGTGTTGGAGACGTGCCCTGTGAGTGCAAAGGTCTTGGTGCCCGGCGAGTCCTTGGTCCCGATGCTCTTGAAGACTTCGGGACCCACATTGAGAATGCGGGAGACATGCGCCAGCGTCTCAACGTTGTTGATGATCGTCGGCTTGCCCCACAATCCGCTCTGCGCGGGGAACGGCGGTTTGGGCGTGGGCATGCCGCGCAGCCCTTCAATGGAGGCGATCATGGCCGTCTCTTCGCCGCAGACAAATGCGCCCGCGCCTTCCATCACTTCGCACTTCATTGACAAGCCGGTGCCGAAGACATTCTTTCCAAGAATCCCTTCGCGCTCCGCATCCGCCACGGCGCGGCGCATGCGCTCCACTGCCAGCGGATACTCGGCACGAACGTAGACCAGGGTCTCGTTGGCGCCAATCGCGCGGGCCGCAATCATCAGCCCTTCAATCACGCTGTGCGGGTTGCCTTCCATCACAGAACGGTTCATGAACGCGCCTGGATCGCCTTCGTCGCCGTTGCAAATGACATACTTCTTGGCCGAATTCTGCACGCGGGCCGCGTCCCACTTGCGCCCGGTGGGGAAACCGCCGCCCCCTCTGCCCCGCAGTCCAGATTCAGAGATCGTCTTGCAAATCTGCTCGGGCGACATCTCGATAAACGCCTTGCGCGCCGCGGCGTAACCGCCATGCAGCATGAACTCGTGAATGTCCTCCGGATCGAGGAAGCCGCACTCGTGCAGCACAAGACGATCCTGCCGAGCGTAGAACGGATTGTCTTCCAACCCGCGGCAGCTCTGCCGGGTGAGGGGATCCTTATAGAGAAGACGCTCGACAACCTGGCCGGCTGCCAGCGTCTGCTGCACAATCTCGGCCACGTCTTCTTTCCCCACCTTGGTGTAGAGAATGCCGTCGGGCACCACGGAGACCAACGGGCCCATCTGGCAGAAGCCCTGGCAGCCGCTCTTCGACAGCCGAATCTCGTCGCTGGTGGCTTCAGCGCGCAGTTCGAGAATCACCCGCAGCCCGGAGGCTGCAATCTCGCTCTTGAACTGCTCGTAGACCTTCATGGCTCCGTTCGCCATGCATCCGGTTCCTGCGCAGATGATCACCCGGCGCACCTGAGCATGGGTGGAGATTCCATCTCCATGCCCTACCACTGAGAGAGGCTTTGCGTCAGTCATTGAACTCCCCGGCTGAGGGCTGCTCAGCTACTGTCGTGGAAGCAGTTGCGAGGAACGCCTCCTGAGCTTGGATTTCATCCACCAGAGCCACCGCGCGTTCCGGCGTGATCTGGCCGTACACTTGCTCGTCCACAACGATCACCGGGGCCAGTCCGCAAGCGCCCAGGCAGGCAACCGTCTCGATCGTGAACAGCATATCGGGCGTGGTCTTGCTCTTTTCGCTCGTGCCCAGCTTCTCGTGCAGCGCATTGAGCACCGGAATCGACTGCTTGACGTGGCAAGCGGTGCCGTCACAAATGCGGATCACATGCTTGCCCTTCGGCTCCAGCGCAAAGTGAGCGTAGAAAGTGGCTACCCCAAAGACTCGAGCCGGAGGAACATCCAGCGATGTTGCCACATAGGTGAGAACTTCTTCCGGCAGATATTGATACTCGTGTTGAATCGCTTGCAGGATCGGAATCAGTCCTGACGGACGGCGCCCGTGGTGATTGAGAATGCTGACTACCTTCTCAAACTTCTCCGCGCGATCAACAGCAATAGGCATCGACGCCATCTAAACAGCCTCCCTCTCTTGAATTGGTACCCGGAATCGCCTTGCCAGCTTCCAGGAAAGCGAGGCCAGCGAATTGTAGAGATCTTCGTTGTGTACGATGATGTGCTCGGGAACTTTGAGCTTCACGGGAGCAAAGTTCCAGATAGCCTGGATGCCCCCTTGCACCATTGCTTCCGCCACCCGCTGCGCCACTTCGGCCGGGGTCGTGATGATTCCCAAATGAATACTCATGCGCGGCGCCAGATCCACGAGCTTGTCCAGTGACAACACCGCCTTCTCGTGAATCCACTGGCCGGTCTTGGCCGGGTCGGTGTCGAACGCAGCCACGATCCGCAGCCCGAACTTTGAAAACCGCTCGTGCCCCAGAAGCGCTGTGCCCAGATTTCCTACCCCGACGAGAAACGCCTCGTTCACGTTGTTCCAGCCCAAAAACGTCTCAATCGCACGAATCAGCTCAGAGACCGAGTAGCCGGTCTTCGGCTTGCCGATGATGCCCGTGTATTGCAGGTCCTTGCGGACTTGCACCGGCACACAGCTCAAGTCCCGGCCGATCGCGCTGCACGAGACCTGGCTGATCCCCCTGGCCTCCAGATCCATCAGGTAATGGTGGTACTGGGGCGGCTGCGGAGAGCCTGTCCGACGTGCAGAACGGCGGACATGAC